>CAVWJN010000002.1:0-452352 GCA_963755255.1 uncultured Actinomycetes bacterium | reverse complement strand
GCTCGAGGCCGCGCGTGGCCGTGGGGAGGCGCTGGAGCACGTACCTTGCTGGCCGGGCCGCCGGGCTCGGCAAGACGAGCCTCGCGCACGTGATTCGTGCCGAGCTGGGGGTCGGGTTGCGCTCCGTCGCCGGCCCCGCGCTCGATCGCAAGGGCGACCTGGCGGCGATCCTCACAGCCCTCGACGAGCGAGACGTCCTGTTCGTCGACGAGATCCATCGTCTCGCGCCCGCGTCGAGGAGATCCTCTATCCGGCGCTCGAGGACTTCCGCCTCGACATCGTCGTCGGCAGGGGCCTTCCGCGAGGACGCTCGCGCTCGACCTGCCGCCGTTCACGCTCGTCGGTCGACGACGCGCACGGCCTGCTCGACGACGCCGCTGCGCGACCGCTTCGGCATGACGTTCCGGCTCGGCTACTACGAGCAGCGAGAACTTCTCGACCATCGTCCGCCGCTCGGCGCGTATCCTGGCCGTCGAGATCGCCGACGACGCGGCGAACGAGATCGCATGCCGCTCGCGCGGCACGCCGCGCGTTGCCAACCGCATCCTCCGTCGCGTGCGTGACGTCGCCGAGGTGCGGCACTCCGGCACGATCACGACCGACGTGGCCGAGGACGCGTTGACGCTGCTCGAGGTCGATCGCGAGGGGCTCGAACGCATGGACCGAGAGCTCCTGGAGGCTGTCGCCACGAAGTTCGAGGGCGGGCCGGTGGGGCTGTCCACCCTGGCCGTCGCACTCGGCGAGGAGCCGGACACGATCGAAGACGTCTACGAGCCCTATCTGCTCCAGCTCGGCTTCCTCCAGCGGACGCCCCGGGGCCGCGTGATCACGAAGCTCGGCCTCGAGCACGTCGGGGCGACCATCGCTACCGACGGGGCCCTGTTCTGATGGCCGAGCAGATCTGGGTTCCCGGTGCTCCGCAGCCGTCGCTCGAGGACTTCGTCACGCGTCTGCGAGAGCACATCGAGCGCTTTGCGCGCGAGCACGCCGACGGGCAGGCCGCCGTCGAGGTCGAGCTTCGCGACGGCTCGGTGCACAGGCTGCTCTCGATCGCGGACGCGCCCGGTTACGGCTTCGTGACCCTCGCCCCCTATCGAGACGACGGAATGCCGGAGGAGATGATCGTGCCGGTAGCCGCGATCGCCGCCATCAGGCTGACGCAGATGGAAGAGCACCCGCCGTTCGGCTTCGGCCAGGCGCCGCCGGCTAAGGCTTGAACTGGAGCTCGTGCCACGACGGAACCGGCGCCAACTCGAGTAGCGCGCGGTCGCCGTTCGGGTCGGAGTACGTGAACTCACCGGAGCGCTCGTCCCATTCGATGTCGAGCAGTCCCTGCTTCACGCGGTGGTCGAGCCACGCGCTGCGGAAGACGAGCTTGCGCAGCCAGTAGACGAGCGACTCGTCGCCGACGAGGGAGATCCGCTCCCAGTGCCGAACGAGATAGTGGCCGAGCGCACTGCGGGGAACGCATAGCTGTCCGTCCGCGGTGAGCTCGACCAGGTCGGCCGTCTCATCGCCGTCGAGCTCGTTTCTCTCCACGAGGCCGAGCTTGACGGCGGCTGCTACGACGCGCTCCTCGAAGTCTTGCCGGCCGAACGAGAACCGGTACGACCTCGGTCCGGCGCGGAACTCGACCTCGTAGTCGTCCCCCGAGGAGTAGTCGGCGTCCATGGGCCCAGGATAACCAGCCCGGCCCCGGTCGCCGCCTCATCGACGCCGTCCGGCGAGGGCCGTACCTTCGAACGCATGGACTGGGCGCTTGCTCCCTGCGACACGCGTGCCGCTCGTAAGCTCGCCGAGGAGCTCGGCGTCTCCGAGATCGCCGCCCGCGTGCTCATACGCCGCGGCTACGACGACGCTGCTTCGGCGACGACGTTCCTGGCCGGCGAGCCGCCCCGCCACGACCCGCACCTGCTCGGGGATGTGAAAGGTGCGTGCCAACTCATCCACAGGGCGATCGCCGACGGGACCCGCATCTGCGTCCACGGCGACTACGACGTGGACGGCATCTGCGCGACCGTGCTCGCCGTCACTTGCCTCCGGGAGCTCGGAGCCGATGTCGGCTGGCATCTGCCGAGCCGCTTCGAGGAGGGCTACGGGCTTTCGGGCCAGACCCTGGAGAAGCTCGCCGAGGACGGCTACGGGCTCGTGCTCACCGTCGACTGCGGCATCACCGCCGTCGAGGAGGTGGCGGCCGCCAGACGCCTTGGGCTGGAGGTCGTGGTCACGGACCACCATCGGCCCGGAGACAACGTGCCGGACTGCCCGATCGTCGCCACGCGGCCTTCGTCGTACCCGTTTCCGGAGCTCTGCGGGACCGGCGTCGCATTCAAGCTCTTGCAGGCGCTCGCGAACGATCCGCTGGAGCGGCACCTCGACCTCGTCGCGCTGGCCACCATCGCCGACGTCGTCCCGCTCGTCGACGAGAACCGTGCGTTTGCGATTGCCGGCCTGAAGCAGCTCGCGCGCACGCAACGGCCAGGTCTGCGCGCGCTCATGCGGTCTGCGCGGGTGGATCCGGCAGTGGTCGACGAAGGTGCCGTGGGCTTCCGCCTGGCGCCGCGCATCAACGCCGCCGGCAGGCTCTGCCGGCCCGAGATCGCGCTCGATCTCCTCATGTGCGAGGACGACGGGGAGGCTGGCGGATTGGCCGCGAGGCTCGAGGAGCTCAATCGCGACCGCCAGGCCGTCGAGGAGCGGATCCTGCGCGAGGCGTCGCGGCGAATCGACGAGTGGCCGGAGAGCCGTCGCCGACAGCGCGGCTACGTCCTCGCCGACGAGGGCTGGCACGAAGGCGTTATTGGCATCGTCGCCTCCCGGCTGGTCGAGCGCTATCGGCGGCCGGTCGTGCTGATCGCGGGCACGGACGGCGAGTGGAAGGGATCCGGTCGATCGCTGAGCGCCTACGACCTGCACGCCGGCCTGACGGCCTGCGCGGAACATCTCGATCGCTTCGGAGGTCACCGCGCGGCCGCGGGTCTCTCCATCCGGCCGGAGGCGATCGATGCGTTCGCCGAGGCCTTTGCCGCTCACGCCGATGCTCATCTCACCGACGACGAGCTGCGACCGGTGACCATCGTCGACGCGGCCGTCCCGGGCTCGGCCTTGACGCTCGGGCTGGCCGAGGAGCTACGTCGCCTCGCGCCCTTCGGGCTCGGCAACCCGGGCGTGACGCTGTTGCTTCCCGGGTGTGAGCTGACCGACCTGCAGACGGTGGGGGAGGGGAAGCATCTCCGCTTCCGCGTTCGCGAGCGCAGCCGTCCCGCCGGGAGCGCCATCGCGTTCGGGATAGGCCCTCAGCTCGACCGCTTCCGGCGTGAGGGTGCCTTCGACCTCGCCTTCCGCCTCGAGGAGAATCGCTGGAACGGCACGGTGTCGCCGCAGCTCGTCGTGCGACACATCTTCGAGGGCGACGAGCGCTACCAGGCGTTGCGAGCGCAGCTGGCGGCGGAGTGGGAGGCCGGCGAGGCTGCGTGGAGCGCCGAGGGACGTGCGATCTTCGAGGAGCTCGCGATCGACGGCTCGCGCGTCATCAGCCTCTACGAGTCGGAGACCTTTCGTGCGCTGATGACGGAAGCCGAGACGCTGCTCGCGCAAGCAGCATAGGATCTGCGCGTGCTGAGGCTGACGGGGGGAGCAGCGGCATGCATTGCAGTCGCTGCGATGGCGACCGGCTCGATATCGGCGGGGACGTCCGCCATCGTCGTCAAGCAGGTCGTCACGGGCGCCGACCACACGTGCGCGCTCATCGCCGGCGGCACGGTCAAGTGCTGGGGAGCGAACAACTTCGGCCAGGTTGGTGACGGCACCGACGAGGATCGCTCGAAGCCGGTTGTCGTGAAGGGGCTGGCGGGCGTCAAGAAGCTCGTCGCAGGCCAGTGGACGACGTGCGCCTGGCTTGCGAAGGGCGTCAAGTGCTGGGGCAACAACACGTACGGCGAGCTCGCCGACGGGACCAAGACCGAGCGCCGCCGTCCGGCAACGGTCAAGGCGCTCGCCGGCGTCAAGGCCATCGCGCCAGGCTTCGACCACGCGTGCGGCCTGTGGGCCGGAGGCACGGTCAAGTGCTGGGGATCGAACGCCAGAGGCCAGCTCGGCACAGGCACGGGCAAGGACAGCCTGAAGCCTGTCGCGGTACGTGGTCTCTCCGGGGTCACGGCGCTCGCCTCCGGGGAGACGCACACGTGCGCGATCGTGTCCGGCGGGAAGGTCATGTGCTGGGGTGAGCACTCCTCCGAGCTGATCGGCGACACGCCGCGGACGAAGACCGGCATCTCCGGTGCGAAGCAGATCGTGGCCGGCTCCACGCATACGTGTGTGCTTGCCTCGGGAAGCGCGCGCTGCTGGGGTGGCCAGCCGTACGGGCAGCTCGGCAACGGCTCGACGACGACGAGCTCGAGCCCGGTGGTGGCTGCGGGCCTCGGCAGGGTGAAACAGCTGACGGCGGGCAGTGTTTGGACGTGCGCTCTGATCACCGGCGGTACGGTCTACTGCTGGGGCAACAATCGGGCCGGCTCCGGTCGGAGACGGCTCGACCACGGACCGGCTGAAGCCGGTCGCCGTGAAGGGTCTGACGAAAGTGCAGAGCCTGGACGCCGGCGGCGCACACAACTGCGCGCTGCTCTCGGGCGGCAAGGTCAAGTGCTGGGGCGGCAATCGCTTCACCGGCGCGCTCGGCGACGGCACGGAAGAGAATCGCCTCAAGCCCGTCTCTCCGAAGGGCTTGTAGCCGGCCTAGCCGCGCGACGCGGCGAGCGAGTCGAGCTCGACCAGCATGCGGGTGAGGCGGCGAATGGCCCGCGTGCGGGCTCTCATGCGGATCCGTCTGAACAAGAGTCTCCCTTTCGTCAATCCCCTCGTCAGTCCTTTCGGAAACTGGCCGGCTGCGCATAAGCCCTCGTTCGGACCGCCGTCTACACTTGGAGCATGGCCGTTGTCGAGGCTCAAGAACGGCATGAGCATCTCGTAGAGGAGCTGATCGCCGACGTCGAGGCTTACAAGCCCGAAGTCGACCGCGACCTGCTGCGCCGCGCGTTCGCCTACGCCGAGCGGGCTCACGACGGTCAGCGACGCCGTTCGGGTGAAGCCTTCATTCGCCATCCGTGGGGCGCCGCCAAGATCCTCGCCACGCTCCACCTGGACGAGCAGACGCTGGCCGCCGCCTTGCTGCACGACGTCGTCGAAGACACGGAGTCGGATATCGCTGACGTGAAGGCCGAGTTCGGCGAAGAGATCGCGCGACTCGTCGAGGGCGTCACGAAGCTGACGCGGATCCAGTTCGCGAGCCGCGAGCACGCGGAGGTCGAGAACTACCGCAAGATGATCGTGGCGATGGCGCAGGATCCGCGCGTCATCCTCATCAAGCTCGCCGACCGCCTCCACAACATGCGGACGATCGAGTACCTCGGCCGCCAGAAGCAGCTGCAGAAGGCCAAGGAGACGCTCGAGGTGTACGCGCCGATCGCCCACCGGCTCGGCATCCACGCCATCAAATGGGAGCTCGAGGACCTCTCCTTCGAGCGGCTGCATCCGCGCAAGTACGCGGAGATCGAGGCCATGGTGGCCGAGCGGCGGGGGGATCGCGCGGAGCACGTGAAGAAGGCGTCGGGCGTCCTTCAGCGCGAGCTGGAGAAGGCCGACGTCCCGGCCGACATCTCCGGCCGCCCGAAGCACTTCTACTCCATCTACGACAAGATGGTGCGGAAGGGCCGCGAGTTCAACGAGATCTACGACCTCACGGCCATGCGGGTCATCGTCGAGCGCTCGGGCGAGGAAGGCACGCGCGACTGCTACGGCGCCCTCGGGCTAATCCATTCGCTGTGGAAGCCGATGCCCGGCCGCTTCAAGGACTTCATCGCCATGCCCAAGCTCAACCGCTACCGGGCGTTGCACACGACGGTGATCGGGCCGGAGGGGAAGCCGCTCGAGATCCAGATCCGCACCCGGGAGATGCACCGCGAGGCGGAGTTCGGCATCGCCGCCCACTGGGTCTACAAGAAGGGCAAGCGGGGAAAGGGCGACGCCGAGTGGACGGCGTGGATGCGCTCGCTCATCGACTGGCAGTCCGACGAGGCCGACCCGCGCGAGTTCATGAACACGCTCCGCAAGGACTTCTTCTCCGAGGAGGTCTACGTGTTCACGCCCAAGGGCGAGGTGAAGACGCTCCCGTCCGGCGCGACGCCGATCGACTTCGCATACGCCGTGCACACGGACGTCGGCCATCGCACGGTTGGCGCGAAGGTCAACGGCCGCATCGTGCCGCTCCACTACGAGCTGAAGAGCGGCGACTTCGTCGAGATCCTCACCGCGAAAACCGGGCGTGGCCCGTCGCGCGACTGGTTGTCGCTCGCCGCGTCCTCGCGGGCACGCAACAAGATCCGCCAGTGGTACTCGCGGGAGACGCGCGAGGAGACCGAGCAGAAGGGCCGCGACGCGCTGGAGCAGGCTCTCAAGGCGCAGAAGCTCCCGTACAAGAAGCTCCAGGGGTCCGCCGTGCTCGCGCAGGTGATCCGCGAGACAGGATTCAAGAAGGCCGAGGACTTCTACATCGCGCTCGGCTCCGGGAAGCTCCAGCCGACGCAGATCGTGCGCAAGGTCATCCAGCGGCTGAAGACCGAGGAGGTGGCCGAGGAAGAGACCGTCACGCGCAAGCCCACGCGCGCCCGTCCGGCGACGAACCAGGCCGTCGGGATTCGTGTGGAGGGCGTCGACGACGTCCTCGTGCGGCTTGCCAAGTGCTGCACGCCCGTGCCGGGCGACGAGATCCTCGGCTACATCTCGCTGGGGCGCGGCATCACGATCCACCGCCAGGACTGTCCGAACGTCAAGGCGCTGCGACGGAATCCGGAGCGGCTGACGCCGGTCTCCTGGGACGGCGACAGCTCCCGGAGCTTCCACGTCCAGGTGGCCGTCGACTCGTGGGATCGCCCGCGGCTGCTCGAGGACGTCGCGCAGGACGTTCGCCGAGCACGGCGCGAACATCGTCGCGTACGGCGGTGTCGTCGAAGACCAGATGGCCCGCAATCGCTATACCGCGGAGCTCGGCGACGTGAAGTCGCTGCGGGCGCTCCTGAACGCGCTGCGGCAGATCGACGGCGTCTTCGACGCCTATCGCATGACCCCCCAGTGAGCGCCCTGGCCGGTCGTCCTCCCGGGCGGCGGAGCCGCCCTCCGGACGACCTGACGCCGCTGGCGGCAGCCGCCTGCGCGATCGGCGCTTGGCCGTATTCGGATACTGTCCTGCGCGCCGATCGCTTGGCGTTCTTGCCAGCGACGCCCCAGGACGCTCACTGGTGAACGGCGTGCATCCGACCGCCGCAAGCCGGCTTCTCGGCTGCCGCGGAGGTCTACGAGCGTGCACGGCCCGGTTATCCGGACGAGGCGGTGGCCTGGGTTGCCGAGCGGCTCGGCATCGGGCCCGGGCGCGACGTGCTCGACCTCGCCGCCGGCACGGGCAAGCTCACGCGCCAGCTGGTCCCGCTGGGAGCCCGCGTCGTCGCCGTCGAGCCGATCGACGCGATGCGCGCCGAGCTCCAGCGCGCCGTCCCCGGCGTCGAGGCGCTCGTCGGCACGGCCGAGGCGATCCCGCTCGCCGACGGCAGCGTCGATGCCGTCACGTGCGCGCAGGCGTTCCACTGGTTTCGCCCTCACGAGGCGGTAAGCGAGATCCGGCGCGTCCTCCGTCCTGGTGGCGGCCTTGCGCTGCTTTGGAACGGCCGCGACCTCGACGATCCCAAGCACGGTCGCGTGGACGAGCTGCTCGCTCCGCATCGCCGTGAGATCCCCGGCCGCGAGGAGCACTGGCGCTCCGTCCTCGGCCCCGCTCGAGCCAAGACCTGGCGGTACTCGCAGACGTTGACGCTCGCCGAGTACGTAGACCGCGTGGCGTCGACGAGCTTCGTCGGTGCGATGGCGTCCGACCAGAGACGCGAGTTCCTCGACGAAATTCGCGAGGCGCTCTTGCCCTTCGAGGAGCCGCTCGAGCTGCGCTGCCTGACCGACGTGTACGTTCGCGACGCGCTGGACACGAATCCCTCGAACGGGGGATAAAGCCTCCGGCAGAAGCAGTACCCCCTTCGAGGGACTGTCTGCCGAATTCGCCTATTTGCAGGGAGTTCTAGCTCGAACGAGGGACTCGGTCACTCCTCGAGGTCGTCGCCCTCGAAGGCGCGGATCGTCTCGCGGAGCGACTCGGGTACCGGCGTAGCGGTGTGCGTGGCGAGCTCGACGAGCACGAGCGTCTGGTGGGCAGTGACCAGGAGCAGGTCATCTGGCACGCGATAGGCGGCGCACTCATAGGTGACGCTCGTCCGCCCGATGCGCGAGATCCGCACGAAGACCTCGATCAGGTCGTCGAAGCGGGCCGGCGCAAGGTAGTCGATCATGTTCGCCCGCATGACGAACTCGTGCTTTCGGCGTTGCCCGCCGTACGCCATCCCAAGGTGCCGGTGGTACTCCACGCGAGAGAGGTCGAAGTACGGCATGTAGCGGCCGTAGTAGACGATTCCCTGGGCGTCGGTGTCCGAGAAGCCGACACGGTCGAGCGCCGAGTACTTGAACGGCGGCTTGCGATCGGTGACACGGCCGAGCTCCAGGCCCACGAGGCGATGCTAACCGGCGATCACGGCCGCCGGCCCTAGAGTCAGACAGATGAAGGTCGGCGTCATGCTTCCTGTTGGTGACATGGACGGGCCGGGCGGCAGCACGCCGACGTGGAACGACGTCCGCGTTATCGCCGAGACGGCCGAGGCGACAGGGCTCGACTCGGTGTGGATCGTGGACCACCTCCTGGCGCGGATGCCGGACGGGACCGTCCACGGGATGCACGACGCATGGACGTTGCTCAGCGCTGTCGCCGCCGTAACCTCGCGTGTGGAGCTCGGACCGCTCGTTCTCTGTAGCTCGTTCAGAAGCCCGAGCGTGATTGCGAACATGGCTGCGACGCTGGACACGGTTGCGGGTGGGCGGCTCATACTCGGTTTGGGTGCGGGGTGGCACGATCCGGAGTACGAGACGTTCGGGTTTCCCACGGACCATCGTGTCGGCCGGTTCGCGGAGGCGCTCGAGATCATCGCCCGGCTGCTTCGTGGCGAGCGCGTGACGTTCGACGGCCGTTACCACGCCGTCTCGGATGCTGCGCTCACGCCGGCGCCGGCGCGGAAGATCCCCGTGCTCGTCGCCGCGAAGCTGCCGCGCATGCTTCGACTCACAGTCCGCTGGGGTGACGCTTGGAACACGGCGTGGTTTTCGACGCCGGACGAGAGGCTCCGCGGGCGGCTCGAGCTCTTGGAGGAAGCGATCACAGCCGAGTCGAGAGCGGGCCCGGAGCTCGTACGCACGCTAGGCATCGTGGTCCGGGAAGAAGACACGCCGAGCGACGTCGCGAGAAGCCTCGAGACGTGGGCGGGACTCGGCTTTCACCACGTCATCGCCCAACCGGAACCGCTCACCACCGCCTCGGTGGAGCGGCTCGCGTCAGGCGTCCGTTCGTACCGCGGTCGATGACCGTCCGCAGCGGTGCACTGCGTCCACGAAGACATCGTGCGGCAGCGCGTGGACGGTCGCGCCGCCGCGGCCTGTCATCGTCTCCGCGGCGAGGAGCGCGTTGACGATCGCTTCCTCCGTCGCCTCGATCGCCGCGTAGAAGAGCGGGTTGAGAGCGTCCTGCGGGACGGGCTCTACCCGCTGCGTCGGCCCCGTGGAGAACGCGATGGCGAAGTCGCCGCTCGAGAACTCGCCCGCGCCGCCGGTGCGGGCCACGCCAAGCATCGCTCGCAGAGCGAGGGCGTTGCACTGGTGCGGAAGGAGCGGTGCATCGGTCGCGACGCCGACGACGATCGAGCCGGCCCCGTCGAGGGCGGGACGAGGCGGCAGGGGCACGCGTTCGGGGCCGATGAGGCGGCCGATCGGAAGGCCTTCGACCACGAGCCGTGCCCGCGTGCCGTGATTCGCCTGGAGGAGCACACCGACGGTGTAGGCGCCTGCCACTCGCGATGCCGTGCCGATGCCGCCCTTGAAGCCGTGGGAGATCATCCCGGTGCCGCCTCCGACGTTGCCCTCGTCCACCGGACCGTCCACCGCCCCGTCGAGCGCCGCCCTCGCGTGCTCGGGGCGGACATGGAACCCATTCACGTCGTTGAGGACGCCGTCCCAGGTCTCGGCGACCACAGGCAGGCTCCAGGTGCTGCGGTCGCCTGCCAGAGCGGCCGCCACGAGCGCTTCGTGGACTGCGCCGACCGAATGCGTGTTGGTCAAAGCGATCGGTGTGGTCAGCAGGCCCGACTCCTGCATCCACTGGAGGCCCGTAACTTCGCCGTTGCCGTTAAGCCGGAACGGCGCGGCATAGGCGGGGAGCTCCGCCGGGACGATGACCGAGACGCCGGTCCGCACGTCGTCGCCTTCGACGAGCGTCGTATGCCCGACGCGGACGCCGGCAACGTCGGTGATGGCGTTCAGCGGGCCCGGCTCGAGATCGCCGATCGCCATCCCGAGGTCGCGAGCCCTCACGAGCGGATCACGTCGAGCACCTCGTCGCGCTTCCGCTCCATCAGCTCCTGCGTGCGGGCCTCGAGGTTCAGCCTGAGGAGCGGTTCGGTATTGGACGGCCTGACGTTGAAGTGCCATTCCTCAGCGTCCACGGAGATGCCGTCGAGGTGAGAAACCTGACCCTCTCGCCCGAAGCGCTCCTTGAGCTCCTGCAGCCTGACGGGCACGTCGTCGACCGTCGTGTTGATCTCCCCGGTGATGAAGTAGCGCTCGCGGAAGGGGCGGAGGATCTCGGAGAGCGGCTTCCCGGCGCGCGACACGCGGTCGAGCATGAGCAGGAACGGGACGACGCCGGAGTCGGCCTGGAAGAAGTCGCGGAAGTAGTAGTGGCCGGAAACCTCGCCCGCGAAGAGCGCGTCCTCGGCGCGCATGCGGTGCTTGATGAACGCATGGCCGACGCGATTGATCAGCGGCACACCGCCCGCGCTGCTCGACGATCTCCGGTACGGCCCAGCTCGCCCGGACGTCGTAGATGATCTTCGCGCCGGGTTCCTTTGCGAGCGCAGCCTCGGCGAAGAGGGCGGTCGCGAAGTCGCCGGGGACGAACTCGCCCGTGTCGTCCACGAAGAAGCAGCGGTCCGCGTCCCCGTCGAACGCGACGCCGAAGTCGGCGTTCTCCTCCAGCGTCTTCCGCATGATGAACTCGCGATTCTCCGGCAGCAGCGGGTTCGGCTCGTGGTTCGGGAAGCTCCCGTCCGGCTCGAAGTAGCACGTGACGGCCTCGACCGGCAGGCGCTCGAGCACCGGCGGCAGCATGGCGCCGGCCATCCCGTTCGCGGCGTCGATCACGATGCGGAGCGGCTTGATGCGCCTCGACGTCGACGAACGACAGCACGCGTTCGACGAACGCCGGCCAGATGTCCGCCGTCGTGCCTGACGCTCGTGCCCACGGCGTCTTGCCTCGCCGAAGCCAGGCGAGCGCGCGGTCGCGGATGTCGAGCAGGCCCGAGTCGCCGCCGACGGGCAGCGCGCCGCGGCGGACGATCTTCATCCCCGTGTATTCCTTCGGGTTGTGCGAGGCGGTGACGGCGATCCCGCCTTCCAGCTCGAGCTCGCCGACGGCGCAGTAGAGCATCTCCGTGCCGACCATCCCGATGTCGAGGACGTCGGCTCCACCGTCGGCCGCGCCGTCCATCGCGGCGCTCGCCATCGACGGCGAGGAGAGGCGCATGTCCCTGCCGACCGCAATCCGCCGCGGCTCGAACTGCTCGACGTAGGCGCGCCCGATCGCGTACGCGCCTTCCTCGTCGAGGTCGTCGGGATAAATACCGCGCACGTCGTAGGCCTTGAAAACCGCGGGATTCAGCACAGGCCTGATGCTATGCCGGAAGTCCGTGGCGCGTGACGGCGTTCGTACAATTACATGGTGCGCGGCAACGTAGAGCGAAAGCTGGCGACGGTTCTGTTCGTCGACATCGTCGACTCGACGCAGCTCGTCACGGGCGCCGATCCGGAGGTCGTCCGCCGCCGGGTGGCCGAGTTCTTCGACCGTGTCTCCCACTGCGTGACGGTGCACGGTGGCATCGTCGAGAAGTTCGCCGGCGACGCCGTGCTCGCCGCCTTCGGCATTCCGCAGGCCCACGAAGACGATGCCGAGCGCGCGGCGCGGGCGGCGATCGGCGATGCGCACCGCGATTCGCGAGCTGGATCTAGAGAGTACGCATCGGCATCGAGGCCGGCGAGGTCGTCGTCGACCAGGCGGATTCGACATTCGCGACCGGCGAAGCGGTGAATCTCGCGGCGCGGCTACAGCAGGCGGCGATGCCGGGAGAGATCCTCGTCGGCCCGACCGCCAACCGCCTCGCCCGTGGACGGCTGGTCGTGGAGGATGCGGGACCGCTCGAGCTGAAGGGGATGGGAGCGGCGATGCGCGCCTGGCGCGTGATCAGCGCCATCGACGGAGCCCACGTCCACGTCAACGCCCCGCTCGTCGGCCGCGAGACCGAGCTGGAGCTGCTCCAGCACACGTATGAGCGAACGCTGCGCGACGGTCGCGCCCACCTCTTCACGATCTACGGCGAGCCGGGTGTCGGCAAGAGCCGCCTCGTCCGGGAATTCGTCGACTCCGTGGACGGCGCGAGCGTGCTCAAGGGCCGCTGTCTGCCGTACGGCGAGAGCGTGACGTACTGGCCGCTCGCGGAGATGATCAAGTCGGCGGTCGGGATCACCGACGACGAGCCGCTCGAGGAGGCGTTCGAGAAGCTCCGGGCCTGCTGCGAGGACGATGCCGTCGCCGACCTTGATCGGTCTGGCCTCGGGACTGCTGGAAGCGGTCGAAGGCGAGCGCAGCCCGCAAGAGATCGCGTGGGCAGGCCGCGAGGTCATGAGCACACTCGCAGACGTGCAGCCGCTCATCCTCTTCTTCGAGGACATTCACTGGGCGGAGGAGCCGATGTTCGACCTCATCGAGCACCTCGCCGACTGGGTGCGCCAGCCGCTGCTGATCCTCTGCCTCGCGCGACCGGACCTGCTCGACGTGCGACCCGGGTGGGGCGGAGGCCGCGTGCGGTCGACGGCGATCGAGCTCGAGCCGCTGTCCGAGGCAGAGAGCCACGAGCTCGTCACCGCGCTCGTCTCCGACCTGGCGGATCCGCCGCCCCTGTCCAAGGGCATGCTCGACCGCACCGAGGGCAACCCGCTGTTCGTCGAGGAGACGATTCGCATGCTCGCAGAGGGCGGCGACCACGATCGCGTGCCCGACACGCTGCAGGCGCTCATCGCAGCGCGAATCGATCACCTGGCGCCCGACGCCAAGGTGCTGCTGCAGCGGGCGGCCGTCATCGGCCGCGTGTTCTGGAAGAGTGCGATCAAGCACGTCGCTCCGAACCTCGACGTGGAGGCGCTGCTCGACGACCTGCTGCTGCGGGAGTTCGTGCTCCGCGAGGAGCGCTCCTCGATCTCCGGTGAGACGGCCTTCCGCTTCAAGCACATGCTGATCAGGGAGGTCGCGTACGCGGGGCTGTCCAAGCAGTCGCGCGCACAGCAGCACGCGAGGTTCGCCGAGTGGCTCAAGGAGCGCGCCGGTGAGGAGCTGCTCGAGATCCGCGCTCACCATCTCGACCACGCGACACAGCTCTTGGCCGAGCTGGACGGCGCCCCGCCCGCCGACCTGACGAGCGAGGCGGCCGAGGCGTTGACCGGCGCCGGTAAGCGTGCGCTCAACCGGGAGCAGTACAAGTCTGCGCGCCGTCAGCTCGTGCGAGCGGTCGAGCTCGAGCCCACGCTCCAGCGCCGCTACTACGCGGCGCGTGCGGTCTGGAGGCTGGGCGACCTGACGGCGGTGTCCGGTCGAGATGGAGAAGGTTCGCGCCCAGGCGGAGGCCGAGGGTGACGCGCTGATGGAGGCGCTGGCGCTGACCGCGCTCGGGGACGCGTTCTCAGGCAATCCGGAGACAGTCGCGCGAGCGCAGGAGCTCATCGACCGCGCGCTCGAGCTGCAGAAGAACGAGACCGACGTCGACGCGCACTTCGACTCGCTCATCGTGCGAGTCGCGCATCGCCGGCACGCGGGGCTCGATGCCGAGGCCGTGCCCTACATGGAGCAGGCCTTCGCCGTCGCGCTCGCCGCCGGCCGCAAGGATCTCCAGACCATCGCCTCGCAGGCGCTGGCCCAGGCGCACATCGTCCGGCTCGAGCTCGACAAGGCCGAGCGTCTCATCCACAAGGCCGTCGAGCTGGCCGACGAAAGTGGAAGTCCTCGCGCGAGGGGTCAGGCGCTGCTCACGCTTGGCTTGCTCCATCGCATGCGGAAGGAGTTCGAAGCGGCCGAAGGGGCCTATGAGCTGGCGCGCGAGCTGTTCGCCGAGATCGGTCACGCGACCCTGCTCTCGTACTCGCTGCTCCGGCATGGCCGACGTCGCCTACGAGACGGGCGACCTCAAGCGCTCGGAGAAGCTCCTGCGCGAGTCGATCCGGCTGCTCGCCCCGCTCGGCCAGCACCGCGAGCTCGCCGAGTCACAGGCCGAGCTGGCCGCGTGCTCGCCGAGCAGGGCAAGACGACGAGGCCGAGCGCTTCCTGGGCGAGGCGCAGGAGTACCTGCCCTTCGGCGGAGCCGCAGCTGCGGCTGTGGATCGTGCTCGCAGTGGCCGCCGTGCGCACCGCACAGGAGCGGGAGGACGAGGCGGAAGAGCTTCTCCTCGAGGCGCTCGCGATCTCCGACGAGGTCGACTTCCCGGCTATCGAGGTGGAGGTGCTGCGACGGATCGTCCGCTTCCTCGAGGACTCGGGCCAGAACGGAAAGGCGGCGCCCTACGAGGAGCGTCTGGCAGCGCTCGTTCCAGCCGAGAGCGCCGCCGAGATCGCCTGATTCGACTCCTCGTCCGGCGACTCGCCGATGACGGTCGCCGGCCGATCGAAGCGATCGAGCGCCTCGCGCAGCGGGTCGGCTCGCAGCGTGCCCTCGCCGTACGCGAGGTGCTTCGTCTCGTTGCGGTTCGCGAACGCGATGTCCGAGAAGTGGATGTGGAATGGCGCTCCCGGCTCCTGGACGGCATCGACTGCCTCGAGTGCGGCCTGGAACGGCTCGCCGTCCGTGAACGCGCCGTCGCTCGTCGCGTGCATGTGGGCGAAGTCGAGCACCGGCCGTACCCAGCCTGTACGACGCGAGATCTCGAGCACGTCGTCGAGCGAGCCCAGGTCGCGCACGCGCCCCATCACCTCCACGCCGAACGGAACCGCCCGGTCCTTGCCCTCCAGCCGCTCGCGGAGCTCGCCCAGCTGCTCGACGACGGCGTCGAGCGCGTCCTCGCGCGTGCGCTCGAGCAGGAAGCCGGGATGGAAGACGACCACTTCTGCGCCGCTCGCCTTCGCGATGCCCGCCGAGTGGTCGAGCATGCCGACGGCCATGTTGAGCTTCTTGCCGCGCTCGGCGTGACCCATGAAGCCCGCCAGCGGTGCGTGAACCGACAGCGCGATGTCGTGCTCGCGGGCGAGCTCGCCGAGCCTCGCGGCGAAGTCGTAGTCCATCCAGAAGCGCGTCTCGAAGTCGATCTCACAGGCGGTGTAGCTGCGCTCGAGGAGCAGTTCGACCGCCTGCTCGGGACTTTCCTGGGACGGCACGCGGGCAGGCCCGAAGCGAATCTCGCCCATGTAACGGACGCTACCGCACGCCACCGGACTCCGTCCGACGCTGTTTCTACGGTGTTGCCCATGGCTAAGAGACCTTCCCGAGTCGACCTGCTCGAGCTCGATATCGACCTCAGGCTCGCCGATCTGTGGCGCGAGCTGTCCGAGATCAACGAGTGGAACATGGAGATCACGGCTGCGTTCATGCGCGCTGCCTACGGCAAGGGTTACTGCGACGCGTCTGACCGAGGACGACGCCGGGTCCCTCTGCCTCGACCACGGGTACCGGCTGCCCGCCAAGCGGGACGCTCCAGCGGTCTTCCTAAGGTCTAAGGCCGCGCGCTAGAATCGCCCCGTGGCGCGAAAGCGCAGTCCCGCGCGGCTCGTGGTCGCCCTCTCCGTCGCCGCGACGCTGGCGGTCTTCCTGCTCTACACGTCGATTGCCGGTGGCACGACCGCGTCGCTGCGGCCGAGCCAGCTCTCGGCGCACGCGAACGAGAAGGTGCAGCTCGCAGGCCTCGTGATCGGCCCTGTGGCGGGCGATCCGTACGAGGGCGGCATGCGCTTCCGCCTCCGCGACATCGACGGCAAGGCGACCGTGCGCGTCGTCTACACGGGCTCCAAGCCCGATCTCTTCCGGCCCGGGCCGCCACGTGTACCTCAAGGGGCAGCTCCAGCAGGGCACGTTCGTCGGCGAGCGCGAACTCGCTCGTGACGAAGTGCCCGTCGAAGTACGTCCCCAAGAAGAACACGTAGCCCATGGCCGAGCTCGGGCGTGCGGCGCTCATCGTCTGCCTCGGCCTCTCCGTCTACGCGCTGCTCGCCGGCTCGCTGGCGGCGTGGGAGGGTACGGCGCCGCCTCGCTGCATCCGCGCAGAACGCACTGATTGCCGCGTTCGCTGCCGCGGCCGTTGCGGCGGCAGTGCTGATCACGCTCTCGATTCGCCACGACTTCTCGTTCGTCTACGTCGCCGACTTCACGAGCGAGCGGCTGCCGCTCGGCTACACGCTGTCGGCGTTCTGGGGCGGCCAGGCGGGCTCGCTCCTGCTCTGGCTGCTCGTGCTGACCGGGATGAGCACCGCGGCCGTGCTCTTCAACCGCTATGCGGCGCGCGAGGTGATCGCCTGGGCCGTGCCCGTGCTCGGCCTCGTTGCGGCGTTCTTCGCGTTCCTGCTGGTCGCGGTCGCGAGCCCGTTCGAGACACAGGCCGCGCCCGCCGACGGCGCCGGCCTCAACCCGAGCCTCCAGAACCCGTACATGGTCGTCCACCCGCCGATGCTCTACCTCGGCTACGTCGGGCTGACGATCCCGTTCGCGTTCGCCATGGGCGCGCTGCTCGCGGGCCGCACCGACGAGCGCTGGATCGTCGCCACCCGGCGTTGGACGCTCGGCGCCTGGGCGTTCCTCGGCATCGGCCAGCTGCTCGGCGCGCACTGGGCGTACGTCGAGGTGGGCTGGGGCGGCTACTACGCCTGGGACCCGGTGGAGAACGCCGCGCTGATGCCGTGGCTCGCGGCAACGGCGTTCCTGCACTCGGTGATGGTGCAGGAGAAGAAGGGGATGCTGAAGGTCTGGAACGTGCTGCTCGTGATCCTCGCCTTCTGCCTCGCGGTGTTCGGGACGTTCCTCACGCGCTCCGGGATCGTCAACTCGATCCACTCGTTCACGCAGAGCTCGATCGGGCCCTGGTTCCTCGGCTTCATCGTCGCCATCACGCTGGGCTCGCTCGCGCTCGTCCTCTACCGGCTGCCGCTGCTGCGCGCCAAGACGAAGCTCGAGTCGGCGATCTCGCGGGAGGCGGCGTTCCTCTACAACAACCTGCTGCTCATCGCCCTCTGCCTGACGATTCTCTGGGGCGTGATCTTCCCGATCGTGTCCGAGGCGGTGCGCGGCGAGTCGGTGACCGTCGGGCCCGCCGTACTTCAACTTCTTCCTCCGCGTCTTCGGGATCCCGTTGCTGCTGCTGATGGGAATCGGGCCGCTCGTCGCCTGGCGGCGCGCGTCGATCTCCTCGCTGAAGCGCACTCTGGCCTGGCCGGCGCTGGCTGCGCTCGTGACCGGCGGAGTGTTGCTCCTCGCCGGAGCCGGCTCGTCGCTGCCCGGTCTCGTCACGTACACGTTCAGCGCGTTCGTGCTGGCGTCGATCGTGATCGAGTTCGCGAAGGGCACGCAGGCTCGGCGTGCGCTGACGGGCGGCAGCTGGCTGAGCGCGTTCTCGGGTCTCGTGGCGCGCAACCGGCGACGCTACGGCGGCTACATCGTCCATGCGGCGATCGTGCTGCTCGCGATCGGCGTCGCCGGCTCGTCGCTGTACCAGACGACGCGTGAAGCGAAGCTCTCGCCGGGCCAGTCGCTGCAGGCCGCCGGCTACACGCTCACGTACCGCGAGCTGCACGCAGCGAGGCGCGGTCGAACCACACCGCTGTGCGGGCCCACGTCGACGTCTACCGCGAACGGCGAGCTGGTGACCCGGCTCGAACCGGGGAAGAACCGCTACGCAGCCGAGCAGCAGGTCTCGAGCGAGATGGCCATCTACACGAACTGGCTCCGCGCGGAGGACGTCGACGTCATCGCCGATCAGGTCAACGCCGACGGGAGCGTCTACTTCAAGGTGCTCGTGAAACCGCTCGTCAACTTCATCTGGGTGGCGGGTTTCGTGTTCTTCGTCGGCGCCGTCATCGCTCTCTGGCCGGATGCGCGAGAGAGTCGCCGCTTCGCCGAGCGCTACGAGCGCGCCGTTGCGGCGAAGGCATGAGCGCGTCGACGTGGGCGCTGCTGCTCGGCGGGCTCCTCGCCGCGGCCTGCGCTCTCTATGTGGCGCGGCCGTTCCTCCGCGAGCCGGCCGTGGCAGCCGCTGACGACGAGCTCGGCGCCCTCGACGAGCAGGGGAGGGAGCGGCTGGCAGTCGTCGAGGAGCGAGACCGCGCACTCGACGCGCTGAAGGAGCTCGAGCTCGATCACCGCACGGGCAAGGTGTCCGACGAGGACTATCGTTCGCTCGTCGCGCCGTTGCGGGCCGAGGCGGCTCGCGCCATGAAAGCGCTCGAGTAAAGCGCGGCAGGGGTAGCGCGCCGACCGGCGAACCCCGCCGCATGGTCCGCCGTGCGGCTCTCGTGCTCGTGCTCGCCGTTGTGGCGGCTGCACCTGCGGGCGCGGACACGATCGTCGAGCGCAAGCAATCCGTGGACGCCAAGGTCGCCGCGCTCGGCGAACGAGTGGCGGAGACGCAGCGCCAGGAGTCTTCGCTTCGCGAGCAGGTCGAGTCCGCATCGTTCGAGATCCGCGCCCTTGCGCAGCGCGTCAGCGACATCTCGGTCGAGCTCGAAGCCGTTGGAGCGCGAGCTCGAGCTGCGCCGCGAACGGTTGCACCGGCTGAACGAGCTCTTCCGCCTCCAGACAGAGCGCCTCAAGCTGCTACGGCGCCAGCACGCGATCGCGCTGCACCGCCTGGGAGACCGCATTGACCGGCTCTATCGCCAGGAACAGACCGACACGCTCTCGCTGCTGATCTCGTCCACGAGCTTCACCGACGCGCTCGACATGTTCGACTACCTCCATCGCATCGCCGACGAAGACCAGCGCATCGCCAACCAGGTGGGCGCGGCCAAGAAGCGGGTGCGGCACAGCGCGAAGAGACGAGGACGACGCGCAAGCGACATCGCCAGGAGACGCGGGTCGTCGCCGTACGCGTCGGCCAGATTCGTGCCCTGCGTGACCGTCTCGCCGCTTCTCGCAGCGGCCTCGTCGCCGCCCAGTCCGAGCGGCAGCAGGATCTCGCCGAGCCGTCGGCCGCCGAGCGCGACGCACGTGGCGGAGATGGAGGCGCTCCAGCAGGTCAGCTCGACGCTCGCCGCCAAGATCCAGGCGGCTCAGGCCGCAGCGGGCACGGGCGGACGGCTCACCGTCGCGCGGCAGGCTACGTCTGGCCGGTGCTGGGGCCGGTAACGAGTCCCTTCGGCTGGCGCTGGGGGCGAATGCACGAGGGCATCGACATCGCTGTGGCGCTCAGGCACGCCCATCCGAGCCGCAGCGGCGGGCACCGTGATCTACGCCGGCTGGCTCGGGGGCTACGGCAACCTCACCGTCATCGACCACGGCGGCGGCGTCGCCACGGCCTACGGCCACCAGTCGAGCCTCGCCGTGTCCAGCGGCGCCTACGTCGGGCAGGGACAGGTGATCGGCTACGTCGGGCTCGACGGGCCACTCGACCGGACCGCACCTGCACTTCGAGGTGCGCGTCAACGGCGTTCCGCAGGACCCGCTTGGCTACCTGTCCTAGTCTGCTCCCTGCTGTTGGACGCCTAAGTCAGCCGGGTTTGGCTTGCGCTCGCGGTGGTCAGCCTCGAGCTCTCGACTAGCTGTGGTCGCGCCGCCTCACCACGAGGAGCACAACGAGCAGCGCTGCGACAGACGGTGATGGTTGCGAAGAAGATGATCATGCTTTCGAAGTTGCCAGGACCATTGTCCGCCGCATCAGCAGGAACGTCGCTGTGAATGCTCAGAGCCGCTGTTACTCCCCGCCGAGCGGCCGTCGACGGACTCTGTCGCTCGACCTATCGACAGGATCGCGGGGGAGCCCGTGGCATCCGCCGCGATCCTCCTCATGAATGGAGTCAATGCTCCTTGCGTGCCTTGCCGAAGGCGTACTTCGCGAGCGCCCACGTGCCAATGGATGCGAATAGCGCCACGAAGATGCCTGACGGGATGGTCGTGCTGCTGCCATCGTTGCTCGATCCCGTGAAGTTCGAACCCCAGACGGCCGTCACAGCGACAGCAATCCACATCGCGGTGATCGCGAGCGACGTCCAGACTTCTTTGAGACGGAGAAGCGAGGCCCAGCCCTGCTCGTGAGCAGTCCCGGCGGGCTGATGCGAAATGGTCGACATCTCACACCTCCTCTCTGACGAAGACAGTTGCACGCCACAGTCGCGAAGGCATCAGGGAGAACCCCGATCCCGGGGGCGGGGAAACCCACGCGTGACCGTCCTCCCGGAGGGCGGCTCAGAGCTCAGGCCGAGAGGTCCGCGAGGTGCAGGTCCGGGAGGTTCCGGTACCGCTCGTCGAGGTCGAAGCCGTAGCCGACGAAGAACTCGTCCGGGGCTGTGAAGCCGACGTAGCGCACGGGCAGGTCGTCCACGAGCGGCGGTAGGGGCGATCGAGCAGCGTCGCGACGCGCGAATGACCGCGGTGAACGGAGCGCGAACGACTTCGTCAGGTAGTTGAGCGTCAGCCCCGTGTCGACGACGTCCTCGACGACCAGGACGTCGCGGTCGAGGATGTCGGCGTCGAGGTCCTTGAGCAGCCGCACCGCGCTCTCGCCGCCGGTCGAGTGACCGCCGTAGCCGGCGAGCTCCACGAAGTCGATGCGGTGCACGATGGGGAGCGCCCGCGAGAGGTCCGCCAGGAACATGAAGCTCGCCTTGAGTGCGGCCACCAGCACGGGCTCGCGCCCCACGTAGTCGGTGGCGATCTCCGAGGCCAGTTCCTGGACGCGCGCATGAATCTCCTCGGCGGAGAGGTAGATGTCGCCGATCCGAGGATCGACGTGCGGGTCGGCCGCTTCAGCCGCTAGGAGGCGAGGTCGAGTCTGTATCGCTGGGCGAGGCGTTCGATGTCGCGCTTGTAGAAGAGCTTCACCCGGACGTCTGGATAGCGCTCGCGCACCTTCCGCAGCTTCCGGTTCTTGCGGGTGACGAGCGACTGCTTCATCACCGTCACCTCGATGTAGAGATTCTGCTCCGGGAGGTAGAAGTCGGGCGTAAAGGCCTCCACCACGCGACCCTCCTCGTCCTCCTCCAGCACGAACGTCCGTGGCTCGTAGGCCCACGGGATGCGGTAGAAGTCGAAGATCTTCGCGCACTCAAGCTCCGCTTCATTGGCGAATTGCGGCGCACCAGAGCCGGAATATGCCTGGAAATCGGGGATTTCCGAGAGCACCGCGAGGAAGGGTAGCAACCGGTCCGGACACCCAGGCGCAGGCGACATGGTAGAAGCCTGGCAAACCGAGCTTCGAGGGGGAGCGATGAGCAAGGCGTACGAAGAGCTGACGAACAGGCTGGGCGAGATCTGCGACCTCTTGCCGGCGCAGCCGTCGTGCTGGCTTGGGATCACCGCACGCAGATGCCCCGCAACGGCGCCGTGGCCCGTTCGGAGCAGCTGGGGACGCTCACGAAGCTCATGCACACGATGTTCGTGTCGCCCGAGTTCGGCAAGCTCCTCGACGAGGTCGCGCCCTGGGCCGAGGAGCAGGGCTACGACTCGCTCGAGGCGAGTCTCGTACGCGTCGTGCGCCGCGATTACGAGAAGCTCGTTCGCGTTCCGCCGGAGCTCTCCGCGGAGATGTCCCGCACCGGTGCAATCGCCGAGCGCCGTCTGGCAAGAGGCGCGCCAAGCGTCCGACTGGTCGATGTTCCAGCCGTACCTGGAGAAGGTGATCGAGCTCCGACGGCAGTACGTGGACTGCTTCGAGCCTGCCGACGAGGACTACGACATCCTCCTCGACGACTACGAGCCAGGCATGAAGACGGCCGATGTGCGGGCGGTCTTCGACGAGCTGAAGGCAGGTCTCGTGCCGCTCATCGCCGAGGTCGCCGAGCGCGCCGACGCGGTCGACGACTCGTTCCTGACCGGCGAGTTCCCGATCGACGCTCAGAAGCACGTGGAGGGCAAGATCCTCGCCGACTTCGGCTTCACCGTCGATTCCTGGCGGCTCGACGAGACCGTGCACCCGTTCGCGACGCGCTCGGGCATGGACGACATCCGGCTGACGACGAAGCACCACGAGGACAACATCACTCGATCTTCTCGTCGATGCACGAGTTCGGCCACGGCATCTACGAGTACGGCGGCGACCGCGCCTTCGCGCGCACGACGCTCGCCCGCGGCGCCTCGCTCGGCTTCCACGAGTCGCAGAGCCGTATGTGGGAGAACCTCGTGGGCCGCAGCCGGCCCTTCTGGCAGCACTACTTCCCGCTCGTCCAGGAGGCGTTCCCCTCGCAGATGAACGGCCTCGACGCGGAGGGCTTCTACCGCGGCGTCAATCGCGTGAAGCCGTCCCTCATCCGCATCGACGCGGACGAGGCGACGTACAACCTCCACATCATCCTCCGCTTCGAGCTGGAGCAGGAGATGATCACCGGCCGTCTCTCCGCCGCCGACGTGCCAGAGGCGTGGGACGCGAAGATGCTCGAGTACCTGGGCGTAGAAGTGCCGGACGTGGCCGACGGCGCGCTTCAGGACACGCACTGGGCGGGTGGCGCGATCGGCTACTTCTCGACGTACGCGCTCGGCAACGTCGTGTCGGCACAGCTCTGGCAGCGGATCTCCGACGAGATCCCCGACGTCTACGAGCAGATTGGCCGCGGCGAGTTCGGGCAACTGCGGGAGTGGCTCCGCGAGCACGTTCACCAGCACGGGCGGAAGTACATGCCGCAGGAGCTGCTGGAGCGGACCGTGGGCTCCAAGATGGATCCGAAGCCGCTGCTCGCGTACCTCCGGGGCAAGCTGGGCGAGATCTACGCGCTCGATTCGTAGACTTTCCGCATGGCTGCGGGCGCGGAACGTCCATTTCGGATCGCGCACATCTCCGACGTCCACTGCGGAGGTCCGTATTTCGTCGCCACGCTGCTCGAGCGCGCGATCGCGGAGATCAACGACTGGAAGCCGGATCTCGTCGTCTGCTGCGGCGACCTGACGACGTTCGGCTACAAGCCCGAGTTCGCAGAGGCGCGCGCCTTCCTCGATCGAATCGAGTGCGAGTCGTTCGTCGTCATCCCCGGCAACCACGACTCCCGCAACGTCGGCTATGTGCACTTCGAGGAGTTCTTCGGCGATCGCAACTCCGTGCTGCAGGTGGGCGCCGTGACCGTCGTCGCGGTCGACTCCACCGAGCCCGACCTCGACCACGGCCGCATAGGCCGCGGCCGCTACGAGTGGATCGAGGAGCAGTTCGCGATGCCGGCAGAGCTGCGCGTGTTCGTCCTGCACCACCATCTGCTGCCGGTCCCGGGCACCGGCCGCGAGCGGAACATCGTCTACGACGCCGGCGACGCGATCGAGTGCCTGCAGCGATCGGGCGTCGACCTCGTCCTCTCCGGCCACAAACACGTGCCGTACGCCTGGCGGCTGGAGGACATGTTCATCGTCAACACGGGCACGGTGTCCAGCCTGCGTCTTCGCGGCAACACGCGGCCCTGTTACAACGTGATCGAGGTCGACGGCGAGCACGTCGAGGTGCGCCGGCGTTATCCGTACCACGGGGAGGAGCTGATGATCCGCTTCTCGACGCAGACGCTCGACTACGTGAAGTCGACCGAAGAGATCGAGGAAGAGGTAGGGGCGCCGTGAGGGCCGTCGCCATGATCGACGGCGAGCACTACGCGGACGTAGTGCGCTCCGCGCTGGCCGAGCTGCCATACGAATTCGTCGCGGCCGTGTTCGTCGGCGGTATCGAGAAGCTTCGCGGGGGAGAGGAGTACGGCGTGCCGCTGGTCGACGACCTCGCTGCGGCTCTCGCCTACGAGCCGGAGCTCGTCGTCGACCTCTCCGACGAGCCGGTGCTGACTCCGGAGCGGCGTCTCGAGCTGGCCAGCCGCTCGCTCGCCGTTGGCCTTCGCTATCTCGGCCCGGACTTCGACTTCGAGCCGCCGCGCTACGAGCCGTTCGGTCTGCCGTCGCTGGCCGTGATCGGCACCGGCAAGCGGATCGGCAAGACGGCGCTCACGGGGCAGCTCGCGCGCCTGCTGTCCCGGGATCGCGACGTGGTCGTAGTCGCCATGGGCCGCGGCGGTCCAGAGGAACCCGAGCTGATCGAGGTGACCCCGACGCTCGACAGCCTGCTGGAGCTGTCGAGGTCCGGCCGCCACGCCGCCTCGGACCACCTCGAGACGGCCGCGCTGGCCGGCGTGCGGACGATCGGCTGCCGCCGCTGCGGCGGAGGCCTCGCCGGGCAAGTGGCGACCTCCAACGTCGCCGATGGTGCCCGCCTTGCCGAAGAGCTCGGGCCCGACCTCGCCATCTTTGACGGCAGCGGCGCGGCCATCCCGCCGGTGGCCACCGACCGCCGCATCCTCGTGACATCGGCGGCGCAAGACGTCCGCGCCGGGCTCAACGCGTACCGCGTGCTCGTCTCCGACCTCGTGGTCGCTGTCGGCGTCGACGAGGAGCAGGCCGCGGTGATCCGCGAGCTGAAAGACGTCCCGGTCGTCCGTTGCGAGCTCCGTCTCGAGCCGATGGAGCCGATCGATGGCCGCGTGGCGGTGTTTGCCGCCGGGCCGGCGAAGACGAATCATCTCCAGGCGGATGTCGTCGCGATGTCCGCGAACCTTGCGGATCGGGCAAGCTTGCGCAACGATCTCGCCTCCATCGATGCCGAGACTTACGTGATCGAGATCAAGGCAGCTGCAATCGATGTCGTCGCCGAGGCCGCGCAGGCGCGCGGCGCACGGGTCGTGTTCGCCCGCAACGATGTCGCGTCGCTCCCGGGTGAGCCCGATCTCGACTCGGCGCTGCTCGCGCTCGCCGACGCAGCAGTCGCGGAGACCGTGCCCGTATGACCGAGCCGCGCCGCCTCGACCACCTGCCGCTGGGCGGCGAGGGAGGGCTTCCTTACTCGAAGGGCCTGCTCGCGCGCGCGCTCATGGCGACGGGTCTTTCGTCGGTACATGCGTGGGAGCTCGCTCTCCGCGTCGAGGCCGACCTCGAGCTGCGTCATGAAGCGTCCGTCGACCTCGAGCGCCTCGAGGAGCTGGCGCAGGACGTTCTGGGAGAGAGCGAAGGTGTCGATGCCGTGCGCCGGCTGCGCCGCTACCGCGAGCTGCAGGGCCTCGATCTGCCGATCGTCGTCCTCGTCGGCGGTGGCACGGGCACGGGGAAGTCGCGTGTGGCCACGGAGATTGCGTACCGGCTCGGCATCACGCGCGTCACGTCCACCGACTTCATCCGCCAGACGATGCGGGCGTTCTTCTCGGAGGAGTTCATGCCCTCCATCCACTACTCGAGCTTCGAGGCCGGCCCGGCCGCGCCGGAGGCGGATGACCCGACGCTGGCGGGCTTCCTCGATCAGACGCGAAACGTCCTCGTCGGCGTGCGCGCCGTCATCGAGCGGGCGCTCCACGAGGGGTGGTCGATGGTGCTGGAGGGAGTCCACCTCGTCCCCGGCCTCGTTCCTCCTGTCGAAGGCGCCCTCGCAGTGCAATTTGTGCTGGAGATCGACAGCGAGGACATCCACGCCGGGCACTTCTGGGTGCGCGACGCTAACACCGAGGGCCTGCGGCCAGTCGGGCGTTACATCGAGCAGCTGGACGAGATCCGGCGGGTGCAAGGCTTCATCGTTGATCGGGCGAATCGCTGCGACGTGCCGGTGATCGAGAACTCGAACATCGACGCGACGATCGGCGCCGCCATGGACCTCGTGCTCGCGAGCGCGGAGAGGCTCGGCGCTGTCGGCAGTGGTCTCGAGCGCTGACCTGGACGAAGGTCTGACCCGCTCCTGCATGTGCGAGCTCTACGCTCGCGCGACCGAACGGGCCGCTCTGGGCAGCGCGCGGTTTCTCGGCGCGGGCAGCCAGACGAGCGCCGAGGAGGCGGCGTTCTCGGGCATGCAGTCGGCACTCGCGTCGCTGCCGATCTCGGGCCGGGTCGTCATCGGAGCGGACGAAGGTGCCGAGCATCTCGTGCCCGGCAGCGAGATCGGAGCCGGCGGGGAAGCGGTCGATCTCGCGCTCGACCCGCTGGAGGGGCGTGGAGTGGTTGCGCGCGGCGGTCAGGGAGCCATGTCCATCGTCGCCGTCGCCGGGCGTGATTCGATGCCTCCCCTGCCCGACATGTACATGCGGCAGCTCGCGGTGGGGCCGCGGGCGCGGGGGTCAGTGGACATCCTGAAGCCGGTCGAAGACAACGTGCGGGCGATCGCCGAGGCCTACGGGCGTGCGCCGAACGACGTGACGACGATTGTCCTCGACCGCCCGCGGCACGAGGACCTGATCGAGGACATCCGCCGTGCCGGCGGGCGCATCAAGCTGATCCCCGACGGCACCGTTACCGCCGCCATCTCTGCGGCGGTCCGCGGCACGAACGACCATCTCGCGATCGGCATCGGCGGTACCCGGCAGGCCGTCATGACCGCCGCTGCACTCCGCTGCCTCGGCGGCGAGATCCAGGCACAGCTCTGGCCCACGTCGCGGCGGGAGATCGAGGCCGCGCAAGAGCACGGCATCGAGAACGTGGAGAAGGTGTTTCAGACGGAGGATCTCGCGCCGGGCGAGATCATCTTTGCGGCCACGGGCGTGTCGACCGGCGACCTGCTGCGAGGCGTCCGCTTTCTCGCCGACAGTGCGTGGACGCACTCCCTCGTCATGTGCACGCGCTGCAACTGGGTGCGGTTCGTGGAAGGGATCCACTTCTTCGCCCGCGAGCGGCGCGAGGAAGTACGGCTCCCCGGTAACTAGCGTCTGCCGACTAGACTCGTGGTCGTGCCGACGAAGGACGACGTGCTGGTAGCCCTGCACCGGGTCGAGGACCCCGAGCTGGGCATGGACATCGTCGACCTGGGCCTCGTCTACGACGTGGAGATCGAGGCAGACAAGGTCAAGGTGATCCACACCCTGACGTCGATGGGCTGCCCCGCCGGGCCGATGATCCAAGAGGACATGCGAACCACTGTCGCCGAGTCGTTCCCCGACGTGAAGGACATCGAGCTCGAGCTGACCTGGGATCCGCCGTGGACGCCGGACAAGATGTCCGACGACGCGAAGTTCATCCTCGGTTTCGGTTAGCGGACCCACCATGGATGATCTCGGCTCGCCCAGCTCCTACCTGGTGCTCGAACCGGGCGTCGATGTCTTCTCCCGGGACGGCGAGAGGGTCGGGGAGGTCCAACACGTCCTCGCCGATCCCGAGATAGACCTGTTCGACGGGATCGTGATCGACACGAGCGGGCTGCCAGGCGGGCTGCGGTTCGCCGACGCGTCCCAAGTGACAGAGATCTACGAGCGAGGCGTGATCCTAGGCTTCAGCTACGCCGATGCGGAGCGGCTGCCGGAGCCGACCGAGAACCCGGGGTCGATCGAGGTGACGGGTGTCGAGGACGTCGACCGCAGCGAGCTACGGGAGAAGCTGCGTCGAGCCTGGGAGATGATCAGCGGCAAGGCCTGAAGTCGCGCAGGGATGCCGGCGACCTATCCCGGAATGCTCAGGACGATCTTCCCGAACTGCTCGCCTGCCTCCAGCCGCTCGTGCGCGGCGCGGGTCTCGGCGAGTGGGAACGTCGAATCGACGATGACCTTGGCACTTCCGCTCTTCACGAGCTCGTAGGCGGCCTCGAAGTCCTCTTTCGTTCCCATCGACGAGCCGAGAATGGCCAGCTCCTTCCACCAGATGCGGTGCAGCGCTGCGGGCGGGTTCGGGCCGGTGGTCGCCCCGCAGACGACGATGCGCCCGCCCTGCGAAGCAACGTCCTGCGACGTGCGCCAGGTGGCCTCGCCGACATGCTCGACGACGACGTCCGCGCCGCGCCCGCCCGTCGCCTCGATCACGGTGGCTTTGACGTCGCCCGACTCGTGGTTGACGACGACGTCCGCGCCGAGCTCGCTCGCGCGCTCCAGCTTCGCGTCACTCGAGGAGGTGGCGATCACGTGTGCGCCGAGGGCCTTGGCGATTTGAAACGCCGCAGTCGCGACGCCGCCGCCGATGCCCCACACGAGCACCCACTCGCCTTCACGGAGGCCGGCCTTCGTCACGAGCATCCGGTATGCCGTCTCGAACACGAGCGGGAAGGCGGCGGCCTCCTCGAACGCGATGTCGTCGGGAAGGAGATAGACGTTCGTGGCCGGCAGGGAGATCAGCTCGGCGTGCGTCCCGTCGGTGTGCTCGCCGATCACGGTCACGCGGCCGTTGTGCATGACGCCGGGGTTGATGACGACGCGCTGTCCGGGCTCGACATCCTCGACGCCCTTGCCCAGAGCCTCGACGACGCCTGCGCCGTCCGCGCCGAGGATCCGCGGCTTCGGCACGGAAGGCAGGCCCTTGCGCACCCACACGTCCAGGTGGTTCAGCGATGCGGCGCGCAGCCCGATCAGCACCTCGCCGGCTGCGGGCGAGGGATCCGGGACGTCCTCGTAGCGCAGCACCTCGGGACCGCCGTCCTCGTGGATGCGTATCGCCTTCATGCGCGAGTCTCAGACTTTGACGCGCAAGCGGGCGAGCCCGAGCTCTGACAGCAGCTCTCGCGCGCGCTGCGCGACGCTGCGCCGGAGGTCGGCCGGCTCGATCACGACCGCTTCACCGCGGAAGCGGAGCATCTCCCCGACGAGCCACTCCGGGCTGCCGACCTTCTGCTCGGCGGTGGCGCTACCGTCGCGCAACGGCTGCGCGCCGCGCTCCACCTCCCAGCGGGCGACCTGCTTCGAGTAATGGATGCGTGCCACGCGCGCGTCTCGCAGCCGATCGGGCTCGAATCCCTCGCGGGGCTCGAACTTCTCTGGCGTGAGCGCCGCCGATCGCATGCGGTCGAGCCGGAAGCTGCGCGCGTCGTCGCGCGTGCGATCCCACGTGTGGACGTACCAGTGGGGCAACTGCCGCTCCAGCCAGTACGGCTCCACCGTGTGCGCGACGACTGCCTCCTCGCCGACCTTGACGTACTCGATGTCCACGAGCCGCCGGCGCTTGATGCCGTTGCTGAGCGTGGCGATGAGCCGTTCCTCGATGCGGTCGCCCTGCGGCTCGGCGGTCTGGGTGAGATCGAACTCGCCGAAGGTCTCCTCGAGCTTCCGCCGCACCTTGTCCAGGGGCCGGTGCGCCTCGGCCGCGATCATCGGCCCGACGAACTCGAGCGCCAGCCTGATCGCCCGCGCCTCGAGCGGCGTCAGTCGCGGTGACGACCGGAACGTGTCCCCGAACAGCTCCTTGTCCACGTGCACCGTGTCGCCGCGCAGCTCCGCGTAGACGGCGTAGCAGCCGCCGCCGAAGTTCACGAGGTTGAGCAGCGACAGGTGCTCCTCGAGCGCCTCGGCGGGGATCATGAAGCGGTCGACGAGCTCGGCCGCCGGAATCTCGGCGCTCGTCTCCTCACCGCAGGCAGCAAGCAGATACGCGAGCAGAGCCTGCAGAAGCCCGAAGCGCTCGGGCGCGACCGGGCCGGCGGGACGCTCGGGCAGCGGCTCGTCAGCGTCCGGCGCGTGCCCAGCGACCTTAGGCGGGTCGCCTTCGTGGCGTTCCCTGACCCTCCTCAGGCTGACGGCCACCTCTCGCCGGAGCTCGTCGGGCTCCAGCGGCGCCGCGCGCCCGTCGAGTCGCAGCACCCACGCTGCGAGGTGCTCGATGCTCGCGTACGGAGTGACGAAGACGCCGTCCTCGATGCGCCCCGAGCGCCGGTGCGTGCGCTCCACCCACCAGGCGGTGTCGCTCGTCAGCTCGATTCGCGCCTCGCCGACGATCTCTCCCATCTGCCACGCGGGCGGCGGCCGATGCTTCTGGGCGTTGAACTCGGGCGGCAACCGGAAGTCGCGCTCCCTCCGCGTCGCGAAGCGGATCTCACCGCGGATGCGGGAGACGCGGAACGTCCGGATCTCCTCGGCCTTGTGATCGCGCCCGATCACGTACCAGCTGCCCTCGTGTGGCAAGAGCGCGTACGGGTCGATCGTGCGGGCGCGAACCTTGTCGCGGGCGATGCCCCAGTAGTCGAACTTCAGCGTGCGCTGCTTCGAGATGGCCGTCTCCAGCTTGCTCAGCCGGCCCGCGAGCTCCGGCGAGTAGTCCGGGTCGGTCACCTCCACGCGCACGGCGGTCTCCGACGGGCGCGTGCGCGAAGCCCGGCCGGCCCAGCGCGAGGTTCTGCAGGGCCAGGCGGAACGGCTCCGCGTACGCGAACTGGCCCTTCGAGCAGGTAGAGGCACGTCTGGAGCGCCGCCAGCTCGTCGTCGGTGAGCTCGAGCGGCGGCAGGAAGTAGTTCTCGGAACGCAGCGTGTAGAGCTCCTCGCCCGTGAACTCGTCCCGTTGCGACTGGAGCGGAACGCCGAGCGAGAGCAGCTCCGAGCGGTCCGAGTAGAACCGCCGCGCGAACGCCTCATCGGACATCTCCGAGTAGCCCTCGACGTTCTGCTTCACGTCTCGCGCCGTCAGCGGGCGGAGCTCGGCCATGAGGAACGCCACCAGCGACAGCTGGCGGATCAGCTTGTCAGTGTCATGAGACACGCGAGAGCGAGCTTATAGCTCGCCGAGCCGTGCTCGGAAACTCTGGTTAGGCCGCGACCTTCGAGCGCTGCTCGAGGTGCTGGTGCGACGGGCAGTAGTGCCGCTCGGGAAGCGGCGTCCGCTGGCAGGGCTTGCCCTTGCGCGTCATCGCCTGGCAGCGGGCCACGCCGCCGTCGAAAGCACCCGCCTCGATCTGCTCCTCGATGAAGGCGACGGCAGCACCCACGACCTTGTCGACGGACCAGGCCACCTGGGCCTGGCTCGTGATCGGGAAGTACCGCCGGATGTCCTGGAAGAGCGCCTTGTCGGGGTTGGCGAAGTAGTGGGGGTCGGTGGCGAGTCGCTCCATCGTCTGCTCGCACGACGCAAGCACCTCGCGGCGGTACTCGAGCTGCTCCGCGGGGTCGACGTACGGGTCGATGAGATCCTTGATCGAGCGATACAGCGCCCGTGAATACTGATACATGCAGGCGCGGATCTCGGCCACTCGCTCGTCCATTGTCATCAGTATCTCGTTCCCGTATGAAGTTCGAGAAAGTGCTTTGTTGAGCGGGCGTTAATGGGGGTCCGTACCCCGCTCGACCTGAGTCTAACGCGTTTTGCGCGCTGTTACAAAGTCTTGTTCAGGAGATGTCACAAAGTCCGGCTCGACTGTCAGCGCGTGATCTGTTGCGCGTAGGCCGAGCGCGCGTGCCGGGCGGCTCGTGGCAACGCCGCCAATGCCTCGTCGAGGGTGCGGTAGACGCCGCTGAAGACGAGCCAGTAACCGGGATGGAGGCTCGAGTAGCGCGACGAGGCGAGCACGCCGACATCCGGTGGTCCGGCTGAGACGGCCGCGAGTGCCCGCGTGCGCGCCGCCTCGGGCCCCGCCGTGCTGGGGACGACCGAGAGCACGACCGTGTAGCCGTTGCGCCGCGCAGGCCAGCTCCGCAGCTTGGGCGAAGGCCGCACTGCCGGCGACGCAGCCGGCCGGAGCGGTGTCAGCGCCACAATCGTGGAGTTGCCGGCGTCGTCGGCACCGGCAGCGACTGCGCCCGCGGCGCCACCGGCTGCCACGAGGGCTGCGACCGCCGCCGGCCAGAGCCAGTGGACGGGCTTCCGTCGCGGCCGTTGACGCTCGCCGCACTCGACGCAGTACTCCTGTCCGGGACCGAGAGCAGCGCCACAGCCGGCGCAAGCACTCGCGTCGGTCATGCCTCGGGCTCCGGCTCGGGCTCGTCGGCGGCGACCGTCAGCTCGCGACCGCAGCCGGGGCAGAAGCGGGAGAACGGCGGGATCTCCGTGCCGCACTCGCAGCGGCGCAGAGGCGCCCGGTGCGTCGCGGCTCGCAACACCTCCTCGAGCTCCAAGAGCCGGCGGTCGAGCTCGACCAGCTCGTCACAGCGCTCCCGCACGAGCTCGTCGTTGAACCGGTTGCGCCGGAACATCTCGAGGATGAGGCCTCCCAGGTCGCGAAGCTGCTCATCGCGCATCTGCAGCAGCACACGACGCTCGCGTCGCAGGGCGCCGGGGGAGGGGAGAGGGGCGCGAGGTGGCCGCTGACGGCGGAGAGCCACGAATCGAAGTCCTAGAGCTGGAGCACCACGACGCGCTCCTCGGTCATCTCCCTGACCGCGTACGCCGGGCCCTCGCGGGTCGTGCCCGAGTCCTTGACGCCTCCGTAGGGCATCTGGTCAGCGCGGAAGGTCGGTGCCTCGTTCACGGTGACTCCGCCGAACTCGAGCCGCTGGGCCGCGTCGAGCGCCCGGCGTACGTCGGCCGTGAAGATTCCTGCCTGCAGGCCGAAGCGTGTGCCATTGGCGAGCTCGACCGCTTCGTCGAAGGTGTCGTAGGCCGACACCGTCACGACCGGCCCGAATACCTCGTCGCAGGACACCTTGGCGTGCGGCGGCGCGCCGGCGATCACCGTCGGGCTGATCACGGGGCCGTCGGCGTCGCCACCCGTGAGCACGTCGGCGCCGAGCGATCGGGCCTCCTCGATCCAGGCGAGAATCCGCTCGCGCGCGTCGTCGTCGATGACCGGCCCGACGTCGGTGTCCTCGTCCGACGGGTCGCCTGCCTGCAGCGCCTCCACGCCAGGGAGGAAGCGCTCCAGGAAGCCGTCGTACGCGGCTGCGCTGGACGTAGATCCGCTGGACGGAGATGCAGCTCTGGCCGGCGAACGAGAATGCGTTGGCGGCGAGCTTCGACGCCGCCTCGTCGAGGTCGGCGTCGGCTTCGACGATCACCGGCGTCGCATTGCCGAGCTCGAGCGCGACCTTCTTGCGCGCCGCGCGCTCGCGCAGCTTCCAGCCGATTTCCGAGGAGCCGGTGAAGGTGATCAGCTTCACGCGCTCGTCCTCAACGAGGACATCGCCGATCTCGGCCGCCGGGCCCGTGAGGACGTTGAGCCACCCCGGAGGCAGGCCGGCCTCGTGCTCCAGCTCCGCGAGCAGCAGCGCCGAGAGCGGTGTCTGAGACGCAGGCTTCAGCACGACCGCGCAGCCCGCGGCCAACGCGGGCGCGATCTTGTGCGCGACGAGGTTGAGCGGGAAGTTGAACGGCGAGATCGCTCCGACCACGCCGATCGGCCGGCGCAGCGTGAACGCGAGCTTGCCGACGCCCGCCTGCGACGCATCCATCGGCACCATGTCGCCGGCGAGCTTCCGCGCCTCGACGGCCGCGAAGGTGTACGTGGACATCGCGCGCGCCGCCTCGACCCGGGCGGCCTTCATCGGCTTGCCGGCTTCGGCGGAGATCGTCTGCGCCACCTCGTCGTGCCGCTTGCCGAGGTAGCCGGCGACGCGCACGAGGATCTCGGCTCGCTTGTGCGCGGGCAGCGGCTCGGACATGGCCTGCTCTGCCGCGTCGAGCGCCTGCCTCACCTCGGCCGCGCCGGCCTTGGGCACGCGGCCCACGACGTCTCCCGAGTACGGCGACCGGACGTCGATCCACTCGCCGGTCTCGACCCACTCGCCGCCCACGAGCAGCTTCCGTTCGATCACCGTCGTGGCCACCTTGTGAGTCTAGATGTGAGACTTCCGGCGTGAGCGTCCCGGAGGTCCGCTACACGCGCTCCGGCGATGTCGCGATCGCATATCAGGTGGTCGGCGACGGACCGATGGACATCGTGTTCGTGCGAGGCACGCTCGCCGACCTCCTGGCGGCCTGGGATCAGCCGCTGTTCGTCGATCACGTAGAAGGACTGGCGTCATTCGCTCGAGTGATCCTCTTCGACAAGCGCGGAAGCGGTCTCTCCGATCCCGTAACCGAGCTGCCCACGCTCGAGGCCAGGATGGACGACGTGCGGGCTGTGCTGGACGCGGTCGGGTCGCGACCGAATCACGCTTTGGGCGGGCCAGGAAGGCACCCGGCTCGCCGTGCTCTTTGCCGCAACGTACCCCGAGCGCACGAATGCGCTCGTGATGTACGACCCGTCGGCGCGTGGCCTTTGGGCACCCGACTATCCCTGGGCTCCAACGGAGGACGAGTCGGCCGCCGAGCTCCGCGAGATGGCGGAGCGCTGGGGTGATCGCGACTACCTAGCTGACCGAGGTCGCCGCTACGTGCCGTCGAAGGCCCACGACGAGCGCTTCATCGACTGGTACGTCTGGTACACGCGCCGGAGCGCGAGCCCCGCGGAAGCGGTGGCCTTCCATCGGATGACGATGGACGGAGACGTCCGCGACGTCCTGTCGGCCGTGCGGTGCCCGACGCTCGTGCTTTCATCGCCCGGCTTCACGCGAGGAAGCTCGGCGACATTGCCTCGAGGATCGACGGGGCGAAGCTGGTCGAGGTTCCCGGATTGGTGGACGGCTTCAGCTGGGCAGATCCGGCCGCAAACGCGTCTCATGCTCGATGAGACGCGTCGGTTCGTCGGCGGCGTCGGCGGCCCCGCGCTCGTCGACCGAGTCCTGGCGACCGTGCTCTTCACCGACATCGTGGGGTCGACGGAGCGGGCGAGTGAGCTCGGCGACCAGGGCTGGAGACGCTTGCTCGGCCGTCATCACGAAGCTGTGCGGCGCGTGCTCGAGCGGTATCGAGGCCGTGAGGTCGGAACGGCCGGCGACGGCTTCCTGGCCACGTTCGACGGCCCTGCTCGGGCCGTGCGAGCGGCTGTCGAGGCTCGCGACGCCGTGCGGCCGCTCGGCCTCGAGATCCGCGCCGGCGTGCACACGGGCGAAGTCGAGCTCGCCGGCCGTGACATTGCAGGGATCGCTGTGCACACGGGCGCGCGCGTGGCCGCGCTCGCGCGTGCCGGCGAAGTGCTCGTCTCGAGCACCGTCAAGGACCTCGTCGCCGGCTCGGGCATCGAGTTCGAGGAGCGTGGCGAGCACGAGTTGAAGGGCGTTCCGGGCACGTGGCGGCTGTACGCTGTCGTCGATGCCTGAAGCCCTCATCGTCGACGCCGTTCGCAGCCCGATCGGCAAGAAGAACGGGACGCTCGCCAGCGTCCGTGCCGACGAGCTGGCCGGCCAGGTGCTGAACGGCCTCGTCGAGCGCGTCGGCGTCGACCCGGCCGAGATCGAGGACGTGCAGATGGGCTGCGTCAGCCAGGTCGGCGAGCAAGCGCTCAACGTCGGCCGCGTCGCGCTGCTCGTCGCCGGCTGGCCGGAGACGGTCTGCGCGGCCACCACCGACCGGCAGTGCGGTTCCTCCATGCAGGCCGCGTTCAACGCCGCCGTCGGCGATACAGGCCGGGCACCTCGACGTCGTCGTCGCGGCCGGCGTCGAGAGCATGTCCCGCGTGCCGATGGGCTCCAACCTCGGCCCGGACGGCTTCCGCTTCTCCGAGAAGCTTCACGAGCGCTGGGAGATCGTGCCGCAGGGCATCTCGGCCGAGGTGCTCGCCGACGAGTGGAACCTCTCGCGCGAGGCGCTCGACGCGTACTCGTACGAGTCGCACCGGCGCGCGATCGCCGCGATCGACGAGGGTCGGTTCGAGCAGGAGATCGTGCCCGTCGAGGTCTCGAACCCGCACGTGGGCACGCTCTTCGCCGTCGACGAGACGCCGCGGCGCGACACGTCGCTCGAGAAGCTCGCCGAGCTACCTCCGGCCTTCAAGACCGACGGCGTGGTCACCGCCGGCAGCTCGAGCCAGATCTGCGACGGCGCGGCCGCCATGCTCGTCGTCTCGCGAGATGCCGCCGAGAGGCTCGAGCTCGAGCCGCGGGCGCGCTTCGTCTCCTTCGGGCTCGCGGGCGTCGACCCCTACCGCATGCTCCACGGCAACCCGCAGGCGTGCGAGCGTGCGCTCGACGAAGGCGGGCCTGTCCTGGGACGACATGGCCGTGATCGAGGTCAACGAGGCGTTCGCGTCGGTCGTGCTCCAGTTCCTGGCCGACACCGGCCTCGAGGAGCGGTGGCAAGCAGGTGACGTCAACCCGAACGGCGGCGGCATCTCGCTCGGCCATCCGCTGGGAGCGACCGGTGCGCGCATCACTGCCACGCTGATCTCGGAGCTCGAGCGCCGCGACGCTCGCTTCGGCATCGCGACGATGTGCATCGGCCAGGGCCAGGCAATCGCCGGCGATCGATCGAGCGCCTCTAAGAGGGTTCAGCTCCTCTCCGCCGAAGCCGATGACCAGCTCGATGGTTCGCCTGCTGCTCAACCTCGTCCGACCGCTGCCTCGCGGTCGTCTCGCCCTCCTCCACGGCCCTCGTTAGCCGAAGAGGTCGTCGAGCCGGTCGACGTCGCTGACGTCGAGCACCAGCTCCACCTCGTCTCCTTCCTCGAGCACCGTGTCGCCGCGAGCCGGCAGCTGGTTGCCGTCTCTGGTGACGGTCGCGCACCCATGTGCGCTCGCCCAGCGGCAGGTCGCGCAGCGTGCGGCCGGCCGCTGGACGAGCCGGTGGCCAGGATGCGTGCTGACGATGCCGCCTGGATCGGAGTCGCGTATCGGGACGCCGAGCCGCCGAGCGACGTACGGGATGCTCGTCCCCTGGACGAGCACGGAGAACGCGACGACGACGAAGATCATGTCGTAGACACGTTCGCCGTCGTCGATTCCTTCGAGCAGCGCGAGCGTGCCGAGCATGATCGGCACGGCCCCTCTGAGACCGCCCCACATCACGAAGAGGCGTTCGCCCCAGCGGAACCTCATCGGCAGCGTCAGCAGTCCCACGACGACAGGCCGGGCGACGAAGGCGAGCATGACAGCCAGCAGTAGGCCGTCCAGCCACAGGCTCCCGTCGAAGTCGCCGAGCGTGATCGTCAGACCGAGCACGGCGAAGACCGCGATCTCCGCGAGGCTCGCCAATGACTTGTGGAAGCGCTCGATCTCGCCCTTGTACGGCGCGCGAACGTCCCCGAAGAGCACTCCGGCCACGAACACGGCGAGGAAGCCGGAGCCGTGCGCGAGCGTCGTCACGCCGTAGAGGACACCGGCGAGCGCGAGCGCGAGGATCGGATAGAGCGTCTCGTTCGCGAGATCGATCCGGCGCATCGACTCGCGCAGCACGATCGCGCCGAGGACGCCGAGAGCGAGGCCCACTGCCATCTCGGAGACGAACTCGAAGGCGACGCCCCAGAACGACGCGTTGTCGTTCGTCGCGAACTCGAGCGCGCCGATCATCAGCGAGATCGCGACCGGGTCGTTCACGCCGGACTCGCCCAGGAGCGTGGTGCCCGTACGTCCTCGGATCTCCTTGCGGCCGAGCACGGAGAACATCACGGCCGGGTCGGTGGGGGCCAGAGCGGCGCCGAGGACGGCCGCGAGCGTCCAGCTCAGGTCGAGCACGGTGTGCGCGAACAGCGCGACGAGCGAGTGCGGTCCCGAACGTGCCGAGGAGGCCGAGGACGGTGATCTCGGGCCAGGCGCGGCGGAACCGCCGCCAGCCGACGTCCATCCCTCCCTCGAAGAGGATGACGATGAGCGCCACGATGCCGATGCGCGACGCCGTCTCGATCGACAGGACCGACAGACCCGGGAAAACATCCGCTGGCGACGGCGGCCACGATCAGGAAGATCGCCGGCCCGGGAATGGGGAACCACGCGCCGAGCTTGCTCGTGGCCACGGCCACGAACAGCCGCCGGCCACGATGAGCACGACGGCGCCGAAGTCGAGGATCTCGGACACGGCCGCGGGTAGTCTCGCACTCACGCATGGCGACCTACGACGAGATCGCGAATCTGCCGCTGGAGGTCGAGAGCTACGAGCTCGAGGCTTTCGAGCGGCCCGTCTCCAGTGGCTTCGTCCGACACACGACGGCCGTCCGGCTGCGCGGAGGCGGCGAGGAGGGCGTCGGCGAGGATGTGACGTACGAAGTGGACGAGCACGAGCGGCTGCGCAGTGGCGCTGCTCACGACCTCGCCGGGACGTCGACGTTCCGTGACTTCTCGGAGCTGGTCGGCTCGCTCGATCTCTTTCCTGCCGGCGAGCCGGAGGTTCCCGCACGGCGGAACTACCGGCGGTGGGCGTTCGAGAGCGCTGCGCTCGATCTCGCCCTGCGGCAGGCCGGAATGTCGCTTGGCGAGGCTCTCGGCCGAACGCCCGAGCCCGTGCGCTTCGTCGTGTCGAGGCGCTTGCCCAAGCCTCCGTCCGTCCAGCCGTTGCGCACGATCCTCGACGTCCATCCGGCCACCCGGTTCAAGCTCGATCCGACGAGCGAGTGGACCGAGGACGTCGTCGCGGAGCTCGCCGGCCTGGACGCCGTCGAGGTGCTCGACCTCAAGGGCGCATACCGAGGAACGGCCGTCGACCAGCCGCCCGATCCGCGCCTGTACGCGCTCGTGGCCGAGGCGTTTCCGGAGGCCGTGCTCGAGGATCCGGACCTCGTCGATCCCGGAACCGCCGAGGCGCTGCGAGCCCACCACGACCGCGTCAGCTGGGATGCGGTCATCCACTCCGTGGCCGGGATCGAGGCACTGCCGTTCCCACCGCGGTGGCTCAACATCAAGCCGTCGCGATTCGGCAGCGTGTCCGAGCTCTTCGGCACGTACGACTACTGCCTGGCTCTCGGCATCACGATGTACGGCGGCGGGCAGTTCGAGCTCTCCGTGGGGCGAGGGCAGATCCAGACGCTCGCCTCGCTCTTCCACGCGGACGGGCCGAACGACGTCGCGCCGCTCGGCTACGACGGGCCGACCGTCGAGCCCGGTACGCCGGCCAGTCCGCTGCCGCCAAATGGCTCAACCATGGGCTTTCGGTAGAGCATGATGTTGCATACACCAGCAACACGGCGTACCGTGTAAGTCGCTCCGGATGTACGTTCATCGCAGAGTCGACCCAAGCGACCGGTTCCGCGAGCGGCGCCATCAAGCGCGCAGGCGCAAGAGGCTTCGCCGCGCCGGATTCGCGGCGGCGTTGCTGGCCCTGGGAGCCGGCAGCGTGCTCGGTGCGTCGTTCTTCACCCGAGGAGGAGAGCTCCGCCGGCACACGGACGGTTGCGCTGTCGTCGAAGATGGTCGCGATGCCCCGCGTCCCGGACGAGATCCGCGGCGTGCACATGACGATGGGCCTTGCATCCGTCGAGGGGAAGCTCGGCGAGTACCTCGCGCTCCGCGCGTACGGCCTGAACGCGCTCGAGCTCGACGTCAAGGACGAGAACGGTGCCATCGGGTTCGTGTCGCCGAACCTGCCGAAGCTGGCGCACGACGTGAGCGCCGCGAGGATCCACTACGACGCGAAGAGCGCCGCGCAAGCCGCCGAGGAGGCCGGTGTCTACCTCATCGGCCGCGTCGTCGTGTTCGCCGACCCGACGCTCGGCCCGGCGCGTACGGAGCTTGCGTTGCAGTGGCCTGACGGCTCCGCGTGGCGCGATCCAGCCGGCCTGGCCTGGCTCAACCCGTACGACCGGCGCGTGTGGCGCTACGTGGTGGACGTCGCTGCGGCCGCCGCGAAGGTCGGCTTCGACGAGATCCAGTTCGACTACGTGCGCTTTCCCTCCGACGGCGATCTCGACTCGATCGTCTACCCCAGGAGCCGCCGCGAGCCGAAGGAACGGACGATCGAGCGCTTCCTCGCGTACGCGAGCGGTCGGCTGCGCCCGCTCGGCGTCCGGGTCTCCGCGGACCTCTTCGGCCTCGCCGCAACCCGCGATCTCGGAGTCGGCCAGTCACCGAAGCGGCTCCGTCGCTATCTCGACGCGATCTACCCGATGGTCTATCCGTCGCACTACGTGCCCGGCGAGTACCACCTGACGGATCCGGAGGCGTTCCCGGGCCGGACGGTCGCGGAATCCCTTCGCGACTACCAGAAGGCGGTCACGCGGCACGAACGTCCGCATCGTCCCGTGGCTGCAGGACTTCTCCCTCAGCCGCACGTACGGCCTGGACGAAGTGACGGACCAGGTGACAGCGGCACGACGAGCCAATGCGAACGGCTTCATGCTCTGGAACCCGCTGGGCGTGTATACGCAAGAAGCACTTTCGTCGCGCTGATGCCGTTCTTCACAGCTTCCTTACACGCTCGATCAACCACGGCACACTCCGCGAGGCCATACTTCGGGCGTGATGCGGAAGATCGCCGCCGCGTGCGTGCCGCCTGCTTGCGCTCGTCGTGCTCGTCGCCTCCTCCCAGGCGAAGCCGGCTGCGCAGGACGACGGCTGCCTCGTCGTCCAGGCCGGCCGCGGCATCGTGTCGTTCAACGCCAAGGGCTTTCTGCTCGGCCGGTTCGACTCGGGTCAGGTCGACATCGAGGATCCGCTTCCAGGGTGACGGCAACGTTCGCGTCTTCAACTTCGACAAGAAGCGCCTGCTGACCGACACGAAGACGCGCTACATCGGCGACGCGCGTCCGCTTCCGCGCGAGCGGCCAGCTCAAGGTTCGCGTCGAGGCCCTTGGCATGGAGCTGAGCTTCGCGGGCAAGGGCACGGCCACGGTCAACTCGGACGGGTTCTTCGACCCGGGCCAGTACTCGACCGACGCCCAGAGCTTCTGCGAGAGCCACTTCCAGCCGATGCCCGTTCTGCCGCGCAAGCTCACCATCTCGGAGCAGACGGCCTCGTAGGCATCATCCTCTGACCATGGCGGCGAACTCCGCTCCCATTCTGGTCGTCGAGGACGAGAGCTCGATCGCGTCCTTCGTCGCGCTCTATCTCAAGAACGCGGGCTACGCCGTACGCACGGCGGCGACCGGGAACGAGGCGCTGGAGTCCGTCGAGGAAGACTCGCCTGCTCTGATCGTGCTCGACCTGATGCTGCCGGACATCGACGGCATCGAGGTCTGCCGTCGCATCCGCGCCACCTCCGACATCCCCATCCTCATGCTCACGGCGAGGGACGAGGACGTCGACAAGATCATCGGCCTCGAAGTCGGCGCCGACGACTACATGACGAAGCCGTTCAACCCGCGCGAGCTCGTCGCGCGCGTGAAGTCGATCCTGCGCCGGGCGACGCCGGAGCGGCGGCTGCCCGAGAGCGCGGTCATCCGCCACGGCGACCTCACGGTCGACGCGGGCAGGCGAGAGGTGCATGTCGGCGACGAGGAGATCCAGCTGGCGCCCAAGGAGTTCGACCTGCTCTGGGAGCTGCTCGACCATCGCGGGCTCGTCCTGACCCGCGACCAGCTGCTCGAGCGCGTGTGGGGGTACACGTTCGCCGGCGACACGCGTACCGTTGACGTTCACGTGCGCCAGATCCGCCGCAAGCTGGGCGACGCGTCACCGATCGTGACCGTCTGGGGGGTCGGCTACAAGGTCTCCCCGGCGAAGGACGCGGCCGCCGCTTCCTAGGTCGGCCATGTTCCACTCGCTCCGCTTCCGGCTGCCCGCCCTCTTTCTCGCGGGAGTAGTGCTCGCCGGCATCGTCTCGGCCGCCATCGCCTTCCGGCTGCTGCAGAGCTACTCCGAGGACAACTCGCTGAAGGAGCTGCGCCGCGAGGCGGGCGGGCTGACGAGCCTCTACGCGCAGCAGGCGATCAAGTCGAGCGACGAGGGAGGGATCGCGCCCGCGTTCGTCGGTGCCGAGCTAGAGCGGGCGACGGGAGACCGGATCTACTACGGGGGCTTGCCGCTCTTCCCGGGCGAGATCGCCGGCCTGCGGCGCCTGCCCGCAGGCCTGATCGACGCGCGGACGATCCGCGCCGGCGAGTCGGTGACGTTCGAGTTCACGCCGCCGGACGAGGATCGCCCGTACATCGCCGTCGGATCACCGGTGACGCTGGAGGGCACGACCTTCGGCACGCTCGTCGTCGCGAAGCCGAAGACCGTGCTCAGGGACACGTGGCTGACGTTGATGAAGTTCGTCGGCGTCTCGCTGCTGGGAGGCCTCCTCGTTGCAGGAGTCGTTGGCTGGTGGGCCTCGCGCCGCATCACACGACCCGTGCTCTCACTGTCGCGCGCCGCGGACCGCATCGCCGAAGGCCACTACGACGTCGCCGTCCCGAAGCTGACAGGAGAGGACGAGATCTCGCATCTCGCGCAACGCTTCCGCGAGATGGCCACCCGCCTCGCGGAGGCCGAAGAGCTGGAGCGGAACTTCCTCATGTCGGTCTCACACGAGCTGAGGACGCCGCTGACGGCGATCCGCGGCCATCTCGAAGCGGTGCGGGAGGGAGTCGTGGCCGACCCGGAGTCGCAGGCCGAGTCCCTCGACGTGATCGCGGCCGAGACCGACAGGCTGGAGCGCCTCGTGGGCGACGTGCTCGATCTCGCGAAGCTCGACGCACGCCGCTTCACGGTGCTGCGCGAGGAGGTCGACATGGGTCGGCTGCTCGACCAGGCCTACGCGTCGTTCGGTGAAGAGGCGCGCCGGCGCGGGATCGACTACACGTGTCTGACGAGCCAGCGGCCGGTGATCACGACAGACGGCGACCGCGTGCTGCAGATCATCTCCAACCTTCTCGCCAACGCCTTTCGCTGGACGCCTGACGGAGGCTCGATCGAGCTCGCCCTCAATGCCGAGAACGGTGCGGTCTCCGTCGCGGTGGCGGACTCCGGGCCGGGCATCAAGCGCGAGGAGCAGGAACGGATCTTCCGGCCGTTCTGGTCGCTGGACGGGGGTGGCACGGGCCTCGGCCTGACGATTGCCCGTGAGCTGGCCGTCGCCCTCGGCGGCCGCATCGAGCTCGCGAGCACGACGGGCGAGGGCAGTCGTTTCGCCCTCGTCTTGCCGGCGACGCCGGCGTAACGCCCGAAAGTCTCACGACTTTCGGGCGGTCAGCGTTCTCCGAGAGCCGTCGTGAGCCGCGCCCGCCATGTCGGTCGCGGCGGCGAACTTCATGCCGAAACACGGGTCCTGCGCGAAGACAGCGCCGACCTTTGGATGCACCTTCGTCGCCGACCGTGGCCGGTCGAATCCCTGAAGTCGCGCTTAGCTCTCGGCGCGGCGCTCGCCGAGCCGGTGCACCGTTGCCGGGGCGGAGCCGATCGTCTGCTCGATCCGCGCCAGGCGTTCGTCGACGCTCTGCCAGCCGGCGTCGATCAGGTCGACGAGCAACCCGAGGTCGTCGACACGCGCGTGGCGCTCGGCCGTGAGATCGGTCTCGAGCCGCTCCAGCCGCCGCAGCAGCTGCACGGCCATCCCGCGTACCTCGGCGAGCTGCCTGCCGACCGGGGCCGCCTCTCGCCGGACACCCTCGCGCACCGCCTCGTCGATCTGGGCCGGAAGCGTCGACCCGAGCCCGTCCGCGGCCGTCGACAGCTCGACGAGCTGAAGATGAGTGCGCTCGAGCAGCGCGCTGACATCTGCCGGGGCGGGCCGCTCGGCAGTTGCCTCGGCGAGCCGTTCTTTCGCCCGTTCCATCGCGTGTCCGTGCATGCCCGATGACAATAACGCCGCCTTCGGACGGCTTAACACTGCACGAGCGACAGGATTTACCCTGCCCTAATCCCGCTTCTTCAACAGGGCGGTAGGGTGTCCTGGCACACTTCAGGGTCGCCCGTCCAGAAGGAGCTCTCGTTGTCGCTGCTGCCCATTCTCGTATTGCTGTTCGTCGTCATGTGGCTGCTCGTCATCCGCCCGCAGCGCAAGCGCCAGGCGGAGCAGCGGCGCATCCTCGAGAACCTCTCTCCGGGACAGGAAGTTCTGACCGCCGGTGGGTTGTACGGCACCGTCCACTCGGTCGTGGACGAGGACGAGGTGCGGGTCGAGATCGCGCCGGACGTGCACGTGCGCGTCTCGCGCGGCGCGATCGCGGCGGTGCTCGCCGACGAGGACAACGAGTTGTCCGAGCTCGAGCGCGCCCAGCAGGAGGCAGAGAACGAGGTGCTCGCGGCGCATGACGCCGGCGAGCGGTAGTCGCACCGAACACTGATGCGAGAGCGACGGAACCACCTCATCCTCGTCAGCCTGATCGTGGCTGCGCTCATCGGCGTGGGCCTGATCGCCATCCCTGGCTCGCCGTTCCACAAGGGCACGACGCTCGGCCTCGACCTTCAGGGCGGGCTGGAAGTGGTGCTCCAGGCCGTTCCGCCCAAGGGCCACACGCTCACCGACGAGGACCTCGACCGCTCCGTGGACATCATGCGGAACCGCATCGACAAGCTCGGCGTCGCCGAGCCCGAGATCCGCAAGCAGGGCGACGATCAGATCGTCATCCAGCTCGCCGGCGTCACCGATCCGGAGAAGGCCGCCGAGCTGATCGGGAAGACCGCGCAGCTCGAGCTCTACGACCTCGAGCAGGACCTGATCGGGCCCTCGACCGGCGCCCAGGGCGCAGTCGCCACCTCGCGCCTGTTCGACCTCCTGGGCGGCAAGGGCGGCTCTGCTCCCGAGAACGCTTCGGCCTATTACCTCTTCAACAAGAACGGCCGCCTGCTGGAAGGGCCGGCGAACACGCGAGAGGCGCTCTTCACCCGGAAGAACCCCCGAGTGCCGCGCAGGCGGCAAAGTGCTCGGCGTCGCGAACGACGCCGTCGTCGTCTCGTGCGTGGCCAGCGAGGAGCAGCCCTGTCCGCCGAACCTGACCACGGGCGGGCCGTACTACTACCTCTTCCGCTACCAGCCGGACAACGCCGGAGAACCCGGTGCCCGAGATGACCGGCGCCCACCTCAAGTCGTCGGGCACACGGCACGACTTCGACCAGTTCGGCCAGCCGATCGTCCGCATGGAGTTCACGGGCGAGGGCGAGAACCGCTTCCAGGACATCACGAGGCGGCTGTGGCAGCGCGGCAACCTCCGCGGCATCCCGCAGCACTTCGCGATCGTGCTCGACCGCGAGATCAGGTCCTGGCCGCAGATCGACCCGACCGACCGCACACTGTCGGACGGCATCGGCGGCGGGTCGGCCCAGATCGAGGGCGTCGGCACGCTCGGCGAGGCGAAGGACCTCGCGCTCGTGCTGCAGACCGGTGCCTTGCCGGTCTCGTTCTCAGCAGATCGAGCGCACCGACGTCTCCGCCACGCTCGGCAAGGACTCGCTCCAGGAGGCGAAGAAGGCCGCCATCATCGGCCTGCTCGTCGTCGCGCTCTTCCTCGTCATCTTCTACCGGCTGCTCGGGCTCGTCGCCGTCACCGGCCTCGCCATCTACGTGGCCTTCATGTACGCGGCGATCCTCCTACTCAACGTCACGCTGACGCTGCCCGGCTTCGCCGGCCTGATCCTCACGATCGGCGTAGCGGCCGATGCGAACGTCGTCATCTTCGAACGCATCAAGGAAGAGGTGCGGGCCGGGAAATCGACCCGGGCCGCGATCGCCACCGGCTATCAGAAGGGCTTCCATACGATCGTCGACGCGAACGTCGTCACGGCGATCACGGCCCTTGTGCTGTTTGCCGTCGCGACCGCCCAGGTGAAGGGCTTCGCGCTGATGCTGCTGATCGGCACCGTCGTCTCCGTGCTCACGGCCGTCGTCGCAACGCGCGCGATGCTCGGACTGCTGGCCGGCTTCCGCTGGTTCGACAACCCGCGCTTCATGGGCGCCGAGGGGCAGGGGATCAAGAAGTGGATGCGCATCGACGTGAACAGCCGCGGCCGCCGCCGCATCTGGCTCTCGATCGCGACCGTGGCGATCGTGCTCAGCGTCCTCGCCGTCTTCGTCAAGGGACTCAACTTCGGCATCGACTTCAAGGGCGGCACGCAGATCACGTTCAGGACGGACGAGCCCGTGGCACTCGCGGACGTGCGGAGCCAGATGGCCGAGATCGGCCGCGGGGACGCCGTCGTCCAGGGACGTGGCGAGTCGGCGGGCAGCGATCGCTACTCGAGCTTCCAGGTGCGCACGAAGTCGCTCACGGAGGCGCAGCAGAACACGCTCGCCAGGGGGCTCGAGAACGAAATCGGCGCCACGTCGTCGGCCGTGAAGAACGTCTCGTCGAGCTTCAGCCGGCAGATCGCGCGCGGCGCGATCCTCGCCGTGATCGTCTCCTTCGCCCTGATCATGCTCTACATCTCGCTGCGCTTCCAGTGGCGCTTCGCGGTACCGATTCTCCGCACGCTCTTCAGCGACATCCTCATCACGCTCGGCGTCTACGCCCTCAGCGGACGCGAGGTGACGACGGCGACGGTGGCTGCCGTGCTGACCGTGCTCGGGTACTCGATCTACGACACGATCATCGTCTTCGACCGTGTTCGCGAGAACATCCCGCTCATGCGGCGGGCGTCGTTCGCGACGATCGCCAACGTGTCGCTGTGGGAGACGATGCGCCGCTCGCTCGCGACGACGTTCATCACGCTGCTGCCGATCGCGAGCCTGCTGCTCTTCGGCGGCGAGACGCTGAAGGACTTCGCCTTCGCGCTCTTCGTCGGCATCGGGCTGGGTGCCGTATCGACGTTCTTCGTGGCCACGCCGTTCCTGACGGTGCTCATGGAGCGCAGCCCGGAGTTCCGCGGGCGGATCGGTGCGGACGACGTGGTCGAGAAGGGCGTCGGTGGCGCGGTCATCGTCGTCGATGCGCCGGCCGAGGTCGACGTCGAGGCGGAGCCCGAGCGGGTTCCGGCTGCACCGGTCGGTGCGACGCCCGGCGACGGCTCGATGCCCCGTGCACAATCGAAGCGCGAGCAGCGCCGACAGCGTCGCCGCTCGCGTCCACATGGCCGAGCCCGATAGGTCGACTCGCGAGGCGGCCGAGCGGCTGGGCCTGGCCGCGGTCGGCGCCGTGGCTCTCACGGCAGAGCGCATCGACGAGCTGGCCGGCGAGCTCGCGGAGCGCGGTGGTATGCGGCGGGACGAGGCACGCCAGCTGATCGAGGATGCCGTCGCGCGCTGGCGCGGCGATGCCATGCGATTTACCGCGCGCGCAGGACAGGGCCTCCAGGGCTTCTACGCCCAGTTGGGGCTCGCGGCACGCGACGAGCTCGAGGAGCTCGAGCTTCGTCTGGCGCAGGTCGAGCACAGGCTACGCCTGGTCGAGAGCGCATCGGATCACGCCCTCGCCTGTCGTGCAAGACTGACGGGGTGGCTTCGGGCGCGAAAACGCGCAACATCGGCCGGATGTCAGAGATCGCTCAGGTGGCGGTCAAGCACGGCTTCGGCTACTTCTTCTCGCGCAACAAGCTGACCGACCTGCTTCCCGGCTCCACCAAGGTCTCGCCGGACGGAGCGGCGGCGTCGGAGCGAGGCCAGCACCTGCGCGAGATGCTCGACGAGCTCGGCCCGACGTTCGTGAAGTTCGGGCAGCTGCTCTCCACCAGGCCCGACATCGTCCCGCCGGACATCGTCGTCGAGCTGCGAAAGCTCCAGGACGAGGTACGGCCGTTTCCCTTCGCCGACGTCGAGAAGGTCGTACGCGAGGAGCTCGGTCAGCCGATCGAGCGGCTGTTCCTCGAGTTCACCGAGCAGCCGATCGCCGCCGCCTCGATCGGTCAGGTGCATGCGGCCGTGCTGCCAAACGGCCGGCGCGTCGCGGTGAAGGTGCAGCGACCGACCGCGCCGCGGCAGATCGAGGGCGACCTGGCGCTGCTCTACCAGGCGGCGAAGATCGCCAAGGATCGCGTCCGAGCGCTCGACTTCATCGACGCCAAGGGCCTTGTCGACGAGTTCGCCCGCACGGTGCGCGAGGAGCTCGACTATCGCCAGGAGGCTCGCAATGCCAGCGCCTTCCACAGAAACTTCGTAGGCGATCCACACGTGCGCGTGCCGCGCGTCTACTGGAGCTACTCCGGGGCGCGGGTGCTGACGCTCGAGTTCCTGGAGGGGACGCAGATCGTCGATCTCCACCGCGAAGAGCTCTCGGACGACGAGCGGCGACGGCTCGCGTACGTGATGGCCGAGGCGTGGATGACGATGGTCTTCCGTCACGGGCTCTTCCACGGCGATCCCCATCCGGCCAACATCCTCATGCTCGGCCATCCCGATCGGATCGGCCTCGTCGACTTCGGCCAAGCCGGAAGGCTCACAGACGACGACATGTCGAAGCTGACGGCGCTCTTCATCGACGCCGCCGCCGAGAACGTCGAGGCGCTGCCCAAGGGGCTGGCCGATCTCGGCGTTCGCTACGACAAGTCGCGCGAGGCCGAGTTCGTCGGTCACCTGCACGAGTTCTACTCGCGCTACTACGGCGTCCCCCTGTCCGAGATCGACCAGATCCAGGTCATCCGCGAGGGGTTCCAGCTGATCTACGAGATGAACCTCCACCTGCCGTCGCGGTTCGTGCTCCTGGACAAGGCGATCGCCACGCTCGGCTCGGTGGGCGCGGAGCTCTACCCCGACTTCAACGTGTTCGAGGTGGCGAAGCCGTACGCGCGCGAGCTGATGATGCAGCGCTTCTCGCCGGGGAGGCTGGCGCGCGACACCCGGAACGAGGCGCGTGACCTGGTGCGCGTGCTGCGCGCCGCGCCGCAGCAGATCCATGACGTGCTCGAGTCGTTCCGCAGACGGCCAGGTCGAGGTGCGCCTGGCCCGTGACGAGCTCGACCTCGTCCTGCGCAATCTCGACGTCGGGTTGAACCGGCTCGTGATCGCGCTCGTCGTCGCGGCGGGGCTGATCGGCTCGAGCTTCCTGGCGGCGGCGGCGACCGGGCCCGGGCTTACAGACGCTGGCAGGCGTCGGCTTCGCGCTGTCGTTCGGGCTCGGCGTTTGGCTGATGTGGGGCGTCATCCGTCACGGCAGGTTGTAGGCGCGTCCGGTTACGGCGGCTGTAGAAAACTCGGCACACATTCGCGGGAAAGGACATCTCGACAGCCGTCGAAGACCTCGCTACGGTCGCCGCATGTCACAGGCACTGCTCCTGGCGCAGCCGGAGGAAGGCGTCGGTAGCTTCCTCGAGCGCCACCTCGCCGACGACGGCTTCGAGATCGTGCGTGCCGACGACGAGGAGGCGACGCTCGCGCTCGCCGAGCGGGTACGTCCCGACCTCGTCCTCCTCGCCACCGAGGTCGACGTCTGCCGACGCCTCCGCGAAGGCGAGCCGGGCCGGTCGTGGAACCGTCGCGTGCCGGTGATCGTGCTCGGCGATCCGGAAGCGGACGCCGTCGACCGCGTGCGCGCGTTCGACCGTGGCTGCGACGACTACGTCACGCGTCCGTTCCACTACGACGAGCTGCTGGCGCGGATTCGCGCGGTGTTGCGCCGAAGCGACACGCCTCTTCCCGACGACGTGCTCCAGGCCGGAGAGATCGTCATCGACCTGCCGACGCGCTGCGTCACCGTGGACGGGCAGCTGCTGCCGCTGCCTGCGAAGGAGTACGGCCTCCTCACGAGGCTGGCGACCTCGCCCACCCACGTGTTCCCGAAGCAGGAGCTGCTGCGCGACGTCTGGGGCTATCGATCGGTGGCGAGGACCCGCACCGTCGACTCGCACGCGTGCCGTCTGCGGCGGAGGCTCGCCGAGCTGACCGACACGCCGTACGTGCTCAACGAGTGGGGGGTGGGCTATCGGCTGATGTTGCCGTTGTTCGCGGAACGCAACTAGGCGGTCGCCTCCCGAAACTGCCCGAGGACGTACGACCAGCCGGTGTCGTACGACCCGCGCTCATCGCCGCCGCCGCTCGGGTATTGCTCCCAGCCGCGGTGCTCGAGCTCCACACGAGTGCCTTCGCCGTCCGGGCTGAACCGCACCTCGACCTCGGTCGGCGGAGCTGCGGAGTTGACCTTCCACTCCAGCACCACACGATGCGGCGGCTCGTAGACGAGGATCGACGCCCAGTCGTGTTCCTGCCCGTCAGGGGCACGCTCGTACATCCGTCCGCCCACGGCTCGGCTCGAAGACGGCGGTCGCGCCTTCGCCGGTGATCGAGTGGCTCTCGACGGGCCACCAGGTTGCGATGTCCTCGGTGAACGTGCGGAACGCGCTCTCGACGTCGCAGTCCACCGAGATCTGCTTGCGCACGGGCTCGAGTGCCGTGTGCTGCGTCATTGCTCCCTCCCATCGTTACCGGCCGCAGCCTGTGCGAACTGCGCCAGAGCTGCCGACCAGAAGTTGTCGAGATACGACCGGAGAGCGTCCAGGCCGCCCGGCTCGAGCCGGTAGAGGCGAGACGTTCCCTGCCGCCGCTCGCTGACGAGGCCGGCGCGCTTGAGCACGCCGAGATGCTGGGAGACCGCTGGCCGGGTCACGGGCAGCCCGCTCGCGATGTCCTTCACCGCGCAGCGGCCCGCCCAACAGGCGTTCGAGGATCGCTCGGCGCGTCGGATCGGCGAGTGCCTCGATCGCCTGATATGAGTTAGTCTCCACTTACGTAAGTCTAACACTTACATAGTGGAAGTCGCAAGTCAGACCAGCGCGGCGCCCTCCAGCTTCAGCAGCGCCTGCTTGCGCTCCAGGCCGCCCGCGTAACCGACCAGGCTGCCCGATGCGCCCACGACGCGGTGGCAAGGGAGGATGATCGGAACGGGGTTTCGGTTGAGCGCACCGCCGACGGCGCGGGCGGCCCGCGGCTTGCCGATGCGGCCGGCGAGAGCTCCGTACGTCGTGACCTCGCCGTAGGGAACGCGTGCCAGCTCGCGGAGCACGTTCTGCTGGAACGCCGGTACGGTCGCCACGTCCACCGTGACGTCGAAGGTCGTCCGGGTGCCCGAGAAGTACTCGTCGAGCTCACGCCTGACGGCAGTCAAGCGGCGAGGGACGCGGAGCAGCCGCGTGCCGACCTGACGCGCCAGGCGCTCGAGCGTCTCCTCCGGCGCGAACTCGATCCAGCAGACTCCGCGATCTGTCGCGGCGAGCAACAGCTCGCCGACGGGAGAGTCGGTGACGTCATAGGCGGCGTCGAGCAGGCCGGCAGCGGAGGCCGCCTCCCGGAAGCGCGCGTCGAGGGTCGTAGGAAGTGTCATGCCAGCTCCTTTCGCAAGCGGCGCACGCCGGCCGAGGCAGCCTGCCTGGCGGCGGTAGCGTTCGATCCGAGCACTGCACCGATCTGCTCGTAGTCGAGGTCGTAGCCGTAGCGGAGCACGACGGCGGCCCGCTCCGTCGGCGGCAAGCCACCGGCGAGATGCTCGAGCTCCGCATGCGCGGGACGGCCGTCCCAGGACTCCGGCTCTTGCAGCTCGTCCGTAGCGCGGCTGCGTCGGTGGGCGTCGATGACGACGCGCTCCGCGATCGTCGTCACCCAGGCGCCGAGCTGTTCTGCATGCCGTAGCCCGGCGTATGCGCGCAGTGCCCGCAGGAACGTCTCCTGGAACGCATCCTCTGCCTGCTGACGTCCCAGGCGGCGGACGAGCAGCCGGTACACGCGTACGCGATTTGCGGCATAGAACTCCTCGAAGGGAGGAACCTGCACGGGTGCCATCATGTGCTCTAACGCGTCGCCACGTCGAAGTGTGAGACTCGGCGTATGAAGGTCGCGGTTGTGGGCCACGTCGAATGGGTGGACTTCCTGGTCGTCGAGCGCATGCCGCGCCCGGGCGAGATCGTTCAGGCCGAAGGCGACGTGGCAGGAGGCCGCCGGCGGTGGCGCCGACGCTGCGGTGCAATTGCGCAAGCTCGCCGGCAGCGCGCTGCTGATCACGGCGCTCGGCGACGATGCGCTGGGACACAGGGCGATCGACGAGCTGACCGGACGCGGGGTTCGCGTCGACGCCGTCTGGCGCGAGGAACCTCAGCGCCGCGCGGTCTGCTTCCTCGACGACGAGGGGGAGCGGACGATCGCGCTGCTCGGCCCGAAGCTCGTCCCGCGCGGCTCCGATCCGCTCGCCTGGCACGAGCTGTCGGACGTGGACGGCGTCTACTTCACGGGAGGCGACCCGGCGGCGGTGCGGGCGGCACGGCAGGCGAAGGTTCTGGTGGCCTCGGCCCGCGAGCTGCCGGTGCTGCGCGAGGCCGGCGTAGAGCTGGACGTGCTCGTCGCGAGCGCAGCCGATACGGGGGAGCGCTACGAAGGCGGGCTCGAGCCGCCGCCTCGGTACATCGTCCGCACGGAAGGAGTCCCGTGGCGGCACGGTGGAGCCCGGCGGCCGATTCTCGCCTGGCGAGCTTCCGGGACCCGTGGTCGACACGTACGGCGCCGGCGATGCGTTCGCCGCCGGCCTCACGTACGGCCTGGCCGGCGGGATGCCCATCGAGGAGGCGTTGAAGCTCGCATCCCGCTGTGGTGCGGCTGTTCTCGCCGGCCGTGGCCCTTACGAAGGGCAATTGACGCTGTAGGAGGGATCGCAGGGGTTGCGCTGCGGTCTAGAGTGGTCTAAAGTGGGGCGAAGTGGTCCAACGATGAACGGTGGGATTCGATGTTCCTCGGCGAGCACGAGCACACGCTCGATGAAAAGGGCCGGCTTACGCTTCCGGCGAAGTTCCGAGACTCCTTCCCGGAGGGACTCGTGCTGAGCCGAGGCATGGACGGCTGCGTGTTCGCCTACGCGAAGGCCGACTGGGCAGAGCTCGCGGCGCGGCTGACGGCGCTCGGTTCGCTCAGCCGTGACGAGCGGATGATCCAGCGGCACTTCTTCTCCGGTGCCTCCGAGGCAACACTCGACAAGCAGGGACGCGTGATGATCCCCGCGCCGCTCGCAAGTCATGCCGGGCTCGAGCGCGACGTCGTCGTGGCCGGTGTCCACGACCATCTCGAGATCTGGGACCGTGCCTCCTGGCGCACGCAGATCGCAGAAGTGGAAGGGAGGGCGGAGGATGTTGCCGAACGCCTTGCGTCCAAGCGCGACTGATCACATCCCGGTGCTCGCCGACGAGGTGCGGCGCCTGCTCGACGTCCAGCCCGGAGAAGCCGTCGTCGACGCGACGTTCGGCGCCGGCGGTCACGCCGAGCTGCTCGCGCTCGACATGGGCGGCAAGGGTCGCTTCATCGCCATCGACCGCGATCCGTCGGCACGCCAGTACTTCGAGCGCTTTCGTAAGCGCGCCGGTGTCCAGGCGCGGTTCCTGCGCGGCGAGTTCGCGACCGTGCTCGACCAGCTGGCGACGAACGACGTCCGTGTCGACGCCATCCTGCTCGACCTCGGCGTCTCCAGCATGCAGGTCGACCGGCCCGAGCGCGGATTCTCGTACGCGGTCGACTCGCCGCTCGACATGCGCATGGATCCCTCCGCCGACGAGACCGCGGCCGACATCGTCAACGACGCACCCGAGCGCGAGCTGCAGGAGATCTTTCGCCGCTATGGCGAGGAGCGGTACGCGCGTCAGATCGCCCGCGCCATCACTCGCCGCCGTCGGCGCGAGCCGTTCGTTCGCTCGGGCGAGCTTGTCGACGTGATCAAGACCGCCATCCCGACGCCGGCTCGCTTCGGCGAGGGCCATCCGGCCAAGCGCGTCTTTCAGGCACTGCGGATCGCGGTCAACGACGAGCTCGGCCAGCTCGAAGAGGCACTACCGGCGGCGGTTCGGCTACTGCGCCCGCACGGCCGGATCGCCGTCATCAGCTTCCACTCGCTCGAGGACCGGATCGTGAAGCGGTTCTTCCGAGCCGAGGCGCGCGGCTGTGTCTGTCCGCCCGACTTTCCGGTCTGCGCGTGCGGCAAGGATCCAGTGCTGCGCGTGCTGACGACACGAGCGGTACGGCCTGACGCACGCGAGGTGGCGCTCAATCCGCGTGCCGCATCAGCGCGGCTGCGCGTCGCGGAGAAGGTCTGATGGCAGCTACTGCTCCGGTAGCACGGCCCCGGCCGCCTCGTCCACGCCCGCGAAGTCAAGGCGAAAGCGAAGGCACCGCAGCGGACCGCGCAGCGGCGGCTCGCGGGCGGGATCGTGTGGATCGTGGTCGTCGCCGCGCTGCTCGCCGGCGTCGTGGCGCTCAACGTGGCGGTGCTCCGCGTCAATCTCGCGTACGACGAGCTCGGCCAGAAGCGGTCGAAGCTGCGCGCGGAGAACGCCGCGCTGGCTGCTCAGCTCGCCAGCGCCGCGTCGACCGGCCGTATCCAGAAGATCGCAGCCGAGGAGCTCGGTGCGACGCCCGCCTTGCCCGACCAGACCACATACGTCGTCTTGCCTCGGTAATGCGCGCGCGGAGGCCGTCCGACCGCCGGATTCGCCTACTGCTCCTCCTCCTGCTGGCGGTCTTCGGGATCTCGCTCGCGCGGGCGACGTGGCTGCAGACGGTGCGTGCGGCGGACCTCAGCCAGCGTGCGTCGAGCCAGCAGAGCGAGACCGTGACCATCCCGGCTGGTCGAGGGACGATCGTCGATCGCATGGGAGTTCAGCTCGCGATCGCCGAGGAGGCGGTCACGGTCTATGCGAATCCGCGGCAGGTGACGAGCCCGCGCCAGGTGGCACTCGCCGCGGCGAAGACGCTCGGCGTCGACGCTGACGCGCTGTACCCGCAGCTTGCTCGACAAGTCGAAGGGCTTCGTCTACGTCATGAGGAAGGCGGACGCGGAGCGCGCCAAGGCGCTGGAGAAGCGAAACCTGGCGGGCGTCGGCTTCCTGCGTGAGGAGCGGCGCGTGTATCCGCAGGGTGCCGTGGCCGCTCACGTGCTGGGCTATGCGGGCACCGACAACCGCGGCCTCGCCGGTCTGGAACTGCAACTCGAGCCCGTGCTCGGTGGACGCGACGGCAGCGAGACGTTCGTGAAGGATCCGTTCGGTCGCGTGCTCAATGTCGTCAAGTCGAGCCCGGAGCGGCCGGGACGGGACGTCTTCCTCACCATCGACCACACGATCCAGGCCAACGTCGAGTCCGTGCTCGGGTCGACGGTGTCGCAGTGGGGAGCCGCCCGGGCAACGGCCGTTGTGCTCGATGCGCAGTCGGGTGGCGTCCTCGCGATGGCGGTCTCTCCAGGCTTCGACGCGAACGCCTACGCGCGGACGGACGTCGACCGCCATCGCAACGTGGCGGTCACGGACACATTCGAGCCGGGATCGACGTTCAAGCTCGTGACCGTGGCCGCGGCTCTCTCGGAAGGCCTCGTCAACGAAAGCAGTCCGTTCACGCTGCCCTACGGGATCCAGGTCGCGGACCGCGTAGTGCACGACGCGGAACCGCGAGGTACGGAGACGATGACGGTCGCCCAGATCCTGGCGCGGTCGTCGAACGTCGGCGCGATCACGCTTGCACAGTTGCTCGGCCCGCAGCGCCTCGGTCGCTGGATCGAACGCTTCGGCTTCGGGAAGCCGACGGGAATCGACTTCCCGGGCGAGACGCCCGGCATCGTGCTGCCGGTGGAGCGCTGGTCCGGCTCGACGATCGGCAACGTCCCTATCGGGCAGGGCATCGGGGTCACGGCCGTGCAGATGGCCGCGGCGTACGCGGCGGTCGCCAACGGCGGCATGTGGATCGCGCCTCACCTTGTCGACCATGTGAGTGGGGGCGGACGCGCGAGGCCGGAGCGCAGGCGCGTGCTCTCCGCGCCGATTGCGGACCAGGTGCTTGCGCATGCTCGAGAACGTGGTGCTCGAGGGGACGGGCACGCTCGCCGCAGTGCCCGGGTACAAGATCGCGGGCAAGACGGGGACTGCGGCCAAGCCGGATCCCGTGAACGGCGGCTACTCGGAGACGAACTACGTCGCCTCGTTCATCGGCATCGTTCCCGCGAGTAGGCCGCGCTTCGTGATCCTCGTCTCGGTGGACGAGCCGCGCGGGGCCATCTGGGGCGGCGTCATCGCAGCGCCGGCGTTCAAGCGCATCGCGGACTTCGCGCTCCAGTACCTCGAGGTTCCCCCCGACGACCCGGCCTCACTAGCCACGTCCGGTTAGGACGATCCGAGAAGCACCCGGGGCCACCAGCCTCCTCCCCGCTGTGAGCGTAACGATCCAGCGACCTGGACGCCAGGGTCTGGGACGTGAAAAGTCCCGCAAATGGCACACTTCTGTCACAGATGGGCGCCTTCCGGGACGCTGAGTGCCGCTGGTAGACTCGCGCGGCGTGGACCTGGAGCGAGTCATCGCGGCGCTCGCTCCGGCGACCGTTGCCAACCCTGTGCCCGTCGAGTTCGCGAGCCTCGCCTACGACTCGCGAGCGGTCATCCCTGGAACGCTGTTCTTCTGCGTCCGCGGTGAGCGCGTCGACGGGCACGTGTTCGCCGGCGAGGCGATCGAGCGAGGTGCCGTGGCCCTCGTTGTCGAGCGACCGCTCGATCTAGCCGGCTACCCCAACTCGTCGTCGCGGACGCGAGAGCAGCGATGGCGACCGCAGCGGTCGAGTTCTACGGCCACCCCTCGCATGAGCTCACCGTGGCCGGCGTCACCGGCACCAACGGCAAGACGACGACGTGCTTCCTCCTGTTCGCGATCCTCGCAGCCGCCGGACGGCGCCCGGGCCTGCTCGGCACGATCGAGAACCGCGTCGGCGGCGAGCGGCGGCCGGCCCTGCGCACGACGCCGGAGGCGATCGACGTGCAGCGGACACTCCGGGAGATGCTCGACGTGGGCGACCGGAGCTGCGCGATGGAGGCCACGTCGCACGGTGCGCAGCTAGGACGGCTCGTGGGAGTCCGCTTCTCGGCGCTCGCCTTCACGAATCTCAGCCGCGACCACCTGGACTTCCACGGAACGCTCGAGCAGTACTTCGAGGCGAAGCGGAGCCTGTTCGTGAACGACGACCCGCCGCCGGCGGCGCTCAACGCGGATGACCCTCACGGCCGCAGGCTGGCCAGCGAGCTCCGCGCCCTCGGCCACGACCACGTGATCACGTTCGGCTTCGGGTCCGGAGGCGGACATCCATGCCGAGGACCTCGAGCTGGGGCGCGACGGTTCGCAGCTCAGCGTCGCAGGCATCCCCCTACGCGACACGCCTGCTCGGCCGCTTCAACGTCGAGAACGTCCTGGCGGCCGTCGCGATCGCACGACTGCTCGAGCTTCCGGACGAGGCGATCGCGCGCGGGATCGAGTCGGTGCGCGGCGTCCCGGGGCGCTTCGAAGCGGTCGATGAGGGACAGCCGTTTTCCGTGGTCGTCGACTTCGCGCATACCCCCGACTCGTTGGCGACCGCCCTGCGCACGGCGCGGGAGCTGGCAACGGGTCGCGTGATCTGCGTGTTCGGGTGCGGTGGCGATCGCGATCACGGCAAGCGTCCGCTCATGGGCGCCGTGGCGGCGGACGGTGCCGACGTCGTAATCGTCACCTCCGACAACCCGCGCAGCGAAGATCCCCAGGAAGTTGTCGACGAGATCACGCGCGGGCTCGACTCGGAGGTCGACGTGGAGCTCGACCGTGCACGGGCGATCGAGCGAGCGATCGAGACGGCGCGCGCGGGAGACGTGGTGCTCGTGGCCGGCAAGGGGCACGAGCAGGGCCAGGAGGCGGCGGAGAGACGGTCCCGTTCGACGATCGCGAGGTAGCCCGTCAGGCCCTACGCCGGCTGGCAGCGCGCACGTGATCCCGCTGGAGCTCGACGAGATCGAGGCTCTCTGCCCGGGCAGCCTGGAGCGGGCTCCCGGAGCGACCGTCGCGACGGGCGTGCAGATCGACTCCCGGCGCGTCGCCCCGGGCGACCTCTTCGTCGCCGTCGGTGACGGCGAGGCGTTCGTCGGCGACGCGATGGCTCGAGGCGCCGCGGCGGCGCTCGTGCCCGAGGACGCGTTCACTGCGCTGGCAGCCCTCGGCCGGGCGGTGCGCGACCGAAGCGAGGCGACTGTGGTCGCGATCACCGGCTCCACGGGAAAGACGTCGACGAAGGACATCCTCGCCGCCATTGCCGGCTCACGGCGAAAGACGATCGCGGCCGAGGCGAGCTACAACAACGAGCTCGGCGTCCCGCTGACGCTCTGCAGGCTGGAGCCCGACACCGAGGTGTGCATCCTCGAGCTCGCCATGCGCGGCCTCGGACAGATCGCGGCGCTCGCGGAAGATCGCCCGCCCGTACATCGGGGTAGTCACGAACGTCGGACCGGCACATCTGGAGCGCGTCGGCTCGCTCGCAGCGGTTGCCGAGGCGAAGGGTGAGCTCGTCGCGGCGCTGCCGCCGGGCGGTGTCGCCATCGTGCCCGACGACTTTCCAGTGGAAAGAGACGACCTCGAGGTCGTGCGGCGAGGACAGCCCGACGCGACTTGCGGAGAACGGCACCACGCGGCTGCGCTTCGACGGCCGCAACGTCACGTTCTCCTTTCGCGGGCGCCACCACGCGGAGAATGCGCTGAGCGCGCTCCACGCGGCGAACGCGCTCGGCATCGACGTCCAGGGCGAAGTGGTCGTCACGTTCTCGCGCTGGCGCGGCGAGGAGGTCGACGCTGCCCGGCGGCGGGCTGCTCGTGAACGACTGCTGGAACGCGAACCCGATGTCGATGCGCGCGGCGCTCGAGGATCTCGTCGATCGGGCGGCAGGGCGCCGCACCGTCGCCGTGCTCGGTGAGATGGCCGAGCTCGGGCCGGACTCGACCGCCTACCACCGGGAGATCGGAAAGCTCGTCGGCGACCTGGGCGTCGTCGTCCTGGTCGCGGTCGGCGAGCGTGGGCGGGAGTACGTCCAGGCCGCGCACGGAGTGGCCGCTGGCCGCCACCGCCGCCGATGCGAAGGAGGCCGCGGACGTGGCGCGAGGCGTCGTTCAGCCCGGGGACTGCGTGCTCGTCAAGGGCTCACGTGCGGTCGGCCTCGAGGTCGTGGCCGCGGCGCTGGCCGACGGGTCAGTCGACTAGGCTCTCCCGGCGTTGGTACGGGTGCTCATCGCGGGCGTCGTCGCCCTCGTCATCTCGATCCTCATCGCCCCGAGGCTCATCGGCTACATGCGCACGCGCGCGTACGGTCAGCACATTCGCGAGGAAGGCCCGCAGCACCACTTCGTGAAGGCCGGCACGCCGACGCTGGGAGGCCTGGTGATCCTCATCGCGCTCGGCGTGGCGTTCCTGTCGCTCTCGCACTACACCACGAATGCGCTGCTCGTCTTCTTCGTGACGCTCGGCTGCGCCGCGATCGGCTTCCTCGACGACGCGATCAAGCTGACGCACCGGCGGTCACTCGGTCTCAACGCCCGCTGGAAGCTCCTGCTGCTCGCGGGCATCGCCGTCGTCGTGGGGATCGTCACCGAGCACCGCGAGTTCTCGACGGACGTCTATCTACCGGTGGTGAACCGCGAGCTGCCGCTGTCCTGGGCCTGGTACGTGCTGGTCTTCCTGATGATCGCCGGCACGGCGAGCGCCGTGAACTTCACGGACGGGCTGGACGGCCTCGCGGCCGGAACGGGGATCATCGCCGTCTTCACGTTCACGGCGATGGCGGTGATCGCGTGGATCCGTTCGGGCGCGCCGGGCGAGCGCAACGACCTCTACATCGACCTCTCGATCCTCGGCGCTGCGCTGATCGGGGCCATCGTGGGCTTCCTCTGGTACAACGCCTGGCCGGCCGAGGTGATCATGGGCGACACCGGCTCGATGGCGATCGGCGGCGCGCTCGCAGCGTTCGCGATCGTCATGAAAACCGAGTTCCTGCTGCTGCTGATCGGCGGCATCTTCGTGATCGAGACGCTGTCCGTGATCATCCAGGTGCTGACCTTCAAGTACATGGGCAAGCGTGTCTTCCTGATAGCGCCGATCCACCACCACTTCGAGATGAAGGCCTGGTCGGAGACGAAGATCGTCGTGCGCTTCTGGATCGTCACCGCGATCCTTTGTGCGATCGCGTTCGCCCTGTACTACCGCTACTACTTCCAGTTCTTCCGAAACTGACCCGAGCGAGCGAGACACAAGTGGGCCGAGTGGCTCGTCGAGACGCGGTTCGAGGGCCGCTCGCAGGAGGAGATCGACGAGGCGCTGGCGTCGCTTGCCGACGTCCGTGATCGCGTGCTCGATCGAGCGCTGCTCGAACCGGATGACGTCGTCCTCGACGTGGGCGCCGGCACCGGGCTGCTCGTCTTCGGTGCGCTCGACCGTCTCGGCCGGACGGGCTCCGTGGTCGCGCTCGACATCTCCGTGGACTGCCTCGACGAGCTGCTGGCACGTGTGACGACCCGCGTGTCGCCTACCTCGTCGGCAGCGCGGAGGTGCTGCCGCTGCCGAACGAGTCGGTGGACGTCGTGCTCACACGCTCCGTGCTCATCTACGTCCGCGAGAAGGCGGAGGCGGCGCGCGAGTTCTTCCGCGTGCTGCGACCGGGCGGGCGGCGTGTCGCTCTTCGAGCCGGTCAACCGGCGCAACACGCAGCTCTGGGAGCTCGTCGACTTCGGTGACCTCTCCGAGCGCGTCGAGGCCGACTTCTACCGGCGCTGGCCGCCCGATCACCCGATGCAGGACTTCGATGTCGAGGAGACTGGCGCGCTGGTTCGAAGAGGCGGGCTTCGTGGACGTCGATGCGGACGTCGTCATAACAACACGTGACCGTGACGCCCGATGCGGTCCTGCACGGGGTGGGCGCTCCGGGCAGTCCGTCGCTGCTCGACGCCTGGCGGGAAGGCTTCACCGCCCGAGGAGGTCGAGCAGCTCGAGGCGGCCGTGCGGGCGGCGGGGACGACCGAGCCGCGAAGTGGCCGGCCGTCTACCTCGCAGGGCGCAAGCCGTGACGCTGCCCTCGCGCGTGCTCGTCGTCGGGATGGCGCGGTCGGGCCAGGCGGCAACCGCTGCCCTCGCCCGGCGAGGCGTCGATGTCGTGGTCGCCGATCGCAGGCTCGGCAACGACGACGATGCGGCATTGCTGGACGGCGTCGAGCTCGTCGTCAAGAGCCCCGGCGTTCCCGGCGAGCACGTCCTCGTGACGGAGCGCTCGAGCGCCGGGTGTCCCGGTGTGGAGTGAGGTCGAGCTCGGCTTCCGGCTGCTGCCGGAGAGCCGGCTCGTCGGCGTCACCGGAACGAATGGCAAGACGACGACCGTCGAGTTGCTCGGCGCGATGTTCCGCGAAGCGGGGCGGTCGGTCGCAGTCGCAGGCAACGTCGGGCGGCCGCTCACGTCGGTGGCTGCCGCCGACTGGATCATCTGCGAGCTGTCGTCCTTTCAGCTCGAAGATGTCCACGAGCTCGCTTGCGAAGTCGCCGTGCTGCTGAATCTCGAGCCGGACCACCTCGACCGCCACGGCACCTTCGACGCGTACCGAGACGCGAAGCTCCGCATCTTCGAGCGGGCGCGGACGGCCATCGTTCCCCGCGGCCTCGGGCTGGCGGGCATCGAGTTCTCGCGCGACGACACGCTGCCTGCCGAGCCGCGCATGCCCGGCGCGCACAACCGCGAGAACGCGGCGGCGGCCACGGCTGCCGCTCGCGCCGCCGGCATCGACGACGACGCGATTGCGCGCGCGCTCGAGAGCTTCCCGGGCGTCGAGCACCGGCTGGAGCTGGTCGCCGAGATCGGCGGCGTCAAGTACGTGAACGACTCGAAGGCCACGAACACGGCCGCTGCGCGACGCGCGCTGGCCGCGTACGACGCTCCGTTGCACGTCATCCTCGGCGGCTCGCTGAAGGGCGAGGACTTCGTGCCGCTGGCCGACGCGATGACGGGCTCCGTGCGTGCCGCTCTACCTGATCGGAGAGGCTGCGGACGAGCTGGAAGCCGCTCTGCGTCCCACGGGCCTTCCGCTCCAACGCTGCGGTGACCTCGAGACGGCGGTGGAACGGGCGGCGGCAGCAGCCGAGCCGGGCGAGATCGTGCTGCTCTCGCCCGCGTGTGCGAGCTTCGACCAGTTTCGTGATTTCGAGCACCGCGGCGAGGAATTCCGCCGTCTGGTGCAGAAGTTGACTGGGTGAAACGGGCCCAACTCGAGGCCAACCTCCTCATTCTCGTCACGCTCGGCCTCGTCGCGTTCGGGCTCGTGATGGTGTACAGCGCGACCTCGGCGCGCGCGACCGTCGGCGACGGCGAGCCGATGCACTACCTCATTCGCCAGGCGTTGTTCGCGCTGACGGGACTCGTCGTCCTCGTTGTCTGCGCGAGGACGCCGTACATGTGGTGGCGGCACGCCGCGCCGACGTTGGTGGCCGTGAGCATCCTGCTGCTGGCCGCCGTGTTGCTCGTGAGCGATCCGGTCAACGGCGCGCGCCGCTGGGTGACGATCGGGCCGGTGACCTTCCAGCCGTCGGAGCCTGCCAAGCTGGCGCTCGCCGTCTGGGTCGCCGCGTATCTCTCGCGTACGAAGACCCGGCCGCCGCGGACGCTCGCCGAGCTGGCGAAACCGCTCGGCCTCGTGGCGGGCCTCTCCTGCGCGCTCATCCTGCTCGAGCCAGACCTCGGCACTGCGGTAGCGATAACGCTGATGCTCGGCGGGATGCTCGTCGCCGCGGGGACGCCGCTCGGTCTGCTCGCCCGCGCGGGGGGGATCGTGGCCGCGCTCGGCGTCGCCGCCATCTACCTCGAGCCGTACCGGCGCGAGCGCATTCTCTCCTTCTTCAACCCGTGGAGTGACGCGCAGGGCTCGGGCTTCCAGTCGGTTCAGGCGATGATCGGCCTCGGCTCGGGCGGGCGTCTTCGGCAAGGGCATGGGCGAGAGCATCAACAAGATCTTCTATCTACCGGAGGCTCACACGGACATGATCTTCGCCGTCATCGGCGAGGAGCTGGGGCTGATCGGAGCCGCGGCCGTGATCGCCGCGTTTGCCGCTTTCTGCTGGGCCGGCTTCCGGATCGCGCTCGGTTGCCCCGACCGCTTCGGATCGTTGCTCGCGACCGGCCTGACGGTGCTCGTCGGCGCCCAGGCCGCGACGAACCTCGCGGCCGTGCTGGGGCTTGCTCCCGTCACGGGAATCACGCTGCCGTTCCTCTCCTACGGGGGGTCGAGCCTCATCGTCGCCCTCGCCGCTTCGGGCATTCTCCTTAACATCGCAAGTGGCGATGTCCGAGCAAAACGCGCCCAGGTGCCTGATCGCAGCCGGGGGAACCGGCGGCCACGTGCTGCCGGCGCTCGCGGTGGCGGAAGCGCTGAGAGCGCGCGGCGCGCTCGTGACGTTCGCCGGGTCGCCGGGTCGCGCCGAAGCGCAACTCGTTCCTGACGCCGGCTACGAGCTCGACACGTTCGAGATCTCCGGGCTTCCCGCGGGAACCGAGCCTGGAGCTGCTGCGGTCGGTCATGGTTGCGGGCAAGGCTCCACTTGCGTGTCGCCGGATCCTCGAACGCCGTCGGCCCGATGTCGTTCTCGGCGGCGGCGGCTACGTCGCAGGGCCGATGGTGTTCGCAGCTGCCAGCCGCCGCATTCCGGCGGCGATCATGGAAGCCGACGCGCATCTCGGCCTGGCCAACCGTCTGGCCTTGCCGTTCGCCCGCCGCGTCTTTCTCGCGTTCCCGATCCCGGGCCGCGACGGCGCGAAGTACCGAGTGACGGGCCGTCCGGTTCCGGCCAGCTCGCGGGCAACCCCACGTGACGAAGGCCGGCGGCGCTTCGACCTGCCGTCCCGAAGGCCCGCTCCTGCTCGTGTACGGCGGCAGCCAGGGGGCGCGGACGCTGAACGAGCTGGTGGTGGACGCGTTTGCGGACGAGGGTCCGCTCGTCCTCCATCTGGCCGGCGAGCGCGACTTCGAGACGCTGCGCGACCGCGTGTCTCGCGAGGGCTACCGGCTGCTTCCGTGGACGCATGAGTTCGGTGCGGCGCTCGCAGCCGCGGATCTCGCGCTCGCGCGTGCGGGTGGATCCGTGTACGAGCTGGCTGCGGCCGGCACGCCGGCCGTCCTCGTCCCGTATCCGAACGCGACCGGCGACCATCAGACGAAGAACGCGCGGCACTTCGAGAGGGCCGGCGCAGCGGTCGTCGTGCCGGAGCGTGAGGTGCGGCGCGCACCCACGCTCGTGAGCTCTTTGCTCGACGACTCGGTCCGGCTGGAGCGGATGGCAGCGGCCATGCGGCGGCTCGCACGCCCACACGCCGCGGAGGAGATCGCCGACGAGGTGCTCGCGCTTGTCCGTCCTTAGCGGGCGAAGGCTGTGGTTCGTCGGTATCGGGGGCGCCGGAATGAGTGCGCTCGCCGTCGTGGCCCGCGCGTGGGGTGCGGAGGTGGCGGGCTGGGATCGCACAGAGACGCCGTATCTCGAGCCGCTCGCGGACGTGAACGTGGTGATCTCACAGGAGCCGCCTGCGCCGCCGGATGGCTGGGAGCCGGTGGTCTCGACGGCGTTCGTCGGCCTGGTCGACGGGCGGAGCCGGGGCGAGTTGCTTGCCGAGCTGGTCGCGGCACAGCGGTCGATCGTGGTCGCGGGCGCCCACGGAAAGACGACGACGGCCGCGATGATCGCCTATTGCCTCCGCGAGCTTGGCCTCGATCCGACATTCCTCATCGGTGGGGCGGTACCGCAGCTCGGCGGGAACGCGGCCGCGGGAAGCGGATGGCTCGTTGCGGAAGGTGACGAGTCGGATCGATCGCTCGAGCTGCTGCGACCCGAAATCGGCGTGCTGACAAACGTCGATCTCGACCATCACTCGACGTTTGCTTCACGGGCCGAGGTCGAGGGTCTCTTCGAGCGCTGGCTTGCGGGTTGCCAGTCCGCCGTCCGGGGCGAAGACGTGGAGCCGGTGTCGTTCGAGCTGGCAGTGGCGGGCGAGCACAATCGGAGAAACGCCGCGGTGGCGCTCGCCGCGCTCGTAGTGGCCGGCGTCGACCGGGACGACGCCGCTGGAGCTCTCGCCGGCTTCCGTGGCGTGGGGAGGAGGCTCGAGCTTCATGGGTCGGCGGGCGGAGTGACGGTCTACGACGACTACGCGCACCACCCGGCGGAGATCGACGCCACGCTCTCGGCGATCAGGGAGCTGCATCCCGACGCGCGACTGCTTGCGCTCTTTCAGCCCCACCTCTACTCGAGGACGAGATACCTGGCCGTGGAGTTGGCCGAGGCCTTGAGCGCTGCGGATGCCGTGTGCCTGACCGACATCTACGCGGCGCGCGAGCAGCCCGTCGAGGGCGTGACGGGCAAGGTAGTCGTCGACGCACTCGCGCAGCGGCGGCCCGGGCTGTGGATCGGGTGGGCGCCGGCCGTCGACGACGCGGGCCGAATGGTCTCGCGCACGGCCCGAGCCGGAGATGTGGTCGTAACCATGGGAGCCGGCGATGTCGACCGAGCAGCGCCGATGATCCTCGCGGCGCTGGCGGAATGATCACCTCGCCCGACCCGCAAGACCTTTCTCTTCCCCCGGGGCGCTACCGCGCCTGACCCCCGTGGTGAGCGTAGCGGCGAAACTGTTGCTCATGGGTGACGGGAGCGTGCTGGAAGCGTGACAACTCATCCCCAGGGTGGCGTTGCCGCTCGACTCGAGCACGATGTCCCGCTCGCGCGTTTGACCACCGTCGGCATCGGCGGGCCGGCCCGTGCCTTTGCGCGCCCTGAGACCGTCGACGACCTCGAGCAGCTTCTCGCCTGGGCGCAAGAGGCAAGGCTGCCGGTCGTCGTTGTTGGCCTGGGGTCGAACGTGCTCGCGGCGGACACCGGGATCGACGCGCTTGGTCGTGCGACTCGCGGGCGACGCTAGCCGCGGTCGAGATCGACGGCACGCGGCTCGTCGTCGGCGGTGGCGCGCCGAACGCCGTGGCTCTTCATCGAGCTCGTGCCGCCGGCCTGGGAGGGATGGAGTTCGCGTGTGCGATTCCGGGTACCGCCGGCGGCGGCGTCCGCATGAATGCCGGTGCCTACGAGCGAGACTGGTCGGACATCGTGGAGAGGGCGCTGGTCGTTACGGCGGACGGAGCAGCATGGCTCTCGCGCGACGAGCTCGACCTCCAGTACCGCCACTCGGCGCTCGGTGCCGGGCCAGGTCGTGGCGCAGGTGGAGTTCCGCCTTCACCGACGCGATCCAGCGGAGATCAGACGTCACGTCGCCGAGCTGAACGCCCGTCGCAAGGCCACGCAGCCGATCAACCGCCGGACGTTTGGCAGCGTCTTCAAGAACCCCGACCACGAGCTCGGCGCAGGGCCGATGCTCGACGCCTGCGGGCTGAAGGGCTACACCGTCGGCGGCGCGCGCATCTCTCCGAGACACGCGAATTTCATCGAGAACGCGGACGACGCAACCGCCGCGGATGCAGTGGCGCTCATGGCAGAAGCCCGCCGGCGAGCCCTCGAGCAGTACGGCGTCGTGCTCGAGCGAGAAGTGGAGCTGCTCGGCGACCTCGTCCTGCCGCCTGCCGGCGAGCTGCCATGACCGGCAGCCTCCCGCCCGACGAGCTGGAAGGGCTCAAGGAGCGGGGGTGGCGCCAGGTGGCCGCGATCGACGCCGCACTCGAACGTGGTGAGATCGGCGAAGACGACTGGCATCGCGCCATGGCGGAGCTGATCGTCCCCGCGTATCTCGCCGGCGACAATCCGCGTGCGCAGTCCGGCCACTCCGGCGACGCCGCTCGGTGGGAAGGAGCCCGGCGGCTGCTGCTCGATGCTGTGGCAGCGGACGGCTCGTTTCTCGACGTCGGCTGCGCGAACGGCCACCTGCTGGAGTGTCTCCGCCGCTGGGCTGCCGAGGACGGTGTGGCGCTCGACCCGTGGGGCGTCGAAATCTCGGGGGACCTGGCCGGTCTCGCGCGCGAGCGGCTTCCGGCATGGCGGGAACAGATCTTTGTCGGTAACGCGCTCGACTGGCGCCCGCCTCGACGCTTCGACTTCGTGCGAACGAATGTCGACTACGTCCCGGTCCCAGCGGCGACCAGAGTTCCTCCGCCGCTTGCTCGCGGATGTCGTCGAGCCGGGTGGGCGGCTCATCGTCGGCGTGTTCAACGAGGAGACGGGCCACGCTGCGCTGGAAAGCGGCAGCGACGTCGTGGGGATTCACGATAGTCAGGCCGCACGGAACGTCCCCATCCGGACACGCCCGAGCTCGTACGACGCGCTTTCTGGATCGACGCCCGGCCACGGTAGGAAGGGAGCAGCCCCCGGCGAAGTTGGATGTGTGGCTGGGGCGCGTCCTTCACCTGCGGCTGCGGGGCCGTCGGGCCCCGTCGCGGCGCCCCGCCGTCCTGCGCTCGAGGCGGCGTGGCTCCCGTCCAGACGCGCCGCGCTCGTGACGCTCGTGACCGCGCTGGTGGGCGCGGCACTCTACGTCGGCGCCCGGGAGACGTCGGTGTTTGCGATCGACCGGATCGAGGTGCATGGCGTCGCGCCCGGCACTGCGGCGCGCGTTCGCGCTGCGCTGCAGCCGCTCGCCGGCTCGAGCCTCGTCTCCTTCGACGCCACGGACGGCGACCGACGCCTCGCGTCCGTTCCGATGGTCGCGGCCGCGAGCTACGACCGCGACTTCCCGCATACGCTGAAGGTGACCGTCGTCGCTGAGGTGCCGATCGCGCTGCTGCGCCGGGGCCGCGACGCATGGGTCGTGTCGGACAGCGGTCGCGTGCTTCGCAGGATCACCGAGCAGCCGCTGCCGGCGTTGCCCCGCATCTGGTTGCCGGCGAACGCAGACCCGCTCGTCGGAGCCGTCTTGGCGGACGAGTCGGCGGCGACCGTCCGGGCTCTTGCGGACATGAGAGAGGTTCGCCTGCCCATTCCGATCCGCTCTGTACGACTGGTCGATCGTGAGGCATCGCTGACGCTTGCGTCAGGCGTCGAAGTCATCCTCGGCACGCCGTCGGAGCTCGCGCTCAAGCTTGCCGTTGCTGGCACGCATCCTGCCCCTTGCATCCGATGTGCGCTACCTGGACGTGAGCGTCCCTGAGCGTGCCGTTGCCACAGACTCGATTCCAATCAACCCTCAAGTCGAAGATTGAGCTTTAGGGTTGTTCGCCTTTCCGTTCGGATAGATCCGATTGACAGGCGGACGGCAGGTCCCTACCCTGGGTCCTCGCAGGCGAGCGTGAGCCATCACGTTCGAGTGAAGGTCGAGATCGAGGTTGGTGGAGAGTGAGAGGACAAGCAGGTAATTACGTAGCCGTGATCAAGGTGGTCGGCGTCGGTGGAGGCGGGACGAACGCCGTCAACCGGATGGTCGACGCCGGGCTTGCCGGCGTCGAGTTCATCGGCGTCAACACCGACGCCCAGGCGTTGCTGATGAGCGACGCCGACGTGAAGATCCACATCGGCGACCAGGTGACTCGCGGCCTTGGCGCGGGCGCGGATCCGCAGGTGGGGCATGCCGCGGCCTACGAGTCGCGCGATGAGCTCAAGGAAGTGCTGAAAGGCGCGGACATGGTGTTCGTCACCGCCGGCGAAGGCGGCGGCACCGGCACCGGCGCCGCTCCGATCGTCGCCGACCTCGCGAACGAAGTCGGCGCGCTGACCGTCGGTGTCGTCACGCGGCCGTTCTCGTTCGAGGGTCGCAGGCGCTTCGACGTGGCAGAGCAGGGCATCGGCGAGCTCTCCGAGCGGGTGGACACGATCATCGTGATCGAGAACGACCGGCTGCTGCAGGTTGTCGAGCGGCAGACGTCGGTCGTCGACGCCTTCCGTCTCGCCGACGACGTGCTTCGTCAGGGCGTTCAGGGCATCACGGACCTCATCACGGTGCCGGGGCTCGTGAACCTCGACTTCGCCGACGTGCGCACGATCATGCGCGACGCCGGGACGGCGATGATGGGCATCGGCTCCGCAAGCGGTGAGAACCGGGCGGCCGAGGCGGCCAGGGAGGCCGTGTCGTCGCCGCTGCTCGAGGCGTCCATCGAAGGGGCCACGGGCATCCTCCTCAACATCACGGGCGGCAAGAGCATCGGCCTGTTCGAGGTGAACGAGGCGGCCGAAGTGGTGACGTCGGCGGCATCGGCCGACGCCAACATCATCTTCGGCGCGGTCATCGACAAGAGCATGGACGACGAGCTGCGCGTGACCGTGATCGCGACCGGATTCGGCCAGCAGCGCCGCCGCAAGAAGAAGGCGACGCCCGAGCGGACGCGTGAACGCGAGCGCGAGCCCGCGCTGACGTCGATGCCGTCGACCGAGGAGAGCGGCTTCGACATCCCGAAGGAAGTGCTCGACGTGCCTTCCTTCCTTCGCGACTCGTAGTCCGTCGCAAGTCCCTCCGGCGTGCCGACAACCCAGGGAAAACGCAGCCGGTTAGCATCCGGCGCGTGCGAGACACTCCGCCGCACGCCCCTCCATGCCGCTCATGTAGCGCTCGGCGCGCGGATGGTTCCGTTCGCAGGCTGGGACATGCCCGTCCAGTACGAGGGCGTGATCGCGGAGCATCGCGCCGTGCGCGAGGACTGCGGCGCCTTCGACGTGTCGCACATGGGCGAGCTCGAGGTGGAAGGGCCGCGGGCGCGGCAACTGCTGCAGTCACTGCTGTCGAACGATCTCGACCGGATCGGAGCGGGCCAAGCGCAGTACACGCTGCTGACGAACGAGCACGGTGGGATCGTCGACGACCTCATCGTCTACAGGCTCGACGACTACCGCTTCTTTCTCGTCGTCAACGCCGCGAATGCGGCCACCGACTTCGCCTGGATCAAGGAGCGCCAGATTGCCGGCACTGACGTTCGCGACGTGTCTGACGAATACGGGTTGATCGCGGTTCAGGGGCCACGTTCGATCGAGCGCCTTGGCCTACCCGAGGCCCCCGCGTTCACGTTCGCGGAGGCCGAGCTGAACGACATCCCTTGCATGGTCAACCGCACGGGCTACACGGGCGAGCTCGGGCGTCGAGCTGCTGGTCATGGCCGACGAGGCCGAGGCGCTCTGGCACTGGGTGCTCGAGCGCGGTGCGCAGCCATGCGGGCTCGGCGCGAGGGACACGTTGCGGCTGGAGGTGTGCTACCCGCTGCACGGCTCGGACATCGGCCCGGAGACCGATGCGATCTCCGCCGGTCTCGGCTGGACGTGCGCGCTCGACAAGGACTTCACCGGCGCCGAGTCGCTGCGCAAGATCAAGGAGGAGGGTCCAGCGGAGCGTCTCGCTGCTTTCGTCATGGACGACCGCGCCGTGCCGCGCGCCGGGATGGCCATCGCCGAAGGCGGTCGGGTGACCTCCGGCACTCACTCGCCCATGCTCGACCAGGGCATCGGCATGGGCTATGTCCCCTCCGCCCTGGTCAGCCCCGGTGAGAAGATCACGATCGACGTGCGAGGCAACGAGCGCCACGCGCACATCGTCGAGAAGCCCATCTACAAGCGAGAGGAGCACTGACGTGGCGGCTGCTGAGAGCTATCCCGAAGATCTCCGCTACCACCCCGCGCACGATTGGGCACGGGTCGATGGCGACGTGGCAACTCTGGGCATCACGTGGTACGCGCAGGACTCCCTCGGCGAGCTGGTCCACTACGAGCCGCCCGACGTCGGTGCGACCCTGGCCAAAGAGTCCGTGTACGGAGAGGTCGAGTCGGTCAAGGCCGTGTCCGATCTCATCTCGCCCCTTTCCGGTGAGGTCGTGGAGATCAACCAGAAGGCCGTCGACGAGCCCGACGCGTGAACGAGGATCCCTACGGCGAGGGCTGGCTCGTGCGGATCCGGATGTCCGATCCCGCCGAGCTCGACGGGCTGCTCGACGCGGGCGCGTACCAGCAGCTGCTCGCAGAGTCGTGAGCTTTCTCTCCCTGACGGACGGCGGACCGTGAGCAGATGCTCGCGGCGATCGGCGTCTCCAGCGTCGACGAGCTGTTCCGCGACATCCCGCCAGGCGTGCGGTTCGATCGTGAGCTCGACCTCGAGCCGCCGCTATCGGAGCCCGAGCTCGTCGCGCATCTCGAGCAGCTCGCTTCCCGGAACGTCGGCACCGGCCGCGAGCTCTCGTTCCTCGGCGCCGGCATCTACGACCACTACGTGCCCGCCGTCGTCGACACGATCCTGCTGCGCGGCGAGTTCCTGACCGCGTACACGCCGTACCAGCCCGAGCTGAGCCAGGGCGTCCTGCAGGCCATCTTCGAGTACCAGACCGCCATCTGCGAGCTGACCGGCATGGACGTGTCCAACGCGTCCGGGTACGACGGCACGACGGTGGCTGCGGACGCGTGCTACATGGCGAAGCACATCACCGGCCGGACGCGCGTCGTCGTCACGGAGGCGACGAGCCCGCAGGTACGCCAGGTGCTGAAGACGTATGCGCCAGGATTCGGCCTCGAGGTCGTGGAGGTTCCCCACGCCGGGCGGCGTCACGGATCCGGCCGCCGTCGCCGCGGCGGCGGAGGACGCCGCGGCCGTGATCTTCCAGCAGCCGAACTTCTTCGGTTGTCTCGAGCCGGCTCCAGATCTCGCCGCCGCGGCCGTCGACGCGGGCGCCCTGGCCGTCGCGCACGTCGATCCCATCTCGCTAGGAGTGCTCGAGGCTCCGGGGCGGTACGGCTGCGCGATCGTCGCGGGGGAAGGGCAAGGCGCCGGGAACGCCCAGTCCTACGGAGGTCCTCACTACGGCTTCCTCGCCTGCCGCGCGGAGCACGTTCGCCGCATGCCCGGCCGCATCGTGGGCGAGACCACCGACGTCGAGGGGCGGCGTGGCTACGTGCTCACGCTCTCCACGAGGGAGCAGCACATCCGCCGCGAGAAGGCCACGTCGAACATCACGACGAATCAGACGCTGCTCTCACTCGGCGGGCTCGTCTACCTCACCTGGCTCGGCCCAGCGGGCTTGCGCGAGATCGGCGAGACCTGCATGGCGCTCGCCGGCTATGCGCGCGGCCGGCTGGAGGAGGCCGGGCTCGACCTGGTGTTTCCTGAAGAGACAACGTTCAAGGAGTTTGCCGTCCGCGTCGGACGGAATGCCCGTGAAGTCGTCGCAGCCGCGCGCGAGCGCGGCGTGCACCCCGGCTACGCCCTCGGCCGGGACTATCCCGGCCTCGACGACTGCCTGCTCGTCGCCGTCACGGAGAAGCGCACGCCCGCTGACATCGACCGCCTCGCCGAGGTGCTGGCCGAGGTGACGGCGTGAAGCTCGTCTACGAGCGTTCGGTCGCCGGGCGCACCGCCTACACGCTGCCGCGCCACGACCTGCCGCCGCCCGAGATTCCCGCTGCGCTTCGCCGTGGGCAACCGCCCCGGCTGCCCGAGATCTCCGAGCCCGAGCTCGTCCGCCATTTCACCGCCCTGACGACGCGGAACTTCGGAGTGGACACCGGCTTCTATCCGCTCGGCTCGTGCACGATGAAGCACAACCCGCGTGTGAACGAGGTGGCCGCGCGGCTGCCCGGGTTTGTCGACCTCCATCCGCTGCAGGAGGAAGACGGAGCGCAGGGCGCGCTCGAGCTCATGTGGCGCCTGCAGGAGATCCTCGCCGAGGTCTGCGGTCTCGACGCCGTGTCGCTGCAACCCGCTGCCGGCTCCCAGGGGGAGCTGACGGGTCTCATGCTCATGCACGCGTACTTCGCCGACCGTGGAGAGGACGAGCAGCGCCGGCGGATCGTTGTCCCGGACACGGCCCACGGCACGAACCCCGCCAGCGTGACGATGGCGGGTTACGAGCTCGTGCAGGTGGCCACCGATCCGCGCGGCAACGTCGACCTCGACGATCTGCGCGGCAAGGTCGACGAGACGACCGCAGGCCTGATGCTCACCAACCCGTCGACGCTGGGCCTGTTCGACGAGGGCATCGAAGAGGTGGCGCGGATCTTCCACGGCGCCGGCGCCCTCATGTACTACGACGGCGCGAATCTCAACGCCGTCTGCGGCATCGCGCGCCCCGGCGACATGGGCTTCGACATCGTCCACATCAACCTCCACAAGACGTTCTCCCAGCCGCACGGTGGTGGCGGTCCGGGCGGTGGCCCGATCGCGGTCCGCGACATGCTCGAGCCGTTTCTCCCCGTGCCTCAGGTCGTTCGCGCGGGCGATCGCTTCACGCTCGATGCGGAGCGGCCGAAGTCCATCGGCAAGGTGCGCGGGTTCACGGGCCCGTTCGGTGTCTTCGTCCGCTCGTACGCGTACATCCGGACGTACGGGCCGGGGCTGCGCGAGATGTCCGAGGTGGCCGTCATCAACGCCAACTACCTGCTGGCGCTGCTCCGTGACACGTATGACCTCCCGTACGACCGCCTCTGCATGCACGAGTTCGTGCTCTCGGCACGCACGCTGAAGCGCGAGCACGGCGTGACCGCACTCGACGTCGCGAAGCGGCTCATGGACTACGGGTTCCATCCGCCGACGATCTACTTCCCGCTCGTCGTGCCGGAAGCGCTGATGATCGAGCCGACGGAGACCGAGGCGAAGGAGACGCTCGACGAGTTTGCCGACGCGATGAACGCGATCGCGCGCGAGGCCGCCGAGGAACCCGAGCTGCTCCACGCGGCGCCGCACTCGCAGCCGGTGGGCCGGCTCGACGAAGTGAAGGCCGTGAAGCAGCTGGTCGTGAAGCACGGCTTCGAGGAACGTCCCGCAGAGGCACACGCAAGCCCGCAGCAGTGATCGCAGACGCGGTCAACGCGATCACGCGACGGGCGATCCTCGCGGCCGCGGAGAGCGAGACGCTGCGTGCACTCGTCAGGCGGCACGGCATGCGCTTCGGCGCCTCGCGCTTCGTCGCCGGGGAGACATTCGAGTCGGCGGTGCCGGTCTTGCGAGTGCTGAACGAGAAGGGCCTGCTGACGAACACGACGCTGCTCGGCGAGGGCGTTCGCGTGCCGGCGGAGACGCGGGCGGTCGTGGACGGAGTACAAGCGGGTGCTCGACGGCATCGGCCGGGAGAGCCTGCGAACGAACATCGCGATCAAGCCGACTCACCTCGGCCTCGCGCTCGACCAGGAGCTCGCCTACGAGAATGTCGCCGCCCTCGCGGCGCACGCCGGCGAGCTCGGCAACTTCGTGCGCATGGACATGGAGGAGTCGCGCTACGTCGATCCGACGCTGGCCATCTACCGCCGCCTCCGCGAGTCGGGGGTCGACAACGTCGGCATCGTGCTGCAGGCGTACCTCTACCGCACCGAGCGTGACCTCGAGGAGCTACTGCCGCTCCGTCCGAACGTGCGGATCTGCAAGGGCGCGTACCTGGAGCGACCGGAGGTCGCGTACCCGGAGAAGCGTGACGTCGACGCCGCGTACGTGCGGCTCGTCGAGCGGGCGCTCTGGAGCGCCGGCTTCGTCGGCATCGCGACGCACGACGAGCGGATGATCGAGCACGCGATCGCGTTCGTCGGCCGCGAGCGGATCCCGCAGGAACGATTCCAGTTCCAGATGCTCTTCGGCGTGCGGCCACAGCTCCAGCTGTCCCTCGTCCAGCGCGGGTACGAGGTGCTCGTCGCCACGCCGTACGGGCCGGACTGGTACCGCTACCTCATGCGCCGCCTGGCCGAACGGCCGGCCAACATCGGCTTCCTGCTGAGAAACCTCGTGCGAGGATAGGCGGCATGGCGAGAGAGCTCGTGAGCCTCACCGGGCTCGACCGTGACTCGCCCGCGTTTCGCCTGTACCAGAAGGCGAAGCGGCTCGGCATCTGGGACCCGGCGGCGATCGACTTCTCGACCGACCGCGAGCAGTGGCCGGCGCTGACCGCTGCCGAGCAGGATCTGCTCCTGCGCTCGTGCACGCTGTTCCTCGCCGGAGAGGAGTCGGTGGTGCTCGACCTGCTGCCGCTCATGGGAGTGATCGCGCAGGAGGGTCGCCTCGAGGAGGAGCTCTATCTCACGTCGTTCCTCTGGGAAGAGGGCAAGCACACGGAGTTCTTTCGCCGCTTCCTCGACGACGTTGCCGGTGAGCACGGCGACCTCACGCGCTTCTATCGCGAGGGCTACAGGCAGCTGTTCGCGGAGGAGCTGCCGACGGCGATGTTCGCGCTGCACACGGATCCAAGCCCGGCTGCGCAGGCGAAGGCCGTCGTCACGTACACGCTCATCGTCGAAGGCGTGCTCGCCGAGACGGGCTACCACGCGTTCTTCACGGCGCTCGAGGCGCGCGGGCTGCTGCCCGGGCTGCGACAGGGTCTCGGCCTCGTCAAGCGCGACGAGTCTCGGCACATCGCGTACGGGATCTACGTGCTTTCGCGGCTGATCAGGGACGACCCTTCGATCTGGGATGTCGTCGAGGCGCGGCTGGACGAGCTCGGGCCGCTGGCTCTCGAGGTGGCCAACGAGACGTTCGCGGGCTACCGACCCGATCCCGTTCGACCTGCCGATCCTCGTGCCCTACGCGGCGCAGCAGCTCCAGAAGCGCCGCGCGCGGATCGAGAGCGTGCGACTAGGTGCGAGCCCAGGGGAGCTGGACATCGAGTAGCTCCTCGAGCTGTCGGTCGTGCGGCTCGAAGACGGCACGCAGGCGGTCGCGGGTGGCCGGCGACATCGGCGCATAGGCGCGGACGTTCTCCTGCGGGTAGCTCGCCGGCTGCCACTCCGCCACCTCGAGGAACCGTTCCGTCTTCGCCAGCGCGCTCGCCGGATCGTCACGCAGCTCGTCGCTCATCAGCACGAGCAGTTGCTCCCGCGGAAACAGCGCGAGCCATCGTTCGAGGTGCTCGGCGTAGCAGCCGCGTGCGACATAGCTGCGGCCGAAGAGCGGCAGCGGCGATTCGTACGTGGGATCTGCGACCCAGCGGTCGAGCTCCGGCTTGAGCTCGGCCTCCTCCCAGTCGAGCGCATCCTCGAACGACCGAGTCTCGTCACGTGTCTCCCGTTCCATCTGGAAGTGGGAGTACGCGCGCTCCACGGGATCGCGCAGCACGACGATGAGCTTCATGCCCGGGTCGAACTCGTGCACGCGCCCCGGCGAACGCGGGTCGAAGAGGTAGGCAGGTGTTGCCTCTCCCACCGCCAGGCGTACGCCGTGCCTGACGCGGGTCGCCGCGGCGCTGGCTCTCGAGCGGAAAGTGCGACAGGTACCAGCGCTCGCCCAGTGGATAGGTGAGGCTGAAGTAGTGCACCTCCTTCCGGCTCGAGCAGTAGACGGCCGGGTGATCGCTCAGATAGCGATGCAGGGACGTCGTGCCCCCCTTGAGCGCGCCGATGATCAGGAAGTTCGGGCGAACACGTGCCGGTGCGGACAGCTCGCGCGCGCGCTGCCGGGCGCCACGCGTTCGCGCTTCCACCCTCCAGGCGACGGCCGGAGGCACCCGGCGGAGGAAGTCGACGGCCTGGCTCATGCGGCGATGCGCCTGGCTGCCAGCTGCCCGCAGGCGGCGTCGATGTCGCGGCCGCGCGTCAGGCGGACGGTCGCGGGCAGTCCGGCGCGGTCGAGCACGTGCTTGAACGCGTCGATCGCCTTCCGCGACGAGCCGTCGAAGGCACCGGTCGGGTTGTACGGGATCAGGTTGACCTTGAAGAGGCGGGGCTCGAGCAGCGACGCCAGCTGCCGCGCCTGCTCGACGCGGTCGTTGACGCCGGCGAGCATCACGTACTCCACGAAGACCTTCCGCCGCCGCAGCGACGCGTAGCGCCGGCATTCGCCGAGGACGTCGGCCAGCGGGTAGCGCTCGTTGACGGGCATCAGCTGCGAGCGCAGCGCGTCGTCCGGGGCGTGCAGCGACAGCGCGAGGCGGATCGGCTCCTTCACATCGTCCACGAAGCGCGTCAGGCCGGGCAGCCAGCCGACGGTCGAGACGGTCGTTCTCCGGGGCGTGATGCCGAGGTCGGGGAGCAGCACGGCCGCACCGAGCACATGGTCGAGGTTGAGCATCGGCTCGCCCATGCCCATGAAGACGACGTGACTGATCGGACCTTGCCGGCGGAAGTGAAGCGCCTGGTCGACGATCTCCGGCGCCGTCAGATTGCGGCGGAAGCGCATCTGGCCGGTGGCGCAGAACGTGCACGTGAGCGGGCAGCCGGACTGCGACGAGAGGCAGAGCGAGCGTCGGCCGTCGCGGTACGTCATGAGCACGGCTTCGACGGGATGCCCGTCGTGCGTGGAGAAGAGCGCCTTCACGGTGCCGTCCTTCGAGCGAGCCTCGGTCTCGACCTGCGAGCGTCGAGAAGGGCACGTCCTCCTCGAGTGCCCGTCGCAGCCCGGCAGGCACGTTCGTCATCGCGTCGTAGCCGTCGGCTCCGCGCGCAGCCCACTGCCACACCTGTTCGGCGCGGTACGCGGGCTCGCCGCGGGCGGCGAGCGTCTCTTCCAGCTGGGCGAGATCCATCGGCTGCGAGAATAGCCCCGTGATCGATCTTCGCTCCGACACGGCGACCAAGCCGACCGCGGAGATGCGCGCGGCGATGGCGGCCGCGGACGTGGGCGACGAGCAACTGCGCGAGGACCCGACGGTGAACGAGCTGCAGCGCCGCGCCGCCGACCTGCTCGGCCAGGAGGAGGCGCTGTTCCTGCCGACGGCGACGATGGCCAATCAGATCGCGCTCTTCTGTCAGAGCGAGCGGGGCGGCGAGCTGATCGCCGAGGAGCGGACGCACGTGCTCGTCTTCGAGGCCGGCGGCCCCGCCGTGCACTCGGGGCTGGTGGCGCAACCGCTGCCGGGCGACCGCGGTCGGATCACGTCCGACCAGCTACGCGACGTCGTACGGATCTCCGACGACCTGCAGCCGCCGAGCGTCGTCGTGCTCGAGCAGACGCATCGCAGCGCGGGCGGCCGCGTGTGGCCGCTGTAGGAGCTGGCGGCCGTCGCCGAGACCGCGCGCGAGCTGGGGCTGGTCGTCCATCTCGACGGCGCACGCCTGCTCAACGCCGCGGTCGCGAGCGGCGTGCCGGCCGCCGAGTACGGCAGCATCGCCGACATCGGTCACGCTCTGCTTCTCGAAGGGTCTCGGCTGCCCGCTCGGGCGCGATGCTCGCCGGGCCACGCGAGACGATGGGCAAGGCGTGGCGCGCGAAGTTCCTCTTCGGCGGAGCGATGCGCCAGGCCGGCATCGTGGCGTCGGCGGCGCTGTACGCGCTCGACCATCACGTCGACCGCCTGGCCGAGGATCACGCCCGTGCGCGGCGGCTGGCCGAGGGGCTCGCAGACGTCCGGACTGCCGGTGGATCCTGCGACGGTCGAGACGAACTTCGTCGGGCTCGAGGTCGATCCCCTCGGGCTGACGACCGAGGAGGCGACAGAGCGCATCGGAGCGGAGGGCGTGCTGGTCGGCTGGCTGCGGCCCGGCGTGCTGCGCCTCGCCACGTATCTCGGGGTCGAGGACGCCGACATCGACGCAGCGCTGGCGGCGATCCCGCGCGCGCTCGCCGTCCGCGTCGCCTAGAAGCTAGCGGTCGCCGACCAGGTAGAAGGAGAGCGCTGCGAGCCCGTAGGCGACGATGAGGATGATTCCCTTCGTGGTCGTCGAGCGGCCGTCGCGCAGGAGGATCGCCGTCAGCAACGTGGCCGCCGCGAGCACTCCCAGCTCTACGGGTCGAAACGCGAGCGACAACGGGTCGATCGCCCACGAGATGATGGCCACCGCGGGGATGAGGAAGACCGCCACCTGCGCGCTCGAGGCGAGGGCGATCTCGGCGGCCAGCTTGATGTTGCCGCGCCGGGCGATGATGACCGCTCCACCGTGCTCGGCGGCGTTGCCGACGATCGCGACGATGACCGCAGCAACGAAGAAGTCGCTGAGCCCGACGGTCTCCGCGAACACCTCGAGCGAGCCGACGAGCACCTCGGCGACGAACGCCGTGACGACAGTCGCAGCCGAGAGCACGAGCAGCGAGTGCCGGAGCGACCAGCCCGTCATCTCGGCGGGGTCCGCGGAGACGTGCATTTCGCGGTGGCGGCGCAGCGAGAGCCACGTCACGCCGACGTAGACCGCGAGCAGCGCGATCGACACGGGCAGCGAGATGACGGCGAGCGAGTGACGGTCCGGATCGCCTTCCCAGCCGGGAATCGACGGGATGAGGAACGCGACGACCGCCAGCGCGACGAGCCCGAGCGATGTGAAGCTCGACGACGGTCGACATCGCCGGTCGCCGCCGAGCGCCAGCGAGAAGCCGAGCACGAGCAGGAGGTTGCCGACGACGCTGCCCGTCAACGATCCACGGACGACCTCGGTCAGCCCTTCGTTGACCGCTATCAGCGCGATGATGAGCTCCGGCGCGTTGCCGAACGTCGCGTTCAGGAAGCCACCGACGCCGGCCCCGGTGTGGTGCGACGCGTGCTCCGTCGCCTCCCCGATCAGCCACGCGAGCGGGATCAGCGCCAGTGCGGAGAGGGCGAACTCTGCCTCCTCGCCGATGTCGGCGAAGTAGTGCAGGAGGATGACAATCGGGCCGAGCGCGAGCGCGGCCGTGAGCAGACGGCGAGCCACGCGGCAACCCTATCCGGCGCCGCAAGGCTCCTTCGACCGTACGGAACCCATCTCTATGCCTGAACTGCGCGCCGAAGTCAAGTCTTGCGGCGGGCGTCACCGTATGGCCACAATCAGGGTCATGAGGCAGCTCTCCAGCGCGCCCGACACGCTTCCTCTCCGGCCGCAGGACGAGACCCAGTGCAACCGTTGCGACGTCCACTGCGAGAAGGTCGTGTACCCGGCGGCGTGTCTCGAACGGGAGTGCTCGTTCGTCTACGCGTACGAGGAGTTCGGCCACACGTACCTCGGCTGCATGCAAAAGGTCTACGAGTGCGAGATCGACTTGCACCTGCTGCTGGCGGCCGAGCGGACCCGCGCGGGCTTCGGTGCCGTGCGGGCGACGCGGCGGCCGCTACCGATGTGCAGGGCCGAGGTCGTGTCGTGCTACGAGCGCCGGCAGGGCGAGCTCGGGTGCATCAATCCCGAGTTCTCGGAGCTGCCGGTGGGTGAGCCGCCCTTCCGCATCCTCGCGCAAGTCAGCTCGTAGACCCTCACGTCCAGCGGGCATGTAGCTCGCGCAGGGCCGTGATGTCGGCGGCCTCGGGGCCGCGGCTGGCGGCGCCGGTCTCGATCACCGCCGGCAGTCCCTGCAGGCCCGGGTGGCCGACGAAGACGCCGAGCCGCTCGCCCATCAGCCCGGCGAGCACACCGTCGTGCCGGTCGCGATTCGATCCGAGCGGAGCCTTGGAGTCGTTGATGTGCAAGAGGCGCAAGCGGTCGAGCCCGATCTTCTCGTCGACCTCCTCCAGCAGCCGGTCGAGCTCGTCGCGGTCGGTGATGTCGTAGCCCGAGCCGTAGAGGTGGCACGAGTCGAGGCAGAGGCCGAGCCGCGGGTGCTTGTCCATGCGATCGACGATCGTCGCCAGCTCGTCGACCGAGCGCCCGATCGTGCCGCCGCCGCCGGCCGTGTTCTCGATCAACAGCCACGTTTGATCCGAGCAAGCGGCGAGCGCCGGCTCGAGCGCCGCTGCGATGCGGTCGAGTGATGTCCTCCAGCCCGCCCCCCAGGTGCGAGCCGGTGTGGAAGCAGACGCCCTCGGCGCCGATCGCGGTTGCGGTCTCGGCCGTTCGGCGCAGCGCCGTCGTGCTCTTCTCGTAGAAGTCCGGGTTCTCGCTCGCGAGGTTGAGGAGGTAGAGCGCGTGGATGAACGCCGCGCCGATGCCACTCGCCTCGCGTTTCTCGCGAAACGCCTCGAGCAGGGCCGGGTCGTGGTCGGGAAAGCGCCAGGCGCGGTTGGGCTGCGCGAAGAGCTGGAGGGCGTCGGCGCCGATCTCGAGGGCGCGGTCGATGGAGCCCTTGATGCCTCCACCGCAATGCCCGCCGATCAGCACCTTGCCGCATAACCTACTCGCCGTGGCCGCGCCCGTCCGCGTCCGCATGGCTCCCAGCCCCACCGGCTTCCTGCACGTCGGCAACGTCCGCACGGCGCTCTTCAACTGGCTCTTCGCGCGGCACGAGGGCGGCGAGTTCCTGCTGCGGATCGAGAACACCGACACCGGCACGCGAGGTGGCTGAGGCCGCCGAGCAGATCCAGGGCTCGCTGCGCTGGCTCGGCCTCGACTGGGACGGCGACGTGACCTTCCAGCTCGACCGGCTCGAGCGCTGCCAGGCGGAGGCGCACCGGCTCGTCGACGAGGGCAGTCGCGTATGTGGACGACGGCGCCGTTCGCTTCCGCATGCCCGACGAGGGCGTGACGGCGTGGGACGACCTCGTGCTCGGGCCGATCGAGGTTCACGAACGAGACGATCGAGGATCTCGTCATCCTCCGTTCGGACGGTCGTCCGACGTACAACTTCGCGTCGCCGGTCGAGGACTGGCTGGATGGGATCACGCACGTCATCCGCGGCCAGGACCACGTCCCGAACACGCCCAAGCAGATCCAGATCCTCACGGCGCTCGGCGCCGAGCCGCCGCGGTACGGGCATGTGCCGATTCGTCCACGGCGCCGACGGCGCGGGCCTCTCGAAGCGGCACGGGTCGGTCACGGTCGACGAGTTCCGGCGCGCAGGGCTACCTGCCCGACGCGCTCGTCAACTACCTCGCGCTGCTCGGCTGGAGCTACGACGACAAGACCACGATCATGTCGCGCGACGAGCTCGTCGAGCGCTTCTCGCTCGAGCGCGTGTCGAAGAGCCCGGCCGTCTTCGACTACGAGAAGCTCACGTGGATGAACGGCGTCTACCTGCGCGCGCTGTCCGAGCAGGAGTACGGCGACGCGCTGCTCGCCTGGCTCCGCGACCAGGGCTACGACTGGGACGAGGAGCTCGTTCGCCGGGCGGTGCCGCTCGTCCAGGAGAAGATCGCGCTGCTCTCGGAGTACCCCGGCTACGCCGGCTTCCTCTTCGGCCCGGCGGAACCGGACCGGGCACAGCTCGACGGCAGCGGCGAGCTGCTGGCGGAGGCGGCCGGCGCCGTGGCGGACGTGGAGCCCTTCACGACGGAGGGGATCGAGGCTGCGCTGCGCCGGCTGGCCGACGAGCGCGGGCTCGAAGCCGCGCGACGCGTTTCAGCCGATCCGCATCGCCGTCACCGGCTCGAAGGTCTCGCCCGGGCTCTTCGAGAGCATCGAGCTCCTCGGCCGCGACGAGACCGTGAAGCGGCTCTCTGCCTGGTAGCCTCGCCGGCGATGGCGGCCTTGGACGGGAAGCGCATTCGCCATACGGTCGTCTTCGATCTGCGCCACCCTCACGGATCGCCGGAGGAAGCCGACTTCCTCGCTGCGGCGGAGCGGCTGGCGGCGATTCCGGGCGTCGAAGCGTTCGAGCTCCTCCGCGAGGTGAGCCCGAAGAACACCTATCGCTTCGGTATCTCGATGGAGTTCGCCGATCAGGTGGCGTATGCCGCCTACAACGACCACCCCGATCACGTTCGCTTCGTGGACGAGCGGTGGCTGCCGGAGGTCTCGGACTTCCTCGAGGTCGACTACTCGGCGCGCTAGACCGCCGGGCTTAGGGACGGTAGACGAGTAGCGACGTCGCGACGAGAGCGAGGCCCGGCAGCCCAGAGCGGCCAGATGACGAGCACAGCGCCCGCGAGGAAGCCCACCGTGCCGGTGGCCAGCAGCCGAGCGCGGCCGCCGCGAGAGCTGTCGTCCGCGGCTCCTCGACCGGAGGCAGCTCGGCCGGCTGCGGGACCCTGACCAGGCGACGTCTCGCGAGCCGCACCCGGAAGAGGGCTCCCCGCCACTCGTGGACGAGCTCGGCCGCGGCCTCCGCGTCCTCCAGCTCGAGCAGCGCCGCGACGTCGCCAGTGACGTCGCGAGCATCCTCGAGCGCAGCGGCGAGCTCGCGGTGCGCCTCGGCGGTCGCCGGCAGCGGCGGCAGGTCCCTGGATCGCCTCACCGGCCCGGTGCAGTGAGTACTGGAGGACGGGCAGGACGTCCAGCGTGTCCTCGTCCAGCTCGTCCGGCTCGGCCGCGATGCGCTCGAGGCGGGTGAGCGCGCCGGTCAGATCGCTCCACAATCCGTCGAGCGCGTTCGCGTACTGCTGGCTGGTGACCCCGGCGTACGTCACGGCCCACTCGATGATATCGGTGTAGATTCCGCGCCGTGGGGACGGCCACGGTTCGCACTCCGGAGGACTTCGAGACCGCGCTACGCACGTACGCGTTCGAGCGTGCCGAAGAGGGTCGCGCAGTCCGCGTCGGCGAGAAGGAGCGCTCCGAGGCGGCGGCCATCGTCGCGAAGTACGCGGATCTCTTCACGCGCGATCAGCTCGACGTGCTGAGGGCGGCCGAGGACGCGCGAGCGCGACGCCCGCCGAGCACGAGCGCCTCTACCGCTTGCGCAAGAGCTGCGAGCGAGGCCTGCTCGCGCGCGACCTCGTCCACATGCAGGACGAGGTGCAGAACGAGCTGCTGGCCATTCGCATCGAGTACCGCGGAGAGAGCATGCCGCTACGGAACGCCGACGCGAAGCTGGCCGTCCTCGACGAATACGCAGATCGCGAGGAGCTGGGCGAGATCCACGCCGACGCGACGGCGACGATGAACGAGCGGCGGCTCGAGGTCGGCCGCGCCGCGGAGGCCGTGACGGCCGAGCTGACCGGCATCGAGGATCCCGTTCTCGCGCAGTGAGGAAGACAAGGGCATCTCGCTGCGCCAGCTGGCCGATGTGGTCGCCGACGGCAGCGCACTGGTCGAGGACTCCTACGTCGAGCTGCGCGATCGCTGGCTCGACCGCCTGCTCGGGACGGAGCGACCGGCTACGCCGTCGTCCTTTCACGCGGCCTACGTCCGGAGACTGTCTCCGCTCGCCGACACGTATCCGAAGGACCGAGGAATCGAGGTGTGCCTCGCCACGCTGAGCCGACCTCGGCTTCGACCTGGCCGGCGATTCGAACATCCGCACCGACCTCGAGGATCGCCCGCAGAAATCCCCACGAGCGTGTGTGATCGCCTCTGACCCGCCCAGTGTCGTCCACCTGATCACGAGGGCGCAGGGCGGGCTGCCTGACTACCGGAGCTTCCTCCACGAGGCGGGCCACGCGCTGCACTACGCCGGCTGCGACCCGGAGCTCCCGTACGCCTTCCGTGCCCTGGCCCGCGACAACGCGCTCACGGAGATCTACGCGTTCCTCATCGAGTCGCTCTCGCGCGAGCCCGCCTGGCACGAGCATCACTTCGACCTCTCGCCGAAGCAGGCGACCGAGAACGCCGAGGCGACGATCTTCCTCCACGCGTACCTCTTCCGCCGCTACACGGCGAAGCTCCAGTTCGAGCTCGACTTCTGGTCGCGGTTCCCCGAGGACGGCGGCACGTCGGACGGCTACGCCGACCGGCTGACCGAGGCGACCGGGCTACGTCTACCGCGCGGACGGGTTCGTCGCGGACATGGACGCCGGCTTCTACTCGGCCGACTACCTGCGAGCGTGGATCCGCTCGGCCCAGGTGCGCCAGTACCTGATCGGTGAGGTAGGCGAGGACTGGTGGCGGGACAAGACGACCGGCGACCTCCTGCGCAAGCTGTTCCGGGAAGGCACGCAGCCGTCGAGCGAGGACGTTGCCGCGCGGCTCGACTTCAACCCGCTCGACCTCCGCCCGCTCGTTTCCGAGATCACCGGCTCGGCCGAGCCGGCCGGCGCCAAGCTCTAGCGCTAGCCGAGCTTCGCGGAGAAGGACTTCGTGAACTTCGTGCCGCGGGCGCTGAACGACACCTTTCCACGAAGGGTCTTTCCCTTCGCAGACTTCGAAGTGCGGTAGCGACAGGACGCAATTCCCGAGGCCGCCTTCGGAGTTCCTGTGATCTTGGCTCCGGCAAGCGTGCCCGTGCACAAGAGCCCGGTCGGCTTGATCGATGTGCCTCCGGCGGTCACGCGCACGGCGGCCGACACTCGGCGATCCCGCCTTCGGCTGCGCCGGTGACAGCCTGACCGCGCCTGCGGTGGCCTTGGCGCCCGAGCCTCCACCGCCGCCAGACCCGCCCTCCGCTGCCGTCGGGTCACCACGACCGTAATGGTGGCTGAGTTGTCGGCGGCATTCGGGTCGGCGGTCGACGATTCGACGATCTGCGCCTTGAGCGTGTAGCTTCCCGGCGCGTCGGCGACAACGTTCCAGCCCAAGGCCGATTCCTGCGCCGGTGTGCCCGCCGGTGAGTTGCCAAGGGTGACTTGACATGTCGTCGTCGTGCCTTCGGTGCAGTCCTCGCTCGGGTCCGGTCCAGTCAGCGCCCCACCGCAGACCTGTCGGCAACTCGAACCGCGCTTTGACTGTTGCGACGTCGGGGCCGGCATTGTTGACCGCGAAGCCGGCGATGAAGTCCAGAACGGGGACATTCGCGGTTCCGCCGTTGGGAATCGTCGGCGGGCGCGTGGCGATCGAGCCGGTGCCAACGAGAATGCTGACCTGCAAGTTGGCGGCGGTCGGCACGGCAGACGCTGACGCCACCACCAGCAGCGCGCTGACGCCCGCGACAATCGCCACGGCGCCGCGGCTCGTCAGCAGCCTCCCCTTCACCTCGTGGCGGACGCTACTACCGTGGAGGCTACGAAGTCAACCTGCCCCGTGGGCGGTAGCTCTAGCTCTCCTCCGGCGCCGGGCGCAACACGAGCGTCTCGGACGGCGCGTGCGCAAGCATCCAGGCGACGTCCTTGCCCGAGAAGCCCGGGTGGCCCGGCGCGAGTGCGGGGACGAGGATGCGGTCGAACGTCTCCACCTCCCAAAGGCGGCCGAGGGCGTCGATCGGCGTCCGCCCGCGCTCGATGCGAGCGTCGACGGGGACACCGGCGCGCGCAGCGGCGTTCTCGACCGCCTCCAGCAACGGCATCGCTTCCTCGGCCTTCCGTGCCAGAGCGGCCTCGACGTCGAACTCGAGCGGCACCACCACGAGGAAGGCGGGAACGAGGATCGCCTCCTCCGCGTGTGCAATGCGGATCGCAGCCTGCAGCACCGCGGGGTCGAGGGCGCCCTCCGCGAAGGGCACTAGCAGGCGCGGCTGGCCCCGACGAGCGGTCGGCGTACGCTTCCAGAGCCTCACGCCTGCCGCTCCTCGCGCAGCGCTCGGTCGGCAATCACGCGGATGTCGATTCCGGGCAGCTCGCGCACCATCCGCGACAGCAGCGACCCGCGGAGGATCTCCACGCGCCGCCGCTCGTCTGGCGTGCCGACGAAGACGTAGGTCGAGCCCCGCTCGGCGGCTACCCGCCCGACCATCGCCACGAGGTCGTCGCCCTCTTCCTCCAGGAAGTGAACGCCGAGTATGGAGGCGAGCCGACGCAATGCGGCTAGCTGGGTTGCCTCCTCGGCGGTGAGCTGCTGTCCGGGCCGCCTCATCCACATCGCGTCAATGTCGCTTCCCAGCCGTTGCGCCGAGCGCCAGGCGCGCCGAAGAATGCGCTGGGACTTCGGCTGTGGCTCGATGAGAGCCAGCACGCGCTCCGTCACCGCCTGTTGGCTGAGCGGGTCGAGCACCTTGGGCGAGCGACGAGCTTCCACGTCCTCCGCCACCTCGCGCAGCGCCAGCTCGCGCAGCGCCGAGAGGTTGTCCTGCGTGAAGAAGTTCAGCAGCGCTCGCTCGACCTGACCGCCGGGGTACACCTTGCCCGCCCGCAGCCGTTCTTGCAGCGCCTCGGGGGAGAGGTCTACGAGCACGACCTCGTCCGCATCGTCGAGCACCCGGTCTGGGAAGGTCTCGCGCACGCGGACGTCGGTCAGCTCGAAGACCGCGTCGTTGAGGCTCTCCAGGTGCTGGACGTTGACCGTCGAGATAACGTCGATTCCGGCATCGAGAATCTCGTCGATGTCCTGGTAACGCTTCTCGTTGCGCGAACCGCGCGTATTCGTGTGCGCGAGCTCGTCGACGAGGGCGAGCTCGGGGGCCCGGCGGATCACCGCGCCCGCGTCCATCTCCTCCACCTCGAGCGAGCCGTGCTCGCTGCGTCGCCGCGCCACGGCCTCCAGGCCTTCCGCGAGCGCTGCGGTCTGTGGCCGGTCGTGCGGCTCCAGGTAGCCGATGACGACATCGCGGCCTTCCGCCTGTGCCTGTCGGCCCTCCTGGAGCATCCGGTAGGTCTTGCCGACGCCGGCCGCCATCCCGAGGAGGATCCGGTACCGGCCTCGCATGGCGGGAGGTTATGCCCCGAAGACGTTGTGGATGAGCAGGTCGATCAACTTGATGCCGACGAACGGCAGGATCACGCCGCCCAGCCCGTAGATGAGAAGGTTGCGGCGTAGCAGCGCAGTCGCCCCGATCGCGCGGTACTTCACGCCCCGCAGCGCTAGCGGCACGAGTGCGGGGATGATCAGTGCGTTGAAGATGATCGCGGAGATGATGGCGCTCTGCGGCGTGCCGAGGTTCATGACGTTCAACTCTTCGAGGGGACCGTCCTGGCCCGGCGCAGTCGCATAGGTCGCCGCGAACATCGCCGGCAGGATCGCGAAGTACTTGGCGACGTCGTTCGCGATCGAGAACGTCGTCAGCGAGCCGCGCGTGATGAGGAGTTGCTTGCCGACCTCGACGATCTCGATGAGCTTCGTCGGGTTGGAGTCGAGGTCGACCATGTTGCCCGCTTCCTTGGCGGCGGTCGTTCCCGTGTTCATCGCCACGCCCACGTCTGACTGAGCCAGCGCCGGCGCGTCGTTCGTCCCGTCACCGGTCATCGCGACCATGCGACCACGTGCCTGCTCCTCGCGAATGAGCTCGAGCTTGCGTTCCGGTGTCGCCTCGGCGAGGAAGTCGTCCACGCCCGACTCCTGCGCGATCACGGCAGCCGTCACCGGGTTGTCGCCCGTGATCATCACCGTACGGATGCCCATCTTCCGGAGCTCGTCGAAGCGCTCGTTCATGCCGCCCTTGACGATGTCTTTGAGGTGGACGACGCCGAGCGCGAAGTTGTCCTTGGCCACGACGAGCGGCGTCCCTCCCTGCTCGGCCACTTCCTGCACGATCCTGTCCAGCTCGGCGGGGGCGCTACCGCCCTGCTCGGCGATGAACTGCTTGACGGCGTCGGCCGCGCCCTTGCGGATCATCGTCCCGTTCATGTTCAGGCCGCTCATGCGCGTCGTGGCGGTGAAGGGCACGAACTCGTGTTGCTCGCCGAGCTCGCGCTCGCGCAACCCGAACTGCTCCTTTGCGAGCACGACGATCGAGCGCCCTTCGGGCGTCTCGTCTGCGAGCGATGCGAGCTGTGCCACTTCGGCAAGCTCCAGCGTCTCCACGCCCGAGAGCGGCAGGAATTCGGCCGCCTGACGGTTGCCGAGCGTAATCGTGCCTGTCTTGTCGAGCAGTAGGACGTCCACGTCGCCCGAGGCCTCGACGGCGCGGCCGGACATCGCGAGCACGTTGCGCTGAACGAGGCGGTCCATGCCGGCGATGCCGATCGCCGAGAGCAGAGCGCCGATCGTCGTCGGGATGAGCGCCACGAGGAGCGCGATGAGGACGGTCTGGGACAGATGGGTGCCGGCGTAGTCGGCGAAAGGCGCCAGCGTGACCGTCGCCACGACGAATGTGATGGTGAGGGCCGCGAGCAAGATGTTGAGCGCGATCTCGTTCGGGGTCTTGCGGCGCTCGGCGCCCTCGACGAGGGCGATCATGCGGTCGAGGAACGAGCGGCCGGGCTCCTGCGTGACCTCGATCACCAGCCGGTCCGAGAGCAGGCGCGTGCCTCCGGTCACCGCCGAGCGGTCGCCACCCGCCTCGCGGATCACCGGTGCCGATTCGCCCGTGATCGCGGACTCGTCGACCGAGCCCACGCCCTCGATGATCTCGCCGTCGGCGGGGATGACCTGGCCCGCCTCGACCACGACGACGTCGCCGCGCTGGAGATCGGGTGCGGCAACCTCCTCAAGCGCGCCGGTGTCGGTCCGCCGGAAGGCCATCGTCGTCGTGCGCGTGGCCCGCAGCGCGTTGGCCTGTGCCTTGCCACGTCCCTCGGCCACGGCTTCGGCGAAGTTCGCGAACAGCACCGTCAGCCACAGCCAGAGCGCGATCGTGCCGGTGAACCAGAGCGGTTCGGAGTCGTTCGCGCCGAAGAGGTCGCGGAAGAAGATCACCGTCGTGATCACGCTGCCCAGCTCGACGATGAAGATCACCGGGTTGCGGAGGAGCGTCCGCGGGTCGAGCTTCACGAACGAGTCGCGAATCGCCTGGAAGACGATTGCGCGGGTGAAGATCCCGCCGCTGCGCGTCGTCATGTCGTCGTCTCCTCGTCCAGTGCGAGGTTGAGCTCGAGCACGTTCACGGCCGGCTCGCCGAAGATGCCCAGCCAGCGCCCGTCTGTGTTCTCATCGATCAGCTCCCCGACGCGACCCTGCGAGAGCCCGCGAACTTCAGCGACGCGAGCTGTCTGCAGCTCGGCGTTGGCCGGTGAGATGTGCGGGTCGATGCCGGACGCGGATGTAGTGACGGCGTCGACGGGGATATCGCCGATCTGCAGGCCGGGGTTGTACGGCCGCTCCAGCTTGAGAATCGCGAGCACGCGCTCACGTACTGCCTTGGCGAGGTCGGGGTTCGTGGGGCCGAGGTTGGCGAACGTTGTGGCGGCGGCGTTGTACTCGGGAGCCGTGGCGGACGGGCGCGGGTGGAAGTATTCGGGCTTCGTGAACGCCTGGGCGGCGAGGCGGGAGCCGACGACCTTGCCGTCGCGCTCGATGAGGCTGCCATCCGCGCGGCCGGGCGCGATGAGCTGCGCGAGCCCGGTGAACGCGAGGGGATAGGCGAGGCCGAAGACGAGCGTCAGCACGACGACGGCGATGACGGAGCGGCCGAGCGTACGCATCAGGGGGAAAGCGCCTCCACGATCGGCCCCAGAGTGAGGGCCGGGAAGAGCATCAGGCCGGCGGTCAGGATCACGACGCCCACGAGGAGGACGGCGAAGGTTGTGCCGTCGGTGCGGAACGTGCCCGCGGACGGCGGCACCGTCTTCTTGGCGGCCAGCGAGCCGCCCAGGGCGAGCGCGGCGATCAGCGGCGCGAAGCGTGCCCAGCCAGAGCGCGATCGAGCCGACGAGCGTCGAGAACTCCGTGGCGCCGTAGCCGGCGAACGCGCTGCCGTTGTTGTTCGCCTGGGAGTCGTAGGCGTAGAGCGCCTCTGAGAAGCCGTGCGCAGCCGGGTTGAAGATGGACGCCAGGCCGCGATCGGTGCTCATCGCGATCGCCGTCAGCACGAGCACCATCGTCGGCACGAAGAGCGCTCCGACAGCGGCCAGCTTGATCTCCCTCGCCTCGATCTTCTTCCCCAGGTATTCGGGCGTACGGCCGACCATCAGCCCCGCCACGAAGACGGCGATCACGATGTAGAAGAACATCCCGTAGAGGCCGGAGCCGACACCGCCCCAGATCACCTCGCCCGTGAACATGTTCGCAATGGGCACGGCTCCGCCGGCCGCGGTGAACGCGTCATGGCCGCCGTTGACCGACCCGTTGGAGGCGTTCGTCGTCGTCACGGCCCAGTTGACCGTGGATGCGATGCCGTAGCGGACCTCCTTGTCGGACATGTTGCCGCCGCTCTGCCCCTCGCCGGAAGTGATGTCCACGCCGGAGTCACGCAGCACCTGGGATCCGTGCTGCTCGGCCGGTAACGCGACGGCGAGGCCGATGATCGTCATTGCCATCATGGCCCCGTAGACGGGCAGCGCCTGGCGACGCGCCCCGATCATGCGGCCGAACATGAAGACCTGCGCTGCGGGAATCAGCAGGATCGACAGCATCTCCAGGAGATTCGTGAACGGGTTCGGGTTCTCAAACGGCACGGAGGAGTTCGAGTTGTAGAAGCCGCCGCCGTTCGTCCCCAGCTGCTTGATCGCGATCTGCGTGGCCGCCGGGCCGCGTGCGATCTCCTGCTGCGCGCCCTCGAGCGTCGTCGCGGTCGCCTTGCCGTCGAACGTCTGCACGACGCCCTGCGTGATCAGCACCACGGCGAGGATCGCGGCGAGCGGCAACAGGATGTAGACGAGCGACCGGTAGAAGTCGACCCAGAAGTTCCCGACAGTGCTCGCGGAGCGCCGGGCGAAGCCGCGGATGACGGCTGCGAGCACGGCCATCCCGAGCGCTGCCGAGACGAAGTTCTGCACTGCGAGCCCGGCCATCTGGCTCAGGTACGACATCGTGTACTCGCCGCCGTAGTACTGCCAGTTCGTGTTCGTGACGAAGCTCGCGGTCGTGTTCATCGAGACCCACGAGCTCACGCCCTTGAGTCCGTCCGGGTTCAACGGCAGATGATCCTGGAGGCGCAGCAGGAGATAGAGCAGACACCGCGAACACGCCCATGAAGATCAGCGCCGTCCTGGCATAGCCCTTCCAGCCCTGCTCCTCGTCGGCCCGCGTCCCCACCAGCCGGTAGAAGCCGCGCTCGGGCGCGGTCAGCCAGCGCGGCATGCGGAGCGTGCCCGCGTAGACCCGCGACATGTAGACGCCGAGCGGATACGCCAGCACCGTGAGGATCACGGTGTAGAGGACGATCTGCGTGATGCCGTTGCCGGTCACAGGTTCTCGCCCCGGAACAGGACGTAGACGAGGTACGCGACCACGAGCACCGAGACGACGAGGCCGAAGAGGTCGCCGGCGGACATCAGACGCGGCTCAGGAAGTAGATGAGCGCGAAGGAGAACGCGAAGCACGCGAGCGCGATGACGATGCCGAGCAGCTCGACCATCAGTGCTCGAGCGCCTTGGCTGCTTCGACGAGGGCGTCGCCGGAGCTCGTCCGCCCGGTCGCGGTCGTGGAGCGGGCCCCAGGCGTCGTCGAGCAACTGCTCGAGGAGGAGGACGCCGCGCGGCGCGACCGGGCGCTCGAGATCGGCGAGCCGGTCGGCGAGCGCGACGAACCTCTCCGTCTCCGCGCGAACGGCAAGCCGGTCGAAGGTCTGGGCCCCCGGGAGGTAACGCGGCATCGGCGTCGTGGACGAGCCGGCGCAGCGAGTGCGCGAGATCGAGCCGGCGCTTGGGGATCACCAGCTCGGCCGCGCGCCAGGACAGCCGCAGCGAGGGCGACCGGCGAGCGAAGCAGCTCGCGGTCCGCGACCCGTCGCGCGGCGCGCAGCTGGCGCCGCTGGCGAAACGATGCCACGACTCTGCGTCAAGATGCTTCGAGGCTACGGCCGGTCGCCTGAGCGCCGTCTTAGGGTTCGATGCAGCCGGTCTAAGAGTTGTCTAAAGCCGGATCGACGAGCCGGTAGCCGACGCCGGGCTCGGTGAGGATGTAGCGCGGCCGCGCGGGATCGGGCTCGAGCTTGCGCCGCAGCTGCGACACGTAGACGTGGAGGTAGCTCGACTCGCGCTGGTACGCAGGGCCCCAGACCTCGCGCAGGATCGTCGTGTGGGTCAGCAGCTTGCCCTCGTTCCTGCGCCAGCAGGCGGAGCAGGTCGAACTCGTGCGGCGTCAGGTGGACGGGCTCGCCGCGCCATGGTGACCGAGCGCTTCTCGAGATCGACGACGAGCTCGCCGATCTCGAGCACCGGCTGCGCCGGCCGGCTCGACGCGCCGCAGCACCGCCCGCAGCCGCGCGAGCAGCTCGCCGATCGCGAACGGCTTCGTGACGTAGTCGTCCGCGCCGGCGTCGAGCGCCGCGACCTTCTCGGCCTCCTCGCCGACGGCCGAGACGAGGATGATCGGCGCCTTCGTCCACCGGCGTAGCTCGCGACAGACGTCCGTGCCGCGCCCGTCCGGCAGCAGGAGGTCGAGGATGATCGCCTCGGGCGGCTGCAGCCCGGCCGCGGCGAGCGCCTCCTCGGCCGTCGTCGCCGTCGTCGACGTCGTAGCCGGCGCCGCGGAGATTCGTCTGCAGCGCGCGCAGGAACTGCGGCTCGTCGTCGACGACGAGAATCCGCTCTCCGCTCACGCGGGCACCTCGGACCGGCAGCTCGACGACCGGCAGGGCGAGCACGAACGACGCGCCCTGCCCCTCGCGCGACTCGACCCACAGCCGGCCGCCGTTCGCCTCCGCGAAGCCGCGCGCGATCGCCAGACCGAGCCCCGCGCCGCGCTGGTCGGGCTGCCCGGCCACGCGATAGAACGGCTCGAAGATCTGGTCGTACTCCTCCTCGGGAATCCCCGGCCCGCGGTCGGTGACGCGGATCAGCAGCTCCTTGCGAGTCGCGTTCACGCGCACGTGCACCGGCTCGTCCGGCGGTGAGAGCCTGATCGCATTCTCGAGCAGGTTCGACGAGTGCCCGCTGGATCTGCGTCGCGTCGACCTGGACGGGAGGGAGGTCGGAGCGCGCGTCCACGACGACTCGCTCAGGGTCGGCGAGCTCGTCCACCGCCTGCGCGAGCAGCTCGTCCGCTGTCCAGAGCTCGGGACTCGCTACCGCCGCCCCGGCCTGCAGCCGCGAGAGATCGAGGAGGTTCTCGACGAGCCGCTTCAGGCGCATGTGCTCCGCGCGGATCGTCTCCAGCAGCTCGACCCGGTCCTCGTCGGACAGGGCCAGCTCGCCGCTCTCGAGCCCGTCGAGCGCCTGCTCGATCGTGGCCAGCGGCGTGCGCAGATCGTGCGAGACGGCCTGGATGACGGCGGTCTTGATCGTGTCGCTACGTCTGAGCGCCTCGGCCTCGAACGCGTCGCTGGCCAGCCGCTCCCGCTCGCGGGTGACGGCCAGCAGCGAGGCGAGGGCCGGCAGGAACCGCCGCTGGATGGGGAGGGCCGGCTCCTCGCTCTCGCTCGTGTAGAGCGTCCCGATCTCCCTCCCGTCGACGGCGAGCGGATGGGGCGCCTCGCCCGTGCGCTCACTCACCCGCCCGCCGAGCGCGATGCGCACCGACGAAACGCCGAGTACTTCCGCCGTCCGCTGCTCGATGCGCTCGAGCTCGTCGTCCAGCCGCGTGCCGCGCAGCAGCTCGGCGGCGACGTCTGCGAGCAGCGCCGACTCGAGCTCGCGCTGCTCGGCCTCGGCTCGCTGTCCGCGGGCGCGGGAAGCCAGGCTGCCGACCACGATTGCCGTCACCACGTAGACGAGCAGCGCGAACCAGTTGCTCCGGTCCGCGAGAGTGAACGTGTAGACCGGCGGCAGGAAGAAGAAGTTGAAGGCGAGCATGCTCGCGACGGCGACGACCACTGCGTAGGCGGTGCCCCAGAACAGCGCGATCGGGAGCACGGCGAACACGTAGAGCACGCCGAGGCTGAGCGTCGGGATGAAGTCGTCGAGGATCGCGATCGCCTCCGGTGACGAGGGTCACGGCGAAGGCGCCTGCGACAAGCCCGGCCAGCGGGCTTCTCAGCCGCTCTGCTTCCAGTCGCATCAGGCGCGAACCGTACCGTGAGATCCTTTGCCCGATGGTCCGTTCGACGATCACGATCGGCCTCAGCCTCGCCGGCGTCGCGTGCGCGCTGACGATGGTGTACCTCTCGATGCGCGCCGTGATGGACGTGGGCGGCTTCTGCGCAGAGGGCGGCCCGTTCGAGATCGAGACCCACTGTCCGCAAAGTGTTCCTGGCGTCATGGTCGGGAGCCTGTGGGGCGGAATCATCCTCGCGGGCGTCTACGCGTGGCAGGTGATCCGACATAGCGTGCCCAGCTTCCTCGGGCTGCTGTGGCCCGCGCTCTTCCTGTCGCTCGGCTGGAACTTCCTCGACTACGCGTTCGACCCGCCGGGCACGCAGGGTGGGGTCGTGTGGGGCTGGCTCATCTGCGGGATCATCTTCATGCTCATGGGCGGGCTGCCGCTGCTGGTGATGCTCCCGGCCACCGTCCACAGCTTCACGCGCGAGCGCGAGCGGCCGAAGGGTTGGCCGGTGGGGATGCCGCTCGCCCACATGCAGCGCGTCGCTGCCCGAGTCCAGCCGACGACAGCAGGCGGCGGCGGTAGAGGAGCGGGTGTGGTGGACGAGCTGGAGCGCCTGGCGAAGCTCCACGAGCGCGGCGCGCTCACCGACGACGAGTACGCGGCGGCGAAACGGAGGCTGCTGTGAGCCCGGAGATTCGCTTCTACTGGCTCGTCGTGCAATTGGCCGCCATCGCCGGCGGCATCTACGGCGGCTGGTGGCTCTTCAACTGGGCCACCTCGTAGCCAGGAACGCGACCCGACGTCTCTTCCGTATTCCTGCCCGAGGCGCTCCACGACCACCCGTACGACGCCTTCTAGTTACAGCTCGCCTCCCCGTTCGCGACGGCGTCAGCGCTACCGCCTGGTCGTCATCCGAGACCGAGCCCAAAGTCAATGCGCCGGGCCCAGTCGGAGTGATCGATCAGGGGGTTGCGGTTGCCCTGCAGCTCGAAGACGGCTTGATTGCGATGGCGCTCGTAGTCATCGACTCCATAGCCCTCGTGCCAGTCGAGCAGGGTCGCCACTCGCTCGGCCTCAAACTCACCGGCCGTGTTCGCGACGACCCCCGGGTAACGGAGCAAGAAGTAGAGCACGGCACGGGCGACGGTGCCCTTACCCGTGTTCGGCTCGAAGCGGTTCTCTTCGCGCTTGCCGCAGTCGTCACGGATCGCCTCGTCGACGTCGGCGAACTCGTAGTAGGGAACATTGCCGCGAAAGCTGTTGCAGCCTGATTCGCAGGCAAAGAGATGGTGAAGGTCCCCGCGCATTGGCTCCCGCTTTTCGAACCAGGATTGCGGCACGACATGCTCGCAGTTGTAGGGAAATGCGGCCTCGAGTGCTGCCTCCTCCGCGAGCAGGCGATCGGTGCCACGCATGGTCTCGCTCAGGACGAGTTCGCGCAAGCGCTCGGCTCGCCGCTGCTCCATCGCGAAGTCTTCGCGGATGAACTCCTCAGGATCGAACGTCTTGCCCGAGTAGATGCTCCGTAGTTCGCCATCGGAGTGGAGGTCGACCCACGGGTAGACGAGGCGCGAAGGCTTGTACGCGGGCTGGCGGACGTGCGTCTCCGTGACCAGGCGGCCGAGGCGCTCATAGAGCTCACGCGGCTCGAGGTCGTCGGCTTCGAGGCCGTTGTAGTAACGATCGCGCGCCTCCTCATCCTTCTGCTGCTCGTAGTAGGGCTGCAGCCTCGAGCGCTCGAGGTCGCGTAGAGCGGCGGTCAGCTCCGGGTCGTCGTCGGGAGTTCCCGCAAGTGCCGCCTCGTCGTCCGGTGGTCGCAGGTCCACGTCAATCGCCAGGTGGCCCGAGCTCGGGCGGAAGCGTGAAGTCGGCGACGATCCCGCTGAGGAACGCTCGCTCGGATCGCGCACCCGGCCCCATGCCGAAGCGTGCAAACGTTACCCAGATCCCGGTTAGGGCCTCGTCGTGCTCCGACGGCGACAGCTGCCCGTTGGATAGCCGACCGTCGAGCGCCGCGAGGATCGCGTCGCGCATGTCCAGGAAGCTCGGGTTCGCAGGCGAGAGCTTTAACGCGTCGACGACGAGTTGAGGGCCGAGCGTACGACCGACCTTGCGGTTCATCTCGAGCAGGGTCGCGCACCAGATCTCGCCGATGTTGTGCTCTTCGTCGTAACGGCCGGTCCCGAGGTCGCCGAAGTTATCGGGAAATTCGCTGTCGTAGCGGAAGCCGCGAATCCCCTCGGGATTGTCCACCACCCAGTCGCCGACGACCGTGGTGTCATTGATCGTGCACGCTATGTAATCGCCCCAACCCTCGCCCATGCCGCCGCTCTGAGGATCGTCGAGCGCGCGGACGTTCAGCGGCCCGCCGACGAGCCGGTTCGTGACGCCGTGCATGAACTCGTGGAAGACGACCGACGAGTCGAAGGCGGTGTGACGGTCGGTCGAGGACACGAGCCCCATCCGCATCGTCGGGCCTCGTCCGTCTACCAGCGTCGCCATCGACGCAGTGCCTTGCACCGGGCCCGGGAAGGAGCGCGCGTCGACACGGTCGCTGCCGACACCGCCACGTCCCAGGTTGTCGCGCTGGAAATTGCCCTCATGCTCACGGAACCCGAGGAGATAGAAATAGTCGTGCATGACGCAGTTGTAGAAGAAGATGTTCAGGACCTTTTGGTCGTCGCCGACGGGATCCTCGGGATCGAAGACGACGGTCTCGCCGGAGATGATCCCTTCCAGCGTCGGACCGGTGTCGGCGAGGTGGGCGAAGACAGAGTTGCCGGACGCGCTTCCCTCCTCCACCCACGGATCAGGGAAACCCGCGATGAGGTCACCCGGGATCGGCAGCCCGTACTCCCCGAGCTCCATCGGGAAGTCAACGAGCTCCCGATCCTGGCTTCCGTCGACCCGGTAGACGTTGCCGCGACCGGCCGCCGACTTGACGAGTTGTTTGCAGAAGAGGATCTCGCCCGTCTCCGCGTCCACAATGGACCGGTACTGCTCGTCGTAGTTCCCCAGCGTGAGCAGCACCTCCCAGGAGAGCCTCAGCTCATCGAGAGGGAACCAAATCAGGCTCGCCTTTATCTCGGCGCCGAATGGGCCGGGCTCGAGCACGGACGCGAGGTCGGGTCGATCCGGAAATGCTGCTATCACCCGGGGCTCGAACCCCGCGAGGTCAACGCTTGCAGGGTGTAGCGGCTCGCCGAAGGCGTCGGTCTTGCCCTGCTCGTCCTCGTCGGGCGACGCGACGTGCTCTGCGGCGCGCCGCACGGCGTCCTCCACGGTGAGCCGCGGCCGAACCGGACGGTTCTCGGCCACGGTGACGGTACTTCCGACAGACTCGGTGATTGCGCCGTCTGGCTGGAACCGCACTGTGCGGGCCGCCCCGTAGACGGTTATGCCTTTGTACAGCTGCTGCAGGTGAACAGCGCGCGCTCCACTGGACGCCTTCTGCACGCTCGCGTCCGGAGCGAACTCGACCGGCTGCTCGGGGGAGAAGCCCAGTGCGCCCCCCACCGTTTGTACGTGAGCGAGTGCGCGGGAGACAAAGTTTCCCTCCTCCGCAGGCGCGTCGTCTATAGCAAGCGTGGCGGGATTACCGGTCGTCGCGTCCATGCTCGCGACGCGTACGCGCTGCTCGCCAGGCAGAGCTCGAGAGACCTCCTCCGCCGCGGCGTCGAGCAACGACTCCCGCGCCGACCTCACGATCGTTCCGCCCTTGGTCGCGGGCCTCCGATCCAACTCACGACTCATGCCACTACCTCCCAGTCGGCGTCTTCGACCGGACCGCCGCAGAAGGTCCATGCCCTAGCCGGCCCTGCCTTCTTGGTGAGGGTTACAAATCCGCGATGCAGTGTCCAGCTCACCGCGGAGAGCGGGCCTTTGGCCCGCGCCCACTAAGAGTAGAAAGCCCCACATTTGCAGGGCTTTCCATGAGAGGCGCATACGGGATTCGAACCCGTGCCGCCGCCGTGAGAGGGCGGTGTCCTAGGCCACTAGACGAATGCGCCCGGCGATTCCGATTCTAGCGTCTGTTGCACGGGCTCCGGCCCGACGAACACCGCCTGCGGGCTCGAGTGCGGATAGCGGTCGGTGAGCACGAAGGCGTAGGCGTAGAACTGCGCCGCGTAGCCGATGGAGTAGGCCATGGCGGCCTGCAGCCCGTCGGGCATTCGCCCGCGCACGAGCGCCACGAACCAGCCGAAGATCGACGAGAAGAGGGCGACGCCGCCGGCGGCGCTCGACACGAGCATGGCCGGAAGCATGAGCGGCAGCCGGAAGAGCGTGATCCAGCGGCTCTGCCGCGCGAACGGGATCGATCCGCACGTCGATCGGGTAGCTACCGGGCGCGCCGACGAAGCCCGGGAACGGGTTCCCCGCGACGTAGAGGAACGAGGTCACGTGCGCCGCATAGCGGACCCAGGCTGAGAGAAACCGCGCCAGAGGCCGCGGCGAGCGGCCGATCGCGAGCACGCGAGAACCAGTTCGCGATCGAGGCCAGGAACGCCAGAACCGACCACAGCAGCAGCCAGACGATGTGGGGAAATGCGAGCGGCAGCCGCAGCAGCACCGTCAGCCGCGAGCGGCGGTAGTCGTCCTCGTTGACGAGTCTCGGCACCCGCTCCGAGACCTCGGGCTGCTCGAGACCGGCGAGATGCGCCTTCGGCCCCGTGTACGGATAGATGTCGGTGAGCAGGAAGAGGTACGCGCCGGCCTGCGCGCCGTAGCCGACGCTCCAGGCCGTCGTGTCGCGCAGCCCACGAGGTGAGCGGCCGCGCGCGAGGGCGGAGAACCAGGTCAGGAACGACGTCGTGGCGGCGATGCCCGAGCCGCGGAACGCCGCCCACGCGATCGGGCCGCCGAGGAACGCTGCCGAGAGCAGCACGGCAGGCACCGCGAGGAATCCTCTGAAGACCGTCTTCCAGCGGTTCTGGCGGACGGGCGGATCGACCTCGAGGTCGATCGGGTACGGCCCGGTGGTGCTGCCCACGAAGAACGGGGGGAACGGGTTGCCGGCCAGCAGCAGGTATGCCTCGACATGGGTCGCGTAACGCAGGTAGCCGGCGAGGAAGTCGTGCAGCCCCTGCGGCGACTGGCCCTTGATCAGCGTCGCGAACCAGTTGATGACCGCGATGACGAAGGCGACGACGCTCCACAACCCGAGCCAGAGGAGGTGGGGGATGGAGAGCAAGAGCCGGAAGAAGACCGTCAGCCGCGAGCGGTGGAGGTCGTCGGTGACGACGAGGCGAATCGGATGCATCGGGCTCGTGCTCTCCACGATGCGAGCCTATCGCCCGTCCCTCGCCTGGTCGATGGCCGCCTTCTCCGGCGCGATCAGCTGCTTCCAGCGAATCGTGCGCGCGAGCAGCAGCAAGGCGATGAGCCCGGCGATCACGTTGACGACCGTGGTGGCCACGTACATGCCGACGCTGAAGCTCACGAGCGACGCACGGCCGACAGCGGTGTCGCGGAACGCGTACAGGAGGAAACCCTGCTGCGTACCCACGCCGCCAGGCGTGAACGGCAGCAGTGTCGACAGGCTCTGCACGGCGAGCACGATCATCACGTTGCGCGCCGTCGTCGGCACGTCGAAGGCGTCGAGGAAGAACCACACGCCTGCGATGCGGAACACCCACGACAGCGCCTGCCACGAGACGACCTGCGCGAAGTAGCGCTTCGGCTCGTAGAGGATCGCGAAGCCGTGCCGCACCTGCTCCTTGAAGTCGCGCACGCGCCGCGACCAGATGACGACGAGCAGCACGATGACCGTCAGCCACACGGCCGACACGACGAGGAACGGGCGCGGGTGGTCGATCGGCCACGTCCAGTCGATCGACGGCAGGTCTCCGATCGCGTCGAAGGCCGGCAGCACTCCCGCGAAGAGTGCCCAGCTGAGGATGATCGGCCGCGACGACCATGTCGAAGATCGTCTCCACGACCAGCGTGGGCGTGAGCGTCGTGTACGTCGTGCCCTGGACCTCGTGCTTGACGAGCACGAGCTTCACGACGTCGCCCGCGCGTGCGGGCGTGATTGCGTTGACGCCCACGCCGGCGAAGTACGCCCCGGTCACATGGCCCAGCGGCACCTTGGCCTCCGGGTACGCGGCTGCGATGATCGACCGCCACGCGATTGCTCGGGCGAAGAGCCGGGCCACCTGAAGCCCGCACGCAATCGCCAGCGCAGTCCACTCGACGTCCGCGAGCTCCTCGAAGAACGTCTGGATCCCGTCGAAAACCTCACTCACGCTGGCGAGAACGATAGGCGTCGAGGCTTGCAGCGAACGTATCTAGACTCTCCGCCATGAAGGCCGACGAATACCTCGATCTCCGTCTCGGGGACTTCCTCGAGCGGCTCGGGACGGGCAAGCCGGCTCCGGGCAGCGGCTCGGCGGCGGCGCTGACGGTCGCCATCGCCGCAGGCCTCGTGGCGATGGTCGCGAGGCGGTCTGAGGACTGCTGGGACGAGTCTCCCGGCATCGCCGCACAGGCGCTGGCGCTGCAGGCGCGGGCCGCGCCGCTCGCGCTCGCCGACGCACAGGTCTGGGACGATGCTCTCGAGGCCCTGGCCGCGGTGCGCGACGCACGGCACGACCGCCGAACGGTGAGCTCGAGGCGAAGCTCGACCTCTCCGTCGTCGTCCCGCTCCAGATCGCGGAGACGGCGGCCGACACGGCGGCGCTCGCGGCCCTGACGGCCGAGCTCGGCGACGCCACGTTCCGGGCCGACGCCGCGGCGGCCTCTGTGCTGGCGGCAGCCGGTGCGCGAGCGGCCGCCCATCTCGTGGCCGTCAATCTCACCGTGCAAGAGGGTGACCCGCGGCTCGTCCGCGCCCGCCGGAGCGCCGATTCTGCGGCCGACGCGTCGGCGAGGGCTCTCGACTTCACCGGTTGATGGGTGTTTGATGAGCACCGTGGTTGCGCTCACCGATGCGGAGCTGGTCCAGCGCTGCCGTGCCGGCGATCTCGACGCCTGGAACGAGCTCGTCGAGCGGTTCTCCCGCTACGTGTACGCGATCTGCACGCAGGGCTTCCGGCTGTCTCCGGCCGACGCGGAGGACGTCTTCCAGGAGGTCTTCACGCGGGTCTACACGCGGCTCGACTCCCTCCGCGACGACAGCGCGCTGCGACCGTGGATCGGGCAGCTGACGCGCCGCCTGTGCCTGGACTCGATCGCCGCCTCCGGCCGCACGCAGCCGGCGGCGGACGTCGAGTCCGACGACCGCGAGCGCACGCTCGACGAGGTCGAAGATGCCTTCGTCGTGCGTGAGGCGCTCGCCGAGCTGTCCGAGCCCTGCCAGGAGATGCTCGACCGTTTCTTCTCCCGCGACGAGAGCTACCGCACGATCTCCGAGGATCTCGATCTGCCCTCGGGAACGATTGCCAGCCGCATCTCCCGCTGTCTCCGGCAGCTGAGAGTTCAGCTGGAGGGGAAGAAATGAGCGCTCCCGCCGGTCTAGGAGTTAGATGGTGAGCGCATTTCACGAAGAGCGCATTGGTCTCTTCCTGAGGCTCCTGCGGCCTGCTCCCAGGGGGTGGGTGCAGGCCGCACAGGAGCTTCCGGCCGCGCGGCAGGCGATGGGCGAGATCGTCGCGCGGGCAGAGGCCGACAGCGCGTTCCAGGCGGCGCTGGTCGCCGATCTCGAGACGGCGCTGGCGCAGGAGGGCTACGAGCCTTCCCGTCCGCTGCTCGACGAGCTGCGCAAGCGCTATCCCGCGGAAGCTGATTTCCTCGTAGCATCCGTCCCGTGACGGATGACGTAGTCGTCCACGAAGCGCAGCAGCGCAGTGGCGCGCTGCCCGCCTGGAGCCTGCCCAAGGACGCGGAAGGCGACATCGCGCTGCCCGACGAGTGGCCGGAGCGGGTCACACGGGACTGGGCGTGGGGTGGGGCCACCGGCAAGGGCGTGAGCGTGTGCATCCTCGACTCGGGCGTCGAGAACGGCCATCCGCTCGTCGGCCAGCTGGACGGAGCCGTGGCGGTGTCGGTCGACAAGGACGAGAACGCGATCGTCGAGGAAGACACGGCCGGTGACTCGTGCGGCCACGGAACTGCCTGCGCGGGCATCGTCCGCTCGATCGCGCCGGAGTGCAGCCTCTACAGCGTGCGCGTGCTCGGCGCGGGCTTCACGGGCTCTGGCCCGGTGCTGCTCGCCGGCCTGCGCTACGCAGTCGACCAGGGCTACGACCTCATCAACATGAGCCTGTCGACGACGAAGAAGCAGTTCGCCACGCTGCTCCACGACATCGCCGACAACGCGTACTTCCGGCGCAGCATGCTCGTCGCCGCGGCGCACAACATGCCGGTCGAGAGCTACCCGTGGAAGTTCTCGTCGGTGATCTCCGTGGGTAGCCACGAGCAGGACGACCCGATGGCCTTCTTCTACAACCCCAATCCGCCGGTGGAGTTCTTCGGCCGTGGCGTCGGCGTCGAGGTCGCCTGGCCGGGCGGATCGAAGATCAAGGCCTCCGGCAACAGCTTCGCGACGCCGCACATCGCCGGCATCAGCGCTCTCATCCTCTCCAAGCATCCGGAGCTGATCCCGTTCCAGCTCAAGAGCGTGCTCTTCCTGACGGCGACGAACGTGGCGGGGCGATCCGTCATGACGAAGACGAGCGACGGGGAGTTGCGCGCGGCAGTGGCCGCGGGCGTCGTCGGCTCGCGCGAGTCGTTCCACGGCCTGCTGACGGGGATCACGGAGGTCGCGCGCGCGATCTTCGGCGCCATGGCGTCGTCGATCCTCCTGCTCGACGAGGAGACGAACGAGCTCGTCTTCGAGGCCGTTGCGGGCTACGGCGAGGACGAGCTGATCGGGATGCGCTTCCCCTCCGACACGGGCATCGCCGGCTGGGTGCTCTCGACCCGCACGCCGCTGATCCTCGACGACGTGCAGAACGACCCCCGCTTCGCCAAGGACTTCGCCGCCGACACGGGGTACGTGCCGCAGGGGCTGATGGCGGTGCCGCTGCTGTACGACGAGCGGGCCCTCGGCGTGCTGGAGGTGCTCGACCGGCCTGCGCAGTCCGCGTTCTCGCTCCAGGAGATGGAGCTGCTCGGCCTGTTCGCCAACCAGGCTGCGATCGCCCTCGACCTGCTCAGCCGCGCGCGCCAGGCCGAAGCGATGCTCGAGTCGGGCGAGGGCGAGCTGGCCGTCGTGGCCAGACTCGCGGCCGCGGTCGCGGCGCTCGAGGACGATCGGCGCGAGGCCGGCCTGCGCCTGCTCGGCGAGCTCGCCGACACGCTCGGCGAACGACCGTAGAGGAAGAGCGATAGCGCTCGCCTCGTCGGCTCCGGAAGTGAAAGGGCCCGGTCTCCCGGGCCCTGAAAAACTTTCGCTTCGCGAGTTGCTACTGAGCCTCCTGGGCCTCCTGAGCCTCCTGGGCCTCGGCGACTTCCTCGAGGGCGTGAGCCTCGACGTCGTCGTCCTTCGCGGCCTGTGCCTCCTGAGCCTCCATAGCCTCCACTCAGCTTCGTCCGCCATCTCTCCTCCTCTCGCCTCTCGCGTGACCCTGCTACCCCTCTAGACGGGGAACAGGCATCGAATCTTCCCTGTTCCTCTTCAATTTTGCAACCCCGGGTGACATGCTCCGCACCGCATGGGTGGTATTGCGGCGCACCTGCGGGAGTCGGGACGTTCATTCGCGGCCGTCTTCCGGAGCGCGAACCTGCGCCGGCTCCAGGGCGCCTGGGCGGCGGTCGCCATCGGTCACTGGGGGCTTGCTGGTGGCCGTCTCGGTCTACGCCTACGACCAGGGTGGCGAGAAGGCCGTCGGCATCATCTTCCTGCTCCGCCTCGTCCCGGCGGGGCTGCTCGCGCCGTTCGTCGGCGTGCTCGGGGACCGGTACCGGCGCGAGATCGTGCTCTTCAGTTCCGCTCTGCTCCGCTTCGTGTCTCTGCTGCGGCTGCCGCAGTGTGCGTCTGGAAGGACGCTCCTGCAGAGCTCGTCTACGCGCTCGCGATCGTCACATCGATCGCCAACGCCCCGTACAAGTCCGCACAGGCGGCGATCATGCCGACGCTGGCTGCGACGCCAAGCGAGCTGACCGCCACGAACGCCGTGTCCAGCACCGTCGAGAGCCTCGCGTTCTTCCTCGGCCCGGCCGTCGCCGGCCTCCTGCTCGCCGTGACCGGGGTCGACGTCGTCTTCGCAGTCGCGGCGGCGATGTTCGGGATCGCGTCGCTCGTCATTCTCCGGATGAACGTCCCGAGAACCGAGGCGTCGAAGGAAGTCGAGGCGTCGACGATCCTCAGCGAATGCCTGGCGGGCTTCCGCGTCGTCTTCCGGCACAAGGAGCTGCGCGTGCTGATGGGGCTCTTCACCGCGCAGACGCTCGTCGCGGGCTTGATGCTCGTCTTCCTCGTCGTCGTGGCGATCGAGCTGCTCGACATCGGCGACGCGGGCGTCGGGTATCTCAACTCCGCCTTCGGCGTCGGGGCGCTGGTGGGTGCCATCGGCGCGCTGGGCCTGACAGGCGCGCGGCGGCTCAGTCCCGGCTTTCTCGTCGGCCTGCTGCTCTGGGGGCTGCCGCTCGCCGTGCTCGGCGCTGTGGTCGATCGGTCGCCGTCGCGCTCGTCCTGTTCGCGATCATGGGCGCCGGCAACTCGCTCGTCGACGTCGCCGGCTACACGCTGGTGCAGCGCGCCGTGCCGGACGAGGTGCTGGCTCGCGTGTTCGGCGTGCTCCAGTTCTTCCTGCTCTCGGCGCTCGGCATCGGAGGCGTGCTCGCACCCGTGCTGAGCGACCTCTTCGGGCTCGAGAACGCGCTGATCGTCTCGGGGCTGTTCCTGCCGGTGCTCGTGGTCTTGTTCGGCCGTACCGTGGCGAAGATCGACGCACAGGCGGCCGCCCCGGAGACGCAGGAGCTGCGGCTGCTCACCGGCGTGCCGATCTTGGCGCCGCTGCCGGGCACTGCGCTCGAGCACATTGCCGGCCGGCTCGTGCCGCTGCGCATCGAGCCGGGGACGGTCATCGTCCGCGAAGGCGACGCCGGCGACCGCTTCTACGTGATCGTCGAGGGCGAGGTCGAGGTGACGGCCGAGGGCAAGCTCGTGATACACCCTGGAGCCGGGAGGCTATTTCGGCGAGATCGCCCTGCTCAAGGACGTGCCGCGCACGGCGACGGTCACCGCCAAGACGCCCGTCGTCCTCTACGCGCTCGAGCGCGAGGACTTCCTGTCGACGGTGACCGGCCACGCGCCGAGTGCGAAGGCGGCGGAAACGGTCATCTCGTCGCGGCTGGCAGGGCTCCAGGGCGCCACGGGCGGCCCACTTCCCTCGTAGTTCGCTGAGGCTAGAATGGCACCGCCGTTGCGGGGTCGTCTAACGGCAGGACACACGGCTCTGGACCGTGGTATCTAGGTTCGAATCCTAGCCCCGCAGCCTTACTACGTCTCGAGCCGGTAGATGGGCACGAGGCGCGTCTCGGCCTCCGTGTCGATGTGGGCGACCACCTCGACGTACGGCTCGAGCCCGGAGCCGCGCAGCTTCTCCTTGAGCAAGCCGTCCACCTGGAAGATGCCGGACGAGTTGTTCATCGTGATCTCGATCAGCACCGGCTTCTCCTCGCCGTCCTTGATCTCGACCTTGTCGACGGCCGCCGCGGAAAGCGAGTGCATCGAGACCTGGCCGGCGGCGAACGGGATGCGCGAGCGCCCCTTCGCCATGTCCAGCGCGTCCGCCACCCTGAGGATGCCGGCCTCGAGCGTCAGCGGCCGGCCGGATGCGCGATGGCTCGTGATCTCGTGCAGCACCTCGGACACCATCACCGTCAGCTCCGGCTCGTCGTAGCTCTGCTCGAGCAACTGGCGCGCCTTGCGCGCGGCGAGGAAGAGGCTGAAGTCCTCGTGGTTGTCGCGGTGCACCGACATCCCCGTGTCGTGCAACAGCGCGCCGAGCAGGAGTGCGACCTCGGCGTCGTCGGGCTCCAGCCCGTAGTCGTCCACGATCGATGGCTCGATGCCGTGCTTCGTGAGCTGGCGCAGGAGCTTGAGGGAGATGTTGGCCACGATCTGGATGTGCACCCAGGAGTGGTCGTTGATCTGCAGGCGCGCGATCGCGTTGACGTTGGAAACGTGCCAGAGCGCCTTCAGCTCGGTGTCGGCGTTCACGCGCTCGAGGACGGCGCGAAGCTTCCGGTTGCCCCTCGTCGGCACGCGGATCCGCATCTGCTCGACCGCCTGCGCCGGCGTCATGCGGGCTTCGCGCTCGAGCTCGGCCGCCGGCGGCGCCTCGTCGATGATCAGCTCTTCTGGCTCCTGTTGATCGGGCACGCGCACAGCGTACGCGCATAATCCGGGCATGGACGCAAGCGGCAGGCTCGTCGTCGCCATCACCGGCGCCTCGGGCTCGATCTACGGCATCCGGCTGCTGGAGCTGCTTCGCGAGCGGAGCGAGGTGGAGACGCATCTCGTCATCAGCCCCGCGGGGCGGCGCACTCTCGTCCACGAGACGGACTACTCGGCGGCGGACGTCGAGGAGCTGGCCGACGCGGTGTACGGCTACCGCGACATCGGCGCGCCGCTCGCGAGCGGCTCGTTCGCGACGCTGGGCATGGTCGTCTGCCCGTGCAGCATCCGCACGCTGTCGGCGCTCGCGAACTCGGCCTCGGACAACCTCATCACCCGCGCCGGGGACGTGGCGCTGAAGGAAGGCCGTCCGCTCGTCGCGGTGCTCCGCGAGACGCCGCTCCACCTCGGCCACCTGCGGCTGGCGGCTCAGCTGAGCGAGATCGGCGGCGTCGTCATGCCGCCCGTGCCCGCGTTCTACACCCGGCCGGAGACCATCGCGGACATCATCGACGACACGGTCGGCCGCGTTCTTCAGCGGCTCGGCCTGCCTGTGCCCGGTCTCGTCGAGGAGTGGCCGGGCGACGTCGTGCGCGACGACGCCTGCAGGGAACGCGCCAGCGCGTAGGGCGAACTCTCGCCCGTGGCCAGGCCAACCGGCTTCGAGTGGGGCATCGTCCTGACGGGTCAGCGCCGTCGTCGGCACGCTCGCCGTTTGCTACGCCGTCGACTGGGATCGCAGCAGCACGCAGGCCAGTCCCGAGCCGGTCAGGGTCGAGGTGAAGGCGGCCACGACGCCTCGCGGCGGCATGCCGCCTCCGGCGGTGGTCTCCAAGCCCGTGTCGACATCGAGACCGCGCTCGACGTTCGCGTTCACCGCGGCGCGCGGCGACTCCTGGTTCCAGGCGCGCGCCGGGTCGTTCGGCGGCCGCGTGCTCTACGAAGGGAAGCTGCCGCAGGGCGAGACGGTTCGCCTGCGCTCGCGTCGGCTCTGGATCAGGTTCGGTGGCGCGTCGTACATCGACCTCTGAGGATCGATGGGCGAGCACGTGCGCCTGCCGGCGTTCGGCACCTACGACGCCTTCGCCGGGCCGCGAGGCGTCGTCGCAGACCGCAAGATCTACGCGACCGCCGCCCAGTCGCCGTAGAGCGACATGTAGAGCCCGCGCTGCGCGAGCAGCTCCTCGTGCGTGCCCTGCTCGACGACGCGGCCGTGCTCGAGCACGACGATGCAGTCCGCTCCGCGGATCGTCGACAAGCGGTGCGCGATCACGAACGCCGTCCGGCCTACGAGCAGCCTGCGCAGCGCCTGCTCGATCTTCTGCTCCGTGCCGATGTCGACCGACGACGTTGCCTCGTCGAGGATGAGGATGCGCGGGTCGGCGAGCAATGCCCGGGCGAATGCGACGAGCTGGCGCTGCCCCAGCGAGAGACGGACGCCGCGCTCGCCGAGCTGCGTCTCGTAGCCGTCCTCCAGCTCGCTCGCGAACGCGTCGGCACCGACTGCCTGCGCGGCCGCGATCACGTCCTCCGGCGGAGCATCGGGCCGTAGCGAAGGCGATGTTCTCGCGCAGGGTGCCGGCGAACAGGAAGCCGTCCTGGGGCACGATCCCGAGCTGCGAGCGGAGCGACTCCTGCGTCACCTGGCTGATGTCCGTGCCGTCGATCGTGATCCGGCCCTCACGTGGGTCGTAGAAGCGCGCGAGCAGCTTCGCGATCGTCGACTTGCCGGCACCCGTGTGGCCGACGAGGGCGACCGTCGTCCCCGTCGGCACGTCGAGGTCGAGCCCGTGGATCACCTCAGGCCCGTCGCCGTACCCGAACCGGACCTGTTCGAAGCGGACATGACCGGTGATGTGGGAGAGCGGGCGTGCATCCGGCGCTGTCGACGACGTCCGGCTCCTCCTCGAGGACGTCCATGATCTTGTCGAGCGCCGCCGTCGCGGACAGGTACGTGTTGTAGAACTGCGACAGGTCCTGCACCGGGTCGAAGAAGTTCGACAGGTAGCCGATGAAGGCGAACAGCGTGCCGACGGTGATGTCGCCGCCCGACACGAGGTAGCCGCCGTAGCCGAGGACGATCGCGGTCGCGACCGAGGACAGGAAGTCGACCGTCGGGAAGTAGACGCCGCTGAGGACGACCGTGCGGTGGTTCGCCTGGCGGTAGTTGTCGTTGACCTCGTGGAAGTTCGTCAGCGCCGGGTCCTCGCGCGTGAACGACTGGAGGACGCGCATGCCGGCGATGTCCTCGGCCAGCGTCGCGGTGACGAGGCCGAGGCGCTCCCGGACGGCGCGGTAGGCGAGGGTCGAGCGCGAGCGGAACATCGCGGTGGCGACGATCAGCGCCGGCATCACGATGAGCGTGGCGAGTGCGAGCCGCCAGTCGAGGAAGAACAGGATCACGATCGAGCCGAGCAGCAGCAACGTGTTCTTGAGCAGTGACGTCACGCCCTCCGTCACCAGCTGGTCGAGGGCGTCGATGTCGTTCGTCAGCCGGCTGATGATGACGCCGGCGCGGTTGCGCTCGTAGTAGCCGAGCGAGAGGTGCTGGAGGTGGCGGAAGAGGCCGTTGCGCAGGTCGGCGAGCACGCGCTCGCCCGTCCAGCCCGTGAAGTACGTCTGTGCGGCGCTTGCGCCGAGGTAGACGAGGCCGACGGCGACGAACGCGCCGACGATCCAGCCGAGCGCTGTGAGGTCGCCCTTCGCGATGCCGTCGTCGATGGCGAGCTTCGCAGAGGTAGGGCGGCGCGAGCGCGGCGAACGTGGCGACGAGCAGGAAGCCGAGCGCGAGCGCGACGCGCGTCTTGTACGGCGCGGCGAGCCGCGCGAGTGCGGCAAGGCGGCGGCGCGTGCGGCGCCACGAGTGGCCGGCCGCGGGCGTCTGACCGCGCTCGACGGTGAGGTGGGAGCCGGGCTGCCAGACCCTCATGCGGTGCCTCCACGCGTCGCTCGGCTCCGCCTCGCTCCCGTGGGGGAAACCCTGTTTCCCCCACGGACCCCCTTCTCGCCGGCCGCGGGGTTCCCACCGGCCGGCGAAGCGGGAAACCTCCCGGTTTCCCGCACCCTTCCCCACGCGTGAGGCGACGTCTCACGCCGTCGCCTCCACGCGGGCGGCGAACTCGGCCTCGAGCAGCCCGTGCTCGTACATCTCGCGGTAGACGGCGCTCTCGTCGATCAGCACCTCGTGCGTGCCGCGCGCGGTGACGCGACCGCCGTCGAGCACGATGATCTCGTCGGCGAGCGCGATCGTCGACAGCCGGTGAGCGATGATGATCGTCGTTCGCCCCTTCATCGCCTCGCGCAGCCCGAGGCGGATGCGGGCCTCGGTCGTCGCGTCCACCGAGGCCGTCGCGTCGTCGAGGATGAGGATGCGCGGGTCGATGGCGAGCGCACGGGCGATCGCCACCCGCTGCCGCTGGCCGCCGGAGAGCGTGATGCCGCGCTCGCCGACCATCGTGTCGTAGCCCTGCGGCAACTCCTCGATGAACTCGTGGGCCTGCGCGGCCCGTGCGGCCGCGACGATCTCTTCCTCGGTCGCGTCGGGGCGCCCGAAGGCGATGTTCTCGCGCACGGTCGCCGAGAAGAGGAATGGGTCCTGGGAGATGACGCCGATGGCGCTGCGGAGCGAATCGAGCCGCACGTCGCGCACGTCCACGCCGTCCACCGTCACGCGTCCCTCCGTGACGTCGTAGAACCGTGGGACGAGGGAGGCGAGTGTCGTCTTCCCGGAGCCCGTGTGCCCGATGAGAGCGACGGTACGCCCGGGCTCGAGCTCGAGGTCGATCTCGTGCAGCACGGGCCGCTCCGGGTCGTAGCCGAACGTCACGTGCTCGTAGCGCACCAGCCCGCGGCCCGCAGGCAGCTCCACCGCGTCGGGCGAGTCGACGATGTCCTCGGGCTCGTCGATGACCTGGAAGATCCGCTCGCCCGACGCCGTCGCCCGCTGCGCCTGGCCGATCCACATGCCGAGCATGCGCAGCGGCATCACGAGCATCAGCACGAGCACGTTGAACTGGATGAACGCGCCGAGCGACAGCGACCCCGACACGACCATGCGACCGCCGACGAGCAGCACCGCCGCCTGGGCGAGCAGCGGCAGGAAGGCCATCATCGGCACGTAGATCGAGCGCTGCTTGTTCGCCTTCACCGTCTGGCGGAACACCGCCTCCGACGAGTCCGCGAACCGCTCGCGCTCGCGGTCCTCCTGGGCGAACGACTTCACCACGTGGACGCCGACGATGTTCTCCTCGGACACCGTCGCGACGTCCGCCATCTTCTGCTGCACCTCCCGCAGGATCGGGTGCGACACGCGGCTGTAGCGATAGGCCAGCGCGATCAGCACCGGCATGATCCAGAGGGCGACGAGCGCGAGCTGCCAGTCGACGATGAACAGCACCGTCGTCACCACGACGACCGTGACGATGTGCTGGAAGAAGAAGATCAGCCCGTAGCCGAGGAAGAAGCGGACGGCCTGGAGGTCGACCGTCGCGCGCGACATGAGCTGGCCCGTCTGGTTGCGGTCGAAGAAGCCGAACGACTGGCGGACGAGCTTCGCGTAGAGCGCGTTCCGCATGTCGAACTCGACGCCGAGCGCCTGCCTGCCGGCGATCAGCCGCCGCCCCAGCATCAGCGCCGACTTCACGAGGCCGATGCCGAGGACGAGGGCGACGATCAGCCAGAGGCCGTCGAGCGAGCCGTCCGTCAGCGGTCCGTTGATCGCCGCGCGGATGAGGAACGTGATGGCGATCGCCGCCAGCTGCGAGCCGACCGCGAGCAGCGACGAGACGACCAGCGACCACTTGTACGGCCGCAGGAAGCCGAGCAGGCGGCGGAACGTCGTGCGATGTCGCGGAACCTCGGGCACCTTCGAAATCTAGTCCGTCGGCCCACTTGTCAGACTACGGCCGTGCCACCCGAGACGCGCTAGCGCGAAGTCGGGCGACGTCTCGATCGCCTACCAGGTCGTCGGCGAGGGCGAGCACGACATCGTCTTCGTGCCCGGGTTACATCTCGAACGTCGAGCTCGCGTGGGAGTGGACCCGTGGGCCGTACTGTCATCGAGCGGCTCGCCGGAGCTCGGGCGGCTGATCGTGTTCGACAAGCGCGGCACGGGCCTCTCCGACCGCATCGACGGGAATCGCGCAGCTCGAGACGCGCATGGACGACGTGCGCGCCGTCATGGACGCGGCCGGCTCGTCGCGGGCGGTCCTGCATCGGGCGCCTCCGAGGGTGTGCCGATGACGCTCCTCTTCGCGGCGACATACCCGGAGCGGACGACCGCGGCTGTGCTCTATGGGTCGTCGGCGCCTCGGGCGACATGGGCGCCGGACTTCCCGGATGCGCCGCCTCGCGAGGAGTGGCTGAGCGTATTCCGGAGCGAGAGTCGGCCTTCGGCACGCGTGCCGAGGACGAGCGGGCTGATCTCGTGGCTCGCGCCGAGCCTCGCAGGCGACCAGGAGTTCTCGACTGGTTTTCGCGGTTCTCAGCGCCAGAGCGCGAGCCCGTCGGCGGTCGGCCAGCTCGCTCGCATGAACATGGAGATCGACATCCGTCACGTCCTGCCGACGATTCGCGTCCCCACGCGGTTCATTCACCGCATCGAGCGAGGCGATCTCGATCGAGAACAGCCGCTACATGGCGGAGCGCATTCCCGGAGCGGAGCTCGTCGAGCTGCCCGGGCGACGACCACGCGCCCGTTCGTCGACCCGGACCAGGTCGTCGAGCCGATCGGGGAGTTCCTGCACCGTGTCTGGGAGGAGCGAGCCTGGGAGCAGACCGAGATCGACCGCGTGCTCGCGACCGTGCTCTTCACGGACATCGTCGGCTCGACGGAGAAGGCGGTCGAGCTCGGCGACCGCGAGTGGCACGAGCTCGTCGAGCGTCACCACGGTCTCGTGCGATCGCAGCTCCAGCGCTTTCGCGGCCGGGAGATCGACACTGCCGGCGACGGCTTCTTCGCGACCTTCGACGGGCCTGCCCGCGCGATCCAGTGCGCCTGCGCCATCGCCGAGCTCCGTCCGCGAGCTCGGCATCGACATCCGCGCCGGCCTGCACACGGGCGAGGTGCGAGCTGGCCGAGGAACGGCCGCGTGGGATCGCCGTCCACATCGGCGCGCGCGTGTCGGCGCGCGCCGAGCCGGGCGAGGTGCTCGTCTCGAACACCGTCAAGGATCTCGTGGCGGGCTCGGGCATCGAGTTCGACGAGCGCGGGACGGCCGAGCTCAAGGGCGTTCCGGGAGAATGGCGGCTCTACGCCGTCCGAAGCTAAGGAGGAGACATGGGTTACAAGATGTGCGACACCGAGGACGTGGAGGCGGTCAACGGCGTCTTTCGTCCCATCCGCCGCGCGCTCGGCGTGACGGCGTTCGGCATCAACCAGGAGGAGCTGCCGCCGAACGGGGACATGTACCCCGACCACGACCACGCCGAAGACGGCCAGGAGGAGGTCTACTACGTCCTCGCGGGCGCGGGGAAGATGGTCGTCGACGGCGAAGACGTCGAGCTCAAGCCCGGCCGGTACGTGTTCGTCGAGCCGGGCACGAAGCGGAAGATACTCCCCGGCGACGAAGGCCTCAGGCTGATCTGCGTCGGCTCGCCGCCGGGCGCCTACCAGCCGCGCGCAGGGCTAGCGAGCTCGGCGAGGACAAGCCGAACGGCCGCTTCCAGGCGCGTGCGATTCGCGTCGTCGTTTAGCCAACCCGAGGCTCCCGACGGATGGGGTAGTGGTATCGCCGCGACGCCGTCGAGGTCGAAGCGCTCGCCGATGGCGTCCGTCAGGCGCCTGATGCCGAGCAGCCGCCGGGCCGCAAGGCCGCCGACCGTGACGATCAGGCACGGCTGAAGCAAGCGGAGCTCCTCTTCGCGCCAGAAGGCGCAGAGCTCCTGCTCGCGCGGCGTCGGAGTGCGGTCGCCGCGTCCTGCCGGCGAGCGCCCTGGATAGCAGCGCGTGACCGACGCGCAATAGAACGTCACGTAGAACGTCTCCTCATCCATCTCTAGCCACGATCTGAGCGTGCGGCCGGCGCGTCCGCGCCAGGGTCGTAGCTCGGCACCCTCGACCGAGCCAGGCGCCTGGCCGTAGAGGTAGGCCGATGCCCGCGACCACCTTCGAACACGGGTGGAGACTCGATGGGATAGCCGGCCTCCGCGCACGCGCGGCAGCGGCGGTTGTCGCGCTGGAGCGCCGGAATCGAGCGATACGCCACGCGCTCCTACAGTACGTCCCGTGGCCCGTCCGCTCGTCGCCGTCCCGAACTTCTCCGAGGGCCGTTCCGCAAGAGACGATCGCAGGCGCTTCGCGACGCGACTCGCGCGGCATGCGCGGGTGCTCGACGTCCATGTCGATCCCGACCACAACCGCTCGGTGTTCACGCTCGGCAGGATCGGAGTCGGAGCTTGTCGACGCGCTCGTCGACGGGATCGCCTGTCGCACGCGACCGCATCGACCTTCGTCGGCACGAGGGCGTGCATCCGCGTGTCGGAGCGGCGGACGTGGTTCCGGTCGTGGCCGTCGTGGCCCGAACAGCTCGAGGCAGGCGAAGCGGGCCGCGCTGGCGCTCGCAGACCGCGTCGGCACCGCGCTCGGCCTACCCGTCTTCCTGTACGGCGAGCTCGCGCCGGGTGTCCGGCCGGCGCTGCTCAGGCGCGGCGGGCCTGACGAGCTCCAGCGACGAATCGACGTCGGAGAGGTCGTTCCCGACCGCGGCCCGGCCCGTCTCGATCCGCGGCAGGCTGCGTCCTCGTCGGTGCGCGGCGGCCGCTGATCGCCTTCAACGTCAACCTTGCGACGGACGATCTCGACGTCGCGCAGTCGATAGCCGCCAGTCGTCCGCGAGACGGGCGGTGGCTTCCACGGCGTGTCGCGCGCTCGGCTTCCCGCTCGCCAGCCGCGGCCTCGTCCAGGTCTCGATGAACGTCGAGGACTGGCAGGCATCGCCGCTCGAGGAGATCGTCGCGCGCATCGACGCCGAGGCCGCGGCGCGCGGCGTCGACGTCGCCGGTTCCGAGCTCGTCGGCCTCATGCCCGAGGGTGCCGCGCGGGCCGGGGCGGCGGCGCTGCGGCTCGAGAGCCTGGACGAGTCGCAACTGCTCGAGTCTAGACTCGCCCCGTGGCCGAGCTAGTCCTCACCGGCGACGAGGCTGACGGTCGACGACGTCTGGGCGGCGGCCGTCGAGCGGCGCCACGGCGACACTCTCGGACGAGGCCAGAGACCGCATGCGTGCCGCGCGGGAGGTCGTGACTCGCGTGGCGTTCGGCGAGCGCGAGCACACGTACGGCATCAACACCGGCTTCGGGCGGTTCGTCTCGCAGTCCATCCCGGCAGAGCAGACGCAGGAGCTCCAGCTCCGCTTGCTGCGCAGCCATGCGTGCGGCGTCGGGGAGCCGTATCCGCCGGAGGTCGTGCGGGCGGCGATGCTGCTCCGGGCGAACACGCTCGCGAAGGGCAACTCCGGAGCCCGCGTGGAGGTCGTCGAGCTGCTGATCGAGTGCCTCAACCGCGGCGTCCTCCCGCTCGTGCCGAGCCGTGGTTCCGTCGGCGCCAGCGGCGATCTGGCCCCGCTCGCGCACCTCGCCCTGCCGCTGGTCGGCGAAGGCGACGCGTGGGTCGAAGGGCGACTCTTGCCCGGCGGCGAAGCGCTCGCCGCCGTCGGTCTCGAGCCGCTCGAGCTTCACGCGAAGGAGGGGTTGTCGCTCGTCAACGGCACGCAGTTCATGGCAGCCGTGGGCGCGCTCGGCCTCGTGCGCGCGCGCAGGCTCCAGGTCGCGGCCGACATCGCCTGCGCGATGTCCGTCGAGGTCGCTCAACGGCACGCGCACGAGCTTCTTGCCGCAGATCCACGCGCTGCGCCCGTTTCGCGGGCAGCAGGCGTCGGCGGAGAACCTGCTCCGCCTCGTCGAAGGCTCGGCGATCATCGAGGCGCACCGCTGGTGCGACAAGGTGCAGGATCCCTATTCGCTCCGTTGTGCGCCGCAGGTGCACGGCGCCGCTCGCGACCTGCTCGACTATGTCGACTACGTCGTCTCGACGGAGTTGAACGCCGCGACCGATAACCCGCTCGTGCTCGTCGACGACGACATGCTCGTCTCCAACGGGAACTTCCACGGCGAGCCGGTCGCGTTCGCGCTCGACGCGCTGGCGATGGCGGTGGCGGAGCTGGCGTCCATCTCCGAGCGCCGCACCGAGCGCATGGTCAACCCGACGCTGTCCGAGGGGCTGCCTGCCTTCCTCACGGTCGACGGCGGCCTCAACTCCGGGTTCATGATTCCGCAGTACGTGTCGGCTGCGCTCGTCAGCGAGAACAAGGTGCTCGCGCATCCCGGCGAGCGTGGACTCGATTCCCGACGAGCGCGGGGCAGGAAGATCACGTCTCGATGGGCAATGCGGCCGGGCTGAAGGCCTGGCAGGTGCTCGCGAACGCCGAGAGCGTGCTCGCGATCGAGCTGCTCGCGGGGGCGCAGGCGGTGGAGTTCCATGCGCCGCTCGCGCCCGGCGCCGGCGTTGCGGCCGCGCGGAAGCTCGTTCGGTCGCTCTCGCCCCGGCTAGAGGAGGACCGCTCGCTGTCCGGCGACATCGAAGCGGTGGCGCATCGCGATCCGCGACGGATCGCTCGGTGCGGCAGTGGCGGACGAGATCGGAGTGCTCGCATGACCGTCGCCGGGTCGATCGAAGCTACGGTCGAGGCGCTGTGCGGCGACCTGGGAAACATCCGTGCACCACGCGGGACCGAGCTCTCTGCGCGCTCCTGGCAGACGGAGGCGCCGCTGCGGATGCTGCTCAACAACCTCGACCCCGAGGTGGCCGAGCATCCCGAGTCGCTCGTCGTCTACGGCGGCTCGGGGAAGGCCGCGCGCGATCACGAGAGCCTGAAGGCGCTCGTCCGCACGCTGCTGCGGCTCGCCGACGACGAGACGATGCTCGTCCAGAGCGGCAAGCCCGTCGGCGTCTTCCGCACGCACGCCCAGGCGCCGCGCGTCCTGATCTCGAACGCGATGCTCGTGCCGCGCTGGGCGACGTGGGACGAGTTCCGGAGGCTGGAGGCGCTCGGTCTGACGATGTTCGGGCAGATGACGGCAGGCAGCTGGATCTACATCGGCACGCAGGGAATCCTCCAGGGGACGTACCAGACGTTCGCCGCGGCGGCGGAACAGCACTTCGGGCAGGACGATCTCCGTGGTCGCACCGTGCTCACGGCCGGGCTCGGCGGCATGGGCGGCGCGCAGCCGCTCGCAGCTGCCCTGCTCGACGGCGCCATCCTCTGCGTGGAGGTGGACCCGTCGCGGATCGAGCGTCGGCTTCGAGACGCGCTACCTCGACGAGGCCACCGAGTCGATCGACGAGGCGGTCGCTCTCGTTCGCTCGGCTGCCGCCGAAGGCCGGGGGCTGTCGGTGGGCCTGCTCGGCAACGCCGCCGACGTCGTACCCGAGCTGGCGCGGCGCGGCGAGCACTTCGACCTCGTGACCGACCAGACGGCCGCCCACGATCCGCTCACCGGGTACGTGCCACAAGGGCTCGACGTCGGAGACGCGGCCGCGCTGCGTGCGTCCGATCCGGACGAGTACCTGCGGCGGGCGCGTGAGTCGATCGCAGCCCATGTTCGTGGCCTGCTCGAGTACGTCCGGCAGGGCAGCTATGTTTTCGATTATGGCAACAACTTACGAGGTGAGGCCCGTGAAGCCGGCGTAGAGGATGCCTTCACATACCCGGGCTTTGTCCCGGCCTACATCCGGCCGTTGTTCTGTCGTGGCGTAGGGCCGTTCCGCTGGGCGGCGTTGTCCGGAGATGGGGCGGACATCTCCGTGATCGACGAGGCGATGCGGGCGACCTTCCCAGACGATGCGGTGCTCCAGCGGTGGCTCGAGCTGGCTCCCGGACGGATCGCGTTCCAGGGGCTTCCGGCCAGGATCTGCTGGCTCGGCTATGGCGATCGGGCTCGCGCCGGGCTTGCGATCAACGAGCTCGTGCGGTCTGGCCGCGTGCGGGCGCCGTCGTCATCGGACGCGACCACCTCGATGCAGGTTCCGTCGCCTCGCCGTACCGCGAGACCGAGGCGATGCGCGACGGCTCCGACGCGATCGCCGACTGGCCGATCCTCAACGCCCTCCTCAACACCGCCGCGGGTGCGACGTGGGTGAGCGTCCATCACGGCGGCGGCGTCGGCATCGGCAACGCGATCCACGCAGGCATGGTCGTCGTCGCGGACGGCACCGACGATGCAGCCGAGCGGCTGGAGCGAGTGCTGACGACCGATCCCGGCACGGGGGTCATGCGCCACGTGGACGCGGGCTACGAGGAGGCGATCGCCGCCGCGCGTGAGCACGACATCGACCTGCCGATGCTGCCCGGCGCGTGAGCCGCCTGCTCGTCCGCGACATCGCGCAGCTCGTGACGCCTGCCGGCGACGCCGCGCCGCTGCGCGGGGCGCTGCTGGGGGAGCTGACGGTCCTCGAAGGTGCCTATGTCCTGAGTGAGAGCGATCGCAGATCGTGGAGGTGGGGCGCATGCGCGAGCTCGGCTCGCTCGCCGGCGACGTCGAGGAGCTCGACGCGACGCGGGCGCTGCGCGATCCCCGGTCTCGTCGACTGCCACACGCACGCGTGCTTCGCCGGCGACCGCGTCGAGGAGTTCGCGCTGCGTGCCGCGGGAGCGTCGTACGAGGAGCTGCACGCGGCCGGCGGCGGCATCCTGTCCACGGTCTCCGCGACGCGCGCCGCCGGGGAGGACGCGTTGCGCGAGGCCGTCTCGCGCCATCGCGGCTGGATGCTGCGGCACGGCACGACGACGTTCGAGGCCAAGTCCGGCTACGGGCTCGACCGCGACACCGAGCTGGCGTCCTTGCGTGCTATCGCAGCGGCCGGCGGCATCCCGACGTTCCTCGGCGCGCACGCAGTCCCGCCGGAGTTCGAGCAGGCCGACGAGTACGTCGACTGGCTGATCGCGGACGTCCTGCCCGAGGCCGCGACCATCGCCGAGGCGGCGGATGTCTTTCTCGAGCGAGGTGCGTTCGATGCGGTTCAGGCTCGGCGCTATCTCGATGCCGCGCGCGGCCACGGGCTGGAGCTGCGGCTGCACGGCGACCAGTTCACCGAAGCCGGCGCGATCCCGCTCGCGATCGAGCTCGGCGCGCGGTCGGTCGACCACCTGGAGGCAACCGGACGCGACGGCGTGCACGCGCTGGCGGAGAGCGACGTGGTCGGCGTGTTGCTACCCGCGAGCGCGCTCTTCCTCGGCCGCCCGATGCCGCCCGCTCGCGCGCTCGTCGAAGCGGGCGCGGCCGTCGCGCTGGCCACAGACTTCAACCCCGGGAGCGCGTTCTGCGAGAGCCTGCCGCTCGTCTGCTCGCTCGCCTGCACGCAGCTCGGGCTTTCGCCCGCCCAGGCGCTGACGGCCTGCACCGTCAACGCGGCTCACGTCCTGGGCCGGGCCGACAGCAAAGGGCGGCTAGCGCCGGGCTTCGACGCCGACATCGTCCTGCTCGATGCGCCGGACTGGCGCTATCTCGCGTACCACCTCGGAGGCGACGTCGTGTCCGAGGTGATCGTCGGCGGGACCGCGCTAGGCTAGGACGATGGCCACGAAGAAGCAGAAACGGCGCCGCGACAAGGAGCGCCGCCACGAGTACGAGTACGTCTACGTCGACGACGAAGGCCAAGAGGTCGAGGTCGAAGAGCCCGAGCCGGAGCGCAAGAACGGCAAGGCGCCGGCTCAGAAAGCCGTGAAGACCGATCGCGGCCGGACCGTCGATCCGCCGTCGTGGCGTCGAACTCTGCGCCGTGCAGCGATCTTCACGCCGGTGATGTTCGTGATCCTCTACCTCCTGCGCCCGAATGGCGCCAACGCCTGCGATCCGTCCTGTTCAGCGTGGCGCTGCTCATGGTCTTCTTCATCCCCTTCAGTTACTTCATGGACACGCTGATGTTCCGGTTGGCGCAGAGGAGAGCCGAGAAGGCCGCGCGGCTCCTCGTCCAAGTAGTGGCGCTCGCCGTCGACCGCTACGAGCTGGGCCCGATCGGGACGAACGGCTACGTCGTTCGCGCCGACGGCGCCGCGACCGAAGCCGTCGTCGTCGACCCGGGCGGCAACGCCGCCGAGCTGCGCCTGGAGCTGGCGCAGATGGGGGCGACGTGCGTCGCGATCCTCGTCACCCACACGCACTGGGACCACCTGGGCGGAGTGGCGGATCTCGCGGAGGGCACCGGAGCGCCCGTGTACGCCCCCGAGGACGAGCGCGATGTGATCGAGCGGCCGAACGACTACTACACGCAGCTCGGAGTCGCCATTCGCGGCTGGACGCCGGAGCACACCCTCACCGGCGGGGAGACGGTCGAGGCTGCGGGCATCTCGTTCGAGGTCGTGCATGTCCCCGGGCATTCCCCGGGTCACCTCGCCTACCACGCCGACGGTGCGCTCTTCTCCGGCGACGTGCTCTTCGCCGGCTCGGTCGGCCGGACCGATCTCCCGCGTGCCGACTGGGACACGCTGCTCGAGTCGATCCGCACGCTCGTCGAGCGCTATCCGCCGGAGACCGTCGTCTACTCGGGCCACGGCCCGCCGACGACGCTGGGCGACGAGTTGTCCCGCAACCCCTTCCTCGCGGAGCTGCGGAACAGTGTTTGAGGCGCCTCGCGGCACGCACGACAACCTCCCCTCGGAACAGCCGACCTGGCGGCGGGTGATCGGAGCGGCGGAGGACGTCTGTCGCCTCTACGGCTACCGGCGGATCGACACGCCGGCGTTCGAGGACACGGAGGTCTTCGCACGCACGTCAGGCGCCGGCTCGGACGTCGTGCAGAAGGAGATGTACACGTTCGAGGATCGCGGCGGCCGCTCGCTGACGCTGCGGCCCGAGGCCACGGCGCCGATCGTGCGCGCCTACCTCGAGCACGGCATGCACCGCGAGCCGCAGCCGGTGAAGCTCTACACCGTGGGGCCGATGTGGCGCTACGCGGCTCCGCAGCGCGGTCGCTACCGGGAGCACTGGCAGCTCTCGGTGGAAGCCATCGGCTCCGACGATCCCGCGATCGACGCCGAGTTGATCGCGCTGTACGCCGACCTGCTCGGGCGGCTGAGCGTGACCAGCTACGAGCTCCAGCTCAACTCGATCGGCGATCGGGAGTGCCGGCCGGGCTACCTCGAGCGGCTGGAGAGCTGGCTCGACGAGCACGAGGGCGACCTCGACGACGAAGCGCGCCAGAAGCGCGCCACCTCTCCGCTCCGGGTCTTCGACACGAAGAACGAGACGCTTGCGGCGGTGCTCGCCGAAGCGCCGAAGATCGGTGAGGCGCTGTGCGCCGCCTGCCACGAGCATTTCGAGGCGGTACGCGGCTATCTCGACTCGTTCGGCGTCGCCTATCGCCTCGTGCCGACGCTCGTTCGCGGTCTCGACTACTACACGCGGACGACGTTCGAGTTCGTCGACGAAGCGATCGGCGCCCAGTCGTCGATCTGCGGCGGTGGGCGGTACGACTACCTCGCCGAGGCGCTGGGTGGCAAGCCCACGCCGGGCATCGGGTTCGGCGCCGGCATCGAGCGGCTGCTGCTCTCGCTGGGCGACGCCCACGTGGAGGACCACGGCATCGACGTCTTCTTCGTGCTCGAGGAAGGTGCGGACCGTGCGGCTACGCTCGCCGCGATGATGGAGTTGCGCCGCGCCGGGCTCGCCTGCGACGCCGACTACGCCGGTCGATCGCGCAAGGGTCAGCTGACGCAGGCCAACCGGCTCGCCGCGCGGAGGTGGTCGTCGTCGACGCCGGCACGGATCTCGCGGCCGTGGTCGAAGGCCTTCGCCCATGAAGTGGCGCGACATGATGTGCGGCGAACCGCGGCCCGAGCACGTGGGTCGGCGCATCACGCTCGCCGGCTGGGCCCATCGCCGGCGTGATCACGGAGGCCTCGTCTTCATCGACCTTCGCGATCGATCCGGCCTCTGTCAGCTGGTCGTCAATCCCGAGCACGCGCCGGACGCAGCGGAGTCGGCGCATGGAGTGCGCAACGAGTTCGTGCTCCGCGCCGAGGGGGAGGTCGTCGCCCGCGCGCCGGAGCTCGTCAACCCGAATCTCGCGACGGGCGCGGTCGAGCTACGTGTAGACACGCTCGAGGTCGTGTCGAAGGCGCCGCCGCTCCCGTTCCAGCTGGACGAGGAAGGCGTGGACGAGACGCTGCGCTTGCGCTACCGCTGGCTCGACCTGCGCCGCGACAAGCTCCAGCGCAACATCGGTCTGAGGGCGCAGATGGTGTCGGCCATCCGTCGCGTGATGGAGGAGGCAGGATTCCTCGACATCCAGACGCCGATCCTGTTCAAGCCCACGCCTGAGGGCGCACGCGACTTCATCGTCCCGAGCCGCCTGCAGCCGGGCCGCTTCTATGCCCTGCCTCAGTCACCGCAGATCCTGAAGCAGCTGCTCATCATCGGCGGCTTCGACCGCTACTACCAGATCGCCATCTGTTTCCGCGACGAGGATCTGCGGGCCGATCGCGTCCAGGAGATCACGCAACTCGACGTCGAGATGGCCTTCCCGGACCAGGAGCTCATCATCGAGCTCATGGAGCGGATGATCCAGCTCGTGTGGCGCGAGTGCATCGGCGTCGAGCTCGCCGTGCCGTTCGCGCGGATCGAGTACGAGGACTCGATCCTGCGCTACGGGACGGACAAGCCCGATCTTCGCTTCGGGCTCGAGATCGAGGACGGCACCGAGATCACACGGGGCTCGGAGTTCAAGGTGTTTGGCGCCGCCGCCGCCGTGCGCTTCCTGCGCGCGCCGAATGCATTCTCACGGGCCGAGCTCGACCGGCTCGAGGAGCTGGCGAAGGAGTGGGGCGCGAAAGGCCTGGCCTATCTCGTGTACGGCGACGAGGGTGAGGTGCGCTCGCCGATCGCAAAATTCCTGTCTGAATCAGAGCTCGAGGCTTTCCGATCCGAGCCGGGCACGACGCTGCTGTTCTGTGCGGACGAGCCTTCGGTCGTCGCGCGTGTGCTCGGTAGCCTGCGGCTCCATCTGGGCAGGGAGCTCGGGCTTGTCGACGAGGACGGCTTCGCCTGGGTCTGGATCACGGACTTCCCGATGTTCGAGTGGTCAGACGGGGAGGGGCGCTGGCAGGCGCAACATCATCCCTTCACACGGCCCGCACCAGGCTGGGAAGACCGCTTCGACCACGAGCCGGCCGCGGCGAGGGCGCATCAGTACGACCTCGTCGGCAACGGCAACGAGCTCGGGGGCGGGTCGTTCAGGATCCACGAGCCAGAGCTGCAGGAGCGCGTGTTCCGGACGATCGCATTGACGCCCGAGGAGCAACGCGCGAAGTTCGGCTTCCTGCTCGATGCGTTGGCCATGGGTGCGCCCCCGCACGGCGGGATCGCGTTCGGGATCGACCGGATGTTGATGGTGCTGGCGAAGGAGCAGAACCTCCGTGACACGATCGCGTTCCCGAAGAACCAGGCGGGCGTCGATCCGATGAGCGGGGCTCCCTCGGAGGTGCCCGCCGAGCAGTTCGCCGAGCTGGGCCTACGAATCGTCGAGCCGAAGAAGCAATGACGAGCTTCGGCCTTCGCTTCGCCGCGGAGGTTGCGTTCCTGGGGTTGCTCGCGCTCGCCGCGGGCCTGGCAGAACTGGAGACGCCGTGGATCATCGTCTTGATGGCGGTGGGGTGGTTGCTCGTCGCCGTCGTCGAGTGGCTGGCGTGGCGTACCGAGGTCGGAGCGCGGGAGCCTGCCTCCAAGGAATCCGAGGCGGCACCGGAGGAGCAGACGTCCTGGGACATCGAGGAGATCCTCGCCCCGGTGCCCGACGAGCAGGGCTCGACCACCGTCCTACCGAGCGACGAGCGGTGATGCCAGTGCTCGCACAACGGCTGCGTGGCGCTGGCGGCAGCCGCCTTGCTCGTCGGAGTGTTCGGCGTCGCGCTCTCACAGGCCGGCCGTGACTCGCCGGAGACGGCCTTGCCGGAGCCTGCCGTGGGCCCCTGGGGCGGATGGACGACGGTGCTGGCCGGCGTAGCGCCCGCGGCTCCGCGGGCGGGGAGACGATCCGGCTGCGACTGGGTCGTGCTCCAGAGGACGCAGGGCGTCGTCCATCCGACGCTGCCGTGTGGCGCCCGGATCTTCGTCGAGTACGGAGGACGCCAGGCGTTGACGCAGGTCGTCGCCCGTTTCCCGGTCGGCCAGGGTCGCCAGCTCGACCTGACGCCGCGGCTCGCGAGGCGCCTCGACCTCGAGGGCGTTCGCGAAGTTCGCTGGGCCTTTCCCCGCTAGGCGCGTTGGAGCCTGTGGATGCATTGGCACACAATTGGCACACATCAGTGCCAGGCACTGGGACATGTCTAGAGTAGGCACGTGCCCGACCCTGTACGAGGTCGCCTCGACCGATTGGAACCAACACCAAAAGCGAGGGAGCCCGCGTCGGGCGCCGGCGTTGCCGGTCACCCGCAAGGCACCCACCTGGCGTGTCCAGGTTCGCAGGGAGGGGTGATCGCCGGCAGGGTGGGGCACATTTTCTCGTCCGGCGCCTGCGCCATGACCGAGGCCAACTCGGCAGCCGCCCTCGAGGACGCTGATCGCCCGCTACAACGACGCGTGGAACGCGCACGACGTCGACGCGATCGTCGCCCTCCACGCCCCAGGCATGGTGTTCGAGAACCACACGGCCGGCGAGCGCGTCGAAGGCGACGCCGTTCGCGAGCACATCGCCACGATCTTCCAGAACTGGCCCGACCTCACGTTCAGCTCGCGGCGGCTCTATGCGCGCGACGGGCTTGTCGTCTCCGAGTGGACGGCCAGCTGCAACGCGTCCCGAGACGGGCGAGCAGCTGGAGTGGGACGGGGTGGACGTCTTCCCCTTCGAGAATGGCAAGATCGCCCGCAAGGACGTGTACTCCGCGGCCCACCGCGCACGCGTGCTCTCCGGCTAGCCTCAGCGCATGACCGAGCTCTTCGGAGACGCCTCAGCGCAACGGCGACTGGACAGCCGTGCGCCTCCGCGTGCGGGGTGAGCAGATCGCCGACGCTGACGCCGAGGGGCTCTCCGAGGACCTGGCCGGCCTGACCCTGCTCGAGGCTGCCTCGGTCGACGGGGACGAGCTCGCCGTCGAGGCGCTGGCGGCGGCGATCGGGCCTGCCTTCCGCGCTGCTCCGGTCGAGTCGCGGGTGGCAGTGGCGATGAGCGGCGGCGTCGACAGCGCGGTCGCGCTGTTGCGATCGGGACGCGACGCGATCGGTGTCACGCTCAGGCTCTGGGTCGATCCCGAGGCGCCCGACACGGAGCGCGCTTGCTGCTCGCCCGATGCCGTCCGAGCCGCACGTCGAACGTGCCATGGCCTTGGCCTTCCACACGTGACGCTCGACCTCCGCGAGGAGTTCCGCCGCGCGGTCGTCGACCAGTTCGTGCGCGCGTACGAGCGTGGCGACACGCCGAATCCGTGCACTCGCTGCAACGGGGCGTTCCGCTTCGACGAGCTGCTCCGCTTCGCACGGCGCGCCGGCGCCTCGCGGCTGGTCACGGGCCACTACGCGCGCGTGAGGCGGCATCGCGGGCGGCTGCTGCTCGCTCGGGCGGCCGATCCCGACAAGGATCAGTCGTACATGCTCGCCGGGCTCGATCCGGCTGTACTCGAGCGCGTCTGGTTCCCGCTGGGCGACCAGACGAAGACGGAGACGCGCGCGGAGGCGGCGAAGGCTGGCCTGGCAGCCGCAGGCCGGCCGGAGAGCCAGGAGGCGTGCTTCCTCGGCGGCGACGACTACCGCGCCTTCCTGGAGCGGCGCGGGCTCAGCTCGGCCGACGGGCCGATCGTCGACACGGCAGGGCCGCGAGCTCGGCCGGCACGACGGCCACTGGCGCTTCACGCCCGGCCAGCGACGTGGGCTTGGCCTCGCGCGCCGGCGAGCCGCTCTACGCACTGAAGACCGTGGCGCGCACCAACACGGTCGTCGTGGCGCGGCGGAGCTGAGCTGGTCACAAACACGCTGGTCGCACGCGGGCGCCTTCACGTCGACGTCACGCACGCCGACGCGAAGCTCCGGTATCGCTCGCCTGCCGTGCCCACGCGCGTCACGACGACTCCACGTGGCTTCCGGCTCGATCTGCAGCAGCCGGCCTACGCCGTCGCCCGGGGCCAGACGGCTGTCATCTACGAGGACGACGTCGTCGTGGGCGCGGGCGTTATCACGTCGACGACCACGTAACATCCGGGGCGTGATCCTCGCCGACTACACCGCGTCGGATTTCGCGTGGCTGGCACTGGCGGCGTTCCTCTGCCTCGTCGGCGTCGGGCTGTTCTACGCCCTCTTCCGGCTCGGCGAGACGCTTGGGCAGACGACGAAGACCATCGAGCACACCGAGGCCGAATTGCTGCCCGTGATCCGCAAGGGCGGCGAGACGCTCGACCACGTGAACCGCGAGCTCGACAAGGTCGAAATCGCCACGGACAGCGCGCTCGCGGCCGTCCAGGCCGCCGACAAGACCGTGCGGACGGTCAGCAGCGCGATCACGTACCCCGTACAGAAGCTCGCGGGGCTGATCGCCGGCGTGCGCACAGGCGTCTCGTCATTCGTGTCCAGCCGTAACTTCGGCGACGCCATGGCGACGGCGCGAGACGCGGCAGTCAAGCGCGAGCGAGATCTGGCCGACGAAGTCGCCGCCGCCGACCGCAGCTAGCGTCGGGCACAATCGACGCATGCGGACGAGCGCAGAGCTGCGCGAGGGATTCCTCGCGTTCTTCGAATCGAAGGGTCACAAGCGCGTGCCGTCGGCCTCGCTCGTTCCGCGCGCCGACGACCGCACGACGCTCCTGACGACGGCCGGAATGCAGCCGATGATGCCGTACTTCCTCGGCCTCGAGAGCCGCCGGCGCCGCTGCTGACGACATCGCAGAAGTCGTTCCGGACCCTGGACATCGATGAGGTCGGGCTCGATGGCCACCACCTCACCCTCTTCGAGATGCTCGGCAACTTCTCGTTCGGGCAGTACTTCAAGGAAGGAGCGATCGAGTTCGCGACGGGAGTTCGTCCGCGATCACATGCGGCTCGACTGGGATCGCATCTGGGTGACTGTGCACGCCGGCGATCCCCAGCTGAAGCTCGGTCCCGGACGAGGTCGCAATCGAGCTCTGGCAGCGGATGGGCATGCCGATCGAGCGGATCGTGCCGCTGCCGACGGCCGAGAACTTCTGGTCGGTGCGGCGAGCCCGGCCCGTGCGGCCCCGACTCCGAGCTGTACTACGACTGGGGCGAGGAGCACGGATGCGGCGAGCCCGATCTGCGCGCCGGCCTGTCCGCGCTGCGCACGGTTCCTCGAGTTCTGGAACCTCGTCTTCATGTCCTACGAGCGAGCATCGGGACGGCACGCTGACGCCGCTACCGAAGGAGAACATCGACACCGGGCTCGGGCTCGAGCGCGGCGCAGCGATCCTCCAGGACGTCATGTCCGTCTACGAGACCGACGGGTACCAGCGGATCATGGACTGGATCGCAGCCGAGTCCGGCGTTGCCTACGGCGACTCAGCCGGCCGCGACGAAGGCGCACCGCATCCTCGCCGACCACGGTCGTGGCATGACGTTCCTCGTGGCCGACGGCGTCACGCCGTCCAACGAGGGCCGCGGCTACGTGCTGCGCCGCATCATCCGGCGAGCCGTCCAACAGGCCCGCCGGATCGGGCTCGAGGACGTCTGGCGGCTGCCGGCCGTCGTCGTCGAGCAGATGGGCGACGCCTATCCCGAGCTGCGGCGTGAGGCCGAGAACATCGAGCGCGAGATCAAGGCCGAGGAGGAGCGCTTCGCAGAGACGCTCGCCCGCGGCCTCGAGCGCCTCGAGGAGCTGGCCGATCAGCCGGCGATCTCGGCGGACGACGCGTTCGCGCTCGCCGCCACCTACGGCTTCCCCGATCGAGCTCACCGGTCGAGCTGGCCGAGGAGCGGGGCCAGCCGGTGGACGTCGACGGCTATCGCGAGCTCATGGCCGAGCACCGAGAGGTCTCCAGAGGAGCCGTCGCCGAGTCGGTACGTGCGATCGAGGGAGCACGCACGCGAGTTCGTCGGCTACGAGAAGACGGAGGTGCTGACGGCGATCGCGGCGCTGGAGCCGGACGAGGACGGGCGCTTCCGCGCCAAGCTCCACGAGTCGCCCGTTCTACGCAGAGGGCGGCGGCCAGGTCTCGGACGTCGGCTTACATCGAGCACCTGGAGACAGGCGCGCGCGCCGAGCTCGTCAGCGCGGTGCGAGCCGGCGACGACCAGACGCTGCTCTTCGAGGGCGAGGGCTTTGCCGTCGGCGACCGCGTGCGCGCCGTCGTGTCGTGGAGCCACCGCTTCCCGACGATGGCAAATCACACGGCGACTCATCTCCTGCACAGGGCCCTCCGGGAAGCGCTCGGCGACCACGTGCAGCAGGCCGGATCGGCCGTCCGGCCCGACAAGCTCCGCTTCGACTTCACGCACGGGCAGGCGCTGACGCGCCGAAGAGCGCGACGCCGTCGAGCGGCGCGTGAACGAGAAGGTCTTCGAGAACCTCCCCGTGCTCGCGTACGTCGTGCCGCTCGAGGAGGCGAAGAAGATGGGCGCGACGATGCTCTTCACGGAGACGTATCCCGGAGGACGTGCGCGTGATCGAGATCCCCGGTTACTCGATGGAGCTCTGCGGAGGCACCCACGTCACGAAGACGGCGGAGATCGGCCCGTTCGTCATCCTCTCCGAGGGCTCCGTCGCCTCGGGAGTGCGCAGGATCGAGGCAGTCACCTCCGGCGAGGCGTACGCGCTTCCTGCAGAGCCGCTCGCACGAGCTCGACGCAGCTGAGAGTGGAGCTCGAGCGCGTGCGCAAGGAGAAGCCGGCGCCGCAGTCGCACCGCGGTCGCCGATGTCGAAGCCGACGTGAAGGCGGTCGAAGGCGTCAACGTCATCGCGCAGGAGGTGCAGGGGCTCGACGCCGATGCGCTGCTCGACCTCTCCGACCGCTTCAAGCAGCGCAACGCGCCGGCCGCCGTCGTGCTCGGCTCCGTGGAGGACGGCCGCGTGCACCTCGTCCTCAACTTCGACGAGACCGTTGCCGAGCGGGTGAGCGCATCTGACGTGGCGAAAGCGGCTGCGGCCGTAGTGGGCGGCGGCGGAGGCGGGCGGCCGACGATGGCCCGAGCGGGCGGCACTGACCCCGGCAAGCTCGCCGACGCGCTGGCTGAGGCGGAGCGGCTCGTCGTCGGTGCCTTGACGTCCTGAAGTGAAGGTGCTGGCGCTCGACTACGGCAGCGCTCGCACCGGCGTCGCCGTCTCCGATCCGACCGGCGAGCTCGCGCGCCCGCTAGGTGTCGTCGAGCGCGCTCGCAGCGAGGCAGGGCTCGGCCGGCTCGCGGACATCGTCGCCGAGGAGGAGGCGGAGCTTGTCGTCGTCGGCCTGCCGCTGACGCTGGCGGGCGAGCGCGGCGAGCAGGCACAGGAGACGGAGGCGTTCGTCGAGGTGTTGCGCGCTGTTCTCGACGTCCCCGTGGAGACGTACGACGAACGGTTCACGTCGGTGCTCGCCGAGGGCGACGATGCCCGCGCGGCCGCGCACCTGCTCTCCGACTACCTCCACTGGAGCCGGCAGTCGTGAAGACCCGCACAGCTGCCGCCGCGCTGGCGGCGGTGTCGCTCGTCGCCTGCGGTAGCGAGTCGGCGCCTCCGGCTGCCACGGTTCCGGCTCCGAAGGTGCTGCGGATCGTGTTCCCGGAGGGCTTCACGCGCGCGCAGATGATCGACCGCGTTCGCGCCGTACGGGAGATCGCCCGCGTGAAGCGGCACGTGACGATGCGGATGACGCCCGCTGCGTACGCCGCGGCGACGGCCGCATCGCCGATCCCGGTGCAGTTTCGGAAGGACGCGCACGAGCTGATCGAGGGCTTCCTCTTCCCGGCCACGTACGCGTTCTTCTCGAACGAGACGGCGCGCCGCTTCGTCCGCCGGCAGTTGAATGCGTTCGGCAGGGCATGGCGCCGCGTGGACATGCGCTACGCACGCTCGAAGAACCTCACGCCCTACGACGTCCTCATCATCGCGTCGATGATCGAGCGGGAGGTCGTCGTGCCGCGCGAACGGAAGCTCGTCGCCGCCGTCGTCTACAACCGGCTACGGGCCGGGATGCCGCTGCAGATCGATGCAACGCTGCGCTACGGCCTCGACATCCCGCCGACCGAGCCGATCACGAAGGAGCATCTCCGCTCGGACTCGCCGTACAACACTCGCATCAAGACGGGACTGCCGCCGACGCCGATCGCGAACCCCGGGCTGGCGTCGATGCAGGCTGCGGCGCATCCGGCGAAGGTCGACTACATCTACTTCGTGCGTAAACCGGACTGCCGCAGCCACTTCTTCACGGCCAGCGCGGCCGAGTTCGAGGCGTACACGCGCGCAGGCCTTCAGTGCTGATCGGATTGCTCGGCTACCCGCTGACGGCGTCGCTGTCGCCGCGGATGCAGAACGCCGCGTTTGCCGAGTGCGGCCTCGACTGGTCGTACGCGCTCGTGCCGGTTCGCGAGGGCTACGTCGAGGAGGCCGTGGCCGGCCTCGCCGACTCGGGATTTGCCGGTGCGAACGTGACGACGCCGCACAAGCTCGCCGTGCTCGACTTCTGCGAGACGGATCTGCCGTCGGTCAACACGCTGATCGTCCGCGACGGGCACATCGAGGGGCACTCGACGGACGCTGCGGTCCTCGACGGGTTGTCCGCCGAACGGCCGGCGATTCTCGGCGACGGTGGCTCCGCGGCGGCCTTTCGCCATGCGCTGCCGCATGCGACGCAGTTCTCGCGCCGCGGCTCGTGGCCGCCCGACGTGCGCGAGGCCGATCTCGTCGTCAACGCCACGTCTGAGCGGGACGAGGTGCTCGCCGAGGTCGGGTCCGGGCAAACGTTGATCGACCTGCCGTATCCGGAGACGGCAACCGCGCGCGCAGCCGCGGCGGCAGGCGCTCGTGTCGTCACCGGGCTCGAGGTTCTCGTCGCGCAGGGCGCGGCTTCGTTCGAGCTCTGGACGGGGATTCCGGCGCCGGTCGACGTCATGCGCCGGGCAGTACGCTCCGCAGCGTGAGCAACCTCAGCCTCGTCACCGCGGGCGAGTCGCACGGGCCGGCGCTCGTGGCTGTCCTCACCGGCCTGCCGGCAGGCCTCGTGCTCGAGCGCGAGGCGATCGACGCCGACCTGCGCCGCCGCCAGCAGGGCTACGGTCGCAGCCCGCGTCAGCAGATCGAGACCGACGAGGTGGAAGTGCTCGCCGGCCTGCGCCACGGACGCACGCTCGGCACGCCGCTGGCGCTCGTCGTGCGCAACCGCGATCACGCCAACTGGGCCTGGGGGATGAGCCCATGGCCGCCCGAGGGCGAGCCGTCCGGGAAGGGCACCACGCCCGTGACGACGCCGCGCCCCGGCCACGCGGATCTCGCCGGCGCGATGAAGTTCGGCCTGGACGACGTGCGGGACGCGCTCGAGCGGGCGAGCGCGCGGCAGACGGCCGTGACGGTCGCAGCGGGCGCCGTGGCCAAGGCTCTGCTGCGCGAGATCGGCGTCGAGGTGGCGGGCACCGTCGTGGATCTCGACCAGCTCGCAGGCCGCGTCGACGACGCGCGGGCGGAACGGGACACCGTGGGCGGCGTCGTCGAGGTGCGCGCACGGGGCGTGCCGCCGGGGCTCGGCTCGTACGCGACGCGTGACGAGCGGCTCGACGCCCGGCTGGCCGGAGCGCTGATGGGCATCCAGGCAGTGAAGGGCGTCGAGATCGGCGACGGCTTCGCGCTGGCCGGCCTGCGCGGCTCGCAGGCACACGACGAGATCGTTCGCGACGAGCGGGGCCTCCACCGCGAGACCAACCGGGCCGGCGGCATCGAGGCCGGCGTCTCCAACGGCGAGGAGATCGTCGTCCGCGCGGCGATGAAGCCGCTGCCGACCCTCATGCGACCGCTGCGAACCGTGGATCTCGCCGGCGGCGAGCCTGCCGAGGCGCTCGTCGAGCGCTCGGACACGGCGGCCGTCGAGGCGCTTGCGGTCGTGGCCGAGGCAGTCGTCGCGTTCGAGCTCGCCCGCGCCGCGCGCGAGAAATACGGTGGCGACGCGCTCGCCGACTTCGTCGCGGCCCACCGAACGTACCTGGAGCGGATCGACTGGCAGCCCCGATAGAGAACCGCCATCTGGCGCTGATCGGCTTCATGGGCGCCGGCAAGACGACGCTCGGCGACGAGGTCGCCCGGCGGCTGGCGCGACCGTTCGTCGACCTCGACGCCGAGATCGAGCGTCACGCCTCCGCGTCGATCTCCGACGATCTTCGCGACGCGCGGCGAAGTCGAGTTCCGCGCCATCGAGGAGCGGCTCGCGCGCGAGGCGCTCGACTCGGCGCCGCCCGGCAGTGATCTCGCTCGGCGGCGGCGCGATGGTCTCGAAGCTGACGGCCGCGAAGCTGCGCGAGCAGGCCTTCACGGTGCTCGTCGAGGTGGACGTCGAGGAGGCGTGGCGGCGTGCGCGTCGCGCCGAGCGGCGGCCGCTCGCCGAGAGCGAGAGCCAGTTTCGCCGCCTCTACGAACAGCGCCGACCGCTGTACGACGCGGCCGCCGACGGGCGGGCGGAAGACGCGGACGGCATCGTGCTCGCGGCTGCGGGGCTTTCCGTCGAGGCCGGTTCGTACGCGCGGCTGCGCGACCTCGTTCCCGAGCAGGTCGAGGTCGTCGTGGACGAGCGCGTCTGGGAGCTCCACCCGCCGCTGCTCGATGCTCCGTTGCACGCCATTCCCGCCGGCGAGCAGACGAAGACGCTCGGCATGTGCGCGCGGCTGTGGCGCGAGGTACGCCTCGAGCGTGGAGGCACGCTCGTGGCGATCGGGGGCGGCACGACGACCGACCTCGCCGGGTTCATCGCAGCCGCGTATCTCCGCGGCGTTCCCTGGATCGCCGTGCCGACGACGCTCGTGGGGCAGGTGGATGCGGCGATCGGCGGCAAGACGGGCGTCGATCTTCCGGAAGGGAAGAATCTCGTCGGCGCGTTCCACTGGCCGGAGCGCACGATCATCGACCACGAGCTGCTCGCGACGCTGCCGGACGTGGAGCGTCGGAACGGCCTGGCCGAGGTCGTGAAGACCGGCCTGCTCGCCGGCGAGCAGCTGTGGGAGCTGTCGGAGCCCGATCTCGTTCGCCGCTGCGCTGCGTTCAAGGCCACCGTGTGCCTACGCGACCCGCGGGACGACGGAGAGCGCGCGATGCTCAACCTCGGCCACACGTTCGCCCATGCGCTCGAGGCAGCGTCTTCGTACGAGCTCGCTCACGGAGAGGCTGTAGCGCTCGGCCTGCTGGCAGCGCTTCGGCTGTCGGGGCTCCCCGACGAGGCGGCGCAGGTGGAGGAGCTGCTGCAGCCGGCGCGCGCCGCGGTCGACGCCGATCTCGCATGGGCGGCGCTCGAGCGCGACAAGAAGGCACGCGGCGGTCGCGTGCGGCTCGTCCTGCTCGAAGCGCCCGGAGAGCCGCGCACCGGCGTCGAGCTGCCCGAGGGCGACGTGCGGCGCGCGCTCGCAGACCTCATCGCATAGATTCGCGGGCGTGCGCGTGGAGGTGCTGAACGGCGTCAACCTGGACGTTCTCGGCCGGCGTGATCCGAAGACCTACGGTGGCCTGTCCATCAACGAGCTCGAGTCGCGGATCTACACGTGGGGGAAGGAGCTCGGGCTCGTCGTGCGCTGCCGCCAGACCAACAGCGAGGGCCAGTACGTCGACTGGCTGCACGAGATGTGGGAGGTTGCAGACGGTGTCGTCGTCAATCCCGCAGCCTGGACGCACTACAGCTACGCGATCCGCGACGCCGTGGAGCTACTCAACGTGCCTGTCGTCGAGGTCCATCTCTCCAACGTCGAGGAACGAGAGGACTGGCGCCGCGTGTCGGTGATCTCCGACCTGGCCGCGAAGCGCGTGATCGGCAAGGGGCCGGACGGGTATCGCGAGGCGCTCGAATACCTCGCGGAGGCCCTGGCATGAGTGAGCGGCTCGAACGCCTGCAGGCCGCGCTCGAGGAGCCGTTGCTCGTCTCGAGCCCGGTCAACGTCCGCTATCTCTGCGGGCTCGACAGCTCGAACGCCGCGCTGCTGGTCGAGCCCGATCGGGTGCAGCTCTTCACCGACTTCCGCTACGCGGAGCGCGCCGGGGCGATTCGCGGCGTCGAGGCCGTGCAGACGCGCCGCAACCTCTACGCCGATCTCGCCGAACGGCTGTCAGGGACGGGTCGGCTTCGAGACGGATTGGCTCACGCATGCCCGCTACGAGACGCTGGCCGCCGGCGGCCTCGAGCTCGTCCCTCGTCGCGGGCTCGTCGAGCGGCTGCGCGAGGTGAAGGACAGCGCCGAGCTGGCGGCGGTGCGTCGCTCCGGGGCGATCCTCAACGACGCCTTCGCGCGGCTGGCGGAGGAGCAGTTCGTCGGCCGCACCGAGCGCGACATCGTCTGGCGGATGGCCGAGCTGATTCACGAAGGCGGCGCCGACGACTCGGCCTTCTCGACTGCCGTGGGCTCCGGGCCGACGGGCGCGTCTCCGCACGCAGTGCCCGGCGACCGGCGCATCGAGGTGGGGGAGACGGTCGTCGTCGACGCAGGCTGCCGGGTCAACGGCTACTGCTCCGACTGCACGCGCACGTTCGCGACCGGGTCGCTGCCCGCCGAGCTCGCGGAGGCCTACGCCGTCGTGCTACGAGCCCAGCTCGCCTCACTCGATGCCGTGGTGCCGGGTGCCGAGGGCAAGGCCGTCGACCATGTCGCCCGCTCGATCATCGACGAGGCGGGGCTCGGCGATCGGTTCGGCCACGGCCTCGGTCACGGCGTCGGCCTGGAGGTACACGAGGCGCCGTGGCTGAATCCCGAGATGGGTGAGGCGCCGCTCGTCTCCGGCAACGTCGTCACCGTCGAGCCTGGCGTCTACCTGCCGGGCCTGGGAGGCGTTCGCATCGAAGACCTCGTGATCGTCACCGACGAGGGCCCCGAGGTGCTGACGCCGTTCACCAAGGAGCTCGTAACCGTCGGCTGACTACACTGACCCGCCGTGGCCGAGGTCGTCTCTACGAACCAGTTCCGGAACGGCATGCACGTCGAGATCGACGGCGATGTCTGGCGCATCGTCGAGTTCCAGCACGTGAAGCCCGGCAAGGGCGGCGCCTTCGTGCGCACGAAGATGAAGAACATCGGCTCGGGCGCCGTCGTCGACAAGACCTTCCGCGCGGGCGAGAAGTTCACCCGCATCCACACGGAGGTGAAGAGCGTCCAGTACCTCTACGACGCCGGCCCCGAGGTCGTGTTCATGGACGAGGAGACGTACGAGCAGATCCACCTGCCGCGCTCGGAGCTCGAGGAGGACCTGGCGTTCGTCGAGCCGTCGAGCTCGGTGCAGATGCTGACGGTGGACGGCAAGCCATCGGGCATCCAGTTGCCCTCGTCCGTCGAGCTCACCGTCTCGCAGACCGAGCCGGGCGTCCGCGGCGACACGGTGTCCAACGTGACCAAGCCGGCGACGCTGGAGACGGGCGCCGTCGTCCAGGTGCCGCTGTTCGTGAACGCGGGCGACCGCATCAAGGTCGACCCCCGCGAGAAGCGCTACATCTCGCGAGCGTAGGCTACGATCCCGCCGTGGATCCGGCGACGAGCTAGCGGCCAGCGCGGCGACCGCCGCGCGTGATTGGCGCTCGGCCGAGGCTGCTTTCGATGCAGCCCTCGGACGCTGCGTGCCACCGCTACGACTTGGAGGTACACGCGATGACTCGCCAGAACCTGTTCTCCGACGCATGGGACGGAGGCGACGAAGAAGCCCGGACTCGGCATCGAATCTTCTGGCGTCCGGACGACGCCAGGATGGGAGCAACACTGTACGAACTGGCCCCCAACGCGCCCGACATGCGGACCCACATGCACTTCGGAGTCGAAGAGATGTTCTTCGTCCTGAGCGGTCGTCCCGTCTTCCGGAACCAGTACGGCGAAGAGGAGCTGGCCCCGGGCGACTTCGTCTTCTGCCCCGAGGGACGTGCCGGAATACACGCGTTCAGCAACCCCACCGAGGAACCAGCCCAGATCCTCGCGATCAGTGCCGGGGGCTTCCCGGACGTTGTCGCCTACCCCGAAGACGGATATGCATGGGTGGCGACTCGCGATCCCGATCCCGAGCTACTTGCGAGAGGCGGCGACCCCGGCATCATCGCTCGCTTCGAGATCCCGATCGAGTAGATCGTTCGGCCGTATGTAGTCGTCGCTCGACACGACGAAGAGGCCGCGAGAGCGGCCTCTTCGCTTATCTAGATCGCTATATCTCCAGAGCCTGAGCGCGAACGGCGCGGAGGAACAGAATCCGCGTCAGGCCGCTGAAAGGCTTGATCACGAACCAGTAGCGGCGAAAGGCACGTCGTGCCGCCGGGTCCTCGACGTGCACGCGCGTCTCGGTCGAGAGCCGGCAACGGCCGGCGCCGAGCTCGGCGATGCGGAAGTCGATCACCGCCTTGCAGACGTCGGGGCGGTCGTAGGCGGCAAACTCCTCGGCCGTGCGCGGCCGGGGGAGCCTCAGCCCGCGGCGTAGCCGCCAGAACTGGCCGGCCAGGCCGAGGACGACGCCCTCGCCTTTCTCGTTCTCGAGCTCGACGGCTCCGATCCCCGCCAGTCCCAGAAACGGCCGCTTCGTGTCGTGGCTCCGGCGCCCAAGCCCTCGCAGCATGTACAGCAAACGGATGCCGCGGATCTCGTCGACCGAGACCTCGCGCAGTGCGCGGTCAACGTGCTCGCGCGTGGCGCGGATCTCGACCTCGTGCCGCTCGGAGAACTCGTAGACCGGGAGGAAGTCGTCCAGCGAGCGCATCGGTGCATTGTCGTTAAGGTCCGGGCGTGCCGAGACTCGCCGACACGACGCTACGCCTGCTGGGGCAGGAACCCCTGGCCGGCTCGCTGCCGACGGCCGAGCAGCTCCATCTCGCGGAGATTCTCGACACGGCCGGCTTCGCGTACCTGGAGGTCTCCGGCGGCGGCTGCTTCGACTCCGCAGTGCGGCGAGGCGTGGAGAGCCCGTGGGAGCGAATTCGCGCTATCCGTTCACGCACGAAGACGCCTCTCGCCATGGCACTTCGCGGCCGCTTCCTCGTCGGCTCGCGGCCGGTGAGCGTCGATCTGGCGCAGCGGTTCGTCGCCTGCGCGGCCGAGAGTGGCATCGACGTCTTCCGTCTCCACGACCCGCTCAACGATGTCTCGAACCTCCGCGAGGCGGCGTCGGCAATCACCGCCGCGGGACGAGAGTTCGACGCCGGCCTCGTGCACAGTCCGAGCCGCTACGAGGACACCGACCTGCTCGCAGAACAGGCGAAGAGGCTGCCCGAGCTCGGCGCCGCGCGCGTGCTCATCCACGACCCGTCGGGCTCGCTTAGCCCGCAGCGGGCTGCCAACCTCGTCGGGGAAGTGCGCGAAGCATCCGGCCTCCCGGTCGGTTTCTATTGCCAGGGCGCCGGCGGCGTGGCGCTGGCCGCGACGCTCGAGGCTGCGCGGGCGGGCGCGGATCTCATCGCCTGTGCCGTCTATCCGCTGGCGCTCATGCTGCATCGCGTCTCCGCCGAATCGGCAGCGACGGCGCTCGCGGGCCTCGGCCTCGACACGGGTGTCGACGCGTCCCGCGTCTGGGAAGCCTCAGACCTCGTGGACGAGTTCATCGGCGACGAGCCCGTGACGCCGACAGCGCCCCGCGTCGCAACGCTCGCCGCGCAACACCGCCTGCCACCGGGTCTCGTGGCCGCGCTCGACGTCCATCTGCGCGCCAACGCGGCGGGCGACCGCATCGACGAGGTGCTGGAAGAGTTGGCCCGAATCCGCGCCGAGGTCGGGTCGCCGCCGCTCGCCTCGCCGATCGGGCAGATCCTGGGCTCGCAGGCCCTCGTGCACGTCCTTTCGGCGGAGCGCTATCAGACCGTCGTCGACGAGCTGAAGGCGCTCATCGCCGGTCACTTCGGCTCACCGCCGGCCGCGATCGACCCGACGGTCGAGCGCGCCGTGGAGCTGATCGGCGGCGAGCCGCCCGAGGAGCAGCCGATCGACGTCGCTTCTGCCAGGGAGGTAGGGGAGGGTCTGGCGACGAGCGACGAAGAGCTCTGCCTGCTCGCGCTGTTCGGGGAGGATGCGGAACCACTGCTGCGCACGATCCGCGGCCGTGGCCGGCGCGACGACGAAGAGACGACGAGCCAGGAGCCGACGCGGTCGGAGCGCATTCGCGAGATCGTCCGCATCGTTCAGGAGTCGGGAGTGCAAGAGGTGACGCTCGAGGACGCCGGCATGCGCGTCACCGTCCGGCGGCAGGACGAGGGCGCTGCGACACCCTCTGCGCCCGCATTTTCTCCCGAGAGCGAGGAGCTGGAGCCCGTGTTGGACATGCCCGTCGCGCCCGGCGTGCTGCGCGTCGAGGCGCCGATGGTCGGCACCTTCTACCGGGCGCCCGAGCCTGGCGCGAACCCCTTCGTCGGCGTCGGCGACGTCGTCGTCCCCGGCCAGACGCTCTGCATCCTCGAGGCGATGAAGCTCATGAACGAGGTCAAGGTCGAGCACGCGGGCATCGTCCGGGCGATCCACGCCGAGAACGCCCAGCCGGTCGAGTACGGCCAGCTCCTGTTCGAGCTCGAGCTCGCCGACGGCCGCCCGCCGGTCCTGTAAGGCGGCCGATGTTCACGCGCGTGCTCATCGCCAACCGCGGGGAGATCGCCGTGCGGGTGATCCGCACGCTGCACGAGCTCGGGATCGAGGCCGTCGCCGTCTACTCCACCGCCGACCGTGGCGCGCTGCACACGCGGTTCGCCGACCACGCCGTCTGCATCGGCCCGCCTCCGGCCGCCGAGAGCTACCTGTCGATCCCGGCTGTCATCGCGGCGGCGGAGACGACGGGCTGCGAAGCGATCCATCCCGGCTACGGCTTCCTCGCCGAGAACCCGGCGTTCGTCCTGGCGTGCGCCGACAACGACCTCGTCTTCATCGGGCCGGGCGCGGACGTCATGGAGGAGATGGGGGACAAGGTGCGCGCGAAGGCGGCGATGGCCTCTGCCGGCGTGCCGGTCGTCCCGGGGACGGAAGGCGTCGCCACCGCGGCCGAGGCGCGCGCCGCTGCCGACGAATTCGGCTACCCGGTGCTGCTCAAGGCGGCCGCCGGAGGCGGAGGCAAGGGCATGCGCTTCGTGAGCTCCCCCGCCGAGCTGGAGGAGACGTTCCAGACAGCGTCCGTAGAGGCGCTGGCGGCGTTCGGCGACGGCCGCGTGTACGTCGAGAAGGCGCTCGTTCCCGCACGCCACGTCGAGGTGCAGGTGCTCGCCGACGGCGACGGGCAACGTGCTGACGCTCGGTGAGCGCGAGTGCTCCATCCAGCGACGGCACCAGAAGCTCGTCGAGGAGTCGCCGTCTCCCGCGCTGACGCCTGACGCGCCGCGAGGAGATGGAGGCGGCCGCCGAGCGCGCGTGCCGGGCGGTCGGGTACGTCAACGCCGGCACGTTCGAGTTCCTGGTCGGCCCCGACGGCCAGTTCCACTTCATCGAGCTGAACGCGAGGCTCCAGGTCGAGCATCCCGTCTCGGAGCTGGTCACGGGGATCGACCTCGTGCGCGAGCAGCTCCGGATCGCTGCCGGCGAGTCGTTGACGATGACCGGGCGCGCCCCGCGCGGCGGCCATGCGATCGAGGTGCGCCTGAACGCCGAGGATCCCGCTGCGGACTTCGCTCCTTCGCCCGGCCGCGTGACCCGCTTCCGTCCGCCGCTCGGGCCATTCGACCGTGTCGACACGCACATCGAGGACGGGACGGAAGTGCCACCGCACTACGACTCGCTGCTTGCGAAGCTCGTGGTCTGGGGCAACGACCGCGCCCACGCGATCGCCCGCTGCCGACTCGCGCTGGCGGAGCTCGAGATCGAGGGCGTGCGCACGACGCGGGAGCTCGCGCATCGACATCATGAGCTCCGAGGCTTTCGTGACCGGCTCGTACTCGACGTCGTTTCTGGACGAGGCCGCAGACTCGCTGCTCGCGTTGAGGTCGTCATGATCGAAGTCGCCCGCACCGCCCTCGGCGGGATCGCGCTCGACCCGAAGGCGTTGTCCCAGCTCGCCCGCGAGGCCGCCGAGAGCGCCGGCGGCGTGAGGGTCGGCCGGACGCTGGACGTCTCCCTGGCGGACGACGGCGCGACGACGGTGACGGTGACGGTGACGGCGCCACGCCGCACTGTGCTGCCCGAGCTCGGCGCACTCGTCCAGCAGCGAATCGCCGAGGCGCTGCAGCAAGCACTCGAAGCGCCGCCGGCCCGCGTCGACGTCACGATCGAGGGAATCGACACCGAGGGCGAAGGCTGATGCCCGGTCGCCGCGCAGCCCGACGCACGGCACTGTTCCTGCTCTACCAGTGGGACCTCACCGGCCAGCCGCTGACCGCGCTCTACGAAGGTGACATCGACCCGTTCAGCCGCGAGCTGGCGGACGCCGTCGCCGGTGAGGCGGCCGAGCTCGACCGGATCATCGATGCGGCCTCCGACGAATGGCGGGCCGACCGACTGGGCGTGCTCGAGCGGAACATCCTTCGCATCGGCATCTACGAGCTCGTGCACGGTACGGTCCCCGTCGAGGTGGCGATCTCCGAAGCGGTGACGCTGGCGAAGCGCTACGCCTCGGACGAGGCGGGCAAGCTCGTCAACGGCGTGCTCGCACGCGTTGCGCGCGAGCAGGTGACGTCGTGAACGCTGCCGATCCTCTCGTGCACGCGGAGCAGCTGCTCGGGCAGCTCGAGGCAGCTCGCGCGAAGCTGGAGCAGACCGAGGAGCCGGACACGGCGCTCGAGCTCCTGGACGAGATCGCGCGCCTGGCGCGGGAGGCGCACGCGGAGATCGAGCGCGCCAAGCACGAGCTGGATCAGTGAAGACGCCGGATCAGCTCCGCGAGCTCGTAGAGCAACACCTCGCGGGTCTGCAGCTCGTCCCCGAGCTGGGTGACCTCACCGCGCCCGTTCGCTACGGGTTCGAGGCGGGGGGCAAGCGTGTGCGGCCCGTGATCTGCCTGGCCACGGGAGAGGCGGCCGGCGCAGCCGTTGAGCACGTCCTGCCTGCGGCGGCGGCGCTGGAGCTCGTCCACTCGTTCTCGCTCGTACACGACGACTTGCCGGCTCTGGACAACGACGAGGTGCGGCGCGGGCGGCCCAGCACGTGGGCCCACTTCGGCGAAGCCGACGCCATTCTCGCGGGCGATGCGCTCCTGGCTGAGGCGTTTCGCCAGGCGGCCGCCTACCCGACCGCGGACGTGACCCGCGAGCTGGCCGAGGCGACGCTCGGCATGATCGGAGGGCAGCACCTCGATATCCACGGCGAGGTGCACGACCTTGCGGTGCTGCACCGGCTGAAGACCGGGCGACTGTTCGCAGCGTCAGTCGGCTGCGCGCTGTGGGCGGCCGGGGTACCGGTTGCCGGTCAGTTGCCCTGGCGCGAGTTCGGGGAGGAGCTAGGGCTCCTGTTCCAGATCGTCGACGACGTGCTCGACGAGGACGGCTACTTCCTCCTACACGGTGCTGCGGGGGCTCGGAGCCTCGCGGCCGAGGCCGGCGAGTCGGGCGCACCAACGCCTGGAAGAGATCGACGCGGATACCTCGGTGCTCGGCGAGATCGTCACCGATCTCGCCGTACGCACCACGTAAGCGGACTACGCTGCGGCTAGGGCTATCGCCCGTAGCCGGACGCAGCGAAGAAGGCGCCCGCCATTGCTCGATACCCGGCGTCATTCGGATGCGGATCGCCCATCGCACAGATATGCGTGAGAACGCAGACCCGACGGACATTCCCGGGCGGCGTGAAGACGGCGTACATCTTTGCGACCCGCGCTCGCGAAGCTGCCGCGGTTCGTGCGATGGCGGCGTCGAGCGAGCGGTAGAGCGGCTCGGTCTTCTTGAATTGATCGGCCTCCAGGTTCCAGGCTCCGGTCACGATGATCTCGGAAGTCGGTGCGGCTGATCGAAGCTGCTCGAGGATCGAGTCGAGCCTAGAGGCGAACGACGCGATCGCCTTGGGTGCGCCCTTGCCCCTGGCCGACAGCGGCGCCAGGTCGTTGCCCCAGAGAGTCAGGGTTATCGGGCTGACCTGTCCTTTGTGAGCCCGCAGGAACGACAGTGCCGCCTTGAGCTGTGCGCCGCGAAACGGATCGTGCAGCTTCGGTCCTTCGCGAAGCGCGGGGCAGCCACCTCTGGTGAACGTCACGCTGGATTCACCGGGACACCCGTAGTTGACGACCTGGATCTTCGGAGACAACTTCCGCAGACGCGCGGCGAAGGGATCGACGTAACCGGTATCGAAAGTCCCCGGCCCACCGCCTTTGCCCGGCTGGTAGCCGTACGCGATCGAGTCTCCCAGGGCGAGGTAGTAGCTCTGCGGGCCCTTCTGACCTAGGCCTGACGCGGTGCCTGGAAGCGCGACCACCACGGCGACGGCGAACAACGAGGCCATCGCTGGACCGAACACGCGGCGAATCTCCATGACTCCCCTCCTCTTCAGATACTATCTTTGCGACGGTATCATGGATACTATTAGATTGCAACCTGACGCACGACTCGACGACTCTGCGTTCGCAGTCCTCGGGCTGATCGCATTGCGCGGGCCGTCGACGGCGTACGAGGTCAAGCGCGCGCTGGGACGCATCGCGGACGAGTTCTGGCCGGTTCCGCACGTCACGTCGTATCGCGTGACGGCCGAGCTCGAGCGCCTGGGGCTGCTCACGGCCGAGCAGGAGCAAGGCGGCCGCCGCCGGCGCGTCTACTCGCTGACGGACGAAGGGCGCTCGGCACTCCGCGCGTGGCTTGCGGAGCCGACGAGCGAGTCGATGACGATCCGCGACCCCGGCCAGCTGTACCTCCTGTTCGCCGAGCTCGCTGATCCCGCGGCGATCGCCGAGCTCGCCCGCGCGCAGGTGCTCGTCTACGAAGCCCGGCTCGCCACGCTCGACGAGACGGAGGCGAGACTTGCCGACGACCCCGTTCGCACCGCCCGCCTAGGCCCGTTGCGGCTCGGCCGCGCCGTGTTTGGCGCCGCCTTGTCGTTCTGGACCTCGGTGGCCGAGGCGCCGGACTCTCCCGGCTCCTGGGCCCCCTAGCCGACCCTTTCAGCCGATGACGGGCTGACGCCGGCTTACTACGCTTGCGTGATGAAGAAGCGGCTGGACGTCCTGCTCGTGGAGCGCGGCCTTGCCGAGTCGCGCGCGCAGGCGCAGGCGCTCGTGCTCGCGGGACGTGTTCCCGGCCATACGAAGGCGGGCGAACAAGTCGACGAGCATGCGGAGCTTCTCGTCGAGCGGCCGCCGCGCTACGTCTCCCGCGGCGGCGAGAAGCTCGAGCACGCGCTCGAGGAGCTCGCAGTCTCGGTCGAGGGGCTCCGCTGCCTGGACGTCGGTGCTTCGACCGGCGGCTTCACCGACTGCCTGCTCCAGCACGGCGCCGCGCACGTGATCGCGCTCGACGTGGGCTACGGACAGCTGCACGAGCGCCTGCGTGCCGACGATCGGGTGACCGTGCTCGAGCGCGTCAACGTCCGCAACCTCCCCGAGCTCGAGTACGCGCCGGAGCTCGTCACGTGCGACGTGTCGTTCATCTCTCTGCGGACGGCCTTACCGCCTGCGCTCGCCGTTGCCGCCCCGGGCTGGCAGGCGCTGGTGCTGGTGAAACCTCAGTTCGAGGCCGGCCGCGCCGACGTGAAGCGCGGGGTCGTCCGCGACCCGGCCGTGCACTCCCACGTGTTGCACGAGATCGCCGGCGCCGCCGTCGGCTGGAACGCCCGCGTGACCGGCGTCGTAGACTCGGGCCTCCCCGGCCCGAAGGGAAATCGCGAGTTCTTCCTCCACCTCGTCCACGACGAACAGCCCAGCCTCCCGGATGAGCTCGATGACTGGATCGCAGCTGCCGTCGGCTAAGCCGGTCCGCCGGGTGGCCGTGGTCTCGCACGGCAAGCCCGAGCTGGTCGAAGACGCGCTGGCGCGGCTGGAGTCGCTCGCCGCCCGGAGCGGCGTGCAGATCGTCGAGGACGGCGCCGCGAACCCCGATCTCGTCGTCGTGCTGGGTGGGGACGGCACGATGCTGCGGGCACTTCAGCGGCACCTGGTAACCGGCGTCCCGGTCCTGGGCGTGAACTTCGGCCGCGTCGGCTTCCTCACCTCGATGGATGGTTCGGAGCTCGAGGCAGGCCTCGCGCGCGTGTTCGCCGGTGACTACGCCTTGCTCGAGCTGGCAACGCTCGACGTCGAAGCCGGCGGCAAGCAGGCCGTCGCCGTCAACGACGTCGTCGTCGCGAGCTCCGTCCTCGGCCGCATGGTCGAACTGGACTGGCAGATCGGAGACGAGGGTCTCGGCAAGGTGGCGTGCGACGGCGTCATCTGCGCGACGCCCACAGGCTCCACGGCGTACAACCTGTCCAACGGCGGGCCGGTGCTTGTCTGGGGGCTCGACGCGATGGCCGTCACGTTCGTCGCCCCGCACTCCCTGCATGCTCGCTCGCTCGTCGTGCCGCGTGATCGGTCGGTCGTGGTCCGGAACCTGACGCTCGATGTTGACGTGACCGTGCTCGTTGACGGGCACGAGCTGACCCATCTCGAATCCGGCGCAACCGTCTCCGTCCGGCTGGGCGATCGCCACGCGTTGCTCGCAGTCCTGCCCGAGGCGACGTTCGTCAAGCGTTACCGGGAGACCTTTGCTTCGTAGGCTGCGCATCGAGAACCTCGTGCTCATCCGGGAGGCCGAGCTCGACCTGGCTCCGGGCCTCAACGCGATCACGGGTGAGACGGGAGCTGGGAAGACGATCCTTGCTCAGGCCGTCGGGCTGCTGCTCGGCGCGCGTGGCGACGCCGCGCTCGTGGGCGCCGAGGGCACGGATGCGTACGTCGAGGCCGAGCTGCAACCGCCGCCGGGACGCTCGACGAAGAGGACGTCCTGCCGCTGCTCGAGCTGCGTCCCGAGGACGAGGAGGGGCTCGTCATCTCGCGCCGCGTCTTCGGCGACGGCCGCACGCGCGCCTATGCCTGGGGACGAGCAGCTGCGCGTGAGGACGTGGCGGCCGCCACCGAGCGGCTCGTGGCCATGTCCGGCCAGTTCGAGCAGCGCCGGCTCGCACGACCGTCGTACCAGCTCGACGTCCTCGACGCCTTCTGCGGGGAGGAGCAGCTGCGGCAGCGGGCGCGGCTGCGGGCGGCCTGGCGCGAGCTGCAGGCGGCCACGCGCGTGCACGACGACCTCGTCGGCGGAGCGGAGACGGCGACCGAACGGCTTGCCGAGCTGCGCGCGCTCGTCGAGGACGCCGAAGGGGTGTCTGTCGAGCGTGAGGAGGAGCTCCGGGGCGAGCGGGAACGGCTGCGCCACACGACCGAGCTGGCCGAGGCTGCCGCCGCTGCCGTCGCCGCGCTGGCGCCGGACGACGGAGTGGGTGCGGTGGAGCTCTCCGCGCAGGCTGTCGTCGCGCTGGAGGGAGTCGCGGGCATCTCCGGCGAGCTCGACGACGTGGCGAGTGAATTGCGCGACATCGGCGTGCGGCTGGGCGATGCCGCGTCCGCTGTCCGCGCGTACCTGACGTCGCTCGAGGCCGATCCCGGTCGTCTCGAGCAGGTGGAGGCCGAGCTCGAGCACCTCGCCGACCTCAGGCGCCGTCATCGCGCCACAACCACGGAAGAGCTCGTCGAGCGGGCCTCGGCTGCGCGTGTCGAGCTCGCCGCGCTCGCCGACGGCACCGACCCCGTAGCCGCCGCTGCCCAGGCGCTGGCCGAGGCGCAGCGGCGCGTCGACGAGCTCGTGAAGGCCCTGCGTGGAGAGCGCCGTTCCGCGGCGGGCCCATTTGCGGCGGCCGTCGCGCGTGAGCTGGACGGGATCGGCATGGGAGACGGAGAGTTCGTCGCAGAGCTTTCCGAACGGGAGCCGTCGTCGAGTGGCGCCGACGATGTGACATTCCTCATCCGGCCGAACGCCGGCTTGCCGCTGGCACCCGTGGCGCAAACTGCCTCCGGCGGGGAGCTGTCGCGGATCGCGCTTGCGATCGCGGCGGTCGGCGGTGGCGCCACGATGATCTTCGACGAGATCGACGCCGGCATCGGCGGCCAGACGGCACACGCGGTCGCCGACACGCTCGTGCGGCTCGCCGAGCGGGCGCAGGTCGTCACGATCACGCACCTGCCGCAGATCGCCAGCCGTGCAGAGCGGCACTTCAGCGTGGAAAAGGTGCCTGGCGACCCCACGCACACACGCATCCGCGAGCTCACGGGCGACGAGCGGCGTGCCGAGATCGAGCGTATGCTCGGCGGTCGCGAGTTCCTCTCCGCGGTTGCAGACGGCGTGAGCGGATAGATACGTACGAGATGCCCACACGAGCACTCATCCGTCGCAGCAAGAAGCGCGCGCCGGCTGTCGTCGAGCTGACCGGCCGGGCGCGGCTCGACCGGCGGACGAAGCACCTCGTCAGGCGGCTGAAGCCCGACGACGTCGCGATCATCGACCACGCCGACCTGGACCGGGTCTCGGCCGAGGAGCTCGTCGAATCCGGAGTTCGCGTTGTCGTCAACGTCTCACCGTCGTCCACCGGGCAGTTCCCGAACCTCGGGCCGCTGACGCTGCTACGTGGCGGCGTGCGGCTCGTCGATGCTCCCGGTGCGCCGCTGTTCGAGCAGCTGACCGAGGGCGAGTGGGTGACGGTGCGCGGTGGCTCCGTCTTCCGAAACGGCGACCGTCTGGCGACGGGCAGGGTGCTCGACGAGCTCGAGCTGCTGCACGCGCTCGACGAGCAGCAGGCGCGACTCGCGGACGCGATCTCGAAGTTCGCGGACAACACGATGCGCTACCTGCGCGAGGAGGGGCGGCTGCTCGCGGAGGGCATCGACTTTCCGCCGCTCGAGACGCGGTTCCGAGACCGTCACTGCCTCGTGGTCGCGCGCGGCCCGGGGCACAAGCACGACCTGCGCATCGTCCGCGGCTACATCCGGAACTTCAAGCCCGTGCTCGTGGGCGTCGACGGGGGTGCGGACGCGTTGCGCGAGGCGGGTTACACGCCGGACGTCATCGTCGGCGACATGGATTCGGTCACGGACGAGACGCTCGCGTGCGGCGCGGAGCTCGTGGTCCACGCGTATCCGTCGTCGGGCGACGCCCCCGGCGCCGAACGGGTCGAGCGGCTCGACCTCGAGTATCACGCGGTGCCTGCGCTCGGCATCAGCGAGGACATGGCGCTCTTGCTCGCCTACGAGAAGGGCGCCGAGCTGATCGTCGCCGTCGGCACGCACTTCAATCTCGTCGAGTTTCTCGAGCGGAACCGCGAGGGAATGTCGTCGACGTTCATGGCTCGGCTGCGTGTGGGGGAGATCCTCGTCGACGCGAAGGGCGTCTCGCGGCTCGTCAGTGGCCGTGTGGGCGTGTGGCCGCTCGTGACGTTCGCGGGAGCCGGTCTGGCGGCGATCGTCGTAGCGATCGTCGCGTCGCCGGACCTGCGGACGTTCATCCAGGTGCTCGGCGAGCGGCTGCTCGAAGTCTTCGGTATCGGCTGAGTCCTACGTGCCCCGGCCGGACAAGGGCCTTCCGGCCGTGGCGGCTCTGCCGAGGTGCTCCCAGCCTCCTCCCCGCTGCGAGCATACTGGGCAGGGCCGCACGCATGGGATACGGGACCGTGCCAGAACTGCATCAGTTGCCAGGGCTCGCCGCACGGTGAGGGCCGAAGCGTCCCACGAGGTGCTCGCCCCGCGCGAAGACGTCTGGCGCTTCCTCGCCGAGCCCTTTCATTTCGCCGACTGGTGGCCCACCGTCTCGGCGGTCCGTCCCGACGCCCGCGGCTTTCGAGAGGGCGCACGGTGGGAGGTCGTCGGCCCAACGTCACCCACGCTGTTCCGCAAGGCGGGGGCAACCGGGCTGGCGATCCTGAAGACGATCGAGCTGCACGAGCGAGTGGTGTGGACTCTCACGGCCGACCGGCTCGACGTCGAGGTGCGGCTCCGATCGCTCGCGCCCGATCGCACGCTCGTCACCGTGGCGGTGGAAGGCTCCTGGCGCCCAGAGGCGCTCGGGCGGCCGCGCGCACAGCCAAGACTGGCCGCCTACCGCCTCTACGAGCTCGTGCAGACAGCGGCTGCCCTCAGCGAAGAGGCGAGGGCCTAGGCGATGTTCGACCTCCGCTACCACGTGGCCTCGCTCGCCGCGGTGTTCCTCGCGCTCGTCATCGGCATCCTCGTCGGCGTCGGCATCTCCAGCGGCGGCTTCGTCCAGAAGAGCGAACGGAGGATCCTCAACGACAAGATCGACGAGCTACAACGCAGCCTCGACGCCGCCCGCCTGCGAACCGGAGACCTGTCGCGCACCCAGCGGGGTGCGACGACGTACGTCGAGGAGTCGTACCCGCTGCTGATGGCGAATCGCCTCGCGTCTCGCCGAGTCGCCCTCGTCTTCGTGGGGCCGGTGGACGCGAAGCTCCGCGATCTCGTCGAGCGCACGCTCGTCGACGCGGGAGCGGGAGCGACGCTGCGAATGCGTGCGATCCGCGTCCCGGTCGACCTTGAAGCGCTCGACAATGTGCTCGAGGGCAGGCCGGGCCTGGCGCGGTTCGCACGGCCGGATGCCGCGCGCGAGCTCGGGCGGCGCCTTGCACAGGAGCTCGTCCGGGGAGGGAGGGGCCCCGTGTGGCGTCTGCTGGCGCCGCAGCTCGTGGAGGAGCGCGCGGGAAACGACGAGAGAGCAGCTGACGCGGTCGTCGTCGCGCGGTCCGTGCTGCCGCAGCAGGGCCCTACGTCGAGGTTGCTGCGAGGGTTCTACGAAGGCCTGGCCTCGAGCGGTGTCCCGGCGGTGGGCGTGGAGACGTCCCAGGTCACGCCGACCACGGTCGACGCGTTCGACAAGGCGAGCCTCTCGAGTGTCGACTTCGTCGACACGCACGTCGGCCGACTCGCGCTGGCGCTGTTGCTGGCGGGCGGACGACCTGGCAGCTACGGCCTCAAACAGACGGCGACCGACGGCATCCTGCCTCCGGTCGAACCGCTGCTCGCATCCCACCTTGCCGGACGAACGGTGAGCCCCGCACCGACGATCCTCATCGCGGCTCGCGACGAGGAGACGCGGATCGCAGAGACGATCGCTGCGCTGCGCCGCGAGCTCCCAGGCGCGGTCGTAATCGTGGCCGACGACGGATCGCGCGATCGTACGGCCACAGTGGCGGAAGCAGCGGGCGCCCGCGTCCTACGCCTGCCGCGGCGCGGCAAGGGGCAAGCGCTCACGCTTGCAGAGCGAGAGGCGCCGCCGGGGCCGCTGCTCTTGTGTGACGCGGACGTGAGGGGTGCGATCGCGCCGCTGCTCGCCTCAGGCGCCGAGCTCACGGTCGCCGCGTTCACGAACCCGCGGGGCGGTGGGCTTCGGCATCGCCAAAGGGACGGCGCGGACACTCATTCGCGCGCGCACCGGCTTCCGGCCGCGGGAGCCGCTGTCGGGGCAGCGCGCGCTGACGCAGAGCGCCCGTGACCGCTGCTTTCCGCTCGCCGCCGGCTTCGGCTGTGAGGTCGGCATGACCGTCGATGCGCTGGAGGCTGGCCTGACCGTTCACGAGGTGGAGCTCGCATTGAGCCACCGTGCACACCGGGCGGGACGCGGCCGGATTCGCACACCGTGGCCGGCAGCTGGCCGATGCGTTGCTGGCGCTCGGCCCGCAGGGCGTGAACCACCGCGGGCTGCGGCTGCCGCTCGTCGGGTGGCTGCTCGGCCTCGCAGGAGGTCCGGCCACGACGGCGAATCGCGGCCGTGGGGCTCGCCGACGACCTCTGGAGCGGACCGGAGCGAGGCATCCGGGCTCACCTTGGCGCGCGCCGCACGACGGGTGTCCTCAAGCTCGTCGCGATTCCCGCCGTCGGGTTGCTCGCCACGCGCAGGCTCTCGGGAGCGCTGCTGGTGGCCCTCGCGGCGAACCTCTGGAACCAGCTGGACACGAAGCCCGGCCGCGCGCTCAAGGCATACGTCATGGCCGCGCTGCCGCTGCGCGCGCCGCTGTTTCCGGCCGCCGTCCTCCTGCCCTGCGATTGTCGTGAGATGACGATGCTCGGTGACGCGGGTTCGAACGTCCTGGGCGGGCTGGTAGGCTTGAGGTCCGTGGGCAGGCTCACGGAGCGCCGGAGATGGATTGCGATCGGTGCCCTCGCCTCCCTCAATCTCCTCGGTGAGGCCCGCTCGCTCGGCGAGCTGATCGAGCGCACGCCGTTCTTCCGCGAGGTCGACGCCCTCGGGAGGCAAGCGTGAGCCCCGGCCCCGTGAAGTACGTCTTCGTGACGGGCGGCGTCGTATCGTCGCTCGGCAAGGGGATCACGGGAGCTTCGCTGGGCGCGCTGCTGAAGGCGCGCGGCTTCAAGGTCGAGATGCAGAAGTTCGACCCGTACATCAACGTCGACCCGGGGACGATGAGCCCCTTCCAGCACGGCGAGGTGTTCGTGACGGAGGACGGTGCCGAGACCGACCTCGACATCGGCCACTACGAGCGCTTCCTCGACCAGAACCTGAGCGCCACGTCGAACCACACGTCTGGCGCGGTGTGGTACTCGGTCATTCGCAAGGAGCGCCGCGGCGAGTACCTCGGCTCGACCGTGCAGGTGATCCCGCACATCACGAACGAGATCAAGGAGCGCATCCGCCGAGTCGGGGAGACGACCGACTGCGACGTCGTCATCTCCGAGATCGGCGGCACGGTCGGCGACATCGAGTCGCAACCCTTCCTCGAGGCGATCCGCCAGTTCCGGCGCGAGGCCGGCCCCGAGAACGTCCTCTACCTCCACGTCACCCTCGTGCCGTTCATCGAGTCCGCGGGCGAGCTCAAGACGAAGCCGACGCAGCACTCGGTGAACGAGCTGCGCCGCATCGGTATCCACCCGGACATCGTCGTTTGCCGGTCGCGCGACCCCCTGTCCGCGGACATCCGCGACAAGATCGCGCTCTTCGCCGACGTCGAGCCTGAGGCGGTCGTCTCCAACGAGGACGTGACGGACGTCTACCTCGTCCCAGAGGCGCTCCGCGACCAGGGCCTCGACTCGCTCGTCTGCGAGAAGCTCGGCCTCGCCTCGGGCCCGGTGGCGCTGGGCGAGTGGGAGGCGCTCACCGCCCGCATCGGCGAGCGGGAGCAGACGGTGGAGATCGCCCTCGTCGGCAAGTACGTGAAGCTGCACGACGCCTACCTCTCCGTGCACGAGGCCCTCAAGCACGCGGGCATCCATCACGCGCTGCCACGTGCACGTGCGCTGGGTCGACGCCGAAGGCATGTCGCTGGAGGAGGCCGAGCGCGAGCTCGAGCAGGTGGACGGCGTGCTCGTGCCCGGCGGCTTCGGCTCGCGGGGCTGGGAGGGGAAGATCCTCGCCTGCCGCGTCGCGCGGGAACGCGGCATTCCGTATCTCGGCATCTGCCTCGGCATGCACGTCGCCGTCTCCGAGTTCGCGCGGCACGTCGTCGGTCTGGACGGCGCGAACTCGACGGAGATGGACCCCGAGACGCCGTACCCGGTGATCGACCTGCTGCCCGAGCAGAAGGAGATCGAGGACCTCGGCGGCACGATGAGGCTCGGCGCCCAGGCGGTCGAGCTGGCCGAGGGCACTCGTGCGCGGGAGCTCTACGGCGAGGCGGTCGTGCACGAGCGCCACCGCCATCGCTACGAGGTCAACAACCACTTCCGCCCGCAGCTCGTCGACGCGGGGCTCGTCGTCTCCGGCACGGTGTACGAGGGGCGGCTCGTGGAGGTCGTCGAGCTAGCCGACCACCCGTGGTTCGTGGCCAGCCAGTTCCACCCGGAGTTCAAGTCGCGGCCGGTCCGTCCGGCGCCGCTCTTCCGCGAGTTCGTCGGCGCGGCGTACGAGCGGGCGGGCGAGCGCGGTGGCGCGCTGGCCGCGGGCTCGCTCCGCGCCACGGGCTGAGCCGCCGGGACGTATCCCGGCGACTCAGCCTCATGACAGAGATCCGTCCGCTCTACTTCGCGAGGCGGAACGAGATCAGTCGCCGCGTCGAGATGCCCGCGAGCACGGGCTCGCCGCCCTTGCGGGCGCGGACGAACATCACGAGCAGGGTCTGGTTGTCCGCTGCGGGGAACTTCCTCCCGCGGTCCATCCGCAGGATTGCGATGCCGTCGCCGCCCGTCTGCTGCTCGGGCGGGATGACGAACTGGTTGTAGGGAACGGCCGTGACGTAGACGAGTGCCCCTGCCACGGGCCGGCCACCACACGCGGTCACGCGGAAGCCCACGGTGAGAGCTCCCACCGTGCGCGGGATCGGATTCGGCGACACCTGGAAACGGTCCACCAGCAGGCGGGCCGGCGGTGTCAGCTGGGTGATGTTGATCGGTCCGTTGCCGCCGGGGCAACCGGTCGGCGCGCTGGCGCCGATGACCGCCGTGGGTACCGACGTGACCTCTCTGGTCCCGACGGAGTTCCGTGCGGTCACCCGGACGCGCAGGGTCGTCCCGACGTCGCTCTGCTTCAGGGAGTACGTGCGAGCGTTGGCGCCGGCGATGTTCTGGCAGCCGCCTCCTTGCCGGTTGCAGCTTCGCCACTGGTAGCTGAACGTGATCGGCTGCGTCCCGGACCAGAAGCCGGGGTCGGCAGTCAGCGTCTCACCCAGCACCGGCTCGCCGGCGATGCTCGGGGGCGTGAGGTTGTTCGGCCTCGATGAGCCCTGGACGACGCCCGTCGGATTGGACGCCGCGGAGTCCGAGCCGTCGGCGTTCTGCGCCGTCACGCGCACACGGATGCGGATCCCGACGTCCTCGTCGCGGAGCCGGTAGTTGTTCGACGTCGCCCCGCCGATGGTGAGGCAGTTCGAGCCGTCGGCAGCGCCGCCGTCGGTCGGGCAGCGCAACCAGCGGTACGTGAACGTCATCGGCGTTGTTCCGGACCACGTGCCGGCGTTGGCCGTCAACGTGCGGCCCTCGATCGCCTGCCCCGAGATGCTCGGCTCGGTGTTGTTGTCGGGTGGCACGAGCGCCACGAGCGGAGCCCGACCCTGGCAGCAACGCCGCCGTGAGCACGGCTGCTGCCGCGAGAGGCACGGCCAAGCGAATCAAGAGCCGCGGCCTCCATGGTTTCGTGATTGATCGATGCATGACACCTCCTTAGCTAGACCCGATACCCACTTGGACCCCGCCCGGACCTGCGTGAGAGGATTTGAGGGGCGGTTTTGCCCCCTTTTTCCTATTTGCTAACTATTCGCTCATGGTTCCCGAGGCCCTGCGAGCAGGCTGAAAGCCGCCGGCGAGGCCGGCGGCTCAGCCTGCAGAACCGGGACCTACTTCGCGAGCTTGAACGAGATCAGACGCCGCGTCGAGATGCCCGCGAGGATGGGCTCGCCGTCCTTGCGAGCGCGGACGAACATCACGAGCAGCGACTGGTTGTTCGCCGCGGGGAACCCGCCGAGGCGTTCCATGCGGAGGATTGCAATGCCGTCTCCACCCGTCTGCGGCTCTGGCGGAATGGCGAACTGGTTGTACGGCACAGCCGTGGCGTACACGAGTGCGCCCGCCACGGGCCGGCCGCCGCACGCCGTCACCCGGAAGCCGACGCTGAGAGCGCCTGTCGAACGCGGGATCGGGTTCGGCGACACCTGGAAGCGGTCAACCAGCAGGCGCGCCGGTGGCGTCACCTGGCTGACGTTGATCGCTCCGCTGCCGCCTGGGCACCCGGTGGGAGCACTGGCTGCGATGACGGCCGTCGGCACCGAGGTGGCCGTCGTCGATCCGACCGCGTTACGCGCGGTGACTCGGAAGCGCAGGGTCGTGCCGACGTCGGTCTGCCTCAGGTTGTAGTTGCGACCGGTGGCACCTGCTACGTTCTGGCAGTTGCCCCCGCTCGTGTTGCAACTCCGCCACTGGTAGTCGTACGTGATCGGCGCCGTGCCGGACCACAGGCCCGGGTCGGCGGTCAGCGTCTGGCCCAGGACCGGCGAGCCGGAGATGCTCGGCGGTGTGATGTTGCTCGGCTTGGAAGACCCCTGGACGATGCCCGTTGCGTTTGACGCGGCGGTGTCGGAACCGTCCGCGTTCGTTGCAGTTACGCGCACACGAAGCCGCAGCCCGACGTCCTTGTCGCGGACGCGGTACGTGCTCGTCGTGGCGTTGAGCGCCAAGCAGTCGCCGCCGACGGGCGTACCGCCGTCGGTTGGACACCTGAGCCAGCGGTAGGCGAACTGCATCGGCGTCGAGCCCGACCACGTACCCGGGCTCGCCGTCAGCACTCGTCCTTCCCGTGCCTCGCCGCTGATCCTCGGTTCAGTCGTGTTGTTCGGGGGGACCAGAGCTCGGGCGGACCCCGAGCCCGGAAGCAAGGCCGCCGTCACTGATGCGGCGACCACGAGAGGAGCGGCGATGCGAATCCCTAGTCGCCGCGCTTTCTTCGATCTCACGTTGAATCGATGCATGACACCTCCTTCGGTGTGTTCCGCTGTCGGTACCCGAAAGGACACGATTTCAGCGGGCCGGAGAGTGCCCTTTGCCTGGTTTTTCCCTTGTGCTAACTATTCGCTCATGACTGGCGCCATCCCAGAGGCCCCGCTCAAGAAGACCGAGGCGGGGCTCGTGCCCGAGGGCGAGGGCTGGTTCGTGCTCAACGCTCGCGACGCGCGCTGGTGGCGGAGCGAGCGGCTCGGCCAGGTCGGCGGACCTCGAGGGTGAGGCGGCGTTTCCGGAGGTGGGCTTCAACATCAACGTGTTGCTTCCGGGCCAGCCGAACGGCATGTACCACGGCGAGTCGGGCCAGGAGGACTTTCTCGTCCTGTCCGGCGAGTGCATCCTCATTCTCGAAGGGGAGGAGCGACGTCTCAAGGCGTGGGACTTCGTCCACTGCCCGCCGATGGCCGAGCACATCTTCGTCGGCGCCGGCGACGGTCCGTGCGTGATCGTCATGACCGGCAGGCGGAGGGAAAGCGAAGAGATCCGCTATCCCGTCAACGACGTCGCGGCCAAGCACGACGCCGGCGTCCTCGAGGAGACGACGAGCCCCGAGGAGGCCTACGCGCGCTTCGAGCGGGGTGAGCTGACGCGCTACGAGGAAGGATGGCTGCCATGAGCGACGCTGTGCCCGAGGCGACGCTGAAGGCGACGGACCTGGGGTTCGTGCCGGAGGGCGATGGCTGGTTCGTGCTCAACGCACGCGACGTGTCGTGGATCCGAGCGAGGAGCGCGGACAGGACACCGACTTCGAAGGACAGGCAGGAGTGGTCCCAGCTCGGCTTCCGGATCCAGGTTCTCTCGCCCGGTCAGCGAGGCCTCTACCACGGCGAGTCGGGGCAGGAGGACTTCCTCGTCGTCTCCGGCGAGTGCGTGCTCGTGATCGAGGGCGAGGAGCGGCAGCTGAAGCAGTGGGACTTCGTCCACTGCCCGCCGTGGACGAAGCACACGTTCGTCGGCGCCGGCGACGGGCCGTGCGCGATCGTCATGGTCGGTAGCCGCGCGGGCGGCTTCGAGGTCGTCTATGCGGTTGAACGAGGTGGCCGCGAAGCACGGCGCGAGCGTGCTCGAGGAGACGTCGAAGCCGGACGAGGCGTACGCCCGTTTCGAGCCAGGAGAAGCGGATCGGCGTACCGGGAGGGATGGCTGCCGTGAGCGTTCCCGAGGCGCAGCTGAAGGAAACCGAGGCTGGTCTCGTCCCCGAGGGCGAGGGCTGGTTCGTGCTCAACGCGCGAGAGGCAGCGTGGTGGCGGAGCGACGAGCTTGGCCAGGCAACGACGTTCGAGGGAGCTCCGAGATTCGCCGAGCTCGGCTTCCACGTCGAGGTGCTGCTGCCCGGCCAGCCGAACTGCATGTATCACGGCGAGTCGGACCAGGAGGACTTCCTCGTCGTTTCCGGCGAGTGCATCGTCGTCCTCGACGGCGAGGAGCGGCACCTCAGGGCCTGGGACTTCGTCCACTGTCCGCCGATGGCCGAGCACGTCTTCGTCGGCGCCGGCGACGGGCCGTGCGTCATCGTCATGACCGGCCGGCGGAAGGACGGCGGCGAGATCCTCTACCCGGTCAACGACGTCGCGGCGAAGCACGGCGCGAGCGTCCTCGAGGAGACGCCGGACCCGAAGGAAGCCTACGCGCGCTTCCCACGGCCGACGCAGACGCGATACCAGGAAGGGTGGCTGCCGTGAGCGACGACACCGCCTTCGTCGTCAACGCCCGCGAGGTGCCGTGGAGAGGGCGGGAGGCCCTTGGTCGGTCGGCGAACCTCGAAGGCGACGCCGAGTTCGAGGAGCTCGGCTTCCAGCTCGTCGTGCTCGACCCGGGTGTGCCTGCGTGCATGTACCACGGCGAGCGGGCGCAGGAGAACTTCCTCGTCGTCTCCGGCGAGTGCGTGCTCGTGATCGAGGGCGAGGAGCGGCAGCTGAAGCAGTGGGACTTCGTCCACTGTCCGCCGATGGCGGAGCACGTGTTCGTCGGCGCCGGCGACGGTCCCGTGCGCGATCGTCATGGTCGGCACGAGAGTGTGGAAGGAGCGCGAGGAGGAGATCATCTACCCCGTGAACGACGCGGCCGCGAAGTACGGCGCGAGCGTGCTCGAGACGACGCCCGACCCCGGACGAGGCGTACGCGCGTTTCGATCGCGGCGACCCCGCCCCGTACCGCGAAGGCGACCTGCCGGACCTCTGATGGTTCCCGAGGCGAAGCTCGAGCAGCTGCCGGAAGGCCTCGGCGCCGAAGGGCCCGGCTGGTTCGTGCTCAACGCGCGCGACGCCCGCTGGTGGGAGCGACAGGGCCTCGGCCGCTGGTGCGACCTCGAAGGGGACGGCGACTTCGCGCAGCTCGGCATGCGCATCGCCGTGATCCGAGCCCGGCGAGCCGAGCGGCATGTATCACGCCGAGAGCGGCCAGGAGAACTTCCTCGTCGTCTCCGGCGAGTGCGTGCTCGTCATCGAAGGCGAGGAGCGGCGCCTGAAGGCCTGGGACTTCGTCCACTGCCCGCCGTGGACGGGCACGTGTTCGTCGGCGCCGGCGACGGGCCGTGTGTCATCGTCACGGTCGGAGCGCGGACGGGAGACGACGAGATCCTCTACCCCGTCAACGACGTCGCCGCGACGCACGGCGCGAGCGTCGCAGCGGAGACGCCGTTCCCGAAGGAGGCGTACGCACCGTATCCGCGCGAGCCTCTCTTTCAGCCTTACCGGAGGGAAGGACTGCGCTCGTCGCTCCGGCGAGGTAGTCCTTCGCCAGGCGTCTTCGGCGCCTGAATCAGCCACGCGTCCTCGATCCGCTCTCTCAGCTCGTCGAGGTCGATCGCGTCGAGGTGGACGAGCACGCCCGGGTATCCGTTGTAGTGCGGCGTCTCGAAGTAGAGGTCGGGACGCGACTCGAGCATCATCTGCTTCTCGTCGCGATCGACCCGCAGCGCCAGCGTCGCCCCGTCCCGGTCGCGGCTCCGCCAGGCGAAGAGCTTGCCCCGGACGCGGAAGGCGGGTCGATCTCCGGCCTCCTCCTCGGCCTCCGGGAGCGACAGCGCGATCCTGCGGATGTCGGCCCAGCCGGCCACGCGCCGAGGCTAACAGCCTAAGATCGCCGCGTGCCCGCGCTGGACCTCTTCCTCGAGCTGGCCGCGATCCCCAGCCCGCCGGGGGAGGAGCGCGCGGTCGCCGACCGGGTGACCGAGGAGCTGCGCTCCATCGGCCTCGAGGTCGACGAGGACGACACCGGCGCGGCGATCGGCTCCACGATGGGCTCGCTCTACGCGCGCCTCGAGCCGACCGCCGAGGGCACGCCGATCTTCCTCTGCGCGCACCTCGACACCGTGCCGCCCGAGGGCCCGATCGAGCCCGTCGTCGAGGACGGCGTGGTGCGCAACGCCGCGGGCACGATTCTCGGGGCCGACAACAAGGCGGCGGTGGCGTCGATGATCGAGGCTGCCCGCCGCACGCTCGAAGGAGGCCGCCGCCACGCAGGGCTCGAGCTCGTCTTCACGGCGAAGGAGGAGGTCGGCCTGCGCGGCGCGTACGCCTTCGACCACACCCGTCTCGATGCCACTCTGGGCTACGTCTACGACCAGGCGGCCCCGATCGGCGAGATCGTCATCGGCGCGCCGTGGGCGGCCACCCTCGAGGTCGCGTTCCACGGGCGCTCGGCGCACGCCGGCATGTATCCGGAGGAGGGCCGGTCGGCCATCGCGGCCGCCGCGCGCGCCATCGCCGACCTCCGCCTCGGCCGCATCGACGAGGAGACCTCCGCGAACGTCGGCCTGATCGAAGGCGGCACCGCGCGGAACATCATTCCCGAGCACTGCACCCTGAAGGCCGAGGCGCGGAGCCACGACGAGGCGAAGCTCGCCGACGTCGTCCGCGAGATGGAGGAGGCGTTCGCGTTCGCGGCTGCGCTCGAGGAGTGCGAGGTGGAGACCCAGATCGACCGCTCATACCGCGGCTACCGCTTCCGCAAGGACGAGCCCGCCGTCGCGCTCGCCGCCCAGGCGCTCGAGCGCTGCGGCTTCACGCCGTCCTACGCGCTCACGGGCGGTGGTGCCGACGCGAACGTCTTCAACGAGCGCGGCATCCCCTGCGTCACGCTCGCGAACGCGATGGCCGAGATCCACACCCCCGACGAGCACATCGCCGTCTCCGACGTCGAGGCGATGGTGGACGTGTCGCTCGCGCTGCTCGATGGCGCTCTCGCTTAGGCGAGGGCGCGTCACGGCCGTCGTCGAGCGGCTGCCCGAGCTCGTCCGCTGCGAGGTCGACGGCACTCCGTGCGTGGCGTACCCGAGGCTGACGGGTGCCGGTCGAGGAGGGCGACGAGGTCATCGTCAACGTCCAGGCGCGCGAGCTCGGGCTGGGCTCGGGCGGCTTCGACCTGCTCCACGTGAACCTGACCCGCGGGCTCGACCTGCCTGCCGAGCCGGGCGCCCACGTAATGAAGCTCCCGTACACGTCGCTCCAGCACGCCGTCGGCATGCGGAGGAGACGGAAACGCTGGTCCGCGGTCTCGGCGGCATGCCGGTCGTCTGCTGCTCGCTGCACAGCCAGGTCGCTCCCGGTCTGTGCGGGTATCGGGGACGGCATCCGGACCGCCTACCTCCAGCTGCCGGGCGGCGCGCTGCCGGTCTCCCTCTCCGACGCCGTGCGGGCGTTGAAGGAGCGCGGTCTCGTCGAGGTCGCGGTCGCCGTTGGGTGCGTGCATCGACGGTGACGTCCACTGCGTCACGACGGCTTCTGCGCTGTCCTGGTCGAAGGCGCGCAGGCTTCGACGTCGCCGTGTGCGCGATCGGGCCCGGGATCGTGGGGACGGGCACGATCCTCGGCCACGGTGGGCTCGCCGCTGCCGATGCGGCCAACGTCGCGTCGGCGCTCGGCGGCCGAGCCGGTGCTCGCCGTTCGCATGTCCGACGCGGACGAGCGCGAGCGGCACCACGACGTCTCCCATCACACGAAGGCCGTGCTCGAGGTGTTTCTGGGCAAGGAGCTGACGATCGCCGGCGATGAAGACGGCAACCTCGAGGAGGACTGTGCGGGGCTTCCGCTCTCGCACATGGGCCGCGGGCTCGACGAGGACCGGCTGTTCTTCGCCGCCGCGTACTCTGCCGGCACGTGTGGCAAGCGACATGATCCTCTGATGGAAGAGCGCAAGCTCGGCCCGGTCGTCGGCCTCGGTACGTCGGGAACGTTCGACGATGACTCGGCGCTCGCGCGCGACGTCGTGTCGGAGGCGCTCGAGTCGGGCAGCCGGCTCATCGATACGTCGCCGATGTACGGCGAGGCGGAGTCGTCTCTGGCCGTGGCGCTCGAAGGGCGCCGCGACGAGGTCGACGCTCGCGACGAAGATCTGGGCGCAGACGCTCGAGGAGGGTCGTGAGCAGTACCAACGACAGCTCGAGTGGTTCGGCCGCGTCGACGTGGAGCAGATCCACAACCTCGTTCTCTGGCGCGAGCACCTCGAGTGGATCGAGGAGGAGCGCGAGGCGGGACGCATCGGCATGGTGGGCGTCACGCACTGGAACCGCGATGCGCTGCCGGATCTCGCGGCTGCTCTGCGCAGCGGCCGCTTCGAGCAGGTGCAGCTGCCGTACAACCCGGCGGAGCGCGAGTGCGAAGAGGAGCTCTTGCCCATCGCCGCCGAGCAGGGCCTCGCCGTGATCGTCATGAGGCCCTTCGCCGACGGCGGCCTGCTCGGTAGTCCTCCGCCGCCGGAGGCGCTCGAGCCGTTGCGACCTTTCGGCATCGAGACCTGGCCGCAGGCCCTGCTCAAGTGGGTGCTGTCCGACGAGCGCGTCGACGTCGCCATTCCGGCGACATCGAAGCCGGAGCGCACGCGCGAGAACGCTGCCGCCGGCTCGCCGCCCTGGCTGGGACCGGAAGAGCGCGCGTACGTCTCGCAGCTGGCCCTCGGTTAGGCTTCCGCCCTCGTGAGGATCGGGGTCGTCACGGAGATCAAGGCCGACGAGCATCGCGTCGCCCTGACGCCCGCCGGCGCGCGCGAGCTCGTGCGCCGCGGCCACGACGTCCTGGTCGAGACCGGAGCGGGGCAGCGGGAGCGCGTTCGCCGACGCAGCGTACGAGGCGGCCGGGGCCCGCATCGCCTCCGTCGACGAAACCTGGGCGGAGGTCGAGCTCCTGCTCAAGGTGAAAGAGCCGATCGCGGAGGAGTACTCCGCGGCTGCGAGCCGACCTTGTTCTCTTCACGTACCTCCACCTCGCGGCGGACGAGCCGCTCACGCGTGCGCTCGTCGACTCCGGGATCGCGGCCGTCGCCTACGAGACCGTGGAGACGGAGGATCGGCAGCTACCGCTGCTCGCGCCGATGAGCGAGGTCGCGGGCCGCCTGGCCACGCAGATGGGCGCGTGGGCGCTCGAGAAGCCGCAGGGCGGTCGCGGCATCCTGCTCGGCGGCGTTCCTGGCGTGCCCCCCGCCAAGGTGCTCGTCATCGGCGGCGGCATCGTCGGCTACAACGCCGCGCTCATCGCCGTCGGCATGCAGGCGGACGTCTGGGTGCTCGACAAGTCCGTCGAGCGCATGCGCGACCTCGAGATGATGCTGGACGGCCGGATCACGCTCGCCATGTCCAACGAGCTCCAGATCCAGGAGTCGGTGCTCGATGCCGACCTCGTCATCGGCGCGGTGCTCATCCCGGGCGCGCTTGCTCCGAAGCTCATCACGCGTGAGATGCTGCCGACGATGAAGCCGGGCTCGGTGCTCGTCGACGTCGCCATCGACCAGGGTGGCTGCGCCGAGACCTCGCGTCCCACGACGCACTCCGATCCCGACGTATGTCGTCGACGAGGTCGTCCACTACTGCGTCGCCAACATGCCGGGCGCCGTGCCGATCTCATCGACGAAGTCGCTTACGAACGTCACGCTGCCGTACGTCGAGGCGATCGCGAAGCACGGGCTCGCCGCGGCGGTCGCGCGCGATCCGGCCCTCGCCCGCGGGGTCAACGTCCTCGGCGGGAAGGTGACGTACGAGGCCGTCGCCGAGGCGCACGGGATGGACGTACGCACCGCTTGCGGACGTGCTGCCGCTCGCGGCGGTCTAGTCGTCGGCTTTGGCCTTCGCCGCGGCGTCCTTCGTTCCCGGCGAAACCTTGACGACGCCCCAGGTGACGCTGGCCGCGATCCCGATGATCGCGGGGATGTAGAGCGCGACGCCGAGGAGGCCGAGGACGGTGCTCACAGCGTTCTAGGATAGACACATGCCGCGCGCGTGCGTCATCGTGCTCGACGGTGTGGGCGCAGGCGCCCTGCCGGACGCAGCAGAGTTCGGAGACGAGGGGTCGGACACCCTGGGCAACGTCGCGCGTGCTGTCGGCGGCCTCGACCTGCCCGCGATGGAGGCGCTCGGGCTCGGCAACGTCGCTCCGCTCGAGGGCGTGGCGCCGATGCCGGGTGCGCCGGCGGTGGCAGGTCGCCTGCTCGAGCGCTCGAAAGGCAAGGACACGACGCTCGGCCACTGGGAGATGATGGGCATCGTCACGCCGCAGTCCTTGCCGACGTATCCCCACGGCTTCCCGCACGACGTGATCGACCCGTTCATGCACGCGACCGCGCGCGGCGTGCTCGGCAACAAGCCGGCCTCGGGCACGGAGATCATCCAGGAGCTCGGCGAGGAGCACCAGAAGACGGGCAAGTGGATCGTCTACACGTCGGCGGACTCCGTCTTCCAGATCGCGGCGCACGAGGAGACGATTCCGCTCGAGGAGCTGTACGAGGGCTGCAGGAAGGCGCGCGAGATCCTCACCGGCAAGCACGCGGTGGGGCGCGTGATCGCCCGGCCGTTCATCGGAGAGCCCGGCAACTACGAGCGCACGCCGAACCGGCACGACTTCTCGCTCGAGCCCAAGCGGCCGAACTACCTCACCCAGGTGCGCGAGGCGGGTGCCGAGGTGCACGGCGTCGGGAAGATCCCCGACATCTTCGCCCACCTGGACATGGACCACGAGCACCCGACGAAGTCGAACGTCGAGGGCATCACGGTCACCGAGCAGCTGCTGCGCGACATCGACTCGGGCCTCGTGTTCACGAACCTCGTGGAGACGGACATGCTCTGGGGCCACCGCAACGATCCGGAGAACTTCCACCGCTGCCTTCAGGACTTCGACCGTCGCCTCCCCGATCTGCTCGAGGCGCTGCGCGAGGGCGACCTGCTGATCGTCACATCCGACCACGGGATCGATCCGACGACGGCGTCCACGGATCACTCGCGCGAGTACGGGCTCCTGCTCGCATACGTCCAGGGCAAGAACGCCGCCGGCCACGTCCACGAGGGCGAGTTCGGCGACGTCGGTGCGACGGTGAACGCTCTGGCTCGGCGGGAAGGCTGCGCCGAAGCGGCTCTCCGGGACGCCGATTCTCCAGCCTTGAGACGCTTGAACGACCCGGAGCGTGTCCGGCAGGAGTACGCGACGGAAGACGGTCTCGTGGCGCGCGCATCGGTCTACGAGGGTGTCTCCGGCCCTGATGCACGCGAGGCGGCGCTCCAGGCGGTCCGCGAGGCTGCTCCGCGGCGCGTGCTGGAGGTCGGATGCGGCTGGGGCGAGTTCGCAGAGCGGATGCTGGTGGAGCTCGGCGTCGATGTCGTCGCCGTCGACCTCTCGCCACGGATGGTCGAGCTGGCGCGCGAGCGTGGGGTAGACGCACGTGTCGGCGACGTGGAAGCCCTGACGTTCGACGACGAGTCGTTCGACGTGACCGTGGCCAACTGGATGCTGTACCACGTTCCCGATCTCGAGCAGGCGCTCTCCGAGCTCGCCCGCGTCACGCGGCCCGGCGGCAGGCTGGTGGCGGCGACGAACGGCCTCGACCACCTGGGCGAACTGTGGTCGCTCGTCGGTCGAGATCGGCACTGGGAGCCCGAGCGCTTCTTCAGCGAAGACGCCGAGGCGGCCCTGAGACAGTGCTTCACATCGGTAGAGCGCCTCGACGTGACGGGGAGCGTTACGTTTGCCGATCGGGAGGCGGTGCGGGGCTACATCGGCTCGTCGGTGGCGCACAAACACCTCGCCGAACTCGTCCCCGAGCTCTCGGAGCCGCTCGTCGCGACGCGGCTCAACTCGATCTTCGTCGCCCACAAGTGATCGGACCGAAGCTCAACGATCCCCAGCTCGTGCGGGCGGAATACGCCGACGAGTCGGGTCTGGCTGCCCGGATGGCCGTCCAGCAATCGGCGACGGGACCGGATCCCTACGCGGTCGTCTTCGAGGCCGTCGCCGAACGCGAGCCCGGGCAGCGTGCTGGAGGTCGGCTGCGGACGCGGCGAGCTCGCCGAGCGCATGTCACGTGAGTTGAAGGCCGGAGTCGTGGCCGTCGACCAGTCGGAGCGCATGGTCGAGCTGACGGCTGCGCGCGGAGTGGAAGCGATTGTCGCCGATGCGCAGGACCTGCCGTTTGACGATGGGATCTTCGATTGCGTTGTTGCAGCGTGGATGCTCTACCACGTCCAGGATCTCGAGCAGACGCTGCGAGAACTGGCGCCGCGTCCTTCGCCCCGACGGCCGGCTGGTCGCTGCAACGAGCAGCGAGAGAAACCTCGGCGAGCTGTGGCAGCTCGTCGGCGAGCGCGGCGCACCGGCGGGCGGGTTCACCGCCGAGAATGCGGAAGGCACTCTTTCGCGCCACTTCACGACCGTCGAGCGTCGGGACGTCCGCGGAACCGTCACGTTCCCCGATCGCGAGACCGCCCACCGCCACATCTCGGCGTGCCCGACCCGTGGCGAGCTCGCCGACCGCCTGCCGGTCTTCGACCGCCCACTCGTCGTGTCTCGGCACGTCGCCGTCTTCGTGTGCGATCTGTGATCAGGCCGGCGGAGGTCATCGAACGCAAGCGCGACGGCGAGGAGCTCGTCGGCGGAAGAGATCTCCGAGCTCGTCCTCGGCTACACGCGCGGCGACGTGCCCGACTATCAGATGTCGGCGTTCCTGATGGCGGTGTACTTCCGCGGCCTGTCCGGCGCGGAGACCTTTGCGCTGACCGACGCGATGATCGCAAGCGGCGACACGATCGACCTGGGCGCCGCGCTCGGCCGCAAGGTCGTCGACAAGCACTCGACCGGCGGTGTGGGCGACAAGACGTCGCTCGCGGTCGGGCCGATCGTCGCCGCGTGCGGCGTGCCCTTCGGGAAGATGAGCGGCCGCGGGCTCGGCCACACCGGCGGCACGCTCGACAAGCTCGAGTCGATCCCCGGCTTCCGGGTCGAGCTGACCGTCGACGAGCTCGTCGCTCAGGTGCGGGAGGTCGGCATGGCGATCATCGGCCAGACGGGCGACCTCGTCCCCGCGGACAAGCTGCTCTACGCGCTGCGCGACGTGACGGCGACGGTCGACAACGTCTCGCTGATCGCGGCGAGCATCATGTCGAAGAAGATCGCCGGCGGGGCGGAGGCGATCGTGCTCGACGTCAAGGTCGGCGACGGCGCGTTCATGAAGACGCTCGACGACGCGCGCGTGCTCGCCGAGACGATGATCGAGCTCGGGCGGCGGGCGGGTCGCGAGATGGTCTGCGTGCTCACCGACATGGATCAGCCGCTCGGCCACGCCGTCGGCAACGCGCTCGAGGTGCGCGAGGCGCTCGACACCGTGCGCGGCGACGGGCCCGGAGGACTTCACCGAGCTCGTGCTCGGCGCGTGCGCGCATCTGCTGGCGCTGTCCGATCTCGAGGTCGACGAGTCGGAGGGGCGGCGGCTGGCCGAGCAGGCGGTCGCCGACGGCTCCGGCGGCAGATGTCTGGAACCGTTGGATCGCGGCGCAGGGCGGAGACCCGACGAGGGTGCGCTGCCCGTTGCGCCGGTCGTGCGAGAGGTGGTTGCGCCACAGGCCGGGTACGTGGGGCGGCTCGGGAGCGATCGCCGTGGGCGTGACCGCTCTGCATCTGGGTGCCGGGCGGGTGTCGAAGGAGGACGTGATCGACCACGCCGTCGGCGTCGTCTGCCATCGCGAAGCGTGGCGACGCCGTGGAGGAGGGCGACGTGCTCGCCGAGGTGCACGCGCGCGATGAGGCGTCCGCTGCGGCAGGCTGTGGAGGAGGTGCTCGCGGCGTACGAGATCGGCGACGTGCCTCCCGCCGTGCACCCGCTCGTTCTCGACGTCCTGCCCTGATGGCGCTCGTGCGTCAGGCGCGAGCGGCCGGAGGACGAGCGCGAGATCTCCGAGGTCGTTGCAGCCGCGTTCCGCGATGCCTCCGTCGCCGACTTCACCGAGTCGATCCGCGCGTCGGCGGGCTACGTCCCGAAGCTGACCTTCGTCGCCGAGGAGGACGGCGAGATCGTCGGCTTCACGATGCTGAGCTACATCGAGATCGCCGGGCTGGAACGCCGAGCTTCTCACCCTCACGCCGATGGCCGTTCGTCCCGACCGGCAGCGCCAGGGGGTCGGCACGGCAGTCGTACGGGCAGCCGTCGCTGCCGCCGACGAACGCGGCGAGCCGCTCGTCCTCGTCGAGGGGATCCCGGCCTACTACCCACGCTTCGGCTTCGTGTCGGCGACGGCGCTGGGGCTCGAGCGTCCGGACGAGCGGATCCCGGATCAGGCCTGGCTTGCGCTACCCCTCCGTGCGTACGACCCGAGCATTCGCGGCCGTGTCGTCTATCCGCCGTTCTTCCCGGGACCCCCGAATGCCTGAGGGCCCGGAAGTCGAGACGTACCGCACGCGGCTCGAGCCACGCCTGCTCGGACGCACGTTCTCGCGCGTCCGCGTCCACGACCACCGGCTGACGATGCCGCTCGAGCCGGCCGAGGTGGAGGCGGAGCTGACCGGAGAGCGTGTCGCTGCCGTGGAGCGGCGAGGCAAGTACCTCGTCATCCGCTTCGAGAGTGGACTCGCGCTCGTTGTCCACCTGCGCATGACCGGCGGCTTTCCCGAGGCGCCGGCCTCGCACGAGCGTGCCGTCATCGACCTCGACGACGGCACGGGTGTCCGTACCGAGACGTGCGCCGCTTCGGCACCTGGCACGTTCTGTCACCTGCCGAGCTGGAGGAGTACCTCGGTGCGCGCCTGGGGCCCGAGCCGCTCGGTCCGCGCTTCACGACGCGCTTTCTCGGCGAACGGCTGGCCCGGCGGCGGGCGCCGCTCAAGGCGGTGCTCCTCGACCAGCGCGTCGTCGCGGGCCTGGGGAACATCTACGCGGACGAAGCGCTCTGGCACGCGCGGCTCCATCCGCTCCGTCCCGCGGCCGAGCTCGAGCCGGAGGAAATCGCGGCTCTGCGCCGGGGCGTTCGCCGGGCACTTCGCCGCGGTATCGAGCGCCAGGGCGCGAATCTCGGCGACGGCGCGTATCCCTCGGGCTCGATGCAGGACGAGTTCCGTGTCTACGGGCGCACCGGCGAGCCGTGCCGGCGCTGCCGCACGCCGATCGAGAAGACGCGCGTGGCCGGTCGCGGCACGCACTTCTGCCCGCACTGCCAGGTCTGACCCGGCTCGTACACTGGGGCCATGGCGCGGACGGCCACCACGGAGGCAGTCGTCCTGCGCTCGCTTCGCTTCTCGGAGGCGGACCGGATCCTCCATCTCTACACGCAGGACCGCGGGCGCGTCGGGGCGATCGCGAAGGGCGCGCGCAAGACGCGCTCCCGCTTCGGCGGCCGCCTGGAGCCGCTGTCCCATGTCGAGCTCGTGCTCCACGAGGGGCGCGGCGAGCTGCAGACGGTCACGGGCGCGTCGCTCGTGCGCTCCCATGCGGCCGTGCGCGACGATGCGCGGCGCTCGGCCGTGGGCCTCGTCGCCGCGGAGGCGGTGCTGCGGCTTTTCCCCGAGCAGGAGCGAAACGACCGTGTGTTCACGGCGCTCACGCGCTTTCTCGACCTCCTCGACGAAGTGGACGGCGGGCCGGCCGCGCCGAGCTCGACCCGCTCGGCCTGGCGTTCCAGCTGAAGCTGTTGTGGCTCGCGGGCTATCTCCCGCACGTGGGGAGCTGCGCCGAGTGCGGGGCCGCTGAGCCGATCACGGGCTACTCGCCGCAGTCGGGCGGGGCAGTCTGTGCCGACTGCGGAAACGGCTCGCTGACTCTCTCTCCCGACGGGCTGGCGGCGATCGACGGGCTCCTCCGGCTGCCGCTCGCCGAAGCGTCACGAGGCCGGCGTCTCGGAGCGCGGAGCCCGCGATGCGCTCGCAGTGGTCTCGGCGTCGTACGAGTTCCACGGCGGATTTCGATTACGCACGCTCTCAGCGTGATTTCCGTGCAAAGCCGGGTTGCACCTGTCCTCTCCGGAGGTGAAGATGGGACGTGTGGACGACGGGCAGGTCCAGGAGCTACGACGCTGGGCGCAGGGCCTCTCCACCGACCCTCGACGTGGAGGTGCAGGCGGCCGCCAAGGCGATCACGATGCTCGCCGACGACCTCGAGGCGGCACGGAGCCAGCTGATGGAGGAGCGGATGATCCGCGAGGCGCTGGAGTCGCGGCTGGCCGACGACGAGGCGGCCGAGATGGAGCGCGACCTGCGCACACGGCTGCTGGCGAAGCTGTCCAGGGGAAAGGCGTAAACGCAGCGCAGAGCAACCCGTAGTACGTCGGCGCCTCGTACGGGACGCTAGCGCCCGCGCCGCCTGCCTGTGGATGAATCGGCACAGAATTGGCACAACTCAGTGCCAGGCACTCGGACCTGTCCGAAGAGGTCTGGTCCTCTGCGAGACTGAGCGCCCGATGCGCCGACAGCTGCCGGGTGGCTACGAGCTCGACGACGACCCCGCGCGTATCGACGTCGACGCAGTCCACCGCTACCTCGCCGAGGAGTCGTACTGGGCGCATGGCCGGCCTCGCGAGGTCGTGGAGGAGCTCGTAGGAACGGCGACGCGCGTTGTCGGCCTGTACCACGATGGCGCGCAGATCGGCTTCGCGCGAGTCGTCTCGGACGGCCACACGTTCGCGTACCTCGCCGACGTCTACGTCCTGGCAGAGCACCGCGGCGGAGGGTTGGGTGTCGCGCTCGTACGTGAGGCAATCGAAGGGACCGAGCTTGCCCGGCTCCGCTGGCTGCTGCACACGCGGGACGCGCAAACGCTGTACGAGCGCTTCGGCTTCGGATCGCCCTCGGAGCGTTTGATGGAGCGCGTGCGTGACTGATCGCCGCACGCGCGTCCTCACGATCGCGCTCGCCATGGGTGTGGCCGTGGCCTTCGCGGACTCATCGATCGTGGTGCTCGCGCTGCCGGACCTCTACGGCGAGTTCGACACGACGCTCGTCGGCGTCTCCTGGGTGATCACGCTCGTACAACCTCGTCGTCGCGGTCGCGGCCCTCTGCCTCGTTCCCTTCGCCCGCCGTCTGCGCCCGCGGCCGACGGGAATCGTCGGCATCGGCCTCTTCGCCGCCGGCTCGGCGGGCTGCGCCGCAGCCTGGAGCCTCGACGTCCTCATCGGCTTTCGCTGCCTGCAGGGGCTCGGCGGCGCGCTGTTGCTGGCGGCGTCGCTGCGCGGTCTGGCCGCGTTCGCGGGCTCGCCCGCTCGTGGAGCGGCGGTCTGGACGATGGCCGGGACGATCGGCGCCGCCGCGGGCCCGGCGCTCGGCGGCGTGCTGACGCAGCTCTTCGACTGGCGCGCGATCTTCGTCGTGCAGGTGCCGCTCGCTCTCGTCGCGCTCGCCGCGATGGCGGACGATCGCGTGCGCAGCCTGCCGCCAGATCCCCGGGACACGCGGCGCGACCGCACGCGCTCGCGGCTGACACCGGACTCGGGCTCGTCTTCGGCGCGCTCGTGGGAGCGCTCTTCCTCTCCGTGCTGCTCGTGATCACCGTCTGGTCGCTCGATCCGGTGGTCGGCGCGCTCGTCGTCAGCGCTCTGCCCGCCGCCGACGCTCGGCGTTCGACCCCTCGCACGACGGCTCGACGGCCGTACCGCCGCGCTCGGCGGCGCGGCGCTGCTGGCGGGCGGCCTCGTCTCGCTCGCGCTGCTGCCGCGCATCTCGAACCTCCTCGTCGCGACTCGCGCTCGCCTTCTGCGGCGCGGGCCTCGGGCTCGCCGTCCCCGCTCTCACCGCCGTCGCGCTCGACCCGGAGGGACGGGCCACGCGTAGCGGCCTGATCACCGTCGGCGCCCGCCACGTCGGGCCTCGTGCTCGCCCTCGCGCTCGTTGCGCCGCTGCTCTCGGCGACGCTCGAGAGCTCCGACGACAAGGCGCTGCTCGCCGGCGCGCAGGTCGTGCTCGAGGGCAATGCGGATCTCCGCCAGAAGGTCCCGATCGCGCTCGATCTCCGCGACGCGCTCGACGAGGCCAAGAAGGGCGAGATTCCCGATCTCGCCAAGCCGTTCGACGATCGGGGCGCGGCCTCCGACAGCGGCCTGCGAGAGATGCGCGACGAACTGATCACGACACTGGAGAGCGTCGTTACTCGCGGCTTCCGCTCGTCGTTCGCGCTGTCAGCGTTGCTCGCGTTGCTGGCGCTGGCCCCGGCCTCACGACTCAGGAGAGAGACGTGAGGCCCGTCCGTGTGCTGCTGGCGCTGCTCGCCGCCGTCGGCGTCCTCATCGTGGCCGAGCTTGCTCTCGGCGCACTCGATTTCGGCGAGACACGCATCGCCGATCCCTGCACCACCGAGGCCTCCTTCGAGGGCGGCGGCGTGGACGGGGCCATCCAGCGCTTCGCGCTGTCCGCCATCAGCGGGGCCGCGTGCGAGCTCGGCACGTCCCGTGAGGAGCTCGTGCTCTCGTTCGTGCCTTCGGCCAACGCGTCGGACGTGCGTTGGGACAAGGAGACGATCAACCGCGCGCTGCGAGCGGGCGTCGAACAGGCGGCGGAGGACACGGCGGGCGACGGCCTGCTCGGCTCGCTGCTCGCGGGCCTGCTGGACGAGATCCTCGCCGACCCACTCGCCTGGATCCTCGGCCAGTCCATAGGCTAGATCCGTGGCGGGCCTGAACTACCAGGACATGATCGCGGCGCTGCACGCGTACTGGGGCGAGCAGGGCTGCGCGATCATGCAGCCGTACCACACGGAGCTCGGCGCGGGAACGGCGAACCCCGCGACGTTCATTCGCAGCCTCGGCCCACACCCGTGGAAGGCCGCGTACGTCGAGCCTTGCATCCGCCCCACCGACGGGCGCTACGGCGAGAACCCGTTCCGCTTCCAGCACTTCTTCCAGTACCAGGTGATCCTCAAGCCCGCACCGGAGGATGTGCTCGACCTCTACTTCGGCTCCCTCTCGGCGATCGGGATCGATGTCGAGCAGCACGACATTCGCCTCGTAGAGGACGACTGGGAGCAGCCTTCGATCGGCGCCTGGGGCCTCGGCTGGGAGGTCTGGTGCGACGGCATGGAGATCACGCAGTTCACGTACTTCCAGCAGGTAGGAGGCATCGAGCTGGACGTGATCCCTGCGGAGATCACGATGGGGCTCGAGCGTCTGGCGATGTTCCTCCAGGAGAAGCGGAGCGCGTTCGAGCTGGAATGGGCGCCCGGACTCACGTGGGGCGACGTCTACCGCGAGAACGAGCGCCAGTGGTCGGTCTACAACTTCGAGGAGGCGCCGGTGGACGTGCTCACGCGGCGCTTCGCCGAGCACGAGGACGAGTGCGCGCACCTGATCGTGCGGCGCCTGCCGCTGCCGGCGTACGACCAGGTGCTGAAGTGCTCGCACATCCTCAACCTGCTCGACGCTCGCGGGGCGGTCTCCGCCACCGAGCGGGCGGCCTACATCCTCCGGGCGCGCACCCTCACGCTGAAGGTGGCGCGCCTCTACACCGAGCTGCTCGATGCCGACGCTGCTGCTTGAGCTCGGCTGCGAGGAGCTGCCGGCCTCTGCGTGCAGCGAGGCCGAGGCTCAGCTTCCCGGGCTCGTCCGTAGCCACCTGGGAGTGGACGCAACGCATGTCTATGTAAGCCCGCGCCGGATCGCGTTCGTCGTCGACGAGCTGCCGGAGACCGCCGCCGAGCAGCTCGTGAAGGGGCCGCCCGCAGAGCGGCGTGAGCAGGCGGCAGGCGGCTTCGCGAAGCGCCACGGGCTCACCGAGTCGGACCTCGAGGAGCGGGACGGCCACCTGTGGGCCCGCGTGCCAGGGGAGCCGCTGCGCGGAGAGCCGTTGCTCGAGCGGATGCGCGCGATCGTCCACGGGCTCCAGTTCTCGAAGTCGATGCGCTGGGATGCGAGCGGCCATCGCTTCGCGCGACCGGTGCGGTGGTACTGCGAGAAGCTCGACGGCGAGACGCTGGCGGGCTCCGGCAAGTCCTTTGGCCACCGCTTCACTCACGGTGAGCTCGAGGTCGCGTCTGCGCAGGAGTACGCCGACACGCTCCGGGCGGCGAACGTCGAGCCCGACCCAGCTGAGCGCCGCCGCCGCATCGTCGACGAGCTCGCTGCGTTCGGCGACTGGCAGGACCCGCTCGGGAAGCTCGAGGAGGTCGTGTACATGGTCGAGTGGCCGATCGTCTTCGAGTCGGAGTTCGACGAGCGGTTCCTACGCCTGCCCGAGCGCGTGATCGTCACCGCCATGCAGAGTCACCAGCGCTACTTCCCGCTCGGCGGGAATCGTTTCGCGGTGGTGGCAGCCGGCGGCGACGTGGAGGTCACTCGCCCGGGCTACACGCGCGTGCTCGATGCGCGGCTCGAGGACGCGGCCTTCACCTTCGATCGCGACGTGGCGGTCGGCATCGAGGAGCTCGCGCGACGGCTCGAGCGGATCACGTTCATCGAGGGCGGCGGTACGTTCGCCGACAAGGCGGAGAGGCTCAGCCGAGCTCGTCGAGCAGCTGGCCGGCGGAGACGATGCCCGCGAGGCGGCTCGGCTCGCGAAAGCCGACCAGGCCTCGGAGCTCGTGCGCGAGTTTCCCGACCTCGAGGGTTTCATCGGCGCCGAGTACGCACGGCTGGCCGGCCACTCCGAGGCCGTGTGCAGCGCGATCGAGGAGCAGTACCTGCCGGACGGTGCCGACACGCCGCTCCCGGAGACGGACGCCGGTCGCGTGCTCTCGGCGGCTGACAAGATCGACACGCTCACGGTGTCGTTCTCGCTGGGCAACCGTCCCACGGGCTCACGCGACCCGTACGGGCTGCGGCGAGCCGCCATCGGTCTCTGCAAGCTCGCTGTCGAAGGTGGGCTGACCATTCCGCATGACCTGCTCGCGGCCGACGTTCGAGAGTTCGTCGACGAGCGACTGGAGGGCTATCTCGACGTCCCGGTCGAGTTCGTCCGGGCCGCGCTCCGCTCCGAGCAGCCGGAGATCGGCGCGGTTGCCGCCCAGGCCAGGTTCCTGGCCGCACAGGACCTTGCGGCCGTACACGAGGTGTACAGCCGCGCTGCCCGCATCGTGGGCGATGCCGCAGACGTCGAGCCGGTGGACGACTCCCTGCTCAAGGAGCCGGCCGAGCAGCGGCTTGCCGAAGCCGTGCGCGCCCAGCCGGAGCCGGGTACGCCCGCGGATCAGCTACTGCCGTGGGCGGTCGCGCTGGCGCCTGTGGTCGCACAGTTCTTCGACGACGTGCTCGTCATGGATCCGGACGACCGCGTGAAGACCAACCGGCTCCGGCTGCTGCGCGACGTCCGAGCAGCGGTGGGCAGGCTCGGCGACCTGTCCCAGATTCCCCTCTAGGGAATGCGCGGGAACCAGATGCCGGCCAGGAAACCGGCGCCGAGCAGGAGCACGGCACCGGCGGCCGCCAGCACGTCCGTCACCTCGCGCTCGGTGTCGTAGCGGCCGATCCGGGACCCGAGGCGCTCGTAGACCTGGTTGAGCCGCGCGCTGCTGACGGCGGCGTAGAACTCGCCGTCCGTGTCGTCGGCGATCTGCTCGAGCGTCACCGGGTCGGGCGGCACCGGGATCGTGCGCGACCCGCCGAACCTGTCGAACGTGACCGTGCCCTCGGGCGTGCCCAGGGCGACCGTATAGACGGGAATGCCGGCCTCCTTCGCCTGCTGCGAGCCTTCGAAGGGCTGGAGGATGCCGGCCGTCTGCGCACCGTCGGAGAGCATGAGGATTGCCGTCACCGGGCCTTCGGGGTCGTCGTTGAGCGGCGCCTCCTGCGCGGGCACGTCGGTGCCTGTCTCCGTCACGGTGCCGCCGCGGGCCAGCTCGACCGATCGAGCCAGGGCGTCACCGATTGCAGTGCCGCGCCCCGGATAGAGGTAGTCGACGGCGTCGCGAACGACCTGGCGGTCGCGCGTGAGCGGCGCCACCACCTGCGCCTCCGAGGAGAACGTGACGACGCCGACGCGGTAGCGATCGGGAAGCTTCTCCAGGAAGCGGCGCACGGCTTCCTGAGCGGCGCCCAGGCGCGTCGGCGGCACATCCTTCGCGAACATCGAGCCGGAGCTGTCGATGGTGAGGATGACGTTCGCCCCCTCCCGCTGTGCCGCCACCGTCACCTGCGGCCGGGCGAGAGCGAGCAACGCGGCAGCAAGCGCCAGGAAGAAGAGGACAGGAGGTACCCAGCGACGCCACGCGCGCTGTTCGTCCACCACGGACGCCAGCACGTCGAGGTTCGTGTAGCGCACGGCGTAGTGCGCGCGCCGGCGCTCCAGCACGACGTACACGCCGGCAGCGATCGGAACGAGCAGCAACAGCGGGAGCACGAGTGGCCACTGGAAGCTCACGGCCGCTCCGGTCCTCTCGTGCAGACGGCGATGATCTGAAGCTTGGCCGGAAGCCTCCTCGCCGCGCCGCTCATCGTGGCACGCGCTGCCACGCGTCCTCCCTCGCTGAGGAGCTGGGAACGAACGCCGGCCAGCTGGGCGATGCCCGGCTCGCGTCCCGAGCGCAGGGCGACGGCGTGCGTCGACGAGATGAGTCGCTCACCGCGCGCGCAGGAGACTGTGGCACTGGCCGTCGTCCGGAACGCGACCGTGCGCACGGCGAGCCTGGTCGGCGATCCAGGCTTGACGGCGGTCGGGATGCGGCCGCCGCCGGCGGCGGGAACGCACCCGATGAAGGGCCGGAAACCGGCCGGACGCAACGCGTTGCCCGTGTACGTGCCGGTGAAGACGACCTCGTCGGTCGTCGTGATGCCCGGATTGACGGGGCTCCCGAGGATGCCCGCGAAGCTCATGTCGACCGCGCGACTCGTCAGGCGGGCGTCGACTCCGGCGACGATGCTCCCCTCCGGGCACTTCATCCGCCACGACCGCCGCGGGTAGCGGTCGTCGGAACTGGACGTCGCGGGGATGGCCACCCACGGTCCGGCGACCGGAATGCAGACGGGCAGACCGCGGCACTCGTCTGCTGCCTGGGCGGACGGAGCCACGAGCACCGCCAGCGCGGCCGCCGCCGCGAGTACGCCCAGCGCTCTCACGGGAGCCTCCTGAACCAGGCGGCCGATAGCGCTCCACCCACGAGCAGCAAGACCACGCCGGCTCCCGCGAAGGCGACCGTCACCTCGCGCCACTCCTTCTCCTCGCCGAGCTGCGACGCGAGATCGGCGTAGACCTCCTGGAGCTGCTCGGCCGTCGGTACTGCGAAGAACCTGCCGCCGGTCGCCTGCGCGATCGCGCGCAGGGTGTTCGGATCGGGCGGCACCTGCACCCGCGCCGTGAAGCCGCCGGCGAGCGGGACCTCGACCACGCCGTCAGCGGTTCCCAGCGCGACCGTATTGATGGTGACGCCGCGCTGCCGCGCCGTCTGGCTCGCCCGCTGCGGCGTGATGTCGCCACCGTCCTCCTTGCCGTCCGAGATGAGCAAGACCGTCGTCGGTGTCGGTTCGTCGTCCGGGCTCGACCGGCCGGCCGCCTGGCCGACCTCCACCGCCTTGACGATCGCGTCGCCGAGTGCGGTGCCTTCGCCGACACGCAGCTCGCGCATCGCCAGCGCGACGAGCCCGCGGTCGCGAGTGGGCGGCGCCACGACGCGGGCGGCGCTCGCGAAGGAAACGACGCCGATGCGGTACGTGTCGGGCGCCTTCGCCAGAAACTCGCGGATCGACCTCCTCGCGGCGTCCATCCGGGTGGGAGGGACGTCCTTCGCGGCCATGGAGCGCGACGTGTCGATCGCGATCATGATCGTCGCGTTCTCGCGTGGCACGGACAGCTCGGCCTGCGGCCTCGCGAAGGCAACGAGCAGCGCCGTGAGCGCGATGAGCAGGATCGCCGGCGGCACGTGCCGCAGGCGCCCGGCTCGCGATCGACGACGTTCGGCAGCAACGCGGGCGAGGCGAACTGCGCAGCCACTCGCGACCGTCGGCGGTGGTGCACGACGTACAGGGCGACGACCGCCGGCACGGCCAGCAGGGCGAGAAGGAAGAGCGGAGACTCGAAGCTCAACGCTTGCGCGACCTCGTGCGCAGGAAGGCGGCGAGCGTCCGCAGCCAGTCGCCGGAGGTCGAGAGCACCACGTGACCGACACCGAGCCCGGCGAAGGTGCGCGCGAGATCCTTGCGCTCGGCGGCGGCCGCCGCCGCGTACCGCTCACGCAGACGATCGTTCGAGGTGTCCACTCGTAGCTGTCTACCCGTCTCCGGATCGACGAGACGCAGCACGCCGACGCTGGGCAGCTCCTCTTCGCGGGGATCGCGGATCTCGACCGCGACCACGTCGTGGCGTCCGGCCAGCTCGAGCAGCGGCGGCCGCCAGTCGCGCGGGCCGCGGAAGTCCGAGATGACCGCGACGAAGGCCTGCTGACGCGTGATCGCGCCCGCCCGACTCAGCGCAGCCCCCAGCGAAGTCGCCCCGCGCGGCGTCTCGTCCGGCTCCGTATCGAGGGCGAGCAGCAGGCCGACGAGTGCGGTACGGCCCTGTCGTGGCGGCAGCGTGTGCGGCTCGTCGTCGCCGAACGTCAGTACGCCGAGGCGGTTTCCGTGCCGCGTCGCGACATGGCCGAGCGCCAGCGCGGCCCCCTCGGCGACGTCGGCCTTGCGCCGGTCTGCCGTCCCGAACGTCATCGACACCGAGTTGTCGAGCAGGATCCAGCTGACGAGCACCCGCTCGGCCAGCTGGACCCGCACGTGCGGCTCGCCGGTGCGGGCGGTGACGTTCCAGTCGATGTCGCGGACGTCGTCTTCCCCGGGCACGTACGGGCGCACCTGGGCGAGCTCGGTGCCGCGGCCGAGCACGTGCGCGCGGTGATCGCCCGAGAGCAGGCCTTCCACGCGGCGAACGACGGTTAGCTCGAGCGCTCGCAGGAGCTGGTCGGGCAGCGGCCCCGGGCCGGGCTTCGCCGCCGTGCGCTCCGGCTTGCTGGAGGGGGTGCGGGAGGCCCCAGGGCGCAGTCAGCCGACGACGCTCACGCCACGCGCTCCCTCCCCAGGTCGAGCTGAGGCACGGGCACGACCGCGATGATCTCGTCGAGCAGCGAGTCGGGACTGCGCTCCTCGGCCAGAGCCTGGTACGTGAGCACGAGCCGGTGACGGAAGGCGTCCTTGACGAGCTCCTGGACGTCTCCGACGAGGGCGTAGTCGCGCCCGCGGAGAGTCGCCAGCGCCCGCGCGCCCTGGGTGACCGCGATCGGGCCACGCGGGCTGGCGCCGAAGGCGATGTAGTCCGCCAGCTGGGGCAGGCCGACGTCGCCCGGACGCCGCGTCGCCGTAGCGAGCTCGACGGCGTAGCTGATCAGGCCGGGATCGATGTAGACGTTGCGCGCCGTCAGCTGGAGCGCCAGCAGGTCGTCGAGCGACAGCGCCTGCTCGAGCTCCGGATGCGGCACGAGCTGGCGGTGCACGACCGTCAGCTCCTCGTCGTGCTCGGGGTAGTCGACGAGGATCTTGAGCATGAAGCGGTCGATCTGTGCCTCCGGCAAGGGATACGTCCCCTCCGACTCGATCGGATTCTGCGTAGCCATGACGAGGAACGGATGAGGAACGGCATGCGTCTGGTCGCCGATCGTCACCTGGTGCTCCTGCATCACCTCGAGCAGCGCCGACTGCACCTTCGCGGGTGCGCGGTTGATCTCGTCGGCGAGCAGGAAGTTGGTGAACACGGGGCCGAGGTGCGTGTCGAAGGAACCGGAGTCCGGCCGGTAGATCCGCGTGCCTACGAGGTCCGACGGCACGAGATCCGGCGTGAACTGGATGCGGTTGAAGGATCCGCCGAGAACGCTGGCGGCGGTCTTGATGGTCAGCGTCTTGGCGAGGCCGGGAACGCCCTCGATCAGCAGGTGGCCGCCGGCGAGCAGGCAGGTCAAGACCCGCTCGAGCATCTCGTCCTGGCCGGCGATCACACGCCTGATCTCGAAGAGGGCTTGCTCCAGCATCTCCTTGGCTTGCTGGGGCTCTACTGCGGACGGTTGCTCGGACTGCTCGGGCACGCCTCCTCCTTCCGTGATCGGGTCGGGGACTATCAGTGAAGCATGTATTGCCTGAGAGCCGCGTGAAAATCCGGTGGCATCCACAGGTGAGTAGGCTGCGCCCGTGAGCACCCTCGTGACGCCCGAGCTGGAAGCCCAGGCGATCGCCTGGCGCCGCCATCTACACGCGCATCCGGAGCTGAGCTTCGCCGAGCACGAAACGTCGGCGTTCCTGTTCGAGTTGCTCGGCGGCCTGGACGGGCTCGAGCTGGAGCGGCCGACCGAGACGAGCCTCGTCGCGACCATGCGCACCGGCCGGCCCGGGAAGACGCTCGCGCTTGCGCGCCGACATCGACGCGCTGCCGATTCAGGAGGAGACCGGCCTGGAGTTCGCCTCCGAGAACCCCGGCGTCATGCACGCTTGTGGCCACGACGGCCACACGGCGATGCTGCTGGCGACGCTGAACGCCCTTCACGAGCGCCGCGACGAGCTGACGGGAGAGATCCGCTTCATCTTCCAGCACGCAGAGGAGCTCGGGCCAGGCGGCGCCGGCCAGCTGGTCGAGGCCGGCGTCATGGAGGGCGTCGACATGGTCGTGGGCGCCCATCTCTTCTCGCTCGACCCACTCGGCAAGGTGGGTGTCCTTCCGGGTCCGCACACGGCCGCCAGCGACGTGTTCGGGATCGAGATTCGGGGCAAGGGCGGCCACGGGGCAGCTCCGCACGAGGCCGTCGATCCCGTCACCGCCGCAGCGCAGGTCGTGAGCGGGCTTCAACACGTCGTCTCGCGCGTCGTCGACCCGATCGAGCGCGCCGTCGTCTCCGTGACGCAGATTCACGCGGGGACGGCCGACAACATCATCCCGGAGTCCGTGGAGCTCCGCGGCACCGTGCGCACGTTCTCGCCCGAGGTGCGTGACGCCGTGCGCGAGGCGATGCAGAGGTTCGCCAACGGGATCGCCGAAGGGCACGGCTGCACGTCGACGTTCACGTACGAGGAGGGTTACGACTCCGTCGTCAACGACGAGGAGGCTTCGGCGCTCGTGGAGGCCGCCGTTCGCGAGGAGCTCGGCGACGACGCGTTCTTCGTGCCGCCGCCGATCATGGGCGGCGAGGACTTCTCGGCGTACCTGAGTGCCGCGCCCGGCGCGTTCTTCATCGTCGGTGCGGGTGGGGAGGACCACTATCCGCACCACCATCCGCGCTTCGACTGGAACGAGAGCGCGATGCGCAACGGCATTGCCGTCTTCACGCGGCTTGCTCTCGATTACCTGAAGTGAACGCCCCGGTCGAGCTGCACATCGTCTCGGACGCAACCGGCGAGACGGCGACGCGGCTCGTGCTGGCGCTCGAGGCGCAGTTCCCCGAGCAGACGTTCGAGGAGATCCGGCATCCGCGGGTGGAGACCGTGGAGGACCTCCAGCTCGCCGTCGAGCGCGCCAAGGGCCGTCCGGCAGTCGTCGTCTACACGCTGGTGAAGCCGGAGCTGCGGGAGGAGATGCGCGTCCTCTGCCGCCGCGCCAAGGTGCATTACTGCGACATCCTCGGCCCGCCGATGGCGTCGATCGCCAAGGTGTCCGGGCAGGGAGCGCAGATGAAGGCGGGCGCGCGGCCGCCGCTCAACTCGGCCTACTTCAAGCGCATGGCGGCCATCGAGTTCGCGGTCAAGTACGACGACGGCCTCGGCGCCAAAGGGCTGCGCGAGGCCGACATCGTGCTGGTCGGCGTCTCGCGCACGTCGAAGACGCCGGTGTCGATGTTCCTCGGCTCGATGGGCTACCGGACGGCGAACGTGCCGATCGTCAAGGGCATCGCACCACCGGACGAGCTCTTCAGCATCAACCCGGCGAAGATCGTCGGGCTGACGATCGCTCCCGAGCGGCTGGCCGACATCCGCCGCGAGCGTGCGCGGCTGATGCAGGCGAACAGGCAGCGCTACGCCGGTCTCGTCGAGGTGCACGAGGAGCTTGCAGAGGCGGAGGCGATCCACCGCCGGCTCGGCTGCCCCGTGATCGACGTCACCGAGCTCTCGGTGGAGGAGACCGCCGTGCGCATCGTCCGCATGGTCGAGCGGCGGAGCCACGAGCTGCAGTCGAATCCGTCTTGAGCGAGCAGTTCTTCGATCCGCGAGCGCAGGAGGCCCGGGAGCGACGGATCACGGTCTGGCGCTGGACGCTGTGGTACGCATGCCTCGGCCTGGGCATGTTCCTCTTCTACGTGCTGTTGACGCCGCTCTGGCTCGGCCTCAGGTGGGCGGCCTGGGCGGCGGAGTTCAGAGCGCGCCGCCGGCGGCCAGCCAGGGAGAGCAGTCTCCCTGACCGCCGGGACGCGCGTCGCTTGGCTTAGACCGTCGGGGTGCCGCCGTTGGGGGAAGTCGGACCGAACACCCACGCCGAGTGCGCCGTAGTACAGCGCCAGATCGGATCGGTAGCCGTCGCTCGCGAAGTAGCCGTCCTGGTACTCGGGCGCGTTCTTGATCTCGTCCTTCGTCCGGGTGACGAACACGCTCTGTTCGTCGTGGTCGACCGTCTCGACGATGCCGGCCGGGAGCATGACCTTCTTGCCGAAGATCCACGGGCCGGTGTCGACCACGAGGAAGCTCGAGCCGTCGTCGTACGTCGCGTCGTCGACCTTGCCGACGCCGCCGTCGGTCGCCTCGACGTGATACCCGGAGAGATCGCCGCCGGTGCGGACGTGCTCGCCGTATGTCCAGAGCTCGGGGCTCACCGTCTGCGTGGGCTGCATCGTGTCTCCTCTCTTGTGATTCCCGTTCGCTCTCGCCATACCCACGTGGCCGGTCGCAAAACCGCGACTGTGGGAAGATTCCGGCGTGCCGCGCTACGTCTTCGCCTTCGACGAGCCGTGCGACGGCGGCCGCGAGCTGCTGGGCGGCAAGGGGATCGGGCTGGCGGAGATGACGCAGCTCGGCGTTCCCGTTCCGGCCGGCTTCACGATCACCACCGAGGCCTGCCGCGCGTACATGGAAAGCAAGGAGCTGCCGGACGGTCTCGAGCAAGAGGTGGGCGAGCAGGTGCGGCGGCTCGAGGAGCGGGCCGGCAAGCGCTTCGGCGATCCGACCGACCCGCTGCTCGTCTCCGTCCGCTCCGGTGCGGCGGTGTCGATGCCGGGGATGATGGACACGATCCTCAACGTCGGCCTGAACGACGCGGCCACGGCGGGTCTCGCAGCCACCACCGGCAACGCGCGCTTCGCGAACGACTCGTACCGGCGCCTGATCCAGATGTACGGCGAGACCGTGGACGGAGTCGATCCGCACCGCTTTGAGCAGGAGCTCCAGCGCCTGAAGGCGGCGCGAGGCGTCAGCCAGGACGTCGAGCTCACGGCCGACGACCTCGCCGGCCTGGTGGCGACGTTCCAGGAGATCTACGAGCAGGACGTCGGCCGGCCGTTCCCGCAGGACGCGAACGAGCAGCTGGTCCGCGCCGTCGTCGCCGTCTTCGACTCGTGGGAGACGCCGCGAGCGCAGGTCTACCGCCGCGCGCACGACATCCCTGACGACCTCGGCACCGCCGTGAACATCGTGCAGATGGTCTTCGGCAACAAGGGCGAGCGCTCCGGCACCGGCGTCGCGTTCACGCGCAATCCGTCGACGGGCGAGCCGGCGGCGTTCGGCGAGTTCCTCGTCGACGCGCAGGGGGAGGACGTGGTTGCCGGTATCCGCACGCCCGAGCCGCTAGTCGCGATGCAGCAGCGGTTGCCCGCCGCGTACACGGAGCTGCTGGAGACGATCGGGAATCTCGAGGCGCACTACCGCGACATGCAGGACATCGAGTTCACGGTCGAGGACGACAGGCTCTATCTCCTCCAGACGCGCACCGCCAAGCGGACGGCGGCCGCTGCGCTGAAGGCCGCAGTGGACATGGCCGGGGAAGGTCTGATCACGCGGGAGGAGGCGGTGGCGCGCATCGACCCGGCGCAGCTCGACCAGCTACTGCACCCGATGATCGACCCGGAGGCACCCGTCGAGGTGATCGCCACCGGGCTCAACGCGTCGCCCGGCGCCGCCTCGGGCAAGGTCGTGCTCGACGCCGGCCGCGCGGAGGAGCTCGGCAAGGCGGGCGAGGCGGTGATCCTCGTCCGCTGGGAGACGACTCCCGACGACATCCACGGCCTGCTCCAGGCGCAGGGTGTGCTCACCGCGCACGGCGGGATGACCTCGCACGCCGCCGTCGTCGCGCGGGGGATGGGCAAGCCGTGCGTGGCCGGCTGCGAGGGGCTGGCCATTGACATGGACACGCGGGTCGCCTCCATCAACGGCCACGAGCTCGCGGAAGGCGACCTGCTGACGATCGACGGCGGCACCGGCCGCGTCATCCTCGGGCGCGTGCCGCTCGTTCCGCCGCAGATCAACGAGAACTTCGAGACGGTGCTCGAGTGGGCCGACGGCCTGCGCCGGCTGAGGGTCCGCGCGAACGCCGACACGCCCGAAGACTGCGGCGAAGGCGCGCGAGCTCGGCGCCGAGGGCATCGGCCTCTGCCGCACCGAGCACATGTTCATGATCGACGAGCGGCTGCCCGTGATGCGGGAGATGATCATGGCCGACTCGGTGGAGGGCCGCCGCTCGGCGCTCGAGCGCATCCTCCCGATGCAGCAGGAGGACTTCGAGGGCATCTTCGACGCGATGGCCGGGCTGCCGGTGACGATCCGCCTGCTCGACCCGCCGCTGCACGAGTTCCTGCCGCCGCTCGAGGAGGCGACCGACGACCACATGCGCGAGCGCATCCGCGTGCTCCAGGAGGCGAACCCGATGCTGGGCATGCGCGGCTGCCGCGTGGGCCTGATCTTCCCGGAGATCTACGAGATGCAGCTGCGTGCGATCGTCCGCGCGGCGCGTGCCGTGAACGAGCGCACGGGCGAGGCGCCGATCGTCGAGATCATGCACCCGCTGATCGGCTTCGGCGAGGAGCTGCGGCGCCTGCGCGAGCTGACCGTGCGGGTCGCCTCCGAGGAGGAGGCGCTCGACTACCTCGTGGGCACGATGATCGAGCTGCCGCGCGCCTGCGTGCGCGCCGACGAGATGGCCGAGCACGCCGACTTCTTCTCGTTCGGCACGAACGACCTCACGCAGACCGCGCTCGGCTTCTCGCGCGACGACGCCGAGAGCAAGTTCCTGGCCCGCTACCTCGAGGACGACGTGCTCGAGCGCAACCCCTTCGAGACGCTCGACGAGAGCGGCGTCGGCGACCTGATGCGGATCGCGGTGGAGCGGGGGAGGGGCGTGAAGCCCGACCTGAAGCTCGGCATCTGCGGCGAGCACGGGGGAGACCCGCGCTCGGTGCACTTCTGCCACGCGATCGGGCTCGACTACGTCTCGTGCTCGCCCTTCCGCGTGCCGCTCGCGCGGCTGGCGGCGGCGCAGGCGGCGCTGGCCGAGGCAGGCGTGACGGCTGCGGTGGCCGGCGGCTGACCGTTTTGCAGGCCTTTTCGGGTCGTGTATCCTCGCGGCGCGGCAACTGGGGGAGGCACACGATTAACCGAGTACTACTGCGGACGGTCATCGCGCTTGCTGCGGTAAGCGCTCTCCTGCTCACAGGAGCGGCCGCTGCGCGCGATCCTGGACCCGGCCCGGCCACCAGTCGCCGGGGATCCAGGCGATCACGCCGACGGCGACTGCGGGTGACCTTGCGGCCGCGATCGCGACTGACCAGGGCTTCGTCACGGGCGCGTCGTTCGAGAAGGCACGTCGCCGCCGAACGGCACGCCGAACGCCGTCGCCGACTCGGGCACGCCGCTGACGGGCTTCCCGACCGACGGCTCGACGTACGCGATCCTCACGTCCGGCGACGCCACGCTCGCCGATCAGCTCCAACCGAGCTGCGGGCAGCTCGGGTGCGAACGACGGCGGCGGCACCGTCCGTGGCGACACCGACCTCGACGTCACGATCCTCCGCATCGACCTCGACGTGCCGGTCGGCGCCAACTGCCTGACGCTCGACTTCCGCTTCCTGTCGGAGGAGTTCCCGGAGTGCGTCGGCTCGCGCCGTACAACGACGCCTTCATCGCCGAGCTCGACGACTCGAACTGGACGACGTCGGGCTCCGTCGATCACGGCGCCGAACAACTTCGCCTTCGACGCCGGCGGGTAATCCGTGATCAGCATCAACACGGCTGGCGATGCGACTGCCGGCTGAGTCCGCGGGCACGACTACGACGGGGCGACGCCGCTCCTGTCCGCGTCGACGCCGGTCACGCCCGGAGACGCACTCGCTCTACCTCTCGATCTTCGACCAGGGCGACAACTTCTCTCGACTCGGCGGCGTTCGTCGACGCGCTCGCGCTCGGGACGACAGGCCCCGGTGGCTGTGAGCCCGGAGCGACAGTCGTCACGATGGACAAGGTCGTCGACGACCCGACCGTGGGGCCGGGCGACGAGGTCACGTACACGATCACGATCACGAACGATGGCGACACCGCCGTCGACCTGAGCACGATCACGGACACGCTCCCCGCCGGGTTCGCATACGTGCCCGGCTCCACGAGCGGCGTCACGGAGGACGATCCGTCGATGAACGGACAAGACCTTACGTGGGAGCTGTCGGCCACGGTTCCGGCGGACGACTCGATCACGCTCGCCTTCTCGGCCACCGCCTCGTCCACGCCTGGCACGTACTTCAACAACGCGAGCGCCCAGGCAGAGGTGTCGGTGACGCCGACGGGCCCCGACGCGCCGGTGACGGTCGAGGGAACCGAGCCCGAGACGGGAACCATCGTCGTCGCCAAGGAGACGGACCCCGACGGAGACCCGCAGAGCTTCGAGTTCACCACGGACTACACCGAGGACTTCTCGCTCTCCGACGGTGAGACGCACGAGACGTCGGAGCTCACCCCGGGCACCTACTCCGTCTCGGAGACCCTCCCGGACGGCTGGGAGCAGACGAGCGCCACCTGCGACGACGGCAGCGATCCGTCGGAGATCGGCCTCGATCCCGGCGAGACCGTGACCTGCACGTTCACGAACACGAAGCTCGAGCAGACGGGGACGATCGTCGTCGAGAAGCAGACGCTTCCCGACGGCGACCCGACGCTCTTCGACTTCACGACGAGCTATGGCCCCGGCTTCTCGCTGTCGGATGGCCAGACGAACACCGCCGAACGTGCGCCGGGGACGTACTCCGTGTCGGAGAACGTGCCGGAGGGCTGGCTCCTGTTCGACGCGACCTGCGACGACGGCAGCCCCGTGGGCAACATCAGCCTCCAGGCCGGCGAGACCGTCACGTGCACCTTCGAGAACTGGAAGCAGGGCAACATCATCGTCCAGAAGGAGACGAACCCGGACGGCGATCCGACCGTCTTCGACTTCCAGGGCGACGGCATCCCCGCCTTCCAGCTTTCCGACGGCCAGTCGCACGACACCGGCCCGCTCAATCCGGACTGCAACTGCCTGATCCAGGAGATCGACATCCCCGAGGGCTGGGAGCTGACGAGCGCGACGTGTGACGACGGCAGCGACCCGTCCGCGATCGACCTCGATCCGGGCGAGACCGTGACCTGCACGTTCGTCAACACGTTCGTAGGCGGTGGCGAAGGCACCGGCAACATCGTCGTCGAGAAGCAGACGACGCCCGACGGCGCGACGCAGCAGTTCGGCTTCACGACCACGTACGGGCCCGCCTTCTCGCTCGCTGACGGCCAGCAGTACGGAGTCTGGCCCGCTGCCGCCGGGCTCGTACACGATCTCGGAGACCGTTCCGTCGGGCTGGGTGCTCGAGAGCATCGAGCTGCGGCGGAGGCTCGATCCCCGTCATCGGCGCGATCGAGCGTGACCGTCACCCTGAGACGACGGAGAGACCATCACCTGCGTCTTCGAGAACGCCGTGCAGCAGCAGCCGCCGCCTCCGCCGCCACCGCCACCGCCGCCGCCACCGCCACCGCCACCGCCACCGCCTCCGCCACCGCCACCACCCCCCCGGCACCTCAGCCTGCGCCGCCGCCTCCGCCTCCGCCGCCTCCGCCACCGCCACCGCCGCCTCCGGCACAGCCGCAGGCGCAGATCGGCCCGCCGGGAGGCGGCCGCGAGGCCGGTACGGTGAAGTTCCCGAACCGCAACTCGACGTTCCGGCCGACCTCTGACCAGGTGCTGCCGAACGGCACCATCGTCGACGTCTCGAACGGGCGCGGCGTCACGATCACCGACCGCAACGGCAACGAGATGCTCCTGTACGGTCAGAAGGACGGCGTCCCGAGCAAGTTCGTCGTAGTGACCGTGAAGGGCGTGATCGAGCTTCGCCTGACGGGCGGCAACTTCAAGGCCTGCGGCACGCGAAGAATCGCGTCCGTCGCGCAGGCGAACGGGAAGCCGGTACGTCGTGTGTGGGGCAAGGGGAAGGGGAAGTTCCGGACGAAGGGTCGCTACGCCTCGGCGACGGTTCGCGGGACGTGGTGGCTGACCGCGGACTTCTGCAAGTTCACGCTCGTGCGAGTGAACCAAGGCTCCGTGACGGCGCAGAACCTCGGCACCAAGAAGTACCGGGTCGTGAAGGCGCCGAATAGCTACAAGGCACGACCGAAGCCCTGAGCCGCACGTGATCGCGCGCGGCGCATCCACGCTCGCGGTGTGCCTGGTGGCGCTGCTCGGCGCGTCGACCGCGCTGAGCGGGTCCGCTGCGCCGGCCGCCGGACCTGGCTACGTCGCAAACATCCAGTTCAGCTACGACTCACCCCCTTCTCCCGACACGCGCCATCGAGTAACCGTCGACCTCGAGGGCGAGGTATGCGGTGACGCGTTCGACAATGAATGGACGTTCGTCGGTCAGCGATCGGGAGGGCCGACCAATCTCGCACCGACCCTCAGCACGGTGACGTTCTCTGCCGCGAATCCGGCGACGATCACCGGCGATCGTTGGTCCGGCGCCGGTGGAGCCGAGATCGCCAGGATCGACTTCTTGCTTCGGTTTACGCCTGGAACACCTCCCGTGCTGACGGCGCAGTGGGAGACGACCGGCGACATCACCAACGTCATCGCCACGCCGCCGCAGGTGAGGGCGACCGCGCAGACCATCGCCGACTGCCCCGCTGCGCGGCCTCCTCCGGCTCCATCGAAGGGGACGCCGACGGGTGGGCCGGCCGCCGGCTATCCACCGGGCAGGGTCAAGCTTCCCGGCCAGCGTCGGTTCTCCCGCATCGCGCCGGGCCAGCCTCTTCCGTTCGGCACCGTGGTCGACGTGTCCAACGGCAGGGGAGTGGCGCTCACAGACGGTAGACAGGGCAAGCTCACGATCTCCGGCCAGAGAGACGGCGTGCCGAGCATCGTCAGGCTTGTCCGGGTCGGGCGCGTGGTCGAGCTGCGGCTCGTACGCGGCAATCTCGAGGTGTGCGGCAAGCCAGCACGCCGACTCTGGGCGAACGGCAAAGGGAACTTCCGTGTCAGAGGGCGCTACGCGTCGGTGAGCAAGGGGCGGCTGGTGGCTGACCACGGACTACTGCGACCGCAGCGTGGTCCAGGCCCGGACCGGCTCCATGCTGGTCCGGGACCTCGTGACGAAGAAGAATGTCGTCGTCAGGGCGCCGAACACCTACGTCGCCCGCCGTAAACGCTGATCCGGCACGGGGTCTTCGTAGGCGACTTGCCGGTTGAGATAATCGCGCGGTGAGCGAGACCGCGCCTCAGCCTCGGACCGAGAACGACCCGAACTGGTCGCGGCGGCTCAAGATCTGGGGCGCCGTCACCGTCGCCTTCCTGCTCGCGCTCATCATCGGAGGGGCGTTCATCCCGCGCTGGTGGGCGCATCGCGTGGGCGACCAGGCGAACGAGAGCTTCACCGGCGGCATCATGCTCGGCCTCTTCTACGGGTTCGTCTTCACTCGTGCTGCCGCTGCTGCTGATCGTCTGGGGCATCCGGCGTCGCCGCTCGGGACGGATGTGGCTGTGGATCCTTGCCGGCGCGGCGCTCCTCGCGCTGCCGAACATCTTCACGCTCGGCGTCGTCCTCGGGCCGGGAGGCGCGGCTCACGCAGGCGAGCGAACGTTCGACGTCAACGCACCGGGGTTCCGGAACGCGACGCTGGCGGGAGCACTGCTCGCGGTCGCGGCGATCGGCTTCGTCTGGTACCTGCTCTCCTCCCGCCGCCGTGCGCGGAACGCGCTGCGCACGCGCGAGACCGGGCCAGAGCAGTAGGTGGACAAACGTGCCTGGACGTACCTTCGCACTCTCGCCCTAGCGGCTCTCCTCGGCTTCCCGGTCGCCGTCGCGGCCGTCCTCTTCCAGACGGCGATCCACGACGTCATCCACTTCGTCTGGGAGGTCGTCCCGCACTGGCTGGACTGGAGCGAGCCGGCCTGGTGGTACGTGATCCTCGTGCCGGCGCTCGCGGGCGTGCTCGTAGCGCTGTTCGTGCGCCTCCCGGGCCACGGCGGCCACTCGCCGCTCGAGGGGGTCTCGACGGCGCCAATTCAGCCCATCGAGCTGCCCAGCATCCTGCTCGCGGGCCTGGCGACCCTCGGCGCTCGGGCTCGTACTCGGGCCCGAGGCGCCGCTCATCGCCCTCGGCCTCGGCATGGGAGCGATCGCGGTACGGTTCGTACGCCTCGAGCAGACGGAGGCACAGCTGCTCGTGCTGGCCGGAGCCTTTGCGGCCATAGCGGCGCTGTTCGGAGGCCCGCTCGCGGCGTCGGTCATGCTGCTCGAGCTCGTTGCCATGAGCGGTGCGATTCCCGCGGCGTCGATCGTCCGGGCTCTCTTGCCGGGATTTGTCGCCGCCGCGACGGGGGCGCTCGTCTTCACGGGTGTCGGCGACTGGCGAGGGTTGCACCAAGCCGACCTGGCACTACCCTCGCTGCCCGCCTACGACAGCGTGCGGGTGGCCGACCTGGCGTGGGGCATCGTCCTCGTCCGTGGTCATCGCCGGGTTGGTCGTCGGCATACGGCATCTCGCGCACGAGGTTGCCGCTCGTGCGACGCCGCGTCCTGTGCTCGCGCTCGTCGTCGCGGGCGCTCTGGTCGGGGTGCTCGCGGTGGTGTTTCGCGCGATTGCCGACCGGCCCGTCGACCTCGTCCTCTTCTCGGGGCAGCAGGAGATGCCGGACGTCATCGCCGAGGGCTCCGCCTCGGTGCTGCTGCTGCTCGTGGCGGCGAAGGGGCTCGCCTATGCGCTCTCGCTCGGCGCAGGCTTCCGCGGAGGGCCGGTGTTCCCGGCGCTTGCGATCGGTGTCGCCCTGGGAATGGTGGGCGCGGACGTCCTGCCGGGCCTCGGCACCACGCCGGCCGTGGCGATCGGCCTGGCCGCGGGGACAGCGGCTGTCCTGCGCGCGCCGTTCACCGGCGTCCTGCTGGCGACGCTCCTGCTGGGCTCGTCGGCGTACGACGTGACGCCCATTGCCGTGTTCGCGGCGGCCACGGCGTGGCTGGTCGCCGTGGCCCTCCCCAACCCGGAGGACCGGCTACGCGAGGCCGCGGACGCGCCAGTAGGCGATGAGCACGCTGCCGACCCCGATCGCGATCAGTGAGACGACGGCGACCGGCGTGATGCGCGCGTAGGCGACGTGCCGCGTGCCGAAGTGGGTCAGAGCAAGCGTGGCCAGCGCTCCGCCGACGAGGCCGCCGAGGTGGCCGCCCCACGAGATGTTCGGCACGGCGAAGGTGATGGCGAGGTTGACGAGGATCAGGGTCGTCGCAGGCCCGGCGATCGATCCCGTCGTCTGCCACTGGACGACGACCATGGCGCCCAGCAGCCCGAAGATCGCGCCTGAGGCTCCCACGGTCACGGCCTGCGGTTCCGCGAGCAGCGCGCCTGCCGATCCGGCCAGGCCGGACACGGCGTAGATCGTGAGGTAGCGCCAGTGGCCGATCGCAGCCTCCAGCGGCCCGCCGATCCACCACAGCGCCAGCATGTTGAACGTGATGTGGAGCAGGCTCGCGTGGAGGAAGGCGGCCGTGATCAGCCGCCACCAGTCACCGTCCGCGACGACCGGCCCGAAGAGCGCGAAGTCGTTGAACAGCGCTCCGCCGGGAGCGTTCACGCCGGCTCCCTGAGCAACCGTGATCAGGTAGAAGACGACGTTGACGACGATCAGCGCCTTCGTCACCAGCGTGCTGTCGCCAAGCCTTGGGCGGGCTGCCTTCACGGTCTGGCCGAGTGGACGTCCCGTCGCGGCGTGGTCGGGACAGCGGATGCCCACCGGCGCCGTGCTCATGCAGTCGACGCAGATGGGGCGGCCGCATTCGGAGCAACTGAGCCCCGTCTCGCGATCGGGGTGGCGGTAGCAGTACTGCGTCTCGGCCACGGGCGGTTAGCGTACCGGCGGTCATGCGCGTGCACGTCGCCTTCACACCGGCCGAGGAAGTGTCGGCGCCGGTCGGGATCGTCATCGACGTATTGCGTGCGACGTCCACGATGACGCAGGCTCTTGCGGCGGGGTATCGGCGCGTCCTCTGCTGCTCCGATGTCGACGACGCGCGGGCGATCGGTGCGGCCGAGGGCGGTGTTGTGCTGGCGGGGGAGCGGGAGACGGTGCGCATCGACGGCTTCGACTTCGGCAACTCGCCCAGGGAGTTCCTCGAGCCCGCCGCGGAGACCGTCGTGCTGACGACGACGAACGGCACGCGGCTCCTGCTCGCTGCGGCCGCGCGCTGCGATCTCGTGCTCGTCGGCTCCCTGCTCAACCTCGACGCGGTGGTCGGGGCGGCGGCGGCGGCCAACTCGGGTGACGTTGCGGTGCTCTGCGCGGGCGTGCTGAACGAGCTCGCGATGGACGACGCCTTCGTTGCCGGCCGCATGGCCGCGGCGCTCGGCGGTGAGCCCACCGACTCTGCTGCGGCGGCGATGCGCCTGGCCGCCACCTTCGCGACGAACGAGGACGGGCTCGGTGCTTCCCAGAGCGCGCGCAACCTTCGCGCGAGCGGCCTCGACGAGGACATCGTCTGGTGTGCGCGGGAGAGCGTGCTCGACATCGTTCCCCGCTTCTCGCGCATGGTGGGCACTGCCGCCGAGGTGACGTTGTGACGTATCGCTTCGCCTTTGGCCGGCCGCCGGCTGTAGCCGCGAACGGCATGGTGGCGACGAGCCAGCCGCTCGCCACGCGTGCGGGCCTGCGTGCGCTCGAGCGACGGCGGCAACGCGGCGGACGCGGCCCTGGCTGCGGCAGCAGTGCTCGCCGTCACCGAGCCGACGGGCAACGGCATCGGCGGCGACAACTTCGCCATCGTGTGGAACGACGGGCATGCCGACGGTCTCGACTCGGCCGGTGCCGCCCCGCAGACGTGCCCATCACACGGAAGTGACGACGCACGGCTCGGACTCCGTGACCGTGCCGGGGGCCGTCGGAGGCTGGGCCGCGCTCGCCGAGCGGTACGGGAAGCTCGGCCTCGACCGCTGCCTCTCCGACGCCGATCGACGCTGCCGAGAACGGCTTCGCCGTAACGCCGCTCACCGCCGCCGCCTGGGCACGCGGCGCCCACGTTCCCGAGGAGTACCTGCCCGCGCCGCGCGTGGGGGAGATCGTTCGCCTTCCCGACCTCGCCGAGACGCTGCGCGGCATCGCGGAGAGCGGTCCCAGCGCGTTCTACGAAGGCGACGTTGCCCGGTCGATCGCCTCCGTGTCGTGGCTCGACGAGGAGGATCTCGCCGCCCACGAAGCTCGCTGGGTCGAGCCGCTCTCGATCTCGTATCGCGGCCACACGGTGCTCGAGCTGCCGCCGCCGACGCAGGGTGTGGCGGCGCTGGAGGGTCTCGGGCTGCTCGAGCGATCCTCGCCGAGCCTCGCGTCGCAGATCCGTTGCATGCAGCTCGCGCTCGAGGACGCTCTCGAGCGCGTCCGCGACGGCGCGGACGTGTCTGAGCTCGTCTCTTCCGGCCTTTCTCGACCGCCGCCGAGCGGAGGCGCCCGTCGCCGTTGCCGAGCCGTCCGGCGGCACCGTGTACCTCTGCGCCGTCGACTCCGACCGCATGGCGGTCTCCTTCATCCAGTCGAACTACATGGGCTTCGGTTCGGGCCTCTGCGCGCCGGGCACCGGCGTCGCGCTCCAGAACCGCGGCGCGTGCTTCTCCGTATCGGGCGCCGGTCGAGCCTGGGCGGCGGCCGTACCACACGATCATCCCCGGGATGCTGCTGCGCGACGGCGCGCTCGCGGGGCCGTTCGGCGTCATGGGCGGCTTCCTCCAGGCGCAGGCTCACCTGCAGCTCGTGTCGGCGATCGTGGACGACGGTCTCGATCCGCAGGCGGCCCTCGAGCGCCCGCGGTTCATGGTGGACGGAGACGTCGTGAAGCTGGAGGAGGGGCTCTGGGAGCGCGAGGCGGACCTCGGCGCGCTCGGCTTCAAGACGGTGCTGGAGACGAATGCGGGCTACTTCGGCGGCGGCCAGGCGATCCTCGTCTCCGGCGACGCTCTCGTCGGCGGCTCCGATCCGCGCAAAGACGGCTACGCCGGCGGCTGCTGATGCAGGGCTCCGTCGCCTGGATCACGATCGCGCCGGTGAAGTCGCTCGCGCTCGTCCATCGCGACGAGGTCGAGCTCGAGCAGTTCGGCGTGCGCGAGAACCGCCGCTTCTATCTCATCGACGACGACGGGCGGATGATCAACGGCAAAGTGGTCGGGCCGCTCGTTCGTGTCGTGCCGAACTACGACGACCAGGTCGGACATCTCGCACTGCAGTTCCCTGACGGCAGCCTGGTGGAGGGCGTCGTCGGCGCCGGCGCACACGTGACGACGCACATCTCTCGCCGGGAGGTCGGCGGCCGGATCGTGGAAGGGCCCTGGGCGGCGGCGCTCTCCGACCTCGCGGGTCGCTCGCTTCGCCTCGTGCGCGCGGAGCGTCCAGGTGACGGCTCCGACCGTGGCCTGCGCGCCGGCGTCTCCCTCGTCGGCACGGCCTCGCTCGGCGTTCTCGCGGACGCCGCCGGCGTCGACCGCGTGGACGGCCGTCGCTTCCGGATGCTCTTCGGCGTGGACGGAGTGCCTCCGCACGCCGAGGACGGGTGGATCGACCGCAGGCTCCGCATCGGCGATGCCGTCGTCCGGCTGCGCGGCAACGTCGGCCGCTGCGCGGTGACGACGCAGGATCCCGACACGGGCGTTCCCGATCTCGACACGCTGCACGTGCTCGGCGAGTACCGAGGTGAGGTCGAGACGACCGAGCCGCTGCCGTTCGGCGTCTGGGGCGAGGTGCTCACGCCCGGCCGCGTGCGGCTCGGCGATCCGGTCGTTCCCGAGTAATTCACGTCTTGACAGGGGAACGTGTGTTCGTGTAGAACATACGTTCCCATGTTGGCCTGTCTGCTCATCCCCGGCTTCGAGCTGAGAGCGGCGCTCAGAGGAAAGACGCGTCTGCTCCTTCAGCCTGCGGCGCTCGCGCCGTTCCCGGGAGAGAAGCAGGAGCTCGGCGCAGTGACGGCGGCAGCCGAGGTGGCGGGAGTGCGGCCGGGGATGCTGCTCGGCGAGGCGCTCGCCACATGCCCGTCGCTCACGCTCGTCGAGCAGGATCCCGCGGCGACGGAGCAGGCCTGGGAAGAGATCGTGTGCAGGCTCGAAGGCGAAGGCTTCGCCGTGGAGCCCGCCGAGCCGGGGTGTCTCTACGTGGAAACTCGCGCAGTAGAGCGGCTGTACGGCGGCGTGGAGGGCGTCCTTCGCCGGGCGCTCGCCGCTGTTGGCCCCGGCTGGGATGCCCGCGCGGGCGCAGCCGAGCGAAAGTTCGCAGCGCTCGCCGCCGCGAGCGTCGCCCGCGCGGGCCAGATACTCGTCGTCCCGAGCGAGGGCACGCCCACCTTCCTCGCTCCGCTCCCGCTCGGCGTCCTGCCGCTCGAGCGGGAGCGCCACGACGAGCTCGAGGCGCTCGGCCTGCGGACGGTCGGGCACCTGGCTGCGTTGCCGGGTGCGGCCGTCGCCGAGCGCCTGGGACCGGAGGGCCGGCAGGCGTGGCACCTGGCGCGAGGAGGGGACTCGAGACGCGTCAGGCCACGCCGGCCCGCGGCCGAGATCGCGGAATGCCTGGAGTTTCCCGAGCCTGTGGACAACGAGCTCACGCTGCGGCGGGCGTTGCATGCGCTCGTCGAGCGGGCGCTCGACCGTCCGGAGCGGGGAGGACGCGGAGTCCGCAAGGCGGCGCTGTCGGCGAGGCTCGTCGGCGGTGGCTCCTGGCGGCGCACGCTGACGCTTCGTGAATCAGCCGCGGAGCGCGACCGGCTGCGCGTCGCGCTGGGCCCCAAGCTCGCCGAGCTGCCCGCGCCCGTGATCTCGCTCGGGCTCGAGCTCGTCGAGCTCGCCGAGTGGATGGGGCGGCAGCTCGAGCTCGTGAAGCCGGAGGGGATGGAGCTCCAGACACGTTTGAAGGAAGGCCTGCGCCAGGTGCGCTCGAGCGCCGGGGCAGGTGCGGTTGCGACGGTGGTCGAGGTGGCGCCGTGGTCGCGGATCCCGGAGCAGCGCGCACTGCTCGTCCCAGCGACTAAACGAGCCGAGGCCGGCGCTCGTGGACGCCGGCTTCGACGGCGTTCCGCAGCAGGTCGACCGCCAGGCCGTGGCGCTCGTGCGCGAGGAGTGGCGCGTGGTCGACCGCTGGTGGACGGAGGAGCCCGTCCATCGCCGCTACTTCGACACGGTGCTCGAGGACGGTCGCTGCTCTGTCGTCTTCTACGACGAGGCCGGCCGGTCGTGGTTCACGCAGGCGGCGTGACTACTGGTCGGCCCGACGGCGGGCGACAAATCCCGCGTCGGGCGCATGCACGTTGAGGAGGACGATGCGTTGACCGCCGTCCGGGATGCGGAACCCGTGGACCGCCTCGGGCGGAGCGGCGACGAACGTCCCCGGGCCGCCTTGCGTTCCCATGAACTCCGTCGTGCCCTCGAGGACGTAGAACGAATCGACGAAGTCGGTGTGCGAATGCGGATCGACGCCCTCGAAGCCAGGCTCGAACGACATCACCATCGCCGAGATGTCGGTCTCCTCAGCCTGGATCCAGTGGCGGCTGGTGGGCCGCTCGAGCTGCTCCCCCTTGCCGGGGAAGGTGACGGTCGCCTCAGCAGCGGGGCGGCCACCGTCCGCCGGCGGCTCGAAGCTGTCGAATCCGGGGCTCACGCCGCGCATGTAGTCGGCAAAGCCGCCGCTCGGCGCATGGAAGTTGAGCAAGCGAGCGCCCGTCCGTCGCGTCGTTGTCGAAGCCGTGGATGACGTTGGGAGGAACGGCGACGAACGTGCCGGCCGGGCGCTGTGACGCGCTCCAGGTCGGGGCCGATGCGGAAGGTCAGCTCACCCTCGAGCACGTAGAACGAGTCCGTGTGCTCCCGGTGGACGTGGGGCTCGGCGCCGCGTTCCCCGGCCTCGTGGCGAGTCCACGTGACGTCGAGCAAGTCATGAGCCAAGAGCACTCGGACGGTTCGCCTGGGCTTGTCCACGATGGTCTCGCCCTCGCCGGCCGAGGGGTTTAGGACCACCAGTTGGGCTACGTCGAGCTCCATTGCCATTCAGCGTATTCGTTCCTCGACGGGTCATCGCAGCCGGAGGAGCTGGTCATCCGTGCCGCGGAGCTCGGCTACGAGGCGCTGGCGCTCACCGACCACGACGGTGTCTACGGCTCGCTCGAGTTCGCTCATGCGGCGAAGGCCTTCGGCGTGCGCCCGATCACGGGCGCGGAGGTGACGCTCGAGGGGGGATCGCACGTGACGCTGCTGGTGGAGACGCCGAAGGGCTACGCGAACCTCTGCCGGCTCCTCACAGATGCACACGCTGACGACCGGCTCGAACCGTCGCTGCCTCTGGCCGCTCTCGCGGAGCGGAACGACGGGCTCGTCTGCCTCTCCGGCTGCGCCCGCCACGGCCTGGCCGTCCGCGATCCGAACGCCGCCGCCCGGATCGCCGCCGCGTTCGGCCGCGACCGCTTCTTCGTCGAGCTCCAGCGCCCGTACGAACGCGGCGACGCCCGTCGCAACGCCGCGCTGCGCGACCTGGCGGAGACGCTCGGCGTGGAGACCGTCGCCACCGGCGACGTGCACTCGCACAGCCGTCGCCGCGCCGTGCTCCAGGATGCGCTCGTCGCCATTGGCCATCGCGCGACGCTGGACGGCTCCGAGCGCGAGCGGCGCGGCAACCGGGAGTGCGTTCTCCGCCCACCCGCGGAGATGGCCGATCGCTTCCCCGAAGACCGGGCGGCCGTCGCGCGCACGGTCGAGCTGGCCGCTCGCCTCGAGTTCGACCTGACCCAGGAGCTCGGCTACCGCTATCCCGACTTCGCCGACGGCGACGAGACGGCCGACGCACAGCTGCGCGGCGTCTGCGAGCGCGCGTTCGCCGAGCGCTACGCCGGCGCGAACGGCCACAAGCGACGAGCCCACGAGCGCCTGGAGGAAGAGCTGCGGCTGATCGCCTACCTCGAGCTCTCCGGCTTCTTCCTCCTCCACTTCGAGGTGCTCGAGCTGGCGCGCGAGATCGCGCTCGACCTGCGCGGCCCGAGCGCCGCTCGTAACGCCCTGCCGCCTGGCAGGGGCCGCGGCTCCTCGGTGGGCTCCATCGTCTGCTACCTCACCGGGCTCTCGCACGTCGACCCCGTCGCCGCCGGCCTCTCGCTGGGCCGCTTTCTCAACCGGGAGCTCGCCTCCGTCCCCGACATCGACCTCGACTTCCCGCGCGATGTCCGCGAGCGGCTGATCGTAGAGGTGACCGTGCGCTACGGGCGGGAGCACGCAGCCCTCGTGGCGACCTTCTCGACGTATCACGCCCGCGGCGCCATCCGCGACGTCGGCAAGGCGCTCGGCCTTGCCTTTCGCGGAGCTGGAGCGGCTCGCGCGCGTCACGAACGGCGATCCGCGCCTCGTGGAGGAGGAGCTGGCGGCGCTGCCCGACTCGAAGACGAAGCTCGCGTCACGGCGCTGGCGCGCGCTCGGCTGGCTCTGCAAGGAGATCGCCGGGCTGCCGCGCCACCTCTCCCAGCATCCGGGCGGGATGGTGATCTCTTCCCGCCCGCTCGTCGAGCTCGTGCCCGTGGTGCCCGCGGCGATGGAGGGACGGCAGCTCTGCCAGTGGGACAAGGACTCGTGCGCCGACGCCGGCTTCCTGAAGATCGACCTGCTCGGGCTGGGGATGCTCTCCGCCATCGAAGACTGTGTCGAGCGAATCGCGCTCGCGCGCGGCGAGACGGTCGACCTCTCGCGCATCCCGCTCGACGACCAGGGCGTCTACGGGGAGATCCAGGCCGCCGACACCGTCGGCACGTTCCAGATCGAGAGCCGCGCGCAGATGCAGAGCCTGCTGCGGACGCGCCCCGAGAACATGGACGACCTCACCGTCCAGGTGGCGCTCGTCCGCCCGGGGCCGATCCAGGGCGGCGCCGTCCACCCGTACATCGATCGCCGCGCGAAGCGCCGCGTGGATCCTTCGTTTCCCATCGAGTACGACCATCCGCTGCTGGAGGAGGCGCTCGAGGAGACGTTCGGCGTCGTCGTCTTCCAGGACCAGGTGCTGGAGGTGGCGATGGCGCTGGCCGGGTTCTCGATCGGCGAGGCAGAGGGGCTGCGCCGCGCGATGAGCCGCAAGCGCTCGCTTGGAGGCGCTGGAGGCGTTTCGCGAGCGGTTCGTGGATGGCGCGGCGGGGAACGGCGTCGACGCGGAGACGGCGAACCGCGTCTACGACAAGCTCGCCGCCTTCTCGGGCTTCGGCTTCCCCAAGTCGCATGCCGCCGCCTTCGCGCTGCTCGCGTACCAGTCGGCGTGGCTGCGCCGCTACTACGAGGTGGAGTTCCTCTGCGCGCTGCTCAACGCCCAGCCGATGGGCTTCTACCCGCCGGCCAGCCTCGTCCGCGACGCGCAGCGACGCGGCGTGACCGCGTTGCCGCCGGACGTGAACGCGAGTGACGCGTCGTGCTCGGTCGAGAACGGCGCGGTGCGCATCGGTGTCGGCTACGTGCAGGGAGTGGGGGAGAAGGAGGCCGAGGCGATCGCCGCCGGGCGGCCGTACGAGAGCCTCCGCGATCTCGTCCAGCGAGCGCGAGTCGACCGCGACGTCTTCCAGGCGCTCGTCGAGGCCGGTGCCTGCGATTGCTTCGACGAGCCGCGGCGCGTGCTGCTGTGGCAGCTCGGTCTCGTGCCCCGCCAGCAGGCCGCGGGCGGCGGCGCACGTCAGCTCGCCCTGCCGCTGGAGCCGACGGCGGAGACGCCGGCGCTGCCCGAGCAGACCGCCTGGGAGAAGATGCTCGCCGACTACCGTGGAACGGGGCTCTCGGTCGGCGTCCATCCGTTCGAGCTCCTGCGTCCCCACCTGCCGCCGGAGACCGTGGCCACGGTCGAGCTGCCAAACCTCCCAGACCGCTGCGAGCTGACGGTGGCCGGGATGGCCATCGCGCGCCAGCGACCCATGACGGCGAACGGCATCGTCTTCATGCTGCTCGAGGACGAGCACGGCCTCGTCAATCTCGTGGTGCCGCCGCAGGTGTACGAGCGCCACCGGGCGCTCGTACGCGGCGAGCCGCTGCTCTCGGCGCGAGGGCGGCTGGAGAAAGTGGGCCGGAACATCAACGTCGTCGTGGCGAAGCTCGAGAGCCTCGGCCCGCTCGCCCGCGAGCTGGCCGGCCTGGCCGAGGTGCGCTCCGCTCTTCCCAAGGCTCACCACTTCGGCCACCGCTGACTTACGCTCCAGCCATGACCGACGTTCGGATCGCTCGCAGCGGCGACGTGGACGTTGCCTATCGCGTCGTCGGCGACGGGCCAATCGACCTGGTCTACGCCCAGGGGCGCTCACACACCTCGAGATCTGCTGGGAGCTGCCGCAGTTCCGGCGCTATTGCGAGCGACTGGCCGAGTTCGCGCGCCTGATTCTGTTCGACAAGCGCGGGATGGGGATGTCAGATCGCGTCCCCGGGGCTACCACGCTCGATGAGCGGATGGACGACATCCGGGCGATCCTCGATGCCGTTGGCAGCGAGCGGGCCGCGGTGATGGGCGAGTCGGAAGGCGGCCCGCTGGCGATGCTGTTCGCCGCTGCGCATCCGGAGCGGACGGCGGCGCTGATCCTCCAGGGCGCGGAGGTCCGCGAGCGCACGGATGAGGAGTGGTCGTGGGGCGAGTCGACGGACGAGGAGTTCGAGGCGGCGATGGCAACGCTCCCTGAGCGTTGGGGCCTCGGGCTCGGCATCGACGTCATGGCACCGAGCGTGGCCGGACAGGAGTGGGCCCGCGCCTGGCGTGCGCGGGTGGTGACGAACGCGTGCACGCCGGCCGCCGCCGAAGCCTTCATGCGGATGGCCTTCGACATCGACGTCCGCCACGTGGCCCCGGCTATCAACGTCCCGACCTTGATCGTCCATTCGGCTGACGACCAGATCTGCAACGTCGAGAACGGGCGCTTCCTCGCTCGCACCATTCCCGGTGCGCAGTACGTGGAGCTTTCCGACGTGGATCACGTTCCGTGGTTCAACCCCGAGCCGACAGTCGCCGAGATCCGCGAGTTCCTCACTGGGCAGCGTGAGGCGGCGACACCGGACCGCATTCTCGCGACGGTGCTGTTCACGGACCTCGTCGGCTCGACCGAGCGCGCAGCAGAGCTGGGCGATCGCCGCTGGCGCGATCTTCTGGCGCAACACCACGTGGCCGTGCGGCGCGAGCTGGCCCGCTTCGACGGTCGCGAGCAGGACACCGCAGGCGACGGGTTCTTCGCGACGTTCGACGGGCCGGCGCGCGCGATCCGCTGCGCCGGAGCGATCATCGACGCACTGCTGCCGCTCGATCTCGATGTGCGCGCCGGTCTCCACACGGGAGAGGTCGAGCTGCACGACGGCAAGGTGGCGGGGATCGCCGTCAACATCGGTGCGCGTGTCGCCGCCCAGGGCGGGCCGGGCGAGGTGCTCGTCTCGAGCACGGTGAAGGATCTCGTCGCGGGCTCGGGCCTCGATTTCGAGGATCGCGGCACGACGAGTCTCAAAGGCGTCCCCGGCGAGTGGCGGCTCTTTGCCGTCCGTCCCGATTAACGTGCCGACGTTCCCCGCTCTCGAGCGCGTGGCCTACCTCAACGCGGGGACCTTCGGCCTCCTGGCGCAGGAGACGGTCGATGCAATGGTCGCGCAGGCCGGTCTCGAGCTCGAACAAGGCCGCGGCGGCAAGCCGTACGTCGACAACCTGATCGGGATACGCGCTCGTGTGCGCGAGCTCTTCGCCGGGCTACTCGGCACGACACTCGGCCAGGTCGCGGTGACCGCGTCCACGACGACGGGCTGCCAGGTCGTGCTCTCCGGCCTTCGACTCGAAGCAGGCGACGAGATCGTGACGACCGACGAGGAACACTTCGGCTTGCTCGGCCCGCTGCACGTCTCGGGCGCGCGCGTACGGGTGGCAGCGACCCGAGGTCGTACGGGGGAGGAGGCGCTCGAGGCGGTGCTCGGCGAGGTCGGATCACGCACCCGGCTCGTGGCCCTTTCGCACGTGTCCTGGATGACCGGCCACATCCTCCCGATCGAGGAGATCAAGGCGCAGACCGGGCTACCGCTGCTCGTGGACGGGGCGCAGTCGGTCGGTGCGATTCCGGTCGAGCTCGGCGACGTCGACTTCTACACGGTTTCCGGGCAGAAGTGGTTGTGTGGCCCGGACGCCACGGGCGCGCTGTACGTCCGCGACGTGGACGCCCTCGCGGTCGCGCTGCCCACGTACTGGTCGCGCGAGGCGCACGAGCCGGACGGGGCGTTCGAGCCGGTGGAGAGCGCACAGCGCTTCGACACGGGACCGATGCCCGTTCCGTCACTCGCCGGGCTCGAGGTCGCGCTGCAGACCGCGCCGCCGTCACGCTACGACGACGCGCGCGCGATCACCGACCGCTGCCGCGAGCTCCTCTCCCAGCGCTTCGACGTTGTCACCGTGCCCGGCCAGGGGACGCTCGTCACGTTCGTGCCCGAGGGCGACTCCGCCGAGACGGTCGCTCGCCTCTTCGACGCCGGCGTCGTGGTGAGAGACATCCCCGAGACGGGCTGGGTACGGGTCTCGTGCGGTTACTGGAACACGGAGGACCACTTGCAGCGGCTCGTCGACGCGCTCGCGTAGCGGTGGCCGTCGTCGTCCGCAGCTGGAACGTCTTCCACGGCCGGACGCGATCCGCCTGGGCGCCGCGCATACCTCGAGCAAGCCGATCGAGCTCGCCACGCGCGACGACCCGGACGTGCTGTGTCTGCAGGAGCTCCCCCAATGGTCGCTCGAGCGGCTGGAGGAGTGGACCGGCATGGGGGTCTCCTCGGCCCGGACGCGCCACCGCCTCGGCAGCCTGGGCCGCAGGCCGACCGACATCCACCACGGCAGGTTCCGCTCGTCGCTCACGGGGCAGGCAAACGCCGTGCTCGTCGCTCGCCGACACGCCGTGGCCGACCATCGCACGCCTCGTCCTCAACGGTCGCTTGTTCGCGGCGCGCGAGGCTCGCCGCCTAGGCCTCGGCGTTCGCGTCGTGCTTGCGTGGACAAGTGAACGGCGTGTAGCTCAGGCACTCCGCATCACGACCGCCTCGGGCAGCCCACTCGTACTGCTCCATCTACACCTGACGCACCTGCGCGACCGTCGCCTCGCGGAGGCGGAACTGCGGCGCGCCGTTCGCTTCGGGGAGGAGCTCGCCGGGGCGTGATCCCCTCGTCGTGGCGGGCGACCTGAACCTCACGGCAGCTTCGCCTGCGATGGCGGAGCTGACCGCAGCCGGCTTCTCGCCGGCCGGTCCGCTGATCGACCACGTGCTCGTGCGAGGGGCGCCCTCGACGGAGCTCCTCGTGTGGCCCGTCGAGCGGCGCACGGTCGACGGCCGCGTGCTCTCCGACCACCCGCCGGTCGAGCTGGAGCTCGCTGTCAGAGGTAGCTAGAGTGCCGCGTCACCCACGGCACCAGACCCTGACAGCGAGGACATTCATGGGACGAAGCACGTTGACCATGGCGACGATTTCTGCGCTCGTCGTCGCGACCGCCACGGCGTCGGGAGTAGCGCTTGGCTCGACCGGTAGTGCACGCCCCGCGTTCGCGCCGGCCTACATGGGCATCGCGACGGGCACCCTCCGGATGCCGGGACGAATTGACACGTGGACGGTGCAAGGACTGACGTTCAAGCTGCAGAACGCGCGATTTGCCCGCGGGCGCTGGGGCGGCGTCTACCTCGTGACCGGCGGCCGAGTGACGTTCACGAGCAAGGCCACCGGAGAATGCAAGTCCAGCACGACCGGGAGCTTCTCGCTCGGCCGCATGACCTGGGACAAGGGAAGCATCTTGTTCCTGCAGAACCTTCGCGAGCCCGGCTACGGATACCAGGCCAGCGCGACGAAGGAACATCCGGTCAAGGTCACGCAGGAGTGCAACGATCGCGGTGAGACGTTCACGAGACAAGAGGTCGTTAGTCCGGCAGGGGGGCTTTGGTTGCACACGGACATCGGCGAGCGCCTCTTCCCCGGCAAGCGCCTGCGCGGAAGCCACACGGAGCGGTCGGAGTACGGCACGAGAACCTGGACGTGGAACCTTGCACCGCGTCGATAGTCGCCGCGGTTCTCCGCGCTAAGCCGTCTTCAGCCCGAGCTCGCCGGCGATCGGGCGCAGCGCCTCGACGACGTTGGCGATGTGCTCGTCGAGCTCGAGGCCGAGCTCCTCGGCGCCGCGATAGACCTCGTCCCGGTGAACGCCGGCGGCGAACGACGGCTGCTTGAGCTTCTTGCGCACCGACTTGGGCTCCAGCGTCTCGATGCCGTCGGGCCGCACGTAGCCGCAAGCCGTGACGAACCCGGACAGCTCGTCGCAGGCGAAGAGCGTCTTCTTCAGCTGCGTGTCGCGTGGCATCGCGAGATGCTCGGCATGCGAGAGAACGCTCTCGATGACGATCTCGGGGTAGCCCTCGTCACGGAGGATGGGCGCCCCGTCCTGCGGGTGCTTGTCCAGCGTCGGGTGGATCTCGTAGTCGAAGTCGTGGAGCAGCGCGACGACGCGCCACTGCTCCTCGTCCTCGCCGAAGTGGCGCGCGTACCAGCCGACGGAGGCCTCGACGGCGAGGGCGTGCCGCAGCAGCGGCTCGGCCTTCGTGTACCTCGTCAGCGTCTCCCAGGCCTGGTCGCGGGTCGGAGTCATGGGCGGGTAGGGTACCGTCGCCGTGGAGACCGTCGTCGCCGACGCCTTGAGACAGTCGTTCGTGATCGAAGGAGGGCATGCGCTCTCCGGGCACGTGCAGGCTGCCGGCAACAAGAACGCCGCGCTGCCCATCCTCGCCGCCTGCATGCTCACGGCCGAGCCGGTCGAGCTCTCCAACGTCCCGCGCATCCTCGACGTGGACACGATGTTGGCGCTCCTGCGCGGCACCGGCGCCGAGGCCGACTGGGTGGGCCCGAACGACGTCCGCATCGATGCGTCGGGAGTGACGACGACGGAGCTCGACGAGGAGCTCTGCAACCAGATCCGGGCGTCGATTCTCCTCTCGGGCCCGCTGCTCGCCCGCTTCGGCACCGCGATCATCCCGCCGCCGGGCGGGGACGTGATCGGCCGCCGCCGGATCGACACGCACATCCACGCGCTGGCCGCGCTCGGCGCCGATGTCGAGACCGGTCAGCGTTACGAGATGCGCGCGGACCGGCTCCGCGGCACGTCGCTCTTCCTCGACGAGGCGAGCGTGACCGGAACGGAGAACGCGATCATGGCCGCCGTGCTCGCCGAGGGCGAGACGGTGCTCCAGAACGCCGCCTGCGAGCCGCACGTCCAGGACCTGTGTCGGCTCCTCGTGTCGCTCGGCGCGGACATCGAAGGCATCGGTGCGAACATCCTGCGCATCCGCGGCGTCGAGTCGCTGAGCGGCGGCTCACACCGCATCTGCCCGGAGCACATCGAGGTGGCGAGCTTCATCGGGCTGGCGGCGGTCACGGGCTCGGACATCACGATCGACGGTGCGGCGCCCGGCGACCTGCTAGCGGTGCTGCCCGCGTTCGAGCGGCTGGGCGTCCGCGTGGAGTCGGACGGCGACTCGATTCACGTTCCCGCCGACCAGGAGCTCGTGATCCAGGACGACCTCGGCGGACAGATCCCCAAGATCGAGGACGGCATCTGGCCGGCTTTCCCGTCCGACCTGACCTCGATCGCCGTCGTCGTCGCCACCCAGGCTCACGGCACGATCCTCGTGTTCGAGAAGATGTTCGAGAACCGCCTGTTCTTCGTCGACAAGCTCGTCGGCATGGGCGCGCGGATCATCATCTGCGACCCGCACCGCGTCGTCGTCTCGGGACCGGCGAAGCTCTACGGGGAGCGGCTGGAGAGCCCGGACATCCGCGCCGGCATGGCGATGCTCATCGCCAGCCTCTGCGCCGAGGGCGTCTCGACGATCGGCAACATCGCGCAGATCGACCGCGGCTACGAGCGAATCGACGAGCGCCTGCGCTCGCTCGGAGCGCGGATTGAGCGCGTCGACACCTGAGCCGGACCGCGCGGGCCTCCGCGTGCGCGCGGAGATCTCGGATGCGGCGCGCTCGAGCGTCGAGACCGGCATTCCCGTGCTCGACCACCTGGTGGGGCTCATGGCCAGATACGCGTCGCTCGACCTGGCTCTCGAGGTCGAGCCAGGCGCGGCGGCCGCCGAGGCCTCGGCGGCAGGGTGGGCGCTCGGCGAGGCGCTCGAAGGCCATCTGCGCAGGCCCGGCGCACAGGGCTACGGATCGGTCTCGATGCCGGCTGGAGAGGCGCTCGCGCACGTTGCGCTCGAAGCCTCCGGCGAGCCGCTCGTCGTCTCCAACGTCGACCTCTCCCAGGCGCACGTCGGAGGGCTGGCGGCCGACGTGATCGGAGACTTCCTCGACAGCTTCGCCGCCGGCGCCGGCCTGACGCTGCACGTCCGCCTGCTGGAGGGCGACGACCCCGAGCACGTGCTCGACGCGATCTTCAAGGCGCTGGGCGCGGCACTGGCACGCGCCTGCGGACCACCAACGACCGGAGGGAGATGACATGGGCAAGAGCGTCGTTCGTACGGAGGCAGCCCCCGCGCCGTTTCAGGGCGCGCCGTACTCGCAGGCGATCGTCGCCGGCGGGTTCATATTCGTCTCCGGCCAGGTGGCTCTCGAGCCGGGCCATACGGAGCTCCAGGGCGGCTCGATCGGGGAGCAGACCGAGCAGGTGTTCGCCAACCTTGCGGCCATCCTCGCAGCTGCCGGCTCGGGTCTCGACCGGCTCGTCAAGACGACGGTCTACCTTGCGGACCTCGGCGACTTCGCCGGCATGAACGAGGTCTATGCGCAGCACGTCGGCGACCAGCCGCCGGCGCGGGCAACGATCGAAGTCGCAGCGCTGCCGGCCGGCGCGCTCGTCGAGATCGAGGCCGTCGCGCTGGCCTGACGCTGCGCAGAGGCACAATCTCGGTGCCATGCGGGCCGAGACAGTCATTGCCACGCACGCGAACACCGACTTCGACGCGCTCGCGTCGATGCTCGCCGTCCGCCATCTCTATCCGGGTGCCGTCGTCTGCGTGTCCGGCGCGCTGAACCGCAACGTCAGGGAGCTGTGCCGGCTGTACGCGGAGGAGCTGGAGCTCGTCGAGGCGTCGCGTCTCGAGCTGGGCTCGGTGCGCCGGCTGATCGTCGTCGAGGCGGCGAGCGCCAGCCGGCTGGCGGAGCTCGAGCCGCTGGCGCTCGACTCGAACGTGGAGAAGGTGGTGTTCGACCATCACGCCGGTGAGCCGCCGGACTGGACGCGGCCGGAGAACGTCGTCCTGTCCGAGGACGGGGCGCTGACGACGACGCTCGTCGGCATCCTCGCCGAGCGGGAGGTCGCCGTGTCTCCGCTCGAGGCGACGATCTTCGCGCTCGGCATCCACGAGGACACGGGCTCGCTGACGTATCCGTCGACGAGGCAGCGCGACGCGGACGCCCTGTCGTGGTGCCTGCGGCACGGCGCGCGCCAGGAGCTGCTCGAGAGCTACCTCCACACGCCGCTCGCCCCCGACGAGCGCGAGTTGCTCGACGCGCTCATCGACGCGCTCGAGCCGCACGACGTCGACGGCTTGAACGTGCTCGTGGCGTCGCTCAGCTGGCCGAGCTACGTGGAGGGAGTCTCGAACCTCGCGCACAAGATCGTCGACCTCACCGACTGTCGCGGCCTGGTGCTGCTCGTGGAGATGGAGCGGCGTGTCTTCTGCGTCGTTCGCAGCCGTTCGCCGGCGTTCGACGCTGCCGCTGCCGCTGCCGCCCTCGGCGGAGGCGGTCACGAGCAGGCTGCGTCGGCCATCTTCCGCGGGCCGCTGGCGGATGCGCGCGCGGAGTTGCTGGCCGCGCTGCCCGGGGCGCGTCCAGGAGCCGCTGCGCGCACGCGACGTGATGTCGAAGCCGGCCCGCACGGTCGAGCCGACCGAGACCGTCGCCGAGGCGATGACGCTCTGTCAGCGCTACGGCCAGAGCGGCGTGCTCGTGCTCGACGGCGGTCGCCTCGTCGGCTCGGTGGGGAGGGAGGATCTCGATCGAGCGATCGGCCACGGCCTCTCGCACGCGCCGGTCAAGGGGATCATGAGCGGCCGCGTGCCGACTGCCTCGGCGGACGCCGGCCTGGCCGAGCTCCAGCGGCTGCTGGCCGAGTCCGCGGAGGGGAGGATCGCGATCGTGGACGAGGAAGGCGTGGCGGGCGTGGTCACGCGGAGAGACCTCCTGCGCGCGCTCGGCGAGCCCGCCGAGCCGCCGCACGAGACCGGAGAGTCGATCGCGGCCGAGCTGCTCGCCCTCGAGCGGCTCCAGCCGGTCTTCGCTGCCATCTCGGCGGCCAGCGACGGCGTCGAGGGCGTCTATCTCGTCGGCGGCACCGTGCGCGACATCCTGCTCGGCGAGCAGAGCTTCGACGTCGACATTGCCGTGGAGGGGGATGCGATCTCGCTTGCTCGTCGGATCGCGCGGCGAGCTCGGCGGCCGGACGCGCGAGCACGAGAAGTTCGGCACCGCCGTCGTCGTGTACGGCGACGGCGCAGCGTGTCGACGTCGTCACGGCACGCACCGAGTTCTACGACGCGCCGGCCGCGCTGCCTGCGGTCGAGCACGCGTCGATTCGCGAGGATCTCTACCGTCGCGACTTCACCGTCAACGCCATGGCGGCGTCGCTCAAGGCGGAGGACTTCGGGCGCCTCGTCGACCCGTTCGGTGGACGCGCCGACCTCGCCGCGGAGACGGTACGCGTCCTCCACAACCTCTCGTTCATCGAAGACCCGACGCGGATCTTCAGGGCCATCCGCTACGAGAACCGGTACGGCTTTCGCATGGACGAGCACACGGCGCGTCTCGCCCGTTCGTGCGTGGAGATGGGCCTCGTAGGCGACCTCTCGTCGGCGCGGCTGCGCGACGAGCTGACGGCGCTGCTGGAGGAGGGCGAGGTCGGGCACTCGCTGCCTCGCCTGGCCGAGCTCGGTGCCGCGAGCGCCATTCATCCGCATCTGGCCGCCGACGACGAAGCCGTCCGGCTCTTCGATCGGGCTCGACAGCTGGCCCGGGAGCTCGAGATCGACGTTCCCGACTGGCGGCTCGGCCTCGCGGTGCTCGCCCGTCGCATGTCCGCCTCGGAGGTCTCCGACTGGCTGGATCGGGTCAAGGTGCGCCGGCGGGATGCCGACCTCATCGCCGCGGCCGTGGTGGTCGGTCCGCGGATCGCCGCTCGCCTGCGCGAAGAGCCGTTGCCGCCGTCGGAGATCGTCACGATGGCCGAGCAGTACGCCCCCGATGCGCCGCTGTTCGCGCTTGCGCTCCAGGAGCTTCCGCCGCTACGCCGGTACTTCGAGGAGCTCCGGCACGTTCGTCTCGACGTGGCCGGAGCCGAGCTCGCCGAGCTGGGCCTGGGCGAGTCGCCGCGAGTGGGGGAGATTCTCGCCGAGCTACGCCGCCGGAAGCTCGACGGCGAGCTGGACGGCCGCGACGCCGAGCTGGCCGCCGCGCGCGAGCTGATCGAACAGGCGTGACCGAGCCGGAGCTCATTCGCTGGGACGCGCCCGGACCCTACGAGGTCGTGTTTTCCACCAGGAAGGGCGGCGTCAGCGACGGAGCCTATGCATCGCTCAACCTCGGTTTCCTGAGCGGCGACGACCGTGAGCTCGTGCAGGAGAACCGCGAGCGGCTCTACGAGGCTGCCGGAGTGCATCCGGAACGGGTGAGCTGGCCCCGCCAGGTGCATGGCGCAGTGGTCGTCCGTGCCGGCACGCGTGGCGAGGAAGCCGACGCCGTCTGGACCGACGAGACCGGCGAGGCGGTGATGGTCGTCACCGCGGACTGCGTGCCCGTTGCGCTGGCCCGGATCGGCGGCAGGCCGGCGGTCGCGCTCGCGCACGTGGGCTGGCGAGGCCTGCTGGCCGGTGTCGTGCCCGCCGCCGTGGCCGCCCTGCGCAGCCGTCACGTGGCCGCCGCGATCGGGCCGGCCATCGGTTCGTGCTGTTACGAGGTCGGTGCCGAGGTGGCCGAGCCTGTTCGGAAGGCGTACGGGCCCGACCTGATGCGCGACGGGAGGCTCGACCTGCCGGCTGCCGTGGAGCGGGCGCTCCGGAACGCCGGCTGCGTGCGCGTCGATCGTCTCGACGAGTGCACGGCCTGTCATCCCGAGCAGTACTTCTCACACCGCCGCGACGAAGGACGCACCGGGCGTCAGGGGGCGATCGCCTATGTCGCCTGAAGAGATTCGCGAACGCTACGAGCGAGTGCGCGCCGAGGTCGGCCCCGGCGTCACGGTGGTGGCCGCGACGAAGTACGTTCCGCTCGACGAGATGGACATCCTTGCCGAAGCGGGCATCCCGGTCGTCGGCGAGAACCGCGCACAGGACCTCGAGGCAAAGCACGAGACGCTCGGCGACGCGTTCCGCTGGCACTTCATCGGCCATCTCCAGAGCCGCAAGGCGGGAACGGTCAACGCGACGTGCGAGCTCGTGCACTCGCTCGACTCGGAATCCGCGGCTCGCCGGCTCGAGATTCCCGCGCTCGTGCAGGTGAATCTCGCCGGCGAGCAGACGAAGTCGGGCGTCCAACCGCGGGAGCTCGAGCAGTTCCTGGCCGACTGTCCGGCAGAGATCGTCGGGCTCTCCACCATGCCGCCGCTCGCCGACGATCCGGAGGAGTCAAGGCCGTACTTCCGCCGCCTACGCGAGCTCGCGGAGGGGCATGGACTGGCTCAGCTCTCGATGGGCACGACGCAGGATTACCTCGTCGCCGCAGAGGAGGGAGCGACGCTGGTGAGGGTAGGCGCAGTTCTCTTCCAGGGCTAAGATCCGCTCATGAGCCTCGGCGACGTCTGGCATCGAACGCTCGTCTACTTCGGCATAGCCGAGGAGTACGACGAGGCCTGGGACGAGGAGTACCTGAGCGACGAGACGCCCTCCAGCGCTGCTGCCGCGCCCGTGGAGCCCGTCTACGCGGAGCGGGCGAGCACGAATGTCAGGCGGCTCCCGCGCCGCCGGGAGTCCGACCACGACTACGACGACTGGACGTCAGGTGAGGCTCCGGCCGCCGAGGTCGCGCCTGCGCGCACCGGCCCGCGCGCGGTGCCCCCGCCCGACGGCGGCATTGCCCAGGTGCACCTGGTCGTCCCCCGCGGCTTCAACGACGCGAAGCAGATCGCGGATCGCTTCAAGCGCTCGATGCCGGTGATCGTCAACCTCCAGGACGCGGACGTCGAGCTGTCGAAGCGGCTGATCGACTTCTCCAGCGGGCTCACGTACGCCCTGAACGGCACGATGCAGCGCATCGCAGACAAGGTGTTCCTGCTCACGCCGCCGAACATCGAAGTGTCGGCGGAGGAGCGCGCGAAGGCGCTGGAGCGCGGCGGCTTCTACAACCAGGCCTAGTCGCCAAGGAACCTGCGGCCTGAGGCCGAATCGCTAAGCCGTGGGCGACGTGTACGCCAGCTTGACGCTGATCGCAGGTGCGATCGACTCGGTGCAGAGCTTCGTCACCGTGTTCATCTGGGTCTACACGCTGCTGATCTTCGCCTACGTGATCCTTTCCTGGGTCCGGTCGCCGTACACCACGCATCCCGTGGTGCGCTTCCTCCACGACGTGTGCGATCCGTATCTCCGGCTCTTTCGGCGGGTGTTGCCGCCGCTCGGGCCGGTCGATCTCTCACCGATCGTGGCCGTAGCGTCGCTGCTGCTTCTGCAGTACCTCGTGAACGGCGTCCTCCTGGAGAACCTCAAGTGAGAGGGGGCACCACATGACGTATTCACCCGTCGAGCTCCGGCACGTGTCGCTCAAGCGCCGGCTGTTCGGCTACGACCGCGCCGCCGTCGACGCCATGCTCGACGACGTCGCAGACAGCTACGAGCAGGTGTGGCGTGACCGAGTCGACCTCGGCGACCGCATCGAGCGGCTGGAGGGCGAGCTCTCCCGTCACAAGGAGCTCGAGCACCTGTTGCGCGCGACGCTGCTCTCCGCGGAGCAGGCTGCCAACACCGTGCGGGAGAAGGGCCGCTCCGAGGCGGATGAGATCGTCGAGGAGGCTCGCGTGGAGGCACGCGACATCACGCGACGAGCCCGGGCCGAGCGCGAGTCGCTGATGCTCGACGCGCGGCGCATCCGGCTGCTGCTCAACGCAGCCCTCGACGCGATCGACGAGGTGCCTGCAGAAGACCTCGCCGAAGAGCCGCCCGTGGCCGAGGAGGAGGCCGCTTAGCCGTACCTATACTGGCCACGAGAATGCCGGTCACGGCACACGCCTCAGGTTGCGGGTCGTCCCCGGTGCCGGGCGCAGCGAGGTCGTCGGCCGCTACGGAGAGGCCTGGAAGGTTCGCGTCGGCGCCGCACCCGAGCGTGGCCGCGCGAACGCAGAGCTCCTGGAGCTGCTCTCCGAGCGGCTCGGCGTGCGGGCGGCGGAGCTCTCGATCGTCTCGGGCCACTCGGCCCGGGACAAGGTGGTCGAGCTGCGCGGTCTCTCGGCCGTCGAAGCCGCGAGCCGCATGGAGGGCTGAGGCGGCGTGGCAGACACGGAGACGTACCGCACGCCGTCTGCTCGACGAACGACAGCGCGTCGTCGCTGCGCTCGACTATCTGCACGAGGAGAACGCAGGCTCGCTGAGGGAAGAGTCCGAGGAGGCGTCGATCGGAGACAACTTGGGCGAGACGGCGACCGTCACCCTCGACCGCCAGATCGACTACTCCCTCGAAGAGCACTCGAACCACGTGCTGGCTGCCATCGACGCTGCCCTCGAGCGGCTCGACGCCGGGACGTACGGGATCTGCACCACCTGCGGCAAGCCCGTCGGCGAGGACCGGCTGGAGGCCATCCCGTATGCGGCCCAGTGCATCGAGTGCCGTAGCCGGGAGGAGCGGGGCTGAGCGAGGCACCCCTCGAGACGCCCCGCGGTGACGAGAGTCGCCGCGACGGGCTGGCCGCGGTGTCCGTTGCCGAGCGTTCTCTCTCCGCGGATGCTGCGCAGTGGCTGTCGCTGGCCCTGGTGGCAGCCGCGGCGGTCTTCGCGGATCAGGTGACGAAGCACATCGTCTCCAGCCAGCTCGCGCTGGACGACGAGATCGAGATCGTCGGCCCGTTCTCGATCCATCATGTGCAGAACTCGGGGATCGCGTTCGGCCTCTTTCCCGACGCGACGGCCGCCGTGATCGGCATCACGACCGTCGCCGTCGTGTGGATGCTGGTCTTCTTCGCCCGCGGCGGCGCGCGCCACCCGGTGCTGCCCGTCGCGCTCGGCCTCCTGATCGGCGGGAGCGTCTCCAATCTCGTCGATCGCGTGCGGCTCGGCCATGTGACCGACTTCCTCGACCTTCGGTGGTGGCCCGCCTTCAACCTCGCGGACGCCTGCATCATCGTCGGCGTCGTGCTGCTGCTGGGGACGATGCTGGCCGGCGAGCGAAGCCCGCGTCGGCGCCAGGGCGCCTCGACGTTTCGCTCCTGATCTCGCTGCACGTACCGGAGACGGCCGCGGGCCTGCGACTCGACCGCTATCTCTCCGAGCAGGAGGAGGTCGGCTCGAGGGCGGCCGCCGAGCGGCTCATCGCAGGTGGTGCGGTGCTCGTCGACGGTGAGACGAGGCCGAAGAGCCACCGCCTGGCGGCCGGGGAGGAGATTCGCGTCGAGCTGCCCCAGGCCGAGCCCGAGCCGGCCGAAGAGCCCGAGCCTGCCGGACTCGGCATCGCCTGGGAGGACGAGCACCTGCTGGTGGTGGACAAGCCGGCGGGCGTCGTCGTCCATCCCGGCGCCGGGCACAAGCGGGGCACGCTCGCGGGTGCACTACGCGGCCGCGGCGCGACCGGCGGGCCGGAGGATCGCGCGGGCATCGTGCACCGGCTCGACCGCGACACGTCCGGCCTGCTCGTGGTGGCGCGGAGCGAGGAGGCGTTCAGCCGCCTCCAGGGGCTCGTGCGCCGCAGGGCGCTCGAGCGCGAGTACCTGGCTCTCGTACGAGGCCGTCCGCACTCGCGCCGTGGACGAATCGAGGCGCCGATCGGCCGTGATCGCCAGCATCCGACGCGGCATTCGCTGGACACGCACACGCCGCGCGACGCCGTGACGCACTTCGAGGTGGCAGAGCTCTTGCCCGACCACACGCTCCTGCGCGTGACGCTCGAGACCGGCCGCACGCACCAGATTCGCGTGCACCTGGCGGCGATCGACCTGCCGGTGCTTGGAGATCGCGTCTACGGCGTGCCGGGACTGGGCCTGGAGCGGCAGTTTCTCCACGCCTGCCGCCTCGCGTTTCCGCACCCGATCACGGGCGAGGCGATCGACGTCTCGTCCGAGCTTCCGGCTGAGTTGCAAGAAGCACTTGCGCTAGCATCTGGCGACTAGCCAACGACCCGGCGGACGGGTCTCGGAGAGCGGTGCCGGCCCCTCGTGGCCGGTTCTCTCGGAGAACCGCCGGCAGTAGTCCAAATCAACCGAAGGGAGCACATCTCGTGTCTGTCGTGTCCATGAAGGACCTCCTGGAGGCCGGCGTCCATTTCGGCCACCAGACGCGTCGCTGGAACCCGAAGATGAAGCGATTCATCTTCGGCGAGCGCGGTGGCATCTACATCATCGACCTCACCCAGACCCAGGCGCTGCTCGAGGAGGCGCACACGCTCGTCTCCAACATCGCCGGCCGGCGCGGGACCGTGCTCTTCGTGGGCACGAAGAAGCAGGCGCAGGACGCCGTCGCCGAGCAGGCGAAGCGCGTCGGCATGCCGTACGTCAACAACCGCTGGCTGGGCGGGCTGTTGACGAACTGGCGGACGCTCTCCGAGCGGATCGAGCACCTCCACGAGCTGCGGCGCCTGAAGACGGAAGGGCAGCTCGACCTGCTGCCGTCGAAGGAGCGAATCGCCATGGAATCCGAGCTGGAGAAGCTCGAGGCGAACCTCGGCGGCGTTGCGGACATGAAGCGCCAGCCGGACGCGGTCGTCGTCCTCGACCTGCGCAAGGAGCAGCTCGCCGTGCGCGAGGCGCGACGCCTCAACATCCCGATCATCGGCCTCGTGGACACGAATGCCGACCCGGACGAGGCCGACCACGTCATTCCCGGCAACGACGACGCCATCCGCTCGTGCTCGCTCGTCGCGCGCGTGCTCGCCGACGGCGTCGAGGCGGGCAAGCAGCTCGTCAGTCCCGGCGAGATGGCGCAGGCGCAGGCCGCGCCCGAGGAGCCTGCGAGAGGCTGCAGAAGCTGCAGAGCCCGCAGAGGCCGAAGGGCCCGCAGAGGACGAGAGCCTCCAGAGGCCGCGGTGGAGCCGGCAGAAGAGCCGGCAGACGAGCCGGCCGAGCAGCCGGCGGAGGTGGAGGCCTGATGTCGACCACGATTGCCGCCAGCCTCGTCAAGGAGCTCCGCGACCAGACCGGCGCGGGGATGATGGACTGCAAGCGCGCGCTCGAAGAGACGGGCGGCGACCTCGACGCTGCTCGCACGCTGCTGCGCGAGAAGGGCGTGGCCGACGCTGCCAAGCGCTCGGGTCGCGACACGACCGAGGGCAAGGTGGGCTACTCGATCAGCGAGGAGAGCGTGGCAGCGATGGTGGCCGTCGGCTGCGAGACGGAGCCCGTCTCGAACAACGAGGACTTCCTCGTCTACGCGCAGCGGGTGCTCGGCGCCGTTCTGAAGCACGGGGTCGACGCCGTCGACTCGCTCGAGGACGAGCGCGTCGAGCTCGTCGCCCGCCTCGGCGAGAACATCGCCGTGGTCGGAGCGGCGCGCTACGAAGGCGCCGAGCACGAGATCCTCACCGCGTACGTCCACCCGCCTGCCAACAAGCTCGGCGTGCTGCTGCATGCCAAGGGCGAGCCCGATCTGGCGTACAAGGTGGCGATGCACATCGCGGCTGCGGCGCCCGTCTACGTGAGCAAGGAGAACGTTCCGGCGGCCGAGGTCGAGGCGGAGCGGGAGATCCTCTCGAAGCAGGACGACGTGCTCGACAAGCCGGAGCAGGTCCGCGAGAAGATCGTCGCCGGCAGGCTCGACAAGTGGTTCGAGGCGCACGTGCTCGCCGAGCAGGCGTGGATTCACGACACCGACCGGCGGGTCGGGGACGTCCTCGACGAAGTCGGCCTCGAGATCATCGAGTTCGCGCGCTTCGCAGTGGCAGAGTAAGGCCATGAGCGCCGACCCGCAGGCGGTCGTACCGGCCGCGTTCTCCCGCGTCCTGCTCAAGCTCTCCGGGGAGGCCCTGAGCGGCGATCGCGAGTTCGGCATCGACCAGGAGCGCATCGAGTCGCTCGCCGGCGAGATCGTGTCCGTCCACGAGGACGGCACGCAGATCGCGATCGTCGTCGGCGGCGGCAACATCATCCGCGGCATGGAACGGGCGGCGGCCGGTATGGACCGGGCCACGGCCGACTACGCGGGGATGCTCGCGAGCGTGCTCAACTCGGTGACAGTCCAGGACGCGCTCGAGCGGCGCGGCGCGCAGACCCGCGTGCTCTCGGCGCTGACGGTGGCCGAGGTTGCGGAGCCGTACATCCGCCGGCGCGCCATGCGCCACCTGGAGAAGGGCCGGATCGTGATCTTCGCCGGAGGGACGGGCAACCCGTTCTTCACGACCGACACCGCCGCGGCGCTGCGGGCGCTCGAGATCGGCGCCGAGGCGATCCTGATGGCGAAGAATGCAGTGGACGGCGTCTACGACGGCGACCCGCGGGAGGACCCGAACGCGTCCTTCATCCCCGAGCTCACGCACCTGGAGGCCATCGAGCGCGGGCTCAAGGTGATGGACACGACCGCACTCTCGCTTTGCATGGACAACGGCCTGCCGATTCTCGTCTTCGCGCTCGAGGAGGGGACGATCGGTCGCGTGGCGCGCGGCGAGCGTGTAGGAACCATCATCTCCTCGAATCAGACAGACAGGAGCCAGCCGATGATCGACGAGTTCATAGCCGACGCCATCCGCCGCATGGACAAGTCCGTGGAGACGACGCAGCACGAGTTCAACGGCGTCCGCACGGGCCGTGCCTCGGCGGCGCTGCTCGACCGCATCCAGGTCGACTACTACGGCCAGCCGACGCCGCTCAATCAGCTGGCCACGATCAACGCCCCCGAGCCGCGCCTGCTGACCGTCCAGCCGTTCGACCCGTCCTCGCTCAAGGGCATCGAGAAGGCGATCATGGAGTCGGACCTCGGTCTGCAGCCGGCGAACGACGGCAAGCTCATCCGCCTGCCGATCCCGCAGTTGACCGAGGAGCGGCGCAAGGAGCTGGTGAAGGTCGTCCGGCATCTGGCCGAGGAGGGCCGCGTCGCCGTCCGCAACGTCCGCCGCGACGTCATGCATCACCTGAAGGAGCTCGTCGACTCCGGCCAGGTCGGCGTCGACGAAGAGCATCGCGCCGAAGACCACGTCCAGAAGCTCACCGACGAGCACACGCACAAGATCGACGAGCTGCTGAAGAGAAAAGAAGCCGAGATCATGGAAGTCTGAGGCGGCGGCCTCCTTGAACCTGCTCACCCGCATCCGCTCGCTCTGGACGACCCGGCCGCCCGAGGAGGACCACGACCTCTCCGATCGCGCACGGGCGGTCGCGATCATCATGGACGGCAACGGGCGCTGGGCGCGAAGTCGCGGCCTGCCGGTTGCGGAGGGCCACAGGGCCGGCACGAAGGCGCTTCGCAAGGCGGTCGAGGCCGCAATCGAGCTCGACGTCGAGTCGCTCGCGGTCTACGCGTTCTCCACGGAGAACTGGTCGCGGACGCGCGACGAGATCGACACGCTGATGGAGATCTTTGGCGAGACCATCGAGCGCGAGTTCCCCGACCTGGTGCGCCAGGGAGTGAGGGTGCGGTTCATCGGACGCCGCGATCGCGCGCCGGAGGAGCTGCAGCGCAAGATGGCAAGCCTCGAGCGGCAGACGACCGAGAACACCGAGCTCCGCCTGTGGATCGCGTTCGACTACGGCGGCCGCGCCGAGATCGTGGAGGCCGCGCGCAAGCTCGTCGAGTCCGGTGTCGAGCCGCGGGAGATCGACGAGAACGTCTTCGCGGCCAACCTCAACGCGCCGGACATGCCGGATCCCGATCTGCTCATCCGCACGTCCGGGGAGCTGCGGGTCTCCAACTTCCTGCTGTGGCAGCTGGCGTACACGGAGCTCGTGTTCGTCGACCGCCACTGGCCCGACTTCTCGCCCAGAGACCTCGAGGCCGCTCTGTCTGCCTACGCCCGCCGCCGCCGCCGTTTCGGCGGTAGATGAGCGCGCTCGCCACCCGCCTGCTCGTCGCGGCCGTCGGGCTGCCGCTCGTGCTCGCCGCGCTGTGGGCCGGAGGCTGGTGGCTCTTCGGGCTCGTGATGCCCGCTGCGCTGCTCGCGCTGCACGAGTTCTTCGCGATGACGAAGCCGCTGCGGCCGATCGCGCTCGCGGGCTACGCCGGTCTTGCCGGTGTGCTCGTCTCGCTGCAGCAGACGGAGCTCGTGTGGGCGCTCGGCGCCCTCCTGGCGACGCTCGCGCTCGCGTTCCTGCTCAAGGGCCTAGCGGCCACCCAGGGCTCGTCGACGGTCTCCATCGGCGTCACGTTGCTGGGAACGGCCTGGATCGGGCTCGGGCTCGGCTGCGTGCTCCTGCTGCGCGACACTGCCGGAGTTCGGCTTCGTCGTCGCGCTGGCGGTGCTGCTGGCGGTCTTCGCCGACGACACGGCTGCGTACTTCGGCGGCCGCGCGCTGGGACGCCACAAGCTCGCACCCGCAATCTCACCCGGCAAGACGTGGGAAGGCTTCATCTTCGGCACCCTCGCGGCGATCCTCGTCGTCTTCGTGACGCTCTACGAGGACCGCGAGGAGTTCCTCACCATCGGTGAGTCGCTCCTGCTCGGTGTCGCAGTTGCGCTGGCTGCACCGCTCGGCGACCTCTTCGAGTCGATGCTCAAGCGCGATCTGGGAGTCAAGGACTCGGGGCGGCTGCTGGCAGGCCACGGGGGCGTCCTGGACCGGATCGACGCGATCCTCTTTGCGTTCCCGGCCGCGTACTTCGTAGTCCACGCACTCCTAACCTGAGTGCAACGACAGAGCCGTACACTGGGCGCGTGAAACGAGTCGCGCTGCTCGGGGCCACAGGCTCGATCGGCCGCCAGGCCATTGAGATCATTGCCGCGAACCAGGAGCTCGAGCTCGTCGCGGCCGCTTCCGGCTCGCAATCCGTCGAAGGGCTCGCGCCCCTGACGCAGGTCGGCGGCGACCTCACCGAGCTGCTCGAGCGTGCCGATCCGGACGTCGTCCTGAATGCCGTCGTGGGCTTCGCGGGCCTGCCCGCCACGCTGTGGGCTCTCGAAGCCGGCGTCGATCTCGCACTAGCTAATAAGGAGAGCCTTGTCGCGGCGGGCGAGCTTGCACTTGCCGCTCGGGAGCGGGGAGGAGGCTTGCTGCTGCCCGTGGACTCGGAGCACTCGGCGTCCTTCCAGTGCCTGGAAGGGAGGAGCCCCGAGTCGGTGGACTCGCTGGTGCTCACCGCTTCCGGAGGCCCGTTCCGCGGCCGATCCGCCGACGAGCTCGCCGACGTGACGCCGGGCGAGGCGCTCGCCCACCCCACCTGGAGCATGGGCCCGAAGATCACGATCGACTCGGCGACGCTCGCCAACAAGGGCCTCGAGCTGATCGAGGCGCACTTCCTGTTCGGCCTCGGATACGAGCGGCTGGAGGTCGTGGTGCACCCGACGTCGATCGTCCATGCGCTCGTGCGCTTTCGCGACGGCGCGGCGCTTGCGCATCTCGGCTACCCGGACATGCGCGTTCCCATCTCGTACGCGCTCACCTATCCGGAGCGCGGAGCCGCCGAGGTGCCGCACCTGGATCTGACAGCGCTGACGCTCGAGTTCCATGCGCCCGACCTCGAGACATTCCCGCTGCTCAGGCTTGCGCGCGAGGCGGGGGAGCGCGGCGGGACCGCACCGTGCGTGTTCAATGCCGCGAACGAGGTCGCCGTAGAAGCCTTCCTGGAGGAACGGATCCGCTTTGCCGATATCGCCGAGATCGTGGCGGCCTCGCTCGACACTCTCGACCTGAGCGTCGCCCGCGACGTCGAGGAGCTCGTGGCAGCCGACGCCCAGACGCGCGCCTTTGCCGAAGGAGCGCTGTCCCGCGCATGAGCATTGCCGTCGCAATCCTGGGCCTGGCGTTCCTGATCGTCATCCACGAGCTGGGCCACTTCTACGGCGCCCTGGCGGTCGGCATGCGCCCGCGGGGCTTCTCGATCGGCTTCGGCCCACCGCTCGCGAAGGTGCGGCGCAACGACATCGACTATGCGTTCCGGGCGATCCCGCTCGGGGGCTACGTGACGATCCCCGGCATGACGCGGCCACAGCCGTCGGACGTCGACGCGTTCTTCGGCGGCGCGATCCACGAAGCTCCGGAGCTCGTCGGCCCGGCGGAACGGCTCAAGCGGGCTCTCTCGGCCGAGGATTGGGAGCAAGCGCGACTTCGAGCTCGACGCCTTCGAGGCCGTGGCCGTCGGGAGCGATTCCACCAAGGGGATCGACCGCGGGCTGAAGCACATCCGCGACAGCCTCTCCCACGATGCGTACTGGCGGCAGTCGATCTGGAGGCGCATCGTGACCATCGGCGCCGGCCCGGCGACCAACCTCGCGTTTGCAGTCGTCATCTTCGCGATCGTCCTCATGTCCGCCGGCGGCAAAGCCACGACGACGGTGGAGCAGGTGTTCGAGGGGCGTCCGGCGCACGCGATCGGCCTGCAGCCGGGCGACAGGATCCTCGAGATCGACGGTGCACCCGTGACGCCGGACAAGATCACGGAGCGGATCTCAGGGTCGGAAGGCGGCGCGCTGATTCTCCTGGTCCTGCGCGACGGCGAACGGGTGACGCTCGGCCCGGTGCGCGCGAAGCTCGACGAGGGCGTCTACCGGCTCGGGTTCCGCCTCGGCGCGCAGCCTCTCGGCGCGATCGAGTCCATCCAGGAGTCGGTGCTGCTCACGCTGCGGCTGACCGGCGAGATCGGCAAGTCGCTCGGCAACATCGTCCACGAGGAAGGGCGCGAGCAGATCGCCAGCCCGATCGGCATCGTCGACGAGTCGTCGTCGGCTGCCCGCCAGGGGTGGGAGTCGTACCTTGCGGTGCTGGCGTTCATCAGCCTGTCGCTCGGCCTGCTCAACCTGCTGCCGCTGCTGCCGTTGGACGGCGGCCACATCGTGTTCGCGCTCGCCGAGAAGATTCGTGGCCACGCGATCCGCCGCGAGATCTACGAGCGCGTCTCGGTCGTCGGCATCGCCGTCGTGCTACTCCTTTTCTTTGTAGGTCTCACGAACGACGTCGGCCGCCTCGGCGGCGGCTAGAACGCAGCACGGCCGCCCGCGCGCCGCCTGTGGATGCATTGGCACACAATTGTCACAACTCAGTGCCAGGCACTAGGACCTGTCCTCTTCGGCCGATAGTGGGGCTCTGAGCCCCGTCTACAATCGCCGGAGGATGGCCAGCAGGCGACAAATCTCGGTCGGCGGCGTCGCGATCGGCGGCGGGGCGCCCGTCGTCGTGCAGTCGATGACGCTGACGAAGACGCACGACGTCGAGGCCACGACGGCCCAGATCGCCGCTCTCGCGTCCGCGGGCTGCGAGGTCGTGCGCGTGGCCGTTCCGAAGACCGAGGACGCCGACGCACTGCCGAAGATCGTCAAGCTCTCGCCGCTGCCCGTCATCGCCGACATCCACTTCAACGCCTCGTTGGCGCTGAAGGCGATCGAGGGCGGCGTCGCGGCCGTCCGCATCAACCCCGGCAACATCGGCGGCCCCGACAAGGTGGAGCTCGTCGTGAAGGCCGCGAAGCAGGCGGGCATCCCGATGCGGATCGGCGCCAACTCGGGCTCGCTGCCCAAGCATCTGGCAGCTCTCGCGCAGGAGGACCAGGCCGAGGCGCTCGTCGAGGCCGCCCTCGAGGAAGTGCGGCTGCTGGAGGCGCTCGACTACCGCGACTTCAAGATCTCGGTGAAGTCGAGCCACGTGCCGACGATGATCCGCGCCTACCGGATGCTCTCCGCGAAGGTGCCGTATCCGCTGCACCTCGGCGTCACCGAGGCGGGCACGCCGTTCTCGGGCGGGATCAAGAGCGCGGTCGGCATGGGCGCGCTGCTCGTGGACGGGATCGGGGACACGATGCGCGTGTCGCTCACCGCCGATCCCGTGGAGGAGGTCAAGGTCGCCTGGGAGATCCTCAAGGCGCTCGGCCTGCGGGAGCGGGGCCCCATCCTCATCGCCTGCCCCTCCTGCGGACGCGACAACGTCGGCGTGGAGACGCTCGCGGCCCAGGTCGAGGAGCGGCTGGACACCTACGCCGAGGCTTTCGAGGTGGCCGTGCTCGGCTGCGCTGTCAACGGCCCGGGCGAGGCCGGGTGACGCGGACTTCGGCATCGCGGGCGGCCGAGACGTCGGCTTCGTCTACGCGCACGGCCGCGTCCTGAAGAAAGTGTCGTCGGACGTGCTCGTCGACGAGCTGTTCGGCGAGATCGACGCGTGGATCGCCGCCGGCATGCAGCGCCGAAAGCGGCTGAAGATGGCGAAGCCGGCGGCGCTCGCAATGGCCGAGGCGTCGATGATCCCGCTCGAATAACCTGCTCGCAGCGATGCCGGGCGTCACAGCTCTTCCTGCCGACACTGCGCGAAGATCCGGCCGACGCCGAGGCGGCGAGCCACAAGCTGCTCGTTCGCGGTGGCTTCATCCGCCAGGTCGGCGCGGGCCTCTGGACCTTCCTGCCGCTCGGCTGGCGCGTGCACCGGAAGATCGAGCAGATCATCCGCGAGGAGATGAACGCGATCGGCGGCCAGGAGATGCTCATGCCGGTGCTGACGCCCGTCGGAGCTCTGGGAGAAGACCGGGCGCGACAAGATCCCCGAGCTCTTTCACGTCCAGGACCGCTCGGGCCGACGGTTCATCCTGCCGCTCTGACGCACGAGGAGACGGTGACGTTCCACGCGCGCGAGATTCAGTCGTACAAGGAGCTGCCGCAGCTCTGGTACCACTTCTCGATCAAGGACCGCGACGAGCCGCGGCCGCGCGGCGGGCTGCTGCGCGTGCGCGAGTTCATCATGAAGGACGCCTACTCGTTCGACCGCGACGACGGCCAGTGCGCGCGAGAGCTTCGAGCGCACAACGTGGCGCTTACCGAGCGGATCTTCGACCGCTGCGAGCTGGAGGCGTACCGACGTCCAGGCCGAGAGCGGGATCATGGGCGGCACAGCTCTCATTGGGCTTCCTGGCGCCGCCGGCTCGGGCGAGAACACGCTCGATCACGTGCGAGAACGGCGACTACTGCGCCGATCTCGAGATCGCGCTCGCGGCGTCCCGCGTGCCGCGAGTTCCCCGAGCCGTCTGGCGGCGCCGGAGGAGGTGGAGACGCCGGGCGTGACGACGATCGAGGCGCTCGCCGAGCTCCTCGGCATCGACCCGGCAGCGACGTCTAAGGCGATGCCCGTAGTCGTCAGCGGACGGCACGCTCGTGCTCGCGCTCGTGCGCGGCGACGACCGCCTGTCGCGAGACGAAGCTCTACGACGAGCTCGACCGGCGCGTTCGCGTCCCGCCACCGACGACGAGATCCGCGCCGCGTTCGGCGCGGGCGGCGGCTCGCTCGGCCCCGTCGGCTTCGACGGCCGACGTCATCGCCGACGAGACGCTGCGCGACGGCCAGTTCGTCGCCGGAGCGAACCGGGACGGCTGGCACCTGCGCGGCGTGGAGGCGGGGCGCGACTACGAGCCGCGGTTCGCCGACCTACGAGAGCCCCTCGAAGGAGACACATGCCCCGAGTGCGGGGGCGCCTGCAGTTCCGACGGCGATCGAGGTCGGCCACATCTTCCAGCTTCGGCACGTTCTACTCGGGCGCGCTGAAGGCGACGTTCCTGGACGAGGACGGGCAGGAGCAGCCGATCGCTCGGTGGCAGCTACGGCATCGGCCCGGGCCGGACGATGGCCGCCATCGTCGAGCAGCACCACGACGAGCGCGGCATCGTCTGGCCGGAGAGTCCGTGGCGCCGTACGACGTCCACATCGTGTGCCTGCCGGGCGTCGAGGAGCAGGCCGAGAGGCGCTCGAGCAACGCGCTCGACGCGGCAGGCGACGACGGTCCTGCTCGACGACCGCGAGCTCCGTGCCGGCGAGAAGTTCGCCGACGCCGACCTCATCGGCTGCCCCTATCGCGTCACCGTCGGCAAGAAGACGCTCGAGGACGGCGCGGTGGACGTCCTCGTGCGGCAGACTGGGGAGGAGCAGCGAGTGCGGCTGGAAGAGGTGACGGTCTGATGTCGAGAAGGCGGCGGTTCAGCGAGCAGCCCTTCGGCGAGACGGCGATCCGGCTGATGGCCGAGACCGGCGTGACGTTCCGGGGCCTCGCCGCGAAGACGGGCCTCTCCGCCGGCTACCTCAACCACATCATGCACGGCAACCGGCCGGTGCCTTCCAACGAGATCCTCGCGCGGCTCGCGCGCGCGCTCGGCGTCGAGCCCGAGCACTTCCTCGAGTATCGGGTGCGCGTGATCACCGAGCGGCTCGAGCGGATGCCCGACCTCGTCGACCGCCTCTACAAGCGGCTCGGCTAACCAGCTAGTCGAGAGCGCCGAGCGGGTCGACGGCGGCGCCGCGCACCCGCACCTCGAAGTGGAGGTGCGGGCCCGTGGAACGCCCTGTCGAGCCGACGGTGCCGAGCCGGGCGCCGAGCGCGACGCGGTCGAGCAGGCCGACATCGATCTGCTCGAGATGCGCGTAGAGCGTCCTGACGCCGCTGCCGTGCGCGACGACGACCGCGTTGCCGAAGCTGCCCAACGGCCCGGCCCACACCACACGACCGGCACGTGCGGCCGTCACTGGCGTGCCGGCGGAGGCCACGAAGTCGAGGCCGGCATGGAACGACCCGCTCCTCGGCCCGAATCCGATCCCCGAGCTCCCCGGCGACCGGCTGGGCGAGATCGAGCGGGCTGGTCGGCAGCGCCTGTCGCAGCGCGGCCTGCGTCCGGGGCCCGGCGATACCGATCCGCGGCAAGTGGGCGAAACGCTGGAAGCGGCGCACCGCTGCCTCCAGGCGCGGGCCGAAGGCGCCGTCGAAGGGCCCTGACGGGAAGCCGTGCCAGGCGAGCTTGAACTGGAGCTCGGCGACGTCCCAGCCGCGCGCACCGGCGGCGAGTGAGCGCACCCCGAGCTCCGGCCGCCCGAAGCGTCCGAGAGCGTGGCGCGTGCGGGGGCCGACGATGCCGTCGGGCTCCAGGCCTTCGCGCTGCTGGAATGCCAGTAGCGCCTCGTCCGTATCCGGCCCGCGCCAGCCGTCGACCGGGCCGACGTACGCGTCGGCGGCCCGCAGCGCCACCTGCAGGGCGGCGATGTCGGCGTTGCCGGCACCGGCCGGCCGCCCGGACGACGGGAGCAGGCAAAGCGCACAGATCGTGCCCACAGACGCGGCGAGGAAGCGCATCCATCCCTCTATTCGGCAGGGAGGCCGATGACCCTGATTGTTCGCGGTTTGTAAGGGTTTGCGGGGCGCGGTTTGCGAGGCAGGAACGCGGCTCATCCGGGCGAAGCCAACACACGATGTACTGGGCATGCGTCACAAACCCCTGCAAAGGCAACGGATCGACCCGCGGCCTCTCAGGACCCTCCCCGAGGGTGCCGATAGGTATGCCGGAACAGTCAGTTGCAGAGCAGAAAGGGCTTGTGTATGCTCGCCCCCTTGGCCGTGCCGGACCGGATCGACGACGTGCGTATTGAGCCGTATCGACGGTGTCTGTCCGGCCGCCGTGATACGGAATGACGGCTTGAACCAGCCGTTGTTGTTGACCGAAGGTAGCCCGTCGCGGCTATCTACACCCCGAGTAAGGAGGAGGGAGACCTCAGATGCACTTCAGTAGATCCCTCGCAGGCGTAGCCCTACTCGGCGTCTTTGCTGCCATGGCTTTTGCCGGCGCAGCGACGGGCGCGCCTGCACAATCAGAGCTGGCGACGGCGACCCCGGTTGGGTCGAAGTTCGCCGGCACGAAGCTTCCGATGACCAAGTTGGGCGTGAGAAGTCTGAGCCCAGTTCCCGGCAAGGCGGTGACGAAGAACCCGTACACGGCCGTGCAGCAGGTTTCTGCGAAGCAGCTGCTAGTTGCCAGTTCTACGGGCCTCGATGTCCCGAACGCAAGGAAGTCGGCCGCGCTGTCGTACAAGGCCCCCACGGCCCTGAACGTCGGTCGCGGTTGCCAGTCGCGGACCAGCCGATCACACCAAAGAGCTCCGCGGTGCTGTCCAGCACCGGCGTCAACGCATTCCAGCAGGAGCAGTTCGGTGGCTACAACCTCGAGCCGCCCGACCCCACGCTTTGCGCGGGGCAGGGTTTCGTGGTGCAGGTCGTCAACAGCCAGATCCAGATCTCGAACAGCAACCTGCAGAAGCTGACGGCGCCCATCCCAGCGGAGGCGTTCTTCGGCGACTTCCTCAACAGTCTGTTCGACCCGCAGTGCGAGTACAACCACTCGACGGGCAAGTGGTACTACACGGTTGCCGTGTCGGACTTCGCGTCGTTCTCGGGCGTGTACATCGCCGTGAGCACGTCGTCCGACCCGCGCAGTCCCTGGAACATCTACATGCTCGACCTCAGCAACTTCGGCGGTGACGGCGGCTGCGCAGTCAGCCTCTGCCTCGCCGACCAGCCGAACCTCGGTGCTGACCAGTACACGATCTCGATCTCGACGAACCAGTTCGACCTGAACGGCACCGGCTGCGCCAGCGGCTTCTGTGGCGCTGCGTACGTCCTCGTCGACAAGGTCGCGCTGGCGCTCGGGGCACCGGCTCCGAACGTCGTCGCGTTCGACATCTCGGGTAGCTCCGGCGATCTTCCCCGACTTCGCCTTCGGCGATTGCATCACGGGGTTCGGAGCATGCTGGTACTCGATCCAGCCGTCTAATTCCGGGAACGGTCGCTACGACACCCGGAACGGGGGAACCCAGTGGGCGATGAGTGCCCTGGACTTCTTCGGCATCGGTGACAACCGGATCGCTGTCTGGCAGTTCGTGAACACATCGACGATCGGTGCGTTCATCCCCGACATCTCCGGGACCCTCGGCGTCCTGACCGACGGTCACACGACGTACAGCCCGCCGCCACCGTCTGCACAGCCGCAGATTCAGACCGGGCCGACGACGGCCAACGGCAACCCGCTCGGCGACTTCCTGGTGTTCGCAGGACTCTGCCCAGGGGCCATCTGTGGCAACCCGGGTCCGATCGACTCGGGCGACGACCGCATGCGTGACACGACGATGACCACGCTTGCGAACGGCTCACGCGTCATGTGGGGTGGCCTCGGCACTGCCGACGGCTTCGGCGGGGCGGGCATCATGCTCTTCGGTGTCAACCTCGGGAGCAGCATCTCCACCACGAGCCTCGCCCGCATCTGGGGCATCCACAACCCGACGAACGACCTGCAGTTCCCGGCCGTTGGCGATCTTCGACAACGGGCTCGCGCTCGCGGCGTACTCCGTGAGCGGGCCGGCATTGCGTCCGTCGGCCGCGTACTCCGTGTTCTCGACGACGATGGCACCCGCTGCCATCCAGATCGCGAACCAGGGTATGGGTGAGCAGGACGGGTTCACGCAGTACCCGTTCGTCTTCGGTAATGACCGCCCGCGATGGGGCGACTACTCCGGAGCGTTCACGATGGGCAACTCGGTCTACTTCACGAGCGAGTTCATCCCGTCGATCAACTGCTCGCTGGCGTCGTTCATCCTCGACGACACCTGTGGCGGAACGCGGACGTTCTTCGCCAACTGGGGTACGTCGCTCGACAGGGCGACTCTGAACCACTAGTCCGGTAAGAACACACCGCTCACGGCCAAGGGTCCGAGGGCGGCGGGGCGAAAGCCCCGCCGCCCTCTTCCTTTATGGGGACGGGCGGGAGCGGTATCGTGTCGGACACATCGGGGCGTGGCGCAGCCTGGTTAGCGCGCTAGTCTGGGGGACTAGAGGTCGGCAGTTCGAATCTGCCCGCCCCGACCTAAGAGAAACCCCCGCTGGTACGGGGGTTTCTTCTCTGTCACCGGTACTGACTGGCTGCTTGCCGTGGCCCACTAGTGGCCTAAACCCGCGGCGGCGTCGGCCTCTCCTGCGTCGAGGGCTTCGAGCAGGCCGCCGCAGGTAGTTCTCCGAATCGGGAAGCCGCGCGCTAACGCGCGGTCTCCAAAGCACTCGACGTCGGCGCTTGCGCGCGAGTGACACTCAAGACCACTGCTACGTAGGCATCCGGGTCAAGCTGTTCCGTATTCGCGGTTTGCAGGATCCGCCAATAGAGATCCGGATCCTGACTCCGAAGTGCAACTGCGGCCGCACTAAAGAACTCGCTCGGTCGTTCGTTCTTGCTCATTCCTGGCAGCGTGCCTTTTCCTCACCTCACCCGCTATGACCCAATTGAGTCAATTCGTCGGCCCGCGGGCAGCCGTTCGGAAAAGAGGCAGCGTGCAACGTGTAGATATCCTCACTCGCTTGCACGTCACCGTCATCTCGTCGACAACTGGAAACAGAAAGCCACGCCTAGGCTTGGAGCGCCTCGCGCAATGACCCGGATTCACGCGATTGTCCGCAGAATTGCGCCGATGAGCATCATGCTGCGGCGTCGCCCTCTGGTCCCGGAGTTAGAGCCAGAGCGTCTTCGCCTCTACCTCGACACCCTTTCCAGACACGCTGACGAGGACGGGGCGATCTTGGAAGTCGGGTGCTTCCGCGGTGCGACCACCGTTGTTGCATGCCAGCACCTGCGCCGGATCGGGAAACCGGCACGTCAATACATGATCGTCGACACCTTCAGTGGGTTCGCTTCTGACCAGTTCGACGAGGACGTCAGGGTAGGAACGCCGGAATCATTCCGAACGCATTTCGCCCTCAATCCGCTCGTGCTCGTAGAACGCACCATGCGGTACTACGGGCTTAGCGAAGTCACGGTGGTTCAGGATGACATCGTCAAAATGGGAGAGCAACAGCTTCCGGAGCGAGTCAAGGTCTGCCTAATGGATGTCGACCTAGCCGTGCCGATTGAAGCGGGATTGCGAAAGATCTGGCCGCGCCTCGTGCCGGAAGGTGTCATTCTCGTCGACGACTGTGATGCAGAGACCGACTGGCGGGGCGCTCGACGGGGATACCAGCAGTTCTGCGCCGACCAGAGGTTGGAGGAGCATTACGAAGCAGGTTTCGGAGTGCTGGTAAAGGAGCCCGGATGAGGGGGCGTATCGGAGCGGCGCACTGGTCTGGGGGACTAGAGGTCGGCAGTTCGAATCTGCCCGCCCGACTCAGCGCCTTTCTTGCCGAGTCGGATGAGGCGGGAACGCGTCCGGTGCCACGATCTCAAGCCTCTCGGAGACGGCTCATGGAACGGCACTGACGCCCGTCTCGGTGCTGCCACCCGGGCAGCATGTTCGAACTGTCAGACGTAGCTCGTGAGGAGCGTTGGCTGAAACGGCATCTCAGTGCGACAAGCTTACGCCATGCCCGTGATTGCGGGCAGTCCGAGACCTGCCGCCCCGCCTTACATTCGCCGAGCCGATAACTGGAAAAATGCGGGGGTGCGACTCGTCGTCGTTCTCTTCGCAATGCTGCTGCTCGCACCCGCCGTGGCGCGGGCGGCGGGCGAGACGTCGATCTTCTACTACCCATGGTGGGGCACGCCGCAGAAGGACGGCAAGTACCTCCACTGGAACAAGGCCGACCGGCTGCCGCCGCAGGACCTCGCCAGCACGTACTACCCGACGCGCGGCGCGTACTCGAGCCGCGACTGGAACGTTCTGTCACAGGCACATGTCCGAGATCGCCGGCACCGGCGTCGACGAGATCATCAGCTCGTGGTGGGGACTGGGCTCACCGGAGGCCGACCGGCTGCCCACGGTCATGCGGGCCGCCTGGAAGCACGGGCTCGACGTCGCGGTGCATCTCGAGCCGTACGAGAAGTGGCAGCGGACGCGCTCCGTCGTCGAGGCGGACTTCGAGTACCTGCGGGGGCTCGGCGTCGGCCGCGTGTACGTCTATAACCCGTTCGACGGCCTGATCCCCGATACGGAGTGGCTCGAGCTCTCGGCCCAGTTCCCGTCGATCGAGCTCTACGCGCAGACGAGCGACGCGGCGCGTGCCGCCGAGGCGGGCTTCGACGGCGTGTACACGTACGACGTCTATGCCGTGCGCGGCGGCGCCTTCGCCGGCCTCTGTGCACGGGCAAGGAAAGCCGGTATCGCGTGCGCGCCGTCCGTCGGACCCGGCTACAACGCAACGCGGGCAACGCCCGACTACCGCGTGCGTAGCCGCCGCGACGGCGCGACGTACGACGGTATGTGGCGAGCGGCCATCGCCGCCGATCCCGACCGCGTCACGATCACGAGCTACAACGAGTGGCATGAGGGCACACAGATCGAGCCTGCCCAGCGGCGTGGAGCGACGATCTACGGGGACTATGCGAGCTACGAGGGAGCGTACGGCCTCACCGGCAAGGCGGCCGAGCGCGCCTACCTCGTCCGCACGGCGCATTGGACGGAGACGTATCGGGTGGCCGTTGCCGTCGAGCGTGTGCTCCGCCGCGCCCTGAGCTTTCTCAGCTGATCACGACATCAGCTGAGCACCCCGCCACGAGCGCAGCCTCGACGTCCTCTGGCGCCACGCCGCGTAGGGAGACGTGGTCGAGGTCGATGTCGATCGAACGCGAGCCGTCGAGACCGAGTGCGTGCGCGCCGCCGGCAGCACCGAGGGCGAGCAGCTCGTCCGGGCCGAGAGCCTCTCGCCTCATCGTCTCGCGTCGTGCGATGCCGGAGAGCTCGCGGAGCTCTTCCAGTGGGTCGATGCGCACGTTCGAGTCGGAGCCGATGCAGAGCGAGATCCCACGCTCGACAAGACGGCTTCACCGGCGCAAAGCCATCGCCGAGGTCGGCCTCGGTCGTCGGGCAGACGCAGACGCGTGACCCGGCCTCGGCGATCAGGTCGAGCTCCCGATCGTCCGCGTGGGTTGCGTGGACCACCGTCGTCCGCGGGCCCAGGCAACCCGTCTCCGCGAGCAGCTCCACCGGGCGCAGTCCATGCTCGGCGAGACACTCCTCGATCTCACGAGGCTGCTCGCACGCGTGTACGTGCACCGGGAGTGGGGTGGAGGTCGCGTAGCGCCCGATCTCCTCGAGCCAGTCGCGCGGGCACGCGCGGACGGAGTGCGGCGCCAGCCCCACGCGAAGTCCCGCCTGCGGCCAACCGTTCGACGTCGGCGAGGTAGGCCGCCGGCGACTCCTGGCGGAAGCGCGCGAGGCCTCCGCGGCCGTACGCCGCGTAGAGCAGCACGAGCTCGAGCCCTGCAGCCTCGGCCGCAGCCGCCGCGGCCAGGGCTTCCTCGTAGCCGAGGTAGTGGAACTCGCCTACCGCGGTGTAGCCGGCCGCGAGCTGCTCCCGGTACACGTGCTCGTACGCGCACGGACTCCTGACGGCGTCTGGCGCTCCGCCTCGGCGAGCATCGTCTCGCGCCAGGCCCAGAAGTCCGCTCCCGCCGCACGACCGCGCAGCGCGCGCTGAAAGGCGTGGGAGTGGGCGTTGACGAAGCCCGGCAATGTCAGCGTTCGCGCCATCGTGCTGATTCTCGTCCGCTTTCCCGATGCGGGCCAAGGTGCGGGTCGCACTATCCTTGTCCAATGGGAGCCCGCGCAGTGCCCGCGCCGATCGCTCAGCTGCCCAATGCACTGACGATCGCTCGCTTCGCTCTCGTGCCGGTGTTCGTGGTGCTGCTGGCGAGAGGGGACGAGGGCCACAGCTGGCCCGCGGCAATCGTCTTCGCCGCCGCGGCGATCACCGATCAGGTGGACGGTTGGCTGGCGAGGCGGCTCCGGGTCGAGTCGCAGTTCGGGAAGTACGCCGACCCGCTCGCGGATCGGCTGATGATCGACGTCGCCGTGATCATGCTCTTCCTCGAGGACCGGCTGCCGTGGGCCGCGCTCGTCATCATCGTCGGGCGTGATCTGCTGCTCGTGCTCGGCACGCGGTTCGTGCTCCCCCGCGGCTACGAGTTCTCCGTCAGCTTTCTCGGGAAGCTCGCCACGTGGGTGCTGTACGCCGGCATCGGGTTGGTCATCGCCACACCGGCCGGAACCGACTGGCCGCTCGTGATCTTCTGGATCGGCGTCGCGCTCGCCGTAGCGGCAGCAGTGTCGTACGCCGCAGCGGTCTGGAAGGCGGTCAGACGGCCATGAGAGCGATCGTCATGGCGGGGGGAGAGGGGACTCGGCTGCGCCCGCTGACCTCGAACCAGCCGAAACCGATGGTGCCCGTCGTCGGGAAACCGTGCATGGAGCACATCGTCGACCTGCTGTGCCAGCACGGGCTGACCGACATCACCGTCACCCTGGCCTTCCTGCCCCAGGCGATCGAGTCGTACTTCGGCGACGGAGAAGCGCTCGGCGCCTCGATCGACTACTCGCTGGAGGCGACGCCGATGGGGACGGCGGGCTCGGTGCGGCTTGCTGCGCGGCGACTCGAAGAGCCGTTCCTCGTCATCTCGGGCGACGCGCTCACCGACTTCGACCTGACGGCGCTGGTGCGCTTCCACACCGAACGCGAAGCTGCCGTGACGATCGCGCTCAAGGCGGTCGACAACCCGCTCGACTTCGGCATCGTCGTCACGGGAGAGGACGGGCGCATCGAGCGCTTCCTGGAGAAGCCCACGTGGGGCCAGGTGTTCTCGGACACGATCAACACCGGCATCTACGTCCTCGACCCCGGGGTGCTTCGTCACGTTCCCGACGACCGTCCGTTCGACTTCTCGAAGGAGCTCTTCCCGCGGTTGCTCGAGCTCGGACGGCCGATGTACGGCCACGTGTGCGAGGGCTACTGGCAGGACATCGGGAACCTCGAGCAGTATCGGCAGGCCAACTTCGATGCCCTCGACAAGCAGATCACGCTCGACATCCCGGGCATCCGGCTGCGCGGCAACATCTGGATCGGCGAAGGTGTGGAGATCGACGACCTCGCCGGCGTCGAGGGCCCGGCGTTCGTAGGCAACTACTGCGCTGTCTCTCCCGAGGCGACGATCGGCGCCTACTCGGTGCTCGGCGCCAACGTGCGGCTCCGCGAACGCGCCCGCGTCGTGAGGTCGGTCATCGACCAGTCGACGTTCGTCGGGCGCGGCGCGAGCGTCGAGGGAGCGATCGTGGGCAAGTCGTGCGACCTGCGCTCACACGTCCACATCCACGACGGCGCCGCCCTCGGCGACGGTGTCACGCTCGGGGCGCAGACGGTCGTGATGCCCGACGTCCGCATCTTTCCCGCACAAGGACGTGGAGTCAGGCGCCACCGTCTACGAGAGCCTCGTCTGGGAAGGCGGCGGTCCGACCCACCTGTTCGGCCGCGAAGGCGTCTCAGGCGTCGTCAACGTCGATCTGACGCCGGAAGCGGCGGTTCGGCTTGCCGCCGCGCTCGGAACCACTCTCCAGCGTGGCGCTCGTGTCGTCGCCAGCCGGGACGCAACGCCGGCCTGCCGCATGATCAAGCGGGCGATGGTCTCCGGCCTCACGTCGACTGGCATCAGCATCGCCGACCTCCGCGTGCTGCCCGCGCCGGTCAATCGCCACGCCATCCGCACACAGGGCTACGCGGCCGGCTTCCACGTCGGGATGAGCGTCGTCGACCCCGAGCAGCTCGAGATCCGCTTCTTCGAGCACACCGGGACACAGCTGACGCCGCGGCTCGAGAAGGAGGTCGAGAAGCACTACACACGCTACGAGTTGCGGCGGGCGGCGCCGGACCGGATAGGCAAGATCGGCTACCCGGTTCGCGTGCGTGAGAGCTACGCGGGCGATCTGCTCGCGACGCTCGATGCGGCTGCGATCATCGAGCGCCGATTCCGGATCGTCGTCGACTACGGGCAATCGGCGGCATCGTTCGTCCTGCCGCTCGTTCTCGGTCCGCTCGAAGTGGAGGCAATCTCGGCCCACGAGTTCGCCGAGCTCGACACTCCCGGGCTGAGCACCGACGAGGCGATCGCCCAGACGAAGCGTCTGGTCGAAGCAGTCGGCGCCGATCTGGGCGCGGTGTTCGACCTCTCGGGAGAGCGTCTCTTCATCGTGGCGGAGAACGCGCAGGAAGTGCCGTCGAGGCAGGCGCTGCTGCTCTTCCTGCGCCTGCTCCGCGACACCGACGGGCAGGGCAGCGTCGCGTTTCCCGTCACCGTCACGAGCCACGCCGACCGGCTGGCGAAAGAAGCCGGCCTCGACGTCGTCCGCACGCCGACGTCACCGTCCGAGCTCATGCAGGCCGCGAGTCAGAGCGGCATGGTGTTCGCGGCGGGCGGCGACGGCGCGTACGTCATACCGAGCTTCCAGCCGTCCTTCGATGCGATGGCGGCCCTGTGCAAGCTGCTGGAGCTGCTGGCACCCAACTCGGCGACGGTTTCGGAGCTGGCGGCGGAGCTGCCGGAAGTCACGATCGTCGATCACACGGTGCCGTGCTCGTGGGCGCTCAAGGGTCTCGTCATGCGCGTCCTCACGGAGCGCCTCGCAGGCCGAGAAGTCGATCTTCGGGACGGGATCAAGGTGTTCGACAACGGCGCCTGGGGCATGGTGAGGCCGGATCCGGTGGAGCCGCTCGTGCACGTGACAATCGAAACGACGACCGCCGACGGCTCCCCGAGCGACCTCGAGCAGGAGCTCCTGTCGCTCGTGAGCGAAGCACTGGCCGAGCAGAGCGGAGAGCCAATCTCAAGTTGAGGTTGACCCTTGGGGAGGCCGCGTGCTTCAATACAGCGGCCTTCTAGAGCCTTCGAACGAAAGGTCTGCGTGGAAGCGTTTCCGGATCTCACGACCCTGTCCGACAGCGACTTGAAGAAGATGATCTCCGACCTCGAGGCCGAGGAGAACGAGATCTCGTACAAGCGCCGCATGCTGCACGGCAAGATCGACATCCTGCATGCCGAGCTCGTCGCCCGGCTGAAGAGCAAGGGGGAGGGAGAGCTCGCGCACGTCGACGTCGAACGGCTGACCGAGATCCTCTCCGGCAAAGCTGCCCCGGGTGGGGCTCCGCCGCCTGCGGCGTAGCCCGCCGCCTGGCGGGACGACCCGCGCGATTCCCATGAGTCACGTCTACTGCTCAGAGTGCGGCTTCCAGAACCCCGAGGTGGCGAACTACTGCGCCCGCTGCGGCTCGCTCCTGCGCGAGGAGGACGGTGACGAGACGACGCAGTCCTACGCGCTCGAGGAGGAAGCGGATCTCGATGCAGCCCGGGAGGTGGAAGGGCCGACGCTGGTCATCCGCTCCGGAGGCGGACGGTCCGGCGAGCACTTCCCGCTTGAGCGGGAACGGACGACGATCGGCCGCTCCCCGGACTGCGACATCTTCCTCGACGACGTCACGGTCTCCAGGAGACACGCCGTCGCGCTACGACAGGGTGAGACGTTCGTGATCGAGGACCAGGGAAGCCTCAACGGCACATTCCTCAACCGCCGCCGCATCGAGTCGGCGGAGCTCTCCGACGACGACGAGCTGCAGATCGGCAAGTACCGGCTCGTGTTCTTCGCCCGATGACGACGACCGTGAGACCCACCGGCCGAGCACGGCCAGCCCGCAAGCTGGAGACGATCGGCGCCGTGTGCACGAAGCTGAGCGACGAGTTTCCGGACATCTCGATCTCCAAGATCCGGTACCTCGAGGACCAGGGCCTGCTCTCGCCGCGGCGCACGCCCGGCGGCTACCGGCTCTTCAGCGAGGAGGACATCGAGCGGCTGCAGGCGATCCTCAGGCTCCAGCGGGACGAGTTTCTGCCGCTGCGGGTCATCCGCCAGGAGCTCGCGACACGCCTCTCTCCCAGCCGTCGCGGCAAAGCATCTGGCGACCTGGGCGAGCACGACGCGGAGGTAGACCTGCACGAGTTGTGCGAGCGCGCTCACATCACCCGAGAGCTCGCGCGTGACCTCGAGGAGTACGGATTGCTGTCTCCGTCGGTTCGTGGTGGCGAATCCTTCTACACCGACGCCGACGTCGAGATCGCTCTGGCGTGCGGCCGGCTGGCCGCGTCAGGAATGACCGCTCGGCACCTGCGGACGTTCCGCACGACGGCCGATCGGGCGGCGGGCCTGCTCGACCAGGTCGCCGCGCCCGCCCTGCGCTCGCGCAATCCCGAGCGGCATCAGGAAGGGCTCGAGGACCTGCGCGCGCTCGGCGTGGCTGCCCAGGAGCTCACACAGCTCTTGCTCTGGAGAGCCGTCCGCAAGATCGCGGCCGGGTAGGGAGAGGCACATGGCCGTCGACCTCGAGGCGAAGATCCGCGACGTTCCCGACTTCCCCAAGCCGGGCGTCATCTTCAAGGACATCATGCCGCTGCTCGGCGACGCCGAGGCGCTGGCCGACACGATCGACCGGTTGGCCGAGTGGGCGTCTCCGCGCGAGCCGGATCTCATCCTCGGCGCCGAAGCACGCGGCTACATCACGGGTGGCGCGCTGGCGTGCAAGCTCGGCTGCGGCTTCGTACCTGCGCGGAAGCCGGGCAAGCTGCCCTGGCACACGGTGGCGGCGAAGTACGCGCTGGAGTACGGCTTCGACCAGCTGGAGGTGCACGCCGACGCGATCAAGCCGGGACAGCGCGTGCTCGTCCACGACGATGTGCTTGCGACCGGCGGTACGGCGAAGGCCACGGCCGAGCTCGTCGAGCAGCTGGGCGGAACGGTCGTCGGGCTCCCGTTCATCATCGAGCTGACGTTCCTCGACGGGCGCAAGAAGCTGTCCGGACTACGACGTCTTCTCGCTGATCAAGTACGATCGCTGGCGACGCGACAGACCCTCCTGGACGGGGGATCGTCGACTTCGTCCGCTCTGTCGTCTTAGATAGAGCGATGTACGACGTGCTGCGCGCCCGTTACACGTTCGCCTGCCCGGTCCGGGAGCAAGCGAGCGTGCCATTGTCGGCCTTCCGCGAGGTGGAGCGTCTGCCCGGCGCGGCGCACCCGGCGGTCTACCGTGTCCGGTTCGCGTGCGCCTGCGGCGACGAGCACGACGGCTTGCTGTCGCACGACGATCTCGACTGGGCGCCGCTCGGAGTGGGGGAGGAGCGCGAGTTCGTCAATCTCATGACGGCTCGCAAGCAGCTCCTCGGCGAGGAGCTCAACGATCTCGCCGCGCGGTTGATCGCGGCAGGTGGTTGGCCCTGGGTGCTCTTCTGCTATCCGGAGGGCAAGCCGCGACCGGCGTTCCCGTCGCTCTTCAGGCTGATGGCGCCGAAGCCGGAGCAGGGGCGGGTCGGCGTGGCGCTGAAGTGCTCGAGCTGCGGGCGCCTCTCGGTCAACCTCGTGTCCGCCGACCACGTAGACGTGCCGTTCCATCACGACGCAGAGGTCGGGGTCGTCGAGCAGCTGTTTCGAGAGGACGAGCTGCAGACGCTCGAGGACTTCCGAGCGGAGCTCTGGTCTGCCGAGTTCGACTCGCGGCGCCTAGCGCTTGCGTAGACGGCCCTGACGGCCGCTCAGGCGGACGAAGAGGAACGTCGCGCAGAACGTGAGCAGGCCCAGGAGCACGGCCATGGCGCGCGAGCTGCCGATGCCGAGCAGGAAGAGCCACACGACAGAGCCCGAAGGCAAGCGCCCACAAGAACGACGAGACGCCGGCCGCGACGCTGGGGGATCGGAGGTGCACGCAAGGATCCTAATCCGTGAGGCGCCGCGACCGACATGGCGGTCGCGGCTCCGACACGCTTCGCCTCAACAGACGCCCGAAGGGCGCACTCCCCGAGCGGAAAGCGAAGCGGGCGAGGGACCAAAAAAGAATTCGGCGAGCCGGTGGCGGTTTCGTCCACCAACTCCGCTGACGTTCGGCTTCCGCCTAGCGCCTTCGAAGTCGGCTTCGACCTACTTCCGCTCCGTGCTCGCCGCAGTTGTGAATCTACTCGGCCGCTACCCCCGAGGCAAGAGGTCGCGCGGACGAAAACGGTGCAAATTGCAGACAAATGTTCTCCACACTTTCCACACTCGGCCGACAGGTCTGTGGAGTCCTTCGAGGCAGGGCTCAAAACGTGCTCGGCCGGGCGCCCGTAGCGATGATCAGGAGAATGATCGCGGCGACGACGAGGCGGTAGACGACGAACACGGTGTACGTGTGACGCCGCACGTAGTCGAGCAGGATCCAGATCGCCGCCAGGCGGTCGACCGCAGCCGTGAGCATCCCGACGACGAACGGGCCGGCCGATCCAGGCGGAAGGCCGCTGTCGAGCACGACGTCGTTCACGCCCCTTGATACACGCTGCGCCAAAGATGACCGGGACGAGCAGGAAGAACGAGATCCGTCGCCGCCGAGTCGCGATCGAGGCGGAGAGGCGCGCGGTCGGTGATCACGATGCCCGATCGCGACACGCCGGGCGCGAGCGAGAGCGTCTGGGCGACGCCGAGGAGAGGCCTTACCGAACGTAACGTCGGCAGCGTCCTAGTCCGTCGGCTGGGCCGTCTGTCGACCGCGTACAGGACGAGGGCGCCGATGGCGAGGAAGATGGCGATCTGCCACGGGTTCGCCGAGGTGCCGTTCTCGATGGCTTTCGCCGAGCGGCTCCGGCGAAGGCAGCGGGGATCGTTGCGATGATCACGATCCACGCGACCCGTTCGTCCGCGGTCGCGGACGGCTCTTGCACGCACGCTTCGCCACCACGCCACGATGAGCTCCCCGATCTCGCGCCAGAAGTACGCGACGACGGCCACGAGCGTCCCGACGTGCAGTGCGACGTCGAACGTCTGGTTGAAGTCGGGGTGCGCCTCGAGATACGTCCAGTCGAAAAGCCACGGCACGAGAATGAGGTGGCCCGGAGGACGAGACCGGCAGACAGCTCCGTGAAGCCCTGGACGGCGCCCAGGACGAACGCCTGCCAGTTCGTGAGCGCACCGGCCCGCTCGCCGACGCCGAGGATGCAAAGCAGGACTGCCACGCCCAGAGCGACGCCGGCCGCGACGATGATGCCGACGCGCTTCATGCGCGCGAATCCTACGGTGGGCGAGGAGAGGCTGCGCTCGGTGCCGAAGCACGGTGTCATCCTCCAACTTGACATAACACGCGTTATCGTGCAGAGGCGCGATTTCGCGAGGCTTGACGCGCGGGCTATTCTTTTCGCACGCGCTCAGGAGGGTGAGCGTCTGAACCGGGCGGGCCGCGCGTTGAACGGCACGCCGAGCCGAACGCCGGGAGACGATTGACGAGCGAGCAGCCGCCCGAAGCCACGATCGATTTCGAGACTCTCGTCAAGGGCGAGGATCTGCTTCAGCTACTGGAAGCCGGAGAGGCGGCCGGGTCGATCCGAGCCTCGGACCTGGCGGACGTGCTCGAGGCGCACGGCTACGACGCGCTGGAGATCGGACGCGGTCTACCGGGAGCTCGAGCGGCTGAGCATCGACGTGATGGAGGACGACCAGGGCTCGGTCGCTGCCCTGCTCACCGCCCCTGTCGAGACGACGACCGACGCGCTGCAGCTCTTTCTCCGTGAAGCCGGCCGGCATCACCTACTGACCGCCGCCCAGGAGGTCGAGCTCGCGAAGCGGATCGAGCGCGGCGACGATACCGCGAAGCAGCGGATGATCCAGTCGAATCTCCGCCTCGTGGTCTCGATCGCGAAGAACTACCGCAACCAGGGTCTCCCCTTCCTCGACCTGATCCAGGAAGGCACCCTCGGCCTGATCCGCGCCGTCGAGAAGTTCGACTGGCGCCGCGGCTACAAGTTCTCCACCTACGCCACGTGGTGGATCCGGCAGGCGGTTGCGCGCGCGCTCGCCGACAAGGCGCGGACGATTCGCATGCCCGTGCACATCGTCGAACGGCTGCAGAAGATGAATCGCGCCGAGCGGAACCTGTGGACGCAGCTGGGACGTGAGCCGACTCTCGAGGAGATCGCGGAAGAGGCCAGCCTGCCCATCCAGCAGGCCCGCGAGGTGAAGGCGGCAGCGCGTGCAGCCACGAGCCTCGACCAGCCCGTCGGCGAGCAGGAGGAAGCGGTGCTCGGTGACTTCGTCGCCGGAGACGGCCCCCTGCCCGACGAGGAGGTGGAGGTCTCACTCCGCAGCCAGGCGCTGCAGGCGGCGCTGCGGACGCTCAGCGCGCGTGAGCGCGAGGTGCTCGCCCTGCGCTACGGGCTCGACGACTACGAGCCGAAGACTCTCGAGGAGATCGGCCGCCGGCTGGGATTGACGCGTGAGCGCGTGCGCCAGATCGAAGTCGAAGCCTTGCGACGCCTCGCAACCCTCCGCGAGATCCAAGCGGTTCCGTACTAGCCGAGGCTAGGACTCGAGATAGAAGGCGAGCTCGGGCGCCGTCGCGCGAAGCTGTCGCAACGCCCGCGTCTCCAGCTGACGCACGCGCTCGCGCGTGACGCCGAGGCTGCGGCCGATCTCGTCGAGCGTCTGGGCGTTGTGGCCGGCGAGGCCGAACCTGCGCTCGAGTAGCTCGCGCAGCCGTGGCTCGATGCGGCCGAGCGCGGCTTCCAGCTCCTCGGCACGGAAGCTCTCCGCCGACGACGACGTCGGTCTCGTCGGCCTCCTCGTTCTCGACCAGGTCTCCGTAGACGGCGTCTCCGCCCGCAATGGGAGCCTCGAGGCTGACTGCGTCCTCGACGATGTCGAGGAGCTCGTGAACGCGCTTCTCGGGCAGCTCCGCCGCTGTTGCGATCTCGGCGACGGTCGGCTCGCGGTTCAGCTTCTGCGCGAGCGTACGGCGCGTGCGCATCACCCGGCGCACCTGGTCGGAGACGTGCACCGGCAGCCGGATGAGCCTTCCCTGGTCCGCGAGCGCCCGCGTAACTGCCTGGCGGATCCACCATGTCGCGTAGGTCGAGAGCTTGTAGCCCATGCGGTAGTCGAACTTCTCCACCGCCCGGATCAGCCCGAGATTGCCTTCCTGGATGAGATCGAGCAACGGTACGCCGGCCGTCCGGTAGTTCCGCGTGATCGACATCACGAGCCGGAGGTTGCATTCGATGAGGCGGCGTTTCGCAGCCTCGTCCCCTGCGTCCTTGCGCCTGGCGAGCTCGCGCTCCTCATCGCGCGTCAGCAGCCGGCCGTCGCCGATCTGCCGCACGTAGAGCTTCAGCGGGTCACTTGTGGGTGCGACAGCTGAGGGTGCCCGCTCGTCGTCGCCGAGTTGCTCCGAGAGCTCGGAGTCGTGACCGTCGTCAAGCGAAAGTGGTTGCGGCATGACCATTTGAGCTATCGGCAATCCCTCGTCGGAGTGTGAGCGCTAGCCGCGCACGGTGCCGTCGGCCGCAACGTCAGCGCCGTCCTCGAGCAGTCGCTCCCGCACGAGATATTGGAACGTCGCCCAGGCGCCTCGCTGGGCGTCGAACATCCTGTAGACCTGCCATTCGGTGAGCAGTGCGGGGTCCCCCCTCCGCGCTTGGCTCCAGTCGGCGAACTTCGGCAGCCGGCCGAGCCGCCGGGCCATCGACACGCCCTGGTCGATCGCTCGGTCCAGCCGTTCCTCGCCCACGGGTACGTCGAACCCGGCCTCCCGCAGCGCGTTCGTCAGCGATCCGAACGTGTGCCAGTACAGCGACTTCGAGGGTACGAGCCCGCGATGCTCGTCGATGTCCTTGGACGTCGGCACGCGGCCGATCTGATCGCCGAGCAACCGCAGGCAATGCAATAGCTCTGCCTTCGTCGCAAAGCGCCGCGGGACGAGACCGGCCTCGCGCTTCGCGGCGTTCCAGCTGCCGAAGCGCTCGATGACGGTCTGGGGATGGACGGTCGTTCCGTCGTGACGTTCGAACTCACGCATCGTGGGTGAGCGCCCGAGAGCCTTCGCGCAATCGCGCAGCTGGTCGAGGATCTGCTCGTCCGTGTAGCGCTTACGGATGCCCGCGCGGAACTCCGCGAGCGCCTTCGGATCCACGCGCGTGACAGCGCGATAGCCGCGCTTCTGCGGGCCATGCAAATCAGAATAGAGCGTTTTGGACAATGCGCAAGTAGGGGTGGTGTGTGTTGAAACTACACTACGCCGCATGTCAGCTGGCGAGCAGCTCGCGCGGCACGTCGGCACCCTTCGCGAACTCTGCGAGCATGACCTGGTCGAGGGCCTCCACACACCGTGGGCAGAACTGCACGCCGGCTCCGTTGCGGATCTGCTCGAGCGCTGCGAGCGGCTCGAGCGCCGGGCGGTACGGCCGCGACGTCAGCATCGCGTCGAGCGCGTCGGCGAGGTGGATGATGCGCGCGCCCAGCGGAATGTCCTCTCCTGCCAGCTTGTCGGGGTAGCCGGTCCCGTCGTAGCGCTCGTGATGGTGGCGGATCGCGGGCAGCGCGTCGTCCAGGAAGCCAAGGTGCTCGATCAGGTGCGCGCCGACTTCGGGATGGCGGCGCACGACGACCCAGTCGACCTCGCCGAGCTTCTCGGACTTGAGGAGGATCGCTTCGGGTACCGCGAGCTTGCCTACGTCGTGGAAGCGGGCGGCATGACCGAGCGCCTCGAGCTCCGCTTCTGAAAGACCGAGCTCATGGCCGAGCAGCAGCGCGAGCGTCTGCACACGGCGAGAGTGTCCGGCCGTGTGAGAGTCCCGTGCGTCGACGGCGGCCGAGAGAGTCTCCATCGCCGCGGCGGAGCGCTCCCGAAGCAACCGGTTGGCGCGCTCGAGTGACCGGTTGAGCGTCTGCAGCGTGTCTGCCCCGCGCCGGAGTTGCTCTGCGCGGTCGCGCGCGACTGCGGCCGAGTCCCGTTCGGCTTGGAGCATCACCTCGCGGCGAAGGACGAGGATGGCGACGCCGCCGATCGCCGGGGCGAGCATCGCGGTGAGGTAGGAGGCCTGGCTGACGCCGAGGAGGGCGAGTGCCGCGAGGGTGGCGACCCCCACGAGTGTGGCCACCGTGCCCGATCGTCGTGGCGCGAGCCATGAGGGTAGGCCGACGCGTGGTGCGGCGCTGACGGTGGCGTCGCCACGTCGTCCTCGTTCGAGCCTGCCACGATCCGCAGGGACGGCGAGATCGAGGACGGAGGTTCGAGAGTCGCCGTCTGGACACGATTCCGCCCTTGCACCTTCGCGCGGTACACGGCGACGTCGGCACGGTGGAGGAGCTGAACAGCACGCGTGCCGTGCTCTGGGTACGACGCGACGCCGATCGAGACGGTCGCCTGCAGTTCGGTCTCGGCTGTTGCACTTGGGAAGCGGGCAGCTGCCACGGCGGCGCGCAGTCGTTCGGCGATCTCCAGTGCGTCTGCGTGACTTGTCTTGGGGAGCAGCACGGCAAATTCCTCCCCGCCGAACCGGGCGGGAACGTCTTCTGCGCGAAGCTGTTCCTGGAGCACGCCTCCGACACCGCGTAGGACCTCGTCCCCGGCCAAATGCCCGTAGGCGTTGTTGATGTCGCGAAGGAGGTCGAGGTCGGCGAGCAGCACGGACATCGGCGCCTGTACGGCCCTTGCCTCTCCCAGCTCGCGATCGACCGCCAGCTCGAAGTACTTCGCGTTGAAGAGCCCTGTCTTGGCATCGCGTCTGGCCTGATGCTCGAGCAGCGGAATCTCGAACCACTGGCGAAGCAGCAGCAGCGGTGCGACGGCGAACGGAGCGAGCCACGGGTTCGTCAGGCAGACGGCCGCCAGCGCCGCGCCCAGCGCCGCGAGCAGGAGCTCGGTACCGAGGCTTAGCGGCGGAGTGCACGACAGACGGCTCGCGAGTCTTCCATTGGCGAGGAGAGAAGAAAGCTGGTCCGTCGCCACGAACGTCGCGCAGGCCGCCATTCCTGCGAGCGCCCAGGCGGCTTCCCCGTCGAGGAGCACGGACGCCAGCGCCACGGCGGCAGCGGAGGCGAGCCACGCCAGTCGTCGCGGCCGCAACCTCGGTCGCCAGTTCGTACAAGCGGGTGAGACGCGGTGCGCGCGGCCACACGACCCAGCGCGGCACCGAGATGACGAGTGCCAGCGAGACAAGAAGATCGAGTGGGAGCAGGACTGCTCCCGCCGGCAGCACGAGGACTGCTGCCCCATGACCGGCACGTGCGCGGTCTGCACGGGCGATGAACGCATGCGCCGACAGGCCGAGCAGCGCGAGGCCGATGAATCGAGCCCACTCGTCCGCGGATGCAGCTCGTGCGAAGGTCGCGAGGAGCACGGCGGCGGTGGCCGCCACCGCCAGGGGGAGAACTGCCGCCTGGATGCTGCCCGGGCGCGCAGCCGACTCCGTTGCAGTTGTCACTGCCACTAATCCACAGGCTCGGCCGGAAGGGCCTCGAGATCGTCCCTCCGGTGGGGGATTGTCGGACTGATCACGCTTTGGAGGGATCTACACTCGGTTCCATGCGGCTTACGGTGGAAACGAGCCTTGCGCGCGCTGCCGGGCGTTTGTCCCGTCTGGCGGGGCAAGGCGGCGGGACGACGATCCCGGGCAAGCTGCTGACCACCGTCGATCCCGGCGCGATCGCGCGCCTCGCGACGACGTCTGTCGCAGGGAAGCGTGATCCTGTCGGCGACGAACGGGAAGACGACGAGCGCGGCCATGACGTCGGCGATCCTCGCTTCCCGCTTCCGGTTGGCCCACAACGCCGCCGGCGCGAACCTTGCTTCGGGCGTCGCCTCCGCCCTCGTCGACGTCCGCGACGCCGAGCTAGGGCTCTTCGAGGTGGACGAGGCGGCGCTGCCCGATCTGGCCGCCGCCGTCCAGCCGCGCGTGATCTGCCTCGGCAACCTCTTCCGGGATCAACTCGACCGCTACGGGGAGCTGGAGGTGATCGCCGAACGCTGGCGCGCGCTGGTGGCCGATCTTCCGGAGGACACGCTGCTCGTCGTCAACGCGGACGATCCACTGGTCGCGGATCTCGCCCGGTCACACTCCAACTCGGCGACGTTCGGCGTCGACGATCCGGCCCAGCGCGGTGCAACGCTTCAGCACGCGGCGGACTCCAAGTACTGCGTGCGCTGCGGGGCTCCATACGAGTACGCCGCTGCGTACGTCGGCCATCTCGGGGACTACCGGTGCCCGTCCTGCGGCCACGCGCGCCCGCCGCTGGACGTCAGCGCTCGCGCCATCGAGCCCCACGGCATCGACGGGATCTCCTTCGACCTTTGCCTTCCGGAGGGCACGACCCGCGTTCGCCTGCGAATGCCCGGTGTCTACAACGTCTACAACGCCCTCGCTGCTGCATCGATCGCGCGGGGCCTCTCGGTACCGGCGGACGAGATTGCGGAGGGGCTCGGCCGCGCCTCGCCGGCGTTTGGCCGCTTCGAGCGCGTCGCCGTCGACGGCAAGACGCTCATCGTTCTCCTCATCAAGAATCCAGCCGGCGCGAACGAGACGCTCAGGACGCTGCTGCAGGACGATGGACCGTCCGTCGCCGTGCTGGCACTCAACGACGGCATCGCGGACGGGCGTGACGTCTCGTGGATCTGGGACGTCGACTTCGAGCCGCTGGCGGCGCGACCTAGAGCGGCTCGTCGTCTCGGGCGAGCGTGCTCGCCGAGCTCGCGCTTCGGTTCTCGTACGGCGGGCCTGGACGAGGCGCGAATCGAGATCGTGCCGGAGCTGGCTGCGGCGCTGGATCGAGGGCTCGAGCTGACAGAGCCCGGCGGTGAGCTCGTCTTCCTCCCCACGTACACGGCAATGCTCGGCCTCCAGCGCGTGATCGCCGACCGCGGCTACGCGCGTCCCTACTGGGAGCGTGTGGCATGAACGTCGTCCTGGCTCACCTCTATCCCGACTACCTCAACATCTACGCGGATCGCGGCAACCTGGCGGTGCTGACCGGCCGGGCACGGCGCCGCGCGGTTCGAGCTCGACGTCCGTGAGATCGGCCTCGGTGAAGCTGCCCCTGCCGATGCCGATTTCTTCTACATCGGAGGCGGTCAGGACCGCGAACAGGCCCTGATCGCACCCGATCTCGCGGCACGCGGCGCGGCGCTGTCGGAGTGCAGTGTCGGGCGGTGCCGTCGTCCTTGCCGTCTGCGGCGGGTATCAGTTGCTCGGCCGCTACTACCGCGACCGCTCGGGGAGCGAGCAGCCCGGTGCGGGCGTATTCCCGCTGCACACCGTGGCCGGGGACCTGCGTCTCATCGGCGACGTGTTGATCGAGTGCGAGCTCGACCCGGGAGACCGGCGGACGGTCGTCGGCTTCGAGAACCATGCCGGCCGGACGATCCTCGACGAGCGTGCGTTGCCGCTCGGTCGGGTCGTGGCGGGCTTCGGAAACGACGGTCGCTCCGGCCTCGAAGGCTGCCGGGTCGGCAACGCCATCGGCACGTACCTCCACGGGCCGCTGCTGCCGCGGAACCCGTGGCTCGCTGACTGGCTACTGGCACGAGCTGTCGAGCATCGCACGGGAGAGCTGCCCGTCTTCGAGCCGCTCGTCGACACGATCGAGGAGCGGGCGCACGAGATCGCGAAGGCCCGTGCCTACTCGCGGGGCGGCCGCATCTAACCTCGTCGCATGCTCCACCAGCCGGAGGCCTTCGACTCGCTGACCGACCGTACATGGGACGTGGGCTGGGTACGTGGCGAGATCGAGCGCATCGTGGCCGACGCCGACTCCGCGTACGACTCTGAGAGGCTGTGGCCGGCCGAGGAGTGGGACTCCTGGCAGACGCCGACGCCGCTCAAGGCTCTCTACGTCGGCGCAGCCGGGGTCGTGTGGGCGCTGGCAGCCCTCGAGCGGCGCGGTCATGCTCAGAGCAGGCTAGACCTCTCACTGGTCGCGCGACGCGTCCACGAGGCGTGGCGAGCCGAACCGGACTACATGCGGGGCATCGAGCTCCCCTCCCCCGCTCGCGCAGGCTTCCTGTCCGGCGAGGCGGGCATCCTCACCGTCGCCTGGCAGCTGGCACCGGACGACGCGCTCGCGGACACGCTCTACGAGCGGGTTGCCGAGAACGCCGAGAACGAGGCCAACGAGATCATGTGGGGCTCGCCGGGCACGATGCTGGCCGCGCACGCGATGCACGAGTGGACGGGCGACGAGCGGTGGGCGAACGCCTGGCAAGAGAGCGCCGAGGGACTCCTGCGGCGGCGCGACGACGACGGGCTCTGGACGATCCACCTCTACGGCGAGACGTATCGTGGCCTTGGACCGGCTCACGGGCTCGTCGGCAACGTCCTCGTGTTGCGCCGGCGGCTCCCGGATGCAAGGAGAGCGGCGCTGGAACGGGACACGGCGGCAGCGCTGGCACACGCAGCCGTTGTCGAGAACGGGCTCGCCAACTGGGGTGAGGCACTGCAGTGGTGCTCGGGCGCTCCCGGGATCGTCATCTCGGCGGCCGACTACCTGGACGAGGAGTTGCTGCTTGCGGCTGCAGAGCTCGTCTGGCAGGCGGGGCCGCACGGCGACGAGAAGGGCTACGGCATCTGCCACGGAACGGCTGGGAACGGCTACGCCCTGCTCGAAGACGTTCGAGCGCACGGGAGACGAGCAGTGGCTGGAGCGCGCTCGTCGATTCGCGGTCCACGCCCTCGAGCAGGCTGTGCGGCTCGAGGGCACGCGCGGGCGGCGACGCTACTCGCTGTGGACCGGAGATGTCGGCGCCGCGCTCTTCGCCGCTGACTGCATCGACGCCCGCGCGCGCTACCCGATCATGGACGGAATGTGAGCGGCCGTATGGGTGATTGCATCTCCTTCCGGCCGATGGTGGCCGACGACCTGCGTCTGGTGCACGACTGGCTCCAGCGTCCGCACGTCCGCCGCTGGTGGGCGGAACGAAGGACGTACGAGGACGTCGTGGCGCACTATCTTCCGGCGATCGACGGCACCGAACCGACCGACCACTACCTCGTGGTGCTCGATGGACTACCCGTCGGCATGCTCCAGACCTACCTCGTCGGAGACTATCCGGCGTACGCCGACCTGATCGGGATCAGCGACTCCACCACGGCCGGCGCCGACATCCTCATCGGCGAGCGGGACTTGACGGGTCGGGGGCTCGGTACCGAGGTCCTCCGCCGCTTCGTTGCCGACGTCGTGTTCGCGCGGCCGGAAACGACGGCGTGTGTCGCCGATCCTGATGAACGCAACGTCGCATCAGTCCGAGCGTTCGAGAAGGCCGGCTTTCACGTGGAGCGGACGTTCGTCGACCCGGACGACGGGCAGACGCACGCGCTGGTTCGCCTGGATCGTCACGGAGCCCACAGCGCGCCGAGGTAGACGACCGGATCTCCCGGCTGCCACCGTCCGAGGAAGCGCTGGATCGGCGGATGGAGCACGACCTCCTCGAGCTCGATCGGCGTGAACAGGCGATGCCCTCGTACTGCGGCGTCCTCGGAGCTCACCGTCTCGAGCGACCTGCCCGTGAGATCGGCCGCGAAGATGATGTGCACCACGTGCTTCGTGGCCAGCGTCCGGGCGGGTGCGATCGAGTCCACGATCGCCACCGGCCCTTCGAACGGCATCTGGCTGTCGATGCCGAGCTCCTCCCGAAGCTCGCGGCGCAGGGCCTGCACGAGGCTCTCGCCCGAATGGACGCCACCGCCCGGGAGCAGCCAGTACTCACGGCCGTGCTTTTCGTGGCGGCACAGGAGCAGTCCGTCGCGCCAGCGCAGGACTGCCGAGACACGGATGCGCGGCTGGAGTGCCATGTCGGGCTCAGGCGCCCGACGAGCCGAAGCCGGCAGCGCCGCGGACCGTCTCGGGCAGCTCGTCCAGCACGACTACGTCGACTTCGGGTACCGGCGTCACGACGAGCTGCGCGATTCGCATGCCTGCCTCGACCGTGAACGACCGTTCGCGGTCGGTGTTGAGCGCGATCACCCGCAGCTCTCCCCGATAGCCGGAGTCGATCAGACCGGGAGTGTTGACGAGCGAGATGCCGTGCTCTAGCGCCAGGCCGGAGCGCGGAATCACCAGTCCGGCGTAGCCCTCGGGTATGGCCACCGCAATGCCTGTCGGGACGACTCCTCGCTCCCCCGGGCCAAGCTCGACCCGCTCGCAGGCGACGAGATCGAGGCCGGCGTCACCCGGATAGGCGCCCTGCGGCGAGCGACGCGTCGTCGCGCAGGCGGGTGACGGGAAGCTCGATCACGGAGTGGTGGCTGCGACGGCGTCGCGTACGAGGAACGGCGCCAGGCGTCGCAGCTCCCGCTCGGGCAGCCGTGCACGGATGAAGACACCGTCCGCGCGATCCTCGCGGAGCTCGATCGGCGGCCCGAGGGCGTAGAGCGACGAGACCACGTCGCCGCGCTCGTACGGCACCAGCAGCTCCACGACCTGGAACCGGCCCTCGAACCGCTCGGCGACTCGAGCGCGGAGGGCCTCGAGTCCCTCGCCGGACTCCGCCGAGACCTGGAGTGAGCCCGGGAAGCGGTCCTCGAGCCGTTCGCGTGCCTCGCCGTCGATCCGGTCGATCTTGTTGAGCACGAGCTCGATCGGCAGCTCGCCGGCGCCGATCTCGGTGAGCACCGCTTCGACGGCCTCGCACCATCTGGTCGAGCTCGGCGTCGTCCGCCGACGCGTCGGCGACGTGCAGGACGAGGTCTGCGATCAGCGTCTCTTCCAGGGTCGCCGCGAAGCCCTCGACGAGCTCGTGCGGCAACCGCCGGATGAAGCCGACGGTGTCGGTCAGGAGGTAGCTGCGGCCCTCGTACTGCGAACGACCGCGTCGTCGGGTCGAGTGTCTCGAACAGCCGGTCGTCGACGGAGGCCTCGGCCCCGGTGAGTGCGTTGAGCAGCGTGGACTTCCCGACGTTCGTGTAGCCGGCGAGAGCGATGGTCGGCGTCTGGGAACGCACGCGCGACTTCCGGCGCTCATCACGTCGTTTCGAGAGCTCACGGAGGCGCTCCTTGAGCAGCGAGATTCGCCGACGTGCCAGCCGGCGGTCGGTCTCGAGCTGGCTCTCACCCGGGCCCCTCGTGCCCACGCCGCCGCCGAGGCGCTCGAGGTGCTTCCAGAGCCCACGCATGCGGGGGAGGTTGTACTCGAGCTGCGCGAGCTCGACCTGGAGCTTGCCCTCGGCAGAGACCGCGTGCTGAGCAAAGATGTCGAGGATCAGCTGCGTGCGGTCGATGACGCGCGTCTCCAGTGCGTCCTCCAGTCGTCGCTGCTGCGCGGGAGCGAGCTCGCCGTCCACGACCAGCACCTCGGCGCGTGCGTCTGCGTACGCGGACTTCAGCTCCTCGAGCTTGCCCTTGCCGACGTACGTGCGGGGGTCCGGCTTGGGACGGTGCTGAACGAGCTCGCCGACGGTGTCGACGCCCGCCGTCCGGGCCAGCGCATGGAGCTCGGCGAGCTCCGAGGCTTCCTGGGACGGGAGCAGACACGCGACCGCGAACCCGCGCTCCGGCTCTGCGCCGGGCAGCGGATCGGGCTGGTGTTTCGTCACGACGACATTATGGAGCAGGCGCAATCTCGCTAGCGTTCGGGCGTGGCGCTCTCCCCCGTTCTCGCCGAGCAGACGACGTACCCGTTCGTGCGGCTCGAGCAGGCGAAGCGCGACGCCGCGGCCCGCGGTGTCTCCATCATCGACTTCGGCCAGGGAGATCCGCGCGAGCCGACCGATCCGCTCATTCGTCAAGCGCTCGCCGACGGTGTCGCCGAGACGATGAGCTATCCGAAGGCCGAGGGCCTGCCCGAGCTGCGGGCAGCGATCGCAGGCTGGGTCGCGTCGCAGGTTCGGCGTCGAGCTCGACTCCGGATCGGGAGCTGATTCCGACGCTCGGCTCGAAGGAGGCGATCTTCAGCTTCGCGCAGGTCTTCGCGGACGTGCCACGCGGCAAGGACACGGTGCTGATCCCGGATCCGGCGTACCCCGTGTACGAACGCGGCGCCGAGTTCGCCGGCGCGAAGATCGTCCGTCTGCCGCTGCTGGAGGAAAACGGCTTTCTCCCGGATCTGACAGCTGTTGACGCGGAGTTGCTCGACCGCACCGCCCTCGTCTGGGTCAACTACCCGAACAATCCCACGGCCGCCTCCGCCCCACGCTCGTTCTTTGCAGAGCTGGCGGGTCTCGCTGCGCATCACGACTTCCTCGTGTGCTCGGACGAGGCGTACAGCGAGCTGTGGTTCGACGAGCCGCCCGCCTCGGCGCTCGAGCTTGCTGATCGCTCGCACGCCGTCGTGTTCAACACGCTCAGCAAGCGCTCGTCGATGACCGGCTACCGCTCGGCGTTCGTCGCCGGCCCCGAGTGGGTGATCGACGCACTGCGGAAGTACCGTCCGACCGTCGGCACGGCTCCACAGGAGTTCGTTCAGCGTGCCTCGATCGTCGCCTGGAGCGACGAAGGGCACGTCGAACGTGCACGCGACGTCTACCGGCGCAAGCGCGACATCCTGCTGCCGGCGTTCGAGGGCATCGGCTGGCGGGCTGCGGGCAACGACGCGACGATGTACCTCTGGTTCGCGCTTCCCGACGGGCGAGACGTCCGAGGCAGCCGCGCAGAGCGACTCCTCGAGCACGGCATCGTCGTCGCTCCCGGTGCGTATCTCGGCGAGACCGGCGAGGGCTACGCGCGCGTGGCGCTCGTACCCACGGTCGAGGATTGCGAGCGCGCCGCCGGCATCCTCGAGGAGCTGGCGTGACGGACGTCGAGCGGGTCGAGGAGATCGTCGCCGCACTCGACCGGGGTGAGCGGCGCGTGGCGGAGAAGGTCGGCGACGAGTGGGTCGTGGACGAGGACGCCAAGCAGGCGATCCTCGACTACTTCCACGTCCGCGACGTCGAGCCGCAGGAGCTGGGGCCGTTCGAGTACACGGACAAGATCCCGCTCAAGCACGGGCACGCAGAGCGAGGTGTGCGCGTCGTGCCGGGTGCCGTCGTCCGCTACGGCTCGTTCCTCGGCGAGGGCGTGATCGTCATGCCCGGCTTCGTGAACATCGGCGCCTGGGTGGGCCCCGGGACGATGGTCGACACGTGGGCCACCGTAGGCTCGTGTGCGCAGATCGGCGCGAACGTCCACCTCGCCGGCGGGGCAGGCATCGGCGGCGTCCTGGAGCCGGTCAACGCTCGCCCGGTGATCGTCGAGGACGACGCGTTCATCGGGTCGCGGGCGATCGTCGTGGAGGGCGTCATCGTCGGCGAAGGCGCTGTCATCGCCCCCCACGTTTCGCTCACCGCGTCCGTGCCGATCATCGACGTGACCGGCGATGAGCCGGTCGAGCACCGTGGTTACGTCCCTCCCCGCTCTGTCGTCGTTCCCGGGACGCGGCCGAAGGACTTCCCCGCCGGCACGTATCAGGTCGGCTGCGCGCTGATCATCGGGCGGCGCAGCGAGTCGACGGACAGCAAGCTGAGCCTCAACGAGACGTTGCGCGAGTTCGGTATCGGCACCGCCTAGTCTTTGCACTTGACAGGTGACTAATTAGTCACCTAATATCGAGCCATGGCGGATGACCCGGTGTTCAGGGCCCTCGCCGACCCGACGCGGCGGGAGATCCTCGATGCGCTCTTCGAACGGGAGGGCCAGTCGCTCGGCGAGCTCGAGCGACGGTTCGACATGACCCGCTTCGGTGTCATGAAGCACGTGAAGGTGCTCGAGGAAGCGAATCTCGTCGTGACCCGCAAGGTCGGGCGGTCGCGCCTGCACTACCTGAACCCCGTGCCCATCCGCGAGATCCACGACCGGTGGACCGGAAAGTTCGCCGCCAGGGCGAGCGGAGCGCTGCTGGCGCTGCGTTCCGGTCTCGAGAAGGGAGAAACGATGGCTGCCAACGGCAAGCCTTCGCACGTCTACGTCGTCTACATCAAGGCGACGCCCGAGCGCATCTGGGATGCGCTCACGCAATCGGAGTTCACGCAGCAGTACTACTACGCGAGCACGGTCGAGTCCGACTGGACGGCGGGCTCGGAATACGAGTACTCCATCGACGGCCAGACGGCGATCGTCGGCGAGGTGCTCGAGGCGGTGCCGCCGTCGCGCCTGGCGATGACCTTCGACGCTCGCTGGGACGACGAGGTCTCGCCCGAAGCTCCCTCCCGCGTCACGTGGGAGATCGAGGTGGCCGGCGACGGTCTGTCGAAGCTGACCGTGGTCCACGACGGCTTCGACGGAGAGACGAACACGTTCAGGCAGGCCGCCGGCGGCATGCCGTACATCCTCAGTGGCCTGAAGACGCTGCTCGAGACCGGCGAGCCACTCGCCGTGCCGGCGGCCGCCTGAGACAGATCGCCTACTCGAGGGGAAGGGAGCGGGCTGCCACGCGCAGCCCCTCCCGGTTCTCCTCGTAGCGCAGGAGCTCCAGCGCCTCGTCGAGTGAGCACCAGCGGTACTCGCTGTGCTCCCAGCTCAACGTCGGCTCCCAGCCATCGGGAGCCTGGCGGCGAACACCTCCTCTGGCACCGTCTTCACGCCCGGGCCCGTAGAGCGAGTCCCAGTCGTGGCATCGTCCGCTGGCGGGCGCAGTTCGTAGCGGTAGTCGACCGGACGGACACGGCCCGCGACGTCGAGCCCGGTCTCCTCCAGCACTTCGCGCGCGGCCGCCTCGTCGTCGGGCTCACCCCACTCCGGCGCGCCGGTGACGCCCTGCCAGAAGCCGTCAAGCCGCTCGATCCGGCGCAGGACGAGAAACTCGGGTCCGGGCCGGTGGACGTAGACGAGCACCTGTCGCGGGACGCGTAGCTGCACGGCAGGCCCGTGAGAGCGTCGCGCCGCCCGCGTGCAGGCGCACGCGGAGATCGCCGCCGGGGAAGTGGACGAGCACGTCGCCTTCGCCGTGCGTGGCCGCGGCGACGGCGACGGCGCTCGTTCCCGACGACTGCGTCTCCCCCACGCCGCGCTCCCAGACACGGGCCGTGACCTCGCCCGGGCCGTCTACGCGGGCGACCTGGACGTTCGTGCGGTTCGGGAAGCGTGGGTGAGTCTCCAGCAGCGGCCCGATGCGCGGCAGGTCGTCCGGGTCGCCGATCACGACCGCGTGCGGGTTGCCGACGTCGACGACGATCACGTCGAGCCCGCGATCTCCTCCGGCTCCGCGACGGTCACCGCGCCGAGCTCCTGCTCGACTTCGGCGTCCTGGATACGAGCGACCGTCTCGCGCGGCCCGACGCGTATACGAACCTCCGAGCGCCCGAGCGATCGGCGAGCCAGCGTGCGGCGATTCGGGTGCCGTTGCCGGACAGCTCGGCCGTCGACCCGTCCGGGTTCCAGATCACGACGTCGGCTTCCGTCGTCCCGAGGTCGAGACGACCTCGACGATGCCGTCGGCGTCCCCGACCTCGACCCGCACGCGCTCCGGACGTCAGCCCGCGCTCGTCAGTGAGCAGGTAGACGTTCCCGTGCGCGTGCCACTTCGAGAATCTCATCCGCGACCTCGTCCGACGGGCCGTGCCGCCTCGACCCTGATCAGATCCGGCATCTTCCGCATCCACTTCCGCTGGTAGGCGGCGTACCGGCGGGTACGCAAGACTACCGCGGCGATCGCCTCCTCCCGGGGCAGTCGCGCGATCTCGTCGAGCCCGAGGGCATGGCGTGCCGTGTGCGAGATCCCGGCTGCGAGCGCGCGCTCTACCTCTTCCTCCACGCCGGCGTCGAACATCGCCTGCGTGCGCGTCGCGATCCGCCGCTCGAGCTCCTCTCGCGGCACCTCGAGGCCGAAGACGAGCGTCGGGTGCCTCGTCTCGGCACTCCACAGGTTGTCCCTGCTGGGCTGTAGCGACTCTCCGATGTCGACGAGCTCGAGTGCGCGGACGACGCGACGGCGGTCGTTGGGATGGACATGCATCGCCGCGGGCGGATCTCGCTCGGCGAGCAGGGCATGGGCGCGCTCGGGCCCCAGACGGTCGTAGAGCCGTTCCCAACGCTCGCGGGCACCGGGCGGCGGCGGCGACAGGTCGGAGAGTGCGGCGCGAAGATAGAGGCCGGTCCCGCCCACGACGACGGGCGTTCGACCGTCTGCCAGCGCCTCGTCGACGGCGCGGTGCGCGAGCGCTTGATACTCGACCACGGAGGCTTGGTGATCGAGCTCCCAGACGGCGACAAGCTGTGTGGGTCGCGCTGGTTGGGCGGTGAGGATGGGCAGCCCCTGGTACACCTGCATCGAGTCGGCGGAGACGAGCTCGGCCGGGATTCGTTCCGCGATCGCTTCGGCGACGGCCGTCTTGCCGGACGCCGTCGGGCCGAAGATCGCGATCACGGTCACGCTCGCAGCCTGATCGGGCGCGGCGAAGATCGGCTCGGACATGCCCGCGGCGCGCAGATAGCTCTCCGCACCGTCGTAGCGGCGGTCAACCTCCTCCAGCACGCCGCGCATCGACTCGCCTGGCATCGCCGACAGGAAACGCCGGAACTCTCGCTCGCGCTCGTCGTCCGTCTCCGCGATCCAGTCCGGAGCCTGCGGCGCCCAGTTGGCCCGGCTCAGCGCGAAGTCCGCAGCAATGTCATCGATCGACACCCGCGCAAGGCGGAGGAGCAGCGCCGCGATGAGACCGGTGCGGTCGACGCCGCCGGCGCAGTGGACGAGCACGCAGCCGTCTGGCGCGGACGCGACGGCGGCCACCGCGGCGGCGAAGCGCTCGCCGTAGACATCGAGGTGCTCGAGATACATGACTCGCCGGCACTCGGCGTGGTCGGGAATCTGCTCGAGCAGCTGCCGGTCGGCGTCGTGCCGCTCGTTGTGATCGCCGAACAGCGGCAGGTGGAGCACCTCCACGCCCAGCTCCCCCGGCGGATCGTCGTTCAGCTCCGCTGTGCCAGCGTAGATCGATGATCCGTTGACGCCGTAGGCGAGCAGTTCTCGCCTACCGTCGGCGGAGAGCGTGCGGATGTTGTCGGCGCGCACGACCGCTCCGTAGGTCGTCTCGAAGCCGTCCTCGGTCGGCAGTCCGCCGAGATCGCGGACGTTGACACAGCCGTCCCAGGTCAGGTGCCTTGCCTGGCCCACCTACGCCGCGACGAGCGCCTCCTGGCTGCCCTGGAGAGTCGCCGACGTGGAAGCCGTGATGCGGACCGGGACCAGCTCGCCAGCTCTCGGCCGATCCGGAGAAGTTCACCGTCGTGTTGCGGCGGGTCCGACCGCGGAGCAGCGAGGGATCGGTACGGCTCGCTCCCTCGACGAGCACCTCCTCGACCAGGCCCACGCGGCGGGCGTTTCGCTCGGTCGCGACGCGCTGGACGACCTCGACGAGCTGCTCGATGCGCTCGCGCTTCAGCTCATCGGGCACCTGATCGGGCATCGCCGCAGCCTCGGTGCCGCTGCGCGGTGAGTACACGAATGTGAAGGCGCCGTCGAAGCCGACCTCTTCCACCAGGGAGCAGGTGTCGTCGAAGTCGCCGTCCGTCTCGCCGGGGAAGCCGACGATGAGGTCCGTCGTGAGGGCGAGGTCGGGGATGGCGGCACGAAGCTCGTCCACGAGGCGGAGGTACCGCTCGCGGCTGTACGTGCGTCGCATGCGCTTGAGCACGCGTGTTGAGCCGGACTGCAGCGGAAGGTGCGCGTGCTCGCAGACGGCGTCACACTCGGCCATGGCGGCGATGACAGGCGCGCGGAAGTCCTTCGGGTGCGGGCTCGTGAAGCGAATGCGCTCGATGCCGTCGATGGCGTCCACCGCGCGCAGCAGCTCGCCGAACTCGGTGCGAACGTCGGGCAGGAGATCTCGCCCCCACGAGTTGACGTTCTGGCCCAGCAGCGTGATCTCGCGAACGTCGTCTTCTGCGAGCCGCGCAATCTCGGCGAGGATCTCGCCCGGCGGCCGGCTGACCTCGCGGCCGCGCACGGCGGGCACGATGCAGTAGGAGCACACCGAGTTGCAGCCCATGGAGATCTGCACCCACGCCTGGAACGGACGCTCGCGCTGGGTGGCGAGCTCTGCGGAGAAGCGGCGCTCGTCGGCGGTGCCGAACGCCGAACGCGCGACGCCAAGCCCACCGGCGCCGAGCCAGTCGCCGAGGTGATGAATCGTGCCCGGGCCGAAGGCGACGTCGACGAACGGATAGCGCTCGAAGATTCGATCCCGCTGCGCCTCGGCGTAGCAGCCGCCGACCGCGATCACCGCGTCCGGGTTGCGGACCTTGAGCATCTTCGCGTCGCCGAGGTAGGCCGCGAGTCGCTGGTCGGGCTTCTCGCGGATCGTGCAGGTGTTGAAGACGAGCACGTCGGCTTCGGCGGGCGTCGACGCCTCGCCGAGCCCGAGCTCCTCCAGCAGGCCGCGAATGCGCTCGGAGTCGTGCGCGTTCATCTGGCACCCGAACGTCGTCACGTGGTAGCGACGCACGGCGGAAGTGTACGCCGGAGAGGTTGGTGCACTCCCGGCACGGTCCTGTAACAAACGAGCACGTCGCCCGCGGTTACGCTGAAAGCGGGAGGAGGCGCGGGGTGGCCCCTCGCGGAGCCGAATTGGCCGTGTCTACGGTCGGCTAGGGCGTAACGGACGCTACTTCGCGTACTCGATCGCGCGCGACTCGCGAATCACCGTCACCTTGATCTGTCCCGGGTACTCGAGGTGCTGCTCGATCTCACGGGCGATCTCGTGCGACATGAGGGCTGCCTCGTCGTCCGCGATCTCCTCGGGCTTGACGATCACGCGGATCTCACGACCGGCCTGTAGCGCGTAGACGCGCTCGACGCCGGTCTTCTTGGCGGCTAGCTCCTCCAGTGCCTCAAGGCGCTTGATGTACGACTCGAGGCTCTCGCCGCGGGCTCCGGGCCGTGCGGCGGACGCGGCGTCGGCCGCGATCACCAGGACGGCTTCCACGGTCTGCGGCTGCACGTCGTAGTGGTGTGCCTCGATCGCGTGGACGACGCCCTGGGTCTCGCCGAAACGACGGGCGTACCGCGCGGAGATGAGGGCGTGGGCGCCCTCCTCCTCGTGACTGAGCGCCTTGCCGAGATCGTGGAGTAGCGCCGCGCGCTTCGATGTCTTGACGCTCGCACCCAGCTCGCTCGCCATGACGCCGGCCAGCTGCACGACCTCGAGTGTGTGCTTGAGAACGTTCTGGCCGTAGCTCGTCCGGTAGCGGAGGCGGCCAAGGATCTTCACCAGCTCTTCGTGAAACTCGCCGCAGTTGGCCTCGAAGACCGCCTGGTCACCCGCCTGGCGAATGAGATCGTCGACCTCCGCCTTCGACTGGTAGTACATCTCCTCGACGCGGGCGGGATGGATCCGGCCGTCTTCGAGGAGCCGCTGCAGCGTGAGCTTCGCCACTTCGCGCCTGATGCCGTCGAACGACGAGAGCACGACGGCCTGCGGCGTGTCGTCGACGATGAAGTCCACGCCGGTCAGATGCTCGAGTGCTCGAATGTTGCGACCCTCGCGACCGATGATCCGCCCCTTCATGTCGTCGGAGGGAAGCTCGACGATGGAGACCGTCGTCTCAGCGGCATGGCTCGCCGCCACGCGCTGGAGTGCGTCGGCCACGAGGTTCCGCGCCTTCCGGCGGGCCTCGGCGGTCGCTTCCTCGTCGAGCTGCCGCACGCGGCGCGCCAACTCGTGGCGGACGAGCTCCTCGGAGCGTTTGAGCACCTCGGCTTTCGCGTCCTCCATGTTCAGCCGGGCGATGCGTTCCAGCTCGCGCTGCTCATCGGCCTTCGCAGACTTCAACTCCTCCTGAAGCTCGCGGACGTGAGTCTCGCGGTCGTCGAGGCCCTGGTTGCGCCGCTCGAGCTCCTCGTGCTTCCGGTTGAGGTCGTCCTCGGCGAGCCGCACTCGCTGCTCGCGTTCGAGCGTTTCCGTCCGGCGCCCGTCGAGGTCCCGCTCGGTCTCGCTGCGCACCCTCGCTGCCTCCTCCTTGGCGGCCAGCTCGGACTCTCTACGGAGCGCGTCCGCCTCGCGTCTCGCCTCTTCGAGGAGCAGGGTTCGCGTTCGTCGAGCAGCAGCAAGCTTCGAGTCCGTAAGGAAGCTCACGACGGCCCACGCGCCGAGAGCTCCGGCGACAAGGCCGATGAGGATTCCGACAACGTACGGCACAGGCCCTCCGATCGTTCGCCCCGCCGGAAGTGACGTGGGTCCGACTCGATACCGAGCCCGCGCGGGCGAATGCCGCAAATCGGGGGAGCGGCGCCGATGCCGCTCGGGAAAACAGCAGCCTCAGGCTGCTGCCGAGTGCTCCCTTCGTCGTCTGGTCGGCGTTTTGAAAGTCATTTGATGTCTTGGTGGTGAGGTCCCGATTCTTGGAAGTTCGTCTACGCAGAAAGTATGAGTCGTGATCCATCTTACTCCTGCCCGCCCGCGGTCCGCAACGCGGTCTCGATCGTGTCGTCGGTGTAGCCCTTGCGCTGGAGTGTCCGAGCAAGCTGCACGGCATCGCTCCGCTCGCTGGGCCAGCGTCTCCGCTCGCGCGGCCTCCGGCGCAATGCTCTCCAGTGCCGAGTCGATGTCGACGTCGGCGATGCCCGCGTCGCCGGAGATCGACACGGATGGCGAGATCGCCCTGCAGCCTCGCGGCGAGCACGCGGGCCCGCTCCGCGGCCGTTCGCTCGTCGGACTGGTAGCCCGCCTCGGTGAGCTGCGAGCTGGCACGCTCTGCGTCCTCGGCATCGATGCCGGACCGCTCCAGGCGCGCCATCAGCTCGGCACGTGACAGCTCGCGGCGGGAAAGCGCCTTGAGCCCCGCCTCGAGAGCGTGCGGCGAGACTTCGGCCATCAGACCTTCGAGACGGGCTCTGCCTCCTCGACTTCTTCGACGTCTGGCTCGCCGGCCGGCTCCTCGACGGCTTCCACCGTGGGCAAAAGTCTCGCGGAGACGATCTGGTCGGGCCCGACGACCGCTTGTAGCCGTTGGAGGATCGCCTGGCAGACGTCAGGATGCTCGCGCAGGAACGCCGTTGCGTTCTGACGGCCCTGGCCGAGCCGCTCGTCGTCGAAGGAGAAGTACGAGCCCGACTTCTGCACCGCCTTGTGCTCGATCGCGGCGTCGAGCACCGTGCCCTCCCAGGAGATGCCGGTGCCGAAGTAGATGTCGAACTCGGCTTGCTTGAACGGCGGGGCGACCTTGTTCTTCGCGACCTTCACGCGAACGCGGTTGCCGATCGCCTCGACACCGTCCTTGAGCGTCTCGATGCGGCGGATGTCGAGGCGCACGGACGAGTAGAACTTCAGCGCACGGCCGCCGGGTGTCGTCTCCGGGTTGCCGAACATCACGCCGATCTTCTCGCGCAGCTGGTTCGTGAAGATGCAGACGGTGTCTGTGCGGTTGAGCGTGCCGGCGAGCTTGCGGAGGGCCTGGCTCATGAGCCGCGCCTGGAGCCCCACGTGCGAATCGCCCATCTCGCCTTCGATCTCGGCCTTCGGGACGAGCGCGGCGACGGAGTCGACGGCGACGACGTCGAGCGCGCCTGAGCGGATGAGCAGCTCGGCGATCTCGAGCCCCTGCTCACCCGTGTCCGGCTGTGAGACGAGCAGATCGTCGATGTTCACGCCGATGCGTCGTGCGTACTGGGGGTCGATCGCGTGCTCGGCGTCGATGAATGCGGCGATACCGCCGCGCCGCTGCGCTTCGGCGATCACGTGGTAGACGAGCGTCGTCTTCCCCGAAGCCTCCGGGCCGAAGATCTCGACGACGCGTCCGCGCGGGAGCCCTCCGATGCCGAGTGCCATGTCGAGGGCCAGGGAGCCCGTGGAGACGGCTCCGATCGAGACCTGCGGCCGGTCGCTCATCTTCATGACCGACCCCTTGCCGAACTGCCGCTCGATCTGACCGAGCGCCGTGTCGAGAGCTTCGCCGCGATCCACCGTCATCGACCTCCTAGAGAAACGGACTCCAACACCTCGTATCGCGCTCCTGCGCGCGCGAGCATCGAATGGTAGACAGCGGCTCCGGACGGACTGAACGGCGCGAGGTCGGGCAAGGGCGGCTGGAGCTTCGGCGGAGAGCGGAAGCGCAGCACCGTGACGTGCGGGAGCCATCGCCGTGCCTCCGGCTTGTACACCCCGATGCGCTCCAGCCGCTCGTGGAGAGCGCGTGCCAGCCGCCCTGCCCGTTCCTCCTCGTCCGCGAGGACGAGCATGCCGACGCTTCGCGTCTCCCGATAGCGCTCGGGGCTGAGGCGGATCGGCTCGGCGAGGCGAGCCGGCTGCCGCCTCGAGCGCCTCGCTGACAGGCCCCACGTCGCCAGCCGGGCGATGCCCGAGGAAGGCCAGCGTGATGTGGAGGTTGCGAGGCTCGACGAAGCGGGCAGCGGAACGGAGGGAATGGCGCTGCCACTCGGCGAGCGTCTCGCGCACGCTCTCCGGGAAGCATGAGGCCGCAGAAGAGACGCAAGCGTTCATGAGCAGCCACCGTAGCGGCCTCGCTCACACGGAATCGTGCCGGCTCTGTGACAAGAGACGCCTGGCGAGATGGAGCACGGCCACCGCCGCGCGGCGGCGAATCGACTCCCGGTCCGCGGCGTAGCTGAAGTCGACGCCGCGGCTTGCCTCAGGAGTCTCCGCATGGACGTAGACGAGGCCGACGGGCTTCTCCGGAGTCCCGCCTCCCGGTCCGGCAACGCCGGTCACGGCCAGTCCGACATCCGCGCCGAGACGATCGCGAACGCCACGCGCCATGGCCGCCGCCGTTTCGGCAGACACGGCGCCGTGCTCGCGCAGCACGTCCGCAGGAACGTCGAGCTCGTTCTCCTTGACCGCGTCCGCGTAGGCGACGATGCCGCCGAGGAAGACGTCGCTCGCGCCGGGGATCGACGTCAGGCGCTCGGCCACGAGGCCGCCGGTGCACGACTCGGCAGTGCCGATCGTCAGCCCAAGCGCGCGCGAGAGAGCGAGCACGATCTCCTCCACGGGTCGCTCGTCCTCGGAGAACGCGTACCGGTCGTGCTCGGTGCGAAGAGCGGTCGAGAGCTCGTCCGCTCGCGGCTCGGCGCCCGGCTCGACGAGCATGTCGACGTGGATCTCGAAGTCGCGTGCACAAACCGTGACGTCGACGCCCTCTCCGTCGCCGCCCGCCTCGTGCAGCGTCCGTGCGACGGTTGACTCGCTGACGCCGTAGAGGCGAAGCGTGCGCCGGCCGCGGGAGCGAGCACGTGACAGCACGTCCCGCACCGGCTCTGCCTCGAGCGCACCAGGCCACAACCGCTGCAGCTCGCCGGGAGGGCCGGGCAGGACAACGACGGCCGCACCGCCGCTCCGGAGGACGAAGCCGGGAGCCGTCCCGGCCAGCCCGATCGAGATTGCGCCCTCGGGCAGCGTCGCCTGCTTGCGCACGCCGTGTGCGAAGTCGGCGTACGGCCGCCCCAGGCGTTCGGCGTACGAGCGGGACACGGCCTCGATCTGCGCCTCCAGGGCCTCGTCGACGTCCAGGCCTACGCCGGCGGCCCGGGCCACCATCTCCACGGTGCGATCGTCATGCGTCGGCCCCAGCCCGCCCGACACGACGCAGAGATCGGCGCCGAGCCCTTCGCGCAGCGCGGCCTCCAGGTCCTGCGGATCGTCTCCGACGATCGTAATCCGCGCGGGATCGAGCCCGAGCGAGAGCACGGCGTGCGCGAGAAACGGGCCGTTACGGTCTCGCCGGTCGCCGCGGACGAGCTCGCTGCCGGTGGCGACGATCGCCACACGCGGCCGCGAAGCAGGCGTCACGTCTCTAGCCGCAGCTGGACTTCGAGGTCACCTGCCTGCGAGTGACCGTCACCACCTGCGGGCAGCCCGTGCCCAGCGTCGCCGGCGTACCGCCGAGCGTGGCGCGGAGGTTCTCCGGGGAGCCGACGTTGAACCAGAGCCGCTTGCCGACGAAGCGCTGCGTCTCGCCCTTCTCGAGCGTCCCCTGGAATAGCACCTCGGCCGGTCGCACCGCCCTTCCGCGACTCGAGCAGCGACGCGCCGTCGACCGCGCGAACCACGAACACGGCCTGGTTTCTCGGCACGTGCGTTCGGGCGGCCGAAGGGAGGTTGGGGATCTTCGTGTCTGCGGTGTCGGGCGTCGCCGTAGTTCCACGCCGCAATGACGAGCGCTGTGACGACGGCGATACCGACCACGGTCAGCAGGACCATGCGCCGCTCGGCTCGCTTGTGATGGTGCTCCCTGATCCGGATGCGTCTCGAGCGAATGGACCCCGGTTCTTCGTCGATCCAGAACCGCGACGTGTACTCGTCGACGAACAGCTGGCCGTCGAGGTCGAGGTAGTCGGCGTACGCCCTGAGGAAGCTCTTGATGTACGCCTGGCCCGGGAGGATGTCGAAGCTCTCCGTCTCCAGCGCCCGCAGGTACTTGGCCCGGACCTTCGTCGCCCGCTCGGCCTCGTCGATCTCGATGCCTCTTCCGAAGGCGGGCTTCGCGAAGGGTGGTTCCTATCTCGAACATTCGTCGGGGATTCTACGGAAGTCCTCAGTCGGCGAAAAGTGTCAAGAGAGCATAGAAGGCCAGGGCCAGTCCAGTGGTGGCTGCCATCCAGAGCGCGATGACGCCGAGCCACCGGCCCACGCGCGCAGCGCCCTCTCCCCCGCTCCGGCCGAGCGTCCGCTGCGCCGTCTCGCGACCACGGCGGGCGAGTACGATCGCGAAGATGCCGAGCAGCGCCGCGAGCGCGGCCGAGGCGCAGGACTGGACGAGCGCTCAGCTCGTCGAAGTACTGTGAGGCGGCGAGCGCGAGCGGCACGATCGCGACTGCGACCACGCCGACGACGAGCGACGAGGAGGCGCGCGGGTTCCGCGCGCGCGGCAGCTCCATCGCGGTCATTGCTTGACGTAGGGCCGGCCGACGGCGGCGGGCGGGATCGAGCGGCCGACGACGCCGGCCACGACGACGAGCGTCACGACGTAGGGCAGCGCGCGGAAGAGCGTCGTCCAGGCGGCGTCGGATCCGTACGCGCTGGGCAGGCGCAGGGCAAGCGCCTCCGTGAACCCGAAGAGGAGACAGGCGACGAATGCGCCGCCCGGCCGCCAGTCGTCCGAAAATGACGGCGGCGAGTGCGATGAAGCCTCGTGCCGCAGTCATGTTGTCGTTGAACGAGTGCGTGATGCCGATCGAGAGGTACACGCCGCCCATGCCGGCGAGCACCCCGGAGAGCACGACGGCTCCGTAGCGCATCGCGTAGACCGTAGATACCGACGGTGTCGGCCGCCTTCGGGTGTTCGCCGACGACCGCAGGCGAAGACCGACCGGCGTACTGGAAGAGGACGAAGTCCAGGTGACGAGCACGAGCACGAGGCCACCCAGATCAGGATGTTCGAGCTCTCCGAACGTCTTGCGACTCCGACCGGATGTCCTCGAGGAACCCAGGCAGGTGGACGGTCGGCGATGAAGTCGACGTCCCCCGGTGTGCCCTGGTCGGTGTAGACCTTGATGAAGAAGTACGTCGTGATGCCGAGTGCGAGGAAGTTGACGCCGTACCGCCGACGATCTGGTCGGCGCGCAGCGTGATGGAGAAGAACGCGTGCAGCGAGGGCGAGCGCCGCTCCGGCGACGATCCCGATGGCGAGGCCCGAGCTACCACGCGCCCGTGACTGTCGGCGCCCCAGAACGCCGAAGAAGGCGCCCATCAGCAGCATGCCCTCGAGGCCGATGTTCACGACGCCGGAGCGCTCGGAGAAGAGGCCTCCCAGCGATGCGAACGTCGAGCGGCGTCGCCTACCGCAGCGTCGCGGCGATGAGCGCACCCCAGACGACGACCGCCTCGAGTGCTCGACGCTCGAGCGGGTGGCCAGCCAGCCCGACGAGAAGCCCGAGCACCCCGGCGGCCATCGCGTACCGCGCCGAGCCGGCGGTCGCCGCGGACCACGAGCCGATGCCGATCGTCGAGCGCGAAGAGGCCGATCACGACCGGGGCGAACGGGTGCTCCGCACCGCGAATCGGAGGCAGCGCGACGAGTGCCGCGAAGCACGCCCAAGCGACGACTCGGCCCAGGCGACCGCGCGCCGTCGCGTCGCGGGAGACGCTCACGCGAGCGCTCTCCTGCGCGCTTTCCGCTCCGCATCTCGACGCACAGGCCAGAGCACGATGATGTCCGCGCCGACGAAGAGCACGACGAGCCCCTGGATGATGATCGCGAGGCTTGAGGCCAGATCCGGCGGGAAGTAGGCGGGATCGAGGTTGCGCGATGCCGTGCCGTTTAGCAGTGCCGCGAAGAGGAGCGCCGACAAGCCGACGCCGACCGCCGTGTTCCGACCGAGCAGTGCGACGGCGATCCCGTGAACCCGATCAGTGGAGCACTGGATCTGCGTCTGTCGAGGCCGGAACTCCCAGCCGACGATGTCGAGCGGCGCCGGCGAGGCCGGCGAAGACGCCCGAGATGGCCATCGCGAGGAAGTAGTTCCGCGCGACGGAGATGCCGCCGTAGCGCGCGGCCTCGGGGTTGTGGCCGACGGCCCGCACCTCGTAACCGAGTGTCGTCCTGTTCAGCGTGATCGAGTAGACGATCAGCGCTGCGAACGCGACGAAGAGGCCGACATGAACGCCCTGGAACAGGGGATCGCCCCAGAAGATTGGGAGCTTCGCCTTCTCGGCGATGTCGGCGGAGGACGGCACCGAGCAGCCTCGGGCGCCTCGGTCTGGAGCGGGCCGCCTTGCCGAAGAGGTACGAGCCCGACCCAGATGACGATCCAGTTGAGCATGATCGTCGTGATCACCTCGTGCGCGCCGACCGTGCCTTTGAGCATGCCGGCGATGCCCAGCGATCGCCGCCCCGGCCAGCATCCCGCCGAGGATCGTGGCGAGAATGAGCAGCCAGCTCGGAGATCGACGACGTGGGGAGCTCGGTGGCCACGATGACGGCGCCGATCGACCCCGCGAGATACTGGCCCTGGCCGCCGATGTTGAAGAGCCCGCAGCGGAACGCAAAGGCGACGGCGAAGCCCGTTAGCACGAGGACGATCCAGAGGATGAGCGTCTGCTGGAGGTTCGTCGCCGCGAGCGACTCGAAGTCGTTCGTGTTCCAGGGGAACCAGACGTCGGAGTCCGTGAACGGGATGCCGACCTCGTGGCTGCCGACCTCGAAGAACCATGACGAGCCGCTGCCCCTGAAGATCGCGCGATACGTCTGGATCGTGTCTCCGACGCTGCCCGTCGTGACCAGGACGACGATGCCGCCGATGAAGAACGCGAGGACGACGGTCAGGAGCGGGCGCGACGAGCCCTCCCGCGTTCTGCAGCAGGCCGTAGCGCTCGACTGCGCTGTCCGGCTCGAGCCTCGGGCTCGTCGGACAGTTGCCGGACGGGCTCGCTCAGGCTGCCTGCTCCCTCTGGCCGCACCGCCCGTCATCGCGAGTCCGAGCTCCTCCTCGGTCGCCGTCGGCGGGTACTCGCCGACGATCTCACCCTCGTAGATGACGAGAATGCGGTCGGACGAGCGACAGGACCTCCTCGAGCTCGAGCGAGACGAGGAGAACGCCGCGACCTTCGTCGCGCTCCTCGACGAGGCGACGGTGGACGAACTCGATGGCGCCAACGTCGAGACCGCGCGTCGGCTGTGCTGCGATCAGCACCGTCGGATCACGGTCGATCTCCCTTGCGAGGATCACCTTCTGCTGGTTCCCGCCCGAAAGCGCCCTCGCGTGTGTCTGCGGGTCGCCGCCGCGGACGTCGAACTCCTTGATCAGCCGTCGGCGCGCTCGACCAGGCGCTTGGGATCGCAGCCAGCCGAACCGCGAGTTCGGTGGTCGGTCGGAAGTCGTGGAGCGCCGATGTTCTCGGCGATCGAGAACTCGAGCACGAGGCCGCGCCGCTGGCGATCCTCGGGAATATGGCCGACCCCGTCGTCGAAGTGCTGCCGCACCGACTCGTCCGTGATGTCTCGTCCCGACGAGCGAGACGCTGCCGCTGTCGATCCTCCGCAACCGGCCAGTCGCCTCGATCAGCTCCGTCTGGCCGTTGCCGTCGACGCCGGCGATCCGACGATCTCACCGGCCCGCACCTCGAACGAGACGTCCGCGCACCTTCTGGATGCTCGCGATCGTCGAGGACGTGGAGCCTCCACTCGGAGCAGCGGCTCGCCCGGGCGTCGGTGTCGTCCTTCTCTACTGCGCAGCAGCACGTCGCGACCGACCATCAGGCGCGCGAGCTCCTCCTCTGTCGCACCCTCGGCGGACAGTGTCTCGATCGATCTTGCCGCGACGAAGCACGGTGATCCGGTCGGCGATGTCGAGCACCTCGTTGAGCTTGTGGCTGATGAAGACGATCGACAGTCCCTCACGCGTCGAGCGTGCGCGAGGATGCCGAAGAGCTCACCGGCTTCCTGGGGCGTGAGCACCGCCGTGGGCTCGTCGAGGATGAGGACGTCTGCGCGGCGGTACAGGGCCTTGAGGATCTCGACGCGCTGCTGCTGGCCGACCGTGATGTCCTGGACGCGCGCGTCGGGTCGATCGCGAAGCCGAATGTCGCCGCGAGGTTCTCGACGCGCTCTCGGCGGGCCGTGCGTAGTCGAGCAGGACGTTCCCGTCGTCGGCTCGATCGCGAGCACGATGTTCTCGGCCACCGTCATGACCGGGATGAGCATGAAGTGCTGGTGCACCATGCCGATCCCGCGCTCGATCGCCTCCTCGCGGCGACTGACATGCTGTACGGCTTCCCCGTTGACGACGATCTCGCCCTCGTCCGGGTGGTAGAGGCCGTAGAGGACGTTCATGAGCGTCGACTTGCCTGCGCCGTTCTCGCCGAGCAGCGCGTGCACCTCGCCCGGCGGAGGTCGAAGTCGATGTGGTCGTTGGCGAGCGCTGCCCGGGAACTGCTTCGTGATCCCCCGGAGCTCGAGAACGACGGGGCCGTCGTTCATCGCGCAGGGATTCTAGGGGGTTCGCGACGCCCTCCCCCAGAAGCGTGCACGGCTCGAACTTGATCGGATGGCCTTCATGCTTGATCTTGCCTGCTGCGATCTGCAGTCGCGATCGCCTTCGTCTTCGAGACGAAGGTCTGCGGAACCTTCGGACTGACCGAGCCGAGGCCGACGCCGTCGTTCCCGAGGTTGTAGTTGTAGTCCGTCTCGCCTGGCAAGATTCCGACGTAGCCGGGCCTGGTGACATCGTTGACGGCCTTGTCCACGCGTCTTGAGCGCGCTCGTCAGCATGTGCTTGCCGAGGTAGAGCTGGTCGGCGTCGACGCCGATGCCCCAGATCTTCGTCTCCTTGGCGGCGTCGAGTGCGCCGAGGCCGCAGCCACCGGCGACCTCGAAGACGACTGCGTACCGCCTTCGATCTGGTCGAGCGCCATCTCCTTGCACTTCGCCTGGTCGGACGAACGTCGGTCGTTGGCGTAATTCGAGAGCACCTTGATCCTCGGGTTCGCCTTCTTCGCGCCCTGGATGTAGCCGCGATGTAGCGGACGATCGGGAACTTGATCGCCGCCGACCGCGCTGATGATCTGCCGCCCGCCCTGCTTCTTGATCTGCAGTGCAGCGAGGTAGCCGACGAGGTAGCCGTCTCGTGCTCCGTCGCGAACGCTGAGCCGGCGACGTTCTTGCGGCTTGCCGGCCTTGATCGAGCACGTACGGCTGCGTCGAGTGTCCACGACCGTACTGCGATCTTCGGGAACTTCGGCGCGACGGTGTCGAGCGCGTCGGAGATCAGGAAGCCGACGTTGCGAAGATGAGGTCTGTACCGCCCTCACGAGCTTGCCGTGACAGTTCGGGATGTCGTCGGCGGTTGCGCGTGACTCGATCGCGAGACACCTTCCACCCGCGACGGCCTTTGCGCCCTGCTTGCAGCCCTGGTTCGCGAGCTGGTTGAAGCCCTTGTCGTTGAAGCGACCGACGTCGCTGACGACCGCCACGTGGAACCCGGGCCGCGGCGCCGCCGAGCTGACGCTCGTGACGATGAGCGCCGACGCGGCGACCGCCACGGCGGCGAGCACACCGGCCGAGCCGGCCAGTTTACGAGTTCTTTTCACTTGCCCTCCCTTGGATCTAGTCGGTTGCATTCGACTCTTAGACGCGGATGCTAACCCGAAGTTGAACGGGAAGGTAGCGACAACTGTCGCAAGCCTCAGCCGCTGACGGCCGAGTCGATGTCGGACGAGCCCTGCAGCACTCGGCGGGGCTTCGATCCCTCGTAGCCGGAGATGATCCCGCGACGTTCGAGCATGTCGATCAGGCGTCCCGCGCGCGTGTAGCCGACGCGCAGACGGCGCTGGAGCAGCGACACGGAGGCGGTCTGCGTCTGGAGGACGACCTCGATCGCCTTCTCGAGCAGCGGGTCCTCGTCCGGGTCGAAGTCCCGTCGTCCGCGTCCTCGTCGGGCTCCGCTCGGGCGCGACGAGCAGCGACTCGTCCAGTTCCTGCGGGCGCTGAGAGCGGCACTGATCGACCACGAGCGCGACCTCCTCCTCGCTCACGTACGCACCCTGGAGCCGCTGTAGCCGCGACGTCCCGAGCGGCTTGAAGAGCATGTCGCCCTGGCCGAGCAATGTCTCGGCGCCGGCCTGGTCGAGGATCACGCGCGAGTCGGTCTGGCTGGAGACGGCGAACGCGATCCGGCTGGGGACGTTGGCCTTGATCATCCCCGTGATCACGTCCACCGACGGGCGCTGCGTCGCGAGCACGAGGTGGATGCCGACGGCGCGCGACTTCTGGGCGAGCCGGATGACCGAGTCCTCCACGTCTTGCGGCGAGATCATCATCAGGTCGGCGAGCTCGTCGATGACGAGCAGCAGGTAGGGCAACGGCGTCTCGTCCGCGCGAGCGCAGCGCGCGGTTCAGCTCGGGCAGGCTGCGCGCTCGGAAGAGCGACATGCGCTCGTAGCGGCGCTCCATCTCCCCGACGACGTTCGTCAGCGCTGCGGCGGCCTGCTTCGGGCTGGAGACGACGGGCGTCAGCAGGTGGGGGATCGACTCGTAGTAGCCGAGCTCGATGCGCTTGGGGTCGACGAGGATCATCCGCACGTCGTCCGGGGTGGCGCGCAGCAGGATCGACGTGAGGATCGTGTTGATGCAGCCGGACTTGCCGGAGCCGGTCGTCCCGGCGATGAGCAGGTGCGGCATGCGCGAGAGGTCGGTCCAGACGGCGTTGCCGGAGATGTCCTTGCCCAGCCAGACGCTGAGCGGGCTGGCCGCCTGCGGCAGGTCGTCGAAGACGTCACCGAGCGTGACGAGGTTCGGCGAGGCGTTGGGGACTTCCACGCCGACGGCCTGCTTGCCCGGGATCGGCGCGAGGATGCGGATCTCCGTCGTCGCCAGCGCGTACGAGAGGTCGTCCTTCAGCGCCGCCACCTTCGCGACCTTCGTTCCCGGCGCCAGCTGCAGCTCGTAGCGCGTCACGCGGGGGCCGGAGATCTCCCCCACGACGGTCGCGTCGATGCCGAAGTTCGCGAGTGCGGTGACGAGCGTCTCCGCGACGCGCGCGCTCGTCTCGGCCGATGCTCCGCCGGTGGACTTCGATGCACGGAGCAGCGTGCGGTCGGGTAGGCGATACGCCTCGCCCGCGATCTCCGAGGGATCGAACAGCGACGGCTGCGTTTCCTCCCACCGCTGCTCCGGCTCGGCGACGAGCGGACGCGGGCTCGACGGTCTGCTCGGTGAGGTCCGGGTAGTCGTGGACGCCGTCGACCAAAGGCCGTGGTGGCGTGCGAGCCGGCTCCAGTGGGATGACCTCGGCGAGGGCGGTCTCCTCCTGGCGGGCGGTGGCACGGCGACGGACGCTCTGCACGGCGCCGTGCGAACGCCTGACGATGGCGCCGACGGAGGCGCCCGTCAGCAGCAGCAGCCCGGCGAGCAGCGTGAAGGTGCCGAGGATGAGGACGCCTGTGGAGCCGATCAGCCAGGAGAACGCGGCTTCGAGGCCACGCCCCGCGTAGCCGCCGTGGGCATCCCCGAGGACGAGCAGCAAGCCGGCCGAGGTGACGATGAGCCCGATGCGGAACGGACGCATGTCCACGAGCTCGCTGCGCACCAGGGCCAGCGCTCCGACGCAGACCATCGCGACCGGGAGCACGTAGACGGCCGCGCCGATGAGCGATTCGAGGCCGTCGGTCAGGCGGCCGCCGACGACGCCGGCGCTCCAGCCTCCGTACAGGACGGCGCCGAGGAACAGGCCGAAGGCGACGAGTGCGAGCCCGATCAGCTCGGGGTAGTGATGGCTGCGCGTCCGCGTGGGCTTCTTCTTCCGGCGGCGAACGCGCGACGGCGACTTCGGGCGCAGCTTGGACGAACGCTTCTTGCGCGCCATGGAGGCGAGTTCGTGGATCGCCGCGCGCTTCCTGCATAATCGGCGCCGTGCGGCTGTTCCTGATCGGCGGTCGTCGCCGTCGATGTGCGCGGTGGTCGTAGCCGCGTCGGCTCAGGCACGCGAGAGCGTGTACCTGACGTTCCGCATGCCGTCCGGCAACATCGCCTGCGGCTACTCCACCGGCTTCGGCCCTGTGACACTCCGCTGCGACATCCTGTCCGGCCTACGGCCCGAGCCTCGACGGCCGCTGCGAACTCGACTGGACCGGCCTCTCCATGGGTCGCGGTAGCGCCGAGGCCGACGTGCGCGGGCGACACCGTCTACGACCGGAAGGCGCCCGTGCTCAAGTACGGCAGCGTCTGGAAGCGTGGGCCGTTCACGTGCGTCTCGCTGCTGATCGGGCTCAGCTGCGCGAACCGCACGGGGCACGGCTTCTTCCTGTCGAAGGAACGCTGGGTCGCCGGCTAGGTGACAGAGCGGCCGTGACGACCACGGCCACTCTTCCGGTGCGTCGCACAGGCCCGGCCGCGACGGGGTTCTGCAGGACGTACGCGCACGCGTCGTAGAGGTAGTCCTCGCTCTCGATGACTCTGGCCGGAATAGCGCTCCGCGAAGACATGGCCGAAGCGGCCGTGGCGCCTGTTGAACCGGCGAGCGTAGCGACCGTTCAGCTGATGAAGGCCGGCGGAGAGACTGGCGCACGTCGCCTCCACGACGAGGTGATAGTGCGTCGAGAGGACCGTGTACGCATGGCATGTCCAGCGGTGCCTGTCGATGCATCGGGCGAGCAACTCGACGAAGAACGCCCGGTCGGTGTCGTCGGCAAAGACCGCTGAGCCGCTGGCGATGCCTCGTGCGTAGATGTGGAAGAACCCGTCGGGGAGAGAGGTGCGTGCGACCCGTGCCATCGCCGGCTCACGGTACGTGCCGACGAAGGCAAAGAGAGTCGCTGTGGATCAATTGGCACTGAATTGACACAACACAGTGCCAGGCACTGGGACGTGTCTGGCTTCCTCAGCTGAGGAGGGCGATGCGCTCCTCGAGCAGGTCGAGAAAGGCGGCCGCATCTACTCCTACGGCCACGTGCGCGTTGGGCGTGCTCTTCGCCCGCGGGTAGAGGTCGACCACCGTCCGGCCGCGGCACAGCTCCGACTCCGTCTCGACCACGACCCGGCGATGCGCCGTCTCGAGCAACTCGGGGCGGATCACGGAAGCGACCGCCAGCGCGTCGTGCACCGGCGGGCCGTCCCAGCCGTACGTCTCCCGGTGGTAGCCCGAATAGAAGTCGAGCCATTCGGCCACGACCTTGCCGACACGTCCCATGCGGCGGAACCGCTCGACACGCTCCGGCCCGACGATCGCCTCGTGCGTCACGTCCAGCCCGACCATCGTGATGTCGATTCCGCTCTCGAACACGATTGCCGCGGCCTCGGGGTCGGCCCAGATGTTGAACTCCGCCGCCGGCGTGATGTTGCCGAGCCCGATCGCGCCGCCCATCAGCACGATGCGCTCCGGCCGAACCTCCGGATGCTCGGTGAGCAGCTGTGCGACGTTCGTGAGCGTCCCGGTGGGAACGAGCACGACGCCGGGCCGCAGACGCTCGGCAAGGAACGTCACGGCCCCCTCGCTCACTCGCAGCCGCCGAAGGGTTCGGGCAGCGCCGGCCCGTCGAGCCCGCTCTCGCCGTGAACGTGGTCGGCAACGGTCAGCTCACGAAGCAGCGGACGATCGGCGCCGGGCACGACCGGGACATCGCCACGGCCGACGAGCTCGAGCACCTTGAGGGCGTTGACCGTCGTCTTCTCCAGCGTCTGGTTGCCGTGGACGGTTGTGATGCCGAGCAGCTCCACCTCAGGGCTCGCCAGCGCCAGCAGGATCGCGATCGCGTCGTCGTGGCCGGGGTCGCAGTCGAGGACGATCGGCGTCGCCACGTGCGCAGTATCGTGACTCGGTGGCCGGTGTGCGCGAGAAGCTCCGCGACTTCGCGCTCTCGTTTCCAGGGGCCGTCGAAGATCATCCCTGGGGTGAAGACGTGGCGAAAGTGAACGGCAAGATCTTCGTCTTCCTCGGTCCGGCCACGTCCAGGCGGATGACGGTGAAGCTCGACGAGTCGCACGGCCACGCGCTCGCGATCGAAGGCGCGGAGCCGACGGGCTACGGGCTCGGCAAGTCGGGCTGGGTGACGGTTCCGCTGCGTGCGCCGGGTGTCAATCTCGATCTGCTGCGGGACTGGATCGAGGAGAGCTACCGCATCGTCGCGCCCAGGCGGCTGGTCGCAGAGCTCGACGCCTAGCCGACGAGAATCGCGTCGACCTCGGCGGCCGTCGGGAGCGACGGCTGGGCGCCCGGCCGCGAGGCGGCGATTGCACCCGCCGCGCATGCGCGGCGCAGCGCCTCCTCGCGCGATCTTCCCTCGAGCAGCGAGACGAGCAGGCACGACGTGAACGCGTCGCCCGCGGCAGTGCCGTCGACGGCGTCGACGGGCGGCGGAGCGGCGCGCGCCACCTCCTCCCCACGTTCCAGCAAGATCGCGCCCTCGGCTCCGAGCGTGACCGCTGTCAGCATTCCGAGGTCACCGACGACCTCGTGCTCGAGCCTGTTGACGACGAGGAGGTCCGGCTCGACGTCGATGCGTCGCGCCGGAGCGGCGTTGAGGCAAAGGAAGCGTGCCTGCTCGGCCGCTGCCTGCACCACGTCGTCGGAGATCTCGAGCTGGCAGAGGACGGCGTCCGCGTCGCTCACGTCGACGTCGCCGGCCTCGAGCTCCGCGTTTGCGCCGGGCGCGACGACGATCGTCGTCTCTCCGTCGGCGGCGACCTCGATCAGCGCGACGCCCGTCGGCGCGTCGCGCTCGACCACACGCAACACGACTTCAGCCTCACGCAGCCCGGCCAGCGCCTCCTCGACGAACGGGTCACGGCCGACGGCGCCCGTGAACACGACGTCCGCCCCGAGCCGCGCCGCCGCCACCGCCTGGTTGGCGCCCTTGCCGCCCGGGTAGCGAGCGAAGGTCGCGCCGGAGAGCGTCTCGCCGGGCCGGGGCAGCCGGTCGCACCGCACCACCAGGTCGAGGTTGGCCGACCCGACGACCGCGATGCTCGGCGGCGTCACGCAGCGAGCGCGCGCAGGTCCTCGACGGCTCGGTCGAGGAGGTTCTCACGGAGATCGAACAGCCCTGCCCACAAGGAGTTGCGGTCGGGCGGGCATCCCACCCGTGCCCGATCGGCGAGCCCCTCCAGCGCACGCACGAGCACCGCCAGCTCCAGGTACGCCTGGGCCACGCGATGAGGCGCGGCATGAACGCCGGCACGCGTCAGCACGTCGTCCCACGCCACAAGCTCGGCCTGCCCCGGCTGGCCGTACCACGATCGCCCTTCCGCGATGTCAGGCTCGAGCTCGAGCAGGAAGCGCGCCAGAGGCGTTTCCAGGCCCGCGATCGCAGTCTCGGCCCGGTCGGCTGCGCGCTGCAACGCCGCCTCCCGCCTGCCCGGCGAAGACGGCTCGGCCTCTCCGCGGGCCCAGCGCTCGAGCAGGCGGCAGAACGCCAGCGCCGACACCTCGCAGGCGCGTAGCTGTCCGACCAGGCGACGACCGGTCTCCGGCTCGACCGCATGGCGCGTGAGCACGCCCGCCCAGTCGCGTGTCTCGACGGCGCTCAAACCTCGACCACCACGGGCAGGATGAGCGGCCGTCGCCGCGTGCGGTCGTAGACGAGCTGGCCGAGGTCGTCGTGGAGGTGCTGCTGGAGCAGCTTGATCTCGAGAATCCCCTGCGCGAGCAGCTCTTCGAGCACCGACCCGGCCTGCGAGCGAAGCTCCTCGAGCAAGTCATCTGCCTCGGCGAAGCCTCGCGCGATCAGCTCGGGCGTCGCCGTGGGACGGCCGTTCGAGCTGGAAAGCGTGGCGACGACGATCACCACGCCGTCCTCGGACAGCCGCCGCCGGTCGCGCAGCGCCACATCCGAGATGTCGCCGACGGCGAGGCCGTCGACGAACATGACGCCGGAGTCCACGCGATCCGCCAGGCGCACCCCGCCTGCCGAAAGCTCGACGACGGAGCCGTTCTCGGCAAGCACGATCGAGCTCGCGGGCACGCCGGCATCCCGCGCCATCTGTGCCTGGGCGGCCAGCATCCGATACTCGCCGTGCACGGGCATCACGGCTTTGGGCCGCACGAGGCCGATCACCGTGCGGATCTCCTCCGAGTTGCCGTGTCCCGAGACGTGCACGGGCGCGATCTCGTGGTGCAGCACCTCCGCGCCGGCACGCGCGAGCTGGTTGATCGTGTCGTGCACGCGCAGCTCGTTCCCGGGGACGGCCTTCGCCGAGATGATCACCGTGTCGCCGCGCTCGACCTCGACCGAGGGATGGTCGCGGTATGCGATCCGCGTCAGCGCGGACAGCGGCTCTCCCTGGCTGCCCGTACAGAGAATGAGCACCTTGTCCGGCGCGATAGTTGTCGAGCTCGTCGGGCTTCACGAGCGCATCGTCGGGCACTTCCATGTAGCCGAGCGCGCGCGCGATGTTGAGGTTCTTCCGCATCGACCGTCCGACGACGCACACCTTGCGGCCGGACTCGAGGGCGACGTCGACCGCCTGCTGCATGCGGTGGACGTTCGAGGCGAACGACGCGACGAGTATCCGCCCCTTGCGCAAGGGGATGATCTGCCGGAACGCCTCGCCGACGAGCCTCTCCGAGCCCGTGTAGCCGGGCCGCTCGGCGTTCGTCGAGTCGCCGAGCAGGAGATCGACGCCGAGGTTGCCGAGCTCGGCGAGACGGCCGACGTCGGTCTTGAAGCCGTCCACCGGCGTGTGGTCGAGCTTGTAGTCCGACGTGTGGAGGATGCGCTGTCCGCCCACCTCCACGACGACGCCGGCGTTGTCCGGGTATCGAGTGCGCCATGCGCACGAGCTCCAGCCGGAACGGCCCTTCCTCCACCGGCCCGTCCTCCGGTCGAACCTCGACGAGCTCCGTGCGGTCGGTCAGCTTGTGCTCGGCGAGCTTGGACTGGACGAGGCCGAGCGTCAGTCGCGTGCCGATGATCCTCGGCACGTCCACCTCGCGCAGGAGGTACGGCAGGCCGCCCACGTGATCCTCGTGCGCGTGCGTGAGCACGACGGCGTCGATGGGGCGCCCGCGGTCGGCGAGATACGAGATGTCGGGCAGCACGAGGTCGACGCCGAGATGCTCGTCGCGCGGGAAGGCGAGGCCCGCGTCGATGACGAGGCAGCCGCCGTCACCCTCGATCACCGTCATGTTCTTCCCCACCTCACCGAGGCCGCCGAGCGGGATGATGCGAACGGGATCAGCCATCTGAGACCCAGTGTATGGTGCGCGCGATGCGGCTGGTCTCCAGCACGAAGCGACCGGGCGTTACCCGCGTCGACAAGGCGCGGATCCTCCGCGAGGGCTAGCTGCTCGACCGGCCCGTGTTTACCGTCCGCGGCGCGGCCTACACGTGGCAGGACGTCGCAGGCTACGCTCGTCTGCGGGGCGACTGGGAAGCGATCGAGCGCGAGGCCGCCGCCGGAGCCGCCGCGCTGCAGGCCGTCGAGCCGGCGCGTGAAGCGGTCGCGGAGGCTGCTCAGGCGTGGCGCCGAGAGCGCCGCCTGCTGGCCGCCGACGACCTCGGTACGCTGGCTCGAGCGCCGCGGGCTGAATGCCGAGTCCTGGCTCGCGTACATGCGGCGTGCTGTCGCCCACTCCCTAGGCCAGATCGAGCCCCGCGTCGCCGTCGACGAGCGGGACATCTGGGCGGAGGCAGTGTGCTCGGGCAGGCTCGACGAGTGCGCCAGGACGCTGTCCCGCATGCTCGCGGTCGCTCCCGACACCGATCTCGGGAGCCTCGAAGCTGCCTTCGAGGCGTTCTGCGACGAGGTCGCCACCGACGAAGCGATCGCACGCGAGATCGCAGCGGCTCGCCTGGACTGGATCCGGGTCAGGTGTCTCCTGGCCGGATTCGGCGAGCAGCATGTCGCCGCCGAGTTCGCGCTCCTCATCCGGCTGGACGGCCTGGCATTCGCGGAAGCTGCCGCGGCCGCCGGCACGACGACGGAGCAGCGGGAGATCTGGCTCGAGGACGCCGATCCCGCGCTGGCGCCGCTGCTCGCCGGAGCCGGCCGCAACGAGCTCGTCGGACCGGTGGCGACAGCGGACGGTTTCGTGATCGTCGAAGTGCACGAGAAGCTCCCGGCCGACCCCGCCGATCCTGCCGTCATGGCGCGCGCGTCAACGGCCGCTGCCGATCGGGCCGCCGACCGGGCAGAGACCGATCATGTGGTCTGGCATGAGCAGCTCTGAGCGCACGTTCTCCGACGAGGCCGTACGCGTTCTCCACGAGCTCCCCGTGTTCGGCCAGCTTCCCGACGAGGTACGCGCGGTCGTTGTCGACGCGTTCGAGCCCGTCGCGTTCGACTTCGGCGGCGTAATCGTCGCGGAGGGCGACGAAGCCGACGCGTTCTACGTCATCGTCTCCGGCTCCGCCCGTGTCGTGACGCGTGCCGACGCCAGCGAGGAGGTGTCACTCCACGTGTTGCGGCAGGGCGACTACTTCGGCGAGATCGGACTGCTCGCCGACTCGACCCGTATCGCCACTGTGCGTGCGCGCGAGCCCGTCGAGGCGTTCAGGCTGGAGCGAGGCGTCTTCCGTGCGCTCGTCAACCGCTATCCGGCCGTACGCGACACCTTTGCGCGGATCGGGCAGATACGCACGGCTATCAACTTCCTGCGAGTCCACTCCGTCTTCGCGTCCCTACCGCCCGAAGGGCTCGCCGACATGGCGGGGAGCCTCGAGCCGGTTCAGGCGGAGCCCGGCGAGACGGTCATCCACGCAGGCGGCGAGATGGGGTCGCTGTACTTCGTCGAGTCCGGCCGCCTGCGGATCGTGCGCGACGGCGCCGTCGTCGAGCACCTCCATGCGGGCGACTTCTTCGGCGAGCTCTCCGTGCTTCGCCACGGCCGGCGGGAAGCCACCGTGGAGGCGACGACGCCGTCCCGGCTCCTCGCCCTCGGTCCCGACGCGGTCAGCCGGCTACTCGACGAGTACCCCGAGTTCCGCAAGCGGGTCGAGGAGCGGACGGCGCTCGCGGACTACCGTCGTAAGGCCACCATTCCTGAGGATTTTGCACAGGAGCTGCTGCCCGCCGAGGTGGCGGGAGTCGACGCGGCCGAGGGCGACGCCGCGCCGCGGGACGCCTCGGTGGCAGAGGAGCTCGAGCCTGCCGCGGCGCCTGTCGCTCGCCGCCGGCGCCGCCTCCCGCACGTCTACCAGCTCGACGAGATGGACTGCGGCGCCGCCTGCCTGGCCATGGTCACGCGGTACTTCGGCAAGACCGTCGGCCTGCCTCGCATCCGTGAGCTCATCCACACGTCGAGCGAGGGGACGAGTCTGCTCGGCCTCTCGAGAGGCGCCGAGGCGCTCGGCCTCGAGGCTCACAACGTCCGGGCCTCGAAGAGTCGCGTCGACCGGCTGCCGCTGCCGGCCCTCTGCCACTGGGAGGGAAACCACTGGGTCGTGCTCTACGAGGTCGGCGCTACCAGCGTTCGCATCGGCGATCCTGCCCGCGGCCTTCGCACGCTGTCCCGGGAGGAGTTCGACGAGAAGTGGACGGGCTACGCGACGCTCCTGTCTCCCACCCCCGCGTTCGACGAGATCGAGGAGGACAGGTCCGACTACCGCTGGCTGCTCCAGTTCCTTCGCCCGCACCGGCTCGCCATCGCCGGGGCGACGGTGCTCGCCCTGGTCGCCGCCGGGCTCGAGCTGGCTGTGCCGGTGTTCACCCAGGTCATCGTCGACGACGCGATTCCCGACAGCGACCGGCAGCTGCTGGTGATCGGCCTCGGCGCCATGCTCGCGGTGCTCGTCGCGATGGTCGCCGCCACGGTTGCCCAGCGCTACATCCTTAGCCGAACTGCGGTTCGCATCGACACGACCGCTCTCGACTTCCTCACGGGCCGCCTGCTGGGCCTGCCGATGAGCTACTTCGCCCGGCGGCGAACAGGTGACATCGAGCGGCGCCTGTCGGGCGTCCGCCAGGTACGGCTGATCCTCGTCGACAGCGGTGTCGAAGGGCTGACCCTGGCCGCCCAGGTCGTGGCCGCGCTCTGCCTGATGCTCGTCTACTCCTGGCAGCTGACGCTCGTCTACCTCGCCGTGGTGCCGCTCTACGCGCTACTGATGCGCTACTCGGCGCGCCGCCTGCGGCCGATGTTCGACAACCTCGAGGAGGCCTACGGCCGCTACGCGTCGCAGCAGATCGACGCCATCCGCGGCATCGAGACGGTGAAGGTGCTGGCGGCCGAGGACGGCTTCCGCGGCCAGATGCGCGACCGCTTCTCGGGACTGGCAGAGCGCGTGTTCCGCGCGGAGTTCCTGATCATGACCTACCAGGGCGCTGTCCAGCTCGTGACGATCCTGTCGCTGATCCTCTTCCTCTTCGCCGGCGGCCTGCTCGTCATCGACGGCGCGATGACGCTCGGCGAGTTCGTGGCCTTCAACGCGCTCGTCCTGCTCACGAACGGCCCGGTGCTCATCCTGCTCTCGCTCTGGGACGAGCTCCAGATCGGGCGGATCCTCCTCGACCGGCTGGGCGACGTCGTGCAGGCGGAGCCCGAGCAGGGCTCCGACCGCGAGCGGCTCCAGCCCATGGAAAGCGTCGAGGGAGGGGTTCGCCTGCGGAATCTCTCCTTCCGTTACGGCGGGCCCGAGTCGACCGAGATCCTGTCCGGAATCGACCTCGACGTCGCCGCCGGCACGACCGTTGCCCTCGTCGGGCGCAGCGGCTCGGGCAAGACCACGCTCGTGAAGCTCATCGCCGGCCTGCTCGAACCGACCGAGGGCACGGTGAAGCTCGACGGCCACGACCTGGCGACGGTCGACTACCGCACGGCCCGCCGTCGCATCGGCTTCGTGCTCCAGGAGACGTACCTGTTCGACGACACGATCGCGCACAACATCGCCTTCGGCGACGAGCCCGACCCCGCCCGCGTCCAGTGGGCAGCGAGGACGGCTGCGATCCACGACTTCGTCGAGCGGCTTCCGCTTGGCTACGAGACACGCATCGGCGACAGTGGCCTTCGCCTCTCGGGCGGCCAGGCACAGAGGATCGCCATCGCGCGTGCCATCTACCGCCGGCCCGCGGTCCTGGTGCTCGACGAGGCTGCGAGCGCGCTCGACTCCGAGTCGGAGCGCTCCGTGCAGCGCCACCTCGACGAGCTGATGGCCGGCCGCACGTCCATCGTCATCGCGCATCGCCTAAGCACCGTTCGAGATGCCGATCTCATCGTCGTCCTCGACCGCGGGCGCATCGTCGAACGCGGCGCGCACGGCGAGCTCATGGAACGGCAAGGGCTCTACTACTACCTCGTAGGCCAGCAGCTCGAGCAGTAATGGCCGCCGCGGGAAGATTTCGCGTCGCTCGTGGGTCTTAGTAACATCAGCTGCAATATGCGGCAACCCGTCGAAAGGAGTCGACCGTGACGGACGAGCAGAAGCACGACCAGAAGAGGAGCAGCCCGAGGCGGCGCAGGCCGACCTCGAGGTGGCCGACGAGGACGCCGAGCAGGTCGAGGGCGGCGGCTTCAAGGGGGGCCTGGCACCGAAGGAGCAGGGAGGCAGGTGGAGCGGAGTGACCGACGAGCAGAAGCACGCGGAAGAGGAGCAGCCCGAGGCAGCGCAAGCCGATCTCGAGGTGGCCGACGAGGACGCCGAGCAGGTCGAGGGCGGCGCCGTGAGGTACAACGCCCCGAAGCCGCAGCCGTTGAAGAGAGGCTAAGAGCTAGGCCTGGACCGGCGCGGCCAGTCCAAGCCGGTCCAGGCAGCTCTGCACCTGTACCAGCTGGTCTTCCGTCGCCTCGACCAGCGGCAGCCGCAGGCCGCCCACCTCGTGCCCGAGCAGGTTGAGCGCGGCCTTGATCGCGATCGGGTTCGTCTCCACCTTCAGCAGGTCGTAGGCGGCTTCCAGCTCCTCGTCGATGCGGCGCGCCTCGACGTGGTCGCCCGCCTTGTAGAGCCGGATCATCTCCTTCACGCGCGGGCCGACGACGTGCGTGTGCACGCAGACGCCGCCCATGCCACCGAGCTCGAGGAAGGGGAAGACGATATTGTCGTCGCCGGCGTAGAGGTCGAGTCCTGTTTCCTCGACGATGAAGCGCGCCTGGTGGAGGTCGTCGTTCGCCTGCTTCACGGCCCTGACGTTCTCGATCTCGGCGAGCTTGGCCATCGTTTCCGGCTCGATGTTGATGACGACGCGGCCAGGGATGTTGTAGACGATCACCGGGCGGTCGGAAACGGACGCGATCGCCTTGAAGTGCTCGACGATCCCGCGCTGCGGCGGCTTCGAGTAGTACGGCGTGACGACGAGGAAGCCGTCCACGCCGATCTCGTGAGCCTGCTCGGTGAAGTGGATCGACTCGGCCGTCGAGTAGGTACCCGTGCCGGCGATGACCGTCGCCTGCTCGCCGACCGCGCCGACGGCGACGCGGAAGAGCTCGAGTCGCTCGTCTTCGGACAGCGTCGGCGACTCACCCGTCGTGCCGGCGACGACGATCCCGTCGGAGCCGTGCTCGAGGAGGTAATGCGCGAGCGTCGCGAAGCGGTGGAAGTCGACCGAGCCGTCCTCGCGGAACGGCGTCACGATCGCCGTCAGGACTTCGCCGAGCATCACCGTAAGGATACTCGGCGCATTGCCGAGACCCTCTACCGCGCCTGCTCGTAGATCGCACGGAGCGCCTCGTCGACGAAGACGAACCGCACCTCGTCGAAGCGGTCCGCACGCTCAGACACGGTGGCGACGGCTACGGGCGCGGCACGTTCCGGCGGATAGCCGTAGATGCCGGTCGAGAGCGCCGGGAAGGCGATCGTCCTGCAGCCCAGGCTCTCAGCCACCTCGAGTGCCCGGCTGTGAGCTGAGGCGAGCAGTTCGGCCTCCTGCACGTCGCCGCCTCGCCAAGCCGGGCCGACAGCGTGGACAACGTAGCGGGCGGGCAGCCGACCCGCCCCCGTGGCCTTGGCGTCTCCGGTCGCGCAGCCTCTCAGCGTTGCGCATTCCTCGAAGATCTCGTCGCCTCCGGCGCGCCGGATCGCACCACAGACGCCGCCGCCGGGTACCAGGGACTCGTTCGCCGCGTTGACGATCGCGTCGACCTCCTGCGTCGTGAGATCGCCGACGACGAACGTGATCACAGCAAAGCGTCGAGGCCGACCGTGAGCCCGGGCGGCAGATTTGCGCACCCGCTCGAGCGCGAGCAGCACGCCGGGCACGTACGCCTCCGCGCGAAAACGCGTCATGGCGGATCGTCAGCAGCTGCCCCTCCCCCGCCAGCAGCACCTCCTGGTGTGCGACGAGGCCGGGCAGACGCACGGAGTGGATAGCGACGTCGCCGCCCATTGCCTCGGCGGTCGCCTTGGCCGTCCCGGACGGCGCATCGACCTTCGCCTCGTTGTGCGCCTCGACGATCTCCGCGCGCGGCAGGTGCTTTGCCGCCTCGGCGGCGAAGCGCATCATCAGCACGGCGCCGAGCGCGAAGTTCGGCGCGTAGAAGACGGGGACTCCAACTCGGGCGGCGCCCTCCCCCACCTCGGTGAGATCGGCGCCGGTCGTGCCGACGACAGAAGGCACGCCTGCGTCGACGGCGGCTTCGACGTTCGGCACGACAGCGTCCGGCGTCGTGAAATCGACCATCACGTCGGCCTTGCGGAGATCGTTCACGAGCTCGTGACCGGCTGCCTCGAGCGCCGGCGCGAGCACGGACCCGACCTTCCCGCCGCGCCCGTTCAAGAGGAGCTTCACCGGCCGATCGTAACCGGCCGGTGAAGCCCGTTGGCTCCGTCAGCGCAGGTGTAGGACCAACACCGTCCGGGTGACCCTGCTATCGGAAGCGAAGCCCCCGCAGCAGCGTCGTGGCGTTCTTCATGAATCGCGGCGTCTGAGCCGGTGTTGCCTCGTGCGGGTCGATGAAGATCGTGACGGTCTTCCCCCGTGCGCGGACGGCGATGATCTGTAGTGGCGACCCGGACGGGTCTGTGCGGTATCCGTTCTGTGGGAAGACAATCGGGACATTGTCGCGCTGCGCCATGAACGACCAGCCGCGCAGGGTGCCGATCGAAAGGCTGTTCACAGGCTCCGGAACGAGCCCCGGCGTATCACGCAGTTGCTTGATCGCGGACTTCGGCGTCGAGCGGGACAGCGCCATGTCCAGCGTCACCTCGCCGTTCTCTTGGCCTCCGTGGATACAGTCGGCGCACTTCTTGTAGATCTGCGCCGCGCCGACGTCCCACTCGGCGACTGTCCATCCTGGCTGCAGCACTACCGAGAAGGCTGGCTTGAAGATCTGCGACTTGTAGATGGTCGTACTGGAAGCTGCTGCCGTTCCTCCGACGAGAGCCAGAAGCGTCACAGCGGCCGCGAGCCAAATTGTAGTGAGCCTTGGTGTCATGGTTCCTCCCCTCCTTGGTTATGCCCGCGTCCAGAGCGGGATCGAGACGGTTTGCCAGCGTCCGCCGCAGTTGTCGTTCCCGATGGCGACGCTCGTGAGCTTCAGCTTGCCTTTCGTGAGCGACCAGCGGTAAGTGCCGGGCCCTTTGAGCCCAGCTTTGGAGCACCCCACGTCCTTACTGAAGACGATCCGGGTGGCGTTGGCGCTGAAGACCCCGCTCGACCACTTGTCCCAGGGGTTGTAGGTCCGGTACGTGCCGTCTTTAGCAAGAGTCAGCTTCCAAACACCCTTGAACTGCGGCTGGGCGATGCCGTTGTCCAGCAGCTGGTCGGCCGTCACCCGCGCCTTCCACGTCCCGAGGTACGGCGTGGTGGCCGCAGCTCCGAGCGTCGCAGCGATGCTGGCCGTTACCGCCAGCGCTGCTGCCGTTGTCAGCCATTGCTTCATCGTCACCCTCCTTCGCTTGCGCCCCGCCGGTTGCGGGCCTTGCGACCGACCATCGGCCCCAGGGGTTGCAACCGGGTGTGATCAGCGGTAAACACGCCCGTTAACCGTGCTAATGGAATTCAGAGTCCTCGGCGAACTGGAAGTGCTTGCGGGTGACCGGCCGCTCGAGCTAGGCGGCGCTAAGCAGCGAAGCGTTCTCTCGATGCTCGTTCTCAAGGCCGGGAACGTCGTTTCGATCGACGCGCTCATCGACGGGCTCTGGGGCGAGCGACCGCCCGCCACGGCGACGAAGTCGCTCCAGGTGTACGTCTCACGGCTGAGGAAGACGCTGGGCGAGAACGCGATCGTGACGCGGTCTCCGGGCTACCTCCTCGCTGCAACGCCTGAAGAGGTTGACCTCGGCCGCTTCGAGCGTCTCGTCGAAGAGGCGCAGCACGAGGCGCCCGACGGAGCGGCAGCGCTCCTCAGGGGCGCCCTGGAGCTCTGGCGAGGCGCCGCGCTCGCCGACCTTGCCGAAGAGCCGTTCGCTCGAGCGGAGATCGCGCGACTCGAGGAGCAACGATTGGCGGCACTCGAAGATCGCATCGACGCCGACCTCGCGCTTGGCAGGCATTCATCCGTGGTCGCCGAGCTGGACGGGCTCGTTCGCAGTCATCCGTACCGGGAGCGCCTGAGGGGACAGCTCATGCTGGCGCTCTATCGCTCGGGACGCCAGGCGGATGCGCTCGATGTCTATCGAGACGCCCGTAGTGCCCTCGCCGAAGAACTGGGACTGGAGCCGGGTCACGACCTCAAGGACCTGGAGCGGCGCATCCTCTCGCAGGATCCATCTCTAGCCGCACCGTCCGATACGGAGCTCTCCCCCACGGCGCGTCGCAGACGACCGAGCCGCCGGGCCCTTGTCCTCCTGGGAGCGCTCGCGGCGGCGGCAACGGCCGGCGTGACGATTGCCGTCCTCGAGCTCACCGGTGCGGAAACGAGAGCGCCGATCGTTGCCCAGGCGAACTCCGTCGCCGTCATCGACCCTGCAACGAACGCTGTCGTCGACGCCGTCCCGCTGGGAGAGCGCCCGACGCGAATCGCCGCCCACGGCGACGACGTCTGGGTGCTCCTTCCCGACAGGGGCACGGTGACGCACCTGAGCGGCTCCGAACGCACGCTGCTGGGAACGGTCGGTGCGGGCAGCGCACCGAGCGGCCTGGCAGCGGAACAACGCGGAGTGTGGGTCTCGGACGCTCGTAGCGGCCGCGTGAGGCTCATCGAGAGAGAGCGACTCACGGTGGCAGCGACGGCCAGGACACGAGGACGACCGCTCGTGGGCCCGTACGCGGACGCAGGGTTGCTCGCGATGGGATTTGGCTCGCTCTGGTTCGCCTCAGGCGAACAGACGATCAGCCGCATCGATCCGCGGACAGGCCGCGTCACGGCGCGCATACGGCCGGTCACGACGGGCGAGTCGGACGGCGCGATCACGACAGGCGCCGGTTCCGTCTGGGTTGCAGGTCCCGTTCAGGGGTCCCCGCTCACGCGCATCGACCCGAGGAGGAACGTCGTGCTGGCCAGGATCGCGCTCTCGAAGTTCCGATCGGGCGGCGCAACGGTAGCCGGAGGCAACGTATGGGTCGCCGACCCTGGAGGCGACAAGATGTGGCGGGTTGACCCGATGAGAAACGTTCCGGTGTCCACTACTGACGTAGGCGTTGCGCCGATCGGAGTCGTCTCAGGTCACGGCTCGGTGTGGGTTGCGAACGCGGGTGACGGGACCGTGTCCCGCATCGACCCGGTCACGGGACGGGTCATCCGCACGATCGCCGTCGGTGGCAGCCCGAACGGCCTCGCCATAACTGACGACGCGGTCTGGGTGACGGTCGCCTAGGCGGCAGCCTGCGCAGGCAGCCCGGGGTGCACGCGCTCGACGGCGGCGCGGAACCGCTCCTCGCTCGGCCCGATTCCGGCCGCCGAGCCCTCGCGTGCTCTATGGGCCGATCGCGGACGTCGCCGTCTACGTCTCGTCCGTCGCCGGGGAGCTAGCCTCCTCCGCCCCCGATCGGCGGCGATGCCTTTAGCGTTGCCTCGAGCCCGCGGACGAGCGCATCCTTCTCGCTCTTCGAGAGCCTGGCCTTGGGGTGATTCGGCATCCAAGCGTAGTAGAAGGGCGGCATCCCGCCTCCCTGCACGGCCTCGACGATGTCGGAGACGTCGGTGTCCTGCGGCCTATCCCATTCCGAGAAGTTCAGCGTCGAGCGCCCGCCATTGACGTCGTTCTCCGCGAGCCACGACGCCGGCGCGACATTCGTGTACCAGGGCCACTTCGTCTCGTTGCTGTGGCAGTCGAAACACGCGCCGGCCACGAGTTCGCGGGTCTGGGGTGAGTCCCACGCCGGCTCCCTGGTGACCGCTGGGTTCGAGTGGTCTCGGCCATACGGGACCGCCTGGATGACCAGCAGGAGTCCGACCGCACCGAGCGCGATGTAGGCCAGCAGTCGCTTCCAGGTCATCTCATGGCCGCGGATCCTCATCCGCGCAGCGTGTCCGAGGGTGCGGATGCACGCATCCGCGAGATCGCGGGGCTTCGGTTCGGCGAACTACGCACGAGCGAAAGAGCGCCCAAGCTGAACATGGTCTCCTCGTAACACGCCTGCCAGCGGGACAGGGCGGAGCTCTTCGTCGCGCATCTGCGACGGGATAGACCGATCGCCTTAGGCGGCTGCCTGCTCGGGCAGCCCCGGGTGGACGCGTTCCACCGCGGCGAGGAACCGCTCCTCGCTCGGCCCGATGCCGGCCGCCGAGAGCTGCTCCGGCGCCAGCAGCACCGCCGCCAGCTCGGCGATGCCGGACTGATCGACGGCGTCGATCTCGGCGATCACGCGATCGAGCGACAACAGCTCGGTGTCCGTGATCAGCGCCCTGCCGAGCCGGCTCATACGGTTCGACGTCGACTCCATGGAGAGCACCATGCGGCCCTTGAGGTTCTCCTTCGCCCGCTCCAGCTCGGCGTCGCTCACATTGCCGGCCGCCACGTCTGCGATCTGCTCGGCGACGATGGCGAGGCACGGCTCGAGGTTCTCCTCGCGCGTCCCGACGTAGACGCCGACCTGCCCCGTGTCCGAGTACTGGCCCGCGAACGAGTACACCGCGTACGCCATGCCTCGCTTCTCGCGGATCTCCTGGAAGAGTCGGGACGACGCGGAGCCGCCGAGGATGGCGTCGAGCACCGAGGCAGCGAACCGGCGGCGGTCGGAGCGCGAGATGCCCGTCGCGCCGACGCAGACGTGGTACTGCTCGGTGTCCTTGCGCTGGAAGCGCAGGCCGGACGGCGGAGGCTTCACGAGCGGCTTGCGCACCGAACGCGCCGGCCTGCGGAGGCTCGACGCGCTGGTGGGCGGCGCGCTCGAGCAACGGCAGCAGACTGGTCGTGCTCGAGATTGCCTGCCGCTGCGACGACGATGTTGCCGGCGCGGTACATCTGGCGGTGGTACGCGGCCAGTGAGCGCCTGCTGACGGACGAGATCACGCTCCGCGCGCCCGATCACCGGCCTGCCCAGCGCGTGGTTGCCGAAGACCGCCTCGGCCAGGAGATCGTGGACGAGATCCTGCGGCGTGTCCTCGACCATTGCGATCTCCTCCAGCACCACCTCCCGCTCCGCGTCGAGATCCGCAAATGTCGGTGCGAAGACCATGTCCGCCATCACGTCGAGCGCACGCTCGAGGTGACGGTCGGGGACGCGTGCGTAGACGACCGTGGACTCGCGCGACGTCGCGGCGTTGAGCTCGCCGCCCATCTCGTCGAAGATCTCTGCGATCTCCTGCGCCGAGTACGAGCGCGTGCCCTTGAAGAGCAGGTGCTCGATGAAGTGCGTGACGCCGGCCTTCGCGTCTGGCTCGTCGCGCGAGCCGGCGCCGATCCAGAAGCCGAGCGCGACCGAGCGCACGTGGTCGAGGCGCTCGGTGATCAGGCGCTCGCCCGAGTCCAGCTCCGAAATGACGTACTCCTGCACCGACTAAGGCTAGCCCGGGCCGCCGTCCAGCTCCGCCTTCACGTGCTGACCTCGCGCGCGGCGGCTAGATCCCGAAGCGGACTTCGGTGAAGTACCAGTAGGCGGACGTCAGCCAGAGCGTCACGATCACCGCGAACAGCGTGCCGCCGACAAGCGGCAGCGTCCAGCGCGGATGGTCGTGATCGTGGACGAAGAAGATCTTCACCGCGAAGACGCCGTAGACGAACGAGCCGGCGATCGAATGGGCGAGCGTGCGAGCTGCTCGCTCGAGTCGAAGCCGAGGATGAAGATGCAGTGGAAGGCCACGGGCAGCGTGCAGAGGAACGCGAGCCGCCCCGACCAGCGGTGGATGCGCTTCACCTGCTCGTGGGGCAGGCGAACGACGCCCTGGAGGTGGCCGAAGATCCGGGCCGCGGTCAGCACCTGGACGAGCGCGAGGAGACGGCGGCCGTCGCGAACCACGCCTTGCCGGCGATCGTCGACGAGAACACCGACGTCATGATGTCCGTGTAGGTCGATTCGACGCTCGCGAGCATCTGCGCGGCGACAGTACTCGTTACGATCGCCGCGTGTCCAGGCGCGTTCGGCTGGTCGTCATCCCGCTCTGCCTCTTCATCGGCGTCTCGGCGATCGTCTTCGTGCTGGCGAAGCTCGCGCTCGCCGAGCCGAGCGCGCCGAAGGCGTCAGGCGAAGTCGTTCTCGGAGACCAGTACCGCGGCCAGGTCGTCTACTCGCAGTCCTGCGCGGGCTGCCACGGCGCGACGGGTGAAGGCGGCATCGGGCCGAAGCTCCAGGGCAATCCGATCTCGCTGGCAGCCGCGAAGGCCCAGATCGACGGCGGGCGGCGGCACGATGCCACCGCAGCTCGTCTCGGGCCGCCAGGAGGAAGACGTCCTCGCGTACCTGGCGACGATCCTCGCGACCGAGAAGTAGCCGGAGCGGGCGCCCGCCCGCCCCGGCTCTCGAAGTGCCTTAGCGGCGGTCTCGTCCGCCGCGCCCGCCGCGACGGATCGCGGTCCGAGCGCTCCTCGCGCGGACGCTCGGGTGCGTCCTTCGCCCGCTCGATGAGCTCCTCGGGCTGGACGAGCGTGCCGTTCTCGTGCTTCGCGATCAGCTTCAGGCCGATCCGGCCACGCTCCTTGTCGACCTCCTGCACGATCACGTCGAGCACGTCGCCGCGGTTGATGACGTCCTCGATGTGGCCGACCCGGCCGGGGCCCACGTTCGAGACGTGGAGCAGGCCGTCCGTGCCCTTCTTCAGCTCGACGAAGGCGCCGAACTGCGTCGTCTTCACGACCTTGCGCTCGACGAACGTGTCACCGACCTCGGGATCCTTCGTGAGGTTGGTGATCGCCTCCATCGCCGCCGTCGCCTTCGTGCCCTCGGTGGCGTAGACGAGGATGGTGCCGTCCTCCTCGATGTCGATCTGGACGTCGTAGTCGGACTCGAGCGAGCGGATCGTCTCGCCGCCCTTGCCGATCACCATGCCGATGTACTCGGGGTTGATCTTCAGCGACGAGATGCGCGGAGCGTGCTCGGCGAGCTCGGCTCGCGACTCGGGCATGACCTCCGCCATCGTGTCGAGGATCGAGTCGCGTGCCCGCTTCGCCTGCTCGAGCGCCGAGCGCATGATCTCCTGCGTGACGCCCGAGATCTTGCAGTCCATCTGCAGGGCGGTGATTCCCTCACGGGTGCCGGCGACCTTGAAGTCCATGTCGCCGAGGTGGTCCTCGGCTCCCTGGATGTCGGTGAGGATCGTGTAGTCGTCACCCTCCTTGATCAGGCCGATGGAGATCCCGCTGACCGGAGCCTTGATGGGCACGCCGGCGTCCTGGAGCGAGAGCGTCGATCCGCAGACCGAGCCCATGGACGACGAGCCGTTCGACTCGAGCGTCTCGGAGACGATGCGGATCGTGTACGGGAAGTCCTCGGTGCCCGGCAGCACCGGCTCGAGAGCCCGCTGTGCGAGCGCCCCGTGGCCGATGTCGCGGCGCTTGGGCCCGCGCATGAAGCCCGTCTCCCCGACCGAGTAGGGCGGGAAGTTGTAGTGGTGCATGTACCGTCGCTCTTCCTCGAGCGACAGGTCGTCGATCCGCTGGCCTTCCTTCGCCGTGCCGAGCGTGAGCAGCGACATGATCTGCGTCTGCCCGCGCGTGAAGAGCGCCGAGCCGTGCGTTCGCGGAGAGACGCCGACCTCACAGGACACGTGGCGGATCTCCTCGTTCGAACGGCCGTCGGGGCGTCGCCCGTCGACGGCGATCTTGTGACGGACGAGCTCCTTGTAGAGCGCCTCCGCCGCCTTCTTCACGTACTGCTTGGTGAGCGAGTCCTTCACCGTCGGCGCCTCGCCCTCGGCGGGCACCGGAGCGACGGGGAACGGCAGCGCGACGCCGTCGACGATGCGATCGAAGAGCAGGTGGCGCTTCGCCGACTTCAGCTCCTTCGAGTCCTGCTCCGCGTCCGTGAGCGCCGCCAGGTCGGCGGTGAACTGCTCGCGGACCGGGTCGGTCACCGCGGCGAGGCGTGCCTCGTCGAGCAGCTGCGCGAGGCTGGCGCGGACCTGTGTGCGCCTCGTGATGTCCTCCTCGGTGGAGGTCATCGTCAGCTCCGGACAGAGCTCGGCCTCGAGCTGCTCGACGACCGCGCCTGCCTCCTTGAGCCCGTGGGCGGCGATGTCGCCTGCGATCCGCGTGCCGTGCTCCGCACGCAGCTCGTCGGTGAGCGACGGGTCGAGCCACTTCGGCTTGCCAACCTTGGCCTGGAGCTCCTCCTGCGCCTCGCAGATCCGGCGGATCTCGGCGTGCGCGAGCTCGAAGGCCTCGATCATCTTCTCCTCCGGCAGCTCGCCGGCGCCGGCCTCGATCATCGTCAGGGCGTCCTTCGTGCCGACGACGACGAGGTCGAGGGTCGACTCCTGCGCCACGGGCAGCGTCGGGTTGACGACGAACTCGCCGTCCACCAGGCCGATGCGTACGGCGCCAACCGGGCCCATGAAGGGCAGCGGCGAGATCATCAGCGCCGCCGAGGCGCCGTTGATGGCCAGGATGTCGTGCGCCGTGACGAGGTCGGCGGAGAGGATGGTGCAGATCACCTGCACCTCGTTCTTGAAGCCCTTCGGCCAAAGCGGCCGGATCGGGCGGTCGGTCATGCGCGCCGTGAGGATGGCGCGCTCCGTGGGACGTCCCTCGCGCTTGAAGAAGCCGCCGGGGATCTTCCCGGCCGCGTACATGCGCTCTTCGACGTCGACGGTGAGCGGGAAGAAGTCCGCTCCCTCGCGTGCTTCTGGTCGGCCCTGGGCCGTGGCCAGCACCATGGTCTCGCCCGAGCGGACGACGACGGCGCCGTCGGCCTGCTTCGCGAGCTTGCCGGTCTCGAAGACGATCTCCTGATCGCCGACGTTCACCGAGACCGACTCGGTGCCCTGGGTGGTCATAGTCATGTGTTCCTCCACTTCTCGTGGAGAGTGGAGGTTTGAGGGAGCCTCGCCGGCTGCTCGGGGCTCACTCAAACTTCCACCCTCCGGTTCGTTGCCCGGTTTCTCTATCTCCTCAGGCCGAGCTCCTGGATGAGGGCGCGGTAGCCCTCGAGATTCGTTCGCTGGAGGTAGTCGAGCAATCGGCGGCGCTGGCCGACGAGCTTGAGCAGCCCGCGGCGTGAGTGGTGATCCTTCTTGTGCGTTCGCAGGTGCTCGGTGAGCTCGGTGATGCGCGCCGTGAGCAGCGCGATCTGCACCTCGGTCGAGCCCGTGTCCTTGTCGTCGCGGCCGTGCTTGCCGACGATCTCCAGCTTGGCTTCGTTCGTCAGGGTCAACTCGACCTCCGTCGCAGTGACTTGTCTCCGCAATCCCCGCCCCGTCGCGCGACCCTATGCACGCGTGGCGCCGAGATTCGGTCTCGAGACAGGGTAGCAAGGTGGCGGCGTAGCACGTCGTTGACCGGCCGGGGCGCCAAGGGAAGCAGCCCGGCCGGATCCTTGTCTGCACGCCTACGAGACGGGGCGTGCCCGCACGCGGCTGCGGCGGCCGAAGTGGACAGCGCCGGCCAGTCCGCCCGCGACGAGCACGAGCCCGAGCATGCCGCCGGCCCCGATGCCGACGTCACTCCAGTCGAGGCCCCCTCCGCTGCTTGGCGATTTCGAGCTCGCGGACGGCCCGCTCCATCCCGACGTACGCGCCGTGAAGGTACGGGTCGTCGATGCCCGGCGGCTTGAGAAGTGAGCCCCACCTTGAGGCGCGTGTCGCCCACAATTCACGGTCGAGTAGCCCGGCGGCTCTCCTCGACGTCGCGGGCGATCTGCTCGACGAGGTCGGCTTCACTCTCGAACGCCCGCTCGTCTCGAAGCTTCTGCCACAGCTCGACCACGAGCCGTTGTCCGTAGAGGTCGCCTTCGAAGTCGAGCAGGTGCGCCTCGATGCGGCGCTCGAGGCCGCCGTAGTGGGGGTTCGTGCCGATGGAGATCGCCGCCCGGCCCCCCAGCGCGGCGCCGGCGTAGATGCCGAAGGCCGGGACGAGCAGATGCGGCTCGACGCTGAGATTGGCGGTCGGGAAGCCGAGCGTGCCGCCGCGCTCGTCTCCGACGACGACGATCCCGTCCATCTCGGGCGGCCGGCCGAGGATCTGGGCTGCGCCCGCGACGTCTCCCTCGTGCAGCAGGTCGCGGATCCGGGTCGACGACGCGCCCTCTACCGGCGGCACGCGGACCACGGAGAAGCCGTGCTCCTCGAGGAATGCGAGGTCGCCCCGCCGCCGGTGCCCGAAGCGGAAGTCGTCTCCGCGACGACGACCTCCGTGCCGATCCGCCGGAGCACGCCCTGGGCGAACTCCTCGGGCTCCTGCTGCTGCAGCTCGTGCGTGAACTCGAGGACGAGCGTCTCCTCCACCCCTGCCTCCTGCGAACAGCTCGAGGCGGCGCTCGAGCGTGGAGAGCAACTCCACGCCGTACCCGAGCACCAGGCGCGGATGGGGATCGAACGTGATCGCAGTTGGGGCCAGGCTGGTGTTCACGACCTCGCGGAAGACGCTCTGGTGGCCCCGGTGGACGCCGTCGAAGACGCCGATCGCAACCGCGCGCTGGCGGGGGTCGAGCTCCGCCGGGTCGTGAACGACCTTCACGGCAGCACCGTCCCGTCGACTGCGACGAGCTCGCCTTCGCACATCGCGCGCACCGGCTGCTCGAGGCGGCGACGGCCGGTACGAATCGCGTCGGCCTCGTCCGGCGACAGGTCGATCGCGGGCAAGAACGGCAACGCCTCGGCCGGGGTCAGAATGCGCTCCTCGTCCGCGTCGTCCACGGAGAACGGCCCGACGGCCGTGCGGCGGAGCGTGCGGCAGTGCCCTCCCAGCGCATCGGCGATCGCGCGCACGTACGTCCCCGAGGAGACGAGCAGCTCGAGCGTCGCCACGCCGTCGTCGTAGGCGTGCAGCTCGAGCTCGTGAATAGTCGAGTTGCGATAGGGCATGTCGATGTCCTCACCGGCGCGAAAGCGCTTGTAGGCACGCTCGCCCGCCACCTTCACCGCCGAGGCGGCGGGTACGCGCAGCGTGACGTCGCCGTGGAACGGCCCCAGCCGCTCGTGGAGCTCCTCGAGTGTCGGAGAGTCGTGTTCGTCGTCCGGGTCGCCCTCGACGTCACCCGTGGCGGTCGTGGAGCTGAGGTCGATGTCCGTGACGTAGCGCTTGTCGAGCCCGACGAGGTACTGCGCCAGCCGTGTCGCCGAGCCGAGCAGCACGAGCAGGAGCCCCGTCGCGAACGGGTCGAGGGTTCCCGCATGGCCTGCCCGCGCGCGCGTTCGATCGCGCAGCTGTCTGACGATGGCGAACGACGACGGCCCGGCCGGCTTGTCCACGAGCACCAGACCAGTCGGCCTAAGCGCGCGCGGAGGCACGAGCGAACTCCTCCTGGATGAACGCCGCGATCTCCTCCACAGTCTCGGCGCTCGAGAACCCCGCTGCCTGCCGATGCCCGCCGCCGCCGCGTGCACGGGCGATCGCCGACACGTCCAGCTCGTCGTGCGACGCGCGCAGGCTCACGCGGCGCTTGGCGTCGGGCGGCTCGGGCGGCTCGCGGATGACCGCCGCCATGTCGGTGCCGTCCACGGCGCGCAGGTAGTCGATGATGCCTTCCGCGTACTCCTCCCCCACGCCGAGATCGGTGAAGTCCGTCCGCTCGAGATGCGAGATGACGAGCCGGCCGCCGTCGTAGATCTCCGCGCGCTCGAGCGCCCGCGCGAGCAGCTTGAGCTTGGCGAACTCGACCGACTCGTAGATGCCCTGAAAGACGCGGTGGACATCGGCTCCGGCCTCCACGAGCTCTGCCGCCAGTCGCAGAGCCTTCGGCGAGGTGTTCGCGTACTGGAAGCGGCCGGTGTCGGTGACGAGCGCGACGTACAGCGCCTCGGCGATCTCCGGGGTCAACTCCACGCCCAGCTCGCGAAGGATGTCGCGGACGATCTCGCCTGTCGACGAGGCTCCAGGGACGACGAAATTGATCTTCGCGAACTCCGTGTTGTCGTGGTGGTGGTCGATGTCGAGCGAGAGCGGCACCTTGTCGAGCAGCGTCGCGGCCTCTCCCATCCGCTGGGCGTTGGCGCAATCGAGCGCGACGAGCACCCGCGTGTCGGCGTCGGCGGGCAGGACGTCGGCCCAACCCGTCCAGCGGCAGGAACCCGTACTCCGTAGGCGCATCCGTGTCGCCGCCCAGGTACATGACCGAGTCCTTGCCGAGCGCGTCCAGCGCCAGCTTCATGCCGAGGATCGAGCCGAGCGCGTCCCCGTCCGGGTTCTCGTGCGTGACCAGGAGAAAGCGGTCGTTGTCGCGCAGGGCAGCCGTGACCTCGGTGATGTCATTCATCCTCGGGGGCGAGCTCATCGATCAACTTTGACATCCGCACGCCCTCCTCGACGGTTGTGTCGTACTCGAACGTCAGAGTCGGCGTCCGTTTCATCCGCACCTCGCGGCCGATGCGTGCCTGCAGGACGCCGTGGGCGGCCTCGAGTCCCTCGAGCGAGCGGTCGCGCTTGCGTTCGGAGCCAAACACGCTGACGTACACCGTCGCGTGGCTGAGGTCCGGCGAAGTTCGCACGCCGGTCACCGTCACGAAGCCGATGCGCGGGTCCTTCAGCTCGAGCACGGCCTCGGACAGCACCTCGCGCAGGAGCTCGTTCACCTTGCGCATGCGGTCACTCACCGACGACCACGACCTCTCGCTCCGTCCGCACGAGCTCCCACTCCTGTCCCGCGAGATAGCGCTCGGCGCCGTCCAGGAGCTCCTGGAGCTCTCTGTGGCCGCGCGCCACGCATGCCACCGTCAGTCCTGCCCGCTGCCAGAGATCGTGGTGGTCGACCTCTGCCACCGACGCGCCGAAGCGGTTCTGAAGCTGCGCTTTCGCCGACTTGACGTGCTTCCGCTTCCCCTTGAGGGAGCCGGCTTCCGGAAAGTGAAGCTCGACCGCGAGGATTCCGACGTAGCCCGCGCCCATGGGCGTGCGCCTACAGGCTAGGACTCGTCAGCAGCGGCAGCGTGGAGCGAGGTGGAGCGGGCGGCACCTCGCTCAGGTCCGTCCGTTCCACCTCGCGCACCTCGAAGACCTCGAGGACGTCGCCTTCCTTGACGTCGTCGAAGCCGGCGAGGTGGATGCCGCACTCGAAGCCCTCGGTCACCTCGCGTACGTCGTCCTTGAAGCGCTTGAGTGAGTCGATCGTCGTCTCGTGGACGATCGCGCCGTCGCGGATGATGCGTACGCTCGCCCCGCGACGCAACGTGCCAGTCGTCACGTAAGAGCCGGCGATCGTGCCGTAGCGGGAGATCCTGATCAGGGCGCGCACCTCGGCCTCGCCGAGCGTGACCTCCTCGGACACCGGTCGCAGCATGCCCACGAGCGCCTGCTCGATGTCCTCGGTGAGCTGGTAGATGACGCGGTACGTACGGATCTCGACGCCCTCACGCTCGGCGAGCGCGCGGGCCTCCTGGTTGGGCCGCACGTTGAAGCCGACCACCATCGCGCTGGAGGCTGACGCGAGCATGACGTCGTTCTCGGTGATGCCGCCTGCGGCCGAGTGGATGACGCTCACGCGCACCTCGGGATGCTCGATCTTCTGGAGCTCGGAGAGGGCCGCCTCGACCGAGCCGGCGACGTCCGCCTTGAGCACGATGTTGAGGTCCTGGACGCCTTCCTGGACGCGCTCGAAGAGCACGTCGAGGGAGATCGGCTTCGCGCGCTGTGCGAGCTGCTCTCGGCGGAGGCGCTCGCCGCGCGCCTGTGCGTGCTGGCGCGCCTGGCGCTCGTTCTCGACCACGCGGGCGTGCTCGCCGGCCGGCGGCGGCTTGTCGAAGCCGACGATCTCGACCGGATCGCCAGGGCCCGGCGTGCTTGAGCTTCTCGCCGTGGAAGTCGTAGAGAGCGCGCACGCGTCCCCAGGCGTCGCCGGCCACGATGGCGTCGCCGACGTTCAGCGTGCCGCGCTGGATGAGCATCGTCGCCACGGGCCCGCGGCCGACGTCCAGGCGTGACTCGACGATCGGTCCCGAGGCCTCGACCGTCGGGTTCGCCTTGAGCTCGAGCTCGGCGTCCGCCACGAGCAGCACCTTCTCCAGCAGGTCGCCGAGGTTCTGCTTCTCGCGTGCCGAGACCTCCGAGAACTGCGTCGTGCCGCCCCACTCCTCGGGTTGCAGGCCCTCGGACGCGAGCTCGTTCTTCACCTTGTCGGGGTTCGCGTCGGGCAGGTCGACCTTGTTTACGGCGACGACGATCGGCACCTCGGCGGCGCGGGCGTGCGAGATCGACTCCTTCGTCTGCGGCATGACGCCGTCGTCCGCGGCGACGACGAGTACCGCGATGTCCGTCGCCTTCGCGCCGCGGGCGCGCATGGCGGTGAACGCCTCGTGGCCGGGCGTGTCGAGGAAGGTGATCCGGCGGCCGTCGAGCTCGACCTGGTAGGCGCCGATGTGCTGCGTGATGCCGCCGGCCTCGGTGTCGACCACCGACGTCTCGCGGATGGCGTCGAGCAGCGTCGTCTTGCCGTGGTCGACGTGGCCCATGATCGTGACCACCGGCGGCCGGTCGGCGAGGTCCTCCTCCGCGTCCTCGTAGTCCTCCGGCTCGAGCTCCTCGTCGGCGGCGTGCTTGATCGTGATCTCACGCTTCTGCTCCGTGGCGATCAGCTCCACCTCGTCGTCGGACAGCGACTGCGTCGTCGTGCTTCATGACGCCGAGGTTCATCAGGATCTTGATCAGATCCGACATCGTCACGCCGAGCGCCTGCGAGAGATCCTTACGGACGACGCCGGAGGCGACGGTCACCGGTCCAGTCGGAGGGGCTGCAGGCGCCTTCGGCTCGCGGACGACCGGAGCGTCGCGCCTCTGGCGCGAATCGGGACGCGGACGGCCGGCGGCGGTGTCGATGACGACGCGCCGCTTGCGACCGCGGCCGCCTCGTGCCCCCTGTCTGGGGCGCAGTGGTCGGTTTGGCTCGGTTTCCTCCGGTGTCGTCAGCCATTGGCTTGTCAGTCTAGAGCCGAACTACGCGGCTGCCGGACTGTCCTCCTCGTCGGCGCCGCCGTCCTCGACCGTGAGCACGACCTCCTGACCCTCCTCGATCGCCGCCTCTTCGGACTCCTCGCCGGCCTCGGGCTCGTCGACGTCCTCCGCCTCGGCGGCAGGCTGCACGATCTGGTCGGAGATGTCCTCACCGGCCGCCTCGCGCGTAGCGAGCTCCTGGTGAGCTGACACGCCGCAGAAGCGCGAGCCGGGCAGGGCGGTGTTCGGGCAGCGCTTGCCCGTGGAGAGGATCGCGGTACAGCGGCCAACCGACTCTCCGTCGTCCTGGCCGGCGAAGGCCGCGTCGGCCTCCTCCTGGGCGAACTCGGTGTCGGACTTGATGTCGACCTTCCAGCCCGACAATCGGGCGGCGAGGCGGGCATTCAGGCCCTCCTTGCCGATGGCGAGCGCCAGCTGGTCGTCGGGGACGATGACGGTGGCTTCCTTCGTGTCGTCGTCGATGTAGACCTCGCGCACCCGCGCCGGCGACAGCGCCTTGGCGACGAATCGCGCGGGCTCGGTGTTCCACGGGATGATGTCGATCTTCTCGCCGCGCAGCTCGGACACGACCATGCGCACACGCGAGCCGCGGGGGCCGACGCAGGCGCCGACCGGGTCCACGCCCTGGACGTGCGACTCGACAGCGATCTTCGAGCGGTAGCCGGGCTCGCGGGCAACCGCGCGGATCTCGACGAGCCCGTCGGCGATCTCGGGCACTTCCAGCTCGAAGAGCGTGCGGATCAGCTCCGGGTCGCGGCGCGAGAGGATGACCTGCGGGCCCTTCGTCCCCGACCGCACCTCGGTGATGACCGCCTTGATGCGGCTGCCCTGCTCGTAGCGCTCGCCGTCCACCTGCTCCGAGCGCGGCAGCAGCGCCTCCACCTTGCCGAGGTCGATGAGCACGTTGTTGCGGTCACCCGCCTGCTGGACGATGCCGGTGACGACTTCGCTCACGCGGTCGATGTACTCGTCGTACATCATCTCGCGCTCGGCCTCGCGGATCCGCTGGAGGATGACCTGCTTCGCGGTCTGCGCGGCGATGCGGCCGAAGTCGTCCGGCGTGACGTCCTCACGCTGGATGACGTCCTCGGGGACGTCGGTCAGGTCGATGTTGAGGTCGTCGTCGGTGACGAGCACGTGTGAGCGCTCGCCCGTCTCCTCCTCCTGCTGCTCGAGCGCCTGGATCGCCCGCTCGCGTGCCTCCTCCACGAGTCGTTCCTCGATGTCGCTCGGAAGGTCGATCGAGAAGACGCGGAAGTCGCCCGTGTCCTGGTCGAGCTCGACCGTAGCGTGGCGCGTGGCGCCGGGGGTCTTCTTGTACGCGGCGAGCAGCGCGTCCTCGAGCGCCTCGATCAGCGTGCCGCTCTCGATGCCCTTCTCGCGCTCGATTGTCTGGATGCCTTCGATGATCTCTCTGGTCATTTCGTCGTCACCTCGTCGATCAGATTGCCGCGTACGACGGCGTCGTAGGGGATGTCAATGGGGTCCGGTCCGGCTGCGACCGTGAGCGTCTTCGGGCCGGCCGCGACGAGCTCGCCGCGGAACGACTTGCGGCCGGCGACCGGCTCAGAGGTGCGCACTGCCACCTTGCGGCCGACGGCGTTGCGGAAGTGGCCGGGCTTGCGCAGCGGGCGCTCCACGCCCGGCGACGACACGTCGATCGTGTAGCGGTCGCTGTAGTCGCGAATGACGTTCGTCACGCGCCCGCAGAGCGCGTGGTCGACGCCCTCCGCATGGTCGATGTAGACGCAGAAGCGGGCCGGTGACTGGAGCTCGACAGCGAGCACCTCGACGCCGGGCAAGGCAGCCTCGACCCGGCGGGAGATGTCCCGCTGGAGCTGTCTCTCGGTGTCGTACGTCGTCGCCATTTCTTGCCCTTTCATGAAAAATGGGCGCCACGCGCCCATTTCGCCGAACCGGTGAAAATAGGTGTCAGAAGGATAGCAAGGCTGCTCCTCAAGCCAAGGCGACGAGAGCCACGCCGGCGACGACGAGCACCGCTCCTGCGGCACGCATCGGAGTCACGCGCTCGCGGAGCACGATTGCCCCCAGTGCGACGGCAAACAAGACGCTCGTCTCCCTGACGGCAGCTACTGAGGCCGCCGACGCCAGCTTCAGTGCGGCGAGCGCAAGAGCGTACGCCCCGAACGACGCCAGCTCCGGCGGCGATCGTCGCAGGGCCGAGCTCTCGACGGACGGACGGGAGGTGGCCCGTGACCGCGTGCGCCACCAACGCTGCGACGGCAACAGGCACGAGGACGAGCTCCAGGTAGGCGATGGCGGACGCATGCTCGATGCCCTCGTTGTCCACGAGCGTGTAGCCGGCGATCGTCGTGGCGATCGCCAGGGCGAGCAGGACGCCTCGCCTGTCGGCGTGTCGCCTGGCGCCGCGCACGAGCAGGACACCCGCGCCCACGAGGACGACGCCGAGCGCCTGGAGAGCGCCGAGCGCCGCTCCTGCGATCGAAGCACCCACCAGCACGAGCACGGGTGCGACGCCGCGCGCGATCGGGTAGACGAGGCTGACGTCCGAGCTCCGGTACGCGGTCGTCAGTAAGAAGAAGTACGCGAGCTCGAGCATGACGGACGCGACGATCCACGGAACGGCCGCAGCGTCCACTTCCCACGTGAGGGCGGCGACGGGGGCGAACAAGACGACCCCCACGACGAGTGCGACGGTCGTTGCGGCCCGCACGTCCTCCGCTCGGGCGACGAGGATGTTCCAACCCGCATGCAGTGCGGCCGCGCCGAGCGCGAGCAGGAACGCATCGACGGGCACGGCGTTAGGATCGCACCCATGGACGTCGACGACCTCGGCCGGCGCTACACGGAGGCCTGGAACAGCGGTGATCCGGCGAGCGTGGCTGGGTTCCACGAGCCCGACAGCTCCCTCAAGGTGAACGACGGCGAACCCGCGGTCGGGCACGAGGCGATCACCGAGGTGGCGAAGGGCTTCATGACCGGCTTTCCCGACATGAAGCTGCTCATGGACGCGATTGACGGCGATTCAGCGTCCGCCGTCTATCGCTGGACGTTCGTGGGCACCAACACGGGGCCCGGCGGCACCGGACGTCCGGTGCGGTTCAGCGGGTTCGAGGAGTGGACGCTGAGCGAGAACGGGCTCATCGCCCGATCGCTCGGTCACTTCGACGTCGAGGACTACGAACGTCAGGTGTCGGGTATCAACCCTCCTTCCGAATGAAGGGTTGGTAGCTCGATGGGAAGGCTGATCGTCTCCACCCAGATGACGCTCGATGGCGTGATCGACGTCGGCGAGTGGTACGTCGCGGAAGGTGAGCACGATCGTGCAGGCAAGGAGCAGCTTGGTGACGCGAGCGCGGTGCTTCTCGGGCGCAAGACGTACGAGGGTCTTGCTGCCTACTGGTCGCCGTTGGTGGACGACTGGGCGAACCTGATCAACCCGAAGCCGAAGTACGTCGCGTCACGCACGCTTCAGGGTCCGCTCGAGTGGAATTCGGCGCTCCTCGAAGGCGACGCAACCGACGCTGTCCCGAGACTCAAGGTCGACCTTCCTTCCGACCTGTTGGTGTACGGCTGCGGCGAGCTGGCCCGGTCACTGCTCGCCGCAGCGCTCGTCGACGAGCTCCGATTCTGGGTTCATCCTGCCGTCTGGGGCCCGGGAGAACGGCCCCTTCAGGGAGAGGCCCAGAATCGGCTGCGCCTCATCGGGTCAGAGGCTTTCGACTCGGGCGTGACGCTTCTTCGCTACGCGCCCAACTGGACGTCCGTTTCGGCGGATTTCTTGGCCGTGAAGCAGAACTGCGTGCTCGCGAGGTAGAACTCGTCTCGCTCCATCAGTTCGCGCTGCTCCGCGCAGAAATCCGCTGCCACGGGTTGGTAGGCGTCGGCCTTGCCCGGATGGATTCTCGGCACAGACCTCACGATGAATGGCCCGTTCACGGCGACCTCCCTGTCCGTTTCCTCGACGATCGTAAGAGAGATCGCCCCGGAAGTCGGGTGATCAGACGCTACTCGGGGAGGATCGCCGCAAGATCCCAGACACGCGGTTCGGGTGCGGGGAGGCGCAGCAGGATGCCCGGCTTCCTCCGTTGAACGGCGAAGCGTGCTCCGGCATCTTGGCCGAGGTATCGACCGGCTATGTCGCGCCTCGCCGCAGTGACGTCGCTACGGGTCAACTCCGGCGTTCCGCGCACCTCGAGCCGCGAAACGGTGGGATTGACTCGAAGACACCGGGACGCACGCGGGGTTCGCTGCGATATGCCTGAGCTTCACGTCGTCCTCGGCAATCACGATCTCGAACGCGCCGGCATACCAACGGAACCAGACCGGAGAGACGTGCGCGGAGCCGTCCTTGCGATAGGTCGTCAGCACCGCAGGCGACGGAGCTTCGAGCAGCGACTGAACACTCTCGATCGAGCCTCCGGTCACGCTGCGACCCTATCGGCTCCCTCCGGCCGCGCTCGCCCCGACGTCGAGGATGATCGTGACGGGCCCGTCGTTGACGAGCTCGACCTGCCATGCGCGCGCCGAAGACGCCACGTTCGACCTGGACGCCGAGATGTAGTCAGCGCGTCGACAGAACGCCTCGTAGAGCGGCTCGGCGAGCTCGGGCGGCGCTGCGTCGGTGAAGCTCGGGCGATTTCCCTTGCGCGTGTCTGCGATCAGCGTGAACTGGCTGACGACCAGCGCTGCGCCGCCGACGTCGAGCAGCGAGCGGTCGAACTTTCCGTCGTCGTTCTCGAAGATCCGCAGTCGCGCGATCTTCCCGGCCAGCGCGCATGCCGTCTCCTCGTCGTCGTCACGAGCGATCCCGAGCAGGACGCAGATGCCCTGGCCGATCTCGCCACCCGGCGAGGCGCTCGCGCGTGTCACGCGCTGGACGACCGCCCTCACTCGTCGCGGATGTGAACTTCGTAGCGGCGCGTCCCGGGCCTCAGCGAGCGGGCGAGCTTGTAGTGCCCCTGTGCTTCGGCGTCTCGGCCGAGCTTGTCGAGGCAACGCCCGAGCGCGTAGTGCGCGTAGTCGTTGACGGGCGAGATCTCCAGCACGGCCCGGAACTCGGCTTCGGCGTCTTCCCACCGCCGCAGGCGGAAGTACGCGATGCCGAGCGCCTCTCGGATCGACGCCTTGTCAGGCTCGGCACGGCGCGCCTTCTCGAGCGGCACCGTCGCCTGGGCAGTACGGCCGGCGCGGAGCCGCCGCCAGCCCTCCTGGTAGTCCTCGTAGGCCGTGCTCACGCCAGAAGGCGTTCGACCTCGTCGAGCACGGCGGCGGCGATGGGGGACTTCGGTGCCTTGCCAATGGCACGCTCGCCGCCGTCAGCAAAAACCATCACCACCTCGTTCTCCGCGGCGTCGAAGCCGATGTCGTCTCGCGAGACGTCGTTGAAGACGATCAGGTCGACGGCCTTCGCGGCGAGCTTCGCGCGCGCACGTTCGAGCCCCTCGGTGCCGTGGTCTGCGGCAAAACCGACGAGCAGCTGCCCGTTCGCGCGCCTGCGCCCCAGCTCAGCCAGCACGTCCTTAGTCGGCTCGAGCTCGATCGACCAGGTGTCGCCGTCCTTCGAGCGCTTCCCGTCGATGGCTTCTGTGGGCCGGTAGTCGGCTACCGCGGCCGCCATCAGGACGATGTCCGAGTCCTGGTGCGCCAACGCCGCGTCCGCGAGCTCTGCAGCGGTCGATGTCTCGACCACCGAGACACCCAGCGGTGGCCGCACGGCGAGGTTCGCGGCCAGAAGTGTCACGTCGGCGCCACGTCGCCGTGCCTCCTCGGCCAGCGCGACCCCCATACGCCCCGACGAGCGGTTGCCGAGGTAGCGCACGGCGTCGAGCGGCTCGCGCGTGCCACCGGCGCTGACGAGCACGCTCTTTCCCGCGAGGGGACCGCCCTTGCCGAGCAGGACGTTGCAGCGAGCGAAGATCTCCTCCGGCTCGGTCATGCGCCCGAGACCCGTCTCGCCCTCGGCCAGCTCGCCCTCCGCCGGCCCGATCAGCTCGACGCCGCGCTCGGCGAGTAGGCGCACGTTGGCCTGCGTCGCCGGATGCTCCCACATGCGGACGTTCATGGCCGGCGCAGCGAGCACGGGGCCCGGGAAGGCCAGCGCCGCCTGCGTCAGCACGCTGTCGGCAAGTCCGTGGGCGAGCTTGGCGAGCGTGTTCGCCGTCAGCGGCGCGATGACGAACAGATCCGCCTCGACGAGATGCGGATAGAGGTCGCGGGGCATCTCCCGGCGCGCGAGCGCCTCGAACGTCTTCGCCGAGACGAACGTCTCCGCCTCGGGCGTCAGCAGAGGCGTGACGTCATGCCCCTCGCGAACGAGGAGTCGGCAAAGCTCGCACGCCTTGTAGGCGGCGATACCACCCGAGACACCGAGCAGGACACGCGCAGGCACACGCGTCTCACGCACATTGTGCCGTCAGCGACGTGTCCGAGGGGCGTCTAGCTCTTCGCGTACTGGTACGCGATCTTGCCCTCGGCGATCTCCTCGAAAGCCATCGTCAGGTAGTTCTTCGAGCGAGACTCGACGAGGGGCGGGAGCTCGTCGAAGGTGCCTTCGCCGAGCTGGTGGTGGTAATTGTTGATCTGGCGGGCCCGCTTGGCGGCGACGATCACCAGCGCGTAGCGTGAGTCGACGTTGTCGAGCAGGGCATCGATGCGTGGAGAAATCATGAGTCGGACATGGTACCCGCAGCGGAGAGTTGGCTGCGGACGATGTTCTCGAGCTCTTCGACGGCGCGGTCGAGCTCGTCGTTCGGCACCACGTAGTCGAACGAGCCGGCCTGCATGAGCTGGCTCTCGGCGAGGTCGAGCCGCTCGCCGATCTCGCCCGCGCTCTCGGTCGCGCGCTCGCGCAGCCGTCGCTCGAGCTCGCTCACCGGGGCCGTGACGAAGATCGTCACCGCGGCCGGCAGCTCGTCGGCGACGTTGAGCGCGCCTTCCGTCTCCAGCTCGAGCACCGCCACCCGGCCCGCCTCCGAGATTCTCTCCACCTCGGAGCGCAACGTCCCGTAGCGCTGCCCGGACACGTACGTCACGTGCTCGAGGAAGTCGCCGCGGGCGACGCGCGTCGCGAACTCGCCGTCCGAGAGGAAGTAGTACTCGCGTCCCTCCTCCTCCCCGCTTCGCTGGAGCCTCGTCGTCGCCGAGACAGCCAGCTCGAGCTCGGCGATGCGCTCGAGGAGCGCGCGGATGAGTGTCCCCTTGCCGGCGCCGGACGGCCCGGTGATCACGATCACCGGCAGCTGGCGGCTCGCCGGTGCTCCCGTTCGGAGCCTACTGATCGAAGAGGCCAACAAGCTCCGACCGCTGCCGATCCGACAGACCGCCGATCGTCTTCGATTCGGCGATCCTGCACTGGTTGAGATAGCGCTTGGCTTTCACCTGTCCGAACTTCGGGACAGCCATGAGCATGTCGAGAACCTTGGCGGTGGAGACGTAATCAGGCGGGTCGCGAAGAATGGCCTGGAAGCGGACGCGACCGAGCTTGAGATCCTTCTTGAGCTTCGCACGTTGCACGCGGATGTCGTTCGCCCTCCGGAGTGCGTCCATGCGCTGGTCGAGTGAGCGGCGCGGGGCTTGGGAGGCGACCTTCGATGCAACCATCGGGAGGTGGCGATACTAACACTGTCCTCGCGGACGGGGGCAAGTGCGTTTTTGGTCAGACGTTCGCCCCGGCGCGGACGAGGTGAGCAGCTCCGCGAGCCTCGGCCGCCGACGCGTATCCGCGCAGCGCGAGCTCCTCCGCGAGCTCGGCGCGGACCCGCCGAGGCGCGTCCGGGTCTCGTGAACAGCACCGTTCCCAGCGCGACAGCCGACGCTCCAGCGGCGATCAGCTCGAGTGCGTCGAGGCCCGTGGAGACGCCTCCCATCCCGACGATGGGCAGCGCCGTGGCCTTGAACGCGGCATGCACGGCGGCCAGCGCGATCGGCTTCAAGCGCAGGGCCCGGAGTAGCCTCCCGTCGCCGTCCCCAGCACCGGCTGCAGCCGGTCGTCGAGCGCCAGGCCGCGGATCGTGTTGACGAGCGAGAGCCCGTCTGCCCCGGCGGCCGCCACCGCGCTCGCGAGCGCGCCGACGTCGGGCACGGCGGGCGAGAGCTTCGCGTAGAGCGGCAGCGTCGTCTCCGCGCGGCAGGCCGAGACGATCTCCGCGGCCGACTCGGGAGCCTCGTCGACGTTGGGGCACGAGAGGTTGAGCTCGATCGTCGCCACCTCGTCTCGTCCGGTCAGCTGCGTGCAGGTTTCCGCGTACTCGCCCTGCCGAGAAGCCGCCCACGGAGACCCAGATGGGAACGCCGAGCTCGGCGAGCGCGGGCAGCGCCTCTGCGAGGAACGCGTCTCGGCCGGGGTTCGCGAGGCCGATCGAGTTGAGCATGCCGTCGTCGGTCTCGGCGAGCCGCACGGGCGCGTTGCCCTCGCGCGGCAACGGCGTGACGGTCTTCGTGACGAAGGCGTCGAGCTGCCGCGCCGTTTCCGGCGCGGTCAGCCCGTCGAGGCAGCCGGAGGCGTTGAGCAGCACCGAGATGCCACTCTAGCCTCCGGCCTTGATGCTTCCTACGTGACCGTGAAGTTGTTGGGGCTCGTCGCCGTCCCGGCGCCGGTGGTGACGGAGATCTTGCCCGTGGTCGCGCCTGCAGGCACTCGGGCGAGGATTCTCGTTGACGACAGGATGAGCCGCAACGTCGCCGTCGTGTTGTTGAACTTCACTGACTGCACGCCTGTGAAGCCGGTGCCGTTGATGGTGACCCACGTTTCGACCGGCCCGCTCGGCGGCGAGTGGCTCGTGATCGTGAGGCCTCCCGGGGGCGGTGGCGGCGGCGGAGGAGGCGGTGGCGGAGGAGGTGGCGGGGGCGGAGGAGGCGGCGGTGGCGGAGGAGGCGGCGGTGGCGGAGGAGGTGGCGGGGGCGGCGAGCCGCCACCGTCGACGAACAGCAGGCGGTTCGGCGATCCTGCTCCGGGGTTCCCGACGATGCCCGTCGTCGCGGTGTTCACGATCGCGGCGTGGACCTGTGCGGGCGTCAGCGCCGGGTTCGCGCTGAGGAGGAGCACAGCGACACCCGCTGCGTGGGGGCTCGCCATCGACGTGCCGCTCCATCCTCCTTGCACGCATGTGTCGCAGTCGTTGACGGAGGACGTGATGTTCACACCCGGCGCAAACACGTCGACGCAGCTGCCGAAGTTCGAGAACGACGCCCGGGCGTCGGTACTACCGGTCGCGCCGACCGTCACTGCGTCCACGAGTCGCGCGGGAGAGTAGTTGCACGCGTTGGCGCTCGAGTTGCCGGCGGCGACCACGTAGCTGACGCCGTCGTTGATCGACTTCTGAATCGCGGTGTCGAGAGCGAGGCTTGCTCCTCCGCCCAGGCTCATGTTTGCCACGGCCGGCTTGACCGGCGAGGTGGTCACCGGTAACCCAGTCGACGCCCTGGATGACCTGGGCGTTCGTGCCGCTGCCCTGGCAATTGAGCACCCGGACGGCGACGAGAGTCACGAGCTTCGCCACACCGTAGGTCGTGGAACCAACCGTGCCGCCGACGTGCGTACCGTGCCCGTGGCAGTCACTGGCCGGGCCGCCGTCGATGGCATCGAAACCGCTGATGGCGCGCCCGCCGTATTCGACGTGCGTCAGGCGCATGCCCGTGTCGATGATGTACGCCTTCAATCCGGCGCCCGTCGCGCTGTACGTGTACTGGTTGTTGAGCGGGAGGTCGTGCTGGTCGATCCGGTCGAGTCCCCACGTCGCTGGGGTCTGGATGGTCGAGATCTTCATGACGCTGTCGCGCTCGACGAAGCGGACGTTCGGCAGACCGGAGATCGACATCGCCTTCGCTGCAGTCATCGGCGCTGCGTAACCGTTCAGCGCATGCTGATAGATGTGCGTCGGCGTTACGTCTGCGATCGCGGCGGCCTGCGCCGGGGTGCCGGCGGAGCTCTTCAGAACCACGATGTAGGTCTGGAGCGTCGCGGCAGACGGGACCGATGCCCCGATGGCCGCGATCAGCGCCGCACACAGCACGGCAAAGGTCAACACGAGCGGTCTCGTTCTCATCAAGTAAGTTCCCTCCCTCGGAGTACACGGGCGACATGGCCTTTTATCAGATCCTCATGTCGGCTTCGGCGGTTCTACGCTCGACCCTCTTTCGGCGCCGCAGCACCGGCCCCTCCACGCAAAGTCGCTTCAAACTGCCGTCGATCTCGACCGCGCAGCCGTAGCACGCCCCGTAGCCGCAGGCCATCGGCGCCTCCCAGGCAAGCTGCGCGTCGGGCGCCATTCTGCTCGACGCCCGGAGCATCGGCTCGGGCCCGCAGGCGAGCACGTCGTGGCCCGGGGGGATGATCTCCGTCACCAGCACGGGGTCGATCACGATGTCGGCGCCCGGTAGTAGCGTCGCCGCTTCGGCGTGATGGCGCTGCGGAAGCCGAGCGCCGCCGGAGGGTGCCCGAGCGCCTCCGCCAGATACGGAAGCGGCGCGATGCCGACTCCTCCGCCGACCAACAGCGGTCGTGGAACGTCAAGATCGAATCCGTTGCCGAGCGGTCCGAAGACGTGGATCGCCGATCTCGGCTCGAGTGCCGCAGAGCGCGCGCGTTCCCTTCCCAGCGGCTCGATGAGAAAGGCCAGCTCACCGGGTGGCGCCAGGCAGAGGCTCATCGGTCGCGGCAGCAGGCGACCGGGCGCCTCGAGCATGAAGAACTGACCGGGGCGCCCGGGATCGAGATCGCCGCGCTCCACGCGCAGCAGCGTGTACGGCCCGAGGCTCTCGCGCCCGGTGACGCTAAGCAGTTCGCCGCTTCGGCAAGGCGCTCCTGGAGGCTGAGGGCGCGCTCGGTACGTGCGTGGGCGACGGCCTGGACGCAGGCAGCGGCGCCTGCGACCGTCGTCACGCACGGAACGCGGGCAGCGAGCGCCGCTTCGCGGATGAGGTAGCCGTCCGAGCGGGCCGCTCCAGACTCCTGCGGCGTGTTGATCACGAGGTCGCACCGGCCGCGGCGGATGAGGTCGACGACCGTGGCGTCATCGCCGGGCGCTTCGGAGACCTTCGCCGCAACGTCCACCTCGATGCCTGCATCGGCGAGAGCGCGGCCGTTCCTGCCGTCGCCACGAGCTGGAAGCCGAGCCCGGCCAGCGTGGCGGCGACCGGAACGATCGCGCGCTTGTCGGCGTCGCGCACGGAGACGAACACCGTGCCGGACTTGCGGCAACGGCCTCCCCGCGGCTCGCTCGGCCTTGCCGAACGCGCTGGGGAAGTCGTCGGCGGTGGCCATGACCTCGCCCGTGGAGCGCATCTCCGGGCCGAGCACGGGGTCGGAGCCGGGGAAGCGAGCGAACGGCAAGACCGCCGCCTTCACGGACACATCTCCCGCGCGTCGCCGCGCGGGCAGCTCGAGCGAGGCCAGCATTGCCCCGGCCATCAACCGGCAGGCCGACTCGACGAGATTGACGCCTGTCGCCTTGCTGGCGAAGGGCACGGTGCGGGACGCGCGAGGGTTGGCCTCGAGCACCGAGATCTTCCCGTCGACGAGCGCCAGCTGGACGTTGACGAGCCCGATCACACCGAGCGCCGGTGCGAGGCGAGAGACGAGCTCCTCGACGGCCGCGTCCTGCTCAGCGTCGAGCGACGGCGCCGGCAGCGCGCACGACGAGTCGCCCGAGTGGACGCCCGCCTCCTCCACGTGCTCCATCACCGCCGCCACGTACGTGTCCCGTCCGTCGCAGAGCGCGTCGACGTCGATCTCCAGGGCGCCTTCCAGGAAGCGGTCGACGAGTGTCGGGCCGCGCGGTCCCGCCTCGAATGCCTCGAGCACCTGCTCCGGGCGGTAGCAGACGCGCATGGCCCTGCCGCCCAGCACGTACGAGGGCCGCACGAGCACGGGATAGCCGATGCGCTCGGCGATCGCGACCGCGCCTGCCGCGTTGTCGGCGATCCCCCACTCCGGGCAGCGAATGCCGTGGTCGGCGAGGACGTTCGCGAAGCGCAGGCGGTCCTCGGCGAGGTCGATCGCCTCGTATGGCGTGCCGAGGATCGGATAGCCGGCGTCTTCCAGCGCGTGGGCGAGCTTCAGCGGCGTCTGGCCGCCGAACTGGATCACGACGCCGTCCGGCTGCTCGCGCTCGCACACGGCGAGCACGTACTCCTCCGTCAGCGGCTCGAAGTACAGGCGGTCGGAGGTGTCGTAGTCGGTGGAGACGGTCTCCGGGTTGCAGTTGACCATGACCGCCTCGTAGCCGAGCGAGCGGAACGCCTGGGCCGCGTGCACGCAGCAGTAGTCGAACTCGATGCCCTGGCCGATGCGGTTCGGCCCCGAGCCGAGCACGACGACGCGCGGCTTGCTCTTCTCCGGCAACGCCTCGTCGCGCTCGCCGACCGTCGAGTAGTAGTAGTTCGACGCCGCCTGCACCTCGCCCGCCACCGAGTCGACGCGGCGGTAGACGCGCTCGCCCTCCCGAAGCCGCAGCGACTCGAGCTCTGCCACGAACCACGGGTGGAGCCCCTCGGGCAGGTCGTCGAGATCGCTCCACGGCGTGACGGCGCCGCGGTCGAGCTCGCGGCTCTCCATCGCCTTCACGAACGCCTCGGCGAACGTCCGCCCGATGCCCATCGTCTCCCCCACCGACTTCATCTGCGTGCCGAGCGTCCGGTCGGCGCCGGGGAACTTCTCGAAGGCGAAGCGCGGGAACTTCACGACCACGTAGTCGAGCGTCGGCTCGAAGCTCGCGGGCGTCGTCCTGGTGAGGTCGTTCGGGATCTCGTCCAGCGTGTAGCCGACAGCGAGCTTCGCCGCCACCTTGGCGATCGGGTAGCCCGTGGCCTTCGACGCGAGCGCGGACGAGCGCGACACGCGCGGGTTCATCTCGATGACGCGGATCTCGCCGCTCTCGCGGTCGCGTGCGAACTGGATGTTCGAGCCTCCGCACTCGACGCCGACGGCGCGGATCACCGCCGCGGCGGCGTCGCGCAGCTCCTGGTAGGCCTCGTCGGACAGCGTCATCTGCGGCGCCACCGTCACCGAGTCGCCCGTGTGGGTGCCCATCGGATCGAGGTTCTCGATCGAGCAGACGACGACCACGTTGTCGACCGCGTCGCGCACCACCTCCAGCTCGAACTCGTCCCAGCCGCGCACCGACTCCTCGACGAGCACCTGCCCGATCGGTGACTCGCGCAGGCCGGTCTCCACGCGCAGCCGGAGCTCGTCCTCCGTGGTGGCGAAGCCGCCACCGTGCCCACCGAGGGTGAACGCCGGCCGGACGACGGCCGGCAGGGCGACTGCGTCGAGCGTCGGCGAGCGACGTCACGATGCGCGACTCGGGCACGCGCAGGTCGACCGAGCGCACGGCGTCGCGGAAGAGCTCGCGATCCTCCGCGCGGCGAATCGAGTCGAGCCCGGCGCCGATCACCTCCACGCCCAGCTCGGACAGCACGCCTGCCTCGTCCAGCTCACGCGTGAGGTTGAGCGCCGTCTGGCCGCCCATCGTGGACAGCAGCGCATCCGGCCGCTCCCGCTCGAGCACGTCGGCCACCGCCTCGACGTCGAGCGGCTCGATGTACGTGCGGTCGGCGAAGCCCGGGTCGGTCATGATCGTGGCCGGGTTCGAGTTGACGACGATCGTGCGGAAGCCGTCCTCGCGCAGCACCTTGAGCGCCTGGCAGCCTGCGTAGTCGAACTCGCACGCCTGGCCGATCACGATCGGCCCGGAGCCGATGATGCAGATCGAGTCGAGGTCGCTACGCCGCGGCACGAAGCTCCTCGACCCAGGACTCGATCAGCGGGTGGGCATCGTGCGGCCCCGGCCCTGCCTCGGGATGGAACTGGAGCGAGCGAGCACGCAGCTCGGGGTAGTCGAAGCCCTCGACGGTGCCGTCGTAGAGCGAGACGTGGGTCGCCGTGCGCTGCTCCGTCTCGCGGACGGCAAAGCCGTGGTTCTGGCTGGTGACGAGCACGCGGCCCGTGCGCCTCTCGAGCACGGGGTGATTCGCGCCGCGGTGGCCGAAGGGCAGCTTGTACGTCTCGTGGCCGGTCGCCAGCGCGACGAGCTGGTGGCCGAGGCAGATGCCGAGCAGCGGCACGCGCCCGAGGACGTCGCTGACCGTCGCGATCTCGTCGCGGAGCGGCTCCGGATCGCCGGGGCCGTTCGAGAGCAGCACGCCGTCGTGGCCGGCCAGCTCGTCCGCGTCCACGTCGTGCGGGTAGACGGTGACCGCGGCGCCGGCCGCCGCCAGGCGCCTGACGATGGAGCGCTTGCAGCCGTAGTCGACGACGGCGACGCGCACGTCCCCGTCCTCGTGAGCGACGTACGGCTCGGTGGTCGACACCTCACCGGCCAGCGCCTGGCCCTGCCATGCCGTGGCAGCGCGCTCGATCTCCTCGAGCGTTGCGTTGATGCCGGCTCGCATTGCCCCGTGGTCCCGCAGGTGCAGCACGAGCGCCCGCGTGTCCACTCCTGTCAGGCCGACGACGCCGTGCTCGGCCAGCCAGTCCGTCCACTCAGGTCCACGGGCCTCGCGCATGACGACGGCCCTCACGTGTGGCGCTGCCGACTCGGAGCGTTCCGGCGCGACGCCGTAGTTGCCCACCATCGGCGCCGTGAAGCAGAGGATCTGCCCGGCGTAGCTCGGGTCGGTGACGAGCTCCTGGTAGCCGGTCATCGCGGTCGCGAAGACGGCCTCGCCGAGCGCAGCGCCGTCCGCGCCCACGGACTCGCCGGGGAAGAGCTCCCCGTCCTCGAGCAGCAGTCCGGTCATCCCTCGTGTGCGATCCGGCCGGCCGCAACGGTCATGCGCACGGCGCCCTTCAGCTCCTGGCCGAGCAGCCACGAGTTCGCGGAGCGCGAGTGGAAGCCGTCTTCCGTCACGCGCCACGACGCGTCGGTGTCCAGCAGGACGAGGTTCGCCTCCGCCCCGGGCTCGATGCGCGGTGCCTCGAGCCCGTAGACGCGTGCCGGCCCGGCCGACATGCGCTCGAGCAGCGTCGCGAGCGGCAGGATGCCCGGCTCCACGAGATGCGTGTAGAGCGCCGAGAACGCCGTCTCCAGGCCGGTGACGCCGAACGGCGCCTCCTCGAAGGGCACGTCCTTCTCGTGGCGGGCGTGCGGCGCGTGGTCCGTGGCGACGGCGCAGATCGTCCCGTCGCGGAGCGCTTCGATCAGCGCCTGGCGATCGTCGGCCGAACGCAGCGGCGGGTTCATCTTCACGTTCGGGTCGAGCGACCGCAGCGCCTCGTCCGTGAGCACGAGATGGTGAGGCGTGACCTCCGCGGTGGCGGCGACGCCGTCGGCCTGAGCGCGCCGGACAGCCTCCACCGACTCGCGCGCCGAGACGTGGAGCACGTGGACGGGGCGGCCTTCGTACGCGGCAAGCGCCACGTCCCGGCCGACCATGACGCTTTCGGCCACCGACGGATAGCCGGTGAAGCCGAGCTCGGCCGACACCACGCCCTCGTGCATCTGTCCCGAGCGTGAGAGCGTCGGCTCCTCGCAGTGCACGGCGATCGTCTTGCCCGCGACGGCGCCGTACTGCAGCGCACGCCGCATCAGCGACGAGGAGACCACAGGGCGGCCGTCGTCGGTGAAGCCCGCCGCGCCGGCGTCGCCGAGCTCTCCCATCTCGGTCAGCTCGCCACCCTCTGAGCCCTTGGAGATCGCGGCGAGGAACCCCACCGGCACCTCGGCCTCGGACTGCGCGCGTTCGATGAGCGCCCCGAGGACGGCGGCCGAGTCGACCACCGGCTCCGTGTTGGGCATGGCGATGATGGCGCAGTAAGCCACCTGCGGCGGCTGCGCGCGTGCCGGACGCGATCGACTCCTCGTCCTCCCGTCCGGGCGTTCGTAGGTGGACGTGCGGATCGACGAAGGCAGGCGCCAGCACGAGACCGGCTGCGTCCACGACGCGATGACCGTTCGCCTCCACGTCCGTGCCGAGCTGGGCGATCACGCCGTCGTCGACGCGGACGTCGAGCACGGCGTCCACCCCGCGTGGCGGGATCGACGACGCGCGCGCCGCGGATGACAAGGCTGTCCTTCGGAGCGTTCTTGACGGTGAGCAGGGTCATGACGCCACCTCCAGCTCGAGCTCGGCAGGGACGGCGACCGGCCCGTGGGTGAGCAGGTCGTAGAGCACCGCCATGCGCGTGACGAGCCCTGCCCGCACCTGCGTTTCGATCAGCGCGTCGGCTGCGTCGGCCACGCGCGGGTCGATCTCGACGCCGCGGTTCATCGGCCCCGGATGCATGATCTTCTGCCCGGGTCGCACGCGCTCGGGCGTCACGCCCCAGCGGGCGGTGTACTCGCGGAGGCTCGGCACGTAGTTCGCGCCCTCGAGCATCCGCTCTTGCTGCATGCGGAGCACGTAGACGACGTCCGCCTCCTTGATCGTGTCGATGTCGGTCGAGATCGAGCAGCCCATCGCCTCGATGCCGCGCGGCATGAGCGTCGGCGGCCCGACGAGCGTCACCGAGGCGCCGCACAGGACGAGCGCCTGGATGTTCGACCGCGCAACGCGTGAGTGGAGCACGTCGCCGACGATGGCCACGTGCAGCCCCTCGATCCGCCCCAGCTCCTGCTTGGATCGTGTAGAGGTCGAGCAGCGCCTGCGTCGGGTGCTGGTGCTTACCGTCTCCGGCGTTGACGACGTGGGCGCCCGTCACGCGCGCCACCAGCTGCGGGGCGCCGATGTGCGGATGGCGGATGACGATGACGTCCGGCCCGTAGGCGTCGAGCGTGAGCGCGGTGTCCTTCAGCGACTCGCCCTTGTCCACCGCCGAGCCCGAGGCCTTGATGGACATCACGTCGGCCGAGAGCCGCTTGGCGGCGAGCTCGAAGCTCGAAGACGTGCGCGTCGACGACTCGTAGAAGACGTTGACGACCGTGCGGCCGCGCAGGGTCGGCAGCTTCTTCACCTCGCGGTCGACGGCGTTCTCGAAGTTGCGCGCCGTCGCGAGCAGCCGCTCGACGTCGTCGCGCGTGAGGTCTGCGATGGAGATGAGGTGCCGGCGCTCGGCCTGCCTCGGCGGCAGGTTGTCGCGCACGACTGTGATCTCTGGCATCAGTGCGATTCCTCCTCGGGAGCGGTGACGAGCACGACCTGGTCGACCTCGTCGACCTCGACGAGCTGCACCTGCACGCGTTCGGTGCGTGAGGTGGGCAGGTTCTTGCCGACGTAGTCGGGACGGATGGGGAGCTCGCGGTGTCCTCGGTCGCAGAGGACGGCGAGCCGGACGGCCGCCGGGCGGCCGTAGTCGAACAACGCCTCGATCGCGGCGCGAATCGTGCGGCCGGTGTAGAGGACGTCGTCGACGAGGATGCAGGTCTTCCCCTCGAGCGGGAAGTCGAGGCGAGTCGCGCGCACGACCGGCTGGGGATGGAGCGGCGCCTCGCGGCCGCGAACGTGGACGTCGTCGCGGTAGAAGGTGATGTCGAGCGTGCCCAGCGCCACCTCCGTGCCTGCGAACTGCTCGATCAGCGTTCGCAGCCGCTGGGCGACGGAGACGCCGCGCGTGTGGATGCCGACGAGAGCGACCTGCTCGAGGTCGGGATTGCCCTCGATGATCTCGTGGGCGATGCGGTGAAGCGTTCGATCGAGCGCATCCGCGTCGAGCAGTACGCGCTCGGAGGCGGCGCCTGTCCAGGCGCCCTGCCCAGGGTTCGTCATTCGACTCCTTTCCGGCCTCACGGGACCGGGTTAAAGGGGTGCGTTCGCGAGGCAGCCTACCGCATCGCCTCGGATGTCAGCCGCTTCAGTCGATGTAGCCGAACTTCCGCAGGAAGGCGCGCAACTCCCGGACATAGGCCTTGCCCTGCGGCCAGCCGGCCAGGTCGGGGTCCGGGCCGAGCACCCCGCGCTCACGGATCGCCTCCACCCTCTCCCAGCCCTGCTCCTCGCGCCCTAGCAGGCACTCGTCTGCGAGCCATGCCGCGAGCACGCCGCGTACGTCGGTGCGCTCACTGCGGACCTTCTCGTACAGGCGCCAGAGCCCGTTCGAGTCCAGCTCCACCTGGCCGGGGAAGCTCCGCGTGACGTCGAGCAAGCGGCCCTGCCTCGAAGTGCCAGATCTGGAGCGGGAACGCCGAGGCCGCGAAAGCCGTGAACGCGTACGCGAAACGGTCGTCGTTCGATACGAGCTCGAACCCGTCCTCTCCGTCGAGGTTCTTGAGCCGGTAGCCGCCGTTGCCCCAGTTGTGGAACGTGCCGGCGTAAGCGGCGCGATCCGGCACGTAGCGGTAGAACCGCGACTCGAGGCAGCAGTGTGCGCCGCCCGTGAACGTGTCGAGGAGCACTTCCAGCTCGCCGTCCCGGTCGAGATCCCGGACCCGCACCGTGGGCGGGCGGAAGTACGTCGTGCCGAGCGATCCGGAGCGCCATGTCTTCCCGTTGCGCGTGATGAGCAGCCTGAGCTTCTTGAGCTCGAAGCCCCGCTTCACGAACGTGACCTTCGCGCTGACCTCGACCTGTTGCGCCCGTGCTGCACCGCCGACGGGCGCGAAGCCGATCGCGAGCGCCGCGACGACGGCGAGGATCAGGCTATGGCGACTGCAACGAGCCACTCGATTGGGTATTCGACAGTCGGAGGCAGTTCATTCATCGCCTGCATGGTGCCTCGCTCGAGCTCGTCCTGCTCCAGGAGGTCGAACGTCGAGATGTGGCGCTGCTCGATGCGCTCGATCGCGTGCTCCCGCGTGATCGCAGCCCGCTGCGAATGCCGCGTGAGAGCGACACTGGCGAAGCCGGCGTCGACGAGTGCCTCGCCGAGCTCGTCAGCGTCGGGGAAGCGCGCGCGGTCGATCACCTCGATGGACGGGAAGTACCGGTTGAGCCAGAAGTCGCCGAAGTGCGCGGGGTCGAACGTGACGACCACCAGCCGGCCGTCGCGGCCGAGCACGCGGTGGAGCTCGCGAAACGCGAGCGGCCTGTCGACGAGATGGCACACGAGCCACATGACAGCGCGCTCGAACCAGCCGTCGCGGAACGGCAGGTCCTCCGCCCGGCCCGGCTTCAGCCCAACCGACGCGGGCACGTTGTCGGCGGCCACGCGCAGCATCTCCGGCTCGGGATCGACGCCCCACACCTTCGAGGCGGCGGTCTCTGCGAGCGCCTGGCTCAGTCGACCGGTGCCGCAGCCGCAATCGAGAACGCGCCGGCCGCGGAGGTCGCCCTCGCGCACCACGAGCTCGAAGAGCTCGCGCCAGTTGTCGTCGACGGGACGTACGCGGTCGTACTCCGCGGCGAGCCGTCCGAAGTCGGGCGTGGTCATGAGCGCGGCTTGCCCCGGGCGACGCACCAGCGGTTGAACTCGAGCGTCCGCACCTCTGGCATCCAGGAGCGAGGCTCGACGGTCTCGACGGCGTAGCCGTGGTCCTCGAGCAGCCACCGGCAGCCGGCATCGAGGTCTTCAGAGTGGGTCTCGATGATCACGTGCGGCCTGCGCTCCGAGAGCAGTCGCTGCGCGCCGCGGAGCGCCGCGACCTCGTTCCCCTCCACGTCCATCTTCACGAGATCCGGGACGAAGCCGCCCGGACGGTACGCGAGCTCGTCGAGGCCGGTCCTCTGCGTCCGACGCGCGTCCTCGGACACCTCGATCGCGGTCAACGAGCGCCGGGTTGGCGGCGACGTTGCGGCGCAGCCGCTCGCAGGTGCTCGGATCCGCCTCTACCGCAAGCACGCGCTGTCGCGCCGCGGGTAGCGAAGACGAGGGCGTAGAAGCCCGAGCCCGAGCCGAGGTCGAAGCATGCTGCAGCCCGGCGCACAGAGCGCACGGATGTGCCCCGACGAGCTCCCGCTCGTAGATGCCGAGCCAGTAGCGGGAGTCCCGGTCGAAGTCGATCTCCATCACGAGGCCGCGACCGAGCCCGAGCGGGAGTCGCCGTAAGGCGGGGCCGTCCGGGAGCAGCGGCTTGGCGACGGACTTGATGCCGTGCGCGAGGCGAATTGCTAGGAGGGGTTGGGGGAACGGTGCTCGTCCCAGGAGCGCGCTGGGCGTCGTCCTGCAAGGACGCAGGGAGTCCGCGTACTGAGTGAAGTACGTGGGCGACTGAGGACACCGCAGGGCGGCGATCCAGCGCGTTCCTGGGGCACAGTCACTGTTTCGCCAGCCCCTCCTTAGTCCGCGGGGATGTCGGCGTCCGCTTCGGTCATCGCCTCGATCGCGTGCTGTGCGGCCTCGAGGGAGGCCTCGCCGACGAGCACCTTCTGCGGGGCATCCTCGGTCGCGCTCGGGTGGTGGTCGACGGCGGTCTCGAGGACCGACTCGATGCCGGCCGCCTCGAGGATGGCCTGGATCTCCTCGGCCTCGGCGATGTCCTCGGCCAGCGCTACCTGCACCTTGTCGCTCACGATCCCGGCTCCTCTCCGACGTGGACTGCCTCGACCGGAGCGTCACGACGGTGGATCGCTCCACCCTTCAGCAGTTGCGGCGTTCCGCGCTCTCGGAAGGGAAGCTCGATGATATCGAAGTCCCTCGGCACGACCGTCTCCGGAAAGACCGCCCTGGCCTCGTCCGCCGCGTCGCGGCCCGAGTAGCGATTCGACAGGTGCGTGAGCGCCAGCAGCTCGACGCCGGCATCGCGAGCGACGCCCGCCGCATCGGCTGCCGTGGAGTGCGAGGTCTCGCGGGCGCGCTCCCGCTCGTCCTCGAGGAACGTCGCCTCGTGCACGAGCAGGTCGGCGGCTGCGGCCGCCTCGATCACGCCGTGGAACGGCGCGGTGTCCCCCGCCACCACGAGCTTCCTGCCGGGTCGCGGAGGTCCCAGCACCTCGTGCGGATGCACGACTCGCCCGCCGGCAATGCTGACCTCCTCCCCCGCCTGCAGTGCTCCCCGCTCTGGCCCCGGCGGGACGCCGAGCGCATCGGCGAAGTCGACGTCGAAGCGGCCAGGCCGCTCCTCCTCGACGAGCGCGTAGCCGACCGCCGAGACGCCATGGTCGACCGCGAACATGCGCAGCTCGTAGCCGTCGCGGGTGAGCACGTCACCCGGCATCAGCTCGATCAGCTCGTACTCGTACGTCAGCCGCCCGAAGATTCGCCGTAACGAGCCGAACAGGTCACGGAGGCCCGGCGGCCCGTAGATCGTGATCGGCAGGTCGCGCCCGCGCAGCGCAAACGTCTTCAGCATCCCGGGCAGGCCGAGGTAGTGGTCGGCGTGGTAGTGCGTGAAGAAGATCTCGCGGAGCTCGATCAGCCCGACGGCGGACACGAGCAGCTGTCGTTGCGTGCCCTCGGCACAGTCGAAGAGCAACCGCTCGCCCCCTCTGCGCACGAGCAGCGCCGTGGGCGCCCGGCGAGGCGTCGGCATCGAGCCGGACGTGCCGAGGAACACAAGGTCGAGGTCCACCGGCCGATTGTAGAAGCGTGCGTGCGCGTCGCTACGGCGCGCTGAGCGCCGCCATGACATCCTCGCCGTAGCGCTCGAGCTTCGTCGGGCCGATGCCCGGGACGGTTGCGAGGTCGTTCAGCGACTTCGGTCGGCGCGCCGCGACCTCCGCGAGGGTCGAGTTGTGGAAGACGACGTATGCCGGCACGCCGTCCGCCTTCGCGCGCTCGAGGCGCCAGCGCTTGAGCGCCGCGTACACCGGGTCGCCAGGCTCGGGCTCTGCCGACGCGCGCACCGGCGCCGACCTCGCGACCCCGAGCTCCGCGAGGAACGGCGACGGGCGCTGTGCCCACGTCACCCAGAGCCGCTGTCGCGCGCGGGTGAGGCCGACGTAGAGGAGGCGCCGCTCCTCCGTCACCGCCGCCTCGGTCTTCGCCTGCCGCGCGGGTAGCTCCCGCGCCTCGACGTGCGCGACGAAGACGGCATCGAACTCGAGCCCCTTCGCGCCGTGCAGCGTCAGCAGATGGACTCCGCGGCGTGACTCGCCGCCATCGCCGAAGCGCCGTTCCAGCTCCGCGACGAAGGCAGGCCCGTCGAGCTCCGCGAGCTCCTCCGCGAGCGCGACGAGCCGTCCGAGGTCGCGCTGCCGCACGAGCTCGCGCTCGCCGAGGCCGTTCTGCTCGCTCTCCTGCCAGCCCGCATCGAGTGCGAGCCGCCGGATGTCAGCCGGGGAGTCGAGCTTCCGCAGCACGAACCGCGCAGCGTCGCGGGCAAGAAACGACGAGCCCTGATGCGGGATGCCTGCGGCCGCCAGCGCGCCCTCGAAGTCGGTCAGGCGTGCGTTCGTGCGGCAGAGAACTGCGATTTCCTCGTGCGGCACGTCGAGCTCACGGATTCGCTCGACGACGAAGGCGCCCTCGTCCGACACCTGCGCGAGCTCGGGCTCGGGCCCGTCCGGTCGCGTCGCGCGCAGCGTCTTCTCGGCGCCGCCGAGCCTGGGCACCAGGCGGTTTGCGAGCTCCAGCACCTGGGGCGTCGAGCGGTAGTTCGCCTCCAGCCGGACGACCGTTGCGTTCGGGAACCGCGACGGCATCCCCAGGAGGTGCTCCGGCGATGCACCGGTGAAGGCGTAGATCGACTGGTAATCGTCGCCGACGACGCAGAGATCGTCGCGAGCGCCGAGCCAGAGGTCGAGGAGCGTCTGCTGGAGCAGGTTGACGTCCTGGTACTCGTCGACCGTGAAGGCCCGGTAGCGCTCGCGAAAGAGCGCCAGCGCCTGATCGTCCTCCTCGTAGGTGCGGATCGCCAGCTCGAGCAGATCCTCGAAGTCGATGAGCCCCTTCGCGCGCTTGCCCTCCTCGTAGCGGACGTAGATCCGGTGCATGAGGTCGGCCGGGAGCGGCGGCTCGTGGTCGCCGAGCTCTCTGCGATAGCGCTCCGGCGGGATGCGGCGGTTCTTGGCCCACTCGATCTCCGTGGCGAGGTCGGCGAGCGGACGGAACCGGTAGGCGCCGGGTAGCGACTGCGCGAGGTGGCGCAGCGGCAACGCCTTCGACGCGACGAGCTTGCCAACGCGCTCGGGGGCGAAGCGGTGCAGCTGCGCGAGCGCGGCAGCGTGGAACGTGCGCGCGGTGACGCCGGGCGCTCCGAGCCGCTCCAGCCGGGCGCGAAGCTCTCCGGCGGCCTTGTCGGTGAAGGTGACCGCAAGGATCTCGCCGGGGCGAAACGCTTCGGTCCCGACCTGATGCGCGATCCGATGCGTGATCGTCGTCGTCTTGCCAGAGCCGGCGCCGGCGAGGATGCAGACCGGGCCGCGGACCGCCTCCGCCGCCCGTCGCTGTTCGGGATTGAGGCCGGCGAGCACGTCCACAGTCCCCAGCGTACGCGGGCAGATCGGACGGTTTCGCGACAGGATTGCGCCAACTACGCTTCGCCGGTGCTGTCGCTGCGGGAACTGCTCGAGCTTCGCGTCGCATTTCCCGCCGGCTTCTCCGACGACGGCGAGTCGGTGCTGCTCCTCTCGAACCGCGCGGGCACGATGCAGCTGTACCGCGTGCCGCGCTCCGGCGGCGAGCTCGTCCAGCTGACGGACTTCGACGAGCCGGTCACGGGGCAGTACGTTCCCGGCGCCGGCGGCCGGATCCTGCTGTCGATCGACGAGGGAGGCAACGAACGGAGCCAGCTCCATCTGCTCGATCCCGGACTGGAGCCGCAGCCGTTCGCGGTCGATCCCGGAGTCGATCCATCGCTCCGAGTGCACGTCGTTCGACGGCCGCCTCGTCGGCTACGCGTCGAACAGGCGGAACGGCGTCGACTTCGACGTCTACGTGCAGCCTCTCGGCGGCGAGGCGCGCCTCCTCGCGGAGCTCGGAGGCTGGTGCGACGCGGCCGGATTTTCGCCCGACGGGCGCTGGCTCGCCGTGTCGAAGCTCACCGACCGGAGTGGCGACAACGACCTCTACCTGGTCGGCGTCGAGGACGGCGAGGTGGTGCACGTCTCGCCGCACGACGACGAGGCGGCGTTCGAGCGCCCCGTCTGGCGCCCGCACTCCCGCTCGTTCCTCTTCGCGACGAGCACGGGGCGCGACACGACCGCGATCGCGCGCTACGACCTCGAGGCCGGCCGATTCGACTATGTGCTCGAGGACGAATGGGATCTCTCCGCATACGGCGACCGATCCGGCCGGCATCTGCTCGTCGAGGCGAACGAGGACGGCTACAGCCGGGTCGAGCTGCGCGACCCGGAGACGCTCGAGCTCCGTGCGCGCGTGCCGCTGCCGGGGCGCGGTGTCGCGCAGCCGTTCGTCTTCTCCCGCGACGGCCGCTTCCTCGCCTACCACTTCACATCACCGCGTGAGCCCGGGGACGTATGGCTCTACGACACGGAGGCGGGCGAGACGGCGCGCCTGACGCGCAGCGCGGACGAGGACCTGCTCGCGTCGATGTCGGAACCGGAGCTGCACCGCTTCGACTCGTTCGACGACGAGTCGATCCCGGTCTTCCTCTACGCGTCCGACGTCCCGATCCGGTGCCCGTGATCGTCAGCATCCACGGCGGGCCGGAGGCCCAGGCCCGACCGATCTGGGGTGCAGTGAACGCGTACTGGGTCTCGCGCGGGTTCGCGGTAGCGGTGCCGAACGTGCGCGGCTCCACCGGGTACGGCAAGCGTTACGAGCACCTCGACGACCGTCATAAGCGCCTCGACTCGGTGCGCGACCTCGCGTCGCTCCACGACTGGCTCGCAGCGAGCGACAAGGTCGACGCATCACGGATCGCGCTCGCGGGTGGCTCGTACGGCGGCTACATGGTGCTGGCAGGGCTCGCATTCCACCCCGAGCTGTTCGCCGCGGGCGTCGACATCGTCGGCATCTCCAGCCTCGTCACGTTCCTCGAGAACACGTCGGTGTGGCGGCGCGCCTTCCGCGAGCGAGAATACGGATACCTGGCGACCGACCGCGAGTTCCTCGAGCAGGTCTCACCGATCACGCACGCGGGCCGGATCCGCGCGCCGCTCTTCATCGTCCACGGCGCGAATGACCCGCGGGTGCCGCTCTCGGAGGCGCAGCAGCTCCACGCGGAGCTCGAACGGCGCGGCGTGCCGAGCGAGTTGCTCGTCTACGACGACGAAGGCCACGGGCTCCAGAAGCTGAAGAACCGCCTCGACGCGTACCCGCGAGTCGCGGACTTCCTTGAGCGCGTGCTCGAGCCGGCGCCGGTCTAATCGGACTTACGGCAGCTGGAGCACCTGGCCCGGCGCGATCGTGGAACCGGACAGGCGGTTCCGCTCCTGGATCTGCCACACCGCTTCCCGCGGATCGCCCGCGTAGTGCGTCGTCGGCGATCGACCACAGCGTGTCGTAGCGCTTGACGACGTAGCGCTGCTCCGGCCCGGCGCTGTCGGACGTTCGGGCGGTGACGGCAACGACCAGCGCCAAGGCGAACGCGACTAGAAGTGTCTTTGCGAACATGTGTTCGCCATACTAGAGCGAACACGCGTTCGTGTCAAGGCCGAGTCAGCCGACCCGGAAGACCTTGCTGACGAAGGTCTTCGAGCGATCCTGGTTCATGGTGGCCGTGAGACGGAGGCCGAAGACGTAGTACCCGGGCGCGACCTGGCCGCGGAACTCGAGTCGCGGCTTGTGACCCGCCTTCACGAGCTTCGTGGTCGTCATGACCGCGTCGGTGTCACGCGTCGCCCTGGACAGTGATCGCGCCACCTCGTCGGTGCCCGGCTTCGCGTCGCGCCCTCCGACGCGGAACATGCCGGCCTTCGCACGCGCCTCCTCGGCCGCCCTCGTCGAGATCCCGAAGATGGCCTTTCGTGCCGGATGGTCGCGCGCCTCGAAGATCGCCTTCGCCCCGACGACGCCGGTTGCGTGCGACCAGCTGGCCATGGGTCGTGCAGTTCCGGGCCGCCGCGATCGCCTTGCGCACGGCCGCGTACGACGGGCGCTCGCTGAGGTCGAGGCGGAGCAGCCCAGTCTGGAATCGGCCGAGATCGGGGTCGTCGACGAGATGGAGCAGCAACGCGTCCGTCACCGTCGGGTCGCAACCGAGCATCCCGATCAGCTCCGAGTAGTACTCGGCCTGCTCGGCCTCCGTGATCGTGGGCACGTTCTCCTTGCCGTTGTAGCGCGCCGCCAGGCCCGGCGCCGATGTCCACTTGCCAGCCGAACTCGCCGATCACGAGCCCGAGATCGTCCCCGTTGGGCTTGGCGGGACCTTCTGGGAACGTCGGCTGCCCGGTGCCGTTGAAGGCGTCCCACACGGCCTGCTTGATCCGGGCCAAATCGGCGCCGCCGGCGTTCGGCCAGGCGTAGCGCCGCGACGGCGGATGGTCGTTTCGCTGCGGATAGACGTGGAAGCCGAGCGCGTCCATGAGCGGGGCGCGTCGGCCGCTCTGGCGGTACGCGTCGCCGAGAGCGTCGAGGAAGCGGACCGGCGACGTCGACGTGCGGTCGTTCCCCTCCCCGGAGAGACCTGCCGCGATCACCCGGATGTCCGGGTTCGACCGCCTTCAGCGCGTCGTACGAGTGCGTGAGCACGCGCAGGAAGTCGGCGGCCGAAGCCTGCTCTCCCCCGGGCCCGAACTGCGGCCGCCAGAAGAACGCCTCGTTCGGCTCGTTGGCGACGATGAAGTCCGTCACCTCCGGGTACGTACGGGCGAGCTTCTGCAGGTAGGCGCCGAAGAGCGTGGCCCGTGCCTCCGTATTGAGCCCGAAGGCCAGTGGGTCGATCGCGAAGACGTCGAAGACGAGACGGATGCCCGAGCCCTCGGCGACCGGGACTGCGCGGTCGAGGAACTTCTTCTCGAGGATCTCCGTCGGCTCGACCGGGTTCCAGCGGACGGCGATCCGGTTCTCCGTCATCTTCAGCGACTTCATGCGCGCGTAGAACGCAGCGCCTCCGTCCTCCGCGTACTTCGTCGCGTCCTCCGCGATGCCGAAGCGCGGAGCGGCGTCTGCGGGCGCGGACGCGAGCGCGGCTGCGCAGGCGCACAGAATCGCGACTCGGCGTGTCAGCTTGACGAAGTCGGTCATTTCTCCCCCACGGCGACCAGCACCGCGTCGAGAAGCCTAGCGGCGCCGAAGCGCACAGGGTCGTCGCAAGGCAGGCCCGTCTCGGATCCGACGTCCGCGATGGCTTGGCGCGCTGTCTCCTCGTCCAGCTGCGCGGTGTTGAGGGCGACGGCTGCTACCTTGGCCTTCCGCGCCGGAAGCGAAACGCGCTCGTGCAGCTCGACGAGCTCCCCGAGCGGTGGGATGGCATGACCCGGACAGCCCTCGATCTCGGTCGCTCCTGCCTGGTGACAGAGGACGAAGGCGTGCGGCGCTGCGCCGTGCATCAGCCCGAGCGTGACGCCCGAGTAGAGCGGGTGGACGAGTGAGCCCTGGCCCTCGACGATGAGCAGCTTGCCGCCGCGTTCTGCTCCCTCGACGACGATGCGCTCGGCGGCTCCTGCGAGGAAGTCTGCGACGACGGCGTCCACGGCGATGCCCCAGCCGGCGATGGCGATGCCCGTCTGGCCCGTCGGGCAGAAGACTGATGGCAAGCCGCGCTCCCGTGCTTCCCGATCGAGCTCCACGGCGACGGTCTTCTTGCCGATGGCGCAGTCCGAGCCGACCGTGAGGACGATCTTCGCGTCGAGCTCGAGGTTCGCGCCGGTGGGCACGTTGAGGTCGTCGGGCGGCCGGCGCAGGTCGCGGAGCTCGACGCCGTGACGTGCGCGCGAGCTCGGCCAGCTCGCTCGTCGTCGCCAAGGAACTCGTGCAGCCCGCTCTCGATGTCCAGGCCGGCTTCGATGCACTCCCGCAGGAGCGCACGCCAGGCCGGTGGAAAGCGGCCGCCCTGCGTCGCGACGCCCACGACGGCCGTCGTTGGGTCGAAGGCGAGCGCTTCATCGAGTGTGGCGACCACCGGCACGCCGCTCATCGTCTCCCCGCGCGCGCGTCGAGTCGAGGACGGCCACCGTCCGGTGCGGCGAGTAGCGCGAGGATGCCGCGCGCCGTCTTGCCGTAGTGCGGGTCGCGCGGAGTAGCCCTCAGCGAGTATCAGATAGCGCTTCTTTCCTTCGGACACACCCCACCGCCCAGGCCTGGCTGTCGGAGGGAAGTCTGCACGCCGTCCACGAAGCGAACGCCCGGCCACGGGTCGTCGCGCAGCAGGAGGTTGCCGTCGAGGTCGACGTGGTCGCAGAGCGACGCGATGTGCGCGCCCGGCGCGATCCCGAGCCCCGACTCCACCATGCAGCCGAGCATGACGCCGAGCTCGAGGGCACGGGCAGCGGCGGCCATGCGCACGGCCTCGCGCACGCCGCCGGACTTCGCGAGCTTGATGTTGATCCCGTGCGCACGCTCTGCGCATGCCGCGACGTCGGCGAGCGTGTGGCAGTCCTCGTCGACGTAGATCGGGATCGGCGACGCCGCTCGTAGCGCGGGACCGCCGGGGTCTCCCGCCGGCAGCGGCTGCTCGCAGTACTCGACGCCGAGCTGCCGCCAGCTGCGGGAGCGCGTCACGCGCCTCGTCCAGCGACCAGTACTCGTTCACGTCCACCTGCAGCGGCGCTTCGGTCACCGACCGAACCGCGCGCACGCGCTCGACGTCCAGCCCGTCCCGCCCGCCGAGCTTGAGCTTCAGCCGGCGGAAGCGGCCAGAGACCGCCTCGGCTCTCCGTGCCATGTCGTCGGGATCGCCCAGCCAGATCGTCCACGACGTGGGCGGGCCAGAGGGACGAAGCCCGAGCAGACGGTAGAGCGGAACACCCGCCTGTTTCGCGCACAGGTCGTGCAGTGCGGCATCGACAGCGCCGCGCGCTGCCTGCTCGCCCTCCGGCAGACCGCGCGTGGATCTCGTCGAGTGCCCACGGATCGTCGCCCAGCGCAGCAGCGGCTTGCTCGAGCCACGCTGTGCGCCGAGGCGGCCGTCTCGCCGTAGCGGTCGATCGGCGCCGCCTCGCCGTAACCGGCGAGGCCGTCGTGCCGCGATCTCGACCTCCACGAGGTCGACGGTGTCGGACGACTCGCGGGCGATCACGAACGTCTCCGCCAGCTCGAGCGTGACCGTCCGCGTCGACAGCTCCATGCGCTGGATCGTATGCCGGTAGCGTCCGCGACGATGGTGAACGACACGCCGCCGCTCGAGATACCGACCAAGGCGTCACCCGTCCGCTCGCGGCGCCGGCAGCTGATCGGAGGCGGCATCGCGCTCGTCGTGATCGTCGGCCACTTCTTCTTCGTGCTGCCGCGCATCGCCGACTACCGCGACGTGTGGGGCGTGGTCAAGACGCTGACCTGGCAGGGACTGCTCGCGCTCGCCGTGGCCTCCATCGTCAACCTCCTCACCTACGCGCCGCCCTGGCAGGCTGCGCTCCCGGGCCTCCGCTTTCGCCAGGCGTTCGTCGTCACGCAGGCATCGACCGCGTCGACCTACGTCGCTCCGGGCGGCGCTGCTCCGGGCATGGCCGTCTCCTTCGCGATGCTCCGCGGCTGGGGGTTCAGCGGCCGTCCCGTGGCCCTGGCGGTGACGATCACGGGGGTCTGGAACCAGCTCGTGATCTTCGGCTTCCCCGCCATCGCGCTGGGCCTGCTGACGATCGGAGGGCGGCGACAACCCGCTGCTGCAGACGATGGCGCTCGTCGGGCTCGGCGGTGCTGGGAGGCGTCGTCGTCGGGCTCGTCGTCGGCTTCTGGAGCGCACAGCTGGCACGGAAGGTCGGCGACCTGGCTGCGCGGCTCGTGTCGTGGCTGAGACGCGTCGTCCGCCGCGGCCCGGTCAAGTGGGACGGTGAGGCGTTCGTCCGTTTCCGGGACGAGACGATCGGCTTGCTGCGCCGCCGCTGGCACGTGATCACGCTGGCGACGCTGGCAGGCCATCTCAGCGTCTTCGCCGTGCTGCTCGTGTCGCTGCGCGTGCTCGACGTGCCCGCGTCGGAGGTGACCTGGATCGAGGCCTTCGCGGCGTGGTCGGTGATGCGCGTGATCGGCTCGCTGCCGATCACCCCCGGCGGTCTCGGCATCGTCGAGCTGGGACTGACGTCGCTGCTCGTCGGCTTCGGCGGCGGCCAGGCCGAGGTCGTGGCGGCCGTGCTCGTCTACCGCTTCCTGACGATCGTGCCGACGCTCCTGCTCGGTATGCTTGCGGCGGCCACGTGGCGCCGTCACCAGCCGGCCGACAACGTAGAGTCGGCGTCGATGGAGTACCTGGCCGGCAAGTGCGAATGCGGCGCCGTCCGCTATCGCGTCCCGGACGCGTTCGAGTACGCGTTGAACTGCCACTGCGCTTCCTGCCGTGCCTCGACGGGCTCGGCGTTCAAGGCCTTCGCCGGCATCAAGAGGGAGCAACTGGTGATCACGGACGGCGCAGAGACGACTCTCGTCGTCGGAGAGGAGGACGGGAACCACACTCGCTGTGCCGAGTGCGGCTCGCTGCTCTTCTCGGTCGTCAGGGACGGCGAGTACGTGCACGTTGCCCTGGGCTCGCTCGTCGACGCCCCGAGCATCCGTCCCACGGCGCACATCTGGGTCAGCCGCAAGGCGCCGTGGTTCGAGATCACCGACGACCTGCCCCAGTTCGACGAGTTCCCGACCTAGCCGACGGGCCGTCGACCGTCCCGGAAGGCGAGGCAGGCGCTGCTCGACCATCTCGACTCCCGCGCGTCGATGCAGCCGCTGATACGGGCTCGGGAATCGCTTACTCTGTATACGAACAACGTGCGAGACCGGTGGACGCGCGTAACGCTGGTGGGGCTGGCGGTGATCGCCTTGACGCCGCTGGCCGCGCAGGGAAAGGGTTCGGCCTACCGTCGGGTTTGGGGGTGTCCTCGACCTGCACCTGGGCTCGGCGCCGTCCACTTTCAACGGGCGCCGCGCCTGATCCGGAGCGTGTTCCAGCTTCGGGGGACAAGGCGGCGAGAAGGCTTCCTCTCCGTGACCTCGCGCGTGGCGTCATCCCACGCAGAGGGCAGCGAGCTGTGGCGACCGTCGCTACGTCAACCGTTACGTCGTCGACGCGAGGGTCAATCCGGGGAGGCGGGTTCGGTCTCGCCGACCGGACTGGGATTCCGCATCTGACGATCACGCGCACGCTCTCGATCTTCCCCAAGAACACGCAGACCGGGCCCCCGATCTGCGTTGAGACAACGGGTTCGTGGTCGGGCACAGGCGGCGTGCTGCTCGGTTACAAAGGAACCTTCCTCTTCACAGACGACGAAACGCTCGTCCTGCGCTAGGCGCATCTTTCTTTTTGGTGGGGGTCGGCGCTCCACTACCCTCCAGCTGGCCACCACCGGGGTACTTAGCCGCAGGGACGTGCATTCCCGGCACCCCTGACACACGGAACCATGCGGGTTGGCGCTTGACAACGTGGGTCTAGATGCGCCTGGCAGGAATCGAACCTGCGGCCTCGCGCTCCGGAGGCGCGCGCTCTATCCCCTGAGCTACAGGCGCGTGGCGTCCAGTCTAGCGCCGGCGGTCCGCCTACAATGAGTGGGCCATGGCACCGCTCCAGGACGACCCTCTCAGTACCGATGGCGAAGCTGCCTCGCATCAGCCGCCCCAGGCGCCGTTCGCGCGCCGGCGAGGTCGTCCCGCGGGCCGAGCCCCGGCTCACTGAGCTCAGCGCCAACGGCCTCACCTGGATCAACCTCTCCGTTCCGGATCGCCGAAAGCGCCGAGGAGCTCGCCGAGCGCTTCGAATGGCATCCGCTCGACATCGAGGATGTGCTCTCGAAGCGCCAGCGTCCGAAGATCGACGAGTACCCCGACTACCTCTTCGTCGTTCTCCACTTCCCGGTCTACGACAAGGCCGTTCAGCGCCTGAACGCCGCCGAGCTCGACCTCTTCCTCGGCCACGACTACCTCGTCACGCTGCCGAACGTCGAGCTGCTGCCGGTGACGAGGCTCTTCCAGCGCTGCGAGGACGACGAGGCGCTGCGCGAGGACCTCTTCTCGAAGGGCTCGGGCTACCTGCTCTACCACGTGCTCGACGACCTCTTCGACTACTGCTTCCCCATCCTCGACAAGATGGGTCACAAGCTCGACACGGTCGAGGACGAGATGTTCGAGGGGCGCGCCGAGGAGATCGTCCGCGACCTCTCCAACGTGAAGCAGGAGATCATCTCGCTACCGCAAGATCATCAAGCCGGAGCGCTCGACGCTGCGCGCTCTCGAGCGTCGCGCCGAGCGCTTTCTGCCCGAGGAGCTCGACGTGTACTTCGACGACATCGTCGACTCGGCCGAGCGCATCTGGGACCTGCTCGACAACTACAAGGAGGTCGTCGAGGGCCTCGAGTCCACGAACGAGTCGGTGATCTCGCACCGGCACAACGACGTGCTGCGCGTGCTGACGGTGTTCAGCGATCGTGCTGTCCTGCCGCTGACGCTGATCGCGAGCGTGTTCGGCATGAACGTCATCTACCCGGGAGAAGGCACTTCGGAGGGGTTCTGGGCGATCGTCGGCCTCATGCTGGCGTCGATCGCCGGGCTCGCCGCCTTCTTCCGCTGGAAGCGCTGGCTGAGGCTTCGTCGCTCAACGAAGCCGTTTCGGGCGAGCTTTGTACCCGAATCTTGTACCCCGAGCAGCCGCTGCTCGAATAGCGCGGCCTCGTTGCGGAAGACGACGCCTGCCAGATCGACGTACTGCTTCGTTCCCCGACAATTCGGGATCAACCATCTCGGCGTCAAGCCGCGCCGCGCGCCACCCAGGCCTTCGCCGAGACTACGAACGGTGGCTCCGGCAGTCTCTCCCTGCAGAGCTCGCGCAATTCCGTGCGCCGATCGGGCTCGAGGCCGGCGACGTGCGCACCCGACGGGGCGACGCCGAGCGTGAACGGCTCCCACCAGTCCTCGAACGTGGCGTGCTCGACGTCCACCGCAACGGCGCTGTCGACGATGTCACCGATTCCGGCCGCGCGAAAGAGGTCGGCCAGGTGGCCGGCCCTGCTGCCGGGGCAGACAGACCCAGTCTCGACCTCAGGATCGAGCGCTCGGGCGGCGTCCCAGAACGGACCGAGCGGGCCGCCGTCGGTGAAGTCCCAAACGCATGCGGCGACGACACCGCCGTCCCGCGTCACCCTCGTCATCTCGCGGAGACCTGCGACCGGATCGTCCATGACGTTGACCACGAGCTGGGCGAGCGTCGCATCGTAGCAGCCTCCCTCGAACGGCAGATCCTCAGCCGGCGCGCGGATGACCTTTACTCCGGGATGGCGGCCGCGTAGGGCCGCGACGAATTCCTCGGACGGGTCGACCGCCGTGACCCGTCCCGGCCTGGCCCTCCGGGCCGAGCTCTGCGGTCAGCGCACCGGGGCCGCATCCGACGTCGAGGACCCGGCCGTCGAGCGGGAGTCCGGCGAAATCGGCGAAGGGCACCGCCAGCGACCTCGAGTAGCGGCCCATGAACCGGTCATAGGCATCGGCATCGCTCAAGCTCACTTCTTCTCCGTCGGCGGCAACGCGCGGGCGAAAGCGACGCTCTGCAAAGCCCACGGCTCGAGCGCTCGCTTCGTCATGGGCCAGGATTCTGACAACAACCTCGACGCCCGTACCGTGATATCTACCACGGGAATGTCGAGCGGGCTTTCGTAAGCGCTGGCTCTGGCTAGCGCACGACCAGGAAGACGGCGTGCCCCGCGAAGAACACGGCGTCCGCGAGCACGAAGACGAGGATCGCCTTCGTCGAGATGCGCACGACGCGGCCGCTGGCCCCGGACGCGACGAGCGAGCGCAAGCGGTTGGCCACGTCCTCGTCGGGCACGTAGCCCGAGGCGATCTCGTCTAGCGCCCGCTCCTCGACGCCCAGCGACGAGGCGATGTCGTCCCGGGACATCCGCGCCTCGAGCGTCGTGATCATGCCCGCGAGGTCGTCGTCCACGGCGCGAGTATGGCGTAGCCTGCGAGCGTGAAGCAGCTCTGGGCTCCGTGGCGGCTGGAGTACGTCGCCGGCGCCGACGAGGAGGACGGCTGCATCTTCTGCCGCGCGGCTGAGGCGCCCGATGCCGACAGCCTCGTCGTCCACCGCGGCGAGAACGCCTTCTGCCTGCTCAACAAGTACCCGTACGCGTCCGGTCACCTGATGGCCGCGCCGTACCGGCACGTCGGGGAGTTCTCGGAGCTGTCGGAGGACGAAGCGCTAGAGCTGCACCGGCTGGCGGCATCCGGCATGGGCGCTCTGGCGCAGACGTTTGCGCCCCAGGGCTACAACGTCGGCTGGAATCTCGGCCGCATCGCCGGCGCAGGGGTGGTCGACCACGTCCACCTCCACGTCGTGCCGCGCTGGGCCGGCGACACGAACTTCATGCCGGTGCTCGCGGACGTGAAGGTGCTTCCGCAGCACCTCGCCGAGACGCGGGCCGCTCTGGCCGCCGCCTGGCCTTAACGCGAAAAGCCGCCCCAGGTGCTGAGCATCTTGCCGCTCAACGGCTTGATCAACTCGCTCGCCGCTTCGTCGGGGTTGCCGTACGTCGTCATGCCGTCCACAGCGACGCAGTCCATGAAGCGGCGGGCCCACTTCTCCCGGAACGCGTTGAAGTGCTTGACGGTCGCCTCCGAGTCTGCGTACTTCTCGTAGATGTGCACCGTCGAACCGTCCTCCGAGATGAACCACTCGTAATTGAGCGTGCCCGGCTCGTCGTTCGTGCCGGCCACCATTTCCTCCATGAGCTCCTTGAACGTGTCGAGCTGACCGTCCTTGACGGCGCACTGCAAGACCAACGAGACCTGTCCGTCGATGCCACCCATCGCGATCTCCTCCCGTCGTCGATTCGGCGCGACCCTACCGGAGGAGCAGTGTGAACATCTAGCGCTGGCGCGCGACTTGGCGGACGACGCCGGTGTGGTTGACCCGCCACCGGAACAGCTCGATGCTGACGCCGAAGTTTCGCGCGCCGTCGTCGAGGTCGCCGTTCTGGAGCATCCACTCGAGGGCGCTCTCTCGTGGCACGAGCATCGTCGCGCCCAGCCAGTCGGCTTCGGCCTCCTGCCCGCCGTTCCAGTGCCGACACCCACCGATGCCGATCGCCGGCGCCGCCTCGTGCTCGAGGATCAAGTGCGACAGCTCGTGTGCCAGGCTGCTCGCGTTGCGGCCGGGTGGCTGCCGCGGGTTGTAGACGATCAGGCGCTTCGTGCCGAGCACCACTGTCGTCGCCGAGAAGCCGGCGTCCTCGCTCAGCAATCGCCGCACGCTGCGGTCCGTGGCCCCGTCCTCTCGTAGCTCTCCGAGGGAAACGACGGGAATCCCCCACGTCTCGGCCAAGGCGAAACAGTCGAGGGCGTCGAGCGGGCCGAGACTCAGCTCGGCGCGGACGAGCTGCGCGATGCTCTCCGCTTCGGCTTTGAACCCGGGGCGCAGCTTCTCCGCCACGGCGACATCGTAAGTTACGACTCTCGCACCAGCCGGTTGTAGGCGGCCCGGAAGATGTCCTCGAGCGCTTCGGCGTCCTCGGGCGTGACGTTTCGTGCCGAGCGTAGATACGACGACACCATCGCCACGGGCTCTTCAGTCGCGGCAGTGGCCGGCGTGCCCCGCATGAACGACTCCGCCGGCATGCCGAGCCAGCGCAACAGCGTCGCGAAGGTGTCGACATCAGGGCGTCGGCCCTGTGCCATGCGGCTGAAGGTGGACGGGCTCACGTCGAGCTGCCGCGCGATCTCGCGCCAACTCGTTCCGTGCACTTTCCGCTTGTTGTCGAGCGCGGCGTACAGAGCGTCGACGTCGACTGTGGTCTCAGGCATGTGTGCGTTCGACTGTAGCACCAGCGTTTGACATACCGAATACCGTGCTATACTCAGAACGGTGTTCGACATGGCGAACACGATCCCTTCTCTTCCGGAGGTGTTCGATGCCGAGTAGTCGCCCGATTGTCCTGGTACCCGGATTCTGGCTTGGCGCGTGGGCGTGGGACGAGGTCGCAGCCGCCTTGCGCGCCGACGGGCACGACGTCACGGCGCTGACGCTTGCCCGGTCTCGAGTCGGCCGACGCCGACCGCTCCTCGATCACGCTCTCAGACCACGTCGATGCCATCTGCGACGCGGTGCAGGCCGCCGGCCCTCCTGTCGTGCTCGCCGTCCACAGCGCAACCGGGTTCTCCGGCTACGCCGCGAGCGATCGCATCCCCGAGCAGATCGCCGCCATGGTGTACGTCGACACCGCCCCGGGGAAAGGCGCGCTGGATCCCGACTTCGAGGGCGAGGAGCTGCCCATGAACTGGGAGTCGATCGAGACGGAGGAGAACCTCGACGGGCTGAGCGAGGAGCAGAAGGAGACGTTCCGACAGCGTGCGGTCCCGGTGCCCGGTGGGCTCCTACGAGAAGGCGCGGAGCTCACGAACGACGCCCGCCGCGACATCCCGAGCACGATCATCTGCACGGGGTTCACGTCCGAGCAGTACAAGGAGTCCGCGAAGGAGGGGTATTCCTTCCTCGCCGGCCTCCCCGAGCTGCGGAACATCACGTGGATCGACATGCCGACGAGCCACTGGCCCGATGTGGTCGAAGCCGCAGGAGACCGCCGAGATCATCGGCGACGTCGCGAACAAGGCTTCCGAGGCCTGACATGCCCGTCAAGAGAGCAAGCTCGAGGAGCGAATATGCGATCCGGGCGCTTGATGCCTCGACCTGGGATGCGTTCGCCCGACTCGCTGAGAAGCACAAGGGCGGTGGGTTTGGTTGCTGGTGCACGTGGTTCCATTCGCGCGAAGGCAGGCCCGAGGGCGAGGTTGGCCGCCCTTGGAAGGAACGTCTCGTTCGCGAGGGGAACGCTCATGCGGCCCTGGTGTTCGACGGCGACGCCGCGGTGGCCTGGTGCCAATACGGCTCTCCCGAGGAGCTTCCGCGGATACACCACCGGAAGGAATACGATGCGACCAGCACGGACGAGCCACCCGACTTTCGCATCACGTGCATCTTCGTTGACAGGGACTATCGACGGAAAGGCGTCGCGGGTGTGGCGCTTCGGGCGCCCTCGACCTGATCGCGAAGGCGGGCGGCGGCGTGGTGGAGGGCTATCCGCAGGACACGCCGGGCAAGAAGATTTCGTCCACGTTTCTCTACAACGTCACACGCAGCCTCTATGAGCAGACCGGCTTTACCTACGACCGGCCCAAGGGTAAGAACCATTGCGTGATGCGCCGAACGGTTTCAGCCGCCAAGAAGCCTCGACGCGCTGGCGTCGGGTGACATTCGATCGGACGAGCTCGGCCGGCCAGCGATCCGCGATCACGGGTTGCGGGTGCACTACGCTGAGTACGTGTGGCGCAGAGCTGCGGCAGTCGCCGCGATCTTCGGCGGGGCGATCGTCGTCGGGTTCAACCCGAACCGCTGGGACAGGGTCATCCTCGAGCTCCCAAGGCACCACGGCATCCACATTCACGAAGTCATCGGGATGGCGCTCGTCACGCTCGGCGTCCTCGCGCTTCTGCGAGTGCAGAAGTAAAGTGATCGACGGGCCAGCCGGCATCTCCGATGCATCCTGGAGAGCGGACGATGGGACTCGAACCCACGACACCTGGCTTGGGAAGCCAGTGCTCTACCAACTGAGCTACGTCCGCGCGGGGCTCACATTAGCGAGGAGGCGGCCGCCGCACAGCCGCCCCCTCGACCCACTAATCTTAACTACATTCGCTCCGGCGCCTCAACCCCTACGAGGTCAAGGGAGCGCGCGATCACCGTCTGTGTCGCCTTGCAGAAGCCAGCCGAAACGTCTGGGCCTCCCCCGCTTCGAGCACACGGTGGTGGTGGTAGAAGCGGTGGAAGTCGTCGGCGACGCGGATCGCGTACGTCGGGAGGGCATGGGCCGCGCGACGCTCGGTCGCCTCCGCGACCACGTCGGGAAACTCGACCAGGCGCTTCACGAGCGCCCGCTCTTCCGCGCGAGCCCGCCAGGCACTTCGGCCGACAGAGCGCTGCATCGCCTGCGTTGCGCATGATTCCGGCGATGCGCGCGTGGGCGTACTGGACGTAGTAGACCGGATTCTTCTGCGTCTGCTCCGCCGCGAAGTCGATGTCGATGTCGATCGGCTGGTCGTGGCCACGTGAGACGAGATACCAGCGGGTCGCGTCGACGCCGATCTTCTCCACGAGCTCCTCGAGGAAGACGACGTCGCCGCGACGCTTGGACATTCGCTTCGCCTCCCCCTGCTCGACGACGGAGACGAGCTGGTAGATGAGGACCTCCACGCGGTTCGGGGTCGAAGCCGAGCAGCCCGGCAGCGGCCTTCAGCCGCTGCACGTACCCGTGGTGATCGGCTCCGAGGACGTAGATGGCGCGGTCGAAGCCACGGGAGAGCTTGTCGAGCACGTACGCCACGTCGGCCGCGTAGTAGAGATAGCTCCCGTCCGACGAGCGGACGAGCGGCCGGTCCTTGTCGTCTCCGTGCTTCGCCGTCGGCGCCCAGAGCGTGCCCTCCGCTTCGTATGTCTCGATCCGTTCGAGGGCCCCGGGGATCTCCTGCTCGATGTCGACTTGACGCATCCACGTGTCGATGCGGACCCGCAGCTGGTCCAGCTCGGAGCGGATCTCGGCCGTCATCAGCGCTACCGGATCACCCTCTCGTGTCGCGATCTCCTCGACGTAGGCGCCGCTGTAGCCGTCCTCGGGCGGCTCCTCCCCACGCCGTCGCGCATCCACCGACTCGCGGAAGACGTCGATCTGGCGCCCGACGTCGTTGTAGTAGTACTCGCGCTCGACGTCGTGCCCCGCAAGCTCGAGCAACCGTGCGACTGAGTCGCCGTACGCGCCGTTGCGCGCCGACCCGACCGTCAGCGGGCCGGTCGGGATTGGCAGAGACCAGCTCCACCTGGATGCGTTCCTTGGTCGTCGGCCGATCCACGCTCCGTAGTCGGTGTCCGGCTTCGAGGATCTCCGCCAGCGCTTCGCCGAACCAGGCGGGCTCGAGCCAGAGATTGAGGAAGCCGGGGCCGGCCACCTCCGCCCGCTCGACTGTCGCGCTGCCGCCGACACGTCCAGCGAGCTCTTGGGCCAGCTCACGGGGCGGCTTGTCGGCCGTTGGCCCGGCGCGCAGCGCGACGTTCGTCGCGTAGTCGCCGTGCTCGTCCTTCGTGGGGCGCTCGAGCTCGACCGGCGCGCCTGCGAGCTCGCTCAGCTCGGCCTCGAGCCGGCGCAGCGACTCAGCCGGCAACGGTCTCGCGTGGGGCGAAGTGACCTTCGAGCGCGACGAGCTCTTCGTCCGTTCCGACGGCGATGACTACGTCGCCGGCGTCGAGCGTGACGTCGGGGCTCGGAGTCGTGTCGAATGTCCCGTCCCTCCTACGGACGCCGATGACGAGGGCGCCAGTCTGGCGCCGTAACCGGAGCTCTCGGATCGTCCGTCCGGCGCACTCGGACCCCGGCGTCACTTCGAACTCCTCGAGCCGCGAGCCAAGCCCCTCCTCGGTCGTAACGCTGTCGAGGAACGCAGCGACCTGTGGGCGCAGCACGAGCTTCGCCATCGTGCTGCCTGCGGTCGCGAACGGTTGCGTGACGCGATCTGCACCTGCTCGCAGCAGCTTGCGGTGAGCCTCGGGATCGGACGCTCGGGCAACTACCAGAAGGTTGGGGCGCATCGCGCGTGCCGAGATCGTGATGAAGAGATTGTCCGCGTCGGAGTCCGCCGAAGCGACGAGACCGCGCGCGCGTTCGATGCCGGCCGCTTCCAGGATCTCGTCGCTGGTGCCCGAACCCTCGATCCAGAGCTCGCCGCGCTCCTCGGCGATTGCGATCGCCTCCGGGTCGATGTCGATCACGACGCAGGGCACGCCCGCGGTCCGAAACTCGCTGGCCACGGCCTGTCCCACGCGGCCGTAGCCGCAGATGATGAAGTGGTCGTTCAGACGGTCGATCACGCTCTGCTTTCTCCGCTCGCTCCAGGATCCCGTAAGCACGCCGCGCGCCACGATCTCGACGAGCGCGCCGGCGATGTACGCGTAGATTGCCATGCCCGCGAAGATGAGCATGATCGTGACGACCTCGCCGTCGACCGAGTCCGGGCGGTTGTCGAGGCCCGTCAGCGAGATCGTCACCGTCGAGCGGTAGAGCGCGTCGAGCGGGCTGTCGTCGAGCGCAATCCAGAATGCGATTGCGCCTCCGAGATACGCGACGAGAAACGCGACAGCGCGAGTCCGGAAATGGCGCAGCGTGATCCTCGTTCCATCGCGGCTACTCCGGCTCGGCGAACAGCTCTTCGAGCTGCTGCAGCTCGGCCACCGTGCCGACGGCGATCACGACGTCGCCGACCTCCAACCCGGTGTCGGGGCTGGGCGTGGCGTCGAAGCGGCCGTCCGGCTTCTGCACCGCGATCACGAGCGCGCCGGTCTCGTGGCGGATGCGGAGATCGCGAATGGAGAGCCCCGCCTTCCCGCTGCCGGCCGTCACCTCGATCTCCTCGATCGAGAGGTCGGGGCCGCCGGCGGACGTGACGATGTCGAGGAACGCCGCCACCTGCGGCTTGGCGACGAGCTTCGCCATCTCCAGCCCGGCTGTGGCATACGGCTGGACGACGCGGTCCGCGCCCGCCAGCCTGAGCTTGTCGGCTGCGTCCTCGTTGGCCGCCCGCGCGACGATCAGCATGTTCGGGCGTGCCGCCCGCGCCGAGAGCGTGACGTAGAGGTTGTTCACGTCGGAGTCGCTCGAAGCCACCAGCCCGCGTGCGGTGGCCAGGCCGGCCTCGGACAGTGAGCTGGCGTCGGTGCCGCTGCCCTCGATCACGAGATCGCCGAGATCGCGCGCGGCCTTGATCGACTCGGGGTTGAAGTCGACGACGACGTAGTCGAGCCCGGTCTCGCGGAACTCCCGCCCGATCCGCTGGCCGACGCGACCGTAGCCGCAGATGATGTAGTGATTCTCGAGCTGCTCCACCCTTCTCGCCGTCCTCCTCCGTACGAGCGCACTGCCCAGTGAGCCGCTTACGGCGAGCTCGATGAGCAGGGCGAAGACGTAGAGAAACACTGCCACACCCCCGACGACGAGCGCGAGCGTGAACACCTTCGCAGCCGTGTCGTCGGGAGCGTCGACGAGGCCGGCCGTGTAGATCGTGTTGACCGTCCGAAAGAGCGCCTCGAACGCGTTCTCGTCGAGCAGAAGCGAGTAGCCGATCGTGCCGACCACGAGCAGGATGACGAAGGCACCGACGGCGATGCCGATCTCACGCGGCGTGATCGTGCGAGTCACGCTCGATCGTTACCGATCAGAACAGTGGCGTGGCGCCGGGGTTGCGGGCCTTCCACGCCTGGGCCATCTCGATGCGGTCGAGCAGCGGCGGATGCGTGTCGAGCAGGACGTACGCCCACCCGGGCGGCGTCGGATCGCCGAGGCTGGTCTCGCCGAATGTCTGGAACAGCCCGGTCACTGCGTCGGGATCGCGCGTCGTCTCCAGCGCCTGCCAATCCGCCTCTTGCTCCATGTGCCGAGAGATGACGTTCTGGAGCGGCAGGGCGACGAACGACAGCACGGCCAGCACGAGCAGCGAGAGGGGAACGGCCTCGGGGCGTCGCATCCCCCCGCGGCGGCGGGTGATGCGGGCGATCGCCCACGCACCGGGCACAGCGAACAGCGCGTACCAGGCAATCGCCTTCCAGCAGGTGGTTCTGCGACTGGTGGCCGAACTCGTGTGCCGTAACCGCGCGCACCTCGTCGTCGCGGAAGCGGCCGTCCAGCAGCGTGTTCCAGAGGAAGACCTTCCGGGATGGCCCCAGGCCTGTCGCATATGCGTTGGCGGCGGACGTGTAGCGGTCGACGTCCTCAACGCGCACCTCGACGTCCTCGACGCCCTGGATCTGAGCCAGCCGGCGCACGTCGGCGGCCAGCTTCGAGTCCTCGATGCCGTGAGTGTCAGTTGTGAGGTACGGAGAGATGAAGACGAAGAGCGTCGCCAGTCCCACGAAGGCAAGGCTGCCGGGAATCCACCACCAGTCGCCGACGAGGCCGGCGAGCCCCATGACGATCAGCACGGACAGCGAGAGGAACAGGAACTGCGCGCCGAGACCGAGCCAGCCGTCGAACAAGAGCTCCCAGTAGTCGACCTTCGACACGCCGTGCCGCCGGTCCCACCAGTTGCCGGCCACGGCGAACGGCACCGACACGAGCCAGACCAGGCCGAAGCCGAGCATCGCCAGCAGCATCCCCGTGCCGATGCGTCCCGCCGCCGACTCGCGCATGAAACGCACTCCCTTCACGGCGTAGATGCCGAGCACGACGAACAGCACCACGGTGGACAGCAGCCAGTTGACCCGGTGGAAGAGCTCGTAGTCGTCGGCCTTGTCGAGCTCGCTCTGCGTGAAGAACGCGTCCTCCGACAGGTCAGGGATGGACAGGTCTGACGGCACGCTCGTCTCCCAGAGCAGCCATGCGGCCACGATCCAGACGCCTGCGGCGACGAGTAGCGTTGCGGCTCCGAACAGGAGTCCTCTTCGAGTGCGCGTCGCAGTCATCTCCGACATCCACGGTAACGCCCAAGCGCTGCAGGCAGTGCTGGCTGCGATCGAAGCCGAGGCGCCGGATGCCGTGTGGTGCCTGGGAGACACGGTCGGCTACGGGCCGCGGCCGAACGAATGCTGCTCGCTCGTCCAGGAGGCTGCCGACGTCTGCCTCGTCGGCAACCACGACCTGCTCGCGCTCGGCAAGGAGGTACGCGAGAGCGAATTCAACGTGGACGCGAACGCGGCGATCCGGTGGACGCGCGACGTGCTCGACGAGCCGTCGCGCGCTTGCTCGAGAGCCTCGAGCCTGCAGGCCCGCCTCGACCGCGCGGAGCTCTTTCACGCGAGCGCGCGCGATCCGGTCTGGGAGTACGTGCTCGGCGGAGAGTCGGCGCTGGCGACGTTCGAGCTGACCGAGGCCCCGCTTGTCCTCGTCGGTCACAGCCACGTGCCGTTCGCCATATCGCTCGAGGGCGACGAGCTGGCGGGCGCGCACGCTCCGGGCGGGACGGAGACGCGAGCTCTCCCCCGGCCGGCGCCTCTGCAATCCGGGCTCCGTCGGCCAGCCGCGGGACGGCGACGCTCGCGCGGCATGGCTGCTGGTCGACTTCGATGCAGGCACGTGCGTCGTTTCGCCGAGTGCCCTACGACGTCGAGGCGACGCAGGCGGCGATCCTCGAAGCCGGCCTGCCGCGATCCCTCGCCGAGCGCCTCGCGCACGGCATCTAGGAGTGTCTAGACGGCGCCGTTCTCGGCGACCGGCGCCAGCTCGACCGGCGGCGTCGTGTCGGCCTGTCCGGCGCGGGCCGTACGTGATGCCCTCGCGCGCCAGCGCAAGCTGAACTTCGTCCCGAGCCTTGTGGATCCGCCACTTCACGGTGGCGAGAGTGACCTCGAGCGAGTCGGCGATCTCGGCGTAGGGCATGCCGACGACGTCGCGTAGCAGCAGCGCCATCTTGAGGTCGGGATTCAGCTCGTCCACAGCGCGCCAGACGGCGTCGATTGCCTCCAGCCGCTCGACCGGCGCATCGAGCACCTCGAGCGGGGCGATCTCGTCGATGTGCACGAAGGCCCGTGGCCGCCGCTCGTTCGCCCGCAGCTCGTCGAGCACGCGGTTCTTGGTGACCTGGAAGAGCCAGGTCGTGAACTTGCAGCGAAGGGAGAAGCGCGGGAGGCCTTGGAAGACGCGGAGGAACACCTCCTGCGTCAGGTCCTCGGCCAGCGAACGGTCGTGGACGAGTCGCAGGACGTAGTTGTAGACCGGCGTCTCGTAGGTGCGGACGATGATGGAGAAGGCGCGCTCGTCACCCCGCTGAGCCTTGCGAAGGATTGCCAGATCAGGCTGAGGGAGCGACAAGGTGGGCGGAGTATAGCCACGTGTTTCGGCGACTGGATCGGCGCGAAATGGCGGAATTACGGCGTTCTTACCAGGGAACGTCCCGTCATAACCGTGGGCGAACGCACGCCTAACAATTCGAGGCAAGTCGGCGCCAGATCGGCGAGCTCGCCTCCGTCGCGCAGCGAGAGATCCTCGCCGGTGACGATCAGCGGAACCGGGTTCGAGGTGTGGGCCGTGTGCGGGCTGACGCCGTCTGCCTCGAACATCTGCTCCGCGTTGCCGTGGTCGGCCGTCACGAGACAGACGCCGCCCTGGCGCTCGACGGCCGCGACGACCTCGCCGAGGCAGCGGTCCGTGGTCTCGACGGCTTCGATGACAGCAGGGATCACTCCCGAGTGGCCGACCATGTCGGGGTTGGCGAAGTTCACGATCGCGAAGCCGTAGTCGCCCGTCTCCACGCCCTCCACGAAGCTGCGCGCGACCTCGGGCGCCGACATCTCCGGCTTCTGGTCATACGTGCTGACGTCCCGCGGGGACGGGATCAGCACACGAGCCTCGCCGGGCCACGGCTCTTCCCGGCCGCCGTTCAGGAAGTACGTCACGTGCGCGTACTTCTCCGTCTCGGCCACGTGGAGCTGTCGGATCCCGGCGTCCGCGAGCGTCTCGGCCAGAGTGCCGTCGACTATCTGCTCGCCGAACACGACCGGACAGTCGAGTCGTCGTCGTACCGCGTCATCGTCGTCAAGTCGAGGCCGGCATCCAGCAGCTTCCGCGAGAGCTGCCTGGCGCGGTCGGGGCGGAAGTTGAAGAAGATCGCAGTGTCCCCGGGGCCGAGACGAGGGCGCCCTTCGAGCACGACCGGCTCGATGAACTCGTCCGTCACGCCTCCGGTCGTAGCTCGCCTGGACGGCGGCGATGGGATCCGCCGTCCCGGGGACGATCGCCGACGATGGCGTCGAACGCGCGCTGCGTGCGCTCCCAGCGCTGGTCGCGATCCATCGCGTAGTAGCGGCCGCAGACGGTGGCGATGCGTTCGGTCGGCAGCCCGGCCAGGTCGTTGACCGCGGAGTGCGGCGACACGTCGCGTCCGTCCGTGAACGCATGGATCCAGGTCTTCTCGGGCGCGAAGCGAAGCAGCGCGCGCAGGTGGTCGATGTGCGAATGGACGCCGCCGTTGGAGACGAGACCCAGCAGATGGACGCTCTCGCCGCGCTCGAAGGCTGTTCGCGAGGACGTCGTCCTCGAAGAACGAGCCGTCCTCGATCGCCTTGTTGATTCGCGTCAGATCCTGGTAGAGGCGGCGGCCGGCGCCGATCGTCAGGTGCCCGACCTCCGAGTTGCCCATCTGACCAGCGGGCAACCCGACGGCTTCCCCCGAGGCCGCGAGCGTCGTATGCGGGATACGCGGCCCAGAGCCGGTCGAACACGGGCGTGTCCGCGAGAGTGATCGCGTTTCCCGGCCCCGGTGGGGCACAGCCCCAGCCGTCGAGGATGACGAGCGCTACGAGTGGGCGGCTGATGCTGCCTCGCAGATGCTGGCGAACGACTCGACCTCGAGAGATGCCCCGCCGACGAGCGCGCCGTCGACGTCGGGTTGCGACAGGAGCTCCTGCCGCGTTCTCGGGCTTCACGGAACCGCCGTAGAGCACGGGTGCGTCGAGGATCGACTTCACGAACGCGTGCGCGTCCTGCGCCATCTTGGGCGTGGCGGTCTTCCCCGTGCCGATTGCCCAGACGGGCTCGTAGGCGATCACGAGGTTCTCGTGGGCCTCGAGCACGGACACCTGGCGGCGCAGCACGTCCTCCGTCTCGCCGCGCTCGCGCTCCTCCTCCAGCTCTCCGACGCAGGCGATCACGAACAGCCCGGCCTCGAGTGCGGCCGCCGTGCGCCGTGCGACGCCTTCGTCGGTCTCGCCGAAGTACTGCCGTCGCTCGGAATGGCCGACGATTGCCCCGTAGACCCCGATCTCGATGAGCATGCCGGGCGAAACCTCGCCCGTGAAGGCGCCGCTGTTCTCCCAGTGGACGTTCTGGGCCGCGACCGCGATCTCGGTGTCCGCCAGCGCCAGCACCGCCGCCTGCAGCGAGACAGAGGGCGGGCAGACGGCTACGTCGACCCCGTCGAGGCTCGGCAGGCGCTCACGGAGCTCGAGGCAGAACTCCTGTGTCTCGGCCGGGCCTTTGAAGAGCTTCCAGTTTCCGGCGACGAGCGGCACGGAATTCGATCTTACGACTTAGGATTGCTGCGTGGCGACGCGCCCCGATCGCAACCTCGCTCTCGAGCTCGTGCGCGTGACCGAGGCGGCGGCCATGGCGGCCGGGCGCTGGGTGGGCCGCGGCGACAAGATCGCGGCCGACCAGGCAGCCGTCGACGGCATGCGGACGATGCTGGACATCGTCAGCATGCAGGGCACGGTCGTCATCGGCGAGGGCGAGAAGGACGAGGCGCCCATGCTCTACAACGGCGAGGCGATCGGCAACGGCGAGGGGCCGGAGGTCGACGTCGCCGTCGATCCGCTGGAAGGGACGCGGCTGACGGCGAACGGCGCGCCGAATGCGATAGCCGTCATCGCGCTCTCCGACAAGGGCACGATGTTCTTCCCGGGTGCAGCCGTCTACATGGACAAGATCGTTGTCGGCCCGGCTGCCGCGGACGTCATCGACATCGACGCGCCGCCGGCCGAGAACGTGCGGCGCACGGCGGAGGCGAAGGGCATGCGCGCGGAGGACATGACGGTCGTCGTGCTCGACCGCGACCGACATGTCGACCTGATCGCGGAGCTTCGTAAGGTAGGCGCCAAGGTGCAGCTGATCACGGACGGTGATGTCGCGCCGTCGATCGCGGCGGCCAGACAGGGTAGGGGCGTCGATCTGCTGATGGGCGTCGGTGGCACGCCGGAAGGCGTGATCTCCGCAGCTGCCGTGAAGTGCCTGGGCGGCGCGATGCAGGGGCGGCTCTGGCCGCGTACCGACGAGGAGCGGCAGCAGCTCGTCGACGCAGGGTTCGACGTAGACCGGAAGCTGACCACGGACGATCTCGTCGCGTGCGACAGACGTCTTCGTCGCCGCGACGGGAGTCACCGACGGGAGCCTGCTGAACGGCGTGCGTTACGACGCGTCCGGCTGCACGACGGAGTCGGTCGTCATGCGGTCACGGTCGGGCACGGTACGGCGCATCGAGTCGTACCACGCCCAGGACAAGCTCGAGCGGCTCGCCCCGCGGGAAGTACTAGGCCGCTACCGGCTTCTCGAGCTCCGGCGAGTAGTCGCCCGAGCGCGCGAGGCCGTTCATCCGCGCCCGGTGGAGATACGCGGCCTGCGCCGCCTCGGCGTTCGCCGTGTCGCCCGCCCACGCCTTCAGCGCTGGCGCCTGCAGCGCGCGTCCGTACGAGTACGACAGCTGCCACGGATGCGGCCCTCTCGCGTTCATGGCGTTGAGATGCGTGGTCGCGTCCTCGTCGGACTGGCCGCCCGACAGGAAGACGATGCCGGGCACGGCCGCGGGCACGTGACGGCTGAAGCAGCGCAACGTCTCTTCGGCCACGTCGTCCGCGCTCGCCTGGGTCGGGCACTCGTAGCCGGAAAGGACCATGTTCGGCTTCAGCAGCATCCCCTCGTAGTGGACGCGCTGGTCGCGCAGCTCGGTGAACACAGCGTGCAGCGTCCGGGACGTCACGTCGAACGCGCGCTCGATCGTGTGGTCGCCGTCCATCAGCACCTCGGGCTCCACGATCGGCACGAGGCCGGCCTCCTGGCTGAGCGCCGCATACCGGGCGAGCGCGTGCGCGTTCGTCCACACGCAGTACTCGCTGGGGATGCCTTCGCCGATCGTGATCACCGCGCGCCACTTCGTGAAGCGGGCGCCCAGCTCGCGGTACTCCGCCAGCCGTTCGCGCAGACCGTCGAGGCCCTCGGTGATCTTCTCGCCGGGCGCGTTCGCGAGATCCTTCGCACCCGCGTCGACCTTGATGCCGGGGATGATCCCCTGCTCGGCGAGCTTGGCGGGGAACGGCTTGCCGTCCGCGGACGACTGCCGGATCGTCTCGTCGTAGAGGATGACGCCGCTGATGTGCTCCGCGGCGCCCTCCGTCGTGAAGAGGAGATCGCGGTAGAAGCGGCGGTTCTCCTCGGTCGACTCCACGCCGATGGAGTCGAAGCGCTTCTTGATGGTCCCGCTCGACTCGTCCGCGGCCAGGATGCCCTTCCCCGGCGCGACGAGCGCTTTGGCGGTGCTTGTCAGCTCGTCAGACATGGCGCGAGTCTACCCCGGCGGAATGGCCGCTACGCCCGGCAGTTCCTTGCCCTCCAGCAGCTCGAGCGCGGCGCCGCCGCCGGTCGATACCCACGACACGCGATCCGCGAGACCGAGCTCGTTGATCGCCCGCACGGAGTCGCCGCCTCCGACGACGGAGTAGGCGTCCGCCTCCGCCACGGCAAGCGCGACGGCACGGGTGCCCTCGGCGAAGCGCGGCCACTCGAAGACGCCCATCGGGCCGTTCCAGAAGATCGTCCGAGCGCCTGCGATCAGCTCGGCGAAACGCTCGCGGCTGGCCGGGCCGATGTCGAGGCCGAGCCAGCCCTCGCGGCAGCGCGTCGAACGGCGTCACCTGCGTCTCCGCGTCCTCCTCGAAGGCCGCACGCGGCGACGACGTCGCTCGGCAGCTCGACGTCGAAGTCGAGCGGATTCTCGTCGCGGAGCTCCTCGGCCATCTTCCCGCCGACGATCACCCTGTCGGCGCGGTCGCCGAGGTTGCGCAGGACGCCGAGCTTGTCCTCGACCTTCGCGCCCCCGGCGACGAGCACGAAGGGCCTGTCGACGTCGCCCAGCAGGCGGCCGAGATGCTCGAGCTCGGCCTCGAGCAGGAGGCCGGCGTAGGCGGGCAGAAGATGCGCGACGCCCTCGGTCGACGCATGGGCGCGATGCGCGGAGCCGAACGCGTCGTTCACGATAGAGGTCCATCCCGTCCGCGAGCTCTGCGGCGAACGTCGGGATCGTTTGCCGTCTCCCGATCGTCGAAGCGAGTGTTCTCCAGCACTCGAATCCGCTCGTCGGGCAGCAACGCGCGCAGGCGATGCGGCGCACGGGCGCGATCGGGAATAGTCGGGGTCGACGCCGTCCGGCCGGCCCGAGGTGGGAGGCGACGGCGACCTCTCGTGCGGCATGGTCGAGCAGCCAGCTGCAGGGTTGGCGAGCGAGGAGCGGATGCGCGTGTCGTCGGCGACCTCGTCCGTCCTCGAGCGGGACGTTGAGGTCAGCGCGTACGAGGACGCGCTTGCCCGCGACGTCCGCGTCGCGGACCGACCTTGGCGCTTCACGCCTTCGCTGCGACCGGCGCCGTCGTGAGCTTCTGTGCCATCCGCTCTACGAGATCGGACAGGCGGCAGCTGTAGCCCCACTCGTTGTCGTACCAGCCGAAGACCTTGACCATCGTTCCCGACACCATCGTCAGCCCGCTGTCGAAGACGCAGGAATACGAGGAGCCGACGATGTCAGAGGACACGAGCGGCTCGTCCGTGTAGCGGAGGATGCCCTCCAGCGGCCCCGTGTCGGCGAGTTCCTGGAAGAGGCCGTTGACTTCCTCCACCGTGGTCTCGCGGCCGACGCGCACCACGAAGTCGACCACGGAGCCGTCGGGCACCGGTGCTCGCATCGACATGCCGTCGATCTTGCCCTTGAGGTCCGGCATCACGACGCCGATGGCGCGTGCGGCCCCGGTCGACGTCGGGATGAGGTTAATCGCCGCGGCACGTGCCCGGCGCAGGTCCTTGTGGGGGAGGTCGAGCACGCGCTGGTCGTTCGTGTACGCGTGGATGGTCGTCATGAAGCCCTGCTCGATCGTCAACGCCTCGTGCAGCACCTTGGCCATCGGCGCCACGCAGTTCGTCGTGCAGGAAGCGTTGGAGAGGATGTTGTGCTCGGCGGGGTCGTAGTCGTCGTCGTTGACGCCCGAGCACGAGCGTGACGTCGGGGTCGGTGGCCGGCGCCGAGATGAGGACCTTCTTCGCGCCCGCCGTCAGATGCGACTCCGCCTCGTCGCGCTTCGTGAACAGGCCCGTCGACTCGATGGCAATGTCCACTCCGAGGTCTGCCCAGGGCAGCTCCGCCGGGTCGCGGAACGTGAGCTTCGCGATCCGGGTCCCGTCGACGGTGATCGAGTCGTCGGCCGCCTCCACGGCACTCGAGAACGGGCCCAGCACGGAGTCGTACTTCAGGAGGTGCGCCATCGTCTTCGTGTCGCCGATGTCGTTCACGGCGACGATCTCGTAGTCGCCGCCACGTTGGACGTGCGCACGCAGGAAATTCCGCCCGATGCGGCCGAAGCCGTTGATGCCTACGCGAGTCTTGGCCATGCCGTGAGTCTATCCCCCTGCCAGCTCCACAAGCCTCGCCAGCCTGCGCTGTACGGCCGCCTTGCTGGCGCGGGGCTCGCACTTTGCCGCCAGCTCGCGAAACGACAGCGCAGGATGCTTGCGCCGCAACGCCGCCATCTCCTGCAGCTCGCCGGAGAGGGACGCGAGGTCGCCCCGCTCCTCGAGCAGCTCGACGGCGCGCAGCTGGCCGTGCGCGGCACGCGCGGTGCGGACGAGATTCGCGTGGTCGGCGTTGGCCAGCCTGTTCGCCGCGGAGCGCGCCGCAGCCACGACGGCGTGCTCGTCGATGGCGAGCGCGGCGTCGCTGGCGCCGGCCAACGCGAGCGTGTCCGCAACGGTCTCCGCGTTGCGCGTGAGGGCGACGGCGTAGGCGCGACGCTCTCGCGCTCGCAGGAACACGTCATCCCGCGCCGCCACGCGGACGAGGAACTCGGCGCCCTCGAGGTCCGCGAAGCGCACTTCCAGCTGTGCGGAGCGCGGGCCGCTGACCGATCCCGCGCCGAGCAGCGCTCCCCGCACGTATGCCGAGCGGCAGCACGGTCTACCGACCACCCTGTCCGGCGGTCGCGTCAGCGGCCGGCCGCCACGGCCGACGATGCCGGCCTCGCGCAGCACCTCGACGGTCGCGGGTCCTCCCAGGACGTGCAGCTGGTAGCGCGTAGGACGATCGAACGCGCGCTGCTTGTACGTGCGGATCTCGCTCTCCACATCCAGGCCCCGCAGCAGGGAGAACGCGCGCCGGGCCACGGAGGACGCCGAGACGTCGAGGTGAAATGCGAGCTCCCCGTGGCCCGCGCAGGTGCAGGCTACCGGCCGTGTGGAAGAGGGCGGAGATCTCGGCCAGTGCGTCGCAACGCCGAGCCGGCGCGATCTGCGCGAGCTCGTTCCGCACGTCCTCAGAGAGCGTCACGCCGCCCCTTCCATCCGCAGCAGCCGGCGCTTGTAGTCGACGCCGAGCGAGCCGTAGCCGCCGAGGCCGTCCGCCCCAACCACTCTGTGGCAGGGAACGACGATCCCAAAGCGGTTAGTCGCACAGAACGAGCCGGCTGCGCGCGCCGCGCCGGGATGCCCGGAAAGTGCAGCGAGCTCTCCGTACGTCACTGTCTCGCCACGGCCAACGCCGCGTAGAGCATCGACGACCGCGGCCTGAAACGGCGTGCACCACGTGAGATCGAGCTCGACGTCCGCGAAGTCGTCTCCGACGCCGGTGAAGTAGGCGGCGAGACGAGTGGCGAGCGGGTGGCTGCCGGATGGTTGCAGCCCGGGCCGCGGGAGCTCGCTCCACAGGAGGACATCGTCTTCCACGAGTACCTCCCCCACTCCGAAGCTGCCTGCGTCGTACAGCACGCGATCCCGTGGCACCGGCTCAACATACAATCGCCGCGTGAGCGTCCACGGGATCTTCCGGCCGCCGGCGCCGTTCAACGAGCCGGTCCGCGAGTACAAGGCCGGCAGCCCCGAGCGCGCAGAGCTGGAACGCCGCCTGCAGGAGATGCAGTCGGAGCGGATGGAGATCCCGTGCGTGATCGGCGGGAAGGACGTTCGCACCGGCGACACGTTCGAGTCGGTGATGCCACATCGCAAGGAGCACGTGCTCGCAGACGTCCACCAGGGCGGCGCCGCCGAAGTGGAGCAGGCGATCGCTGCCGCCGCCGAGGGCTGGAGCGAGTGGTCGCGCACGCCGTGGGAGGAGCGCGTCGCGGTGTTCATCCGCGCGTCGGAGCTGCTCGCCGGCCCGTGGCGAGCGACGCTCACCGCGGCCACGATGCTCAACCAGTCGAAGACGGTGCATCAGGCCGAGATCGACGCTGCCTGCGAGCTCATCGACTTCTGGCGCTTCAACGCGGACTACCTCGTTCGTATCTACTCGGAGCAGCCCACGTCGTCGCCCGGCGTCTGGAACCGCATGGAGTACCGGCCGCTGGAGGGCTTCGTATTCGCCGTCAGCCCCTTCAACTTCACGGCCATCGGCGGCAACCTGACGGCGTCCCCGGCGTTGATGGGGAACACGGTCGTCTGGAAGCCGGCGTCCACGTCGGCCTACTCCGCGTACTTCCTCATGCGCCTGCTGCAAGAGGCGGGATTGCCCGACGGCGTGATCAACCTCGTCTACGGGCCTGGTGCCGCGATCGGCAATCCTGCGCTCGCGAGCCCGGACCTCGCCGGGATCCACTTCACCGGCTCCACGTCGGTGTTCCAGGACATGTGGCACACGGTCGGCGGCGACATCGAGCGCTACCGGAGCTACCCACGCATCGTCGGAGAGACAGGGGGCAAGGACTTCATCGTCGTGCACCCGTCCGCCGACCCCGAGGAGGTGGCGACGGCGGTGCTGCGTGGCTCTTTCGAGTACCAGGGCCAGAAGTGCTCGGCCGCCTCGCGCATCTACGTCCCCCAGTCGCTCTGGGACGACGACACGCGACCGCATCGCGGACGAAGTGGCCACGATCCGCATGGGCGACGTCACCGACTTCCGGAACTTCATGGGTGCGGTGATCGACGCCAAAGCCTTCGGCCAGCACCGGGAGGCGATCGAGGAGGCGAAGGCTCAGGGGCGGACGATCGTCGCCGGCGGCACCACCGACGACAGCGAGGGCTTCTTCGTCGAGCCGACCGTGATCGAGACCTCCGATCCGAACGATCGCCTGCTGCGGGAGGAGCTCTTCGGCCCCATCGTCACGGCCTACGTCTATCCCGACTCGAAGTGGCAGGACACGCTCGAGCTGGTGGACGAGACGTCGCCGTACGCGCTCACCGGCGCGGTGTTCGCGCGAGATCGCGGCGCGCTCGAGGAGGCCGGCGACGCGCTCCGCTACGCCGCGGGGAACTTCTACGTCAACGACAAGCCGACGGGCGCCGTCGTCGGCCAGCAGCCGTTCGGCGGTGCGAGGGCATCGGGCACGAACGACAAGGCGGGCTCGATGTGGAACCTCATCCGCTGGGTCAGCCCGCGCACGATCAAGGAGACGTTCGTGCCCGCCACCGACTACCGCTACCCGTTCCTGGAGGCTTAGCGGACGTTGAAGACCCACGCATTCGCCGCAGCCTCGGAGGCTGTCGAAGCGAATGCGACCACGGTGTGCCGACCGCTTCGCAGCGGCTGTGGCGCCTCGCCCCAGAGGGACATCCGCTGCTTGTTCGGGGACCAGTACCCTCGAGCGTCGAGGAAGAACCGGCCGTCGAACCACATCGCAGCGTCGTCGATCTTGCCCGGTGCGGAGACCTCGGCGAAGAGCTGGGTTCGCCGCAGTACTTGATCTCCCGGCAACGGGCGCACCGCTTCCACTGTGAAGATCGGGTCGATCTCTACCTTCCAGACCCCACGTTCCCTCCGCACCGGGACCGCGAGCGCGTCGTTTCGGTTGGCGATTGCTATGAGCCCTAGGCCGTGGTCGACGGGAGCGTTCAGGATCACGCGATAGGAGGGCGCGAGCGGCGCGACGCCGGCCCGGACTCCGCGCGCGCCTCTGCTGCGGAAGTCGGCGAGCGACGGGCCGAGACGGCGCCGGCTCACCACGCTCAACGTCGCCCACATCGCCGGCTCGTCGCCGGCCGCCGCTGAGTGGAGCAGCTGCTCGACAGCCCGAAGGCGGAGAACCGATTCGGGCGTGGTCGCGGCCTCCGTCTGGCCTGCCAGCAGTGCGCCTATCGCGGCGAGCGCGGCCAGCAGGCGCAGGGCCATCACGGGAAGAACGTCCAGGCGCGGGCGCCGCTTCGCCGGCTGCGCTCGTGAACGCCACGGCCGTGTGCAAGCCCGGCTTCAGCGGGTTGGCGAAGTTCGCGAAGATCGTCGCGCCTTCGGGGGAGGATGCGGTTCGTGGGTCGAGCGTCACGCCGTCGAGATAGAGCACGGCCACGCCGGCGCCGCCGGGGCCGTGCTTCTCCACGCCGATCTGGTCTGCGAACTTGCCCCGCGAGCCGGGCGGCGGCCCGAGGACCTCGATCTTCGCCGGCCCGGGAAGCTCGACGCGCCAGACGTCGCCCTTCCAGGCGCATGGGCACCGCGTAGGCAGAGCCGCCGCGCGAGAGCGCGACGAGGCCGAACTCCCCGTCGATGTTCTCCGACACCTCCACGGGAAGCGGTGCCTTGGCAAACGGCGCGAGCGTGCGTCGGAGCTCCGGAAAGGTTGTCTGCTCGAACTCCTCGAATGGGCCCTCGCGGCGTTGCGAGGGCTCGGAGAGCAGATCCCAGGCCGTCTCGGCGTCGCCGGCGTCCGCCGCCGTCACGAGTGCCTGCATGACCTCGCGCCCTGGGTCGGGCGGAGTCGCCGCCTCCTTCTGTGTCGTCTCCGCCGCAGCCCGCGAAGGCCAGTCGCGAGCAGCGCCGCAAGTATGAGCACCGCTCTGAGCACGGGCGGGATCCTAGCCCGAGCCGGTCATCGTCGGTCCGGCCTTGTGCAGCTGCGCGTAGACGGCACGCGCCGTCTTCTCCGGCAGCCCGGGCACCCCCTCCAGCTCCTCCTGGGAGGCGTCGAGGATGCGCTCGACGGAGCCGAAGTGGTTCAGCAGCGCCCGCCGCCTCGACGGCCCGATACCCCGCAGGTGGTCGAGCAGGGAGTCCCGCGCCTCGGCAGTTCTCTTCTGCCGGTGGTAGCCGATCGCGAAGCGGTGAGCCTCGTCGCGAATGCGCTGCAGCAACTGGAGACCCGCCGAGGAGCGATCGAGGACGATCGGGCTCCGCTGCCCGGGAACGTAGACGTGCTCCTCCCGCTTGGCGAGCGAGACGACGGCGACTCGCGGCAGCTCGTACTCGTGCATCGCCTTGAGCGCCGCGGACAGCTGCCCCCTCCCGCCGTCGACGACGACGAGGTTGGGGATCGCAGCGAACGACTCGTCCCAGTCGGGAGCGCTGGACGGGACTCCGGCGCGCGCGAAGCGGCGGGACAGCACCTCGCCGAGCGCCGCGTAGTCGTCCTGGCGCCCCGAGGGGCGACGGATCGCGAACTTCCGATACAGCGCCTTGCGCGGCTGCGCATCACGGAACACGGACATCGCGCCGACGGTCTGACGGCCCTGGGTGGTCGAGATGTCGAAGCACTCGATGCGCACCGGCAGGCTCTCGAGGTTGAGTGCCTCACGTAGCTCCTCGAGCGCCGCCACGCGACGCAGCTTCTGCCGCTCGGTCGCCGCCGTCGCCGACACGAGCACGAGCTCCGCGTTCTTCGTGGCGAGCTCCGCAAGCCGGCGCTTGTCGCCCCTGAAAGCGGGGCGCACGACGACCCGCGAGCCGCGCCGCTCCGTGAGCAGCTCCTCCAGGGCCGCGAGGTTCCCGACTTCACGCGGCAGCACGACCTCCGGTGGGATGCTCGGCGCAGAGCCGTAGTAGCCGAGGCAAAACTCCTCCGCGATCGTCTGGAGGTCCTGGCCGGCGACGTTCTCCAGCTGAAAGCTGTAGCGGTCGACGAGCTTTCCGTCACGCAACGGGAAGACCTGCGCAGCCGCGCGATCGTCGTCCACCGCCAGTCCGATCACGTCGATCGTGTCGGTGCGGCCCTGTGGCGCAGCCTGCCGCTCTGCCAGGTGACGAACGGAGAACATCCGGTTGCGGTAGCGCGCGGCGTCCTCGAACCGCTCCTCCGCCGCTGCGGCGCCCATCTCGGCCTCGAGTTGGCGGTCGATCGTCTGCGTGTCCCCGGAGAGGAACTCGATGACGCCGTCGATGATCTTCCGGTATTCCTCCGGTGAGACCTTGCCGACGCACGGCGCGAGGCAACGGTCGATGTGGAAGTCGAGGCACGGGATCCCGGAGTGACGCCCTGGGCGCGGCCCTTCGCACGGCCGAAAGCGGAACGCACGGTTGAGGACGTCGAGCGTCTCACGCACCTTCTTCGCGTTCGCGTACGGCCCGAAGTAGACGACGCCGCGACGGTGCCGCTCGCGGGTGAACATCACGCGCGGGTACTCGTCCTCGACCGTGACGGCGATGTACGGGAACGACTTGTCGTCCCGCAGCCGGATGTTGAACGGTGGGCGGTGGCGCTTGATGAGGCTCTGCTCGAGGTGCAGCGCTTGCGCCTCCGTGCTGGTGACGATCGTCTCGATGTCACGAATGCGGGCGACAAGCTGCACCGAGCCGAGCCGTGTGTCCCCCGTCTTCTGGAAGTAGCTGCGCACGCGCGAGCGCAACGACTTCGCCTTCCCCACGTAGAGGACCGCGCCATCCTCTTCTCGGAAGAGGTAGACGCCGGGCCCCTTGGAGAGCGCTTGCAACTGGGCTTTCACGCGGTCGGTCATGCGGCACCCAGCGTAGCCAGCGGCTACTTTTACGCTCGTCATGGGTCGCTGGCTCCTCGTCGCGGTAATCGCGCTCGCGCTCGCGGGCCCTGCAACAGCCGGCGGACCAAAGCTGCTCGTCGGGGCGGCAGAGGACATCGTCCGCCAGCCGACGATCACCCAGGCCAAGGCTCAGCTCGACCTGATGTCCCTCGCGGGCCTCAAGGCCGTGCGCATCACGTCGACGTGGTCACCGGGCCTGCGCGCGCCGCTGCCCGGAGAACAGAACGCGATCGACATCGTCGCCGACGCGGCCAGCCTGACGGGCATGCGCGTCATCGTGCAGGTGTTCCACAAGGACTTCACGACTACGCCGCTGACGGACGGAGGCGCGTGACGAGTTCGCCGCCTATACGGCCGCGATCGCGCGCGACAACCCGACGATCAGGGACTTCGTGATCGGCAACGAGCCCAACCTCAACCGGTTCTGGATGCCGCAATTCGCCCTCGACGGCACGAGCTTGTCGCCGGCCGCGTACCTCGCGCTCCTGGCTCGGACCTACGACGAGCTGAAGAAGGTGTCGCCGAAGGCCCAGGTGATCGGCGGGGCGGTGTCCCCACGCGGCGGCGACCGGGCAGGCGGCATCCGCCCGACCCACTCCCCGACGAGGTTCATCACCGAGCTCGGCAACGCGTACCGCCAGTCCGGCCGAACGCTGCCGGTCATGGACAGCTTCGCGATCCACCCGTATCAGGACAACTCGAGCACGCCGCCGGGCTTCGCTCACCCCAACAACACGACGATCGCGATCGCCGACTACGACAAGCTCGTCACCCTGCTCGGCCAGGCGTTCGACGGCACTGCCCAGCCGGGCTCGACGCTGCCCATCTTCTACGGGGAGTTCGGCGTCGAGACGGTGATTCCCGGTGCGAAGTCGAGCATGTACACCGGCAAGGAGATCGAGTCCGTGAAGCCGGTCGACAACGCGACGCAGGCGAAGTTCTACCGCGAAGCGCTCGCCATGGCGTTCTGTCAGCCGAACGTCACGACCTTTCTCTTCTTCCACACCGTCGACGAGACGAACCTCGATCGCTGGCAGTCCGGGATGTACTACGCCGACGGCACTGCGAAGCCGAGCTTGACGGTGGTCGAGGACGCTGCCCGCGACGCGCGCGGAGGGGTGATTGCGAAGTGCACCGGCCTCTCCCTCTCGCCGGTGGGCAAGGTCTCCTACCCGAGGGGCAAGGCGCTGAAGAAGGTGCCGCTCAAGGTTCGAATCAAATGCGACATCGACTGCAAGTACCGCGTCCGGCTCGAGCGCCAGCCGCTCGGCTCGACCACCCTTTCGACGCGGGGAACTGCTCTCGCCGGCGTAACGAAGACGGTGAACCTTCCGGCACGCCGGATCGCGCGCGGCGACTACCGATTCACCGTGACGCTGACGGCGCCGCTGAACACGGGACCGCCGACGGAGCTCGTCAGCCGACCCGTCGCGGTGGGATGACGCCGATGCAGGGCCAGTACGTCGCGTACACGTTCTTCAAGGTCTCGCCGGAATGGCGCCGGCTACCCGTCGAGGAGCGCGCCGCTGGCAAGGACGCGTTCGCCGAGGTGATCGAGGACTGGGCGGGCAGGCTAGAACATCTCCAGGCCTACTCGACGGCCGGTGTCCGGCCGGATTGCGACTTCTTCGTCTGGAAAGTCACCGAGCGCTATCTCGACCTCGAGGAGCTGGGCACGGAGCTGAACGCGACGCCGCTCGCGGGATGGCTCGAGACTCCGTACTCGTATCTCGCCACGACGAAGGCTTCTCAGTACACGAGCGCGCGACGGGCACGCAAGGTCGTGCCGCGGGGATCCCCGTACCTCGTCGTCTACCCCTTCGTGAAGGTGCGGCCGTGGTACGCGCTCCCGGCCGAGGATCGCCAGCGGGCGATGGACGAGCACATCGCCACCGGCGCGTCGTTCCCCTCGATCCACAATCACACGACGTACTCGTTCGGCATCGACGATCAGGAGTTCATGACCGCCTTCGAGTGCGACGAGCCCGCCGACTTCATGCATCTCATGCTGACGCTGCGCGAATCGGAAGCGAGCCGCTACACGGAGCGCGACACGCCGATCTTCGTCGGCCACAGGGTGGAGATCCGCGAGGCTCTCGATCAGCTGGACGGCGCGGTCACGCGCACCACCGCCTAGCCGTCAGCTGTAGGTGTGCTCCTGGCGCCACGTGCGCCACATCGCGTAGCCGCAGAGGCCGAGCACGAGGATGAAGGCGACGGCGTCGAGCCCCGAGGCTCCGGCGAACGTGAAGATGCCGATGTCGACGACGATGATGATTGCCGCGCCGTAGAACGCCGTTCTCGCGCGCGCCGACCACTCCGAGATCTCGCCGCGGCGCTCGCGCCAGGCGAGATAGATGAAGAACGCGACCGCCAGCAGGAACGCGATGCGGGCGAGGATGGAGAGCGCCACCAGCGTCTGGTAGAGCTGCAGCACCACGACCACACCGGCGATCAGCGCGATGATGAGAAACCCGCGGAGCGTCGGGTTCATGTCGGCGAAGAACCGCCTCACGCCGCCAGCGTAGCGGGACGGATAGGATCGCTTCGTGGCCGTAGAAGTCGGACAGGACGCACCGGACTTCGAGCTCGAGAGCGACTCGGGCGAGCGTGTGCGGCTGTCGTCGCTGCGCGGCAGCCCGGTCGTCCTCTACTTCTATCCCAAGGACGACACGCCTGGCTGCACACTCCAGGCGTGTGAGATCCGAGACGCGTGGAGCGACTTCGAAGCACGCGGCGCCGTCGTGCTCGGCGTGAGCCCTGACTCAGCGTCGTCGCACGAGCAGTTCCGCTCGAAGTACGACCTGCCGTTCACGCTGCTCGCCGACCCGGAGCACGAAGTGGCGGACCGTTACGGCGTCTGGGTCGAGCAGACGTACGGAGACAAGACGTGGATCGGCAACGAGCGGTCGACGTTCGTCATCGACTCAGAAGGCAAGGTCGCCAGCGTGCTGCGGGAGGTCAAGCCCGCCGAGCACGCGGACGACGTTCTGAAAGCGCTCGCCTAGCTGCTAGTCGATCTTGCCGGCCTTGGCGAAGTAGCTCTGCTTCGGCTGGAGGAGAATTGTCTTCTTCGTGACGAAGTCGAAGACCCGCACGACGCCGGCCACGACCCGCGTCTCGGTGCCGTCGCAGTAGTCGGTCGTCAGCCAGTTCGTACCGCGAACCGTCCCCGAGGAGTAGCGGCCGCGGGTGCGGAAGCGACCCTTGCCCTTGCCCCAGAGCCGTCGGATCGGCTGCGTCTTCTCCTGGGAGCCCGCGCCGGCCGCGGTCCGGTTCCCCGTACCGCACTTCTCCTTGATGGCCCCGCCGACGAGACGCATGACGAGGACGTTCTTGTCTCCACTCAGGACTTCCTTCACGTCGAAGCGGCCGCCGTAGAACTGTGCGGCACCGGCCACGAACTGCACCTGGACCTTGCTCTGCTTCGGGTTGATGTAGAGGACGTCGTCGACCGGGACCTGCTGGCCGAACTCGAGTGGCTTACAGCCTCCACCGCCGACGACTGCGACGCACTGTCCACCGCCGCCCGCAGGGTATGACGTTGACCTCGCCCGGGTCAGGTGGCGGAGGAACGTCGTCGTTGAGGATCGTGACCGTCCCGGTCCCTCGGGCTATGGTGGCATTCACCGGCGACGACAGCTCGACGAAGAACGTCTCGTCGGCCTCTACAGCGCCACCGCCGTCGATGAGAACCTCGACGGTCTTCGACGTTTCTCCGGGCGCAAAGAACACTTGCCCGCCGGCCGTGTAGTAGTCGACGAATGAGGCTTCATCCGCCAGCTCGACGGGACGAGCCGTCCCTGGCGCGGTCGCCCAGTTGACCGTGACAGCGACAGGGCTCGCCTCGGAGAGCTGGACGGGTATCGAGACAAGGTGATTGACGTCATCCGGACCTTCCGGGACGCTGACGTCGAAGACCGAGATGGTCGACGCCGCTGGGACTGCTGCTGCCTGTGCCACGAGCAGCGCAAAAAACGCTCCCACGGCGATGACGACCATTGAGCCACGTGGCCGTGACAGCCCGCGGCGCAGGGTCCGATTAGTGCCGCGTTTGTGCCGTTCTCTCCCCATGCCCTCCCCTTCGGTCAAAACTCGACTGGCGAACTGTAGCCAGCCGCCTCCCGGCAGACAAGGGGCAAGGCGTTGGGATGTGAGGGCCGCGGGCTGTCACGTTCGACTACAAGACGCCGATCAGACGCGAAATCTTGCGTCACAAAGAGAAACCGCCCGACGGCGGCTGGGCTCTATGCGGATGATAGGAATTCTTCCCCGCTAATCGGCAGACTGGTCACGGTAGCTCCGAAGCGGCGAACTCGTCCTCCCACTCGGCCCCCGACTGATCGTAGAACTCGTTTAGAAGCTCAGGCGTCAGCTTCCAAACCCACGGGAAAAACCTCCGCAGCGAGCTCGACGACGGAACTCTCGCCACGAATGCAAGGTCAACGTGCCGCTCGCAGACGATGCAGGCGTCGACGACGCGAAGCGCCGGTCGTTCGCAGCTTCGGAGGTCGCACGTTCGTACCGGGCTTTCGGCGGCTGGCGGCAGGGACATGCGGCTAAGCCTTCCGGATCCGTCGTCGGCGTGTCAAACCACGCCCGGTCGCCGGGCTCAACGGCGCCGGCGCCGTCACGTTATGCAACGCGTTGCGTATTTGGTAACGGTGAACCCGCGCAAACCCGCATGGTTATGGGGTTTGTCTGCCAGCGCACTTCGTATCACCCGAGCGCACGTGTCTCCTGGTCGATCAACTCGCTTCTGGGCTGGGGGTGAACAGCTTCCAGTGTCCCTCGGAGACGACTTCGACATTGCCGTCGACCACTCGTATCGCGGTCTGGTCGTCGATCGCGTACGCCGGTACCGATAGCCCGGCGGCCCATCTCTCGATGTCGGCGAGGGGCGTGGCCGGCATGTCCTCGCGATCCAGGTGCGGAAACACCGAGAAGTCGACCAGTCCCAGCGCTTCGTCGCTGCCGGTGAGCGGCTCGCTGTCGTCGTAGGTCTCGCCTCCGAAGTCGGGAGTCGCCACCATCGCGCCGCCGCTCGTACCCACATACACGGCCTCGGGCCGCAGCGACGGCAAGAGGTCGGCGAGCCCGGATTGCCGCATCCAGTAGCACAGATACAAGGGGCTCCCTCCCCAGACCAGCAGCGCATCGACTTCCTCGACAGCCGCGACCCAATGCTCCTTCTTGATGCTGGGGAGCGCGGTGAGCTCCAGCACTCCCAACGACTTCCAGCCCAAAGCGCACATGGGGCCTCCCACTGTCCCCGTCAAGAACCCATAGACGTGTGAGGGTCCGCCGGGGAAAGGCTGTACTCCGGTGGGAATGCAGAGCGCGCTGGACTTGGCGATCGGTTTGCCCAGCAGGTCGACCAGCGCGTCGTGGATGGTCGTGTTGGTGATGCCGCTGGACGTGAGAAGGATTTTCATGTTGCTCCCGGGTCGGTTACGGATCCGTACGCCCATAGAGACTGGCAGACCACCGAACGTTCATCGGTCGCGGCCGGATCCAGCCTCACGTTTTCGAAAGGCATTCCGGAACGCCGGGGCTCTGGCGTCATTCCGGAACGCTGGCAGGTGACGTCCCTCAGTTCGGAGCGGCGGTGGGCTGGCTTGCTCGAGATCCGGCGAAAGGGTGAGAGGACGTCGAAGAAAAATAGAAGCGAGAACACATGTCCGTCCCGCATGCCCACGAGATCAACGCAGGCGCTCGGCGTCAGCCCTTCACTCTTGACCTCGACGGCAATCTGGCGAGCGTCGCTCTCGTCCCCCGAGAGCTGGGAACGAGAGCCGGCCAGCCTGAGCGCTGTGACTTCGACGCCATCGTTCGATGGCTGCTCCTCTAAGTACGAGGCCATGCAGTCAGCGAGCGTGCCGCCCGTGAACTGGCTGAAGACCTTCTCCGCCGCTGCGGCATCTGCGTTCGAGGCTCGCGATGGCTGCGCCCGTGGTGTAGAGGCGGTCTACGCCATCTGTGCGTCGTACCGTTCCGATTTTCTAATCGACGAGAGCTTGCTAGCTCTATAGGTTCGGTAGCTCGAGCCGACGGAACCGGGGGACGGATGGGCCGAAGTCGATCGAGGCTGGGGATGGCCGCTGCCGCAGTGGGTCTCGTCGTTGTGCCCGCAGCGTTCGGCCACGGCGGTGACCCGACGCGCATCCACGCCTGCGTGATCCCGCCGCAGAACGCCGTGACGATCGTCTATGCGCCCGGGCTCGGCGGAGACCCGGCCTTCGACTGCGACACGCAGCTCACGAAGGAAGGCCTGCACTGGAAGAACCTCGACTGGGCGATCACCGGTGCGAAGGGCGCCACAGGCGCGAGCGGCGCCAGCGGCCCGTCCGGTCCGGCGCGCGGTGGCGCCAGCGGGGCATCTGGCCCGCAGGGTCCGTCGGGGCCAACCGGGGCTACCGGGCCGAGCGGCGCGAAGGGAACGACAGGTACCTCCGGCGCATCCGGTGTCTCGGGTGTCTCGGGACCGAGCGGCCCGCAGGGCACGACCGGCCCGAGCGGCGTCTCCGGACCCAGCGGCACCCAGGGAACGACCGGCACGTCGGGCGCCACGGGAGCAACCGGCGCCACAGGAGTGACCGGCGCCACGGGCGCCACAGGCGCGACCGGACCGTCGGGACCGCAGGGTGTGACTGGTGTCTCGGGCGCCACTGGGACCACCGGCGCGACGGGCACCTCAGGTGCGTCGGGCGCCTCAGGTGTTTCGGGCGCCTCAGGTGTTTCGGGACCGAGCGGCCCTCAGGGTGCGACCGGCGCCACGGGAGCATCGGGCGTTGCAGGCACTAGCGGCCCAGCAGGAGTAAGCGGGCCGGCAGGACCGAGCGGGCCGGCAGGCGCTACGGGAGCAACCGGTCCCAGCGGCCCGGCCGGGGCGGGCGCGACCGGCGCGACCGGCCCGAGCGGCGTAGCCTCGCCAGCCGTGGTACGTGTCGTGGGCTTCACCGTTTCTGAGAACAACGCAGGCGTCGACCAAACGATCGCCGCGGTAGCAAGCTGTCCTGGTACGAAGGTTGCGTACGGCGGCGGCGGCTTCGTTGATGCCCAAGCCTCCGACGCCCAGTACATCGTGTCGTCGTATCCATCCGACAACCGCACGTGGACGTACAGCGCCTACGTGAATCAGGACTTCGACGCGCCCAGCCCCCCGTTCATCCCCCTCGACCACATCGACATCACCCCGTACGTCCTCTGCGGTAACCCGTAGCTGGTCGGCGCGATACACCAGAAGATCGCGGTTGAGACGTTAGTGGCCTGAGGGTGGCCAGAACCCGCTGTAAAGGGCTATGCGGATGAGAGGACTTGAACCTCCACGGGGTTTCCCCCACACGGACCTGAACCGTGCGCGTCTACCAATTCCGCCACATCCGCGGGCACGGCGAATTCTAGCCCGGTGCCCAACGTCGTCCGACGCGCCGACCAGCCGCGGGCGAGCCGGGCTTTGCCCGCGCGCAGCCGACACGACGCTCGACAGGACACATACGTAGAGGAGGGGGTCCCACGGGGGAACCCTCGGTTCACCCGTGAAAGGTCCGTACCATGAGGCGGGACGTGCGAACGCCCCTCCTCCTCGTAGCTTGCTGTGCCTGGCCTTCAGCGTCGCGGCGCCGGCCTTCGCTTTGGCGCCGGCGGAGACGCAGGTGGTCGTGACCCTGGAGGCTCCGGCACTCGCCCAGGCCGTTCGGACGAGCCGCGTGCTCTCGCCGGCCGCGAAGACGCGCCGCCTCGACCTCGACTCCCCCACGAGCCGCGGCTACCTCGCGGAGCTCGAGCGCGAGCGGCTGGTAGTCGAGCGCCGCATTCGCGCTCGCATTCCGTCCGCGACGATCCGCTGGCGTTACGCGGTCGTCCTCAACGGGCTGGCCGTCAAGCTCGCCGCACGCGACGTGCCGCTCCTGTCGGCCATCGCCGGAGTGCGGAAGGTTCACGTCGGCGGAAGCTTCGGCGTCACGCTCGACCGCGGGCCCGAGTTGATCGGCGCCGACGACCTCTGGGGCGGGCCGTCGCTTCCGACAGCGGGCCAGGGCGTGAAGATCGGCGTCATCGACGACGGCGTCAACCAGACACACCCCTTCTTCAACCCATCCGGCTACAGCTACCCGGCGGGCTTCCCGAAGGGCCAGACCAGCTTCACGACCCCGAAGGTGATCGTGGCCCGCGCCTTCGCACCGGCGACCACCACGTGGCGACATGCGCGCTCGCCGTTCGATCCGCTCGAGTCTGAACACGGCACGCACGTGGCGGGCATCGCCGCCGGCAATCTCACGCCGGCTCCCGTACAGGGTCGCGGAGCGCTGTCCGGCGCCGCGCCGCGCGCATACATCGGCAACTACAAGGTCCTCAGCACGCCGAGCAACTTCGGGCTCATCGACAACGCCGGTGAGGTGATTGCCGGCATCGAGGCCGCGGTGCGCGACGGCATGGACGTCATCAACATGTCGTTCGGCGAGTACGAGACCGATCCCGCGAGGAACGTCGTCGACCAGGCCGTGGACGGCGCAGCGGCCGCTGGGGTCGTCCCCGTCGCGGCTGCGGGCAACTCGTTCGGCGACCTCGGCCGCGGCTCGATCGGATCTCCCGGGACCGCATCCCGCGCGATTACCGTCGCCGCCGTCACGAAGTCGGACGTCCTGGCGGGGTTCTCGTCGTCCGGGCCGACCGCGCTGTCCCTGCGCATGAAGCCAGAGGTCTCCGCGCCCGGAGCGTCGATCCTCTCGTCCGTGCCCGAGCGAGAGGGCACGTGGGCGTCGTTCAGCGGCACGAGCATGGCATCCCCGCACGTGGCGGGAGCCGTGGCGCTGCTCCTACAGCAGCACCCCGCGTGGACGGTCGATCAGGTCACGTCCGCACTCGTGCAGACGGGCAGGCCGGTGCTCGATGCCGAGACCGAGGGGGAGACACTGACGACACGCGAGGGCGGCGGCCTCGTCAACCTGCCGGTCGCGGACAACCCGCTCGTCTTCGTCAAGCCCTCCGTCGTGTCGTTGGGGCTCCTCCGCGTCGGCACGACCCGGCGCGTGCCGGTGGACGTCACCGACGCCGGAGGCGGCGCCGCACCGTGGAACGTCTCGCTCCGGCTGCAGGGCTCCCCCGGCGGCGTGAAGCTCACGGTTCCGTCGACGGTCAGCGTGCCCGGCCGCTTCGAGCTGATTGCCGAATCGGAGCAGACCGCCACCGAGCAGGATCTGACCGGCTTCGTGGTCCTCCAGCGCGGCAACGCCACGCGGCGCATCCCGTTCTGGCTGAGGACGACGCGCGTCAAGCTGGGACCGCCCGCACGCGTCCTGACGAAGCAGGGGCGCTACGAAGGGAACACCCGCAACGGAAAGGCGAACGTCACGTCGTATCGCTATCCGGACGACCCGACCGGCCTCGGAGTGACGAACTCGCTCCCCGGCCCCGAGCAGGTCTTCCGGGTGCGCGTCGGACGCGGTGCCGCGAACGTCGGCGTACGGATCACGCGGCAGCCCAAGGGCGTCAGCGTGTCACCGCGCATCGTCTACGGGGGTGACGAGAACCGGTTGGGCGGTGTGCCCTCGCTACCCGTCGACATCAACCCTTACCGCGGGGACACGTACGGCCAGCTGCGCCCGGTCGTCGCGACGAACCGGCCTCCCCCGGGCGCGTACGACCTGGTCTTCGATACGCGCTCGCAGTCCGTCGCAGGGCCCTTCTCGTTCAGGCTGTGGATCGACGACGCGACGCCTCCGCGCGTGAAGCTCCTGACGCCTACGCGCGAAGGGGCAGGTCGTGCTCTCGGTTGCCGACAGCGGATCCGGGATCGATCCACGGTCGGTGATCGTCGCCATCGACGGACAACGCGTCGTCTTCAAGCTCAGCTCCACCCGTCTGCGTGTGCCGCTCGAGGGAATCTCCCGGGGCAAGCACCTGCTGCAGGTGAGCGTGGCCGACTTCCAGGAGACGAAGAACTCGGAGAGCGTCGTCGGGGTCCTCCCGAACACGACGAGGCTCCGGAAGACGATCACCGTTCGCTAGACGATGGGCCTAGCGGTGCGGCTGCTCGTGCTCCTCGATAGTCGGTAGCTGATCGAGGTCTCGCTGCACGCTCTCGGCGAAGTCGTCGCGATCGGTGCGCACGACCTTGAGCTGTGACTTCCGCCGCGCCCGGTCGCGTCTTGCTCTCGCCTCCGACCCCACGCACGGCCGAGATACGAGGCCACTCGGCGATTACGAGAGCGGCTACGGCGCAGGCGAGCAGTGCAGCAAACACCAGGCTCACGTGAGCCATTCTAGCGACCATGCGCCGGGCCCCTGGGACAGGGCTCAACTCCTTGCCACGTGCGTCCGATACAGCGTGCGTGGCGACGATGACGACGTCGACCTCGTTCCTCTTGCCCTGGGCAATGGTCTGGGTCGTCCTGCTGCGCGCACTGCTGGTCGAGGCCGATCTCCTGCCGCGCACGTGCCGCCGCTGCAGCCGCCCGGTGGAGCGCAGCGAGGTGGGCGAAGAGATCTGCAGCTGCGACTCGTAGCCGGCGGCTAGCGCTTCTCCCAGTCGATGTCCGAGAGCGACGCAAGCGCGAGGATCAGCGAATGCGTGCCCTTGCGGCCGTGTCCTTGCGCCTGCAGCGCGACGTAGAGCTGCTCCGCGAGCGCAAGACCCGGGAGCGCGAGCTTTGCCCGCTTCGCCTCGCCGAGGGCGATCCCCATGTCCTTTACGAAGTGATCGACGACAAAGCCCGGCGCGAAGTCGCCAGCGAGCATGCGTGGACCGTAATTCGTCAGCGACCAGGAGCCGGCGGCACCCCCGGCGACGGATTCCAGCACCGTGTCGAGGTCGAGACCTGCCTTGTAGCCGTAGAGCAGCGCCTCGCAAACGCCGATCATCCCCGTGGCGATCAGCACCTGGTTGACCATCTTCGTGTGCTGGCCGGCGCCCGGGCCGCCCTGGCGGACGATCGACTTGCCCATGGTCTCGAGGATCGGCCGCACGCGCTCGATCGGCTCCTCGTCCCCGCCGATCATGATCGAGAGGGTCGCGTTGCGGGCGCCCACGTCGCCGCCCGATACGGGCGCGTCGATCGTGTCGACGCCGCGCGCCTTGGCCACGGCGTGGATCTCCACGGCGAGCGACGGCTCGCTCGTCGTCATGTCGACGATGACGGAGCCGGGGGCGGCGCCCTCCAGGACGCCCTGTTCGCCAAGGATCACGGCGCGCACGTCGTCCGGATAGCCGACGATCGAGAACACGGCGTCCGAGGCGGCGGCCACCTCCGCCGGTGAGTCGGCCCACGTCGCTCCCCGCTCCAGCAGCGGCTCGGCACGCTCGCGGGTTCTGGTGTAGACGGTCACGGAGTAGCCCGCGTCGAGCACGTGGCCGCACATGGAGCTGCCCATGACGCCGGTGCCGATCCAGCCGACGCGCAAGGCTTACGAACTGCCGGCCGGCTCGGCCAGGCGCTCGCGGGCGTCGAGCCGTTCTTCGAACGAGCGACGGAGCTCTTCGCCCGAGACGTTCGTCTCGTAACGAGGCCGGCGCGGCTCGATGTGCACGATGCGCACTTCGGCACCGCGATCGCCGTGACAGCGTGCGTACGCCTCCGCTTCGTCGAGCGGTCTGAGCCTGGCCTTCAGGCGCAGCGTTCGCACGTGAAAGCCATCCTAACGCGCCGTTAGCCACGATCCCAGGCTGCCGCGGATAGCTCGAGTGAGGGATGGGCGCGCGCCGCGCCGACGCACGATGCCACACATGTGATCGAGTCTTCACACGAGCAGCCCGCGGCTCCCGACCGGGACTCACTGCTGCGGATCGAGGTCTTTGGGCCGTCTGAGCGCGTCGCACCAAGCCAACGCCTCGCCGAGGCGACGCCGGAGACACTCTCACGAGCCCAGCCCCAGCGAGCTCGCTCCGCCCGAGGCTGCGCCGCTCGGCTCCGCCTCCGCCCAGCGCGCCACGGTTGATGCCAACCGAGACGGAGATGATCAGGCGCGAGGCAGACGTCATCCGGCGGGAACGGGCCCTCAACGGTGCCGAGGGACTCGTGGACGCAGGTACTGCGGACGTCGAGCGTCGTGAGCGGAAGCTCGCCCAGATGGAGAGCACGATCCAAGAGCGAATGCGCGAGCTCGAGGAGCGCGAGGAGCGCGTCGAGCGGCGGGAGATCGAGCTCGAAGGGGCGTTCACTCTCCGCGAGGACCGCATCGAGGCACGCGCGGCCGAGCTCGCCGAGCTCGACGAGCGCCTGAGCCGCAAGGAAGAAGATCTCGCCCGCTACGTCGGGCAGCTGCAGGCGCAGCTCACACAGCGCGGCTGAACCAGGCGTCGGCGGGCGATTACGCTCGCACCGTGAGGACTGCGGAGGACCTGCGAGGCGACTTCCTGCTCGACCCGGACGTCGTCCATCTCAATCACGGCGCCTTCGGCGCGTCGCCGCGTCCGGTGCTGGAGCGTCAGCGAGAGCTCCGCGAGGCGCTCGAGCGCGATCCCGTCGAGTTCCTCGGTCGCAGCCTGCCCGCGGCGCTCGCAGCTCGCGCGCGGCGAGCTGGCGACGTACGTAGGGGTCGGCGATCCGGATCGGCTCGCACTGCTCGCGAACTCGACGACGGCGGTGAATGCCGTCGCTGCCTCCATTCCGCTGAGCGCAGGCGACGAGATCGTCATCACCGATCGCGAGTACGGCGCCATGCGGCTGCTCTGGGAGGAGGTCGCGCGCCGCACCGGTGCGCGACTCGTCGTCGCCTCGTTGCCTCTGCCCGTCGCGGACGTCGAGCCAGCTCCTGGAAGCGATCTGGAGCGCAGTGACGCCGCGCACGCGGGTGCTCTTCTTCAGCCACGTGACGTCCGAGACGGCGCTCGTCCTGCCGGCGGAGGAGCTGTGCCGCCGCGCGCGTGAGGCAGGGTCATCCTCAGCGTCGTGGACGGGGCACACGCGCCTGGCCAGATCCCGCTCGCGCTCGACGACCTCGGCGCGGGCTGCTACGTAGGCAACGGGCACAAGTGGCTCTGCGCGCCCAAGGGCTCGGCGTTCCTGTACGCGGGGGACGCGCTGCGCGGCGAGCTGCGTCCGCCCGTCGTCTCGTGGGGCTGGAACGACGGCTACCAGGAGCGCTTCGGATGGAGCGGCACCGACGATCCGACGGCCGTTCTCGCTTTGCCCGCCGCCATCGACTACCAGGCTGCGAACGACTGGGCTGCCGTGCGAGACCGTTGTCGCCAGCTCGCCCGCCGGACGCAGCGCGACATCCTCGAGCGCCTGGGCGGCGAGCCGCTCGCGCCGGAGGATCTCCAGGCCCCGCAGATGGTCGCGTTCGAGGTGCCTCACGACGATGCCGGCGCTCTCCAGCGAGAGCTTCGTGACCGACACGCAATCGAGATTCCGGTGCACGAGGTCGACGGCCGCACGCTCGTCCGGCTCTCGGTGCAGGGCTACACGACGGACGAGGACTGCGCGCGGCTCGTCGAGGCGCTCGACGAGCTCGCCCACTAAAAATGCCAAATCCCGCTGATCCGAAGATCCGCGGGACTTGGCGAGAGAAAATCTGTCACACGTCCGGCCGGTTGTCAAGTCGGAGCGTGCGATGGGCATTTCGCTAGCGTGAAACGTCATGAGCGCAGCGCCTCCGGTCGTCGCCCGCAACCTCCAGAAACGCTTCGGCGAGCTCGTCGCCGTCGACGGGATCGACTTCAGCGTCCAGCCTGGCGAGACCTTTGGCTTCTTGGGCCCAAACGGTGCGGGGAAGACGTCCACCATGCGTATGATCGGAGCCGTCTCTCCGCGTGGCGGCGGGGAGCTCGCGATCTTCGACCTCGATCCGGAGACCGACGGCCCGAGGATCCGCCAGCGGCTCGGAGTCGTCCCGCAGGAGGACAACCTCGACCTCGAGCTCACGGTGTTCGAGAACCTGCTCGTCTACGGCCGGTACTTCGGGATCCCCGCGCGGGATGTCCGCCAGCGGGCGACCGAGCTGCTCGAGTTCGTGCAGCTGGCCGACCGGCGCGAGGCGCGCGTCGAACATCTCTCCGGCGGCATGAAGCGCCGACTGACGATCGCCCGAGCGCTCATCAACGACCCCGACCTCATCCTCCTCGACGAGCCGACGACCGGGCTGGACCCACAAGCACGCCACGCGCTCTGGGATCGCCTGTACCGGTTGAAGAGCCAGGGGGTCACCCTTGTCCTCACCACGCACTACATGGACGAGGCCGAGCAGCTGTGTGACCGGCTGGTGATCATGGACCAGGGCAAGATCGCGGCCGAGGGCTCTCCCAGGCAGCTGATCGACCAACACGTCGAACGCGAGGTGGTCGAGCTGCGCTTCGTCGACGGCTCGCGCGACGGCGTCGAGGGGAAGCTCGAAGGGCTCGGTGCACGCCTCGAGGTGCTGCCCGACCGCATCCTGGTCGACACGGACGACGGGGAGGCCGCGGTCCGCGAAGTCCACGAGCGCGGCGTCGAGCCCGCCAGCATCCTCGTTCGCCGGAGCACGCTCGAGGACGTCTTCCTCACGCTGACAGGGCGGACGCTTGTCGACTAGCCCCGCGACCGTCCCCAAGCACGCCGAGCAGTCCGCGGCGGTGTTCATGTGGTACGCCAGGTCGTACCGCCGCGTCTGGCGCGCGACGATCACCACGGGCCTGCTCAACCCGATCTTCTTTCTCCTGTCGATGGGGATCCTGCTCGGGGAGCTCGTCGACGACGGAAACGCCGACCTCGGCGGCCTCACCTATCTCGAGTTCGTCGCGCCTGGGCTGATCGCCGCCCTCGCCATGCAGATCGGTACGAACGAAGGCAGCTTCCCTGTGATGGCGGGCATCCGCTGGGCGCGGACGTACCACGCCGTCGTAGCCACTCCCGTTCGCGTCCGCGAGCTGTACAGCGGCCTGCTGTCTTGGACTGCCGCGCGCATCTTCACCGCTGCGGCGCTCTTCGCCTGCGTGGCCGCGATCGCCGGAGCGTTTCTGTCGCCGCTTGCCGTGCTGACACCGGTCGCGGCGGTGTTCTGCGGCCTCGCGTTTGCCGCACCGATGGCGGCCCTTGCCGGCGGCATGGAGAACCACGCGGCGCTGACGGCCATCTTCCGCTTCGCCCTCCTCCCCATCTTCCTCTTCTCGGGGACGTTCTTCCCAATCGACAACCTCCCCGACTGGCTCGAGCCGATCGCCTGGGCAACACCGCTGTGGCACGGAGTCTCGCTCTGTCGCGATCTGGCGACCGGCGAGATCGAGGCACTGCCGACACTCGGACACGTCGCGTACCTGTGCGCGTTCACCCTCGTCGGCTCCGTGCTCGCCGTCCGGCTCATCTCGCGAAAGCTGCTCTCGTGAGCACGGTCGCTGCGCCTCCGCCACGGCGCGTCCCCCTCTGGGGCCCGCTCGCCGGACGTCTCGTGTACCGCAACATCGTCGTCGGCCGCCGCAGCTGGCTGCTCTTCGTGTCGGGCTTCTTCGAGCCCGTCTTCTTCCTACTCGGGATTGGCCTGGGCGTCGGCGCACTCGTCGGCGATGTGAGCTACGGCGGCGAGCTCGTCCCTTACAAGGAGTTCGTCGCCCCGGCGATGCTCGCGGCCTCGGCGATGAACGGCGCCGTCTTCGAGTCGACGATCAACGTTTTCGCGAAGCTCAAGTGGCTGAAGACCTACGACGGTGTTCTCGCAACGCCGCTCGGCATCCGCGACGTCGCTCTCGGTGAGCTGATCTACGCGCTGATCCGCGGCGGCGTCTACGCGGTCGGCTTCGTCGTGGTGATGCTCGCGATGGGCCTCATCGCGTCATGGTGGGCCTTACTGGCCGTTCCGGCGGCGGTCCTCGTGGGCGCCGCGTTTGCTGCGGTCGGCCTGATCGGTGTCACGTTCATGCGCTCGTGGGCGGACTTCTCGATGATCGAGCTCGTGACGCTGCCGCTCTTTCTCTTCTCTGCGACGTTCGTGCCGCTCTCGGACTACCCGGCGGCGGCGCAGTGGATCGTTCCGCTGACGCCGCTGTACCAGGGCGTCGAACTGCTGCGAGCCTTGACGCTGGGCAGTGTGGGCTGGGTCACGCTCGTACACGTCGCATATCTCGCTGTGATGATCGTCGTCGGGCTCGCCATCGCCGACGGCCGCCTCGAGAAGCTCCTGCTCAAGTAGCCGTGACGCGGGCGACGGCCTTGACGCCGTCTCCGATCACGAGGGCCAGGCAGTTGCCGAAACGTGCGAGCTCGAGCTCGTCGTCGAGATCGAGCGGCTGCCGGTAGTCGAGCTCCGCTCGCAGCCGGCCCGTCACCGTCAGCGTGTCTTCCACGGCCTGCCAATGCACTGCGTTGTTGACGTGCCCGTGGAGGTCGACGTCCGTGACCCGCAGCGGCCACTTCGTGCGCGTGGCGTCGGGTGGAGGATCCGGCAGCGCGAGCCTCGTCGAGACGTGGCGGCCTGCCGCAGCGTCTCCGTACACGCCGAAGTTCTCGATCCGTGCGGGCCGCTGCTCGGCGTCGAGGTGGATCCAGACGCTGTCGACCTCGATGTGGCCCCCGGCGTCGCCCTTCACCGACCAGCGCCGGCCGGCAGCGATCGCCGCCACCCCGCTGCACCAGGTCGTCAGCACGACCCCGGTGTCACCGGCGAACGGCTCGAGCACGTCGAGCTGGATCGTGCGCACGAACCACAGGTGCTCCGGCAACCCCCAGCCCGTCTCCTGGACGTCGTCGATCGCAATGTCCTGGAGGAAGCGAGCCACCGCATCGAGCCGCAGCCGTCCGGTGGCGTCCATGTCGGACAGGCGGATGCGCCGCGCCGCGGTCACCGTGCGACCAGCGGTCGGCATGGGAGTGCGCGTGTCCAGCACGGATCACACGCTAAAGGCTCTTCCTTACGGCACAGGTTTCGAGGACTCGCGCTCGCTCACGGCACGAGCCTAGAGGTGTCAGTCGGAGTCGCTACTGACTCTTCGCCGAAGTCCCGCGCCGCGCACGCCGGGCACCACACGGCAACCCCTATCAACTCCTCGTTGTCCTCGTCACCGGCAGTCAGCATGGCCTTCCAGCCGATGCCGTCAGTCGTCATCGCGATGCATACGTCGCAGACGAGGACGTCGTCTGTCTGGTCGCGTGTGACCATGACCCGAAGTTAGCGCGCGACCTCACGCGGAACAATGACCTGGTTGGGTCAATGAGCCAGTGGCAGGCGTGCCGGGCGGGCGAGGACAGCACCGGGGCCAGCGAGAGTGTTCGCGGGATTGACCCCGTTGGGTCATGGCGCGCAGGGAGAGCAGAGGGCACGCTGCTGTGACGGTATGGGGCGTGGTTGAAGAACCACACTCCGGGGGAAGCCTTCGGGGGGCGTGTGGTTCATCCCGCGCCCCATACCTCCTACTTGAAGAATGTGAGCCGTTGGCGGCCGGCGGCTAGGGGTCGACGACGTACACGTTTGGGATGCCGCCATTCGGGAAGAGCACAGTCCATGCCGCCAGCCGCTCCTCTTAGCCGTCACGTGCGAGCAGTGTGGTCGCCGTGGACGTCTTTTTGCCGCTTTCACGGCGCCGTGGACGCGGAGCCCGATGGCTTGCCCCGGTTGCTCGCACTCGTCCAGCCGTCGCTCTACGTCCACGTCCGCCCAGTGGAAGCGGACGTAGCGGTCGCGCCGAATGCACGGCATCGCGCCGGATCGGGCTGAGTCGAGCACTTAGCTCGTTTGGCGGAACCGCGCTGCGGGGAGAGATAGGTGGGGCGCGGAGGCGGGACTAGCGGCAGGAGAGAGCCTTCGCGCCCCGGCGTATTACTGAACTCCCCGGGTTGGACTCGAACCAACAACCCTCCGGTTAACAGCCGGATGCTCTGCCAATTGAGCTACCGGGGACCGACCGCCAAGCGGCGCAGCCAGTCTAGCCGCTGTCCAGCGCCGTCCTGAGTGTTCGCGCGGCGCGTTCGGCGTCCGGTGCGTCGCCGATTGCGCGCACCACTGCGATCCTCGTCGCTCCGGCTGCGATCACCTCTCCGACATTCGTCTCGTCGATGCCACCGATGGCGAACCAGGGTTGTCGCGCATGATTAGTGGCGTACCGGAGGAGCTCTAGGCCGACCGCCGGCCGGCCCTCCTTAGTCGGTGTCTCGTACACGGGCCCGACGCCGATGTAGTCCGCCTCGGCCGCGTCGATCTCCTCCGGCGCGTGCGTCGATTGGCCGGCGGCAACACCGAGCCTGCGAGCGGCATCCACAGGGAGATCGTCCTGACCGAGATGCACGAAGTCCGCCTCACAGAGGACCGCCAGGTCGGGCCGGTCGTTGACTACGAGCGGGACTCCGAGTCGCCTCGTGACGTCGCGTGCCTCCTGGAGGCGCGATAGGAGCTCCGCGTCGGTCAGCCCCTTCTCGCGGATCTGGACGATGTCCACGCCGCCGCGTACGGCAGCTTCGAGGAACTCCGCGAGATCGTCCCGCACGGGCGCGATCAGGTAGAGGCGCTCATCCACCTGCAACGGGGCGGGCGACGACGAGCGAGTCACCCTCTTCGAGCCCGAGGAGGGCGTACAGATCTCGCTCTACGGGCTCGCCGTTTCGTTCCACCAGCGCGTACGGGCCGGCAACGCCCAGCTGCTCGAGCAGAGCCGCGACAGTGGCGTCGCTTTCGACGTCTACCCCACGCCCGTTGACCATGACTTTCACCGGCTGACAAGACCGGTGATCGGGCTCGAGGGCCTGGCCACCTCGGACTCCTCGATCAACCCGGCCAGCCGAGCAGCCCGCCCTGCCTCCACCGCGAGTCTGAACGCCCGCGCCATCGCCACGGGATCGTCAGCGAGCGCGATGGCGGTGTTCACGAGCACGCCGTCGGCGCCGAGCTCCATGCTCTCGGCCGCCTGGGAGGGAGCGCCGATGCCTGCGTCGACGATCACCGGCACCTCGGCTTGCTCCACCATGATCTCGATCGTGTGGCGCAGCTTCAAGCCGCGCCCGCTCCCGATCGGCGACGCCAGGGGCATCACGGTCGCGCAACCCGCGTCCTCGAGCTTCCGCTGGAGCACGGGATCCGGCTGGACGTACGGAAGCACGGTGAAACCCTCGTCGACGAGAGTGCGGGCCGCCTCCAGCGTCTGCTCGCCGTCCGGGAGCAGGTAGCGCGGGTCGGGAATGACCTCGAGCTTGATCCAGTCGGGCAACCCACCTGCCCTGGCGAGGCGCGCCACGCGAACGGCCTCCTCGGCCGTCTCGCAGCCGGCCGTGTTCGGGAGCAGCAGCACACCTTCCGGCAACCAGTCGGTGATGACTTCGGAGTCGCGGTCGAGGTCGATACGGCGCACAGCGATCGTGACCAGCTCGCACTCCGACGCGAGCACCGCATCTCGCATCACGTCGAAGGACGGGTACTTGCCGGTGCCCGTTATCAGTCGCGAGCGGAACGCGCGACCGGCGATGACAAGCGCGTCTTCTGCCACCTAGACAAGGCTACCGACGGCCTCATGGATGCGTTCCAGCGCATCGATGAGGTCGGCCCGCGTTGGGTCTGCGGCCAGCTGGCGGCGGATGTGGCGCTCGCGGAGACGAAGCAGGAGCTCCTTGGTGGTCTGCTCGTCGATCTCCTCTCGAGCGGCACGTGCATCGAGCTCCGCGAGCAGCGGTACGAGCTCGGCCGCAGGCTCGCCGGGCTCGACGAGATGGGCCCGGAGCGCGCGGTTGAGCCCGCTGTCGAAGTGCTCTGGCGCCAGCTCCGCGAGCAGCTGCACCGAGGCCGGGTGCGCGATGCAACCGGCCAGCGCATCACGCTCCAGCCTCTCCCCCGCCTCGAGCACTTTCGCGGACACCGTGCCTGTCGAAGCCGCCGTGCCCTTCGGGGCCAGTCCGGCCTGCGTCTCCGCCGGCAGGTCGAGCCGGTCGGCGACGAGGCGCATGGCGTCCTGTCGTTCCGGTGAATCCTCGAAGCCCGAGAGCACCTCCCGGACGCGCACGAACGCCTCCTGGCGATCCGCCGCGCGATCGAGCTCGATGCGGACGCGGTAGAAGACGTAACTCTCCGCACGGCCGAGCAGCTCGCCGAAGCTGTCTGCCGCATCGGCCGGGTCGAGCCCCGGCGCCAGTGGCACGACCTTCACCTCGAAGCCCAGACTCGCGGCCAGCTCCATGCCGCGCAGCGTTGCCGCCTGTCCTGCCGCGTCTGCGTCGAAGCACAGATACAGACGTCGGGTCAGCCGCTTCAGCTCCGCGAGGTGCCCTTCGGTGAGCGCGGTGCCCATCGACGCCACCACCGGCTCGAGTCCTGCCTGGCGGAGCGCAATCGCGTCCGTGTTGCCCTCGACCACGATCGCCCGCTCCTCCTTCGCGATCGCCTGGCGCGCCAGGTGCAGCCCGTAGAGCACCGACGACTTGTGGAAGAGGTCGCCCTCGGGTGAGTTGACGTACTTCGCCTGCAGCGGATCGTCTTCGCGGAGCTTTCGCGCGCTGTAGCCGACCACTCGGCCCCGCGCGTCGGCCAAGGGGAACATCAGCCTCCCTGAGAAGTAGTCGTTGCCGCGCCGGTTGGCGAGCCCGGCAGCAGCCAGCTCGGGCCGGGTGAATCCTTTCTCGGCAGCCTTGCGCGCGAGCGCAGGCGCCGTCGGCGAGAGGCCGAGCCGGAACTCGCGGCAGATCTCGTCACTCAAGCCGCGTCCCGCGAGATACGCCCGAACCGGCTCCCCCTCCGCCGTTTCCCACAGGTACCGCTCGTAGAACGACGTCGCCTGCTCGAGCACCGCATACAGCCGCTCGCGTCGCTTCCGAGCAGCATCGGCGGCCGGCGAAGTCTCCTCGTACTCGAGCGGCACGCGGAAGCGGTCTCCGAGCCACTCGATGGCACCGGCGAAGTCGAGATTCTCCGTCTCCCGCACGAACGAGATGAGGTCACCGCCCTTGCCACAGCCGAAGCAGTAGAAGAGCTTGTCGACGTGATTGACGGAGAAGCTCGGCGTGTTCTCCTCGTGGAACGGACAGCGCCCTGTGTAGCGCGAGCCAGATTTCTTGAGCTGCGTCCGGCCACCGACGACATCGAGCATGTCGGCGGCCGCCTTGACCGCTTCCACCGACTCCTGCTTGATCCGGGCCACCGCCTGAGCCTACCGCGCGCCCACGTCGTACTCTTTCGCGGTGTCTCGCAGAGAGCGCAAGGTCGTCACGGTCCTTTTCTGCGACCTCGTTGGCTTCACGTCACAGGCGGAGTCCATGGACCCGGAGGACGTCGAGGAACTGCTCGCGCCCTACCACTCCCGCCTGCGCGCCGAGCTGGAACGTCACGGCGGCACCGTGGAGAAGTTCATCGGAGACGCCGTCATGGCGCTGTTCGGTGCTCCGGTCGCACACGAGGACGACCCCGAGCGCGCTGTCCGCGCCGCGCTTGCGATCCGTGACTTCGCGCTCGAGGACGAGCTCGAGCTCCGCGTGGGAATCACGACGGGCGAAGTGCTGGTACGCCTCGACGCCCAGCCCGGAGCCGGAGAGGGCATGGCCTCGGGGGACGTCGTGAACACCGCAGCCCGTCTCCAGAGCGCCGCGCCGGTGAACGGTGTCCTCGTTGACCAGACGAGCTTTCGGGCCACGCGCCACGTGATCGAGTTCACCGAAGCTCCCGCGGTGGAGGCGAAAGGCAAGTCGGAGCCGGTCTCCGTGTGGCTTGCCGACGACGTGCGGGCACGCCCGGGAGTAGACGTCGAGCACGAGTCTCGCTCGGAGCTCGTCGGCCGCGAGCAGGAGCTCAACGTGCTCCGCGACGCCCTCGGTCGTGCACGCACCTCGCGAACGTCACAGCTCGTGACGCTCGTCGGCGTGCCGGGTATCGGCAAGAGCCGCCTCGTCCACGAGCTGCGCCAGGTCGTGCAGGACGATCCCGAGCTCATCACCTGGCGGCAGGGCCGCTGCCTGGCCTACGGCGACGGGGTGACGTTGTGGGCTCTCGGAGAGATCGTCAAGGCGCAGGCCGGCATCCACGAGCAGGACAAGGCGACCGAGGCAGCCGACAAGATCGGGCGCGCCGTCGACGAGGTGATCACCGACCCGGCCGACGCATCGTGGGTGCGGTCAAACCTGCTCTCGCTGATCGGGCTCGGCGGAGAGAGCGAGCTCGCCGATGACCGCAGCGGACAGGCATTCGCCGCATGGCGCCTGTTCTTCGAGGCGATGGCCGAGAGACGGCCGCTCGTGCTCGTCTTCGAGGACCTCCACTGGGCCGACGAGAGCCTGCTCGACTTCATCGACGAGCTCGTCGACTGGGTGACCGATGTGCCGCTGCTCGTGGTCGCGACGGCCCGCCCCGAGCTGCTCGAACGCCGACCGGGCTGGGGAGGCGGCAAGCTCAACGCAACGACGCTGGCGGTGTCTCCGCTCTCGGACGACGAGACGGCGCGGCTGATTGCCGGTCTCCTCGACCGGCCGGTGCTCGCCGCGGACTCACAGCAAGCTCTGCTCGAGCGGGCAGGAGGCAATCCGTTGTACGCCGAGCAGTTCTCGGAGCTGTACCTCGAGCGGGGCTCGACGGAGGGGCTCCCGCTCCCGGAGACGCTGCAAGGCATCATCGCCGCCCGGCTCGACGGTCTCGCTCAGGGCGAGAAGGACCTGCTCCGCGACGCCGCCGTCGTCGGGAAGGTGTTCTGGGTGGGTGCCCTCGGGCAGAACGGAGATGCCGCAACGACGCTCCATGCGCTGGAGCGCAAGGGGTTCATCCGCCGGCAGCGGCGCACCTCGGTGGAGGGCGAGACCGAACTGGCCTTCGCCCACGCTCTGGTCCGGGACGTCGCCTACGGTCAGATTTCCCGCCCCGACCGCATGGACAAGCACCGTTCCGTCGCGCAGTGGATCGAGAGCCTCGGACGACCCGACGATCACGCGGAGATGCTCGCCTACCACTGGCGCTCGTCGCTCGAGCTTGCCCGTGCGGCGAGTAGGGAGACGCCGGAGCTGGTCGATGCCACGCGCCTGGCTCTTCGCAATGCGGGCGACCGCGCTGTCGCGCTCAACGCCTTCGGGCCGGCGGAGGCGTACTACGGGGAAGCGCTTGCCATCTGGCCCGAGGAGGCACCAGATCGGGCCGACCTCTTGTTCCGCCGCGCTCATGCGCTCTACATCGCCGCCGACGAGCGGCGGGAGCACGCCCTCGAGGAGGCCCGGGACGCGCTGCTCTCGGCAGGCGACATCGAGACGGCTGCAGAGGCGGAGGCATACCTCTCACGCATGGCCTGGTTTGCCGGGCACCGCGATGCCGCCAACGCTCATCTCGACCGCGCAGCCGAGCTGCTCGAGGGGACCGGCCCCTCCGTCGGCAAGGCGCGAGTGCTGAGCTTCTCGGCCCGCCTTCGCTTCCTCGCCGGCGACCTCGACGAGGGCCTGCGAATCGCCAACGATGCGCTCGCGCTGGCTGACGAGCTAGGGCTCGACGAGCTCCGCGCGCACGCGCTGACCACCATCGGTTCCATCAAGAACCGGCTCGACCCCTCGACCGGCTACGCCGAGCTGGAGCGTGCTCTGGAGATCGCGACGGAAGCGAACTCGCCCCAGGTGTCGAACATCCTGAACAACTTCGGCGTGATCACGAGCACCGGCGGCGACGTCGAACGGGCCGACGAGCTCTACCGCGAAGGGCTGCGGGCAGCAGAGCGAATGGGAGACCGCGACAACGTTCGCTTCATGAGCGGGAATCTCCTGTGGATCGGGTACTTCCGCGGGCACTGGAACGACGGTTGTCCAGGATGCCGACCGATTCATCGCCGAGTGCGAGGAGTCCCCGCACTACCTGGAGCCCTCCGTTCGCAGGCTTCGCGGCCACATCCGGCTGGCGCTGGGTGACTCCCCAGGCGCCGTCCTCGACTGGGATCGATCATTGGCTCAGGGGCGGGAGATCAAGGATCCACAGGTATTGCTGCCGACACTGCTCGAGTCCGCACGGGGCTACGCACTGCTCGGCCGTGACGCCGAAGCGCGTTCGCTTGCCTCCGAGGCCGTCGAGCTCGCTCGAGCTCATCTCGGGCTGGCGCACTATGTGGCCGAGCTGAACGGCGTCGCGAGGCAGCTCGGAATCCGGGAAGACCTGCGTGTGCTCATCGACCAGGCGGCGGAGAGTCCGTGGAAGCAGGCCGCCCTCGCCGGAGCCGAGGGAGACTTCGTACGCGCCGCCGAGGCTGTACGCCGAGCTCGGCTTGCCGGCGCTGGATGCCGAAGAGCGATTCAACGCCGCGAGAGGAGCTCATCGCGACCGGCCGTCGCGCGGAGGGCGAGGCCGAGCTCGACAAGGCGCTGGCCTTCTACCGCTCCGTGGGCGCGACGTTCTTCGTCCAACGCGGCGAGGCACTGCTCGCCCAGGCGGCAACCGGATGAGCGAGTCACGTCAGGAACGGAAGGTCGTCACCGTCGTCTTCTGCGACCTCGTCGGCTTCACGCGGCAGGCGGAGACCTTGGACCCCGAAGATGTGGCGGCGATTCTCCGTCCGTACCACGCCCGCGTTCGAACCGAGCTCGAACGCTACGGCGGCACGGTGGAGAAGTTCATCGGCGACGCTGTGATGGCGCTCTTCGGCGCGCCGGTGACGCACGAGGACGACCCCGAGCGCGCGGTGCGTGCAGCGCTCGCCATCCGCGACTTCGCAGTCGACGAAGGGCTCGAGCTGCGTGTGGGGATCACGACGGGCGAAGCACTGGTTCAGCTCGATGCACAGCCGGATGCCGGCGAGGGCATGGCCTCCGGTGACGTCGTCAACACCGCCGCGCGCCTCCAGAGCGCCGCGCCCGTCAACGGTGTGCTCGTCGACGAGACGACCTACCGGGCGACGCGGTCCGCCGTCGACTACGAGGACGCAGAGGCCGTCGAGGCGAAGGGCAAGGCAGAGCCGATCGCGGTGTGGCAAGCGCGAAACGGCCCACTCGCGCTTCGGCGTCGACGTCGCCCACGAGGCGCGCGTCGGACTCGTCGGGCGCGAGCGTGAGCTCAGCGTCATTCGCGATGCCTTCGAGCGCGCGCGACACGAGCGAACGCCGCAGCTCCTCACGCTCGTCGGCGTGCCGGGCATCGGCAAGAGCCGGCTGGTGTACGAGCTGTCTCGAATCGCCGACGCCGACCCCGAGCTCGTCACGTGGCGCCAGGGCCGCTGCCTCGCCTACGGCGACGGCGTCACGCTCTGGGCGCTCTCGGAGATCGTCAAGGCGCAGGCGGGCATCGTCGAGCAGGACTCGCCGGACGAGGTCGAGCAGAAGCTCCGAGTCGCGGTCGATGACGTCCTGGCAGATACGGGCGACGCCAACTGGGTCGAGTCGCAACTGCGGTCGCTCGTCGGCCTCTCAGCGGAGTCGGAGCTGGGCGACGACCGCCGCGGCGCAGCGTTCGCGGCCTGGCGACGCTTTCTCGAGGCAATGGCCGAGCAGCGACCGCTCATCGTGGTCTTCGAGGACCTCCACTGGGCGGACGAGAGCCTGCTCGACTTCGTCGACGAGCTCGTCGACTGGGTCACCGACGTGCCGCTGCTGGCGGTCGCGACCGCGAGGCCCGAGCTGCTCGAGCGGCGGCCCGGCTGGGGCGGCGGCAAGCTCAACGCGACGACGCTCGCGCTCCCGCCGCTCAGCGAGGATCAGACCGCCCTCCTCATCGCGCAACTCCTGGAGCGCTCAGTGCTGCCCGCCGAGTCCCAGCAGGCGCTGCTCGAGCGTGCGGGCGGCAACCCGCTCTATGCCGAGCAGTTCGCCGAGCTCTTTCTCGAACGAGGCTCCGCCGACGAGCTCGGGCTGCCCGAATCGCTCCAGGGAATCATCGCCGCCCGTCTCGACGGGCTTGCCGACACCGAGAAGGACTTGCTGCGGAACGCGGCCGTGGTCGGCAAGGTCTTCTGGGCCGCGGCCGTTCGCAACGGGTCGAGCGATGCGCCCGCGACGCTCCACTCACTGGAGCGCAAGGGCTTCGTGCGGCGCCAGAAGCGTTCGTCAGTCGAAGGCGAGACCGAATTCGCGTTCGCTCATGCGCTCGTTCGCGACGTCGCCTACGGGCAGATCGCCCGCGCGGACCGCGCCGAGAAGCACCGCCGCGTCGCGGAGTGGATCGAGGCGCTGGGACGGCCGGACGACCACGCCGAGATGGTTGCCCATCACTGGCAGGCGGCGTTCGAGCTCGCGCGCGCCTCGGGCGTGGAGGCCACCGATCTCGCGGACCGGGCTCGGCTGGCCCTGCGCGAAGCCGGCGACCGCGCGGCCGCTCTCAACGCGTATCCGACCGCGGAGAAGTACTACGCGGAGGCACTCGATCTCTGGCCGGATCCGGATCCGAACCGGGCCGATCTTCTGTTCCGTCGCGCGCGAGCGCTTTATCTCGCAGGCGACGACCGGCGTGCGGACGCTCTCACCGAGGCACGCGACGCGCTCCTCGGCGCCGATGCGCTCGAGCCGGCAGCCGAGGCGGAGGCGTTCCTCGCGCACGTAGCGTGGTATCGCGGCGATCGAGAAGCGGTCGAGCCGCACCTCTCACGGGCCTACGCACTCGTTGCCGACCGGGAGCCATCGACGGCGAAGGCACGCGTGCTTGCGCTCTCGGCACGCTTTCGAATGCTCGCCGGGGCCCACGAAGAGGCAATCCGAATCGCACTGGAGGCACTGGCGCTCGCGGAGACGCTCGAGCTCGTCGAGCTTCGCGTGTACGCACTCGCCACGATCGGAGCTTCGAAGATGTATGTCGACCCGTCGGAGGGGCGCGCCTGGCTGGAGGAAGCGTTCGCTGCCGCCCAGGCCGCGGACTCACCCCTGGCGGCGTCAACGTTGAACGGCCTCGCGGTTCTCGCAATCTGGGAGGGCGACTTTCGTCGCGCGTACGAGATCTACCCCGAGGCCATTCGGCTCGCGGAACGCTTCGGCGACAGGGCTGCGCTTCGCTTCCTCCGCGGGAACTGGATCGCTGGGTCCTATATCACCGGGCATTGGGACGAGGCAGCCGAAGCGGCCGACGGCTTCATCGTCGAGTGCGCGTCGTCGCCACATTACGCCGAGGGGACCGTCCGAGACGCGAGAGCTTCGATCCGGCTTGGCAGAGGCGACCTCGACGGTGCAGCGGAGGATACGGAGCTCGCTCTCGATCAGGCGCGGCGGATCAAGGATCCACAGAAACTCCTGCCGCAGCTCGCCTCTGCCGCTGTCAACCACCTGTGTCTGGGAAACGCGAGCGGCGCACGGACGCTGGCGATGGAAGCGCTCGCGCTCGCCCGAGACCACGTCAACATGATCGCCGCTGTGCATCATGTCGTCTTCGTCGCCGGGCAGCTCGGGATCCGCGAGGAGCTAGTCGAGGTCGTCGAGCTGGCGCCCGAGAATCGGTGGAAGGATCTCATGCTCGCCGGAGCACAGGGCGATCTCAGCCGTGTGGGTGATCTCTTTGCGGAGTTCGGCGCGCTCTCGTGGGAGGCTCTCGCACGGCTCTTCGGTGGAGAGGAATTGATCGAGGCCGGCCGCCGCGCGGAAGGCGAAGCAGAGCTTGAGAAGGCGCTGACCTTCTACCGCTCGGTCGGCGCGACGTTCTTCATCCAGCGCGGCGAGACGCTGCTGGCTGAGGCTCAGAGCGCTTCCGCGTAGGTCAGCGCGAAGCGGTCGGTCATCCCGGCGAGGAAGTCGACCGCATCGTCGACGTCGTCCCCGCGCTCGATCAGGTGGTCGAAGATCCGCCGCACGACGTCGTGTGCGCGCCGGTGCTCGTCCCTCGACCTGCGGCCCGAGGTAGACGCGCTCGAACATGAACGACCGCAGCGAGAGCATCGCCTCCCCCACCTCCGGGCTCTGGACGATGTCGCCCGCCTCGGCGGACGTGTCCACGAGGTCTCGCACGAGCCGGTCGATGCGCTTCGACCCGGTCGGCCCGAGCAGCTCGATCTCGTCGCCCGGCAGATCGGCTTCGGCCAACAGGCCGAAGCGGACGGCGTCGTCGATGTCGTGGTTGATGTACGCGACGCGATCGACGATGCGCACGATCTTGCCCTCGAGCGTCTCCGGCTCCTGGTCGCCCGTATGCGTGAGGATGCCGTCGCAGACCTCGTGCGTGAGGTTGAGCCGCCGGGCGATGACGAGCGAGTGCTCGTTGTGCCGGAAGTGCCGACCGGACGTGCTCGTAGAGTGCCTCGTCGAGAGTCTCCTCTCCGGCGTGCCCGAACGGCGTGTGCCCCATGTCGTGGCCGAGCCCGATCGCCTCCACGAGGTCCTCGTTCAGTCGTAGCGCCCGGGCGACGACGCGCGAGATCGCGGACGTCTCGAGCGTGTGCGTCATGCGCGTGCGGTAGTGGTCGCCCTCCGGGTCGATGAAGACCTGTGTCTTGCCCTTCAGGCGGCGGAACGGCTTCGAGTGGACGATGCGGTCGCGGTCGCGCTGGAACGGCGTGCGCACCGGAGACGGCGTCCTCCGGGCTCTGCGCGGCCTCGCGTCTCGTACGAACGCACGGCGAGCGGCGACAGGCTCTCCTCGAGCGCGCGGATGCGCTCCTCGAAGGCGCTCACGCGGCGCCGTCGGCGTGTCGACCGGCCGGCAGCCCGGGCCGAGAGCACGTGCGGGATCGTCGCGCACACGAAGAGCACGCCGAAGGTGAGCCCGAGCCGCTTCGAACCCTCCCGAGCGGCGAGCGCCAAGACCGCCGATGCCGCAGCTCCGACGAACGAGCCGAACTGGAGGGCAGCGGTGCGAACGCCGGTCACGCCGAGTCGAAGCTCGGGCGCGAGGTCCGAGGCCGCGGGCGCTGCCGGCCAGCGTTCTTCCACCGGCGATGAACGAGAGCGCGGCGAAGAGCACGAGGCTCACCCATGCATTCGGCCGAACCGCGCCGAGCAGGGTGACCGTCACCGACGCCGCAAGCGCAAGGTCCGAGCAGTAGCCGCGCGATGGTCGTCCACCCAGCGCCGGAAGAGGAGATTCCCGGGCACGTAGACGAGCGCCCCGACGCCGAGTGCGAAGCCGGTCGCCGTCACCGACGAGCTCGTAACTCTCGACGAAGAGCGCGCCGACGAACAGGAGCGTTCCCACCCAGGCCGAGTAGGCGCAGAGCTCGCCGATCGACCAGCCGACGACGCCCGGTTCCGCGAGGACACCGTGCGAAGGCCGGCGCGACGTGGCGCGGGCGGCGTCGACGGATGCCGCAGCGAGCACGGCCAGCGCGAGGAGCGGACGACGCAAGCGGCACGGCGATCCACGCCAGGCGCCAGCTCACTGTCTCCGGCGATCCGGCGATGGGCATGCCGATCACCCACGCGAGCGGCGGCCCGAGCAGCGCAGCGCGAGCACGCGCGAACGATCGGCAGGTGCTGCCCACTCCGCCGCCGCGGCCACGGCAGCCGAATACGAGAGTCCGACGCCGACGCCGATGAGCACCTGAGCAGCGGCGATCACGGCGAACGTCGGGCTCAGCGCGCTCGCGCCGATCCGACGGCGACGAAGACGAGCCCGACCGCGAGCAGGTCGCGGAGGCCGAAGCGTGAGGCGAGGAGCCCTGCGAGCAGCGCCGTCACTCCCGCGACGAGGCCGGAGATCGTCCGCAGCTGGCCCGCCGTCGCTGTCGAGACGTCGAGGTCAGCGGCGATCGACGTGAGAATCGGCGTCAGAACGAGCAGCGCCGCCTGCGAAGCGGCGAGACCGAGCGCGAGCGTCGATCGCCGACGCTCGACGGACCGACTTCACAGGATGATCGGAACCGTCCCGCCGTCGGCGCTCCAGGCCGCGCCGGTGACGTAGCTCGCGCGGTCAGAGCAGAGGAAGACAACGACCGCGGCGATCTCCTCGGGCTCCGCGAGTCGGCCCAGCGGCCGGCCGGCGCCGACCTTCGCCAGTACCTCGTCGCGATCGCCGCCCTGCTGGTCGGCCAGTCCGCCTTCGCCGAGCCAGGCATCGGTCGCGGTCGGCCCGGGCGTGACGGCGTTGCAGCGAATCCCGTCCTTGGCGTAGAGGTCGGCGATCAGGCGCGACAACGACAGCACCGCCGCCTTCGTCACCGAGTAGTGCGGCATGCCGGTCGACGGCCGCTTGCCCGCCGTCGAGGACACGTTGACGATTGCCGGCGCTGTGGCTTCCCGAAGGTGCGGCAGCGCGGCGCGAATCGTCCGCACGTAGCTCATGACGTTCAGCTGCCAGTACGCGTCCCACTCGTCGTCGGGCACGTCCTCGAAACGGGCCTGTCGCGCGATGCCGGCGTTGTTGACCAGCACGTCCAGCCCGCCGAGAGCGGCCGCTGTCTCTGCCACGGCGCGCTCGGGCTCTCCAGCCGCCTCGAGGTCGCAGGTCACGTGGAGCGCTTCGCCGACCGCGGGCGCCGCTCCTCGCCCACACGTCGCGACACGAGCGCCCTCTTCGGCGAGCTGAGCCGCGACAGCACGGCCGATGCCGCGAGTGGAGCCGGTGACGAGGCACAGCCCGACCTGCGAGTCCCAGATCCATGGCGAGCTAGCGTATCGCCCGTGGCCACGCTCATCCTCGCCCGCCATGGAGAGACGGACTGGAACCGCGACGGCATCTGGCAGGGGCACGGCGACCCGCCGCTCAACGAGCTCGGCCGGCGCCAGGCTGCGGAGCTCGCGAGGCGACTCGCAGACGTGCAGATCGACGCGCTCTACTCGAGCGACCTCAGGCGGGCCTACGAAACGGCCACGATCGTCGGTCGCGCGAAGGGACTCGAGATCACCGCTGACCCCGACTTGCGCGAGATGGACGTCGGGTCGTGGAGCGGCTTCACGTCGGAAGAGATTGCGACACGCTTCCCGGGAATGGCCTCGCACGACGGGGAAGCGCGCGAGGCGTTCGACGAACGGGTGGTCGCGCTTTGACCCGAATCGCCGGCGCTCATGACGGCGGACATGTACTCGTGGTCACGCACGGCGGCGTCGTCCGTGCGCTCCAGCGTCACGTGTTCGGCGAGCCGCGGGACGTGGTCGCGAACTGCGAGACCTACGAGATTCGCTACGAAGGTTCGACGTTCGTCGTAAGGTGACGGCGTGGAGACCTGGGATGCGCTGAGGTCACGTCGCAACGTGCGGGAGTTCTCGCCCACGCAGGTGAGCGAGGAAGACTTAGCGAAAATCCTCGAGGCCGGCCGGCTCGCGCCGTCGGCGAAGAACTGGCAGCCGTGGGACTTCGTGCTGGTGACCGACCGCGATCAGCTCCGCGACCTCACCGGGGTCTGGCAGGGCGCGTGGCACGTCGGCGGCGCCGCAGCTGCGATTGCGATCGTCGCACCGAATCCTCCGGACGATCGCTGGGCCGGGCTCCTGCAGTACGACCTCGGGCACGCGACGATGCTGATGATGCTCGCCGCGGCCGACCTCGGGATCGGCACGTGCCACTCGTCCGTGCAGGATCAGGAGCTCGCTCGGAAGATCCTCGGCTTCCCGGAGGACCACTTCCTCGCCTACCTCGTCTCGCTTGGCTACCCGGCCGACGGGCCGCTCCGGCCACTCAAGCGGCTCAACCGGCGTCCGTTCGACGAGGTCGTGCACCGCGGCCGCTGGTAGCGCTCCTTTCAGGTCACTGAAAGATCTCCGTTGTGCAGTCCCCGTTCTGGAGCCGCACCTCGTGAGCGCGCGCTGGCCCGCCGGGTCGATCGTCGAAGTCGACGAAGAAGTCGGGATCGACCGACATGCCGCCGTCGGCGTGGCAATCGACCTTGAGCAGCCACGAGCGCAGACCGGGGTAGAACTGGTTGTCCCAGGTCGAGTAGAGCGAGTTCGTCACGTAGAGTCGGCGCCCGTCGAACGAAAGCTGCAGCATCTGCGGACCGCCGTTCAGATCACGGCCCGCGTCACCGGGCTTGTCGAGCAGGCCGCCGAGCCAGAGCTGTCCCGTCAACTTCGGGTTGGACGGATCGGAGACGTCGTATTGACGCAAGTCGCCATGAAGCCAGTTCGAGAAGTACAGGAAGCGGTCGTCCATCGACAGCACCAGGTCGGTGATCAGGCCCGGCACCGGGAACGGCCAGCCTTCGAGCTCGACGCCCTCGATCGCGATCACCTGCTCAGCAGCCCATTCTCCGTTCGAGCGGTACCAGCGCCACATGGTGCTCGATAGCGCAGCGCCGACGAAGCCCTCTTCCGCGTCGGGATCGTGGAGCCAGCGCACCTCGAGCGGTATGAACCCGTGCTCGCCGAGGTCGATCGACTGCTCCAGCTCGCGCGTCTCGAGGTTCCAGAAGTGGATGTGCCGCCCGTAGTGGCCGGCGGCAACATCGTCCAGGTCGAAGCCGTGCTCGTAATGGTTCGGCACACCGAACTCGGACGAGATGAGCACGTTCTTGCGCGGCTGGTACCAGAAGTCGTACATCAGCGACGGATGCTCACCTCCGTTCTCCCAGCGACCCTTGACCTCGAAGGTCTTGGCGTCCAGCACGGCAAAGCCGCCCGCACCGTTGCCCTCGGCGTCGCCCAGCATCGAGATGACGACATTGTCACCCGGCATGCAATGGACGGTGTGCGGCCGCGTAAGGCCTGTTTCGCGGACGATCTCGTCCGCCTCGATCACCTTCTCCAGCTGTGGGCGGCGCGGGTCGTCGGCGACATTGACGACGTGTACACGGGACGAGCGGAAGCCGGGAACGATCAGATGCGAGCGGTCGGGCCCGTGGCAGGCCGAGCTGCAGCGATTCCAGCCGTAGTGGTGGAGCTCATCTCCCACGTTCGGCATCGCCAGCTCGTGGGTGACCGTCGAATACGCGTCGGAGTCGGGGTTCGTATCGACGACTGCGAGGAAGTCAGGCTTGTCCACGTCGGTGCCCTCGTGCAAACAGGCGACGTAGAGAAACTCCTCAGGCGGCGCCTTCAGCGCCTCCCCTGGCGAGGCATAAAACGAGGCTGGGCGCCCGGCCTCCTCGCCATGTTCCTGGGGATGATCGTGACTCATCGCTACCCCCTTCGTCTGCAAAGCGAATCCGGAACATAACACCCGTTCAAACCGCGCTAGGCAACGGCTTGGTTTGGCGAAACGGCTACGCTCCCGCCCGTGGACGACTACACGAGCAAGTACAAAGGCGAGCAGGTCGAGGTCGCGCTCTTCGGCGGCGATTACCAGGAGGGCGTGCTCACGGCCTACTGCTCGATCGACGACATCGCCCACGTCGAGCTGAACGGCCACATTCTCATCCCGCTGCAGAACGTCGCCTCGCTTCACTGCTCGAGCCGCTGCGACGCGCCGGAGCCCGACTGGCCGCCGCGCGGCCTCGGTGAGGAGGACACCGAAGAGGAGTCGTAGGCCGCCGTGACGGCCGCCTGGAACGTCATCAAGGCCTGGCTCGTCACCGTCACCGTCGCCGGCTTACTGGGACTGCTCGGCTACGTCATCGGCGAGTTCCGTCTCGCCTCCATCTTCGCGTTCGCCGGGCTGCTGCTGTGCCTCAGCATGTACTGGGCCGCCGATCGGGCGATCATGGGCATGCTCGGCGCGCGCGAGCTGCCCGAGGGCGAAAACCCGACCTGCACGCAGTTGTCGCGCGACTCGCGGCGCGCGCTCAGGTGGTCAAGCCTCGGCTGTATGTGATCGACAGAGGCCCGCCGCTCAGCCTCGCGGCCGGTCGTGGCGTGTGGTCATCGACGATCGCGTTCACGATGGGCCTGCTCGCCTTGCCGCCCGCCGAGATCGAAGGCGTCTTGGCGCACGAGCTCGCCCACGTCCGCAATCGCGACATCGTCATCCAGACGCCGGTCGTGCTGTTTGCCGCTGCGCTGCTCGAGCTCAGCCGGATCGGCGGCTTTCTCGAGCGCGCCATGCTCTACGTCCTGGGGCCGCTCGCTGCTGCGTGCGAGCACATCCTCCTGTCTCCGAAACGCGAGTTCCTTGCGGATCGTCGGGCGGCAGAGATCTGCGAGTCACCCCACGGGCTCGCCGACGCGCTCATCCGGCTGGAGCAGGCAGTGGAGCTCGTCGAGTTCCAGGCCAGCCCCGCCTGCGAGCCGCTGTTCACAGTCAATCCGCTGGACGAGGAAGGTCTGCCGGGCATGTTCGTGACGCACCCAGCGGTGGCGGAGCGCGTGGACCGGCTGCGCGCGCTGGATCCCGGCTGGCGCGAGAAGATTCGCGCGGCGTAGAGTGCGAGCGTGCCCGAGTCGCACGCCGGCCGGCTTCTTGACCACTTGCACATCCGCGTCGGCGACCTAGCGGCTAGCAAGCGCTCGACTCCATCGGTCGTCTTCCGCCGGTAACAAGAAGAGGCCGCCTCTCGGCGGCCTCCTGAAAGATAATCCGGCGGCGTCCTACTCTCCCGGGGGCTTTCGCCCCGAGTACCATCGGCGCTGGCGGGCTTAACTGCTCTGTTCGGAATGGGAAGAGGTGTACCCCCGCCGCTATGACCACCGGAAATTGTGAGGTCCTGCGCGTTCGGCGCACCCTCAAAACTCCATAGCAGCTCACTTGGTGTTCAAAATCAAGACCTCGGGCAATTAGTACGGGTCCGCTGAACGCGTTGCCGCGCTTACACGTCCCGCCTATCGACGTGGTGGTCTACCACGGCCCTTACTCACTCGAAGTGATGGGGAGCCTCATCTCGGAGTGGGCTTCCCGCTTAGATGCTTTCAGCGGTTATCCCAACCAGACGTGGCTAGTCAGCAGCGCCGTTGGCACGACGACTGATACACCAGAGGTCTGTTCATCTCGGTCCTCTCGTACTAGAGACGACCCTCCTCAAGCTCCCAACGCCCATGGCGGATAGGGACCGAACTGTCTCACGACGTTCTGAACCCAGCTCGCGTGCCTCTTTAATGGACGAACAGTCCAACCCTTGGGACCTGCTACAGCCCCAGGATGAGACGAGCCGACATCGAGGTGCCAAACCGCGCCGTCGCTGTGGACGCTTGGGCGCGATAAGCCTGTTATCCCCGGAGTACCTTTTATCCGTTGAGCGACAGCGATTCCACTCTCCACTGCCGGATCACTAAGGCCTGCTTTCGCACCTGCTCGACTTGTCAGTCTCGCAGTCAAGCTCCCTTATGCCTTTGCACTCTACGCACGATTTCCAACCGTGCTGAGGGAACCTTTGCGCGCCTCCGTTACATTTTAGGAGGCGACCGCCCCAGTCAAACTACCCACCTGACGCTGTTCCCGACCCGGATCACGGCATCGGGTTAGAAGCCCAGAACATGCAGGGTGGTATCCCAAGATTGGCTCCACGATGGCTAGCGCCACCGCTTCAAAGCCTCCCACCTATCCTGGACAACGTATCCCAGACTCCAACGTCAAGCTGTAGTAAAGGTTCACGGGGTCTTTCCGTCCAGCCACGGGTACTCGGCATCTTCACCGAGACTACAGTTTCACCGGGTCCCTCGAAGAGACAGCGCCCAAGTCGTTACGCCATTCGTGCAGGTCGGAACTTACCCGACAAGGAATTTCGCTACCTTAGGACGGTTATAGTTACCGCCGCCGTTTACCGGGGCTTGGTTTCAAAGCTTCGCCCGAAGGCTAACCTCTCCACTTGACCTTCCGGCACCGGGCAGGCGTCAGCCCCTATACGTCGTCTTTCGACTTCGCAGAGACCTGTGTTTTTGGTAAACAGTCGCTTGGGCCGTTTCACTGCGGCCCCTTCGAGCTCGAGCCGCGAAGGCTTTCACTCTACGGGGGCGCCCCTTCTTCCGAAGTTACGGGGCCATTTTGCCGAGTTCCTTTTCGAGGGTTCTCCCGATCGCCTTAGTATTCTCTACTTGCGTACCTGTGTCGGTTTTGGTACGGGCACGCTCCGTCTCCCTAGAGGCTTTTCTTGGAGGCATGGCTTTGGGAACTTCACCCTTTCGGGCTCGGCATCCCGTCTCAGGCTTAAGTCCGGCGGATTTTCCTACCGGACGCCCTACGCGGTTACCCCAGGACGACCATCGCCTGGGTTTCCCTAGCCTACCCCGTCCCCCCATCGGTGATAACGACGGATGACGTGGTACCGGAATATCAACCGGTTGGCCATCGCCTACGCCTTTCGGCCTCGGCTTAGGTCCCGACTAACCCTGAGCAGATTAGCTTTACTCAGGAAACCTTACGCAATCGGCGGGCGAGTTTCTCACTCGCCTTTCGTTACTCGTGCCAGCATTCTCACTTCCCATGCCTCCACGGCTGGCTTACGCCGCCGCTTTGCCGGCATGGGAACGCTCCCCTACCACTCCGAGCAAGCTCGAAGTCCGTGGCTTCGGTTCTTGGCTTGAGCCCCGTTACATCATCCGCGCCCGATCACTTGACCAGTGAGCTGTTACGCACTCTTTTAATGGTGGCTGCTTCTAAGCCAACATCCTGGTTGTCTCGGCAATCGGACATCGTTTCCCACTTAGCCAAGAATTAGGGACCTTAGCCGACGGTCTGGGCTGTTTCCCTTTTGAGCACGAAGCTTAGCCCCCGCACTCTGACTGCCGCGCTCTGGACTACCGGTATTCGGAGTTTGTCTGAGGTCGGTAAGCTGGTAGGCCCCCTAGCCCAAACAGTGCTCTACCGCCGGTAGTGAACACGCGACGCTATACCTAAATATATTTCGGGGAGAACCAGATATCTCTGAGTTTGATTAGCCTTTCACTCCGACCCACAGGTCATCCGAGCAGTTTTCAACCTACTTCGGTTCGGCCCTCCACGGGGTCTTACCCCCGCTTCAGCCTGCCCATGGGTAGATCACTCAGTTTCGGGTCTACCTCCAACGACTAAATCGCCCTGTTCGGACTCGCTTTCGCTTCGGCTCCGTTTCCTTAACCTTGCCGTTGAAGAGTAACTCGCTGGCTCATTATGCAAAAAGCACGCCGTCACGGATTGCTCCGCTCCGACCGCTTGTAAGCACACGGTTTCAGGTACTATTTCACTCCCCTTCCGGGGTACTTTTCACCTTTCCCTCACGGTACTAGTTCACTATCGGTCGCCAAGGAGTACTTAGCCTTGCGGAGTGGTCTCCGCGGGTTCCGACCGGGTTTCCCGTGCCCGGCCGTACTCAGGTATCTGTCAAGGAAGGCTGGTCGCTTTCACCTACGGGACTGTTACCCGCTGTGGTGCAGCGTTCCATCTGCTTCGGCTAACAACCAGCTTTGTAACTTCCCGACCCGCCGGCAGACGGATCAAGACAGACCCTACAACCCCGGCGTGACAACGGCTGCCGCCTGTCACATCACGCTGGTTTGGGCTGATCCCCTTTCGCTCGCCACTACTCAGGGAGTCGAGATTTCTTTCCTTTCCTCGGGTTACTAAGATGTTTCAGTTCACCCGCTTACCGCTACCTGCCCTATGTATTCAGGCAGGAGCACGCGCGCATTACCACGCGTAGGTTTCCCCATTCGGACATCCCGGGATCGACGGTTGGTCAGCACCTCCCCCGGGCTTTTCGCAGCCGCCCACGTCCTTCATCGGCTCTTGGCGCCTAGGCATCCACCGTGTGCTCTTATTCTCTTGATCGAAAAGAACACCATGTTTTGCTGCTATGGAGTTTTCAAGGTGCGCGCGAACCGTGTGTCCGCGAGAAGGCCACCGCAGAGCAGTGGTCTCTCAAAACTCAACAGCGTGATCCGCAGCGACTTCCACCGCGCTGCTTGCCTGGACATCTGCGATCGAGGTCGACATACTTCTAGGCGAGCTCGAGATCCGGACGGCCAAGAAGCCATCAAACGGCTCGAACGCCTACCGGAGTAAGTGCTCCGGCATCCCTAGAAAGGAGGTGATCCAGCCGCAGCTTCCGCTACGGCTACCTTGTTACGACTTCACCCCAGTCACTAACCCCACCTTCGACGGCTCCCTCCCTTGCGGGTTAGGCCACCGGCTTCGGGTGTTGCCAGCTTCCGTGGTGTGACGGGCGGTGTGTACAAGGCCCGAGAACGTATTCACCGCGGCGTTGCTGATCCGCGATTACTAGCAACTCCGCCTTCATGGAGGCGAGTTTCAGCCTCCAATCCGAACCGGGACCGGTTTTTTGGGATTCGCTCCCCCTCGCGGGTTTGCAGCCCTTTGTACCGGCCAATGTAGCACGTTTCTAGCCCAGGACATAAGGGTCATGCTGACCTGACATCATCCCCACCTTCCTCCGACTTGTCGCCGGCAGTCTCCCTAGAGTCCCCGACATTACTCGCTGGCAACTAAGGACAGGGGTTGCGCTCGTTGCGGGACTTAACCCAACATCTCACGACACGAGCTGACGACGGCCATGCAACACCTGTGCACGAGCCCCGAAGGGCTGCCATATCTCTATGACATTCCCGTGCATGTCAAGCCCTGGTAAGGTTCTTCGCGTTGCGTCGAATTAAAGAACATGCTCCGCTGCTTGTGCGGGCCCCCGTCAATTCCTTTGAGTTTTAGCCTTGCGGCCGTACTCCCCAGGCGGGGTGCTTAATGCGTTAGCTGCGGCACGGAGAGAGTCGACACTCCCCACACCTAGCACCCATCGTTTACGGCGTGGACTACCAGGGTATCTAATCCTGTTTGCTCCCCACGCTTTCGCGTCTCAGCGTCAGTACCGTCCCAGAGAGCCGCCTTCGCCACTGGTGTTCTTCCCGATATCTGCGCATTTCACCGCTACACCGGGAATTCCACTCTCCTCTTCCGGACTCTAGCCAAATGGTTTCCGCCGACAGCTCGAGGTTGAGCCTCGAGTTTTCACAGCAGACCTATCTGGCCGCCTACACGCGCTTTACGCCCAATAAATCCGGACAACGCTAGCCCCCTACGTATTACCGCGGCTGCTGGCACGTAGTTAGCCGGGGCTTCTTCTGGAGGTACCGTCACCCTCTGGGCTATTCACCCGAGTGGCTTCGTCCCTCCTGAAAGCGGTTTACAACCCGAAGGCCTTCTTCCCGCACGCGGCGTCGCTGCGTCAGGCTTTCGCCCATTGCGCAAGATTCCCCACTGCTGCCTCCCGTAGGAGTCTGGGCCGTGTCTCAGTCCCAGTGTGGCTGATCGTCCTCTCAGACCAGCTACGGATTGTCGCCTTGGTAGGCCATTACCCCACCAACAAGCTAATCCGCCGCGGGCCCGTCCTCGGCCGGATGCCGAAGCCACCTTTCTTCCGGCGCCCGAAGGCTCCGGAGGCTATCCGGTATTAATCCGGGTTTCCCCGGGCTATCCCAGTGCCGAGGGCAGGTTGCCCACGTGTTACTCACCCGTTCGCCGCTGTCCCCGAACCCGAAGGCTCGGTTCTCGCTCGACTTGCATGTGTTAGGCGCGCCGCCAGCGTTCGTCCTGAGCCAGGATCAAACTCTCCGTGAAGAATCGATTTCCGTCTACTGCCGGCACGAATGCCGTCCGACGAGGTCAGAAGCTGATTACAGGTGAGCTTGAGCTCAAAGTCATGCCCCGATGAAGCCAGGGCACGACGGGTTTTAAGAACTCTTCAGCTCGTCCGCGAAGGGACCAGCCGAAGAGCCTCGACGTTTCACGCTGTTGAGTTTTCAAAGACCACACCCTCTGCTGAGGGCCAGAAAAAAGCCTCCGGATCACACCGAAGGCCCCTCGTGCTAGGTGATACGTAGGTCGTATCTTCTGGCTCGACGGGTCTCCGGTGTCGTTTGCAGGCTTCTTGCCAGCCTCTTGTCGAGGCGGCAGTGCATCGTAGCAAAGGAACCGCTACGTCGCAGGAAACCGCACGAAACGACGCTTTCCCGCCTGCAGGAGCGCCCCGGCCAGCCGCGCTCGTGGCACATCGAGCTCTGTCACGACCTCGTCGTTCAGCTTGACTGCCTGTCTGCTCGATGAGGCGGCGGGCCTCGCTCGTAGTGCCGATTCCGAGCGCGGCTACGAGCAGCGCGGCAGATGTACAGGATCGTCGTCGGGCAGCGGGCCTCAGGAACCTCGTCGGGTGCTTCCCTCGCGGACGACACGTGTGAAGTGGGCTTCTGCGGCGTCAGCGGCGTCCTCGCCGCATGTGCCGCGAACCACGAAACGTCGCGCGAGCTCGAGCTTCGACGCCATGTGGATGCCGTTCGGCGCGCTCCTCTCCGGCAGCATCTCGGCCACCACTGGTCGGCAGGCTCGTCCGGAATGCGACATCACCTTGCCGAACATCTCTTCTGGCGCCTCAGCGATGCCGATGTAGTTCCCGCGCGACGTCGACTCTTCCTCCTCGCCGTCGAGCCCGACGAGATAGGGGAACGTCATAGCGACCTGCGGCTCGAGACCGTAGTCGGGCATCACCTCGCGGCCCGTGAGCAGGTTGAAGAGCTGATCGGTACCGCCGATCTCGATGTCGGCCTTCGACGCCACGGAGTCGTACGCCTGCATGAGCGGGTACAGAAGCTCCGACACGGAGATCGGCTCGCCGGCGCGGAAGCGGTTCGCGAAGTCGTCCCGCTCGAGCACCCGGGCGACGGTCGACCGTGCGCGTGAGGCGGACGACCTCCGCGTAGGACAGGGTGCGGAGCCACTCTCCGTTGAAGCGGATCTCGGTCCGCTCGCGGTCGATGATCGTGAATGCCTGTTCCGCGAATTCCTTCGCGTTCGCGTCGAGCACATCGCCAGGCATTACCGGCCGCTCCGTCTGAGCGGCCCGAGGGATCTCCTATGCGGGTCGTGTAGTCGCCGACGATGAGCACGACCGTGTGACCCTTCGTCTTGGAAGACCGCATACGCCGGTCGAGCGACGTACGCGAATCCGAGGTGGATGTCCGGCGCCGTCAGGTCAATGCCGAGCTTGACGCGCAGCGGCCGACCGAGAGCGAGCTTCGCCTCGAGCGCGCCTTCCGGCAGCACATGAACGGCGTTCCGCGTGAGCTCTGCGATACCCATCGAACGCAACTCTACGGGCGGTACAATCGCCTCGCTCTGGTCTCGGCAAACGGTTCTCAAGGGGAGAGACGACGCCGACGGAGAATCCGCAAGCTCCGCCTGCTCGCGCTTCTCCTCGTGCTCGGTCTCGTCGGCACCGCGTCGTTCGCGTTCGGTCTCGTGACCGCGATCGCGGGCGAGCTGCCGAAGCTCGACCCTGCGCGCTACCGGCCCGACAAGAACAGCTACATCTACACCTCGGACGGCCGTGTGCTCGCCGTGCTCCGCGGCGACGAGGCCAGGATCGTCGTGAAGTCCGAGGAGATCGCGGACGTCATGAAGCAAGCCATCGTCGCGGTCGAGGATCGCCGGTTCTTCGAGCACCGGGGCGTCGACATCCGCGGGATCGCCCGTGCGGTCTGGCAGGACCTGCGCAACCGTGCGGTGGTCGAAGGCGGCTCGACGATCACGCAGCAGTTCGTGAAGAACGCCTACGTCAAGAGCAGCCGGTCGTTCGAGCGCAAGCTCAAAGAGGCAGCTCTGGCCTGGCAGCTCGAGCAGCAGTGGCCGAAGGACCGCATCCTCACCGCCTATCTCAACACGATCTACTTCGGGAACGGCGCCTACGGCATCGAGCAGGCGTCGCGCGTGTATTTCCGCCACAACGCTTCGAGCCTCTCACTCGCCGAATCGGCGCTCCTCGCCGGGATACCGGCCGATCCCGGCGCTCTACGACCCGGTGCTGAACCCGCGTCAGGCGAAGGCTCGTCGCCACACCGTGCTCCGGGCGATGCTCGATCAGGGCGACCTCACGCGCGTGGAGTACTGGCGCGCCGACCACGAGCCGCTTCCCGAGCCGGCCCGCGTCCGGCTGCCCGGCATCCAGGGACCAGCCCCGTACTTCACGAACTACGTGAAGCAGCAGCTCGTCGACGAGTACGGCACGGCACGTGTGTTCGGCGGCGGATTGCGGGTGCGGACGTCCATCGACCTGGGCGTACAGCAGCTCGCCCGAGAGGCGATCGCGAAGTGGCTCCCCGACGACGAAGGGCCGTCGGCGGCGCTCGTCGCCGTCGACCCGCGCGACGGGCGGGTGCTCGCCATGTACGGCGGCCGAAACTACGCGGAGAGTCAGTTCAACCTTGCCGTGCAGGGAGAGCGGCAGCCGGGGTCGGCGTTCAAGCCGTTCGCCCTCGCAGCCGCTCTTGCGCAGGGCATCTCCCCCACCACCTCGTTCGTATCGGCGCCCGGTGACGATCTCGCTCGGCGACCGTCTCTGGCACGTCGAGAACTACGAGGGGTCGAACCTCGGCACTATCGACCTGGAGACGGCGACGACGTACTCCGACAACACCGTCTACGCGCAGCTCACGGAGCTCGTCCGGCCGCACGCCGTCGCGGCGATGGCCCGCCGGCTCGGGATCCAGAGCCCTATCAAGGGCTACTTCTCGATAACCCTTGGCGGCGAGGCGGTGAACCCGCTGGAGATGGCCCGGGCGTTCGCCACTCTCGCCAGCGGCGGGCAGCGGATCGACGGCGCTCTGATGCGGAACGTGCCCCGCGCCGTTCTCTCGGTCGGCAAGAAGAAGAACATCCCGATCCCGCGTGAGGCCCTCGGTGCCAACGAGGCGGCGATCGTCACCCGGCTGTTGCAGGGCGTCGTCGAGAGCGGCACGGGCAAGCGGGCCCAGCTCTCTGACGGACGGGCGGTCGCCGGCAAGACGGGCACGACGGAGAACTACGGCGACGCATGGTTCGTCGGCTACACGCCCCAGCTGGCAGTCGCCGTCTGGGTGGGCTATCCCGACCGGCTGCGCCCAATGCTCGACGAGTACCACGGCAGCCCGGTGGCAGGCGGCACGTACCCGGCGCAGATCTTCAAGACGTTCATGGAGAAGGCGCTGCCTCGCCTCGGCGACGAGCCCGAGAGCTTCCCGTCGCCGTCGTATCCGTACGCGTCCCCGCGGAGCATCGTCTTCCGCAACGGGCGCTGGCGCGCGGACAACGGCTACTGCCGCGGCACGCGCGAGATTCTGTACTTCTACGGCAGAGGTCCCGACACGACCGCGGACTGCAAGCAGAACGAGGTCGAGGTGCCGCGGGTCACCGGCCTGAAGTACGCGGACGCGGTGGCACGGCTGGGCCTGCAGCCGCTCGAAGCCGAGGCCGTGTACAAGCCGGCAGTGCCGCGCCAACGCGTGGGGTACGTACTAGGTCAGCTGCCGCGCGTCGGGGCACGGCTCTCTGCATACGACACGGTGCAGCTCGTCGTCGCCAAGCCGCTGCACGGCGTCGTCCCGCGCGTGGTCGGGCTTCAGCTCGCGAAGGCCCGCGCCCGTCTCGATCGTCGGGAACTGAGGCCGGTCGTGCGGCGGCAGAAGGCGAAAGGCCGACCCGGCCGCGTCCTCTCGCAGCAGCCTCTGGCCGGAGTTGCCGCTGCCCCTCGCATGCCCGTCACGCTGGTGGTCTCGGTGCCGGCCGGCTGAGGAAGCGGGAGCCCGCGAGCACGTAGCGCCAGGGTTGCTCGACGGCCACGCTGAGGCCGATGCGCGGGCCGGTGAGCAGCTCGACATCGCCGTCGCGGGCGTGGAGCTCGAACGGCGGGCGGTCGAGGCGCGACCCGTCGTGCTCGCGGGTGACGCCGAGTGCCTGGCAGAGGCGGCCGGGCCCCGCGCAAAGCAGTCGCGGGTCGTCGAGCCCACGCCGTTCCGCCATTGTGCTCAGGCCCGAAGTGGGCTCGAGCGCCCGGATCAGCACGGCCTGCGGCGAGCCCTCCTCGCCGCAGACGAAGTTCAGGCACCAGTGGATGCCGTACGAGCGATAGACGTACGCCCGGCCCGGCGGCCCGAACATCGTCTTACTCGTGGGCGTTGGCCCTCGGTACCCGTGGCTCGCGGGGTCGCCGACGGCGTACGCCTCGACCTCGACGATCAGTCCGCCGACGCCGTCGACCAGCAGCGTGGCGCCGACGAGCTCGGGCGCGACCTCGTGCACTGAGCGCGCGAAGAACCCTGGGTCCAACCTCGACACAGGAGAAGGCCCTCCCGCGTCTACCGCCCGCGGTCGTGCAACCAGGCCTGCTGGAGCAGGAGCGCGCTCCGGAACTGGTGCTCGGGGTCAAGCCAGGCGCGCCTGACGACGTCCGGGTCAACAAGCGACGTGTCGAGGCCTCGTCCGCTCCACTCGCGCGCGAATCGAAGCGCCCTCTCGCCGAAGAACGCGGCGTTGAAGATCGCCTTGTCGCGCCGGTCGATCAGGGCATCCGGCAGAATGCCCCCGGCGACGGCTCGCATAGCCTCTGTACGGCCGCCCCACCCCCGCGCGCCTCCCGCCCGCGCGAGGGCTGCGACGAAGCGCGGCTCGGCGAGTGGGGCATGAACGTTCACCCCTTCAGCCCGCCCGAGCCGCCTGATGTTCTCGTGCCCGATCAACAGAGCTCGACGGCGCACCGCTCTCGCAACCGCCCTGTCGAACCGCACCGGCTCGTCGGCGTCGCGGCTCTCGAGCGCCTGGACGCGACGTCCGCGCAGCCGCCCGTAGCCAGGGCCGCTCGACTCGGTCCCGGCGCGCGAGCAGCCGTCGTCGAAGCGGACCCGGGAGCGAGGCTGCGGCGGCGGGGCGGATGTCGCTAGGCCGAGGCCGGCGGCGGCTTGCGAGCAGATCGTTGAGGTGCTCCCAGCGGTGGTAGCCGAACAGCTCGTCGCCGCCCGTTCCCAGGAGCAAGCTGCCTCCCGCAGCGTGAGGCAACAGAGGGCTGACCGTATGGATGTTGGGGGGGAAGACGACCCCGTGCCGTTCGAGAACCCCCGCTGCCAGCGTGCCGATTACATCGAGATCGTCCGTGACCGCGACGACGACCTGCCGCTCCAATCCGAGGTGATCGAGGACGAGTTCCTGCCAGTCGCGCTCGTCCGCCTGCGTCCCCTGCGGGAACCGATTGGTGACGGCAATCGGCGGCGGAACACCTTCCTTTGCCGCCACCCGAACCGCGGCGGCGAGCACGAGCGAGGAGTCGCGTCCGCCGGAGAAGGCAACGCAACACGGCGTCTGCACCACAGCAGTCCCGGACCGTCTCTTCGAGGGCGAGCATGGGCGCTTCATCCGTCGCAGGGAGCGAGATGTCCGGCTCGAAGCCGATCGGCACGCCGGCGGCGATCTCGAGCGCCGATATGCCGGGAAGCATCGTCGACGCCACGTCACTCACCCATGATCTCCGCTCGGCGACTAGGTCGCAACGCGAAGCGCCGGGAGCGAGTCCCGGCGCTTCGTTCGATACCGACTGGCGGAGGCGAGCTACGAGAAGTAGCCCAAGCCGCCGCCGGAGGCGCGATCCCAAGAGGTCGTCGAAAGTAGCCACCCTTGGAGCCGGCCGTAAGCTCGGCCAGCGTCCCGTAGTCCTCGATCCGCGGGCGCTCATACGTCAACTCGGCCTCAGGCTGCTCCACTGCCGCGGTCAGATGCTTCTCCACTCTGCACCTCCCGTTTGGACGTCCGGTTGGACGTCTTTCAACCCGTATTGTCCCGGCCCGCTGGCCGCTGTCAAGGGTGCTTCCTCCTTTTTTCCTACCTTGCTCCTCCCACAGGATCACCTCGTGCGCGCGTGCAACGTGGACCCAAAACGGAGGTAAGCGGCTGCCTGCGTGAAGGACGTGACGGCCACGCCGCTCAGAGCTCCACCAGCCGCTGTGCGTCGAGCGGCGGAAGCAGCGGTTTCCCGCCGCTCTCCACCCAGGCATGGGCGGTGAACTTGGGCTCGACGCTCACGCCGATCACGAGGACAGAATCGATCCCGCGCCTCGCGAGGACGGACGTGAGGACAAGAGACCGGACGAGGCACCGGGAGTCGAACGGGACGAGCGCCAGCGTTCGCTGCACCGCATGGCCGAGGCGCATGCCGATCGCCTGCCTGCGGCGATCGGTCATACGAGTCCTCCGTGCCTCGAAGGGAGGCCACGACGCTCGGCAGGTCGCGGCGCCGCAGGAGCCAGCGGACCCGCGCATATGCGGCGACGATCTCGAGGACGAGGCCGAGTTTCGCCACGCGCGGCATCGGCTTGATCAGCTCGTAATACGGAGAGCCGATCTCGATCGGCCGCGTGCTCACGACCGCTCCCCGGCGTGCGTGCTGATCAGGCCCGCCACCTCTTGGGCGGAGCTGGACGGGGGGATCAAGACCCGGTACACGTCGAGCGCCTCCGCCACGCTCGCGTACACCGCGAGTTGGTTGACGACCCGACGTTGCGAGCGCACGTACGTGTTGAAGCTGTGCGCGAGAAGGCGGATCGGATCGGGATCGTATGGCTCGATCCGGAAGCCCGAAGTCGTCCTCGACCGCTCGAGGAAATAGAGCGCATCGAGCCTGCAGGGGCGATCGACGATCGGTGTGGCAAGGAGAATCTTGTCGGCCTGTCCCAGGCGCAAACCCAGCCGCCGAGCTCTCTCGCGCGTCAGCGCCAAGAGCTCCATCGGAGCCAGGCTCATGACGGGAACGCCTGGGTGGGCGACGACGCCGCGCGACCCTCGCTCGAGCGCTAGAACGTCGTCGGTCAGCGAGCGACGCACCCGAGGCAACGAGGTGTGCGGCGACAGACGTCTTGCCGGTTCCCGAGGCGGCTGCGAATGCGAGCGTCGTCCCCTGCGGAAGTCGAACCGCGCTCGCATGGAGCAGCTCGAGGCCCTGAAGGGTCGCCACGAGCGGCAGCACCTGTGCGAAGAGGAGTCTCTGCCACCTCCACGGGGCGATGTCAGGCAGCGCGGACGTGACCTGACGACCGTCGTTCGCCACTAGGTGCCGGCCGACCCGAGGTGCGTAGATCCGATACCCGAGCTCGGGATCGTGCTGAACCGACATCACCAGGCGACCGTCGGGAAGTCGCCGCTCGAGTACGCTGACCGCCGACCGGGGCCGCCATGCGCGGTCGAGCACTCGAGCCTCGGCGAGCTCGATCGCGACCCGCCTGCCGACACCGGCATCGCCGGGCGTCCTCTCGTCGAGGCCCAACGATACGGAGGCTTCCAACTCGATCCCGAATGCGCGTCCGCGCGGGCGCCGCCCGGCGGGCGCCGAGATCCGTCCCGAGGGAGGAGAGACCAGCTCGGCGCGGCTCATACGGCTAGCTCGAGCAGGCCGCGCTCGATCAGATCCGCGCAGAAGGCGCACAGGTCCGCTTCGATCTCCCCGAGTGGACGGTCGAACTCTGCCGCGAGCTTCGTGGCAGCCTCACGGACTTTCGGCGTTCGCTCGAGCGTCTCGAGCATGCGACCGCCGATGGGGTTCACCCCGTGGTACATCGCCTCGCTCGAGGTTGACGACGACGGTCTCGACGGCAAACGTCCGAAAGACGACGTGTGACGGCACGCGGACGCTCGAGTCGAGGACTGCGTGCGTGGCGGCGGTGTGCTTCTGGCTCATGGCGGTCAGTACTCGATGATCGTCCCGCTGCGCTGACTCTTGCGGATCGCGGCGGCGAGCACCCACGTGGCCAGGGGGAGCAAGACGAGCACGAACAGCCCGATCTTCAGTAAAGCCACCCAGGCGTCTCCCTCGAGCGGAGTCCCGACCAGGACGCGGCGCAGGAGGTCGACCAGTGGCGTGAACGGCTGGACGTCCGACGTCCACTGGATCCAGCCCGGTAGCAAGGAGACGGGGAAGAGGAAGCCGGCGACGAAGGCGATCCCCATCATCATGAAGCCAACCCCGCTCTGGGCCTGCTTGGCGTAGATCACAGCCGCTCCAGCAAGCAGCGCGAACGGAGCAAACGCAGAGGCAGCCGAGGATCGCCAGCGGAACGGCATAGCGGGCCGTCGACCACTCCAGGGGCATCCCGAATGCGAGCACTGCAAACGCGATCGTCACCGTCCCGCTCACGAATGCCAGCAAGAAGGGGAAGACGAGCGTGGAGACGACGCCCGCCGCAGCTCCGAACGGCGAGACCACGAACTTCTCGAACGTTCCGGCGACCAACTCCTGCCGGACGCGGGCCGGAGCAGTGCCGATCGTCGAGAAGAGAATCTCCACGATCACGAGGCCTACCACCGCGAATGCGAAGTACTGATCCGGGTTCTCGAACGGCTGCACGCTGACGAGACGGGAGATGTAGTAGATGACGGCGACACTTGCGAAGCCGGTCAGCACCTGCCCAGGAAGCGCAGGCGATAGCTGCGGAAGACGATGATGTCTCGCTTCACCACGGCCACTGCCGCGTCAACATATGCGATCGCCGTCGTCACCCGGGGATCAGCCGGCCCTCGGCCAAGGGAGTAGATCCGCTTGGGAAGAACGATGTCGTCGGCCGCGGGCTCGCACCAGACCGACGTCCCGCCCGAGGAGGAAAACTCGGCCAGCGCCTCGGTCAGCACGTCGATGCCTGCCGGATCGAGGCTCGTCCGTGGCTCGTCGAGCAGCAGGAGCCGGGGTCGATGCAGGAATGCCATCGCCAGACGAACCCGCTGTCGCTGCCCCATCGAGAGCCGGTCGACGCGCTGGTCGGACAGCGGCTCGAGCGCGAAACGCTCGATCGCCTGCTCGACGGCGACTCTGCGATCGGATCGTGGCACGAAGGCGATCCGCGCCCAGTACTCCAGGTGGTTGCGAACCGAGAGGCGGGCGTAAAGTCCCGTCTGGCCGGCGGACAGGAACCCAAGACGCCGCTGATATTCCCGCCGGTTGGCGGAGACGTCGAAACCGTCTACCTTGACGGTGCCCCGATCGGGCGCGATCAGACCCGCTGCGATCCGTAGCAGAGTCGTCTTCCCAGCCCCGTTCGCGCCGACGAGCGCGACCGGTATGCCGGGCTCGAGGACGAGATCGACCGTGTCTAGAACCGGCCGCCCGTTCCAGCTCTTCGAAACTCCACGAAGCTCGAACCGCTCCGGAGCTGGCAACGGCATCGGCCGCGGCGGATCGGAGGAAGCAAGCACTTCCGCAACTCCAGGCGCCGAGTGGCTCATGGACTTCCTTCGCTTGCGACTGGCTCGGGCGCGCGACGATCCTCGACGAGCGAGAGGATCCCGAGGCCCAGTCCCTGGCTCGGGTCGAGAATCCGAGCAGTCGCTTCCTGGCGGGAGCGGACGCCGAGCTTGCCATAGGCCGAAGAGAGGTGGCTCTTGACCGTCGTCTCCGCCACGAAGAGCTTGTTCGCGATCTCGAGATTCGTGAAGCCGAGGACCACCATCGAGAGGACCCGCTTCTCGCGTGGAGACAGAAGCGGCCGGCCGACGGCTTGGCGACGCTCGAACGGAATCACGAGCTGACCCACGCTGACAGCTCGCACGGTCGGGCCGAGGCGGTTCTCGAGATCGTCTTCCGCCACGACCCCGCTCGCTCCAGCGCTCAGCGCATCGTGCAGGGTGCTTTTCGATACGGCGGAGCCGGAGGCAACTACGACGACCGGAAGGTCGCGGTCGTGCTCCCGTATTCGCACGAGCGACTCCATCCCGAATCGCCCTGAATCCCCCCACACAACGACGACGACCACGTCGAGATGGTCGCTACGGCCGAGAAGCTCATCCACCGAAGCGACGTCGACAACAACCGCGAAGCCTTCGAGCCGGAGGGCATCCGTGACACGACGGCGCAGGAGTTCATCCCCGTCAACGATGCCAACGCTGGGGCGGCCTCCACCCCACGCAACGACGGCGTGTCAGAACATCGGGTGCTCCCCCCGAGCATGCACTCACGATACTTGCGCCTTTCTGCTTCGTGACCTAACCGATCGGCTAGATCCGATCACGAATCCTGGCTTGGGGGCTTGTTCCGCCGGCGTCCGCGGGTCGCCGAGTCACCGAGCAGATGCCGATGGCGCGTCACGGGTACTGACGGTCGCCGCAGCGCCGCAGCCGAGCGCGTCATCTTCTCGCGCCAGCCTTCGTCGAACGCCGGTCGGAACTCGCCACGGAGCGCCGACGCCGCTCGCCGGGTTCCGTCGCCGGGCGGAAGCCCCCAGAAGGGTGAAAGCACCCGCTCGAAATGCTCCTCGAGCACGGTCTGCACGCGCAGCTCAGACGTGTGTGCCGCCCAGAGGCGGAGAGGCAACGTCCTCCGCGCGGCGAGCAGAGCATCGAGCGCCGCACTCGTCGTCCGCCACACGGGAGCGAGACCCCAGCCTCTCGGCGAGTCGCGCCAGCTGGATCGCGTCCGCATCGACGCCAAACGCACCGACGTCGAGCAGGTCACGCGCCCGGCCGAGCGGCTGATGCGCCCACGCGTGGGCAGCAATCAGGAGCGTGTGGCAGGCCGGCGAGGGAGAGAGCACACCCTGAACTCCGAGAGCCGTCGGAACGGCTCCGTCGAACAGTGCCTCGTTGGGCGGGGGAGTGAGGCCCTCGGGCCACTTGGGCTGTGCGTGCACCTCGACTCGGAGCGGCAGGCCCGGCCAGCGCACCGGCGTCAGGTGGTGGATGCCAATCCAGAGACCCTCGGGATCCTCTTCCTCGACGAAGCCGGCCGCGAGAAGAGCACGTTGCACCCTGGCGGCGTCCGGCACGAGTAGGTCGATGTCGTAGAAGGCGCGCGCGCCCCGCGGGTACCGCACCGCCGCTTCGGGTCCCTTGACCAGCAACATCGGCCCGTCGGCGCAGGCGTCGCGCACCCGGGCGACGAGGGCCGGCGCGGTGAGGATCGCGACGCGCGCGGCACGTTGCTGCTGGACGAACGGGAGGGGAATCGGACGGCCGAGGCGCTCGAGGAGATCGGCCGCGAGCGGGCCGAGCCCGTGGATGGAGAGCCCGTCAACGTCCGCGAGTCGCGGCTCGACGAGCCGATCCACGGCGCTCCAGAACGAGCGCGCAGACGACGAGGCGCCGACCGGCTCGGCCGCGCCGCGAGCCTGCTCGCGCTCCGAGAGACCCCCGCTCATCGACGCATTATTGCCCCGGGTCGGCGCCGTGTCTGCAAGTGAGATCCGGGCGCGGCGACGGCCGAGTCTCAGAACAGCTTCTGGGAGCCCGTTTGCCGCGCGCTCGCCTCGAGCAGCTTCCTTGCCCGCTTGCCGAGATCGGCGAGGTCGACCTTGCCGGTCTCCGCCTGCTCGGCCAGCAGCTCCGCGAGCTCGAGCGACTGGTCGATCAGGGGCGACGACGCGGAGACATCGTGACCCATGTCGTGAAGGATCGTCCGCTCGGTGCGCGAGGCGATGATCGGCTCGGGAATGCCTTCGATCCAGACGCGTGTTCGCCGACCGCTGCCACGCTCTTCCGCATCGAGTGGCTCCAGCGAATAGATCTTGTCGGCGCGCGCGTACTTCCCGAAGCCGAGGAAGACCATCCTCGTCGCGCCTACAGCCATACGCCGATTATCCCAGGGCGCGGCGCAGCGCGTCCACGACGCGCTCCTGGTCCTCGACGTCGATCGACGAGTAGAACGGCAGCGCCAGGAGGCGTCGGCTTGCCTCCTCGGACACCGGGAACATGCCCTCGCGGAAGTCGAACCGCTCCCGCATGTAGGGCTGGAGGTGAATCGAGGGCAAGTATCGGCTCGTCTCCACTCCACTCGCGGCGAGCGCCGTGATGACCCGCTCACGATCGATCTCGGTCGAAAGCCGAACGGGGTAGACGAACCACGAGCGGCGGTGGTCGGCGTCGTCCGCCAGCGGTGGCTCGACGCCGTCGATGCCCGTGAGCAGCTGCTCGTAGCGCTGGGCCGCCGCAGCCCGGAGCCTGAGAATCTCGTCGAGCCGCTTGATCTGCGCCACGCCGATCGCCGCCGCGACGTCGGAGAGGCGGTAGTTGTAGCCGAACCGTGCGTGCTCGAGCCATCCCCCCGTGTCCGCCCGTCCCTGGTTGGAGAGGCTCTTGAGCAGCCGCCACTGGTCACCGTCGGAGGTGACGACAAGGCCGCCCTCGCCCGTCGTGATCTGCTTGTTCGGGTAGAAGGCGAAGACGGCGAGGTGGCCGTGCGAGCCGAGCGGCCGGCCCTTGTACTCCGCTCCGAGGGCTTCGCATGCGTCTTCGATGAAGACGAGGCCGTGGCGGTCGGCGATGGCCAGCAACTCGTCGAGTGCGCAGGGGTAGCCGAAGATGTCGACGGCGACGATCGCGCGCGTCTTGTCGGTGACAGCAGCCTCCACCGCTGACGGATCGAGGTTCAGCGTGTGCGGATCGATGTCGGCGAAGACGGGCGTGGCGCCCTCGTACAAGGCGCAGTTGGCAGACGCCACGAACGAGAACGGTGAGGTGATCACCTCGTCGCCCGGTCCGACGCCGGCCAGGCGCGTGCAGAGGTGGAGCCCCGCAGTGCCGCTCGACACGGCCGCTGCATGATCCACCTGCACACGGCGTGCCAGCGCCTCCTCGAAGCGCGTGACCATCGACCCGAGCGAGAGCCGGCCGGACCGGAGCACTTCGAGGACGAGATCCTCCTCGAGCGTGTCGATGTACGGGAGCGACAGGGGGATCCGCGCTACTGACGGTGAAGGGGACAGACTGAAGTCAGTCCCGTTCCCAGACTCTTGCTGTCATGCCTGCGCGGGCGTTCGCGTCTGGTAGTCGAGCCAGTCGGCCCACTGCGGCTTACGGCCGCGAACGGTGTCCAGGTATGACTGCTGAATCTCGCACGTGATCGGCCCGGGCGGCCCGACCTCCTGGTCGTCGATCGAACGGATCGGCGTCACCTCGACGGCTGTGCCGCACATGAACACCTCGTCCGCGGTATAGAGGTCGGCGCGAATCAGCCGCTTCTCGTGCACGGTGTAGCCGAGCGCGCGCGCGATCTCGATGATCGTCTCACGCGTGATCCCCGGCAGGATCGAGGCGGACAGGTCGGGCGTGATAGATGACCCCGTCCTTGATCATGAAGACGTTCTCGCCGGAGCCGTCGGCCACGTAGCCGTCGTGCGTGAGCAGAATCGCCTCGTCGTACCCTGCGCGCTGCGCCTCGTGCACTGCGAGCATCGAGTTGAGGTAGATGCCTGTCGCCTTTGCGGTGTGCGGGATCGTGTTCGGGCCGACACGCTGCCACGACGAGATCATTGCCCGGCAGCCGTTGCGCTGGCCTTCGTCGCCCAGGTACGCCCCCCACGGGAAGGTGAGGATGGCCACCTCGACATCGTTGCCACGCGTGTGCACGCCGAGCTCGCCGTAGCCGTAGTACGCGATCGGCCGCAGGTACGACTCCTCGATCCCGTTGGCGGCGAGCGTCTCGTGGCAGGCCGTTCGAAGCTCGTCGACCGAGTACGGCAGTCGCATGTAGAGCAGCTGTGCCGAGGTCTCCAACCGCCTGAGGTGATCGCGCAGCCGGAACACTGCCGGCCCGCGCTCCGTGGCGTAGCAGCGGATGCCCTCGAAGACGCCGGTGCCGTAGTGAAGGCCGTGGCTGGCGACGTGGATCCGGGCGTCCGCCCAGTCCACGAGCTCGCCGTTCATCCAGATCTTTTCTGTTTCCTGCATGGCTGAATTCTAGTCGGCCGTGACGACGTCCAGTGGAGCGGCGCGAGAGAGTCGAACGAGCTCCGTCGGCGTCAGGCCGACCATATGTCGGGTCGAGCCTCCACCCACCCACACGCGGTCCAGGCCCAGCAGTGTCCGCTCGATGAGAACGACGTCGACGCGCGCCAGGCCGAACGGCGCGACCGCCCCGGGCTCGAAGCCCGTTGCTTCCCGTACGCGGGCCGGCGACGCGATGCTCGCCGTCCGAGCGCCGGCGGCGGCCGCCACTTTCGCCGCATCCGCGCGCCGGTCGCCGGGGACCATTGCCAGGACGACCCGGCCGTCGCATTCGAACACGAGCGACTTCACGATGTTGCGCAAATCGCAGCCGACCGCCCGCGCGGCATGCGCGGCCGTCGGCGTCCCCGTCGAGAATTCCTCCACACGCGCTTCCGCGCGGGAGTCGCGGAGATACGCGGCTACCCGCTCCACGGCCTGTGTCGTGTCGTCGGTCATCGCCGAAGTTTGTCGCATCGCTCCGGCGGGAAGAGGGTTAGCGATGCGATTCACAGTGCGCTCGATTGGCTTCCTACTCGTGGCGCTGGGCGCCTGGGGTGCAATCGTCCCGTTCATCGGCCCCGAGTTCGGCTACCCGTTTCCGGCAGGAAGCGACGTCGGATCGTGGGAGTGGAGCGAGACCACGTGGCAGCTCTCGCTACTGCCCGGCATCGGTGCGGTCTACGGCGGTCTGATCCTGCTTGGCCTGCTGGGCTCTGTACGGATCGCTCCCGGCGCTCGGGGCGCTGATCGCTCTCGCCTCCGGTGCCTGGTTCGTCCTCGGTTCTGAGTTCTCGCGGCTCTGGACGACTCCGCCTCCCGACGGCACCGGCTCCGACTGGATGGTCATCGCCACGAACCTTGGCTACCACGAAGGCCTCGGCCTGGCCATCGTCGCGCTCTCCGCACTCGCCCTCGGGATGCTCGCGCTGCTGCCCGAGCGTGCGGCGAAGACGCAGGAGCAGCCGCTGATCGCGCATCCCGTCCTCGACCACGAGCCCGAGCGCGCCTACGAAGAGGACGAGACGGTCGTCACGCGCTAGCTGCCGGCGTGGCGCCTCAGCCCAGGCGAATGAAGCGGGCGTCGTCGAATCCGGCCTCCAGCAACTCCGCGACGAGAGTCGCCGGAGCCGGAGTGTCGATCGAGAGAGCCATCAGCGCCTTGCCCCCTTCGTTCGTTCGCGACACGGCCATGTTGGCGATGTTGATGCCGGCCTCGCCGAACAGCGTCCCGACGCGGCCGATCACGCCCGGCCGGTCGTCGTACTGGAAGAACACCATGTACGGCGCCAGCTCGATCTCGATCTTGAAGTCGAGGGCGCCGACGAGCCAGTGCCGATCCTCGCCGCCGATCGTCGTCCCGGCCACGGCCGTCTCGTCACCGTTGGCTGCGACGGCCACCTGCACGAGACTCGTGTAGTCGGGCGATAGCCGCTCGCTCTGCTCCTCCACTGCGATTCCCCGCTCGGCGGCGACGAGTGCGGCGTTGACGGCATTGACCGGCTGTTCGGTGCGCCCTTCGAAGACGCCGTTGAGCGCAGCGACGGTCAGCAGCCGTGTGTCGTGCTCGGCGAGGCGGCCCCGATACGAGAGCACGATGCGCTCGGCCCGGCCGCCGGCCAGGTCCATGGCGAGCGTCCCGAGGCGCGTCGCGAGGGAGACGAACGGGCCGAGCGTGTCGATGTCCTCGCTCGAGACGGCCGGCATGTTCACGGCGTTCGCCACGAGATCGCCGTCCAGCGCCGCCGCCACCTGCTCGGCAACGATCACCCCCGCCCGGTCCTGGGCCTCCTCGGTCGACGCGGCGAGATGCGGCGTGACGACGACGTTGTCCAGCTCGAGCAGCGGCCCCGTGTACGGCTCGCTGGAGAAGACATCGAGTGCGGCACCGGCGACCTTCCCCGACTCGAGCGCGTCGAGCAGGGCATCCTCGTCGACGAGCTCCCCTCGAGCAGCGTTGACGATGCGGATGCCGTCTCTGGCTCCCTCGAGCGCGCTCCGGCTTATGACCGCGCGTGTGTCGTCGGTCAGCGGCAGATGCAGCGACACGACGTCCGCTGACGCAAGCACGTCGTCCTGCGACGCTGCTCCTTCCACGCCGAGCTCTCGAAAGCGCTCTCGAGAGACGAACGGATCGAACGCGATCACGTGCATGCCGAGCGCGAGGCCACGGCGCGCGACCTGCTGTCCGATCCGCCCGAAGCCGAGCAGCCCGAGCGTCTTGCCCGCCAGCTCCTGTCCGGCGTAGCGCGAGCGCTCCCAGCGGCCTGCCTTCACGGCCGCGTGTGCCTGGGGGATGTTTCGCCAGAGCGCGAGCAAGAGCCCGATCGTGTGCTCGGCGGCCGAGACGACGGTCGATTCCGGCGCGTTGACGACGAGGATTCCCAGCCGCGTCGCTGCTTCGACGTCGACGTTGTCGACTCCCACGCCGGCGCGGCCGATCACACGGAGGCGCCCGGCCCGCTCGAGCAGGGTTGCGTCGAGCTTCGTTCCCGAGCGGATCACGATCGCGTCGTAGTCGCCGATGATGTCCTCCAGCGGCGAGTCGAAGTCGACATCCACGTCGAAGCGCGCTCGCAGAAGCTTCGACACCCGCGTCTGCGATCGGCTCTCTGACGAGTACGCGCGTCACACGGGAAGGCCCTGAAATGCCGCCAGGGCGTGTGCGACGCCGGCGCCCGACTCCACCTCGGCGCCGAGCTCGGCCAGGCCCAGCTCGACGGCGGCCAGCGCCGTCGCCACGTCGAAGACGTCGTAGTAGCCGATGTGGCCGATGCGAAAGACGGTGCTGCCCAGTGGGCCGTGCCCCTTGGCGAGCTGGACGCCGTATCGCTCGCGAAGCAAGGCAACGAGCTCGGCCGCGTCCACGCCCTGCGGAGACTTGACGGCGGTGACGACCGCGGACGTGTCGTCGTCGGGTGAGAAGAGCTCGAGGCCCAGCGCCTTGGCGCCTGCCCGGCAGGCCCGACCGAGGCGCACGTGCCGGTCGAAGACCGCGTCCAAGCCCTCCTCGAACAGCAAGCCGAGCGCCACGTTGAGGCCTGCAACGAGCGACACAGCAGGCGTGAACGGCGCGTCGAGCACGTCCTGCGCCTTACGCGTGCGCTCCCAGTCGAAGTAGTAGCGAGGTGAGGACAGGCGCCCTTCAGGCTCCCAGACGGCGTCGGAGACGGCCGCGACGGCGAGCCCCGGTGGTGTCATCAACGCCTTCTGGGAGCCGGAGCAGACCACGTCGATGCCCCACGCGTCCATGTCCAGCGGCACGGCGCCGAGACTCGACACGGCATCGACGACGACGTGCGCGCCGGACGGCCGGATCGCCTCGGCGTGCGCCTGGAGGTCGCTGACCACGCCGGTGGAAGTCTCCGAGTGCGTCAGGAACACGGCCCGCACGTCACTCAGCTCTTCGAGCTTGCCGGCGATGTCGCCGGCCTGCGGCACCTCCCCCCACTCGTAGCGGAGCGGCGCGACCTCGCAGCCGTAGCGTTCCGCGATCTCGATCCAGCGCTCGCCGAATGCGCCGGCGGAGACGACGACGACGCGACTGCCCGGGGCGCAGAGGTTCGCCACGGCCGACTCCATGGCGCCGGTTCCCGACGCGGTGAAGAGGAGGACGTCGGACGTGGTGCGACAGAGCTCCTTCAGCCGCTCGAGGCACTCCTGGTAGACCGGGCGGAAGTCGGGGCCGCGATGGTGGACGACCGGCTCTGCGAGCGCCGCGAGCACCTGCGGCGGCACCGGCGTCGGCCCCGGGCGTGAAGAGATAGCGCTTCGCGGCCACTCCGGCCAGCCTAGCGAGCCGGGACGATGCGACCGGCTACCGCGCTTCGGTGGCCGGAGAAGGACATCACCTGCTGAAAGGTCGGCCGGTTCGCCCAGGCCATCGTGTCGCTGATGAGGCCGGTGGTGAAGCCGATCCGCTCGGCCGTCGCATCGGCCCGCCAGGTGGTGGGATCGCCGCCCTGCTTCGCCTGCAGCACGTCGCAGGCCTGCTCGAGCGCGGCCCAGAGCGAGTCGCGGCAGGAGTCGAGGTCACCGCCGCCGCAGAACTGCGTGGCGTACGGGCCGCGCACGGTGTGGCCGAGCAGCCGCCGGAGATCCTTGTCCACGTAGCCGTACCAGCCGTCGATGAACGCCGAGCCCTGCGAATTCGGGTCGTCGGACACCGTGTGCAGCTGCGCGAGGCGCTCCACGAGGTCTCCGAGGACGGGCCGCATCACCGCCTCGCGCGAACAGCGGCCAGGCGGCATCCATGATCGCGGCGCCCGCGATGATCGATCTTTCCGTCCCCGTCGCGATCGAGACGGCTGCCGCCGAACGCCCTCCAGGCGACGAGGAGGTCGGCGGCCGTGCCCACGCGGACGTTGGGCGTGGGCGCGGTCCTGAGGACGTCGGCGATGATCGGCCAGACCTCCATCACGCGCAGGTCCTGGGTCGCCGCCTTGTTCGCAGCCGCCACGACCTGCGCGACATCTCCGTTTGCCGGTGCCGAGTGCCCCGTCAGCAGATCCTTCCGCTGAACAGAGCCATACGACCAGTTGTCGTCGGATGCGCCCCAGCCGCGGGCGGGCTTCGAGTTCCAGTCGATGATCGCGCCCGAGCCCGGGTTGATCGTCTGGGGATGGGCCTTCGCGGCGAGGAAGCCGCGCCAGTCGTACTCGCCCGTGCCGACCGTCGGCAGCGACGGGTCGGTGTCCGGGCGCTCTCACCGGCAGCCGGCCGGCTGGTCACATGGGCGATGTCACGATCGTCGACGTAGAAGAAGTTGAACATCGCGTCGACCGTGGACGCCGTCTTGACGAAGCTCTTGGCGGACGTGACCCGGCCGGTGTTGAGCTCGTAGAGCGCACGGGCGCTCAGGACGTCGCGGCCGCGCGTCGATCGCTGCTGCGCGAGAGCGACGCGGCGACCGTCGACGGTGGCGTAGCCCTGGACGACACCGTGAACCGTCTGGAGCAGCGTCAGCCGCTGATCCGGCGTCCCGGGCGAGCGCAGCGTCCCGGCATCCAGCGTGGTCATCTCGCGGCAGACGCCCCTGTGGAGGTAGTGACGATCGTCGCCGCCGCAGAGCGTCTCGGCGAAGACGTCGATGTTGTCGGCCTGCGAGGACGTGACCGTCCAGGCGAAGTCAGGGCCTCGCCCGACGAGGACGAGCGGCAGTCCGGGCAGAAGAGCGCCGCGGACGTCGTAGCCGCCGCCGTGGAGGTCGACCTCCATGAAGAACTGCGGGAAGAAGTAGCCCACCTGCGGCCCTCCGACGAGCACCGGGTGGCCGGTCTTCGACCGCTTCGCGCCGACGAGGAGCGCGTTCGACGCCGGCCGGCTCTCGACGAGACGGAGTCGCCGGGGCGGTCGCGACGGGAGTGAAGCTCCCGTCGTCGATGACGACGCTGCCGGGAGCCGTCGCGCGGCGGCAGGTGGAACGGAAACGGCCCGGGAGCGATGACCGGGGACTCGACGTCGTTGGACGCGCGCAGGTCGTCGAAGACCTGCCGCCCCTTGATCGCGCCCAGCTTCTGTCTGGAGCGCGTCGAGGAACATCGATCGCTGCGTCTCGGAGCCGCCGTTGGCGCCGAAGCGCGCCGCGAGCAGTGCGCCGACGGCCACGACGTCGCGCGCCGTGTACGGGGTGACGAGCGTGCCCTGCTTCTTGAAGGCTGCATTGAGCCCCGCCACGTAGCCCTGCATCGCCGCCAACAGCCTGCGGCCGCGCGGCCCGCTCTTCCTCAGCAGATCGACCTGCCGGCCGAGCAGCGCCTCGCCCTGCGCGCTGGGAACGAGCGCCTTCCCGCTGAGCGCGAGCTCGACCGGGCTGATGCCGGGGATGTCCAGCGCGGCCGCACGGGCAGGCCCGCGAATCAGCTCGAGCAGGAGACCGCGATCCTCGGCCGTGACCCAGCCGGCTCCGAAGGCGACGTCGGCTGCGGTCTTCCCCGTGACGTGCGGCACGCCCCAACGGTCGCGCTCGATGACCACTCCGGCGCGCGGTCGCTGTACGCGCGCCGCCTTGCCGACGAGCCCGAGCGAGGCTCGCTTGAAGCACCGCTCGAGATCCTTCGCCGCAACGCGGTCGAACAGCAGCGTCAGGCAGTCGTAGAGCCGCGCCTGGTCTCGCGTGTTCCGGTTGAAGACGAGGCTGCCGTTCTCCCCCGGCGGGAGGACGCTGAAGGCGACGGCGGCGTAGTCCTGCCGGGCCGGTGTCTGCCCGGCAGCTGGCATCGCGACCGCAAAGACGGCAGCGAACACCACCAGCCACGGCAACCGGTGCATGAGGCCCAGCAGGCTACCGAGCCGAGAGTCTCGTCCCGCGCTAGGCGTCGCCGGGCTCGACGATGCCCGATTCGTACGCAAAGACGACCGCCTGCACCCTGTCGCGCACACCAAGCTTCGTCAGTACGTGCGCCACGTGGGTCTTCACCGTTGTCTCGCTGACGAAGAGCTCCTGTGCGATCTCAGCGTTGGAGCGGCCGCGCGCGATTCGTTCGAGCACCTCCCGCTCACGAGGAGTCAGCTCCTGCACTGACGAGGGCATCTCACGGGGCGCGCCCGGCGCCCTCTGCACGAATTCCTCGATCACCCGGCGCGTGATCGACGGCGCGAGCAGCGCATCTCCGCTGGCGACGGCGCGTATCCCCTCGACGAGCTGCTCCGGAGGAACGTCCTTGAGCAGGAAGCCGCTCGCGCCGGCCCGCAGGGCGTCGTAGACGTACTCGTCCATGTCGAACGTCGTCAGCATCACCACGCGCGTTTCCCCGCCGTCCTGTCCGAGCAGGATCCGCGTCGCCTCGATGCCGTCCATCTCTGGCATGCGGACGTCCATGAGGATGACGTTGGGGCGCAGCCGCCGGGCTTCCTCGATCGCGGCTCTTCCCGTCGGCGGCCTCGCCGACCACCTCCATGTCGTCCTCAGCCTCGAGAATCATCCGGAAGCCGGCCCGGACGAGCGCCTGGTCGTCGACGATCAGGACCCGGACGCAGCTCCGATCGGCTCCGTCCCGTCGGACCGTCCCGTCGAGCAGCACGAGCTCGTAGATCCGCACCGGGCGCTCGAAGTCCTTGAGCTTCTGCTCGCCGAGGTCGAGGAAGGTGAGCTCCTCGTCCTCGAGCAGCGCAGTGCGTCGCCTGGGAGACGAGGATCTGCCCACCCTGGCCCGCGGCGCAGATCCGCGCCGCACGATGAACGGCTAGGCCGTGGTACTCGTCCGCGGTGATCGACGCATCGCCCGTGTGGATACCCATGCGCACCCGCGGCTCCACGCCGTGGGGCCACTCGTGCCCGACGAGCGCCCGCTGCCCTGCCAGCGCCGCGTTCACTGCATCCTTCGGTCTCGCGAAGGCGACGAAGAATGCGTCTCCCTGGGTGCCGATACCCTTCCCGCCCGCCTCCTCGAAGATGTCGCGGAGGACCCGGTGATGCTCGGCGAGCACGTCACCGTACTGCTCGCGGAGCCGGCGGACGAGCGACGTCGAGCCCTCGATGTCAGTGAGCAGGAAGGTGTAGGTCCCGGTCAAGCCAGCGGCAGTCTCGCATGTATCCGATAGCCGCCCTCCGGCCGCCGGCCCGCCTCGAGCTCGCCGCCGTAGACGGAGATGCGCTCTCGCATTCCGACGAGGCCGTGACCGCCGCTCTCACCGTCGCCGTCTCCCGAGCCGTCGTCGGTGACGGTCAGCTCGACCAGGCCGTCGTCGGTAGACGACGAGCACCTCGGCATGCTGCGCCCGCGCGTGCTTGATCGCATTCGTCAGCCCCTCCTGCACGAGACGGTACGCGGTGAGGTCCACCCCTGCCGGGAGCGGCACCGGCTCGCCCTCGACGCGAAGGTCGACCGGCAGACCGGCATCGCGCGCCTGCGACACGAGTCGGTCCACGTGCTCGAGGCTCGGCTGCGGTGCGAGGGCGGGTGACTCCTCAGGCCGGCGCAGGACGCCGACGAGACGCCGCATCTCGGCGAGTGCTTCTCGGCCGGTCTGCTCGACTACCGCAACGGCTTCGCGCGCCCGCTCCTGGTCGGGTCTGAGCAAGCTGCGCACTCCGCCCGCCTGCACCGTCATGACGCTGACGCTGTGACCGACGATGTCGTGCAGTTCGCGTGCGATCCGCGCGCGCTCCTCGGCGACCGCCAGGCGCGCCTGCTCCTCGCGTTGACGCTCGGCTCGTTCGGCTCGTTCCTTCGCCTCGTCGGTCTCCCGGAACTTGTAGCCGAGGCCAAATCCGACCGCCCAGGCCACACTGAAGGTGACGAGGCTCCAGATGGAGTCTTCCAGGCTTTCAGTGGGATCGTTGTGCTCGACAATGGCAACGACGCCGAGCATGATCGCGAGGCCCGCCACCGCCTGCGCCCGCTCCTTGAGCATGCCGAACAGGACGGCCGAGGCAAGGGCGGCGAGGAACATGACGACGTCGTCCGAGGTGAGCCCCGGGTCGACGAAGCTGGTCGCTGCCAGGAGCACCACGCACACGGCGGGCGCCCCGAACGGATATCGCCGTCTCGCGAGCAGCGGGACGAGGAAGACGATGGAGGCGGGCACGTCGAACCACAAGGGACCCTCGGGGCCGTCCACGTTGCCCTGCTCGACGACCGCGATGGCAATTGATAGGCCGGCGCCCAGCACGATCAGGAGGTCGAACCAGTAGCGCTGCACCAGCGGCCAGAGCGTGCGCATGCGTTGACCGCCGAGACTCATTCGATCGGCAATCTGGCGCGCAGCCGATAGCCGCCCCCGGGTCGCGGGCCGGCCTCGAGCTCGCCGCCGTAGACGGACACTCGCTCGCGCATGCCGACCAGGCCATGTCCGCCGCTCTCGCCGCCGCCGTCACCGGTGCCGTCGTCCGTCACCGTCAGCTCGACATGACCGTCGTCGTAGCGGACGAGCACGTCGGCGTGCTTTGCACGAGCGTGCTTGACCGCGTTCGTCAATCCTTCCTGAACCACGCGATACGCGGTCAGGTCGAGCCCGGTGGAGAGCTCGACCGGATCGCCTTCCACCCGCAGCTCGACCGGCAAGCCGGCCTCCCGCGCCTGCTCCACGAGCTTGCTCACATGCTCGAGACTCGGCTGCGGAGCAAGGGCGGGCGCCTCCTCGGGCCGGCGCAGGACGCCCACGAGGCGCCGCATCTCGGCGAGCGCCTCGCGTCCCGTCTGCTCCACGACCATCAGCGCCTCGCGCTCGCGCTCCTGATCGGCGTCGAGCAGGCGTCGCGCTCCGGCGGCCTGCACTGTCATGACGCTGACGCTGTGCCCGACCACGTCATGCAGCTCGCGCGCGATTCGCGCGCGCTCCTCCGTGACCGCGAGGCGAGCCTGTTCCTCGCGCTCGCGCTCCGCCCGCTCGGCGCGCTCCTTCGCCTCGTCCCCTTCACGGAACTTCTGTCCGAGCCCGAAGCCAACGACCCAGGCGACAGCGAATACGATCGAGATCCAGGCCAGACCCCCAACGTCACCGTCGGGATCGTTGTGTTCGACGATCGCACCGACACCGAGCAGGATCGCCAGACCGGCAACCGCCTGTCGGCGTTCCCGGAGTCCTCCGAGCAGGAAGGCGATGGCGATCCCGAGCAGGAAGGCAACCCAGTCGGCCGGCACGAGACGGTCGTCGACGAACGAGCTTGCGCCGACGATGACGGCGGCTGCAACCGGCGCGCCGAACGGGTAGCGCCGGCGCCAGAAAAGGGGCACGATCATGGCGACCGCTGCCACGACGTCGAACCACAGTGGCCCGCCCGGCCCAGGATCCTGTCCCCTCCTTGTGGATGTCGTGAACGACCGTGGCGAGCGAGAGGCCCAGACCAACAAGGAGCACTGCGTCAAACCAGTAACGCTGTGCCAGCGGCCAGACCCTGTCCCAGATCTTCTTCATGCCGCTGACGGTAGCCGACGACCTCGACGACCACATCGGCCGGAAGGACGACTTTCGACTCGTCCGCGAGGATGAGGGCAAGATCGTCCTCGCGGCGGACGCCGGACTGGGTTTGGCTTCGATAGCCTCGGAGAACATCAGCTACAGCGAAACCGAGGTCGAGATGAATCCATCCGAAGCCCTGTCTGACGAAAGCGTCCTCCACAGCAACGGGAAGCCCGTCGTCGTCGCCAAGGACGTCACGCGGCGTTACGGACAGGGCGACACGGCCGTTGACGCGCTACGCGGGCGTGAGCCTCGACGTCGAACGCGGCAAGCTCACCGCCGTCATGGGCCCGTCGGGATCGGGCAAGTCGACCCTCATGCACATCCTGGCCGGGCTCGACAAGCCGACGTCCGGCACCGTGGCCATCGACGGCACCGAGTTGACGACGCTCGGCGACACCGACCTGACGAAGCTGCGGCGCAAGCACATCGGGTTCGTGTTCCAGTTCTTCAATCTCCTCCCGATGCTCAGCGCCGAGGAGAACGTCAAGCTGCCGCTGACGATCGCAGGTACGAAGCCGGACAAGACCTGGTTCGAGAACCTGCTCCAGAAAGTGGGGCTCACGGATCGGCGCTCTCACCGACCGAGCGAGTTGTCGGGTGGACAGCAGCAGCGCGTCGCCATAGCACGCGCTCTCGTCTCCCAACCCACGGTCGTCTTCGCCGACGAGCCGACGGGCAACCTCGACTCCGCGACGTCGGGCGAGATTCTCGACCTGATGCGCAACTCGGTCGACGAGCTCGGTCAGACGACGGTCATGGTCACGCACGACCCGCGCGCGGCGGCGATCGCCGATCGCATCCTCTTCCTCGCCGACGGGCTCGTCGTCAAGGACATGAGACAAGCCTCGGCGAGCGAGGTCATCGCTGCCATGGACGAGCTCAGCGTCGAGTGACGCAGGGTCGCCCTTCGCAATCTCTGGGGCAGGAAGCTCCGGACGTTCCTCACGGGCTTCGCGATCGTGCTCGGCGTGGCGACGATCACGGGCACGTTTGTCCTGACGGACTCGATCTCGAAGGCCTTCGACTCGATCTTCACCACGATCTACCAGGGCAGCGACGCCGTCATCACAGGCGATACGGCCTTCGACGTGAGCGAGGACTCGGGTGTCGAGATCCCGTCGTTCAACCAGTCTCTACTGGCCGAGGTGCGAGCGCTGCCCGAAGTCGACGCCGCCGTGGGCGGCGTCGGCGGAGAAGCGCAGCTGATCGACGACGACGGCGACGTGATCCAGTACGGCGGCGCGCCGAACATCGGCTTCTCGATCGATCCCGCTCAGGCTCGCTTCAACTCCATCGTGCTCAAGGAGGGCGACTGGCCGGCCGCGGCGATGTCGCGATCGACACGTCCACCGCCTCGAAGGAGGACATCGAAGTCGGCGAGCAGATCGGCGTGCAGGCCGAAGGGCCGGTGCGGCGGCTACGGGTATCCGGGCTGTTCGACTTCTCGTCCGAAGGCAACATCGGCGGGGCGACGCTTGCGGCCTTCGACCTGCGCACCGCGCAGCAGCTGTTCAACAAGGTCGGGCAAGCTCGACCAGATCCGTGCAGCTGCGGCGGAGGGCACGACGCGACGCGGAGCTGCTCTCCTCGATCAAGTCGATCCTGCCGCCCGGCACCCAGGTCCGCACCGGAGACGGCCAGGCCGACGAGGACGCGAGCGAGACGCAGAGCTTCCTCAGCTTCCTCCAGGGCTTCCTGCTCGCGTTCGGCGGCATCGCGCTATTCGTCGGCGCGTTCGTGATCGCCAACTCGCTCTCGATCACCATCGCGCAGCGGACACGCGAGTTCGCCACCCTGCGCACGATCGGCGCCTCGCGGCGCCAGATCATGAGGGCTCGTGCTCATCGAGGCGCTCGTGCGTCGGCATCGTCGCCTCCGTCTGGCGGCATCGTGCTCGGCCTCGCGCCTCGCCAAGGGCCTCTTCTGGCTCTTCGAACAGGCCGGCTTCACGCTGCCGAACAGCGGCCTGCTCTTGCAGACCCGGACGGTGATCGTCGCGCTGATCGTCGGCGTGCTCGTGACCGTCATCGCCAGCCTGCGCCCCGCCCGACGAGCGACGCGCGTGCCTCCGATTGCCGCCGTCCGCGAAGGCGCGGCGCTGCCGCCGGGACGCTTCGCACGCTACCGGCCGCTCGGCTCGGCCCTGCTCGGCCTCGCCGGCTTCGCGCTGCTCGCCTACGGGCTGTTCGGCCCCGGCCTCACCACTACACAGCTGCTCCTGGCCATGGGCGTCGGCGCCGTGCTCATCTTCTTCGGAGTCGCGTTCTTCTCGGCGCAGCTCGTGACGCCGCTCTCGCACGTGCTCGGCGGCCCCGCAGCGAGGTTCGCGGGCGCTCCGGGGATCCTCGCGCGCGACAACGCGATGCGGAACCCTCAGCGCACCGCCTCGACGGCCTCGGCGCTCATGATCGGGCTCGCGCTCGTGACGCTCGTCGGCATGCTGGCGGCATCCATTCGCGCCTCGTTCTTCGACGCCGTCGACAAGATCTGGGTCACCGACTACGCCGTGACGGCGCAGAACAACTACTCGCCGATCCCGATCAGCGTCGGAGGAGCCCCTGCGCAACGTGCAGGGCACCACCGCCGTCGTCGGCGTGCGGGCGGGCGAGGCGCGGTTCCTCGACGGGACGCACTTCATGACCGGTGTGGAGCCCGGCGCCAGCAAGGTCTTCCAGCTCGACTGGATGCGAGGGCTCGGACGCGGTCATGGACTCGCTCGGCGCGGACGGCGCGTTCACCGACGACAGCTACGCCGAGGATCACAACCTGCGGGTCGGATCTCCGGTCGAGGTGCTGTTCCCCGACGGCGGCACGAGGACGTTCGGATCAGGGGGATCTTCGATCCACCGACCGGCGGCTCCCCGTTCGGCACGCTGACGATCTCGAGCACGACGTTCGACGAGTCGTTCCAGCAGCCGAAGAACCTCTTCGTCTTCGTGACCATGGAGGGCGGCGTGACGCCGGAGAACACTGCGGCGCTCGACGAGTCGCTCGCCGGCTTCCCCAACGCGAAGCTCCAGGACCAGGACGAGTTCAAGGACAACCAGTTCAGCGGCATCAGCCAGGTGCTCAACATCCTCTACGTCCTGCTCGCGCTGTCCGTGATCGTCGCCGTCTTCGGCATCGTCAACACGCTCGTGCTCAGCGTCTTCGAGCGCACCCGCGAGATCGGCATGCTGCGCGCGGTCGGCACGACCCGCTGGCAGGTGCGGACGATGATCACCCTCGAGAGCATCGTGACGTCGCTTGATGGGCGCAGCGATCGGGATCACGCTCGGCATCGTGCTCGCTGCGCTCCTGATCGCCCGCGTCGACTTCCTCACTCTCGCCTGGCCGATCGGCTCGCTGCTCGTCTTCGCGATTGCGGCAATCCTCGTGGGCGTGATCGCGGCCGTGCTTCCCGCGCGGCGCGCGGCGAAGCTCAACGTCCTCCAGGCGCTCCAGTACGAGTAGCCCGTCGTGAGCAGCGTCGAGTCGCTCAAGGGAATGCTGCTCTTCTCGACGCCGGCGCTGTTCGACCCGAACTTCCGCCGGACGGTCGTGCTCGTCGCGGAGCACGGAGAGGACGGCGCGATGGGGCTAGTCCTCAACCGGCCGTCCGAGACCACAGTCGGCGAGGCCGTGCCGGATCTGGCGGACGTGGCAGGAGCCGAGTCGCTCGTCTTCGTGGGCGGGCCGGTGCAGCCGCGGGCGGTGCTCGTCCTCGCCGAGTTCGACGAGTCGTCGCAGGCGGCGGCGGTCGTCGTCGGCGACCTCGGCTTCGCGCGGGCCGACGGCGACCTCGACGAGCTGGCGGAGACGACCCGGCGCGCACGCGTGTTCGCCGGCTACTCCGGCTGGTCGCCGGGGCAGCTCGAGTCCGAGTTGGAGGAAGAGTCGTGGCTCGTCGAGCCGGTGGGAGACGTCGACCTGCTCGCCGATCCCGAGGACGATCTCTTCGGCTCCGCGTTGCGCACGAAGGGCGGCACCTACCGGATCCTCGCCCTCATGCCCGACGATCCCCGGAACAACTGACGCGCGGCGCTACTCCGCCAGCCAGGCGCGGAGCTCGTTGCGGCGTCAGCGTCCGCTCGCCGAGCTCGTCAGCTGCCGGCACACGGTCGCGAACGACTCGCAGCACCACATCGGGCGAGTCGGCGAACGGGCTGACGATCTTCGAGCCCTTGAGCAGCACTCGCCCGGGCATCGGAGAGACATGGACGGCGAGCTGCGGCTCGCGGTAGCCCCGGTCGAGCAGGAGCGTGTTGGCCTCCGCTACCGCGTCGCCGGTCATGCCTGCAGCCGATCGCGCAGCATGTCGCCGACGAGCTTCGGATTCGCCCCGCCGCCCGTCTCCTTCATCACCTGGCCGACGAAGAACCCGAGCAGGCCCTCCTTGCCGGCGCGGTACGCCGCCACCTGGTCGGCGTGCGCGGCCAGCACGGAGTCGATGACGGGCTCGAGCGAGCCTTCGTCGGACACGAGCTCCTGCTCGAGGTACGTGTCAGCCTTGAAGCCGGCATTCGCGCTCGCCTCCACCGCGGCGAGATAGGCCTCGCGCGGGAGCCGTTCCCTGGCCTCGATCACCTTCGCCAGCTCCGCCGGCTCGGCAATCGCGACGCCCGCGGCCTCGTTGCGAACGACGTTCGCCGCCACGCGGGCTTCGACGCCCGCGGCCACGAGCTTGTCGTGCTCTGCGTCTCGCCCCGTCGTCACGAGCTCCCACGAGGTAGCGAAGCCGACCTCGGGCTCGAGACGGCGGATGCGCACTGCCGGAGCGTCGGGTAGCTCCCGACCTTCTGCGAGCAGCTCGCCCGGACGGATGGGCACGAGATCGGGCTCCGGGAAGTAGCGATAGTCGTCCGCCTCTTCCTTCGACCGGTGCGGCGTCAGCGTGTCCGAGCCGGCGTCGTAGTCGTACGTCTCCTGGACGACGTCCTGTCCGGCCTCGTAGAGCGCGATCTGCTCGCGCACGGCGGCGTCGACGCCCCGCCCCAGGAAATTGAAGGAGTTCATGTTCTTGAGCTCCCAGCGCGTGCGGAAGCTGTCCTCGCCGGCCGGTCGCACCGACACGTTGGCGTCGACGCGCATCGTTCCCTTCTCCATCTCCGCATCGGAGACGCCCAGCTCGACGACCGTCTGGCGCAGCAGCTGGAGAAAGCGCTTCACGTCGTCGGAGGAGTGAAGGTCGGGCTGCGTCACGACCTCGACGAGCGGCACGCCGCCGCGGTTGTAGTCGACGAGCGAGCGGCCTGCGCCGACGATCCTCCCGCCCGCGCCGCCGACGTGGACGGTCTTCGCCGCGTCCTCCTCCAGGTGCGCGCGGACGATTCCCACCTCGAGATCGCCATCGTCGCCCGGCACGACAAAGGTGCCTCCCACGCAGAGCGGCTCGTCGTACTGGGAGATCTGGTAGCCCTTGGCGAGGTCGGGATAGAAGTAGCTCTTGCGGTGGAAGACGGCGCGCTCGGCGATCTCGCAGCCCAGCGCCCGGCCGAGATCGATCGTCCACTCGACCGCCGTCCGGTTGGGCACGGGCAGCGAGCCCGGGTGCCCCAGGCAGATGGGGCACGTGGTCGTGTTCGGCGCCGCGCCGAACCCGTTCGCGCAGCGGCAGAACATCTTCGTCCGCGTCTTCAGCTGGACGTGGATCTCCAGCCCGACGACCGTCTCCCAGCTCATCGCAAACGCTCCGGGACGTAATCGAAGTCGAGCGCCCTGCTCCAGCGCATGCCCGGCGCGGAAAAGCACGTTCTCCGAGAACTGGGGCCCGACGAGCTGCAGGCCGACCGGGAGACCCTCGGACAGGCCGCACGGGATGGACAGGCCGGGCAGGCCGGCCATGTTGGACGGGATCGTGAGGACGTCCGACACGTACATCGCCAGCGGGTCCTGCGTCTTCGCGCCTAGCGGGAAGGCGACCGTCGGCGACGTCGGACTGACCAGCAGGTCGAAGCGCTCGAACAGCTCGGCGTGCTCGCGACCGATCACGGTCCGCACCTTCTGGGCCTGACCGTAAAACGCGTCGTAGTAGCCGGCGGAGAGCGCGTACGTGCCGAGCATGATGCGGCGCTTGGGCTCGTCGCCGAAGCCTTCGTCGCGCGTCCGTTCCGCAATCTCGAAGAAGCCGCCCTCGCCGTCCGCGCGCGAGCCGAAGCGCACCCCGTCGTAGCGGGCGAGGTTGGAGGAGGCCTCCGACGGCGCGATCAGGTAGTAGCAGGCGAGCCCGTACTCGACGGAGAGCGGCAGCTCGCAGCTGTCGACCTCAGCGCCGAGCTCCTCGCACAGCGCGATCGCGCGTTCGACAGCCTCCTTGACGCCCGGCTCGATCCCGTCCGCCTCGTTGAGCTGCCTCGGCACGCCCACGCGCAGGCCGGAGAGATCGGCGGCGTCGGGAATCTCGATCGGCGCCGGCAGCTCGACTGTCGTCGTGTCGCGCGGATCGCGGCCCGCGATCACGGAGTAGAGGAACGCGCAGTCGTCGACGGTCTTCGTGATCGGGCCGATCTGGTCGAGGCTGGAGGCGAACGCCACGATCCCGTAACGCGAGACAGTCCCGTACGTCGGCCGCAGCCCGACGACGCCGCACAGGGCAGCCGGCTGCTTGATCGACCCACCCGTGTCGGAGCCGAGAGCCCACGGAGCGAGCCCGGCCGCGACGGCAGCTGCAGAGCCGCCGGAGGAGCCGCCCGGCACCTTCGAGAGGTCCCAGGGGTTGAACGTCGGCCCGTACGCCGAGTTCTCCGTGGACGAGCCCATCGCGAACTCGTCCATGTTCGTCTTGCCCAGCATCGACAGCCCTCGACCACGGCACCGCTCGGCGACGGTCGCGTCGTACACGGGGACGTACCCGGCGAGGATCTTCGATCCCGCGGTCGTCTCCACGCCCTTCGTCGAGATGAGGTCCTTGAGGGCGATCGGAATCCCCTCCGCGCCGGCGTACTCCGTTCGCCTGAGGTAGGCGTGCACGTCGTCGTCCCGCTGGAGGTAGGCGCCGTGAAGCTCGGCAGCGGAGACCTCGCCTCGCGTGAGGAGGTCGTTCGCCTCCCGGGCCGTCATTCGCAGCGTGTCGATCACGGCGCCGGCACCCCGAACGACCCGTCCTCCGGGTCGGGAGCGTTGGCGAGTGCTTCCTCGAGCGTCAGCGACGGCTCGGGCTCGTCCTCGCCGAACGCGTTGACGATGTCGAGCGGGTGCGACGTGGGCTCGATCCCCGTGAGGTCGAGCTCTGCGATCTTCCCGACCGACTCGAGGATGGCGGACAGCTGCTCGGAGAAGCGTGTCACCTCGTCCTCGGACAGGCCGAGCTGCGCGAGCTTCGCCACGTGCAGCACCTGCTCTCTCGTGATCGCCATGCGATTCATCCTCTCAAAGCAGAGGGCCCCTTCCGGGGCCCTCGAAGGTCTGGAACCGGAACTGTGTTCAGCGACAGCCCGGACGTTCGCCGCCTGCAGGCCTTTGTCTCCTTGGGTGATCTCGAACTCGACGCGTTGACCTTCGGTCAGCGTCCGGTACCCCTCCATGGTGATCGCGGTGTGGTGGACGAAGACATCCTCGCCCCCCTCGCGCTCGATGAAGCCGTAGCCCTTTTCGTTCGAGAACCACTTGACCGTGCCGACGGCCGTCTGTCCTACTTGGTCTACCAACGCGTCCTCCTTCGACCCGAAAAGCTGATCCCGAGCGCCGCGGAATTTACCGGACGGCGCTACGGAAACGCAAGCACGCCGCGGCGGTAGCGAGCGGCCAGAACCGTGTTGCGGAGCAGGATTGCGATGGTCATCGGACCGACGCCTCCGGGCACGGGCGTCAGGTGGCCGGCAACCTCCTCCACGGCGGGATGGACGTCGCCGGCGAGGCCTTCCGGCTGGCGCGTGATGCCGACGTCCACCACGGCTGCGCCCTCCTTGACCATGTCCACGGTAATGAGATGCGGATGCCCCACTCCGGCCACGAGCACGTCGGCCGCGCGGGTGTGTGAGGCGAGATCCACGGTGCGCGAATGGCAGATGGTCACGGTGGCGTTTCGGTCGAGCAGCAGGTGCGCCATCGGCTTGCCGACGATCTGGCTGCGGCCGACGACGACGGCCCGGCGGCCCTCCAGCTCGACCTCGTGCTCGGCGAGCAGCTCCATGATCCCGGCCGGTGTCGCCGGCACGAACGTCGGGTGTCCGAGGTAGAGCTGTCCGGCGCTGACCGGGTGGAAGCCGTCGACGTCCTTCGCCGGTGAGACGAGACGCGTGGCGGCCGTCCCGTCCAGATGCTTCGGCAGAGGCAGTTGAACGAGGATGCCGTCCACCCGTTCGTCCTGGTTGAGCTGCTCGATCAGCTGGCGCAGCTCCTCGGCAGTCGTCTCCGCGGGCAGACGGTGGTCGTGGCTCTCGACGCCTGCTTCCAGCGCAGCCTTGTGCTTGTGGTCGACGTAGATGTGCGACGCGGGATCGTCGCCGACGAGCACCGTCGCCAGGCCGACCTGCCCGAGCTCGGCGACGTCCGTGGCCACCTCGGCGCGGATACGAGCCGCGAGTGGCGCACCTTTCATGAGGACTGCCGTCATCGAGGCGGTACGTTAGTCACATGGTCACGCTGACGGCCGTCATTCCGGCGACGAACGATCCGCCGACGCTCGACGCGTGCGTCAGCGCAATCCTCGCGGCAGAGCGGCCGCCAGAAGAAGTCATCGTCATCACCGAGGGCGGCGGCCCGGCGGCGGCGCGTAACGACGGCGTGGACGACGCGACCGGTGACGTCGTCGTCTTCGTCGACGCGGACGTGCTTCCGCACTCGGACGCGTTCGCCCGCATCCGAGCAGCTTTCGAGGCGGATCCGACGCTGGTTGCGGTCTTCGGTTCGTACGACGACGTGCCGGCTGAGCCAGGCGTCGTCTCGCAGTTTCGGAATCTCTTGCACCACCACGTTCACCAGCAGGGCGCCGGTGACGCGACGACGTTCTGGGCCGGCCTCGGAGCGGTACGTGCGGACGCGTTTCGCGCCGCGGGCGGGTTCGATGCAGAGCGCTACCCGCTCCCTTCCGTCGAGGACGTCGACCTCGGTACGAGGCTCTCCCGCGACGGCGGCAGGATTCTCCTCGACCCGCTGATCCAGGGCACGCACCTGAAGAGCTGGACGCTCCTGGAGATGGTGCGAACGGACTTCTGGCAGCGCGGTGTGCCATGGGTGGAGCTCGTGCTGCGGCACGGCTCAGGGTCGACGGCGCTCAACCTCGGCTGGCGGCATCGCGTGAGCGCGGCGGCAGCCGGGATCTCGGCACTCGCGCTCCTGCGCGGCAGGCCAGGGACGGCGCTGGCCGGATTGATCGCGCTCGTCGCGCTCAACATCGAGCTCTACGAGCTCTTCCTCCGCCGGCACGGACCGGCCGGAGTTGTCACGGGCGCCGGCCTGCACGCCGTGCACCACGTGACCGGAGCGCTCGCGGTGCCCGTCGGCGTGGCCAGGCATCTCAAGAACGGCTAGATGGAGATCCGCTGCCTGACCACCGGGCGCGTTCGCGGTAAGCAGCGCTCGGGGCCGTTGCGCTATCTGCCCGGTGGCTGGAGTGACGAGACCCTGCCCGTGCACGCATTCGCCGTCGACCATCCCGACGGCGTCTGCCTCTTCGACACGGGCCAGACGGCGAGGGCCTCACGCGCCGGCTATCACCCGCGCTGGCACCCCTACCTCTGGCTGGCGCGCTTCGAGCTCACGCCTGAGGACGAGGTCGCATCGCAGCTCGACCCGCTCACGGTGCGGTGGGTCGTGATCTCCCACCTGCACACCGATCACGTCGGCGGCCTCTCGGCGTTCACGCATGCCGACGTTCTCGTTTCCCGCGTCGAATGGGATCACGCAGCCGGCATGCGCGGCCGCCTGCGTGGCTACCTCCCCCAGCACTGGCCGGCCGGGCTCACTCCTCGGCTCGTGGACTTCTCGGGACCGGCCGCTGGGCCGTTCGCAGCCTCTCACGACGTGGCCGGTGACGGCCGCCTGCTCATGGTGCCGCTCCCCGGGCACACACCAGGCCACGCCGGGTCTGCTCGTGGACGGCCAGACGCTCCTGGCGGGCGATGCGTCGTGGCCTGACGATGGTTTGCGGGTGCTTCGGGCCCACGACCCGAGCATCTAGGCTCTGCCGATGCGAGCTGCAGTCGTCGGCCTCGGTTGGGCGGCCGGAGAGTTCCACCTTCCCGCTCTGCGCGCCGTCGAGGGCGTGGAGATCGTGGGCGGTGCCGATCCTTCCGAGGAGCGGCGAGCCTGGTGGACACAGACGACCGGCTCGCCGGCGTTCGACTCGATCGGGCAGCTCATGGAGTCGGCGCAGCCGGAGCTGGTGGTCGTCGGGACGCCGCCCTCGTCCCACGCCGAGCTCTCGATCGCCGCGCTGGAGGGCGGCGCCCACGTCATCTGCGAGAAGCCGTTCGTCTCCACGGTCGAGGAGGCCGATCGCGTGCTCGCCACGGCGGCAGCCGCCGACCGGCGCGTGGCCGTCAATCACCAGTACCGCGCGAAGCCGGTCTTCCGCGCGGTCAAGGAGCAGATCGGCAAGCCCGGCGTCGGCCGGCTCGTCTTCTGCCAGGTCTCCCAGCTCATGGACCTGCCTCCGTGGGACGAGCCGGTGCCCTGGCGGGCGGCCATGCCGAACCGGACGCTGTTCGAGGCCGGTTGCCATCTCGTCGACTTGCTGCTCGACCTTTACGGCGAGCTGCCGGAAGCGGTCTACGCACGACACTCGAGCGGCCTCGACCAGACGCGGGAGGCGGACGCCGTCCATCTCGTGATGCTCGAGTTCTCCGGCGGCAGGCTGGCGCAGATCACGATCGACAGGCTCTGCCGGGCGGGCACGCGCTACATCGAGCTGCGCGCCGACTGCGAGGAGGCGTCGCTGCGAGCCTCGCACGGCGGCCGCGTGCTGTTGCAGCTGGGGATGAAGCGCGCAGAGCGGCCGGGGATCCGCCTGCACTACGGGCTCGGGGGCGTCGCGTGGGCCGAGAAGGGCCCGCACCGCAAGAAGCTCGCACGCAACCCGCGCAACCCCGGCGTGGCGGCGACGGTCACCCTCTTCCGCGAGATCGTGGCTGCTCTCGAGGAAGGTCGTGAGCCGCCGTCCAGCGGCAGCCAGGCCCGGGACGGCCTGCGCGTGATCGAGGCCGCCTATCGCTCGGCGGACACCGGTCAGCGCGTGGAGCTGCTCAGCTCCGCCGCTTCCTGACCGTCAGCGAGGCGGTCGCCGCAGCGCTTCGGTTCCCGGCGGCGGTCGCGCGCAGCCGCAGGCCGTAGACGCCGGCCTTCAGGGTCCGGCCGAAGCTGAGCGCGTTCGCGCCCGCCTTGCCCTGCTGCTTCACGCGCAGGACGACCGTGCCGCGCCGCACGACCTCCAGGCGCGTTGCCGCTCGCTCGGAGAGCGTGTAGCGAAGCGTCGCCGGACGACCGGCGGTCGTGCGCAGCTGCTTGACGACGACGCGCAGCACGAGCGGCGGCCGCAGGTCGAGCCGTGACGAGGCGCACGCGGTTGTTCGCGGAGTCGCCGACGAGGAAGCCCGAGAGATCGGGGAGCACGGCGAGCGCCTTGGGCGCGTTGAGCGTCGCCGGTCGCCGCCGGCCCGCCGTCCCCCGAGAAGCCCGCCGTGCCGGTGCCCGCGACCGTCGTGAACGTGCCGTCCGGGGCAGACGCGCACGACGCGGTTGTTGTTCGTGTCGGCGACGAGGAAGCCGCCGTCCGGCAGCGCAGCGACCGCGTGCGGCGAGTCGAACCCTGCGTCCGGCGCGACGGTCGTGATCGTGCCGTCCGCGGCGACGCGGCGGATCCGCGAGTTGCCCGCGTCGGCGATCAGAAAGCCGCCGTTCGCGCAGCGGTGACACCGCGAAGGGCAGGTTCAGCTGCGCCGCGAGCGCAGGAGCCACCGTCGCCCGAGAAGCCCGGCGTCCCGGTGCCGGCGACGGTCGTGATGACACCCGTCGGCGAGATCCGCCGCACGCGATGGTTGCCCGAGTCGGGCAAGAGGATCGCTGCCGTCGGGGAGCGTGGCGATGCCGCGCGGCGCCGCGATCTGCGCCGCCGTCGCCGGGCCGCCGTCTCCCGAGAAGCCGAATGTCCCCGTGCCGGCGACGGTCGTGATGATGCCGTTCGGAGCCACCCGCCTGATGCGGTGGTTGCTCGGTGTCCGCGAGCACCATGCTGCCGTCCGGAAGCAACGCGACGCCGTGGACGAGGTTGAGCTGGGCGGCCGTCGCGGGACCGCCGTCGCCGGAGAAGCCGGCAGCGCCCGTCCCGGCCCTGTCGTGATGCGGTTCCGTCGTTTGCCGACGCGCCGCGCACGGAGGGCAAGAACGGCTGCGGCGAAGACGAACCCTCCGCTCGGGCAGGACGGCGATGCCTCGCGGATGGTCGATCGCCGCGCCGGTGGCGGGGCCTCCGTCGCCGTCGTGCCCGTCGACGCCGTTGCCGGCGACGGTGGCGATCGTCGCCGGCGCCTGGGCGGTCTGCGCGGTCGCCGACAGGCCCGGAACGAGCGCGAACACGACGGCGGCCGCGGCGATCAGCCAGCCTCTCATCGCTTGCGCGCCCTCAGCACGAGGTGGGAGGCGAACCGGCCGATGCGGCGGGTCTCCTCTGTCGAGAAGCCGGCTTCGGCGACGGCGGCGAGGAACTCCTGCTCGCTGCGAGGCGGAAGGTCGAGCGGGGCAGGGCGACCCACAGGCACGACACGCTTGGCCGTTCTCACGGCCGGATAGAGCAGCTTCGAGCGCCACAGGAGCGCCGGGGACTGCTGGCGAGGGAAGCTCAAGACGGCCACGCCTCGCGAGTCGCAGCACGCGCGCCAGCTCGGCAACGGCGGCAGCCAGGTCGTGCGTCGCGTACTCGAGAACACCCGTCGCGGCGACCGCGTCGAAGGACTCGTCGTCGAACGGCAGGTGCTCGATCGGCCCCTCGACGAGGCGTTCGGCCAGCTGCGGTAGCCGCCGCCTTGCCGCGGCCACCATCCCGGGCGAGAGGTCGACCCCGCTCACGCGCCAGCCGCGCCTGTCGAGCACGGCGCACAGGCGGCCCGTGCCCATGCCCACGTCGAGCACGTCTCCTCGTGGTTCGCCGAGCAGCTCCGCGGCGACCTCCAGCCGGCGCCGGAGCAGGCGGCCCGCGGCGTTGGACTCGTCGTACCGCCGGTCATAGCGCTCGGCGGTCGTGTCGAAGAACTCCGGGATGCTCACGCCGGCACCGCCACCGCCAGCAACGTGTGCCCGTAGGGAAGGCTGAACCGTGGATGACGTGAGTGCCCGCGCCTCGAGCCCCAGCAGCGTGCGTCCGACCGTGTTTGCGGTCGAGCCTGCCTCGGCCGGGATGCCACACGTCGTGGGCGTCGGAGCGGTCGGGCCGCGGCCGCGGGCGGCACCCCACATCGACAGCACGGCGTTCACATGCGTGACGCGAAGGACCTCGAAGCCGGCCGTCTCCAGCTCGGCCTTCAGGGAATCGGCGTCGTACAGCCGCCAATCCGTGCGCTCGCGCCGCGCGTGACGGCCTCCGTTCGTCCGCACGAGCAGCACGCCGTCCGGCCGCAGCACCCGCCGCAGCTCGCGCAGGCCGGCGTCGACCTCGCGCTCGTCCACGTGCTGGAGCACGTCGTTGAGCACGCCGACGTCGAAGCTCCCGTCTGCGAAGGGAAGGTCGTGCACCGGAGCCACGTGCAGCTCGGCGCCCGGCACCGCCGTCCTCTGCCAGCTCGACCGCCTCCGCGCTGATGTCCACGCCGGCCAGCCGGTCGAACGAGCCCGTGCCGGCGGCCCAGGCCAGGAAGCCGCCGGTCCCGCAGCCCGCGTCGAGCAGGCTCAGATGGCCGCGAGCCAGCCGCTCGTGGAGCAGCGCCGCGGTGATCTCGCGCATGCCCGCATGCCACCAGTGCTGCTCTTCGACGGCGTGAAGGCGTGCGTAGTAGTCGGGCCGGACGTCTTTCACGCCGCCCGCAGCGTAGCCTCGCGCGCGAGCTCCAGCAGCCGGCTGAACGACCGGTCGAGTGTCAGCTCGGTCGTCACGAACCGGTACGCCTCCTCCGTGATCCGCCGCCTGGCGTCATCGTCAGCGAGGTACTGGCGGATCGTCTCCGCCAGCTGCTCGACCGGAGCCTCCACGTAGTGCACCCCTGGCTGGTACGGCTCGGGCAGGTACAGGGGCTCCGACACGACGAGCGCGCCGTTTGCCATTGCCACGACCAGTCTCACGTCGGGGAGATGCCCCTCCAGCCGCGGGATGTTGAGTGCGATCTTCGCGCGGTTCATCAGCTCGACCCGCCCCTCGCCCCAGAGCTCGGGGTTCGCGTAGTCGCCGAGCGTGAGGATGTCCACGCCTTCCCGCTCCAGCTGCCGCAGGATCCGGCGCCTCCTCGGCAACCGGAAGTCACCGAGGAAGACGACGCCGACGTCGCGCTCACGGTCGAGCAGCCGTCCGTGCGAAGGGTGATAGCCGAGCGGAACGAGCTCGGTCGTGACGCCCTCCTGCTCGAGGTACGCCTGGTAGGCGCGGGTCGCGACGGCGAGCACGTCGGCCGTGCCCGTCGGCCGCGAGGCGACGCAGGTACCGCGCGTTCGAGTAGTGGTCGTTGACGCGGCGGTCTCGCAACGCGAGCTTCGCCACCTCTCTCGTCGTCAGCAGCTGTCCCTTCATCCCTGCCGCGCGCGGCATCGGGCAGCGGCTCCGTATGCCAGACGAGCACGAGCGGCCGCTCGGCCTTCGGCAGGGCCGCGACCCGGTCGAGCGTGCGCCGGTACCAGCGCGGGTTTCCTCCCACCCACACGAGTCCGGTCGGACGAGAGGTCGACCTCGCTCTCGACCACCGTGCGCGCAGATACGCCGAGCGACGCCAGCGTCTCCACGGCGATCGGCGCGCTGGACATCGCGAGGTCCTCGCGGACCAGGAGCTCGACGTTCACGACTCTTCGAGCCACCAGGGCACGTAGGCCCGGGTCGGCTCCGCACGCTTGCCCGAGGCCGTGAGCTCCCACGTCTGCGCCAGCTCGTGCATGCGCAGGACTCGCACCGCGACGTGGTTCACGGCCACGAGCAGCTTGCTGTCGCGGTAACGCACACCCTCTCCGCGGGCGCTGACCTTCGTGAAGTAGCCGCCGAGGATCTCGCGCCACTGCTTGAGGTCGGCCAGGAACACGTGGTCGGGGTCGAGCATCCCGGCCTGCGACCACGGCGACGGCACGCGGACGCGCAGGACTCCGGCCGGCGCGAGCACGCGGTAGATCTCGTCGAGCACCTCGTACGGGTTACGAAAGTGCTCGAGCAGCGACGACGCTTCCACCTCGGCCGCTGCGCCATTCTCGAACGGCAGCGAGCGGACGTCGGCGACGACGTCGACCGTCGGCAGCTGCCGCGCGTCGACGTTGACGAAACCCGGGAGCGGCCTGTTTCCCGAGCCGAGATTGAGGCGAAGCGGAGTTGCCTGCTCGCTCACGCGGCCGCCGAGGATACCGCCGCCAGCACCGCCATCGTCTCCGAGGCAGTGCGGCTCCAGGGGAAGAGTCGCGCGCGTTGTCTCCCCCGCTCCGCCAACTGGGCGCGAAGCGCTGCGTCCGTGAGCAGCGTCGTCAGCGCGTCGGCGAGCAGGTCTCTGCGCGGCTCGTCCACGAGCAGTGCCGCCTCGCCCGCGACCTCGACGAGCGCGGAGTTGCGCGCCGTCAGCACGGGCGTGCCCGCGGCCATCGCCTCCAGCACGGGTAGCCCGAACCCTTCGTACGACGAGGGATAGACGAACATCTCGGCCTCGTGGTAGAGCACGTGGAGGTCCTGCTCCGGGACGTAGCCCGTCACGCGCACGAACTCCGGCGTGTCCTCGAGTGGCTCCGTGGCATCGCTCTCCCCCGCCAGCACGAGTGCGTGCGACATGCCGGCGCGGGCCCTCGCCTGCGCAAAAGCCTCGACGAGCGTCGGGAGATTGCGTCGCCGGGCGAACTTGCCCACGAACAGGCAGAACGGTCCGGCCAGTGAGTACCGCCTGCGCACGTCCGCGGCGGCCGCGGCCGTCGGCGGCACGAAGAACTCGGCGCCGCAGCCGTTCGGCACGGCCGTGATCCGGGATTGAGGAACGCCGTAGGCCTCGACGACGTCCCGGCGCGACGTCTCCGACACCGTGATGACGTGGCGGGCCCTGCGGGCCGACCGTCTCGTCGACCGGTGACGGAGGCGTTGGCGCAGGCCGGGATGCGGCGGCATCAAGGCCGAGAGTGCGTCGTGGACGGTCACGACGAACGGTCCGCGGTAAGCAAGCGGCGCGGCGTACGAGGGGCAGAAGAGAAGGTCGACGTGACGGGCGGCACGGCCCAATCCCCAGTGGAAGGCCGCCCCGCCGGCCCCCGAGAGCTCGTGCACGCGAAACGAATGCTTCGGCGGCAGCGCCTCGGCCGCCACGCCTTCGGGCACGAAGACGACGATCTCTCCGAACTGCGTCTCGGTGTCGGCCCACTCGCGCAAGAGCTCCGCGACATAGCGGCCGACCCCGGAGCGCGCTCCGACGAGGCGATGGCCGTCGATCCCCAGCGCCGGGCTCAAGGCTCCGCCGTGCGGAGCGAGCGCCCACCGAGCTCCGGGGCGGCCCGCCGGACACTGCGCGCGTTCAGCAGGTAGGTGAGCGCACCGCCCGCGATGGAGACGACGGCGGCGCCGAGCAGCCCGAAGGCGAGCACGGCCACGAGATCGGCACAGACGACGAAGGCCGCGGCGACGATGCTGTTGCGCATGAGGTCGATCTGACGGTCGCGCGCGACGAGGATGCTGCCGTAGATGCTCGCCAGCACGGCGAGCGGGATGCGCCACGCGATCACAGCGAGCACGGCAACGGACCGGTCGTACTCGTCTCCGTAGACATACGGGATGAGAAGCGAGCCCACCGTGAGCGCCGCCGCCACGAGCACGGAGATGCCGAACGCCCAGCGCAGCGCTCGGCCCATGAGCACAGCTGCGCCTTCGTCGGCGGTGGCACTGAAGGCGGAAAGGAACGCCATCGAGAACAGGCCGACGGCGCCGGTAACGAAGAACGCGTGGCGTGACGCGAGCGAGTAGATGCCCAGGTCCTCCGGACCCAGCGCGAGCTGGATGAGGACGATGTCGAACGAGACCACGGCCGAACGGGCGAAGCCGGTGATCATGAGCGGCGTGCTCTGCCGGAGCGTGTCCCGCCAAGCCGGAATGTCGACGCGAGGCCGCAGCCGCCGCAGTCCGCCGCCGACGAGCCAGAGAATCACGAGCGCATAGACGAGCGTCCCCACGGCCTCGATCACCGGTACGCGTGTGATGTCGCTCTCGTCCACGACGAGGAACACGACCGCCACCAGCACGAGCAGGCGCGAGAGGACGAGACCGGCCGCTATTGCACGCGACCCCCCCACTCCGAGCACCATCCAGCGGAGGTTGAGAGCGCCCGCGGGCAAGAGCAGCGCGAAAAGCATCAGCGTCTCTCGGGTGAGGTCCGAGCGAGCCAGCACCCACGCCCCCACCACGAACAGAGCCGCGGCGACCACCGACAGCGTCAGCCTGAGGCCGAGCACACGCTCCGAGATGTGCCGGAAGCGATCCGGCCGGCGCGCGATCTCGCGCACGTTGAGGATCTCCGTCCCCGCGTCGACGACGTAGCTGCACCACGCGACGAGCGTGAGGCCGAAGGTGACGATGCCGAAGCCGGCAGGGCCGAGCCGCGTCGCGAGGATGAGCACGATGACGAAGCCGAGGATGCGCGCGCCTGCTTCCCCCGCGAGCAAAGCCGAGAAGCGGCGCAGCACCATGCGCCAGCCGCGTGCTGCGTCGACCTGCTGAACCTCGCTCACTCGTAGTCCTTCCGGAACAGCCGACGTGCGCGGGCGGCGACTGCCCGCAGGCGCAGGTACTCGTCGCGCGCGCCCTCCAGCACACTACGGAGCAGCTCCGGACGGCGAACGTAGTAGGCATCCACCCGCGGTAGTGCGAGCGGGTCGGAATCCGGCCCGACGCGCGCCATCGTCGTCGTGCAGGCGGAGAGGTAGCCGGCCCTGATGAGCCGCGCCGGCTCTGCACCGGGCTGGGCACCGTACGGCCACGCGAACGAGGTCACGGGGGCACCGGAGACGGCTTCCAGGGCGACCTTCGAGTCGTCGACCTCGTGCGCTGCGTCGGACGGGGAGACGTCGCGCAGCGCTGCGTGCGCGTACCCGTGCGAGCCGATCTCGAAGCCTTGCCGGGCCAGCTCCGCCAGCTGCTCGACGGACGCGAGTCGGAGAGACGGCGTCGAGCCGCGCTGGCCGGGCCAGTCATTGGTCTGGCCGAGGTGGCCGGCCACGCAGAACACCGTGGCTCGCAGCCCGTGCTCGGCCAGGACCGGCGCAGCATTCGTGACCGCGCTCTCACAGCCGTCGTCGAAGGTGATCGTGACTGCCCGCTCCGGCAGGGCGCCGTCCCGCAGCGCCGCGCCGAGCTCGCGCACCGTGAGGCAGGTGGCACCCGACGCCGCGATCGCGGCAGCGTGCTCCGCGAACAGCCCCGGCTCGATGCACAAGGGCCTGGGGCCGTTCTCGACCGCGTGGTAGGTCAGGATCACGCCCGTCATCGCCGGAGCCCCTTCGCCTCTTCGATCGCGGCGTAGTAGCCCGCGACGTGGACGTCCTCGCTCCACAGGCGCTGCCACGCGTCGAAGCCCTGATTCCCGAGCTCCGTACGCAGCTCCTCGTCGCCGAGCAGCCTGTCCATCGCCTCCCGGAGCTCCGTCGTAGTGCGGTACAGGAGCCCACCGCCCGAGTCGTCGATCACCTCGGTCAACGCGCCGAGATCGTGCGCGATCGCAGGTGTCCTCCGAGCGAAGGCCTCGAGCGCGACAATGCCGAACACCTCGTAGCCGATCGACGGCACGAGCAACGCAACCGCTCCTTCGTAGAGGCTCGCCAGCTGCGATGGATGGAGACGGCCGAGGAAGCGCACGTGATCGAGGCCGGCCGCTTGCCGGCGCAGGTCGTCTCCCATCGTCCCCTCCCCCACGATCAGGAGGTCGGCGTCGCGGTAGTTGCGGAACACGTCGAGCAACACGTGCACGCCCTTGAGCCGCTCGAGGCGGCCGACGTAGAGGAAGTACGGCCTCGTGGCCGCCGCCGGCGTGCCGTCTGCCGGCTCACTCCCGTCGTCCGCGTGGAAGTAGGGAAGGTGGCGCATGGGAGCGGTGAACCCCCGCGCGCGGTGCGCTTCCAACGTGAAGCGACTTGGGGAGAGGAAGAGGTCGACGTGCTTCACCGAGCGCTCGAGCAGGCCCGAGTAGCGCCAGAGCTGCGGTGGCCGCCGGAACGCAAGCGTGCAACGCAGGCAGTGCGGCTCGACGCACGGCTCGCGGTTGTAACGGAACAGCACATGCATCGGGCACACGAGCCAGTGCTCGCTGGTCGTGTACAGCTTTACCGCGTCGCCGTACTCGAGCACGCCCGGGCCGCCCGCAAGCGAGACGTTGTGGAAGTGGATGACGTCGAAGCGGCCGCCGTCGAGCACGTCGTGCAGCTGCTGGGCGTACACGCCCGGCCTACCGGTGAGGTACGTGGCCAGGGACGAGCCGGTCGCCGAGCGCGTCTCCAGGCGGTGGACGGTGACGCCCGGGGCGTGCGCAAACTCGCCTGCGTCCTTCCCGCCCAGCGCGCGGTAGGCATCGGCCGAGTGGACGACCGTCACAGCGTGGCCGCTCCGCGCGAGCGCGTTCGTCAGCTGGTAGGCGTAGGCGGCGTCGCCGCCGAAGTGCAGCGGCGGATAGAACGTCGTGACCATGCAAATGGAAAGCGGCTCAGGCACGGGCGGCCTCTTGCAGCACGGCACGCAGAGCCGCTGCCGAAGCGTCCCACGACATGCCCGCCACACGCCGCCGCGCCGCGGCGCCGTGCTCGTCGCGGAGGGCGTCGTCGTGAATCACGGCTTCGAGCTGCCCGGCCAGAGCGCGATAATCACCCGGCGGGAAGTAGAACGCCGCGCCGTTCAGCGTCTCGCGATGTGCTGGTATGTCGCTCAGCACGACGGGCGTGCCGGAGGACGCAGCCTCCACGGCGGGAAGACCGAACCCCTCCGACCTCGACGCCGACACGAACGCCACCGCGCCCGCGTAGAGACAGGCGAGAGCCTCGTCAGAGACAAAGCCCGTGAGCAGCACGCGGCTCCCCAGTGCGAGCTCCTCGATCTGCCGGCGAACCGAGCCGGCCGCCGACAGGAACGCCTCGTCCTCGAGCGCGCCCGCGACGACGAGACGCGGCGCCGGCTCTCCCAGCAGCGAGTAGCCGTCCAGCAGCGTCTCCAGGCCCTTGTGCGGGCTGACGCCGCCTGCGTAGACGAGAAAGCGCTCGCCCTGGCCGAGACCGAGCGGTCCCAGCTCTCGACTGATGTCCTCGGCGGTCCGCGGCCCGAAGACGGGATCGGGCGCTTCGGGGACGACCGCCAGCGACGCTTCGGAAACACCGAGATCGGCAGCGAGCAGCTTCCGCGACACCTGCGAGACGGTGAAGATCTTCCTCGCCCGCTTGACTGCCAGCCACCGCTTCAGGCGCCAGCGTGCGCGAGCACCACTGTCTGGCAGCGTCAACTCGGGGTACTGCTCTGCGATCACGTCGTGGATGCCGACGACGGTAGGAGCTCCGTGTACGGGAAACCATGTGTAGAGAGACGGGAAGAGAAACACGTCGACACGCTCCCGAGAGGCGGCCTGCGCTACGCGTCCGAGGTCCCGAAGCGAGCGAGGGGCGTCCGCCGCGGGCGGCCGGCCGACCGCAACCGCGCGAACGAGCGCTCCCTGGGGCAACTCCTCCTCCCGCGCCGTGCGCTCGTCCGTGAACAGGACGTACTCGTCCTCTCCTGTCACGAGCCTGCCCACGACGTTGCGCGCGAAGCGGCCGTAGCCGCGGCGATTGGCCCAGCTCGTCGCGTCGACGCCCACCTTCATGCGTCAGCGCACCTTGAGCAGGCTGCGTCCGCCGCCGAACGCATACCCGACGGCCTCCCCCGCCGCCCACACGCAGACGTAGACGAGGATGAGCGGCGTCGCGAGCAGGAACTCCCGCCGCCGCCGGCCGCGCGAGAAGACGTTCCTCGCCATGCGCCAGTAGAGCACGGGCGGCAGCAACGGGGCGCCTAGCGCGTAGAGGTAACGGCGCCGGCCGAGCGTCTCATTGCGCATGCCGGCGTACGAGCGCGAGTAGTGCCAGCGCTGCGAGAGGAACTCGCCGAGGCCGAAGTCCTTGTCGTGCTCGAGCACCATGTCGGAGGCGCAGTGGAGGCCGATGCCACGCTCTTTCAGTCGTGCGTGCAGCCAGCCCTCCCAACGCCCCTTCCGCAGGAGGTCCTCCATCGCCCCGATCGCCTTGCGGTCGTAGGCCACGTTCATCCCGGTCAGCGCCTTCGCCTCACCTTCTGGCAGCGGCTCCATGAAGGCGCTGTACTCGCAGAAGAAGGCCGCCCAGTCCCGTGCCCGCCCGGTGACGACGTTGCGAATCGGCCCTCCCACGACAGCGTGCCCCCGCGCGTGCGCTTCGACGGCGGCCTCCGCCCACTCGGGCGTCACGCGGCAGTGGTCCTCGATCACCGCCACGAGCGGCGCTCCCGCGGCGAAGATGCCCGCCGCACGGAGCTCGGGGATCGTCTGCTGCTCTTCGAACGAGAGCAGCTTCACGGCGGGCCAGCCTTCCTGCAGGCGCCGGCGCGTCTCTCCGTCAGTGGAGTCGGCGACGATCACCTCGGCGCCCGGCGCGCGCTCGGCGAGCGCGTCAAGGCATTGCCCAACGTAGGGAAAGCCGTTCACCGAGGCGACGACGACAGAGAGCTTCGGCTCGCTCATCGGGATCGCAGGCTATCCAGATGCCCCGCCGCCTCCCCTGCCGCCCAGGCGATGTCGTAGGCGAGCAGCATCGGCGTTGCGGCCACAAGCCTCAGGCGCAGCCGCCGCCGGGAGAAGACCTCGCGAAACGTCCTCGCCAGCAGGACGATCGGCACCACGACAGCAGCAGGGACGCCGGCGACATTTCGCGCCGTGGAGAAGCGTGCGCCGCGCTGACGGCCGTACTTGCGCCCGTGGACGAGGCGCTGCCGCATGAACGCGCCGAACCCGGCCGAACGCCCCTGGTAGACGACGAGCTCGGGGGAATGCCACAGCCGGTAGCCCTTGTCCCTGAGCGCGCGGTTGACCTCGAGCTCCCAGAAGCCGTCGCGATAGACGTCGCGCGTCGCGGCGAGCGCATCGCGCCTGTAGACGGCATTGTCCCCCGGGAAGTCGACCGTCTCACGGGCCGGGAAGGGCAGCATGTCGCGCGCGTAGCGGCAGAAGTACTCGGCCCAGTCGCGAAGGCGCAGATCGTCTCCCGGCTCGATGGCGCCGCCGACCGCGTCGGCATCTCTCGACAGTCGCCACGCCGTATCGAGCCAGCCCGGGCCCGGCCGCATGGCGGAGATCGTCAGACACACGATCTCGCCGTCCGCGCCGTCGATCCCGTCGCGCCATTGCTCGGGCACCAAGAGCTGCGCCTCGTTGTCGGCGACGACGACCGAGATGGGACGGTCGTCAGCTGACGAGGTCGACATCGAGGAGGGAGTCGACGGCTTCGCCTTCCTCGTGGTACTCGGCCTCGGTGTTCACCGACCACACGTCGTACTCCGTCCCGTCCACGAGATTGAGCGTGGCCAGGATCGCCGTCCACATCGAGTGATCCTGGTTGTTGTAGCGGTGCAGCCCGTTCCGGCCGAACGTCTTGAGGTTGTCGAAGGCCGCGAGATAGCCACGCAGCTCGGCGACGTCCTCCCGGTAGCGGCCGACGTACATCGGATAGGCCTTCGGCACGCGCACCTTGACGCCGTCGATCACGTCCTTGCGGGTCCAGGAGACCGATGCGTGGCGAGCTCGTCCGTGGCCAGCGCGACCGCCTCCTCGTCGGGCATCTCCCACATGTCGTCGCCCTCGAAAGTGAAGTACTCGACGCCGAGGCACGTCTTCCCCGGCACGACCATGTCGGGGCTCCACGCGCCGAAGTTCTGGACGCGGCCGGCGCGCGACGCCGGGGTCGTGGAGGTAGATCCAGTTGTCCGGGAAGGGCTCCTCGCGGTCGATCACGAGCGCCACGAGGCAGAGCGAGCGGTAGCGAAGACGCTCGGCGGCCTCGACGATCTCCTGCGGCGGAGCCGGGTCGAGGCTCAGCACGAGCTCGCTGAGGGCGATGGTCGACAGCACGGCGTCGACAGGGACGTCGATCGTCCGCCCGTCGTGCTGCATCGTCACGCCGACGACGACGTTGTGGTCGTGGTGGATCGTCAGCGCGCGGTGGTGGCGGTGGACCGGGATGCCGCGTTCCGCAAGACGTGCCTCGAAGGCTTCCCACATCTGCCCGGGGCCGAGGCGCGGGTAGTGGAACTCCTCGATCAGCGTGGTCGGGTTCGTGCGCGTCAGGTGCAGCGCCGCCAGCAGCGCCTTCCAGAACGAGAAGTCCTTGATCCTCTGCGCCCCCCACTCCGAGTGGATCTCCGAGCCCGGTACGCCCCACACCTTCTCCGTGTACGTGCGGAAGAAGACGTCGTAGATCCGCGTGCCGAAGTTCTTGGTTGCGAAGTCCTCGAACGTCTCGATCTCGTGGCGGGACGGCGAAAGCCGGCTGCGAAAGTACGACAGCGAGCACAGCACCGACTCCAGGACGCCCAGCCGGGCGACGACGTCTCGGGCCTGCAGCGGGTATGCGAGGTACTTCCCGTCGTAGTAGATGCGCGAGAGCCGCGGCCGCACGAGCAGCTCGTCGCCGAGCATCTCCTCCCACAGTCGCTGCACCTGCGCGAACTTCGTGAAGAAGCGGTGGCCGCCGAGGTCGAAGCGGTAGCCGTTGTACTCGACCGTCTTCGCGATGCCGCCCACGGTGCCGTCGGCCTCGTAGATGGTCGCCGGAACGCCTCGCAGCGCGAGCACGTACGCCGCAGTCAGCCCCGCAGGCCCGGCGCCGAGCACGGCAGTGCCCACGGATCCTCCACTGCTCGCCACGGCCGAGCGAGTCTACCTTCCGGCATTCGCGATTCGCCGCTGTTGAGCACGGGCGACGACGAGGATCTCCGCCATCGGCGACGTGGTCGTGGAACCACCGGCAATGCACGTCGAGAGCACGTCCCGGAAGCGCCATGCGACGCCTCGGTAGGACGCTGGCCCCAGGTCGAATCGAGAGGCATAGGTCTCCTCTCCGATCTTCCGCACCCGCAGCGAGTGCCCACCCGTCTCGGCGACGAACGCGGCGACGCTCTGCGTCCGCAACCGATAGACCTTGCGGGCGGCCGCGCTCGACCGGTACACGGCCGCGGTGCACTCGATGGGGTGGCCGAACGGGCTCGTGAACGCAGCCTGGTAGCCGGAGAGCCGCTCGCGCCGGATGATCGCCGAGGAGCTCGCCGAGAACGGTTCAGCCAGGATCTTCGACGTCGGAACCGGGAACGACTCGGCAGGATCGAGGCTGAACCCCGCCGGGAGATCCGAGAGCTGCGGAACGAAGCTGCTGCGCAAGCGAGCTGCTGCGCATCGAGCCCGCCCTGCTCAGGCGCCCCGCACGCCGCTGGCCACCAGTGCGATCAGCAGAGCGCAGAAAGAAGGCGACGAGCAGACTCGAACCGCTGTACGAGGCTTTGCAGGCCTCTGCCTAACCACTCGGCCACGTCGCCACGCAAACATCGTATCCCCGGCTAGTGTCTCGCTCCTGACCACGCCGCACGTGCTCATCCACGAGAAGCTGGACCAGGCGACGGAGATCCTGCGCGAGCAGGACGTCGACCTCTGGCTCACGCTCGTCCGCGAGACGCTGCTCACGAAGGACCCGTGTCTCGACCTCATCGCCGGCACGTACTGCGCCTGGCAGAGCGCGTTCCTCGTCTCGGCGAACGGCGAGCGCATCGCCGTCGTCGGCCGCTTCGACGCGCCGAACCTCCGCGACCTCGGCGCCTACGGCGAGGTCGTCGCCTACGACGAGAGCCTCTCCCCTCACCTGCTCGCGGCAATCGAACGGCTCGATCCGCGCTCGATCGCCCTCAACTACTCGACCTCCGACCCCGCGGCCGACGGCCTCACGCACGGCCTCTGGCTGACGCTGCAGGAAACCCTCGCCGGCACTCCGTACGCCGACCGCCTGGTCTCGTCGGAGGCGATCGTCAACGCGCTGCGCGGGCGAAAGTCCGCCGGAGGAGGTGCGCCGCATCCGGGCTGCCGTCGCGGACACGGAGGAGATCTTCGAGCGCGTGACCGCGACAGTCGAGCCTGGCCTGTCCGAGCTCGAGATCGCTGCCGTCATGCACGACGAGGTGGCCAGGCGCGGCCTCGGCTATGCCTGGGGCGAGGATCACTGCCCGGCGGTGAACGCCGGCCCGGACAAGGACATCGGCCACTCCTCGCCGAGCGAGCTCCGCCTGCAGCGAGGCCAGCTGCTGCATGTCGACTTCGGCGTCTCGCGGGACGACTACACGAGCGATCTCCAGCGAGTCTGGTACGCCCTGGACGAGGGCGAGTCCGAACCGCCCGCCGACATCGTTCGCGCGTGGGACGCGCTCTGGGCGTCCGTCGACGCCGGCGTCGACGTCCTCAGGCCGGGAGCCGTCGGCGCTGACGTGGACGCAGCGGCGCGCGAGACGCTGGTCGCTGCAGGCTTCCCCGAGCCGATGTACGCCCTCGGCCACCAGCTGGGCCGCGCAGCCCACGACGGCGGCACGCTGCTGGGGCCGCGCTGGGACCGCTACGGAACGGCGCCGGACGGTGTCGTCGAGGAAGGCAACGTCTTCACGCTCGAGTACGGGACGGCAGTGCCCGACCGCGGCTACATCGGCCTCGAGGAAGACGTGCTCGTCACGAGGCGCAGGCGTCGAGTGGCTCAGCACGCCCCAGCGCGAGCTGTGGCTCGTGCCCTGATCAACATCCTATGATCGGCCGCGTACATGGTTGGCGGAGTGCGAGATTGCCGTCGCCGGCGGAGGGCCTGCCGGTCTCACCGCAGCTCTCTTCGCTGCGCGTCACGGCCGAGCCACCAGGCTGCTCGACCGCATTGGCTCCGGCGGCGCAATCCTCAACACTGAGCGCATCGAAGACTTTCCCGGTTTCCCCGACGGACTCCCTGGATTTGAGCTCGGCCCGAGACTCCACGAGCAAGCCGCGGCGGCGGGCGCTGCGTTCGAGCTGAGCGAGGTGAGACGGATCGAGCCGCGCGGAGACGACTGGGCCGTCGTGACCGACTCCCGCGAGCTCGTTGCAGGTGCCGTCATCGTCGCGACGGGATCGAGGCCCCGCAAGCTTGGCCTATCGCGGGAGAACGAGCTCGAGGGCAAGGGGCTGAGCCACTGCGCCAGCTGCGACGGCCCTCTGTACCGCGGCAAGCTCGTCGTGATGGTCGGCGGCGGAGACTCGGCGCTCCTCGAGGCCCTCGAACTCGTGGGCCATGACGTGCAGGTCGTGCTCGTGGACGCCGACGAGATCCTCAGCGGCCAGTCGAACGTACGCGAGTCGCCTGTCGGAGAGCCAGCACGTCGAGATCAGGTCGCACACCGTCGTCGAGGAGATCCTCGGCGACTCGCGCGTGGAAGGCGTCCGTGTGCGGGATGTCGCCACCGGCGAGTCGTCGACGCTGCTCGCGGAAGGAGTGTTCGTGCACGTCGGCCGCCTTCCGAACACCGAGCTCCTCGAAGGAGTGGTCGCGCTGGACGAGGGCGGCCACGTTCCGACGGACAGCTGGATGCGAACGGAGCTCCCCGGCCTGTTTGCCGCCGGGGACATCAGGGCTAATGCCGCGGGCCAGGCGATCAGCGCTGCGGGCGACGGCGCGACCGCGGCAATAGCGGCCCACCGGTATCTCATGGAGCGGACGTGAGAGGCTGGTGGCTCGCCGACTCGTTCGGCATCGATCGGCTGGAGCTCCAGGAGCGACCTGACCCCGAGCTCGGGCCGCTAGACGTGCGCCTGCGCGTTCGGGCTGTCTCACTCAACTACCGCGACGTCGCGATGGTCGAGCACGGGGTCGCCCCTCGCGGCGTGCGACTGCCGCTACTCCCGTGCTCGGATGCCGCCGGCGAGGTCGTCGAGATCGGCCCGGGCGTCTCCCGTGTGCAGCTGGGCGACCGCGTGGCCACCACCGTGTTCCAACACTGGCTCGACGGCGACACGCTGCTGCCCGCCGCCTACGGCTCGGTGCTGGCCGGCGGGCTCGACGGCGTGCTCGCCGACCACATCGTCGTGCACGAGGACGGCCTCGTCCACGTTCCACAACACCTGAGCGACGAGGAGGTCTCGACCCTCCCCTGTGCAGCTGTCACGGCCTGGCACGCGCTCGTGACCAAGGGTCGAGTGCGCGCGGGCCAGACGATCCTCGTCCAGGGTACGGGCGGGGTCTCGATCTTCGCGCTGCAGTTCGGGCTCATGGCTGGCGCACGCGTGATCACGACGTCGAAGAGCGACACGAAGCTGGACCGGGTGCGGGAGCTCGGCGCCTGGCAGACGATCAACTACGCGAAAACGCCGGATTGGGCGGAGCGCGCCGTCGAGCTGACGGGCGGCACGGGAGTCGACCACGTGGTCGAGGTGGGCGGTCTGGGAACGATGGAGGAGTCCTTTAGAGCGGCGCGGCCCGGAGGGACTGTCTCCCTCATCGGCGTTCTCACGGGCTTCGATTCGAAGGTCAATCCGCATCCCGGCGATGGTCAAGGGTCTCTGTCTCCAGGCGATCATCGTCGGCTCGCGAGCGATGTTCGAGGACATGAACCGGGCGATCGGCGTCAACGGCCTGCGGCCGGTGATCGACCGCGTGTTTCCCTTCGGCGAGGCACCCGAGGCGCTGCGCTACCTACAGGCAGCCCGACACGTGGGAAAAGTCGTCATCTCGGGCGTCTAGCGCCACTCGTCGATCGAGACCGCGACCTTCTGCCCCTTGTTCGTGCGGAACTTCGCCCTCATCGGGGAGCCCATGAAGATGCTGAAGTGCCCGTTCGTCTCGCCGCCGGCGACGACGATGTTGACCCGGTCCGGCTCGAAGACCGGTATCAGCTCGTCGGGCGGCGCCTTCCAGTAGCTCGCGAACGGCTCGACCCCCGCCTCGACGTCGTGGATCAGCACGAATTTTTGCAGGACATGGTCCCAGTACCGCCGCTGTGGGATCCGGGCGTTCTCGTGGATCCACTGGGCGATCTGCTCCTTCGTCTCGAGGCCGCGCTCGACGAACTCGCGGGCCACGATCGGGTCGAGCACGAGCGTGCACCCCATTCCGGGCTCCAGGCCGCAGATCATCGCCACGAGCTTCTCCTGCCAGTAGGCGCGCAGGTACTCGGCCCAGACGCTCCCCCAGACATACGAGACGGTGACCGCGCTCTCGTCCTTCGAGTAGCCGTACTGCAGGTGGTACGGCTCCCACGGGCTCGCCTCCTCGTTCTCGGCGAAGGTGACGCAGTTGTAGGAGTAGTTGGAGCCTTGCGAGCCGCCGTACGTCTCACCGGGCACCGAGCCGCCCTGGAGGTTCTGGGAGAGAAGACCGAAGGCCCGGCCGATCGCGGAGTTCGCGTAGTTGTACGGCCCCAGGGCACCGATGCCGCTGTTCATGCCGATCTCGTGGCGGATCGGCCCGTTGACGACGACCATGTTCCCCATCGAGGACATGCTGCTCTGGCGCCCCGTGTCGCCGCTCGAGGCGAGCGCGAGGAGGACCGGGAAGTGCTCGGGCGCCGCGCCCGCCATGACGGCATTCACGGCGACCTTCTCGACGTCGAAGTGCCAGTACTCCATGCCGATGGTCGGGCGGAGCTTGCCGACCATCTCGTCGCGCGCGTGGCTCGTGCCCGTGAGCATCCGCTCGACGCGCTCCTCGGTCGGCAGCACGATCGGCAGGAAGTCCGTGTACCGGCGTTCCTGGAAGAGGGCGTGCATCTCCGCTTCGCTGTCCGCCTCGACGTAGCGCGGCGTCGATCGGTCCCACTGCTCGCCGCCCAGCTCGTCGGCGGGCACCGGACGCGTGAGCTGGTCGAAGACCTCGGCCATGAACGGCCGGCCGTGAATCGGGTCGTCGCCTTCGACGTACTCGCGCAGCCCCGCGGGCGACGTGTTCATCAACGGCGTGGGCACGAACGCCTGCCGCGCGCTCGGCATCCCGTTCGACTTCACGGTGTTACGCACGAGGTGGGCGAACACGTGCACGTGCACGCCCACGGTGGGGACTCCGTACTTCGACTCGAGATCGACGACGTGGCCGGAGACCTCCGGCGCGCAGCCCGGTCAGGTGCCGACGCCGATGATGGCCGCGTCGCCGTCGGCCTGAATGCGCTCGCAGAGCTCCGGGTCGGGGATGTGCTGGTTCTGCCACCGCGCCACTTCCGTGCGGATCGTCGGACGGTGGTCCTCGAACCAGCCGTGGAGCTGCGCCATGAAGTTGTCGGAGTTCGGGAAGCCGATGTCGACGAGGTAGAGCTTCTTGCCGTCGAGCGAGTCGAGGCTCGGAGCCATCCCCCGCGCGCTCACCTGCGGCGGGTAACCCTCGGGATTCAGAACCCTGAACTTGGCCATGCCTTCAGACACCTCCTGTCGGTCGATCCTACCCGCCGGTTGCCCCCTCGCCGACCGGCGCTCGCTGCTCGCCGAGGTAGCTGGAGATCAGGAGCTCACGGTCTGCGTGCAGCACCTCCGCGCGCTCGTGGAGCACGATCTCGCCGTGGGAGAGCACGTACCCCCGGTTCGCGATCTCCAGCGCGAGCTGGATGTGCTGCTCGACGAGCAGCACGCCGCAGCCCGAGTCGAGCGCGTACTGCTGCACGACCGGTAGCAGGCCCTCGACGATCACCGGGGCGAGCCCGAGCGAGAGCTCGTCGAGGAGGAGCAGGCGAGGCCTGCGGGCGAGGCCGCGGGCCACCGCGAGCATCTGCTGCTCGCCGCCCGACAGGAGCCCGACGCGCCGTGTACGCAGCTCTGCGAGCTTGGGGAAGTACTCGTACGCCGCGTCTTCGTCCGGGCGCTCGCCGCGGTAGCCGAGCCGGAAGTGCTCGGTGACCGTCAGGCCGTAGAAGAGCCCGCGGCCCTCGGGAACGTGCACGATCCCGAGCCGTGCTCGCTTCGTGGGCGAGATGCGCGCCATGTCTTGACCGCCGAAGGCGACGCGCCCGCTCATCGGACGGACGAGACCCGAGATCACGCGCAGCGTCGTCGTCTTTCCCGCCCCGTTGGCGCCCAGCAGCGCGACCACCTCGCCCGCATCGACTGTGAGGTCGAGATTGCGGATCACGGCCGCCTTGTCGTAGCCGGCAGTGAGGCCCTCGATGCTGAGCAATCCGTCAGTCATGACCCTCGATCGCCGGCTCGAGCTCAGCCGCCGCGCTCCCGAGGTACGCCTCGATCACGCGCGGGTCGCGACGGACGACATCGGGCGTCCCGTGCGCGATGACCTTGCCGAAGTCGAGCACGACCACGTAGTCGGAGATCCCGAGCACGAGCCCCATGTCGTGATCGACCAGCAGCATCGGCGTGCCCGCATCGACGACTCCGCGCAGATGACGTGCCAGCTCCTCGCTCTCCCGCGTGTCGAGGCCCGCGCCCGGCTCGTCGAGACAGAGGAGCCGTGGCTCCGCTGCGAGGGCGCGACCGATGCCCACGAGCTTGCGCTGCCCCTGCGAGAGGTCCTCCGGCATCGCGTGCGCCACCGGCCCGAGGCCGAGCAGCTCTTGGACTTCCTCCGCCGCCTTCGTCGTCGTCACCGGTCTCGAGACCGTCTCCAGGACCGTAGACCAAGCCGGCGGGCGGTAGGAGGCGACGGCGAGGTTCTCGCGCACGGTCAGATCGTCGAACAGCTCGATCGACTGCCAGGTCCTCGCCACCCCACGCTGGGCGCGGCGATGCGCCGCCAGCCCGTCCAGCTGCCGCCTATCCAGCTCCACCCGTCCCCGGTAGGGCACGAACCCCGACATCGCGTCGATGAACGTCGTCTTGCCCGCGCCGTTGGGGCCGATTAGCCCGACGAGCTGGCCTTCCAGGACCGTGAGATCCACCTCGGCGAGCGCCCGCAGCCCGCCGAACGAGACGGAGATGCCCGTTGCGGACAGGACGACGGCGCCCGGCTCCCGTGGCTTCCGTGGTCGCCCGGGCGTAGCGGCTACGGACGGGAGGGCTGCCTTCCTCTCGAGCGCATCCTTCCCCGCAAGCCGTTTCTTCTTCTGTTGCTTCTTCTTCCACCCCGTTCCCGCAATGCCCTCCGGGTTGACGAGCAGGGTGACGATTAACGCGAAGCCGCCGATCAGCAGCGCCCAGGTACCCGAGAGCCCGAACCACTCGTCGAAGGCATGCGGGAGCAGGCCCTCCGTCGCTCCGATGCCCGCGATGATCGCGCCCGAGACCATCGTGATGCCTCCGAAGTACGTGAACGCAATCAGCGCGAGCGCTGCCAGTGCTCCGAAGCGGCTGTAGCTGACCGAGCCGAAGTTGTAGGCGTAAAGCCCGCCGGCCATGCCGGCGACGAACGCGGCGATGCCGAAGCCTGCGAGCTTGGTGTTGCGGACGTTGATTCCGGCCGCAGCAGCGGCGCGCTCGTTCGAGCGCACGGCCAGCATGCGGTTGCCGAGGCTCGAGCGCCGGACATTGGCGACGAGCAGGCCGAGGAGGATGACGGCGGCGAGCACGAGGAAGCCGAACATCGGGCTCGGGATCTTGTCGTCCAGCCCTCTGAAGGGGGCGCCGGGCGACAGATCGAGCCCCCCGAGCTCAGGTTGCTTGACGGGAGAGCCCGTAGCGCCGCCACCCCAACGTGTGTTGAGAAAGCCGAACTGCTCGAGCGCGACAGCGGCCGCGAGGGTCACGACCACGAGGCTGACGCCCCGGACCCGCAGCGCCGAGACCGCGATGAGCAACCCGACGACGGTGGCCGCGAGCGGCGCCGATCAGGAGCGAGATCGGGAACTCCGCCCAGATGCCCCCGACGTCGGTCGTCAGATGCGACATCGTGAAGCCCGCCACTCCGGCGAGCGCGAGCTGCACGACGGAGATCTGGCCGACGAAGCCGACGATGACGACGAGCGAGAGGCAGATGACGACGCCGAGCAGCGAGTTGATGCTCGCCTGCCGGAAGTCTGTACGGGAACACGATCAGCGCGCACGGCGCCCACGATCGCGGCGATCGCGCCCCAGCCGGAGCAGCCGTTCCGGCCGCGGCACGGTCGGGAGTCGCTTCTCCACCAGCTCTCCGCGACCGGGCAGGCTCGCTCCACGCAGGAACAGGGCGAGGACGATGACGAGGAAGACGAAGAGCTCGGGCAGTCCACGGATCGGGGAGCCACCCTCGTCGGTCGGGAACCAGCTCTGCGTCCCCCAGTAGATGAGTAGCGACTGGATCATGCCGATCGCGAGACCCGCGAAGCACGCGATGAAGAACGACGTGAACCCGGCGAGGAGAGCCGCGCCGAGAGCGGGCACGACCTGGAACGCCAGCGTCTGCGCGTCGAGCGAGATGAGCGGCGCCACGAGAATGCCCAGACCTCCGGCGACCACGCACGCGAGCACCGTGTTCAGGATCGCGAGGCGGCTGGGCGACGAGCCTGCGAGCATCGCCGACACTTCGTTCTCGGATGCGGCTCTCGTCGAGAGGCCGAAGGGCGTCCAGCGGTAGAGGGCGGTCAGCAGCGCCGCGACGAGAATGACGATCCCGGCCAACATGAACCGGTCCTTCGGCACGACGCGGTCGAACACCGTCACCGTGTCGGATGGAAGGACCGAGGGCGCCGACTTCAGGCTGTTACCGAAGATCAGGACGATCCCGGCCTCGAGCACGAGCAGGAGGCCGAGCGACGCAGCGAGCTTGGCCAGCGGTGCCGTGTTCCGGAGCGGCCGGAAGATGGCCAGCTCGATCAGCACTCCAAACACCGCCATGCAGACGAGCGTCAGCACGAAGGCCGGCACCGACGACAGCTGGAACCCGAAGTAGTCGGTCCTGAACGCCCAGTAGAGGTAGGCGGCGAGCATCGCGATCGCGCCCGTTGCGAGGTTGATGATCCCCGAGCCCCGGTAAATGAGGACGACGCCGAGCGCGATGCTCGCGATCAGCGCACCGGCGCCGAGCCCGAGCAGTGCGAAGAGGATGTTGTCGCGCATCGGTCAGTTGTCCACGAACGCGGCGGGCCCGGCAACCGCCGGGCCCGCCGTCGTTTCTGCCTTGACGCCTACTTCACCCCGGGCGGCTTCAGCCAGCTCGCCGAGAGCTTCCACTTGCCCCGGCCCAGGTACTCGTAGAAGTTCGTCTGGTTGCCGCACGCGGACGGCTCCGTCTTCGACACCTTTCCGCACGCGACATTCGGCGGCCCGAGGATCGTCGGGCCCCGGAAGGCCTTGAACCCGGCGCTGATCGTTGCGTTCGAGAGCTTCGAATACGGGATCGCGTTCATGATCTTCACGGTCGCGAGCAGCGTCTCCCAGGCGCCCTCGGAGAACACCCAGAGCATGTTCGGCACGGTCGTCCCGTACTGGAGGCCCTTCTTCAGGTAGAGGCTCGACTGCGGGCCTGGCTTGTTCACGAGCGTCTGGACGATGCCGTAGACCCACTTCGGCAGGTCGCCGCTCGCGTACGCGGCCTTGGGAATGAACGTGCAGATCGGCGTCGACATCACGGGCTTCGAGTAGTTGATCTGATCCAACGCCCGGGCGAACGGTGCGCACGTCGGGAACCCGAGGGCGGCAACGATCATGTCCGCCGAGCTCGCCTGCGTCGCCGCACCGAGCAGGTCGGTCGCGAGCGGCGGGACGCCGATGAGGGTCACCCTCACGCCTGCCTGCCGCAGGCCGTTCCTGACCGCCTGCGCGGCGGTGATCGCGCCGGGATCGGTCGGGTAGACGACAGCGGCCGTCTTGACGTTCGGGTAGCGCCTCTTCGTGTAGGTGCCAAAGGCGCCGATCCCGGTCGTCTGGCTGCCGTTCAGGAAGTACGCGTTCTTCGCTGTCGTGTCTGCCGGCGCCGAAGTGATGACCCCGGTGACCGGGATCGTGCCCTTGACGGTCGCAAAGATCGACTGGTTGGGGACGGTCACGAAGCCGAAGATGATGGTCTTCACCTTGTCGTTGACCATCTGTTGGCCGCAGCGGAGGCCTTCCTCCTCGGCCTGGGCCCAGAAGCACTCGCTCAGCTGCACGGGGTGCTTGTGAACGCCTCCGAGCTCGGCGTTGACCATGTTCACGCCGGCGCGGATCACGCTCGTCGCCTGCGGGAAGTTGAAGTTGACCGGGCCGCCCTGACCGTTGATGAAGCCGATCTTCACGGGCGCCAGGTTCGGATTCGCCTTGCCCTTGCCACCGACGTAGGCCTGGTAGTTGAGCACGAGCTTGTACGGCGGCAGCGCCGCCGTCGCGCCGAAGGCCGTTGCAGCCGCCACGAGTGCGGCTGTGACAGCAAGGATGATCGTTGCCCGTCGCCGTCGGACGACCGCGACGAAGTTAGCGGAGCGCATAGCTACCTCCTCCTCCTTCAACATGGAAGTGTCCGCACGTCTCGCGGGCCCTCAGGGGCGCGAAGGGCTCCCACCTGGCTCGCGGCGTCGCTGCACGCATCCGCTCAGTGGCTAGACGTGCGATGGCCGAGCGTAACGCGGTTGTGACGAAACTGTCAACAAAACTGTCAATGAGCTAGCTCACTCGGATCGCCGCTCGAGGGCTTCTCGGAAGATCGGGTTGGAGAGCAGATAGCGGATGTCGTCTGCTCGCTCATCGTTCAAGGGCTCGTCCGGGAACGAGGCGAGCATCGCGCGGAAGCGCTCCTCGGCGCCTTCGCGGAACTCGCGGTGCGTGAAGATGTAGAGGTCGTCTCGGCGGATGCCGTCCAGGACTCGCTGACCGCACTCGAGGGGATCCATCCAGAGCGGCGAGTTCGGCCGCTCCTCGAGCTCGCGCTCCAGCGCCGTGTAGCCCGAGTCGCCGTAGCGGTCGGGGCGCATCCTGCCGCCCTCGCGGATGTTCGTCTGCACGGGCCCCGGACAGAACGCGGAGACGCCGACTCCCTCTCCGGCGAGCTCGCTCCGGAGGGCTTCCGAGAGCCCGATCAGCGCGGCCTTGGCCGTGATATAGATCGCGGCGCCGCCGATCGGCAGGACGCCGGCCATGGACGAGGTGTTGACGATGTGCCCGCCCTCGCCGTGCGCGAGCAGCCGCGGGAGGAACGTCTGGATCCCGTTGACCGCGCCGCCCAGCAACACGCCAGTCCCCAGTCCCAGTCGTCATAGCGGGCGAGAGTGACCGGGCCGAGGATGCCCATGCCCGCGTTGTTGCAGAGGACGTGCACGTTGCCGAAGACTCGCTCTGCCTCGTCGGCCGCGCGCGCGAACGCCGTCGCGGTCGGTGACGTCGAGCTCGATCGAATGCACGCTCTTGCCCTCGAGCTGCGCGAGCGCCGTCTCGATGTTGTCGCGACGCACGTCGGCGATGACGACGTTCATGCCCGCTTGGGCGAACGCCGTCGCCATGCCCAGGCCGATGCCGCTCGCGCCGCCGGTGACAAACGCGGTCCTGCCCTCGACCTCCTTCACGTGCGCGCTTCCTCAGTCGCCCGGCCACGAGGCGAGAGCGCGCCGCCTTTGCGGCGCGCCGGCCCTCCTCGACTGCCAGCCGGTCGGACGGCACCGGCTCGTCGGGGAACGCAGCGAGCGTCTCGTCGAAGATCTCCCGCAGCTCGTCTCGATGGTCGGGGTGGGTGAAGACGTAGAAGTCGTTCCGCCTGATGGCGCGCAGCACCTTGTCGCCGACCTCCTCCGGGTCCATCCCGGCCTCGTGCAGGCCGGGGAGGATGCGCATGAACTCCTGGTCGGCGGGTGTCACGTCGGTCGAGAGCTCCCGTGGCCGGATCAGGTCGCTCTCGTAGATCTTGCTCTTGACGAGGCCCGGGCAGACCATCGAGACGCCGACCCCGTGCGGCAGCAGGCTCCAGCGCAGCGCGTCCGACAGCCCGTGCACCGCGAACTTCGCCGTCGTGTAGATGCCCGCTCCCGGGCCCGCGACGAAGGCGGCCATGGAGGCCGTGTTGACGACGTGCCCGCCCTCCCCGTGCGCCTTGATCCTGGGCACGAAGGTGACGACGCCGTTGACGACACCTCCGAGGTTGACGCCGAGCACCCAGTCCCAGTCCTGGTACGTGGCGTCGGCGATGTCGTTGAAGAGGTTGACGCCGGCGTTGTTGCAGAGGAGATGAACCTTCCCGAGGACCCGCTCCGTCTCATCGGCGGCGCGGGCGAACGCCTCGCGATCGGTCACGTCGAGCAGGACCGCGTGCACGTCTCCGTCGAGCGACGCCGTCGCGGCCTCGAGGTGGTCGGCCCGTACGTCGGCGATCGCCACGCGCATGCCTGCCGCGACGAACGCCTTCGCCATGCCGAGCCCGACGCCGCTCCCGCCTCCGGTGATGAAAGCGACTCTGCCCTCGACGTCCCGCATGCGCGGGACCTTATAGTCGCCGCCAAGATGACTACTCCCCGAGCAGACGTCGTGGGCAGCCTGTTGCGGCCCGACTATCTCCGGGAGGCGAGGGAGGCCGCTCTCGCCGGGACGCTTGACGGCGGCGAGCTGCGCGCGGTCGAGGACCGAGCCGTCCTCGAGGCGATCGCGCTACAGGAGGGCGCGGGGATCGATGCGATCACGGACGGCGAGTACCGGCGGCATGGGTGGATCGCGTTGATTCCGATCATCGACGACCCGCTCTTCCGCGCACCGGTGAGCGGCTTCGAGTTCCTCGAAGCATCATCCGGCTGGCGCGATCTCTGGAAGACGGGCGAGGGCGAGCCCGCCGATACCTCGGCGCTGCCGCCCGAGGAGCCTTTCGTGACGCAGCGGGCTCGAGGTCGACCGTGACATCGTCACGGACGAGTTCGCGTTCCTCGAGCGAACGCCCACGCGCGCGCGAAGTACACGATCCCGGCGCCGAGCTGGCACCGCATCTACTGGCATCCGGAGTACTCGACCGACGCGTACCCGACCTCGGACGACTTCATCGCGGACGTCGCCCGCATCCTGCGCGAGCACGTCGTGGACCGGCTGGTCGAGCTCGGCTGCGACTACATCCAGATCGACGCACCCAACTACGCGCAGTGGCACATCGACCCGGCGAACCGGGAGGCGTTCGAGGAGCACGGCCACGACATGGCGCACGGCTTCGTCGCGGACGCCGAGTTCGACAGCATGGTCTTCGACGGCCTCACGAAAATCACCCGCGCGATGCACATGTGCCGCGGAAATGCCCCCGGCGGCATGTGGGCCGCGACCGGAGGTTACGAGGCGATCTCGAAACAGGTCTTCCCGCGCCTGAAGAACATCGACCGGCTACTGCTCGAGTACGACTCTGACCGCGCCGGTACCTTCGAGCCGCTCGCCGACGTCTTGCCGAGTCACGAGGTCGTGCTCGGGCTCGTGACGACGAAGGACGGAGCCCTCGAGGACCCCGACGAGCTCGTGGCGCGCGTCGAAGAGGCGACGCAGTATGTGCCCCTCGAACGGCTGGCGATCAGCCCCCAGTGCGGCTTCGCGTCGGGCGTGATCGGCGCGATGACCGCCGCCGAGCAGGAGGCGAAGCTGCGGCTGGTCGGCGACGTCGCGCAGCGGATCTGGGACTAGCCGCCACCCTCTAGCGGAGCCAGGGCGAAGTCCCGTCATCGGCGTGGGTGGCATGATCGGCCGACGCATTGCGCGATCGAACGGTTTCGAGAGGAGGGAACTGGCGAAATGGTTGGTCAGAAAGCCTACGGCTGGTGGATCGCCTGGGACCAGTGGTACACGAGCAGCCCGGTTACCGTGCAGGTCAAGAACAAGACAGTGTTTGCCGAAGTCGCCTTGACGGGCACGGCGAACTCGTTTAAGGAGGCGGATGATTTCCACATCTGGCTGTCTTCGATCATCGGAATCACTCAGGTCGTCAGCGACAGCGGCGTCGAAAACTTCGGGCCCATCGACCAGAAAAAGTACAAACAAGCCGTCTACCGAACAATGTGACTAGCGTCACGGTCCAGTTGCATGGGGAGTCTGATTCCGCGAAGCCCGGGTACGGCTGGGCGCGGGGTCGGCTCTTCGTCAACTATTGGGAGTGATCTGCCGTGCTCGAGTTCGACTCAACGTTCGAAGAGCCACAGCCGAAGGTCGAAAGACTGCGTGGTCTACGACCGGCGAAACGGCCGCATCGTGTCGATGCACCAGTTCGTCGGGGACGGAACGGGCCTATTCGGGCCGGAGGGTCGGGAGGAGCGTGAGCGCATAGCGCGTGAAACGGTCAAGCAGCAGCACCAGGACGTCGGTGAAGCTGATCGAGTGGTGATGCACGCGCCGCCCGACTTCCGTCCGAACCCAAGACGGTTTATCGAGTCGATGTTGCCTCGTACAGGATCGTCGCTCACCTGTCCGAGGCAGACTTTGCCGGGAGAAGAGACTCGCAGCGCCCGAAGACGTAAGCCAAGCAGCGGTTTCTTCGCCCCTTTGCCGTCGGGAGACGATGACCGGCGGGCGCCGGGTCGCGTGCTCAGGTGCCTGGATTCACGCCGTAGTGCATGGCGAGATCACCGGGCAGCATGTCGCTTGGACGCATCTCGAAGCGTTCGCCGGCACACGCGAGGGCCCGGGCGACAAGACTCCCGCATAACTCGTTCTCGGACCAGGAAGCCGGATGCGTCCTCGTGTAAGTAACGAAACGGCGAGGCCCCCGAGGGCGAGGGTCCCATACCGTGAGCCCACGCGGGACCTGGCAAGCGGACGGCCCGCCAGCGTTGCGTGGGCGTCGCTCGGATGGCCACATAGTGGTAGTCCTCCCCACGGTACTTGTCGAGATGCTGGAGTACGACACCGGCGGTGCCCGCCTCAACGATCACACCGCCGGGGCTCACGACGACTGCCGCATGGTTCCAGCACGCGCACTGCCGCTCCTCGGGCCCGCGAGCACGCACGCGCCCATAGCACGACGCGATCCTGCTCCTCCAGGAGGTACCCCTGACGAGTATGAAGTCGCCGGGGCGGGACCAGGTGACGCCTTCGCCGGGTGGAAAAGTCGGGCACGTCGATCGCCTACGGGCCCGGGGGCAGGCTCGCGTTTGCCATGTGATGGATGCCGATCTCTTCTTCACTGAGCACCCTGTTGTAGAGGGCCACCTCCTGGATCGCACCGTGGAAATTGGTGCCGATCTGTAGAGGATCGTCGGCATTCGGCGCAAACGACGGCGCGGGATCGGCGTTGGCTATCACTCCGTCGAGGTACAGGGTGAGGCCCTTGGTGGCGTCGAGCGTCATCGCCACGTGCCAGACCTTGCCCAGCTGGACGAGGTCGAACGGCGCCTCGATGCTGCTGGCGGAGGCAGCTTTCACGAACGCCTGCAGCTGTCCGCCGATGGCTGGGTCGGCGTCCTCGGAGGCGGGACGAGGTTCAGGGCCCATCCTCCCGCCAGCGAAATGTTGCGGACAATGC
>CAVWJN010000001.1:0-688823 GCA_963755255.1 uncultured Actinomycetes bacterium | reverse complement strand
ACCGAGGGGGAAAGCGACATGGAGTTCACGTGCGGCCAGGTGACGCTCGACGTCTTCGATCCCTCGAGCATCGGACAGCCGTTTGCGCCGAGCCCCGCCGGCATGGCGCTACGCGTCCCCGACGTCGCCGCCGCCCGCGCGGAGCTCGAGGCCAAGGGCCTCGAATTCGACGGCGAGACGGTCGACACCGGCGTCTGCCACATGGCGTTCTTCAAGGATCCGGACGGCAACGCGCTGATGCTCCACCGCCGCTACGCACCGAGGGACTCGTGAACCGCGCCGACGCGCTCGAGCTCTACCGGTCGCTGCCGCTCCCGGACACGTCGATGGAGGCGTGGCGCTTCACCGACCTGCGCGGATTCGACCCCGACGCCTTCGCCCAAAACGGCCGTGTCCGAGGGACAGTCCCTGCAACAAGAGTGCAACGAGACATGCTCGAGATCGACGTGTCTGGCCTGGCTACGGCCGGGGGAGGCAAGGTCGAGATCGACAAGCTCCCGGACGGCGTCGAGTTCGCCGTGCTCCCTGAAGACCACGAGCGTCTGGGCACGCTGGTCGGCGCCGACGACAAGTTCACCGCGCACAATGCCGCGTCCTGGCAGAGCGGCCTGCTCGTCCGCGTCCCCAAGGGTGTGGAGCTCGACGATCCGCTCTACGTCCGCGTCGTGGGCGACGGCACCGGAGCGACGTTCTGGCGGCTGCTCGTCGTGGCCGAGGAAGGCAGTCGCTTTTCGCTCATCGAGGAGTACACGTCACCCTCGGGCGAGGGCGCGGGCTACACGAACAGCGCGGTCGAGCTGTTCGTCGAACAGGGCGCGAAGCTCGAGTACGTGTCGCTGCAGAACCTCTCCCAGGAGACCTGGAACTTCGCGACGCACCGTGCCACGGTCGGGAGGGATGCCGAGCTCGACTGGGTAGCCGGGGGCTTCGGCTCGCGGCGCGGCAAGGTCCGCATCCACAACGACCTTGCCGGCCAGGGGGCGACGTCCCGCGTCACCGGGGCGTACTTCGCGGACGGCACGCAGCATCTCGACTACGACACCTTCCAGCAGCACCACGCGCCTTCGACGACATCCGACTTCGCCTTCAAGGGCGTCCTGCGAGAAGAGGCGAGCGTCGTGTGGCGCGGGATGATCCGTGTCGAGGAGGGTGCTCAGAAGACCAACGCGTACCAGGAGAATCGCAACCTCATCCTTTCGCCCGACGCGCACGCGGACTCGATCCCAGGCCTGGAGATCCTTGCCAACGACGTCCGCTGCACGCACGGCGCCACGATCAGCCAGGTCGACCGCGAGCAGCTGTTCTACGCGATGTCCCGAGGCCTCACGCGCAGCGACGCGGAGAGACTGATCGTGCGCGGCTTCTTCCAGGACGTGCTCGACCGCATCGAGCTGGCGCCGGTGCGCGAGGCACTCGCGGACGCGCTCGAAGCGCGCATCCCGCAAAGCTAGCCAGATAGACGTGCCGGCGAGCGCGTCTGGGACACTCTGAACATGAAGCTCGTCCGCCTCGTGACCACGACCGCGGCCGCCCTCCTCGCGGTGGCCCTCCCCGCCTCTGGGGAGGACGTCCTCCGGTTCGAGACCAGCGACTGGGTCTTCATCGCGCCCACCGCGCTCGGCTCGCAGGCCGATCTCGAGCTGATCGGTCTCCAAACGCAGCTCTGCAGTGCTCAGATCAGGATCCTCGTAGGTCGCCGGCCGAGAAATGTCGAGAAGTTCACCATGCAATGGGTGGTCGACGGCAACCCCGCCGGCGCCTATGCGACGCCAACCGGCGTCGTGAACCACGCACCTGACGCGTCCTGGAAACTCGTCTCTTCGCAGAGCCGCGCCTTCCGCCAGCAGATCGTCGATCGCGCCATCTGCTTCGGTCCGCACGAGGTCACGCACGTGTTGACGTGGGAGAGCTTTCGCCTCCTCTGGGCCAACGAAGGATTTGCGACGTTCACGGATCTGATCTACGACGGACTTCAGTCCTGGAGCTGCTGTCGCGAGCCTGCGCCGATCGGGCAGACATGTGACGAGACCGGCTACGACCTCCCCGGCGGCGAGCGCCACGCATACAGCGATCTCAGCCAGTTCGAGATCGACTTCAGGTACTACAGCACCGCGGCGTGCTTCTGGATCGAAGTGCACGAGCTCGCCGGCTTTCCGGCGATCCGCGGAGTTCTCGTGGGCATGCGAGCTCGCCCGCCGGCGGAGACTGGAGAGCTCGTCGCCCTCGCGAGTCGGGTCGTGAATGTGGATCTTCGGCCACTTGTCGCCCGCTACGGCTTCGAGCCCTCGGAGCTCGAAGCTGCGCCGGTCGTTCTTGCTGGCTGCACGCTGATCGGTACGGCGCAGGGCGAGCGGATCGTGGGCACCGGTGGACCGGACACGATCTGCGGGCTTGCGGGCAACGATCCGCTTACGGGTGGGGCGGGGTCTGACGTCCTCGACGGTGGTTTGGGGGCGGACACGCTGAATGCACGGGACGGGCGCCGCGACGTCGTGCGCGGCGGGCCGGGCCGCGACTCCGCGCGCGTCGATCGGGGCGTTGACCGAGTCACCGGCGTCGAAAGGCTCCTTCCCTAGGCTCGGGTACCGCGTGAGGCTCACCCGTCGCTAACAGGTCTTCGCTACCTTCGGGGCATGGGGGTGCGCGGAGTCGTCTGCGCAATCGGTCTAGTGGGGATCTTCGTCCTCGCGCCCAGCGAAGCGGTCCGCGCCGGCTGCAACCCGAACCTCGCCTGGCAGGACCGCTACCCGAGCTGGGCGGCCGACACGATCGCTTTCGAGCGCGAGAGCGTGGGCTGTGGCGGAGCGCCCGAGCTCGTGGTGCTCACGACGCCCGACGGAAAGCGCGCGAAATCACAGGGCAAGGGTGTGAATCCGGCGGTGTCGCGTCAAGGCCGCGTGGCATGGACGAACGAGTTCAGCCGCATCGAGGTGGACGGGGTCGACGTCACGGGCGGCGAGTACCCGGCGTGGTCTCCGACCGGGCAGAGTCTCGCCTTCCTTCGGGGCGAAGGGCTCTGGGTAAGGGAGATGCGAACGGCGAAAGAGCGACGCCTGGCAGACATCGCCGTCTTCTCTCCGTTCACGCAGGCGCCCGTGACGACACCGTCCTGGTCGCCCGACGGCCGCGAGATCGCGTTCGTCGGCCCCGGGCTCAAGATGTCCGTCGCCCGAGCGGACGGCACTGGGGTGAGGAAGCTCACGTCGGGGCTCGACCGGCAGGTCAGCCCGGCGTGGAGCCCGGATGGCGTCCGCATCGCATTCATTTCGGACCGCGGCGACAGCTTCGACATCTGGTCGATCAGACCCGACGGCACCGGCACGCAGCGACTGACTGACGATCCCGAAGACGAGACGCTGCCCGTGTGGGCGCCAGACGGTCAGCGCATCGCGTTCATTCGCGAGACCGGCGAGAGCTATGGAGAGGCGGCCTTGTGGTTGATGGGCGGCGAGGGCGGCTTCGAGCGCCTGGTCGGCGCCGATGCGCACGCCTTCAGCCAACCGGCCTGGTCCCCGGACGGGAAGCGCATCGTCTTCGCGTCCGGGCGTGAGTGCCTGCGTTGGGGCTTATACGTCGTCAGGCTCGGGGGCACCAGTCAGCCGAGGATTACCAATCCCTGTCGGTTCGTCGGCACCGCTCGAAACGACAAGCTCAAGGGCTCCCCATTCCTCGACTTCCTCGTGGGTCTCGCCGGCGACGACGTGCTGCGGGGCGGCAAGGGGCGCGACACGATCACCGGCGGGCCTGGACGCGACATGCTCGAAGGCGGAGATGGCGGCGACACGATCATCGCCAGAGACGGCAGGCGGGACGTCGTCCGCGGCGGGGAAGACAAGGACTCTGCGCGCGTCGACCGCGGGCTCGATGTCGTCTCGGGAGTGGAGAAGCTTCTGCCCTAGGAGGGCCGGACGAAAACAGTGACTGTGCCGCCGGAATCACGCTGGAGGCCGCGCTGCGGCGTCCTCGGTCGCCCACGTACTAGTTAGTACGCGGGCTCCCTGCGTCCTTGCATCACAACCTCCAGCGCGCCCCGGCGACGAGCACCGTCCCGTCCGACCCTCCTAGGCGCCCGCGCCCGCGAAGCACTCGTCCCAGTACTGCTTCGGCGCCGCGCTGCGGCAGGCTGCCCGCCTGGCGCCCACTCCACGAGAGAACCCGCCGAGGATCGTGCCGATCCCGTTGAAGCATCCGGCCTGCAGCCGCGCGTTGACCGCGTAGCAGAACTTCGACGAGCGACGCGCGCCGGCGTCCATGCTCGTGATGTCGCGCGCCGCGCCGTAGATGCACTGGCCCTCCATCGTCCCTGCCAGCGAGCAGATGCGAACGATCTCGGCCGAGTCCTGGAGCGAACGGCCGGATGCATCCCGCCCGAGCGACTGGAAGCACGTGGCCACCCAGGCAGGCTCTGCCTTGTTGCACCACTTGACCGTCTTCTCCCAGTCGCCGCCGACGACGTCGAGTATCCGCGACGTCACCATCAGGTAGCAGTACAGCTTGTGCCGCTCCGCCACAGTGGGGCACGGGTAGAGCGGGTCGTCTGCGCGCAGCCACTTCGAGAGCGTCCCATAGGAGGTCTGGAGGTTCTCCATGAACACGCCGCCCGTGCACGAGGTCTGGTCCCAGCTCGTCACGAGCGCGTCGCACGTCTGGAGCGACAGGGGCATGTCGTAGTCCGTGTAGATCATCAGCCCGTGGCCGAGCCCATGGACGCACTGGTACGCGATGAAGTCGGTCCGCCGCACCGCGGCGCTTTCGCACAGCCGCCGCGACACGGCAGGCAGGTCTTCCTCCGAGACTCCGGCGAAGGCGCGCTCGAGGATGCCGTGGTAGTAGCCCGACCAGCACACTGCGGAGCCGTCGACGAACGCGGACCCGACATCGCCGTCGTAATGCGCGAGCGCACCGGCACCGAGTGCGTGCGCAATGCGGTGACAGACGGCGACGGTCGGATCCGTCTTGATCTTCTCGGCGAAGACTGCGAGCGCCCGCTTGGGACCCTCGTAGAAGGCGAGATTGCCGAATGCCTGCTCGAAGCAGGCGCTGTCTGCCTTGCAGTCGGCGAGCTTCGTGTCGTCCGGCTCGAAGGCGGCTGCGACCGACACGGGGCTCTTTGCCGCCGCGCCGGCGACGTAGGCGGCGACCGCGTCGATCTCGTCATTCGTCAGCCGCCCTCCGAAAGCGGGCATGCCACGGCCTCCGCTGACAACCTGGCGCTCCACGCGCTCGGCGTCGGGCTTCAGCGCGTCGAGGCTGGGTCCAGCCGTGCCGTTAGACCCGGCGGCGCTCAATGCATGACAGCCTCCGCAACCCGCGTCGGCGAAGACCGCTGCGCCCGTGTCCGACTCGGAGGTGGGCTCCCCGCCGCCCGAGCAGCCGGCAAGGACAAGCGCGGCGGCGGCGAAGGCCAGCGTCAGGGCCAGGCGCGGCACGCCTGCAGAGTACGCAGCGGGCGTAGTGTTGCGCCATGAAGTGCTGCCAATCGCCGGGCGGCTACGACGAGTTCTTCTCGCCCGAGCAGGCTCGGCGCGAAGCCCGGCGCTACCGGAGCAAGGGCCTGGGCGCCGCCTCACGCTGGGTGGTTGACGTCGTACGCGAACGGGGGATCGAAGGCCGGAGCGTGCTCGAGCCGGGAGGCGGCGTCGGCGCAGTCGAGGTCGAGCTGCTGAAGGCGGGCGCCGCGCGGTCCACGGTCGTCGAGCTTTCGCCAGGCTACGAAGAGGTCGCCGCTGAGCTGGCTCGGGAAGCCGGCGTCGCCGAGCGCATGGAACGGCACGTGGGCGACTTCGTCGCCGACGGCACCGACCCTGCGGACGTGGTCGTCCTGCACCGGGTCGTCTGCTGTTATCCGGACTACGAGCTGCTGCTCGGGGCCGCGGCTGAGAAGGCGCGGCAGACGCTCGTGTTCACCTATCCACCGCGTAACGTCGTGTCGCGCGCGTTGCTCGGCCTCGTCAACCTCTGGCTGCGCCTGCGGGGCCTGGAGTTCCGGACGTTCGCCCATCCGCCCGAACAGATGACCGACGTCGTGCGCCGTGCCGGCTTCGAGCCCTACGCCCGCCGCCGAGGAGGCATCTGGCGGGGCATCGCGCTGGCTCGCACAGAGCGAGGGCTACGATAGGTACGTGGCCGTAACCACCGGTGCCAAGCTCGATGCGCACACGTTGCGCAAGGACTTCCCGATCTTCGAACAGGAGTTCCACGGAAAGCCGCTCGCGTATCTCGACTCCGCCGCGAGCTCTCAGAAGCCGCGGCAGATGCTCGACGCCATGGAGGCGTTCTACGAGACGTCCTATGCAAACGTCCACCGCGGCGTCTACGAGCTTGCGGAACGGGCGACGGAAGGGCTGGAAGCGGCGCGCGAGAAGGTCCGCGTCCTCCTCAATGCACCTGCCGCACGCGAGGTGATCTTCGTCCGCAACGCAACCGAGGGGATCAACCTCGTTGCCTACGCCTGGGGCTTCTCCAACCTCGGCCCGGGAGACGTCGTGCTCGTCACCGAGCTCGAGCACCACTCGAACTTCGTCCCCTGGCAGTACGTCGCGAAGCGCACGGGCGCCGAGTTCCGGATGATTCCGCTCACCGACGAGGGTGACCTCGTGCTCGACGGGCTCGATGAGCTCGTGGGGGAAGGAAGCCTCAAGGTCGTTGCCCTCAACCTCGTGTCGAACGCGCTCGGCACTGTCAACGGCGTCGAGGGAATCAACGAATGGGCACACGCGCGCGGCGCGATCGTCGTCGTCGACGCGGCCCAGGCCGCCCCGCACCGCGCCGTCGACGTGCGGGCCGTCGGCTGTGACTTCCTCGCCATCTCGGGCCACAAGATGTGCGCGCCGAGTGGCATCGGCGCCCTCTGGGGGCGGGCCGAGCTGCTGGAGCGGATGGAGCCGTTCATGCTCGGCGGCCACATGATTCGCAAGGTGCACGCCGACGGGACGACGTGGGGTGACCTTCCTCACAAGTTCGAGGCGGGCACCGCCCCGATGGCCGAGGCCGTTGGCCTCGGTGCCGCGATCGACTACCTCACTGCGGTGGGCTTCGAGGCGATCGAGCAGCACGAGCACGACCTCACCGCCTACGCGCTCGGCGCGCTTGCCGAGATCCCCGGCATCAGGCTCTTCGGCCCGCCACCCGAGCGCCGCGCGGGCATCGTCTCCTTCGCGTTCGACGACGTCCACCCGCACGACGTGGCGCAGGTGCTGGACTGGGAAGGCGTGGCCGTTCGTGCCGGCCACCACTGCTGCCAGCCGCTGATGGCGAGGCTCGGCGTGGCCGCCACGACGCGCGCCAGCTTCTACCTGTACACGATCCCCGAGGAGATCGACCGCCTCGTCCTGGGGCTCCATCGCGTCCGGAAGGTGTTCGGTTGATGGACCAGCTCTATCGCGAGGTCATTCTCGACCACTACAAGAACCCGCGCGGCCACGGAATCATGGAGGACCCCGACGCGGAGGCCGAGGGCATGAACCCGTTGTGCGGCGACGAGGTCTCGATCTACGTCGCGTTCGGCGAGGACGGGGAGACGATCGACGAGGTGAAGTTCTCGGGTCGCGGCTGCGCGATCAGCCAGGCGGCGACGTCGATGCTCACGGAGATGGTGGCCGGACGCACGGCCGCCGACGTGGCCGCGATGCCGAAGGAACAGCTGCTGGAGGAGCTCGGCATACCGCTGACGCCCGTCCGGCTCAAGTGCGCCATTCTCGGCCTCTCGACGCTGAAGCTCGCGCTCCACAAGGGCAAGGGGACCCCGCTGCCCGAAGAGTGGATGCGCGACGACGAGCTCGAGCTGAAATAGCGGTGCCCGCAATCCCGGTCTGCCCGGTGGAGGAGCTGCCGCCGGGCGAGATGAGGCTCGTTCGCGCCGGCACCGTCGAGGTCGGGGTCTACAACATCGACGGGGAGCTGCTAGCGCTCGAGGACCGCTGCTCGCACGACGACGGCCCGCTGTGCGAGGGGGACTGGGACCCGGAAGAGGGCGTCGTGATCTGCCCTCGCCACGGCTCGAACTTCGACATCCGCACCGGCGTGCCGCTCTCGCTGCCGGCCTTCGAGCCCGTCGAGACCTATCCCGTCCGTGTCGAGGACGGGATGATCACGGTGGTCGTGCCCTAGTGCTCGACGATGGGGTTCGCGCCGTGCTCACTCGTCTCGAGGAGGAAGACGCCGCCGAGCGCGCCGCGGGTGTCGCGCGTGAGCTGCGCTCCCGCCAGGTGACGCCGGCGACCGGGCGGTTCCTGTTCACGATCGTTGCGCCGCAGGCGTCGGTTTCCGTCCTGGAGATCGGCGGCTCGCGCGGTTACTCGACGATCTGGCAGGCGGCGGCCGCGCGCGTCCTCGGCGGCACCGTCGTGTCGCTCGAGTCCGATCCCGCGAAGTGCGAGGCCTGGCGGGCGAACATCGAGGAGGCGGGGCTCGGCGAGTGGGCGGAGCTCGTCGACGGAGACGCGTTCGAGACGCTGCCGGCGATGGAGGATGTCTTCGACGTCGTGTTCCTCGATGCGGAGAAGGAGGACTACGAGGCGCTGTTCGGGCTCGCGCGGGAGAAGCTCGAGCCCGGAGCGCTCGTGATCGCGGACAACGTCCTCTCCCACGAGGAACTCCACCCGTACTCCGCCGCGCGGCAGGCCGATCCGACGCTCGTGAGCGTCACGGTTCCGCTCGACCGTGGGCTGGAGCTCTCGGCAGTTCTCAGTTCCTGACCTCGCTCATGAGGCCCATGAGGTTGCCGTCAGGGTCACGGAAGAACGCCATCCACAGCTCGTGGTCGGGCAGCGCTGCGATGAGGTGCGGCTCGCCGCCTACGACGAAGTTTGCGCCGCGCTCCGAGAGCTCTTCGTAGGCGGCCTGGAGGTCGGCGACGCGGAAGTAGACGGTCGAGCTCTCGTGGTCGACCGCGTCGTTCTCCGGTACGCCAAGCATCAACCGCACGTCGCCGCACATGAAGAATGCGAGCGTGCCGGCTTCGAACAAGTAGTCGAGCCCGAGCACGTCGCGATAGAAGGCGACTGCAGCGGGCAAGTCGCGAGCCCGGATCGCGATCTGGCCGATGTTCTCGATCGGTGTTGCCATGTCGTCCTCCTTGTTGCATATACTTAGTTAGGCTAACTAACTATCATGAGTGAGGATTCGTTGTCAAGCACCCAGCAGACAGAGGTCGCCGATCGCTTGCACTCCGCCGCCATTCACCTGCTGCGGCGGATACGGAAGGTCGACGAGGCGACTGGCCTCTCCGCCGCGCGACTCTCGGCGCTGTCCGTGCTCGTCTTCGGCGGACCGACGACCGTCGGCGCGCTCGCAAGAGCCGAGCAGGTATCGGCCCCTACCATGAGCCGGCTCGTGAGCGGGCTCGGGCGCGACGGCTTCGTCGTCCGCGAGGTGGACGAGGACGACGCCCGATCCGTTCGGCTGCGCGCGACGCCGAAGGGTCGCCGCGTGCTCGTGCAGGGCCGCGAGCGGCGGGTCGCGGAGCTGTCGCAGCTGCTCGACGATATCTCGGCCGACGAGCTGCGGACGCTCGGCTCGGCCGCGCAGATCCTCGAACGGGTGCTTTGAGGGCCTTGCCTCCGTCCGTGGGCTACGCGTATCCTGAAGGTACCGCGGAAAGGAGGTGGTCCGTTTGGGTGATGACTGTACGGGCAGTGGAGGTAGCCGCCGGTAGAGGCGTGTCCCCGTGACCTGAGGGGAATCGCCTAGCCAGCGTAGGGGGCTCGCTTAAGAGCGCCGCCGTCTCCGGACGGCCGGAAGCGCCTCTGCCAATACAGGCGGTTTACCGCGGATTGGGGGCCGGGAGACCGGCCCTCAATTTTTTTGACGGGGGAAACCATGTTTCCCCCTCGGGTCCCCTTCTTCACAGTTCGCGTGGCTGGCCACCGCTTGGGCTCCCGCCGGGCGTAGCCCGGCTCCGCCCAGGCGCATGGGCTCTCAGCAAGCGCCAGGGGAGCCGTTCAGCGTCTACTAGGCGGCCCGGCGGAGTTGCTCGTCGAGACCGATCGGCTCGACGCCGAGGATGTCGATTGCTTGCGCCGGGTCGCAGACCTGGTCGCCGCCCTCGACGAGCATCTTCAGCTGATCGCGCGTGATCGGCGCGAACGGCAGCCAGTCGGTGAGCGTCGCGCCGGCGCGCATGAGGCCGACCGGCAGATGCATCGTCGGCCGCCGTTTCCCCAGAGCCTTCCCGATGCGCTCGAAGAGCTCGTTCCACGTGACCGCGTCAGGTCCGCCCAGCTCGAACGTCTGTCCGGCAGCCGCCCCGGCGCTGACGCTCTCGGCAAAGAACGCCGCGACGTCATCGACCCAGATCGGCTGCAGGCGACCCGTGCCGGGGCCGACGACCGGCGTCACGGGCGACCAGCGCACCTGGCGCATGAACATCGGCAGCACGCCGCCGTCGGAGCCGAAGACGAAGCTCGGACGGAAGATCACATGCTCTAGTGAAGAGGCCAGCAGGGCCTGCTCCATGTCCCACTTCGCGCGGTAGTAGGGAACGAGCTCACGGTTCTCCTCACTCGTACCGAGTGCGCTCATGAGCACAAAGCGCCGCGCGCCACCAGCTTGTGCGGCTGCGATCAGGTCGCGTGTGCCTTGCGCCATGACCCGCTCGAACTCTTCGGCGCGGCCTTTGATCATCGCCACCAGGTGAACGACGCACTCGACGCCCTCGGCTGCGGAGCGGAGACCGGCGGGGTCCGTGACGTCGCCCTCGACGAGCTCGCAGCCCCAGGACTCGAGGGTCTTCGCCCGGCCGCGGTCGCGGACGAGCGCACGGACGGCGTGGTCGCGGGCTCGTAGCGCATGCACGATCTTCGGGCCGACGAACCCGTAGCCGCCGGTGACGAGGATCTTCATTTCTCCTCGTCCTCGAAATTGCGCCAGTACGCACTCGGCGTCGGCCCCTTTTGGCCCTGGTACTTGGAGCCGAGGCCTGCCGAGCCGTAGGGCGCCGACGCCGGCTCGGTGAGCTGTACGAATGACAGCTGGCCGATCTTCATCCCGTGGTAGATCGTGATCGGGAGGTTGGCCACGTTCGAAAGCTCCAGCGTGACGTGGCCGTCCCAGCCGGGGTCGATGAAGCCCGCCGTCGAGTGGATGAGCAGCCCCAACCGACCCAGGCTGGACTTCCCCTCCAGCCGGGCGACGAGGTCGTCGGGAAGCTTGATCCGCTCGAGCGTCGAGCCGAGCACGAACTCGCCGGGATGGAGGATGAACGGGCTGTCGCCGGTCATCTCGACCAGCTCGGTGAGCTCCTCCTGCGGCAGCTTCACGTCGATGTACGGGTAGCGCGCGTTGTGGAAGACGCGGAAGTAGCGGTCGACGCGCACGTCGACGCTCGACGGCTGCAACAGGCCAGGGTCATACGGGTCGATCTCGATCCGCCCCTCGTCGAGGAGCCGTTGAATCGTCCTGTCCGAGAGAACCACGACCCGATTCTACGAGGGACAGTCACAGTGACAGTCACTGTGACTGTCACCTGGACGTGGCCGAAAGGGACCGGCGAGAGCCGCCGACCGCTCGGATATGCTCGCGCCGTGGCGACCACGAAGACCATCGAGCTGGTGACGGCGTTGCCCGGGCCGCGGTCCGCCGAGATCCTGGCGCGCAAGGAGCGGGTCGTCGCCGAGCCACTCTCCATCTACGTGCCGGTGGTCGCGGCGGAAGGCCGTGGCGCGACGCTCACCGACGTCGACGGCAATACCTTCATCGACTTCATCGGCGGTGTCGGGTGCCTCGCCGTGGGCCACGCGCACCCGCGGGTTGTGACCGCGATCCAGGAGCAGGCGCAGCTCTTCGTGCACACCGACTTCACTGTCGTCCCGTACGAGGTGTACGTGGAGCTCGCCGAGCGGCTCTGCGCCCTGGCGCCGATCTCGGCGCCGACCAAGGCCGCGTTCTTCAACTCCGGGGCCGAGGCGGTCGAGAACGCCGTGAAGATCGCTCGCGCACGCACGCAGCGGCCGGCGGTGATCGCCTTCGAGGGCGGGTTCCACGGGCGCACGCTGCTGGCCATGACGCTCACTTCGAAGACGCATCCGTACAAGGCCGGCTTTGGCCCGTTCGCCCCCGAGGTCTACCGCGTCCCGTTCGCGAACGACTATCGCGGCCCAGACACGGGCGCAGCGCTCGCAGCGCTGGAGCGCGCATTCGTGACCCAGGTGGCTGCAGAGCATGTGGCGGCGATCATCATCGAGCCGGTGCAAGGGGAAGGCGGCTTCGTCGTTGCTCCGCCGGAATTCATGGCGGGCGTCCGCAACCTCTGCGACGAGCATGGAATCCTGCTCATCGTCGACGAGGTGCAGACGGGCTTCGGCCGCACGGGCAGGATGTTCGCCATCGAGCACTACGGCGTCGAGCCTGACCTCATGGTCGTTGCGAAGTCGATCGCGGGTGGACTGCCGCTCTCAGGCGTGCTCGGCCGCGCGGAGATCATGGACGCTCCCGGCGACTCTGCAATCGGGGGCACGTACGTCGGCAACCCGGTAGCCCAGGCCGCTGCGCTGGCCGTCCTCGACGTGATCGACGAGGAGGGCCTGGTCGCGCGCGCAGCGGTCATCGGCGACGCGATCCGGGAGCGCATGCTCGGCTGGCAGGAGCGCTTCCCGCAGGTGGGTGATGTCCGCGGCCTCGGTGCGATGCTCGCCATCGAGCTCGTCCGGGATCCCGTGACGAAGCAGGCCGCTCCCGAGCTCGCCACTGCGGTTGCGGAGGAGGCGATGTCGCGAGGGCTGCTGCTGCTCAAGTCGGGGCTTCAGGGCAACTGCATCCGGGTGCTCGTCCCACTCGTCATCTCGGACGCGGAGCTCGATGAGGCGCTCGACGTGTGGGAAGGGGCGCTCGAAACCTCCTGCGGCTGATGCGGCAGGAAGACGAGACGCTCGATCTGCTGCGCAAGGTCCCGCTGTTCGCGGCCTGCGCGCCGGACGAGCTACGCGAGATCGCGGCGATCGCCGACGAGCTCAGCTTCCGCGAAGGGAAGATCCTCACGCGTCAGGGTGGCCCCGGACGCGAGATGTTCATCCTGCTCGAAGGCAAGGTGAAGGTGGAGCGAAACGGCGAGCAGATCAACACGCTCGGGCCGGGCGACTTCCTGGGCGAAGGAGCGCTCGTGCTGGGGAAACCTCGAAACGCGACCATCACGTCCACATCCCCGCTGCGCGCGCTCGTGATCTCCGAGGGGAATTTCAAGCGATTGCTGAGCGACGGGCGGATCGCAGGCATGGTGCACCAGACGCTCGCCGCCAGAACGCCGCCCGAAGAGTCCGATTAGACTCGCACCATGCAGCTGCACAAGGACAAGAAGGTCGAGCTCCTGTCAGGCGTTCCGCTGTTCTCCGGCTGCTCGAAGAAGGAACTGCGGCAGATCGCGACCATCGCCGACGAGATCGACTTTCGCGCCGGCAAGACGCTGACGCAACAGGGCGCTCCAGGGCGCGAGTTCTTCGTACTGCTGGAGGGCACGGTGGACATCGTCCGCGACGGGAAGAAAATCTCCGAGCTGGGCGCCGGCCAGTTCTTCGGCGAGCTCGCTCTCATTTCGAACATCCCGCGTACCGCGACCGTCACGGCCACGTCGCCGATTCGCGCGCTCGTCGTCGTCGACCGCGACTTCCGGCGGCTGCTCAAGGACGACGTGAACGTCGCCGTGAAGGTGCTGGGGACGATGGCCGAGCGGATGCCGCCGGCCGACCACCACTAGTACAAGAGCTGCGAGCGCCGCTGGTGGCGCTCGAGTGCTAGGTCGATCAGCCGGTCGAGGAGCTCGGCATACGGCACACCTGACGCCTCGAAGAGCTTCGCGTACACGCTCGTTGCCGTGAAGCCGGGGATCGTGTTCAGCTCGTTCACGAGCACGGTGCCGTCGTCGCTGACGAAGCAGTCCACGCGCGCCATGCCTTCGCACTCGGTGGCGACGAAAGCGGCGACCGAGACGTCCTGCACCTCCTTGATCTGCGCTTCGCCGATCCGCGGCGGGACGATCAGGTCCATGCCACCCTCGTCGTACTTGGCCGAGTAGTCGTACCAGTCCTGACCCGAGAAGCCGTGCGACACGATCTCCCCCGGCAGCGAGGCGAGCGGCGTCCTGTTGCCGAGCACGCCGCACTCGACCTCGATGCCCAACACGGCCTCTTCGACCAGGATCTTCAGGTCGTGGCGTCGTGCCAGCTCGACGGCGGGGGCGAGCTCGGCTTCGGAACGCACCTTGGAGATGCCGACGGACGAGCCGAGGCTGGCCGGCTTGACGAACACCGGGTAGTCGAATGGATGCTCCGGCGAGTCGCCGTCGCGCAGCGTGACGCTCTGCGTGACCGGGATGCCGTTCGCGCGCAGCACCGCTTTCATCAGATCCTTGTCCATGCAGACCGCGGAAGCCGCGACCCCCGCGCCGACGTAGGGGACGCCAGCCAGCTCGAGCATCCCTTGCACCGTCCCGTCCTCTCCGAACGGGCCGTGGAGAATCGGGAGCACGACCTCGACGCCGGCCAGCGCCTTCGTCACCACGCCGTCGCTAGCGGGAACGGGCAATGTCTCCGCCGCCGTTCCCAGTTCCGCGTTCGCGCCCTGGCCGAGTGCCCAGCGGCCGTCATGGCCGATCTCGACCGTGACCACTTCGTAGCGCGCCGGGTCGAGGGCCGCGATCACCGACCGGGCGGAGGCGAGCGAGATGTCGTGCTCGCTCGAGCGGCCGCCCATGAGGATGGCAATACGTCTCATGGCTAGGGGAACGGTTGGTCGTTCGTGGGAATCGTCTCCGTCGTGGTCGTGTCGGTGGGGAACGTCTCGTCCGGCGGCTGCACCACGAGGCGACCAACCGTCAGCGTGACGGTCGACTTCGGATCCGCGTCGATGCCGCCGGCGGGAGTCTGGGCGAGCACGATGCCGTCCTCCTCGAAGCGGTCGGTATCCGCGAACACCACATCTACCCTGAAGCCGGCGCCGCGCAGCGTCGCTCGTGCGGTACCGAGATCGAAGCCCTCGACGTCCGGCACCTGCACCTGCGCCGGGCCGCTCGACACGGTGAGCACGATCGTCGTTCCCGGTCGTTGCAGCGATCCTCCCGGCGGATCCTGCGCGATCACGGTGTTCTCGGGCCGCTCGGCGTTCTGGAAGACGGGAGAGCCGGCCGTGAACCCCGCGTCCTCGATGGCCGCGATCGCGGCGTCGAGAGACTGACCGACGACTCCCGGGACCGCCACCTGCTTGATGCCCCGCGAGACATTGATGAACACGGTCTCGCCCTCCGCGAGTCTTGTGCCCGCCCCGGGGTTCTGCCCCGTGACGGTGCCGACCTCCTGCTCCGAGTAGACCTCGGAGACGCTCACCTCGAGGTTGGCCGCCGTCAGCATCGCCACGGCGTCGTCACGTGACTCGCCGACGACGTCGGGCACGGTGGTCTTGGCGACACCGCTCGAGACGAAGACAGCGACGGTGGAGTCCTTGTCCACCCGTGTTCCCGCTGCCGGATCCTGGTCGAAGACGCGACCCACGTCGACGTTCTCGTTCGGCCGCTTACGCACCTGCGGGACGAGCCCGGCCTGCTTGATCTCCTGCACGGCCAACTGCTGCAGCTTGCCCTCCACGAAGGGCACCGAGACGGGCGTAGCGCCGGAGATCTGGTCGGCAATCCGGTCGTACACGTAGTACGACGCGAATGCTGCTGCGACGAGCAGTAGCGCTGCCAGGAGCCACGGCCAGATGGGCCGGCGCCGAACGGCGCGGTCGTAGTCGTAGTAGCGGTCGGTTGATCGCCGATAGGTCGTCGGCGCCTCCGAGCTGCCGATGACCCCCGTTGCCGCGGCGGCGACCCCAGCGCCGGCGAGAACCGACGTGGCGGCCTCCTCGGTGGCCGGTGAGACGGAGAGTCCGGCCGCGAACCGTGCGAGGTCCGCGTCCATGTCCCGCGCGCTCTTGTATCGCTGCTCCGGGTCCTTCGCCATCGCCCGCAGGACGATCGCGTCGAGCTCGTGCGGGATGTCCGGCCGGCTCTTCGACGGCGCCTCGGGAACCGCTGAGAGGTGCTGCATTGCCACCTCGAGCGGCGTTTCGCCCGCGAACGGGACACTGCCGGTCAACATCTCGTAGAGCACGATCCCGGTCGAATAGATGTCGGCCGGGGGACCGGCGGGCGCGCCGCGCGCCTGCTCGGGGGACAGGTACTGGGCGGTGCCGATGATCGAGCCGGCCTCCGTGACCTGGCTGGAGCCGGAGCGGGCGATCCCGAAGTCCATGACCTTGACGCGACCATCGGGCGCGACGATCACGTTGTGCGGCTTGATGTCGCGGTGGACGATGGCGTTGCGATGCGCGAACTCGAGGGCGGCGAGGATCTGTCGCGCGTAGTCGACGGCGATCCGGATCGGCGTTGCGCCTCGGGAGACGAGCAGCTCCTTGAGCGTCTTGCCCTCCAGGTACTCCATCGCGATGTAGTACGTCCCGTCGCTTTGGCCTCGGTCGTAGACGGCCACGATGTTGGGATGCGAGAGCACGGCGGCGCTCTTCGCCTCCCGGCGGAAGCGCTCGACGAACTGCTCGTCCTGGGCATGCCGCTCGTCGAGCGTCTTGATCGCGACGCGACGACCGAGCTCCTGGTCCTCCGCGAGGTACACGGTCGCCATGCCCCCCGTGCCGAGCTTCCGCACGACGAGGTAGCGATCGTCGAAGACGTGGTCGGGTTGGATGTCGGAGGAGCCCACGGCTACAGGTTAGGGAGAGCCCTTTCGGCTCAGAGCGGTTGTCATGATCTCTCGCGCTATCGGCGCCGCGGTCGAGCCGCCGGTGCCCGCCTGGTTCTCGAGCGCGACGGACACGGCGATCCGTGCGTCTTCGGCCGGCGCGAACGCGACGAACCACGTCGTGTTGCGGCCGGCCACGCCCGTCTCGGCTGTGCCCGTCTTCCCCGCCACCTCGACGCCCGAGATCTGCGCGGCCGTGCCGGTCCCGGCCGAGACCGCGGAGACCATCATGTCCGTCAGGGCCTGGGAGGTGGACGTCTTCATCACGCGCCCGACCTCTTTCGGCTCGTGCCGTACGACCACCTTCCCACCCGGTGAGCGGATGAGCTGCACGAGATAGGGCTGCATGAGCACGCCGTCGTTGGCGATCGCCGACGCGACCATCGCCATCTGCAGGGGCGTGATGCCCAGTCGCTCCTGGCCGAACGCGAGCCGGCCCGGGTCGACCTGGAAGTCCTGCTTGGGGAAGAAGAGCTTTCCGCGCTGGTAGAGGCCACTCGGCCGCTGCTCGTCGCCGGGCAGCTCGAGGCCGGGGTCGGCGTACATGCCGAACCGGCGCCCGTAGTCGAGGATGGCGATCCCTCCGAGCCGCTTACCTACCTCGCAGAAGACGGAGTTGATCGAGTACTGCAGCGCCTGGTGGAAGCTCACCCGGCCGAACGGGCTGTCGGTGTCGTAGTTGTAGACCGGCTTGCCGTACTCGGTGCAGTAGCCCGGGTCGGTGAAGCCCGTGTCAGGGGTCACCTTCCCGGTGTCGAGCGCGGCCGCGGCCGTCACGAGCTTGAACGTCGAGCCCGGCGCGTAAAGGCCGGCGGTGGCGCGGTTGAGGAGTCGTGCTGCCGGCGAGCACGCGGCCGGTCGCCGGAGGATCTGCCGGTAGTTCCGCTCCACCAGGTTGGCGTCGTAACCTGGTGATGTGGCCATGGCCAGTACGGCGCCCGTGGACGGGTCCAGGGCGACCGCGGCGCCGCAGTTGCCCGCCAGCGCCCGTTGCGTGGCACGCTGGAGCTCGGGATCGATCGTCAGCGTGACCGAGTTGCCGACGATGGTCTTGCCCGCCAGCGCGTCGAGCTTGGTGCCGAGCACCGTGCGCAGGCTGCCGTTCGAGCCCGTGAGGTAGTCGTTCAGCGAGCGCTCGAGCCCCGCCCGCGAGCGTGCCTGCGTCGAGTAGCCGACGATGTTCGACGCGAGATCTCCTTGCGGATAGCGGCGGAAGTAGAACGTCTGCCCGTCCACCTTTCTCTGCCGGTTCGCGGCCAGCAACGTGCCGTCGGAGGCGCGAATGAGGCCCCGCTTGATCTTGAACTGGGCGACGCTCTTGATGGCGTTGTCCTGCCTGGCCGAAAGATCCCCCGCGGCCCACGCCTGCCAGTACGTCGTGCCCACGACGAGAGCTCCGATCAGCACGAGCCCGACGAAGGCAACCCTCCGGATCTGGGCATTCATCGAGCGCGCGCCTCCGCGCGGTTCGAGACGAGCAGCAGGCCTGCCAGCATGACGAAGTTCGCGACGACGCTCGAGCCGCCGTAGCTGACGAACGGGAGCGTGATCCCGGTCAGCGGGATCACCCGCAGCACTCCGCCGACGATGATGAACGCCTGCAGCGCCAGGCCGAACGTGAAGCCGACGGCGAGTAGCTTCGAGAAGCCGTCCTCGGCGAGGATCGCCGCCCGGAAGCCCCGCAGGCAGAGCACCATGAAGACGAGCAGGAAGGCGGCGATTCCCACGAGCCCGAGCTCCTGCGCGAGGGCCGCGAAGATGAAGTCGGTGTCGAGGTAGGGGATGTAGGGATTGCCTTCCGGGCTCGTGAACGTTCCCCGGCCCAGCCCGGTGCCGCCGAAGCCGCCGTTGCCGATCGAGTAGAGCGCCTGCACGGGCTGATAGCCGACGCCGTGCGGATCGGCCCAGGGGTCGAGCCAGGTGTCGATGCGCTGGCCGACGCGACCGATCGACGTGTACGCGAGCGCGGCGCCGCCTGCGAACAGCACGAGGCCTGCGGCCACGAACAGCGCGCGCCCCGTGGCCACGTAGAGCATGGCCAGGAAGATCCCAAAGTAGAGGAACGCGCTGCCGAGGTCGTTCGTCTCGACGATGATCAGCATGGCCGCGCCGAAGAACAGGAGCAGTGGCCCGAGATCCTTGAGCCGTGCCTGCGCGAGCACCTCACGCTTCTCCCGGAGGTACGCGGCCAGGAAGACGATGAGGAACACCTTCGCGAGCTCGCCGGGCTGGAAGCCGAGCGGCCCGATATTGATCCACAGGCGGGCGCCGTTCACGGTGCGCCCGATGACGGGCAGTGCGGGCAGCATGAGCAGGATCACCGCCGCCACTGCGCAGACGTACTTGTAGCTCTCGACCCTTCGGTAATCGCGTCGGAAGGCGAGCAGCACCGCGGTCATGGCGATCACGCCGACCACGATCCACGTCGTCTGGCGCAGCGCGTCGGTGGGGTCGATGCGATAGATCTCGATCACGCCGATCGCTGTCAGCAGCGCGACGAGCGGCAGGAGGTACGGATCTGCGTAGGGCACGGTGAAGCGCAGCACGAGATGTGCGGCGAGGTAGAGGCAGAGGAAGAAGATCCCGTACGTGAGCGAGGCGCCGTCGATCACGTCCTGGCGGGCGATGTAGACGCTCGCGAAGCCGAGGCACGTGATGACGGCAACGACGGTCAGGCTGAGGAGCTCGCGGTTGCGATAGCTCATGGCACGACATCTCTGGCGTAGGAGTCGACCTCGCCGATCGCGCCGTCGCGGGTCTGGAGCTCATGGTCGAAGAGCTCCCGTCGCTCGGCCTGCGAGAGGTTGGCCGCAATCAGCGGGCTCTCGTAGACCACGCGGTAGAGCTTGACCCCGAAGCCGAGATCCCACGGGAGACCCTGGTAGACGGCGACCGCGCCGTTCTCCTCGACGCCGACGAAGTGCGCGCGCGAAAGTCCGAACACCGCGAGCGCGCCGACCACGAGCACCGCGAGCCCGGTCGCGATGAGGGCAGGTCCGACTCTCATGCGCCGCTGCGCTGGAGCGGGCTCCTCGTGCGCGAACGGGCTAGGGATGCCGTGCAGCGTCTCCTCGTCGTCGCGCAGCGGGAGCTCTCCGGTCTCCTCGATCGCCCTGGCGCTGCCGGCAACCTCGAAGAGCACAACGGTGATGTTGTCCTCGCCCCCGGCGTCATTCGCCCTCGCGACGAGCGCGCGGGCAGCCGTGTCGAGATCGTCACGGTGCTGCGCGAGCAGCTCGAGGATGGTCTCGTCGTCGACCATCGTCGTCAGGCCGTCCGAGCAGAGCACGAACACGTCACCGGGCTGCGTGGGCACCGGCATGACATCGACCGCGACGTCGGGATCCGTCCCGAGCGCGCGAGTGATCACGGAGCGATGAGGGTGGTCGCCCGCTTCGTCGGGGGTCAGGCGGCCCGAGCGCACGAGCTCCGCGACCAGCGAGTGATCCTCCGTCACCTGCTCGAGGCCACCGTCCCGCAGGAGATAGGCGCGCGAGTCGCCGACGTGGCCGATCCAGACCTGGTCGTCTTCGACCAGTGCGGCCGTCATCGTCGTACCCATGCCGGAGACGGACTGGTCGCCCGCCGCGCGCTCGTAGACCGAGCGGTTGGCGGCCTCGATCAGCGCCACGACGCGATCGCCGCCCGTCAGGTCACTTGCCTCGCCACGACCGACCGCCGCGGCAGCCAGGCGAGAGGCGAGCTCTCCGGCCTGGGCGCCGCCCATGCCGTCCGCGATCGCGAACAGCGGCGGCTCGCAGACGAACGCATCCTCGTTGTGACGGCGGCGCCGGCCGGGGTCGGTCAGGCTTGCGGAGTGCAGCACGCTCATCGCTCGAACCTGAGGTCTGTGTCGCCGATCCGGACCACGTCGCCCGGCGAGAGCTTGCGGGGCTGCTCGATGAGCACGCCGTTGACGGCCGTACCGTTCGTGGAGCCGACGTCTTCGAGCCAGACGCCGTCCGGCCGGGACTCGACGCGGGCGTGCTGCGTCGACGCGAACTCGTCGTCGAGCGGGATGTCGTTGGCGTGGCCGCGGCCGACGGTGACGGCGGCAGAGTCGATCTCGTACGGGTCCCTCGGGCCCGAGTCGTCGGAGACGAACACGAGCCGGCCCGCTACCCGTCGCTCCGGCGGTGCCGTGCCCTTCCGCACCTGCTGCGGCGCGAGCACGAAGCTCTCCTGCGGCGTCCGCAGGTCGCGGCTCGCCGTCCGGACGATCCTCCAGAGGAAGAGGTACAGAAGCACCAGGAAGCCGATCTTCAGCAGGAGGAGCGCCTCCTCCACCGCAATTGAGGCGACGCTCACGGCAGCTCGCGCATGAAGACGAGCTCGGACTCCCCCAGAGTCACCGTGTCGCCGTGGTCGAGCTTCGCCCGCTCGACCCGCGCTCCGTTCACGTCCACGCCGTTCGTCGACCCGAGATCGACGATCCAATACGACGTTCCCTGCTGCCGCAGCTCCGCGTGGCGGCGTGAGACGTTGGGATCGCCGAGCCGGACGTCGCAGCTCGCCGAGCGACCCAGCACGGTCACCGGCTTGGTGATCTCGTGCTTCGTCTGGCCCTCGAGCAACGCCACGGTCTCCCGGGCCACCTCGCCCTCTGCCTCGGAGTCGTCCTGCCCCTCCGTTGGCCGGTAGACCATCGTCTGGGCCGGCTGCGAGTCGGGAACCGGCTCCGCGTCCTGCCGGGCGGAGCGCTGCTGCACCATGCGCGTGGCGATGCCGAACTCGCCGACGGCGAGGTCGTCGTCGGTCGTCATCAGCACGACGGGCGGCGAGAGCATGACGTAGCTCTCGCGACGTGCATGCTCCGCGAGGTACTCCTGCAGCTCGAGCTTCAGCGACGCCTCGTACGCCTCGAACTGGTCGCGGTCGGGCGTCGAGAGGTAGACGGTGTACTCGTTCGGCACGTAGACGCGCGAGACCGAGATCGTGCGGTGGTCGTCCATCTCCTTCGTGAGCTTGCGCGCCAGCTCGACGGGCTGGACGCTCGACTTGAAGGCACGGCCGAACACGCCCTCGACGAGCGATTCGATCTTTTGCTCGATGGTCCGGAGAATCACTGGTGTTCGCCGTCGTCCGTAGCGGAAGAATACGGACGCGGGTGAGGTCTACCCGCCGCTGACCGGTCGTAGTGACCGCACCGTCGCCATCGTCTCCATCGTGCGGTGCTCCGGCTCGCGGCGGAGCCGGGCGCGGACGTATGGCTCTGCCACGAGCGCCAGGCAGATGAGCCACGCTGTGCCGACGACCGGGAACGGCGCGAGCGAAGGGGCTGCCAGCAGTTGGGCGGCGACGAAGAAGGCCGCAAGCCCTGCTGCCGCCCATGGCCCGCGAGCGCGGGCGAACGGGAGCGCCACTGCCACGAGCCCCAGCACGACGGCCTGGACGATCGTAGCTCGTTCCAGCGCCCGCACGACCGTCGCTCCGGCCTCTCCTGGACGGTCCGAGGCTGCAATGCCGAGGCGGTCGAGCACGCTCGCGCCCGCAACTGCGGCGGTGACGAGGACGGCCATGGCCACCTGGATGCCGCGCCGCACCGGGTTTACGATGACGAGACCGGCCACCGGGAGCGCAGCCACGAGCCCGATGGAGGCAAGGAGCGGTCCGGACGTCATGAAGAGGCCAGCTTCGGCGTCCCGCCAGGAGAAGATCAGCCAGGCGAGCGCGGCGGCTCCGTAGACGAGAGCCAGCCCCAGCGAGTAGTTCCCGAGCGGGAGCACCGGCACGGCGAGCGTGAAGGCCAGCCCGAGGCGGTGGTTGAGTAGCGCGAGCACCCCGGCCAGGGCAGCGAGCACCAGCGGCCAGCCCGCAGGGAAGAACGGCAGCGCGGACGCGCTCCACGCGGCGAAGAGCACCGCGGCGCCGGCGGGAACGACCTTGCGAGCCGCGGCCGCCGGCGGCATCGAGGGCCTGGGCGGACGCCGGCCGGCACGCCGCAGGCCCGGCGCGACCTTGCGCAGCCGGGCGGCGAGCATGCGGGCGGACGGTCGCCGCTTCGGGTCGACGGCGAGGGCCCGGTCGACGCATTCGACGATGGCCGGGTCGAGGTCTGGCCGCATGGAAGCGAGCGATGGTGCACCTTCCTCGATCCGGCGGGCGGTGTCGAGTAGCGAGCCGCCCCAGAACGGGTGCTGGCCGGCGAGCGCTTCCCAGAGCAGCACGCCGACGGCCCAGACGTCGGCGGCGGGCCGGGCGGGCTCGCCGCGCAGACGCTCGGGTGAGATGTACGCGAGGGTGCCGGGAATGTCGCCTGCGGCCGTGAGCGCCTCGTCTTCGTGCATCACCGCCAGGCCGAAGTCGAAGAGCTTCACGCTTACGTCCTCGCCGTTCGCGAGCAGGACGTTGGCCGGCTTGACGTCGCGGTGCACGATGCCGTGTGCGTGCGCGTTCGCCAGGCCGTCGAGGATCTGAGCGCCTGTCTCGATCGCTGCCTGGTCGTCCAGGTCACTCTCGCGGATGGCCTCGCGCAGCGTCCGTCCGGGGACGTACTCGTAGACGATGTAGACGTGGCCGGGATCACGCGCGAGCGCATGCGCCCGCAGGCAGCGCTCGTGCCGGAGCTTGGCGGCCGCGCTCGCTTCGCGCTCGGCGCGGGCCCCAGCATTGCCCTCGCGCGGGACGATCTTCAGCGCCACCTCGTTGCCGCTCTCCGCTTCCACGGCGAGCCACACGGAGCCCGAGCTGCCCGAGCCGAGGGGTCGGATCGGCCGGTATCGCCCGAGCACGAGCGATCCAGGGGCTACCGCTGCGGCCGTCCGCGCCATCGACACCGTCCGCTTTGGCCATACGCGCCGGAACTCCTTTATGCATGGTTATCGCCGGTCCATGGGCTACAGTGGCCCGTTGTCTCATGAGCGCACGGCCCCCTGACGACGACATCGAGTTCGACTTCTTCGAGGACGTCGACACGAGCGAGCAATCGCCGCCCGACTGGTTGCACGAGGAGCAGCAGGAGCCGCAGGAGCAACCACGTGCTCCCAGACGTCAGACGGGCGGCAACGGCGGCGCCGGGCTAAGCCCTCGCGGCCGGCTGATCGCGCTCATCGGTGGCGCGGTGGTGCTTGCCATCCTGCTCGTCTTCCTCATCCTCAGCTGCACGGGTGAGGGCAAGGCGGGCACGTACGAGAACTACATGGAACAGATGAGAGTGGTGGCCACCGGCTCCGACCGGATCGGCCGCGACCTCGACGAGGCCTTGACGACGCCGGGAGTCAAGCCCAACGAGCTGGCAACCACGCTCGACGGCCTGGCCGATCTCCAGCAGCAGCAGCTGGGCGACGCCGAAGCCATCCAGGAGCCCGGCGCCCTGAGCGAGGAGCAGGCGGCGGCGCTGCAGTCGCTCGGCTTCCGGATCACGGGCATGCGACGGCTCGCGGATGTGTTCCGCGCCACTGCCGGCTCCGACGATGCGTCCGGCGCGTCGCTGCAGATGGCGGCACAGGCGAACCGGCTCGTGGCGAGCGACGTCATCTGGGCCGACCAGTTCCGCGCGGCCTCACTGGCGCAGATGCGATCGGACGGAGTCTCTGGCGTACCCGTTCCCGAGTCCGACTTCGTCCAGAATCCCGAATTCGGGAGCCCCGGCTACTGGGAGCCCGTGTTCGAGCGCGTGAACGGCGCGGCCACCGACGGCGGCACCACCACCGGAGGCCTGCACGGCACGGGGATCGTGGAGACGAAAGCCTTGCCGAGCGAAGTCGTGCTCGCGACCGACTCGGACAACATCGTCACCGCCGGCACCGACCTCGCGTTCGCCGTGACCGTCGAGGACACCGGCGACCACCAGGAAGTCCAGATCAAGGTCACGTTGACCATCGATCAGCAGCCGTCGCCGATCGTGGCCACGAAGACGATCGATGCCATCAATGCCGGAGAGTCGAAGACAGTGACGTTCACCGACCTCGGCCAGGTGGCGTTTGCGACGAGGACGACGGTGAAGGTGGACGTCCAGCCGGTGGAAGGCGAGGCGAACGCCGACAACAATTCAGCCGAGTACCCGGTCATCTTCTCACTCGGCTAGCCAACCGTAGTGGGCTTCTCAGCTGACGTTGCCGGATGGATCGCCGTCGGCGCCGTCGTCGTCGCGATCGTCACGCTGCTGCTGCTTCTGGTCGCGGTTCGCGATCTCCGCAAGCTGCGCGCTGCGCAGAGCGTGCTGCTGGGCGGGGCAAAGCGCGACCTCGCCGACTTCGCCGTATCGCTGCAGACGCGCGTCGACGATCTCCACCGAGCGGTGGACGAGGTGGCGGCGGCTATCTCGCGCGTCGACCGGCGCGCCGACGTGGCGCTCGCCCGTACCGCTGTCGTGCGCTACGACGCCTATGAGGGCGCCGGTGGACGGCAGTCGGCCTCGGTGGCGTTCCTCGACTCGAGCCGTTCAGGCGTCATCGTGAGCGCGATCCAGGGGCGCGACTACGCCCGCGTGTACGTGAAGGAGCTCGACCAGGGCAAAGCGGTGATCGCGCTGTCTCCGGAGGAGCAAGAGGCCGTCGAACGGGCGATGGCGTCCTGACCTGGGGATGCGCTGGCTAGAGTTCCGGCCTGGTGCAGCAGGTACTCGTCCTCAATGCCAGCTACGAGCCCCTGAACGTCTGCTCCGTCAGACGGGCGCACGTGCTCGTGCACAAGCAGAAGGCCGAGCTCATCGAGGTCCTGGACCGCCCGCTGCGGTCGGCGGAAGCAACGTACGCCTGGCCGCACGTCGTCCGGCTGCGGACGTACGTGCGGGTGCCAAGAGCGGCGCAGCGCCGCATCTCGCGGCGCGCGCTCTTCGCCCGTGACGGCTGGGAGTGCGTCTACTGCGGAACGACCGGCGTTCGCCTGACGCTCGACCACGTGGTCCCGCGGAGCCGGGGCGGCGACTCCGTCTGGGAGAACGTCGTCACATCGTGCGCGCCGTGCAATCTCCGCAAGGGTGACCGGCTACCGGAGGAAGTGGCCATGGTGCTGCCCAAGCCTCCGCGGCCGCCCACTCCCGCGCTGTTCATCAGGATCCACACGCCGCGTATTCCCACCGGCTGGCGGCCGTATCTCGAGCCGCGAGCCGCGGCGGCGGTTGCGTGACACGCGCGCGTCCCGGTGACGTAGGACACGCACACACGTGATCGCGAGGAGGCAGAACATGAGATTCAGCCGAATGGGAGCGCTGGCGCTCGGGGCAGCGGTGGCGCTGACGGTCGTCGTCGTAGGTGGAGCGGCCGGCGCCGCCGGCGAGACGTCGGCGGCCACGGCGGTGTCGCCACGCTCGATCACCGTCACCGGCTCGGGAGCAGCGCTTTCCGTGCCGAACCGCGCCGCGTTCTCGTTCGGCGTGACGACGCAGGCCAAGTCCGCCTCGGCCGCGCTCAACGGCAACAACACCGAGATGCGGAAGGTGATCGACGCGATCAAGCGCGCCGGTGTCGCTGCCCGGGACGTGCAGACGTCGAGTGTGTCGCTGTCGCCGCGCTACTCCCAGAACGGCGAGGACATCGTCGGCTACTCCGCGTCCAACACCGTCAATGCCACGATCAGGAGCGTCTCGCGCTCGGGAGCGGTGATCGACGCAGCCGTCGGCGCCGGCGCCAACCAGGTCTACGGGCCGTCGTTCACGCGCTCCGACGAGACAGTGCTCTACCGCCGGGCTCTGGCGGCGGCGGTCGCCAACGCGCGCGGCAAGGCGCAGACGCTCGCCGGTGCGAGCAAGGTGCGGCTGGGCGCCGTGCGCTCGATCGTCGAATCCTCGGCCGGCCCGATCCCGCTCGCCGAGAAGGCGGCGGCAGCAGACGTCGGAACGCCTATCGAGCCGGGTACCCAGCGCATCGAAGCCTCCGTGACGGTGGAGTTCGCTCTCCGCTAGACGGCGTCCAGCGCCTCACGAAGGGACGCCACGTACTCGAGGAGGGCTTCCGGGCCCTCCTCCGCTATCTCGACCGCACGCGAGCCGACGACGACCCCGTCTGTAATCCGCGCGGCGGCTACTGCGTGGTCGGGAGTGGAGATGCCGAAGCCGAGATAGAGCGGAACACGCGCGATCGTGCGCGCGCGGTCGACCAGCTGGCCGGCCTCGACGGACAGCGACTCACGAGCGCCCGTCGTTCCGGTCACGCTGACGAGGTACAGCCAGCCGTCCGTCGCCGCCGCAGCCAGCTGGAGCCGCTCGTCGGTGGACGTCGGCGCCACCAGCTGGATGCGACGTAGCTCGGGGTGCGACTCGATGGGTAGGTCGGCGACGATGAGGCCGGTGGCACCCGCAGCCCGTGCGTCCTCCGCGAAGCGCTCGTAGCCGTACGCCTCGAGCAGCGACGCGTAGGTCATCGGCACGACGGGCGTCTCGATGCGCTCGCGGACGGCGGCCAGGCATTCGAGGCACGCCGCGGTCTTCATCCCTTCCGTCAGCGCCCGCTCCGCGGCCCGCCGGATGACAGGGCCGTCGGCGAGTGGGTCCGAGAAGGGAAAGCCGATCTCGACGATGTCGGCGCCTCCTTGCACGGCAGCCGCGGCGAGTGCCGGAGTCTGCCGCCCGGCCATGAGGTAGACGACGAGCGTCTTCACCCGCGTGCGAGGACCTGGTCGAGGTCCTTGTCCCCGCGGCCGGACAGGCCGACGAGGACGGCCTCCGCCTCGAGGTCGGCGACACGCGCGAGCGCGTGAGCCGGCTCGAGTGCGGGAATGATCCCCTCCGTCTCCGCCAGCCGGCGGAAAGCAGCAAGCGCCTCCTCGTCCGTCGCCGTTACGTACTGCGCACGACCGGAATCGCGGAGGAGCGCATGCTCAGGCCCGACGCCGGGATAGTCGAGCCCCGCGGAGATCGAATGTGCGTCCTCGATCTGGCCGTCGGCATCGGCGAGCAGCGCCGACCGAGCTCCGTGCAGGACGCCCGCGCGACCGGCGACGAGGCTTGCCGCTCCCGCCGCCTCGACGCCCACCAGCCGTACGTCGGCGTCGTCGACGAAACCGGCGAAGATCCCGATGGCGTTCGAGCCGCCGCCGACACACGCTACGACCACGTCTGGCAGCCGCCCCTCGGCGGCGAGGAACTGCTCGCGCGCCTCACGCCCGATCACGGCCTGTAGCTCACGGACGATGGTGGGATACGGGTGCGGGCCGACGCACGAGCCGATCAGGTAGTGCGTCGTGCGAACGTTCGTGATCCAGTCGCGGATGGCCTCGCTCGTCGCTTCCTTGAGCGTGCGCGTCCCGAAGTCGACCGGTCGAACCTCGGCGCCCAGCAGGCCCATGCGCTCGACGTTGGGACGCTGCCGCTTCATGTCCTCCTCGCCCATGTAGACGACGCACTCGAGGCCGAACCGCGCGCACACGGTCGCGGCGGCCACTCCGTGCTGACCCGCGCCGGTCTCGGCCACGATGCGCGGCTTGCCGAGCCGGCGCGCGAGCACGGCCTGGCCGAGCGCGTTGTTGAGCTTGTGCGCGCCTGTGTGCAGGAGGTCCTCGCGCTTGAGATAGAGGCGCGTGCCAGGCAGGAAGCGCTCGGTGAGCGTCAACGGTGTCGGCCGACCCGCGTACTCCCGCCCCAGCGAGTCGAGCTCGGCTGCGAAGGACGGGTCGGCCGAGGCTTCCCGCCAACCCGCATCGAGCTCGTCGAGCGCCGGGACGAGCGTCTCCGGGACGAAGCGCCCGCCGTACTCGCCGAACCAGCCTTCCGTCATGTCCGCGCGGCCTCCACGAACGCGCGCACGCGCTCGTGGTCCTTGATCCCCGGTGCTGACTCGAGGCTGGAGCTCGCGTCCACGGCCCAGGGCCGGACGGCGCTGATCGCCTCGGCGACGTTCTCCGGGCTCAATCCCCCCGCCAGCATCACCCGTCCCTCGACAGCCCGCGCGCGATCGAGGTGCGTCGGATCTTCGTCCGCCCACGGCAGGTCGACGACCGTCGCGACCTGAACACCGGAGCGCAGGAGGACGGCGTCGCGGCCGCGGACCGCGCCGTCCTCGCGCTCGTAGAGCTGGACGAGGTCGGCGCCGTTCTGCTTCGGGTCCCCTACGAGCACGGCGACGGAGAGAGCGCCGCCGCCCACGTCGAGCACCGCCTCGGCAGCCCGCGGGCTCTCCGGCACGAGGATGAACCCGCACAGGTCGGCGCCCGCCGCGACCGCCGCGTCGACGTCCTCCTGGCGCGTGAGCCCGCAGACCTTGACCACCGGTCGCGCGAGGAGCGACCTGAGCGCGGCACCGGGATCGGACGCACGCATGAGCGCGGAGCCAACGAGGATCGCGTCGGCGCCGGCCAGCTCGGCCTCGACGCCGTGCACTCGCGTCTCGACGCCGCTCTCGGCGACGATCATTCGGTCCCGCGGCGCAGTGGCGACCAGCTCGAGCTGCGTACGCCTGTCGATGCTGAACGTCTCCAGGTCACGGGCGTTGATGCCGATCGGGTCTGCACCCACGCGGACGGCGCGGGCAAGCTCCTCCGAATCGTGCGCCTCCACGAGCGCGTCCAGCCCCAGATCGCGCGCGCGGGCCTGCAGGCGGGCTGCGGTCTCGTCGTCCAGGTCGCGTAGCAGCAGCAGGACGGCGTCGGCGCCTGCCGCACGGAGCGCAATCAGATCGTCCTCTGTCGAGAAGAACCCCTTGGCCAGCAGAGGCAGGTCGGCCGCCGCACGCGCAGCTCGCAGGTCCGAGATGTTGCCGCCGAAGCGCTCGTCGACGAGCACCGACACGGCGGCTGCGCCCGAACGCTCGAACGACGACGCCAGCTTCCCGGGGTCTGCGTCGAGCCGGAGGTCGCCCGCGGACGGCGATCGCCGCTTGATCTCGGCGACCGCGGCGAGCCCGTGCTCCGCCAGTGCGTCGCGCAGCCGTCCCATCAGCGGGCGACCTCCGCGCGCGAGAACTCGACCAGCTCGTCGAGCCGTTCCGCGGCTGCGCCAGAGTCGATCGCAGCCCTCGCCAGCGCGAGTCCCTCGGCGAGGTCTGCGGCATGACCGCCGGCCGCGATTGCCCCGGCGGCGTTCAGCAGGACGGCGTCGCGGTGCGGGCCCGCTTCGCCGCCCAGCACATCTCTGATTGCTGTCGCGTTCTCCTCCGGCGACCCGCCGCGCAGGTCACCTGGTGCGCAGCGCGCTACGCCCAGGTCGAGCGGATCGATCGTCCGCGCGCGAACGGCACCGTCCTCCACCTCGCAGACGAGGTTGGGCCCGGCCGGGGACAGCTCGTCGATGCCCCCGGCGCCGTGCACGACGAAGGCACGCGATGTTCCCAGCCGGCAGAGCACCTCCGCGATCACCGGCGCCAGCTCAGCGGAGTAGACGCCGACGATCTGTGCGCGTGCTGCGGCGGGATTCGTGAGCGGCCCGAGCATGTTGAACACCGTTCGCACGCCGAGCTCACGGCGCACCGGAGCCGCATGGCGGAAGCCGGGATGGTGAGCGGGCGCGAAGATGAAGCCGAAGCCGAGCTCGTCGATCGACCGGGCGATGCGGTCCGGCTCCAGCTCGAGGTCGAAGCCGAGTGCCTCCAGGACGTCAGCGGAGCCGGAGGCCGACGAGACCGCGCGGTTGCCGTGCTTTGCGACAGCCGCGCCCGTGGCGGCCGCCACGAGTGCCGCCGCCGTTGAGATGTTGAGCGTCCGTGCGCCGTCGCCACCCGTTCCAGCCGTGTCCACGAGGTCGACGCGTGCCGGCGTGACAGGTATGACGTGCGCGCGCATCGCCTCCGCGCAACCGGCAATCTCATCCGCCGTCTCGCCCTTCGCGCTCAAGGCGACGAGAAAGCCGGCCGTCTGGGCCTGCGTTGCCTCGCCGGACATGATCTCGTCCATCGCAGCCTTCGCCGTGGCCGAGTCGAGGTCTCGGCTGTCGAGCAGCTGGGCGATCGCCTGCTGAATCATCGCGAGCCTTCGAGGAAGTTCCGCAGCAGGTCGCGCCCGAGCGGCAGCGTCAGCACGGATTCGGGGTGGAACTGCACGCCGTCGACGGGCAGCGTGCGATGGCGCACGCCCATCACCTCGCCGTCCTCAGCATGCGCCGACACCTCGAGCTCGTCGGGGATGCGGGACGCCGCGAGCGAGTGGTAGCGGCCGGCGCTGAAGCCCTGCGGCAGGCCGGCGAAGATCCCGCGTCCGTCGTGCTCGATCTCGGACGCCTTCCCGTGCAGCAGCCGCTTGGCCTGAGAGATCTCGCCGCCGAAGGCCTCGACGATCGCCTGGTGGCCGAGACACACCCCGAGCGTCGGCGTCGTGGGGGCGAGGCGCCGGACGATGTCCAGCGTCGCGCCCGACGCTTCGGGTCTCCCCGGCCCCGGTGAGACGACGAGGTGACTGGGCGCAAGCTCTGCGGCGCTATCCGCGCCGATTTCGTCATTGCGCCGGACGACGACCTCTCCGCCGAGCTCCTCCAGCAGGTGTGCGAGGTTGTAGGTGAACGAGTCGTAGTTGTCGACCAGGAGCACTCTCATCTGGCGGCCTCCGCGAGGTTGAGAGCCGTCTCCAGCGCGGCGAGCTTGCGCAGGCACTCCTCGTGCTCTGCCTGGGGGCTGGAGTCGGCCACGATGCCCGCACCGGCCTGCAGGTACGCCACGCCGTCCTGGAGGACGATCGTGCGGATGGCGATGCACGTGTCGAGCGAGCCGTCGGGTAGGCGGTAGCCGACCGCGCCTGCATATGGACCGCGTCGATAGCCCTCGAGCTCGGAGATGATCTGCATCGCGCGCACCTTGGGGGCGCCGGAGACCGTTCCCGCCGGGAAGCAGGCGCGGAGCAGGTCGAACGGCGCCACGCCGTCCTGCAGCGTGCCCGCGACCTCCGAGACGAGGTGCGTGACGTGGGAGAAGCGCTCCGCCTCGAGAAAGCGCTCCACCTTCACCGACCCCGCCTCGCACACGCGAGAGAGGTCGTTGCGGCCGAGGTCGACGAGCATCACGTGCTCGGCGCGGTCCTTCTCCGACGCCAGCAGCTTCTCGACGTCGCCCGGCCCTCTGCGCACAGTACCCGCGATCGGGTTGACGCTTGCGCGTCGGCCGTCGAGCTTCACGAGCGTCTCGGGCGAGGAGCCGACGAGCGAGATGTCGCCGAGATCCAGCAGGAAGTTGTACGGCGACGGGTTGATCCTGCGCAGCGTCCGGTAGACGGCAATCGCTCCGGCAGCGGTCGGCCGCTCCGCGCGCTGCGAGAGGACGATCTGGAACGCATCTCCGGCGCGAATGTGATCGATCGCGCGGCGCACTCCTCGCTCGTAGTCGAGGCGCGAGGGGAAGCGTCGCATGTGGCCCTTGCCGCCGTCGAGGCCGGGCAACTCGGGACGCGGTCCTTCCAGCAGGGCGGTGGTGGCGTCGGGGTCTCCCCAGAGCACCTCGGCAAAGCCGTGAGCGTGGTCGAAGCGGACGAGCGTGTCGGCGACGACGAACCGGCTCCCCGGCGCGGCTGGGCCCGCTGTCGGCAGCGGTACGGTCGGCTCCAGCGTGGCCGCGTGATCGTAAGCGAGGTAGCCGACGATCGGCCCCTGCCGAGACTCCGCCTCCTCGAACGAGACGAGCTCCCTGCCGCAGCCCACGAACGAGTGGCGGCCCAGCCGGCCGTGCTCGACCGACTCCAGCAGGAACGCTGCTCCGCCCTGCTCGCGCAGCCGGAGATACGCCCCGAGCGGAGTGACGAGATCTGTGGGGATGACGGTGGTCGGGTTCATCGGTATCTCCAAACGAAAAAGACCCTCCGGCTGGAAGGTCTGACGAGCGAAGCAGTGGTTTCGGGCGTGTTGCTAGCGCACGCTCCCGCCTCGCTCGCGGCGCCACGGCCAAGCCCAAGAGGTCGGGAAGGTCATGCGGGCAGGGTAGGCGCCGGGAGAAGCCGCGTCAAGCGGGCTCGCGACCCCTATTCGTCCTCTGGCTCCGCCCCTGCGGGATACGAGCCGAATAGGCGCAGCATCCGAGCCTGGGCTCGGACTTCGGCAATCGCGTCGTGTACCGGAGGATCGAGAGGATGGCCCGCAAGCACCGCATCGAATCGGTAGCGCCAGGGAGTCGACGGGATCGGCCGCGAGACGAGCTGAACGAGATCGATGCCATGCCGCCCGAAGGGCTCGATCGCTCGGTGGAGCGCTCCCGGTGAATGATCGGTGACAAAGCTGAAGGCTGTTCGCCACTCGCCGCTCGGTGGATCGAGGCGCGTGTAGGTGGAGACAGCCACGAACCGCGTGTACGCGTCTGGATGGTCTCCCACATTCCCGTCGAGGACCGTAAGTCCGTGCAGTCGAGCAGCGCGCTCGCTCGAGATTGCCGCCACACTCGGATCGCCGCTGTCTGCGACGTGCTGAGCTGCGGCGGCCGTCGTGGAGGCGGCAACAGCGGTGGTCCAGGGCATGGCCGCGAGCAAGGCTCGGCACTGATCGAGCGCGACCGGATGCGAGTGCACCTCGTGAATCTCCTCGAGGGGAACCGCTCGAAGGCCGACGAGGCAGTGGCGGATGCGGAGGGCCGTCTCGTCAACGATCGACAGCGGCAGCTCGTAGAGCAGATCGTGCGTTTCGTTCACAGGCCCGACGAGCGAGCTCTCGATTGGGAGCACGCCGAAGTCCACCCGGCGGGCGACTGCTGCCTCCGCCACGGCCGAGAAGCTCGGCAAGGGTACGAGCTCCGGATCCTGTGCAAACAGCCGCTCGCAGGCGGCCGCACTGTGGGCGCCGTCCTGCCCGGGATAGGCGACAGAGGTTGTCAAGGTTCCGCCGGCAGGCCTTTGCGCGACCACTCACTCCAGGAGCCCGCGATAGAGACGCGCGTCGTGGCGACCGGCTCGATACAGCGCGAGCACGAGCGCGGAGGCGGCGACTCCCGAGCCGCAGTAGCAGGCGATCTCGTCGGCCTCGAGCAGCTCGGCGGGCAGCTGGGGGTCGCGTCGACAGCGGCAGGCTGACAGCGCCTGGGATGTGGCCTGCGACTGGATCGAGGCCCGAGCGCCTCGCCGCGGTAGCGGTCTTCGGGCCGGGCATCGACGAGCACGAGTCGTCGGGTCGCCGAGCCGCTCGAGGATCTCGTCGGTGGTGATGACGTCGTCCGTTCGCTCGTCGCGGCACGAACACCGCGGGCTCGATCTCCCCCTCGCCCCGGCCAGCGGTCCGAGCCAGATCCCGAGCCCGCCGTCGAGCACTCCCGCCTGATCGTGGCCGAAATGGCGCAGCAACCACCAGAGGCGCGCCGCGCCGCCCGTCATGCCCTCGTCGTACGCGACGACGAGCGTGCCCGGGCCGATGCCGGCGCGGCCGGCGGCTTCGGCGAACTGCTCCGCCGAAGGCAACGGATGCCGGCCGGCCACCTCCGGTGGCACTGGACATGTCCGAAAGCTCCGTGTCGAGATCCAGGAACGCGGCGCCGGGTATGTGACCCGCGAGGTAGCGCGCGCGGGCGGCGGGAGGGTCGCCGAGGTCATAGCGGCAGTCGGCGAAGCGAATCTCCATGCTGGCAGTATGTCCGCGTGAACGTCTGGGCGCGACGATTGGGACTCCGGGCCTGAAGACGACTGGTCCGGCGGTGGCGGCAGCTCGAAGCGACTCGCTCCGCCCCGAGGGATGCTGGGCGCCAGCGTCTACGAGTTGCCGCCCGATGGGTACGCCGCGTACCACTTCCATCACGGATCGGAGGAGCTGCTGATCGTGCTGCGGGGACAGCCGACGCTCCGCACGCCCGACGGCGAGCGGCAGCTGGACGAAGGCGAGACCGTCTACTTCCCGCCGGGGCCGGAGGGTGCGCACGGTCTCACGAACCGCACATCGGAGCCCGTCCGCTTCCTGATGGCGGGTACGCGCCCGTCGCCCGAGGTCGTCGAGTATCCCGATCTCGGGCAGCTGACCGCGCAGTCCCGCCACGAGTCGCAAGCAGGTGAGCAGCTCTTCGTGATCCACCAGCTCGCGGATCGGCCTGCCGAGTAACCGGGGATTGCCGTCGCCCGGGCACGGCTGCTAATGTGGCCGTCGCGATGTTGCTCCTCGGCTGACGCCTGAGTTCCCGTGCGCCGCCCGTGTTCACTCCGGGCAGTGCAACCGTGTCCGCCGTTCCATCTGACCAGGAGCACCGCATGTACGCAGTCGAAGTCGACAACCTGCGCAAGGAGTTTCGCCGCCGCAAGGGCCGCAAGCGCGTGCGCTTCCCGGCGCTCAAGGACGTCTCGTTCACCATGGAGCGCGGCGAGACGGTCGCGATCCTGGGCCAGAACGGCTCGGGCAAGTCGACGCTGGTCCGTCTGCTCGCGACGCTGCTGCTGCACGACGGAGGCTCGCGCGCGGGTCTTCGGACACGACGTCTTCACCGAGCCGCGGCCGGTTCGGAAGCTCATCAACCGGGTCTCGGTCGAGGCCTCGTTCTTCAAGAAGATGTCGGCGGCCGAGAACCTCAGCTACGCGGCGCGCTTCTACGGCATGACAGCCGGCCAGACGCGCTCGAAGATCCCCGAGATCCTCGACGCGGGTCGGCTTCCCGGCGGACCGGCGCGGCGAGTCGATGGAGAACCTCTCGCGCGGCATGCAGCAGAAGGTCGCTCTGGCGCGGGCGCTGCTCACGTCGCCCGTCCTGCTGCTGCTCGACGAGCCGACGACAGGCCTCGACCCGCGCTCGAAGCAGGAGGTGCAGCAGTTCATCCGCGAGATCCGCGACACGCACGAGGCGACGATCCTGCTCTGCACGCACGACCTCGCCGAGGCCGAGGCCCTCGCCGACCGCGTCGGCATCCTCGACCGCGGCCAGCTGCTGGTGCTCGCGCCGGCCGACGAGCTCAAGGAGCTGCTACGGCGTGGAGACGCTGGAGGAGGCGTTCTTCGCCGCCACCGGCCGCGAGTTCGAGGACGAGGTGGACGAGGACGACGTCGAGCGCGAGGTGTTCGCATGAGAGCCCTCATCGGGACGATGCGCGCCGAGCTGATCGGGCGCGGCGGGCGTCGTCGAGCGCAACCTCTACCTCTCGAAGCGGTACTTCCTCTGGGACCTCGCGTTCTTCGTCTGGACCGTCGCGAACACGCTCACGATCGTCTTCATCGCCGAGGGCATCGAGGCCACCGGCGGCCAGCTCGACGTCGAGCTGGCGACGGCGTCGCTGCTGATCGGCGCTGTGGTCTGGGCCTACCTGGGGATCATCTTCGAGTTCCTGACGGAGACGGTCGCCTGGGAGCGCTGGGAGGGCACGATCGAGTACACGTTCATGGCACCGCTGTCACGATCGATGCACCTGGCCGGACAGGGATTCTGGGCGGTCCTCTACGGCCTCGTTCGTGCGGTGCTGCTGTTCATCGTGGTCGCGTTCTTCTTCGACCTGTCGTTCCCCGACGCGAACTTCGCAGCGGCATTCGTCGTTGCTCGTGATCGCGTCAGTCTCGTTCATCGGCATCGGGGTGATGACCTCGGTGATGCCGCTCATCTCCCCGGAGAAGGGGATGCAGCTCGGCTTCATCGCCCAGGGCATGCTGCTCGTCGTCTCCGGCGTCTACTACCCCGTCTCGGTGCTTCCGGAGTGGATGCAGGCGCTGTCGAAGATCTCGCCCGCCACGTACGCGCTCGAGGGCATCCGCGCCGCGATTCTCGACGGCGACGGCCTGAACACGATGTGGGGCGTGATCTGGCCGCTGCTCGATCATCGGCGCCGTGTCGGTGCCGCTCGGCCTGTGGGTCTTCCACCGTGGCGAGGTGTACGCAAAGCGTCACGGAAAGCTGAAGCGAAGCGGATGACCAACTACTTCGGAGGGGAGGTCGCCGCGCGCTATGACGCCTCCGCTGGGCATGAGTTCGAGCCCGCTGTCATTGCCTCCACCGTAGACATGCTGGCCGACCTTGCGGGTGACGGCGCGGCGCTCGAGCTCGGGATCGGCACCGGCCGCATCGCCCTGCCTCTCGCGGCGCGCGGTGTGCCCGTGCACGGGATCGATCTCTCGCCGGAGATGGTCGAGCAACTCCGCGCCAAGGCGGGCGGCAGCGAGATACCGGTGGCGATCGGCGACTTCGCAACAACGCGGGTCGACGGACGCTTCTCGCTCGTCTACGTCGTCTTCAACACGATCATGAACCTGACGACGCAGGACGCCCAGATCGCGTGCTTCGAAAACGCTGCTGCGCATCTCGACCCAGGCGGCTCGTTCGTCGTCGAAGTCGGGGTTCCGAGCGGCCGCGCGCTCGCGGTCTTCGACCTGAGCGACACACACGTGGGCGTCGACGAGTACTGAGTCGGCCACGCAGCGGCTCGTGTCCCACCACTTCACACTCGTCGGCGATCGGTGGGAGCGACAGTCGGTGCCCTTCCGATCGAATTCGCCGGGCGAGCTCGACCTGATGGCGCGAATCGCCGGGATGTCGCTGCGCGAGCGCTGGGGCGGCTGGGGGAGCGAGCCATTCACCGGCGAGAGCGGGAAGCACGTGTCGGTCTGGGAGAAGCTCTGAGGGCGATGAGCGAGCCAGTCGTCCACGTCGCAGGGCTCCGCAAGACGTTCGACGTGCCCGAGCGCGAGGCGGGGCTCAAGGCTGCGTCGAAGGGCCTCGTCCGGCGCAGGATGCGCGAGGTCAGGGCCGTCGACGGTATCTCGTTCGACATCGCACAGGGCGAGATCGTCGGCTTCCTCGGCCCCAACGGCGCGGGCAAGACGACGACGCTGAAGATGCTGTCCGGGCTGCTGTACGTCACCTCTGGCGAGGCCCGCGTGCTCGGGCACGTGCCGTCGAAGCGGGAGCGCGACTTCCTGCGTCGCATCGCCCTGATCATGGGCAACCGCAACCAGCTCCAGTGGGACCTGCCGGCGCTCGACTCGTTCGAGCTCAACCGTGCCATCTATCGCATCCCACGCGACCAGTTCCTCGAGACCCGGGACGAGCTGATCGAGCTGCTCGAGGTCGACGACCTCGTGCGCAAGCCGGTACGGCAGCTGTCGCTCGGCGAGCGCATGAAGGTGGAGATCATCGGGTCGCTCCTCCACCGGCCGCCGGTGGTCTTCCTCGACGAGCCGACGATCGGCCTCGACATCACGATGCAGAAGCGGCTTCGCGAGTTCGTCGCGGCCTACCGCAAGCGCCACGAGGCGACGATCATGCTCACGAGCCACTACATGGCCGACGTCGAGGCGCTGTGCGAGCGCGTGATCGTGATCCACCACGGCCGCATCCTCTTCGACGGTGACCTGGCCGCCCTCTCAGACACGGTCGCTGCCTGGAAGACAGTTGCCGTGGCGCTTGAAAACGGCGCAGGCGATCTCTCCGCCTACGGCGAGGTCATCCACCGGGACGGGGACCTCGTCACGCTCCGCGTCCCCAAGGCGGAAACGGCGCGCGTCACTGCGCGTCTGCTCGCCGAGCAGCAGGTGCTCGACCTCAACGTCGAGGACCCGCCGATCGAGGACGTGATCGAGCTCGTCTTCTCCCGGGAGGCAACGGAGTGAGCACGGCACCGACCGCGCTGCCCCAGGCGGGGCGGGTGCGCTCGTTCGTCGACTTCTACCTGACGCAGATGCGCACTCAGGTGTCGCAGCAGTTCCAGTACCGCGCTGCGGCCTACATGTACCTGCTCGGCATGGTCGCGGAGCCTGTGATCTACCTCGTCGTCTGGACGACGATCGCCGAGGACTCGGGCGGTACGGTCGGCGGGCTGACGACGGGCGAGCTTGCCGCGTACTACATCGTCTGGACGTTCGTGCGCAACATGGGCCTCGTCTTCACGCCGTACGGGTGGGAGCAGCGGATCCGCGAGGGTGAGCTCTCCGGGATGCTGCTGAGGCCGCTGCATCCCATCCACTACGACATCGCCGGCTTCGCGGGCGGAAAGCTGCCGTGGATGCTCATGTACCTGCCGATCGGCGTCGGGCTGACCTTGGTCTTCGACCCGACCTTCGACTTCCGACCTGCGGAGATCGCGGTCTTCGCGATCGCCATCTGGGGCGCCTACCTCATCCGGTCGTTCAACCAGTCAGCGCTGGGGCTCATGTGCTTCTGGACGACGCGGGTCGGGGCGGCGTTCTCCCTCTACATCATGCTCGAGCTGCTGCTCTCGGGCCGACTCGTCCCCATGACCCTCATGCCCGACTGGGTGCAGACGCTGGCCGATTTCCTACCGTTCCAGTGGACGTTCTACTTCCCGATCGAGACGCTCGTCGGCGACCTCTCAAACGCCGAGCTGCTCCGTGGGCTCGGCATGCAGGTCTTCTGGATCCTGGTCGGCATCGGCATCTTCTCCCTCGTCTGGCGGCGGGCCGTCAGGCACTACACGGCTGTGGGCAACTGATGACGACGTTGCGCGTTGCCCTGCTCCACCTGCGCGTGGGGATCATGAACGACCTCCAGTACCGCGTGAACTTTGCGCTCCAAGTGCTCCAGTCGATGCTGGCGCTGGCCACCGGGCTCGTCGTGTTCGCCCTCGTCTACTCGCACACGACCGAGCTCAACGGGTGGTCACAAGACGAGCTGCTCGTCGTGCTCGGCGTGCAGCTCATGATGGCCGGCATCATTCACGCCCTCATCCAGCCGAACATGATGCGCTTCACCGGCGAAGTCCAGGACGGAAAGCTCGACCACGCGCTGACGAAGCCGGTGGACGCGCAGATGCTCGTCAGCGTCCGCCAGGTCGAGGTCTGGCAGGCGGTGGACGTGCTCACTGGAGCCGGCGTGATCGCCGTCGCGATGGTTCGCCTCGGCGGTGACCTCGGAGCGCTCGACATCCTCGCGTTCGCTGTCGCGCTCGTCTTCGGTGTCGTTCTTCTCTACTGCTTCTGGATGCTGCTCGCGACCCTCGCCTTCTGGGTCGTGAACCTGTGGCACCTGCCGGAGCTCTTCGAGGGCGTGTTCCAGACCGGGCGCTGGCCGATCGGCATCTATCCGACGTGGCTCCGGTTCAGCGTGACGTTCCTCGTGCCGATCGCGTTCGCGGTGACGGTGCCGGCCGAGGCGGTGACGTCCAGGCTGGAGTGGCAGACGCTGGCGCTGGCGGCCGGATTTGCCGTCGTGCTCTTCGGGATCACGCGCTGGTTCTGGCGCTACGGGCTGAAGAACTACACCGGCGCCTCGGCGTGACCTCTGCCGCTGCGCAGACCTGGCACTACGGCCTCGTCTCGCGCTGGTGGGCGGAGTTCAACCTCGACGGCCCGGAGATCGACTGGTTCCGGCAGTTCGTCGAGGCCGGCCAGCCGGCGCTCGATGCCGCCTGCGGCACTGGACGGCTGCTCGTGCCGTATCTCGCAGGCGGGGCTCGACGTCGACGGCTCCGACATCTCGCCCGACATGCTCGAGCGCGTCCGTGAGCGCTGCGCGCGAGAAGGGCTGGCGCAGCCGAACCTCTACGCACAGGCGATGCACGAGCTCGACCTGCCCCGCCGCTACCGCACGATCCTCGTCTGCGGCGGCTTCGGGCTCGGCGGCCACCGTGAGCACGACGTCGAGGGCCTGCGACGCCTGTACGTGCACCTCGAGCCCGGTGGCACCCTCGTCCTCGACAACGAGGTCTCCGTACGCGCAGTCGTTCCACGTGGAAGTCTCTGGCTGAAGGAGGAGCGAGAGAGCTGCCGCGAGCCTTGGCGCGACGAAGGTGACCGGCGGCCATCCCTGACGGCACGCGACCTCGAGCTGCGCTCGCGCCTCGTCGACGTCGATCCGCTCGCGCAGTGCGTCGACGCGCGAGATGCACGCCGTTCTCTGGCAGCGAGGACGAGGTGCTCGCCGAGGAGCTGCACGGCCTGAAGGATGACGCTGTACTTCACGCACGAGCTCGTGCTCGATGCTGGAGCTGCCGGCTTCGCGACATCGACGTTCGTGGCGGCTTCGAGGATCGCACGCCGACGGCGGACGACGACTTCGTGGTGTTCATCGCACGCAAGTCCTGATTTGGCTACGTCCGTCTGGGCCAGCTAGACTGACACGGTCAGTTGAGGCGACGTGGCCTCGGGTACTTGTGCCCGGGGCTTTTTGCATTCTTAGAGGAGGAGAGATGACGCAGATGGCAGAGACGAGAGACAGGGCAACAAGCGATCCGGCCGAGCGCGGTCGCGTGCTCGAGCGCATCAAGGAGGAGGGCGTCGACTTCCTGCTCCTCTGGTTCACCGACCTCGAGGGACATCTCAAGAGCTTCGCCGTCACGCCCGCGGAGATCGAGAGCGCGCTCGACGACGGGATGGGCTTCGACGGCTCGTCGATCACCGGCTTCAACGCCATCGAGGAGTCGGACATGGTCGCGATCCCCGATCCGACGACCTTCCAGCTCATGCCCTACTCGGAGGGCGACCGCTCGAAGGTGGGGCGGATGATCTGCGATGTCGTCACGCCGGACGGGGAGCCATACGAAGGTGACCCCCGCCACGTGCTGCGGCGCGCCGTCGAGCGCATGCGCGACATGGGCTTTGACACGTTCAACATCGGGCCGGAGCTCGAGTACTTCCTCTTCAAGAGCGCTGACGATCCGACGACCCTCGACGAGGGCGGCTACTTCGCGCAGACGACGCTCGACGCCGCGACGGAGCTGCGTCAGGAGACGATCCACGCGCTCGAGTCGATGGGGATTCCCGTCGAGTACGCGCACCACGAGGTCGGACCGTCCCAGCACGAGATCGACGTCCGGTACGCCGACGCGATCGACATGGCCGACCACGTGCTCACGTACCGGCTGATCGTGAAGGAGATCGCGGCGAAGAACGGCGTCTACGCGACGTTCATGCCGAAGCCGATCTTCGGCGAGAACGGGTCGGGCATGCACACCCACCAGTCGTTGTTCACCGACGGCCGCAACGCGTTCTTCGACGCGGACGACAAGTGGCACCTCTCCGACGTGGGCAAGGCCTTCATCGCCGGCCAGCTACGGCACGCTCGTGAGATCGCCGGCGTGTTCGCGCAGTGGGTGAACTCGTACAAGCGGCTCGTCCCCGGCTACGAGGCGCCCGTGTACGTGGCCTGGTCGCAGCGCAACCGCTCGGCGCTCATCCGCATCCCGCTGTACAAGCCCGGCTCGGAGCAGGCAACGCGAGCCGAGATCCGCTGCCCGGATCCCGCGTGCAACCCCTACCTCACGTTCGCGTGCCTCTTGCACGCGGGCCTCGAGGGCATCGAGAAGGGCTACGAGCTGCCCGACCCGATGGAGACGAACCTCTACCACCTGACCGCGGAGCAGCGGCGCGAGCGGGGGATCGTCTCGCTGCCGGAGACGCTCGGCGAGGCGATCGACGAGCTCTCGCAGTCCGAGCTGGCTCGCAAGGCGCTCGGCAAGCACATCTTCGACCGCTACGTCGAGATCAAGCGGAAGGAGTGGGACGACTACCGCGTGCAGCTCACCAAGTGGGAAATGGAGCGCTACCTGGCCGCTCTCTAGCCTGGCTCGCAGACGCGCTTGGAGACGGTGGCGGGCTTTGCCCGTCACCGTCCACCATTCTCTCGACAGCGAGAGGTGCGAAGAAGGGGGTTCACGGGGGAAACATGGTTTCCCCCGTGTTGGACTACCGCGTGCAGCTCACCGAGTGGGAAATGGAGAGGTATCTCGCCGCTCTGTAACGCGCGGCTGACGTCGCACCGTCACCGTGCTCTAACATCCGGAGGACGCCCCGCCACTTTGCGGCGGCGGGGCTGACTGACGGCCGACTGCGAGCTGCTCTATGGCAGCTCGTGGTCGTCTTTAGGGGCGGAATTCGCGCACCCGAAGGGCCCGGGCCCCTCCCCGGGTCCAACGGTGTCCTCAGCGATGCGCGATTAGAGGAACGTGCGGATGGAATCGCGCTCGACCCGGAGCTCGATCACGCCGCTGGCGCCGTCGATCTCCTCGATTGCCGCGGCGGGGACGATGCGTCTGCGAGAGAACATCCCCGACCGAACGGCGAGCGCGTCGGGCTCGTCCGGTGCAGTTCCGTACATCGGGCTCTCGACTCGGCCGACGAGCCTCCCGCGGCGGTCGGCAACGAGGAACCCGTGTGTGGAAGTGAGGTCTATGGCGAACGAGCTCATCCGTGCGAAACGTATTCCCGTTGTTTGAGAATTACCCTCTCGATCCAGTAAGGCTTTTGTAAAAGGCCGCAGGCTGGCCCGCCTACAATCGTCGGATCGACCAGCCGGCCCGTCACCTGCGGCTACTGACGGAGACGATCGCCGCCGTCAACTCGACGCTCGACCTCGAAGAGGTGCTGGCGCTCGTAGCCCGCAAGGTGGCAGACGCGCTCGGAGCCGACGCGTGCTTTGTCTACCTCTTCGATCTAGCGGCGGGTGATCTCGTGCTGCGGGCGACGCACGGCACGCGGGTCGAGGAGATGACTCGCCGGCCGCGGCTGGCGCCGGGCGAGGGGATCACGGGTGCCGCCGCGATCGCGCGCTCGCCGGTGATGATTCCGTCGCAGGCGCACCTCGACCCTCGCTTCAAGACCTTCGCGAATCTGCCCGAGGACGAGTACGAGTCGATTCTCGCCGTACCGATTCTCGCCCGCGACCGGCTCGAAGGGGCGCTCAACGTGCGCACACGCGAGCCTCGGGAGTTCACGTCTGCCGAGATCGACCTGCTCGTCGCCATCGCAGCCCAGGTGGCGTTCTCGATCGAGCACGCGAGGCTGTACAACGAGGCTCAGCGGCGCGTGGAGGAGCTGGAGGCGCTGGCGCGCATCTCCGAGGCGGTTTCGGAGTCGCTGTACCTCGAGGAGTCACTGGAGGCGATCGTGAACACGACGATGGCCGCGGTCGATGCGACCGGGGCGGCGCTCGTCCTCGAGGACGGGAAGATTGCGTGGCCCGAGGGACGGCCGGGCGCACATGCCGTGCGTCTCCCCCTGCGCTGGAAGCGGCGCCAGATCGGTGAGCTCGTCTGCGACCGGGACACGCCCTTCACGGACGAGGAGCGGCAGCTGCTGACGTCGATCGCACACCACGCTGCCGTGGCGCTCGAGCACGGCCGGGCGGTGCTGCGCGGTGTCCTCGCTCAGGAGATTCACCACCGCGTGAAGAACAACCTCCAGACGGTGGCGTCGCTGCTCCGGCTGCAGGCGAGAGCGGAGGGCGTCGATCCGCGGAAGGCGCTCGAGGATTCGGTCAATCGCGTGCTCGCTATCGCCGCCGTTCACGAGGTCTTGACGGAGCAGCGCGAGGACGACGTCGACGTCGGCGAGCTGCTCGAGAGGCTGCGCGGCATGCTGGTGCAGGGGCTGGCGCCGGGCAAGCGCGTCGAGGCGTCGCTCGAGCCGCTGGCCGTCGGCGGGGATCGCGCGACGGCGCTGGCGCTCGTGTTCACGGAACTGTTCCAGAATGCGCTCGAGCACGGAGGGCAGAGCGTTCAGGTCGAGCTCGCCGGGAGGAACGGGGAGGTCGTGCTCACGGTGACCGACGACGGACGAGGATTCGACGGCGAGCCGACGCACGGTACGGGGCTGTCGATCGTGCGGGCGCTCGTCCGCGACGAGCTCGGCGGCACGCTTTCTCTGGAGTCGGCCGGCGGCCTGCGGGCCGAAGTGGCGTTCCCGGCGTGACGCTCCGCCGAGTGCCTCCGGGGGGGCCACCCCGCGCCTCCACCCGGTTTCAGCGTACTGAGGAAGCACAGACGGGTGTGTGCCAACTCTGTGCCGAAAGTGCGAAGGCGTGAGAATCCTCGTCGCCGAAGACGAGACGATCATCCGGCTCGATCTGTGCGCGCTGCTCGAGCAGGCCGGCTTCGAGGTCTGCGGCGAGGCGCGCGACGGCATGGAGGCGGTCGAGCTGGCCCGCGAGCTCGAGCCCGACCTCGCCGTGATGGACGTCAAGATGCCGCGCCTCGACGGCATAGACGCCGCCCGTCGGATCCTCGAGGAGCGGCCGATCCCGATCGTCATGGTGACCGCCTACGGCCAGGACGAGATCGTCTCGCGCGCGGTCGAGGCCGGCGTCTTCGGGTACCTCGTCAAGCCCTTCCGCGAGCAAGACCTCCTGCCGGCGATCCACACGGCCCGCGCGCGCCATGACGAGCTGCAGGCACTGCGCGCGGAGGCAGAGTCGCTGACGGAAGCGCTGGCGGCGCGCAAGGCTATCGAGCGGGCGAAGGGCCTGCTCATGGCGAAGGAAGGCCTGAGGGAGCAAGAGGCCTTCGAGCGACTGCGCCGAGCGAGCCAGCTCTCGGGCAGACCGCTGAAGGTCGTGGCGGAAGCCCTGATCGCGACGTTCGAGGCGGCCTAACCGCCCAAGACAGGCACGGCGAGCCCGGCCGCGCCGAGCTCAGACATCTCGGCTTCGTAGCCGGAACGCGCCAGCAGCTCCATCCCCAGCCGCGCCCGGCGCACCCGCTCGCGAGACAGCGCCACCGTGGTCGCGTCGAGATGCGTGCCCGACGGATAGACGTCGGGCGCATTGCGTAGGCCGAACTTCACGTAGACGGGCGACGCGATGCGGATGAGCTCGGGTATCTCGTGCATGCGCACGAAGCCGCCGAGCGTGTCGGGCGCCTCGACGTACACGTCTAGCGGACAGTCGACGGCAGCCCTGATCGCTGCGATCTGCGCCAGCGAGAGGTCCGTGGGGAGGTTGATGGTGCTCGCTCCGAGCTGCTCGAGCGCCCGTGCTGCTGCCGCGTTCGCCGCCGGCAACATCACCGAGATCTTCGCCTGCATGTCCGCAGGCAGGCCGCCCCTCTCGCGCAGCGCAGCAAATCCCGACAGCACGCCGAGATCTGCGATGAGGACGCTGCGAAAGCCGTGCTCGGCGGCTCGGCGCACGTCGTCGAGGCACGCTACGACCTGCTCTTGCCCGTGCGCGGACGCGGCGACGACACCTCCGGCCGGCGCGCGCGCCATCGCCGAGATGCCCCAGGCGGCGTTCGGCCGCGCGAACAGGCTGACCTCGACCGGCCCTGCCGCCCCGAGCCGTGCCATCTCGTCGAGCTCGGAGTCGGTGAGCAGGAACACGCCGGACCCCTGCGAGACGCGATGCACGCGGACGTCGAGCCGCTCGGCCTCCTCGAGCACGGCCTCGAGGCACCGCGGCCCTTCCGTGCTCGGGATCTCGACCCGGTACTGCGCTCCGTCGGGGAAACGCTTGTCGGAGGATGGGTGCTCGTGCAGGTCGGCCGACGGGAGCCCGGCTGCCTCGAGGAGCTCCCGCGTCGTCGGCACGGGATCACTCTAAAGGGGGAGGAAGTATCCGCCGATCACAGGGATGTGGTCGTTGCCGCTGCCGTAAGCCTTGCGCTGCTCGCCGGAGCGGGGCTCTTCATGCTCCGCAGCCGGCGAAGAGATCTCCGCTCGCAGGACCACGAGCTGCTCGCCCGAGGCTTTCCGGGAGCAATGCTCGTCTTCGACCGGCGCCTGCGCCATTCCGCCGCGCTCGGCCGAGGGGTCGCCGCGATGGGCGCCGACCCCGTAGGCAAGACGCTGCACGAGGCATTCCCGGTCGACGTCTGCCAGGTCTTCTCGCCTGCGTATCGCGCCGCCCTGGAGGGCGTGGAGTCCCAACTGGAGCTTCCCGTGGGTGGTCGCGACTGGTTGATCACCGTGTCGCCGCTGGGGATCGAGGGCGGCCTACTTGTCGCCACCGACGTCACCGAGCGCAAGCGACGCGAGCGTCGGCTGAACGATCTCGCGGCGCGAGATGCCCTCACCGGCGCTTGGAATGCGCGCAGGCTCAACGAGGAGCTGGACTGGGTGAACCGAAGCGGTGGCGCTGCGTCGTTGCTGATGCTCGACCTCGACGGCTTCAAGCGGGTGAACGACACGCTCGGGCACGTGGCCGGCGACGAGTTGCTGCGCCGCGTCTCGACAGCAGTTCAGAGCTGCGTGCGCCGCGCCGACCTCGTCGCGCGGATGGGCGGCGACGAGTTCGCGGTGCTCCTGGCCGGCGCGACTCCCGGAGAGGCAGATGAAGTGGCGGAGAAGATCCGAGGCGCCGTCGCCGCCGTCTGGCCGCTTGGTGCGCGCGGCGGCGTGTCGATCGGCATCTCGCCCGCCGGCCACGGCGCAGGTGACGCGTTGGGGCGAGCAGATCGCGCGATGTACGCCGACAAGCGGCAAGCGCCCGAGCGACTCGCCTCCTAAAGGCCTGGGTCTTCCAGCAGCCGCGCGAGCACGCGTGCACGCAGGTGGAGCGTGTCGAGCCGCACCTGCTCGTGGTACGCGTGCGCACCTCGGCCCTGGGCGCCGAGCCCGTCGAGCACCGGCACGCCGTGGGCGGCGATGAGATTCGCGTCCGAGCCCCCGCCCGTCGCTTCCTCGCCGAGCTCGAGCCCGAGCGCGGCCGCGTGCTCCTGCGCCTTCGCGAAGAGCTTTCGCGAAGCGGATGTCGGCTCGAGCGGCGGCCTAGTCCAGTCGCCGGAAACGCTGATCGTCGTCCCAGCGATGACCGGCTCGAGCCCGTGGAGCGTCTGCTCGAGGGCCGCGACGTCCGCTGCGCGCGCGACGCGAACGTCTAGGTGCGCCTCCGCATGCGCCGCGACGACGTTCTCGGCCGTCCCGCCGGAGATCTTGCCGACGTTCACGGAAACGCCGCGCTCGTGGTCGGTCATCGCGTGTAGGCGGATGATCTGGTGCGCAAGCTCTTCGACGGCGCTCGCCCCGTCGGCAAGGTTCGTGCCCGCGTGAGCGGGACGGCCGTCGACCGCGATGCGGAAACGCCCGAGCCCCTTACGCGAAGTCTTGAGGTTGCCCGACGCGCCGGGCGGCTCGACGACGAATGCGGCGGCAACTCCGTCGACGACGTCCCGCAACGGCTCACGCGCTGTGCGGCTGCCCTGCTCCTCGTCCGCCGTCAGGAAGACCCGCACCGGGCGGCGGCCCGAGCCTGCCTCGTCGATCGCGGCCAACATCAGCACGAGGCAACCCTTCATGTCGTAGGCGCCCGGGCCGCGGGCAATGTCGCCATCGGCCACGAACGGCATGGTCGCGAGCGTGCCCTCGGGCCAGACGGTGTCGCAGTGGCCGACGAGGGCGAGCGGTTCCCCGACGCCCGGCAGCTCGGCGCGGAGGTGGCCGCCTTCCAGGAGCCTCGTCTCTGCGCCCCGTTGTCGCAGCTCTTCCGCCAGCACCTCGGCCACCTCGGCGACACCAGGAGAGCCGGTCGGCGACTCGATTTCGACGAGACGCCGCAGGAGTGAGACCGCTGCTTCGGCGTCCACGCTAGTTCGGCGGCGCCTCGAGCATGCGCCGAGCCTCGGCCACCGCCTCTTTGGCATGAGCGATCCGCGCCGGCTCGTCGGGTCTCTGCTCGCGCTCGGTCAGTGCCCGCTCGAACCATCCGAGCGCGGTCTCGTACTCACCCGCGTCGAAGTGGTCCCACCCGATGTTGTTGTAGAGCGAGCCCAGCCAGGTCGTGACCTCCGGATCGTTCGATGACCGCGCCATCTCGATGCCTCGATCCGCCCAAGCGAGCCGGTCATGAAGGGTCGGCGCCGCGATCGCCGCCATGTGCGCGGCATCCACAGCGATGAACTCGTGCGGGATGGCGAGCGCGGTCTCGAACGACGTCTCGAACAATGGCAGCGCTGCCTCGGAGTCGCCGCCCGACCGGCGCAGCCGGCCGCGTTCGAGATCGACGCGGGCGCGGACGAGCGGATCCGAGCCGCCCAGAGAACGCGCCTCGTCCAGCAACTGATCGCCCTCGGCGAAACGGTCTTCCAGGCCTTCGACGCGGGCGAGCTGGGTGAGCACCTCGGCGCGGCCGACGTCGGTCGGTTCCTCATCGAGCAGTGCGCGGAAGCGCGTGCGTGAGGCGCTGAGATCGTCAAAGTCCCACACGGGTCGCAGCCGGTCGCCCACGCGCTCGACCTTACTACGCCGACGTCTGCTCGAAGAGCTGCTCCCAGCTGGCGATCAGGGCCTCTAGCTCCTCGCGTGCGTGGCGGTACGCCGCTGCGGCGTCCACGTTGGCCCAGTCCGTCGCGAGTGAGCGCTCGAGCTCCGCAACTTCGCGCTCCTTCGCCTCGATCTCTGCCTCCAGCTTCACGATCGCACGCGGCCGCTTGGGCACCGCCGGAGGTGCCTCTCTGGCCTCTTTGGCCGCTACCGGGGACCGTTCCTGAGACTGTTCCTGGGACTGTCCCCTGGACATGGCTCTTTCGGACACGAGACGGGCGTAATCGGCCCAGCCGCCGTCGTAGGAGCGCAACGCGCCGTCCTCGATCGCGAGCGTGCGCCGGGCGACCGCGTCGAGCACGGCGCGGTCATGGGAGACGAGCAGCACCGTGCCGGGAAAGGCTTCCAACGCCTCCTCGAGCGCCTCCCGGCTCTCGAGGTCGAGGTGGTTCGTCGGCTCGTCGAGCACGAGGAAGTTCGCTCCCGAGGCGACTAGCAGCGCGAGCGACAGGCGCCTGCGCTCGCCCCCGGACAGTGCCGTCACCGGCTTCTCGTGTACCTCCCAGCCGGAGAAGAGAAAGCGGCCGAGCAGCGTCTGGGCCTGAGGCCGCTGGAGGCCCGTCGCGCGCTGTGCGCAGTCGAGCACGCTGCCGCGCTCGTCGAGCTCCGTCCCCTGCTGCGAGAAGTACGCCGGGACGACCCCGTAGCCGAGTGGCAACGCGAGCAGCGTTTCGATCAGCGTCGTTTTCCCCGAGCCGTTCGGCCCGACCAGGCCGACGTGCTCGCCGCGGTCGATGGCGAAGGTCACGTTCTGGAGCAGCGGCTTGTCACCCGCTGCGACGCTCAGTCCCTCCACGGAGATGACGGTGCGGCCGGAACGTGGAGGCTTCAGGAACTCGAAGCCCAGCGACTTCGAGCGCTTCGTGAGCGAGTCCAGCTCGGCTGCCGACCGCGAACGCTCTTTCTCCAAACGTGCGATCTGCGTCATTTTGGCTTGAGCTTTTTTCGCCATCTTGGGTGTCGAGGCGCGGAAGCGGGCAACGAAGCGCTCCAGGCGGGCGATGTCGGTTTCGTGGCGGGCAACTGCCTTGCCTGCCGCGATCGTCCTCGCCGCCTTCTCGCGCCGCCAGTCGTGCCACGGTCCGCGGAAGAAGAGCGACCTTCCGCCCTCCAGCTCGAGCACTGCCGTCGCCACCGCCTCCAGGAACCAGCGGTCGTGGGCTACGAGGATGACAGCTGCGTCGAGCGAGCTGAGCCTCTCCTCGAGCCATTCGAGGCTCCGCACGTCGAGATGGTTGGTCGGCTCGTCGAGCAGCAGGAGGTCGGGATCGCCGGCGAGCGCGCGGCCCAGGGAGGCACGGGTGAGCTCTCCGCCCGAGAAGGTGTCCAGCTGGCGGTCGAAGTCCTCGTCGCGGAAGCCGAGACCGCGGAGTCCCGACGCTGCCCGCTCGCGCCAGTCCCAGCCGCCGGCGTGCTCGAGGCGAGCCTGCGCGTCGGCGTAACGCCGCAGCGTTGCCGGATCGTGCGTGCCGCTGGCCATCGCCGCTTCGAGCGCGCGGAGCCCGTCCTCCAACGCCATCAGGTCGGCCGCGCCGGACAGCGCGTACTCGCGCAACGTCAGTCCCTGCTGCAACGGCGGTCGCTGGTCGTGCAACGCGATACGCGTGCCCTTCGCGAAGGCGAGCTCGCCGCCGGAGACGCTCGTCTCGCCCGTGATCATGCGCAGCAGCGTCGTCTTCCCCGCGCCGTTCGGCCCGGAGAGCGCGACGACGTCGCCGCGCTCGACGCTGAACGACACGCCGTCGAACAACGGCGTGCCCGAGAGCTCTTTACGTAGGCTTGAGGCGATGACGACTGCCATGGCGGGATACAGGGTAGAGCGGGCGGCATGAGCGCAGGCATCGTCATCGTCGGCGGCGGCCTCGTCTGGCGCCAAGGTCGTCTCGAGCTATCGCGAGGCGGGCGGCAAAGAGCCGTTGCGGATGCTGACCGCGGACTCGTCGTTCCCCTATCACCGCCCTCCGCTCTCGAAGCGCTATCTCCGCGGGGAGATCGACGTCGACGGTGTGCTCGTAGAGCCGCCGGACTTCTACGACGAGCACGACTGCCGCTGCGACCTGCAGACGACCGTCGTCGCCCTCCACGACGGCGACGTGGAGCTCGCATCGGGCGAGCGCGTGCCGTACGAGCGGCTCGTGATCGCGAGCGGCGCTTCACCGCGCCGCCTCGAAGTCCCCGGCGCCGAGCTGGAGGGCGTGTTCACGCTGCGGACACTCGCCGACTCGACGGCCATCCGAGAGCGCGCGGCCGAGTCGCGCCGCGCCTTCATCATCGGGTCCAACTTCATCGGGCTCGAGACGGCGGCGTCGCTCACGCAGCTCGGCCTCCAGGTGACCCTCTGCGACCGCGGCCACCAGCTCTTCAGGGCGCTCGAAACACCGGCCTACTCGCAGTACCTCAAGGAACTGTACGACGAGAAGGGCGTCGAGCTGCTCTTCGACGACGAGGTGGCGGAGGTGCGCGGCGACGGGAACGTGATCCTCCGTGGTCACCAAGGGCGGAGAGGAGCGGGACGCCGATCTCCTCATCGCGGGCATCGGCGTCATGCCGAACACGAGCTTCGCCGAGGGTGCCGGCCTCGCCGTTGACGATGGTGTGCTCGTCAACGCGCGCTTCGAGACGTCACGGCCGGGCGTGTACGCAGTCGGCGACGTGGCGCGCTTCGACGATCCGATCTTCCGGCGCCGGCGACGTATCGAGCACTGGTCGAACGCGAACTACCAGGGTGGCGAGCTGGGAAAGGTCCTCGCCGGCGAGGGGGAGGGCTACGACACCGTGTCGAGCTTCTTCTCGGAGATCTTCGGTGCGAGCATCCGCTTCTTCGGCGACTCGACCGGCCATGACGACATCGTCCAGCACGGGGACTTCCGCGAAGGCAAGGCGGTCTGTCTTCACACCGCCCAAGGGCGCATCGTCGCGGCGTTGACGATGGGACAGGAGGACGACGCCAACGACCGGATCAAGGAGCTGATCCGGAACCGCAGCTCGGCCGACGGCTTCTAGAGCAGCTCTCTGACGGCTGCCGCGATCGCGTCGGCGTCGATGCCGGCGGCCTTCATGAGCTCGGCGGGCTTGCCCGAGTGCGGCATGCCGGTGACGGCGAGCTTCTTCACGCGTCGGCCTGCGCCCGCCTCGGCCAGGGCGCCGAGCACGGCGTCGCCCAGCCCTCCCTCCGGCCAGTGGTCCTCGACCGTCACCAGCAGCTCGCCCGCATCGACCAGCGTCTTCGTGTCGATCGGCTTGATCGAGTAGGCGTCGATCACCCGAACCGAGACTCCTTCGCCCGCCAGCGTGTCGGCCGCCTTCAGCGCCTCGTGAACCGTGATGCCGGCCGCGATGACGGCCACGTCGTCCGACTCGGTGGAGCGCAGGACGCGGCTGCCGCCGACGGCGAACTCCTCGTCGGGCCCGTAGATCACCGGCGTCGCCGGCCGCAACGTGCGGAGATACGAGATGCCCTCCTGCTCGGCCATCGCCGCCACGAGCTTGGCCGTCTGGTTGGCGTCGCACGGGTGCAGGACGGTCGAGCCATGAACCGCACGCATCATCGCGATGTCCTCCAGCGCCATCTGCGACGGGCCGTCCTCCCCGATGGAGACGCCCGCGTGCGAGCCGCAGAGGCACATCGTCGCGCGGCTGATCGCCGCCATGCGGACGAAGTCGTACGCCCGGCTGAGGAAGGCGGCGAAGGTCGAGGCGAACGGCCGCCAGCCCCGTGCCTGGAGGCCGACTGCCGCGGCGACCATCTGCTGCTCTGCGATGTACATCTCGAAGTACCGCTCGGGATGCGCCTTGCCGAAGACCTCTGCGAACGTTGAGTTGGAGACCTCGCCGTCGAGGGCGACGACATCTCCCCGCGCGGCGCCGACAGCCGCCAGCGCGTCACCGTACGCCTTGCGCGTGGCAACTTCCTCGCCGAGCTCGTAGCGCGGCAGCTCGAGGGGCCTGGTCTCGAACTTGTGCGGCTCGCCCGCGTCGGGGAGGCGGGGCTCGAGGCGCAGGTCGCGGACGCCGCCCAGCTCGGCGATTGCGGCGTCGGGATCGTCGAGCGGCTTGCCGTGCCAGCCGTTCTTGTCCTCGACGGCTGCAACGCCCTTGCCCTTCAGCGTGCCGGCGAAGATCGCGGTCGGCCTGCCGGTCAACGCCTCGGCGTCGCTGTACGCCTTGTCGATCTCCTCGACATCGTGCCCGTCGATCTCGATCGCGTGCCAGCCGAAGGCCCGCGCGCGCTCGGCGAGCACGCCGGTGTCGCGCCCGACCATCGTCTCGCCGCGCTGCCCGAGGCGGTTGACGTCGACGACCGCCGTGAGGTTGTCGAGTGCGTAGTGCGACGCGTGCTCGAATGCCTCCCACATCGATCCCTCGGCGAGCTCGGAGTCTCCGCAGAGCACCCAGACGCGATAGGGCAGCCGGTCGAGGTACCTGCCGGCGATGGCCATGCCGACGCCGATGGGCAGGCCCTGGCCGAGCGAGCCAGTGGCGACGTCCACCCAGGGCAGCACGGGCGTGGGGTGGCCCTCCAGGGGCGAGCCGAACTGCCGGTAGCCGGCGAAGTCATCTTCGGAGATGACTCCCGCGGCGCGGAGGATCGCGTAGAGCAGCGTCGACGCATGACCCTTCGAGAAGACGAGGCGGTCGTTCGTCGCGGCCTTCGGGCTCTCCCAGTCGTAACGAAGGTGACTGTCCACGAGCACGGCCATGAGATCGGCCGCCGACATGCCCGAGGTCGGATGGCCGGAACCGGCAATCGCGCTCGGGCGGATCGAATCGACGCGCAGCTGCTGTCCGAGCTCGCGCCAGCGCTGAGCCGTAGTCATGGGTGTAACGTAACGGCAGATGCCCGAATCGCGCCTGCATCAGCTGTCGGCGCTCGGACAGAGCGTGTGGATCGACTTTCTCTCCCGCGATCTCCTGGAAACGGGAGAGCTGGAGCGGATGATGCGAGACGACGCGGTCTCGGGCGTCACCTCCAACCCGACGATCTTCCAGAAGGCGATGTCGGAAGGCACGCGCTACGACGAGCAGCTGCGGGAGCTGAATCATGCGGACCCGCGCGACGCATTCTTCGCGCTGGCGGCGCGCGACGTCGGCAACGCGTGCGACCTGATGCGCAGCGTCTGGGACGGCGGGGAGGGCCTGCGCGGCTACGTCTCGATCGAGGTCGACCCGACGCTTGCCTACGACACGGATGGGTCGCGGGAGCAGGCGCAGCAGCTGCACGAGCAGATCGACCGGCCGAACCTCTACGTGAAGATCCCGGGCACGGAGCCAGGCCTGCAGGCGATCGAGGACATGATCGCCGCCGGCCGCTCGATCAACGTCACGCTCATCTTCTCGCTCGCGCGGCACCGCGAGGTGATGGAGGCATACATCCGCGGCATCGAGCGACTCGTCGCCGACGGTGGCGATCCTTCGCCGGTAAGCTCGGTCGCCAGCTACTTCGTCTCGCGGGTCGACACCGAGGCCGACAAGCGGCTGGACGCGCTCGGCCGGCCCGAGCTCAAGGGCAAGCTCGCCGTCGCGAACGCCAAGCTCGCCTATCGCAACTGGCAGGAGACGTTCGCGGCCGAGCGGTGGGCGCCGCTCGAGGCCGCGGGCGCGTCGAAGCAATGGTGTCTCTGGGCGTCCACCTCCACCAAGAACCCGGACTACCGCGACGTGCTCTACCTGGAGACGCTGATCGGCGCGCAGACGATCAACACGATGCCGGAGGAGACGATCGTCGCCTTCCAGGACCATGGCGAGGTCGTGCTGACGCTCGAGCAAGACGTCGAGGAGGCGGAGCAGGTCTTCGCACAGCTGGCCGAGGCCGGCGTCGACTACGACGACGTCACGGACACGCTCGAGCGCGAAGGCGTGGAGAAGTTCTCCGACTCGTTCGCCGAGGCGCTCGACGGGATTCGCGAGAAGCAGGGAGCCCTCAGTACTGCCTGATCTGGACCCGGGCGAGCTTCTCGAGCGGATCTGGGAGCGTGACCCGACAGTCTGGACGGGACGCGACGAGGCGCACTGGCTCGGCTGGCTCGACGAGCCGCTGCGCATGCTCCAGCGCTCGACGGAGCTCGCGCGCCTGGTGGAAGCTCACCGGAGCGAGCGCGTCGTGGTCTGTGGGATGGGCGGCTCGAGCCTGGCGCCGCTGGTCCTCGGACGGGCCTACGGCGCGCCGCTCGAGGTCCTCGACACGACGCACCCGGCTGCTCTGCGCAGGCTGGAGGTCGACGGCGCCTTCTTCGTCATCTCGTCGAAGTCGGGCTCGACCATGGAGACGCGCTCCCACTTCGACCACCTCTGGGACCGCACGGGCAAGCGGTCCGGCGCCTTCCTCGTCATCACCGATCCCGGCTCGCCGCTCGAGCAGCTCGCAAGAGAGCGTGGCATCGAGGCCGTTGCCGGGGAGCCGACGATCGGCGGCCGCTACTCCGCGCTGTCGGTGTTCGGGCTCGTTCCGGCGGCGCTCGCCGGCGTCGACATCGCCGGGCTGCTTGCGCGCGCCGAGGAGATGCACGACGCCTGCCGGCTCGCCGACGGCAACCCCGGTCTCGAGCTCGGTCTCGAGCTGGGGGCGGGCTGGGACGAGGGACGCGACAAGGTCGTCTTCGAGAATCCCGGCGGTTTCGGACTGTGGCTCGAGCAGCTGATCGCAGAGTCGACCGGCAAGGAAGGCCGCGGGCTCGTGCCCGCGGCGGGTGAGTCATCGGACGGCCCAGACCGGCAGCACGTGGAGATCGAGATCTCAGCCCCGGACGACCTCGGCGCGGAGTTCTTCCGCTTCGAGCTGGCCACGGCGGTCGCCGGAGCCATCCTCGGCGTCAACCCCTTCGACCAGCCAGACGTCGAGGAGGCCAAGGACCGAACGCGACCATCCTCCAATCCGGACATGTCCCGGTGACAGTCCCCCGGACCGGTCCCGAAGAGACGGTCGAGACGCTGCTCCGCGGCGTTCGTCCCGGGGGACTACGTCGCGATCCAGGCGTTCATCGACCCGAACGCGAGCACGAGCTCGAGCCCTAGTCGAACGAGCCCGCGCGACCGGCTGCGTCGTCACGGTAGGGCTCGGTCCGCGCTATCTGCACTCGACCGGCCAGCTGCACAAGGGCGGGCCGCCGACCGGGCACTTCATCCAGGTCGTCGACGACATGGGCAAGGATGTGTCCATCCCGAAGCGGAAGTTCGGCTTTCGCCGACTCATCGAGGCGCAGGCTGCGGGAGACTACGAGGCCCTGAAGGCGCGCGGACGTCCCGTCGTTCGCGTCAGACTGGAGGAGCTATGAACCTCGGCATGGTCGGGCTGGGGAAGATGGGCGGCAACATGACCGAGCGTCTGCGGCGCGCGGGCCACACGGTAGAGACCTACGCGCGCACGGACCCCGCGCGCACGATCGGGCTCGCTCGTCGAGCTCGTCGGCAAGCTCGACCATACCCGCGCGTCGTCTGGCTCATGATCCCGGCCGGCGATCCGACGGAGAACGCGTTCCAGACGCTCGTGCCGCTGCTCGAAGACGGCGACATCATCGTCGACGGCGGCAACTCGAACTTTCGCGACTCGCAGCGGCGTGCCGAGGTGGCAGGCCAGAAGAGCATCCACTTCCTCGACGCGGGCGTCTCCGGCGGTGTCTGGGGCCTGCGAGAGGGTTACTGCGTCATGGTCGGCGGCCCAGCCGATGGCTTCGCCCTGATCGAGCAGTTCGTCCGCGATCTCGGCCCAGGAGGGCGGCTACGCGCACGTCGGCGCGGCGGGCGCCGGTCACTTCGTGAAGATGGTGCACAACGGGATCGAGTACGGGATGATGCAGTCGCTCGGCGAGGGGTTCGAGATCATGAACGCCTCCGAGTTCGAGCTTGACCTGCGGCAGCTGGCGGCGCTCTGGCAGCACGGCTCGGTCGTTCGCGGCTGGCTGCTCGAGCTGCTGGAGCGTGCGTTCGCGGAGGACCCTGTGCTCGCCGGTATCCGCGGCTACGTGGAGGACTCGGGCGAAGGCCGCTGGACGGTGCAGACGGCGATCGACGAGCGTGTGCCGGCGCCGGCCATCACGCTCGCGCTCTTCTCCCGCTTCGGTTCCCGACAGGACGAGTCGTTCGCGGCCAAGGTCAACGCGGCCCTGCGTAATCAGTTCGGCGGGCACGCAGTGCAGTCGGCCGACAAGCCTGAGTGACACCACGGGTGGCCGGCGCCGTATAGGAGGCGTGCGGGTGGCGGAGACGAGCTTTGCTCAAGTCGCCGAGGAGCACCTCGACGCGGTCTACGCCTTTCTGCTCTACCTGACGGGAGACCGAGCCGTGGCCGAAGACCTGACCGGAGAGACGTTCGAGCGAGCACTGGCGCGGTGGCGCCGCTTCGATCCCCGCCGGGGAACGGCGAAGACGTGGCTGTGCCAGCTCGCGCGCTCGGCGGCGCTCGACCACTTCCGCTCCGAGTCGCGACGCAAGCGGCGGGAGGAGACCTACGCGCTGCAAGACCTGGCCCCGAGCCACGACGTGTTCGGCGAGGGTCTCTCCCCGGAGCTGGAGGCGGCGCTGCACAGCCTGTCTCCCGGCGAGCGCGAGGTGATCGCGCTGCGCGTCATCTGCGAGCTCGACGGGGATACCGCCGCTCGCGTGCTCGGCATCAGCCGGACTGCTTGCTCGACGCGGCTGAGCCGCGCGCTGCGCAAGCTCGAGGAGAAAGTGAGGGACGATGTCCTCGCCTGAGAACCCACCGATCGACGAGCAGTTCGACGGGCTCGTGAATGAGCTTCGCGCGGCGCGGCCGGAGGCGCCCGAGTCGCTGCGACAGCGCGTTGCTGCGATCGCCGCACGGCCTACCGCGCCGCCCCGACGCAAACTGCGCGTCGCCTGGGTGCTGGCGCCGGCCGCCGCCGCGCTCGCCGCCGGAGCAGTCGCCGTGGGCGTGCTGTCGAACGGCGACGGGCAGTCGCCGCAGCTTTCCCCGCTCACGGCCGAGCGTGCGAGCACGGAGTCGCTGGACTCGGCCGGCATCGCCGCTGCCAAGCAGGCCCCGATCGCGCCGGCCAAACGGGCGCAGCTCTACTCGGCCGAGATCACGCTCCGCGTCAAGGATCTCTCGGAGACGACGCAGGATGCCCTTCGCCGAACGCGGACGCTCGGCGGCTACGTGCGCAGCGTCGACTACGGCGAGGGCGACGCGAGAAGGCACCGCGCGGCTCGTCCTGCGCGTGCCGATCGCCCGCGTGCAGACGGCGATCGTGCGCTACTCGGAGCTCGGCACGATCCTCGACCAGCACGTGTCGGTACAAGACGTACAGCCGAGGCTCGACCGCCGCTTCAAGCGCATCGCCGAGCTGCGGCGCGTGATTCCGACCCTGTCTGGCGATGAGCTGGTCGTCGCGCAGGCCGAGCTGGAGGCACTCCAGACCGCGCAGCGGCGTGAGCGGCGGCAGGCGAGCTTCGCCACGGCATCGCTCAACCTGACGACGAAGGACGCAGTTGCCGTGCCGATCGAGCCCGGGCGCATCCAGCGGGCACTCGAGCGGGCCGCCGACGTGCTCGCTGCCGAGACCGTGGCGGTCGTCTACGCCGCCGTCGTGGCTGCGCCGTTCATCCTGCTCGGCCTCGTCCTGCTCATCGCCGCTGTCCGGGCGGCCCGTCGCCGCTCGGACCGGCGCCTCCTCGGCTACTAGCGCCAACCGGCCTGTGGATGAATTGGCACACAATTGGCACAACTCAGTGCCAGGCACTGGGACGTGTCCAACTGAGACGCGTCCGGCGTTGCTGCGATCGCTAGCCGTAGACGACGACGATGGCGATCACCGCCGTCAGCACGAGCAGCGCGAGCGAGAAGCCGAACAACCACAGGCCCAAGACGAGGTTCTTGCGCTCGACGTCGGGATCCACTCAGATCACCACCGGGTCGATCGCTGCGGCGACGAAGATCAGGGCGAGGTAGAGCAGCGAGTAGTGGAAGAGCGCAGACGCGCGGGCAGGCTGGATCGAACGCCGTAGCCGCACTGCCAGCCAGAGGAAGACCGCGCCGAGCCCAAGCGCTGCCCCGAGGTAGACGGCGCCGAACCAGCCGAGGGCGAACGGCACGACGGTGAAGCCCACGAGCGCCACCGAGTAGAGCACGATCTGCCTTGCCGTCTCCGCGTCACCGCGCACGACGGGAAGCATGGGAATCCCGGCCGCCGCGTAGTCGCGCTTGATGAGCAGGGCCAGCGCCCAGAAGTGCGGGGGCGTCCAGAGGAAGACGATGAGGAAGAGCGCCAGCGCCGGCAGCGCGAGCGACCCGGTAGCTGCCGCCCAGCCGACGAGCGGTGGCACGGCGCCCGCCGCGCCGCCGATGACGATGTTCTGCGGCGTAGAGCGCTTGAGCCAGCCCGTGTAGACGAGCACGTAGAAGAGGTTGCCCACGAGGGCGAGCACGGCCGTCAGGAGGTTCACCGCGCCGGCGAGCAACGTGAACGAGAGTGCCGACAATGCGAGGCCGAACTCGAGCGCGTGCTCGGGCGAGAGGCGCTCCGCCGCCACGGGACGCCTGCGCGTGCGCTTGCCCATCAGCCTGTCGATGTCCCTGTCGAGCACGTGGTTGAGGGCGCTCGCGCCGCCGCACGCGAGGGCGAGCCCGACCATCGCGGCGATCGTGAGGTCCCACGGCGGCAGACCACCCGCGCCTGCCACGAGGCCGCAGAAGCCGGTGACGAGGAGCAGCGACATGATGCGTGGCTTCGTGAGCGCCACGTAGTCGCGCACGGCGCCGAACGGCGTCAACTGCTCGCGATGCACGAGTGCCGCCAGCACGAGTGCCGCCGCCAGCGCCGCGGCGGCAAGGGCGAGGTGGATAGCCGGCGCCGTCACGAGAGCCGCGACGCCGAACAGGCCGAGCGCCGCCAGTGCGTACGGCAGCAGCGGACGGTGGCGGAGCCAGGCGCCGATCACGAGCGCCGTCAGCGGGGGCAGTGCCAGCGCCGCCAGCACGTCATGGGTCGTGCCGAGTGCGGCGGCGCCGGAGACGACGGCCAGCAGCACGGCTGCAGCCGCCCACAGCGACAGCAATCTCAGCCAGGGGCTAGCCACGCCGGGTCTCCTCGAGGCGAATCCGCAGGTCACGCACCGGCCGCGGGCTGGACACATACGGCACCGGCTCCGTCCAGTTCTCGGGCGGCGGGGGCGACGTCGCGAACCACTCGAGCGTGTTGCCCTCCCACGGGTCGTTGCCCACACGCGCGTACCGTCGTGACCGGAGCACGTTCACTGCGAAGACCACGATAGCCGCGGCCATGATGAAGGCGCCGATCGTGGACAGGCGGTTGTAGATCTCCCACTGCCCGCCCTCGGAGTACGTGTAGATCCGCCGCGGCATGCCGAGCAGGCCGAGGAAGTGCTGCGGCATGAACGCGAGGTTGAAGCCGGCGAACATCAGCCAGAAGTGAAACTTGCCGAGGCGCTCGTCGAGGCGGCGTCCGAACATCTTCGGCCACCAGTAGTACAGGCCCGCGAAGATCCCGAACATCGCGCCGCCGAAGAGCGTGTAGTGGAAGTGCGCGACGACGAAGTACGTGTCGTGCAGCTGCCAGTCGACGGGATACGCCGCCACGAAGATGCCGGTCAGGCCGCCGATCACGAACAGCGCGATCAGGCCGAGCGCGAACAGCATCGGCGTGTCGAACGAGATGTTCCCGCGCCACAGCGTTGCCAGCCAGTTGAGGATCTTGATCCCGGTCGGCACGGCGACGAGGAACGACGCGATCATGAAGAAGCTGTTGAGGCCGGTGCCGTAGCCGACCGTGAACAGGTGATGCGCCCAGACGAGCATCCCCGCGAACGCGATGCCCAGCGTCGAGAATGCGATGGCCGCGTAACCGAAGATCGGCTTGCGCGCGAAGACGGGGATCACCTCGGAGACGATCCCGAACGCGGGCAGGATCATCACGTAGACCTCGGGGTGCCCGAAGAACCAGAAGACGTTCTGCCAGAGCAGCGCGCTGCCGCCCTCGTCGGGAACGAAGAAGTGCGTGTCCAGCTGCCGGTCGAAGAGCAGCAGGGTCAGCCCGCCCGACAGCACCGGCAGGATGAGGATCAGCATCAGCGCGTACGTGAAGATCGCCCAGATGAACAGCGGCATGCGCATGAACGTCATCCCGCGCGTGCGCATGTTGAGGATGGTCACCGCGAAGTTGATGGCGCCTGCGAGCGACGACAGCGACAGGAGGTGCAGCGAGAGGATCCAGAGGTCGACGCCGTTGCCGGGGCTGTACTCGTTCTCCGAAAGAGGCGGGTACGCCGTCCAGCCCGCGCTCGACGCGCCTCCCTTCGCGAAGAAGCTCCCGAAGAGCACGAGACCGCCCGCCAGGAACAGCCAGTACGAGAGCGCGTTCAGCTTCGGGAACGCCATGTCGCGCGCGCCGATCATCAGCGGCACGAGGTAGTTGCCGAAGCCGGCGAGGATCGGCACCACCACGAGGAAGACCATGGCCGTGCCGTGCACGGTGAAGAGCTCGTTGTACTTGTCGCCGGTGATGAAGTCCTGATCGGGGCTGGCCAGCTGGAGGCGGATCAGCAAGGCGAGCAGCCCGGCGATCCCGAAGAACACGAGGCTCGTGACGATGTAGAGGATCCCGATCCGCTTGTGGTCGGTCGTCGTCAGCCAGCTCGTGGCGCGTCCCTGCTTCCAGTCGAGCGAAGGTGCTGTCTGCTGGCTAGCGGCCACCTACGGCGCCCCGATCGACCCGTTGAGGTAGCGGATGGTGGCGGCGATGTGCGCGTTCGACCAGTCCTCGCCGACAGCCGGCATCCGCGTGCCGCCGTTCTTGATCAGCGTGGCCGTTGTGGCGTCGAACTCCCGCCCGGCGATGGCGGGAGCCTCGTCCGTTCCCAGTCCGTCCATCCCGTGGCACTTCGCGCAGACGCCCTCGAAGGTCTCCTTGCCGACGGCCTGGCTGGTCGGGCGCGTGCGCTGCGAGGAAGCGGGTGAACTCCGCGTCGCTGACCGCCTGCACCGACGCAGTCATGGAAGCGTGCTGGGCGCCGCAGAGCTCGGCGCAACGGCCGGTAAACGTCCCCGTCCGCTCGGCCTTGAACCACGTGTGGTTCGTGCGGCCCGGGATGGCGTCGATCTTGCCGCCGAGCGCTGGGATCCACCAGCTGTGGATCACGTCTGGGGCAACGACCTCGAGGTTCACGACCTTGTTCACGGGCACCACGAGGTCGTCGACGGCGATCTCACCGTCCGGATAGCGGTAGAGCCAGTAGTACTGATGCCCCTCGACCTGGACCTCTAGGCTGCCGGCGGGGCCGGCCGCGGGCGCGTCCTCGATCTCGGGCAGCTTCACGAAGACGAAGGCGACGATGATCGCGAGCAGCAGCACGGGGACGACCGTCCAGGCAACCTCGATCCGCGTGTGCCCTCGCACCTGCGGGCCCTCGGCCGTACGTGCCCGGTTCCCCCTTCGGTAGCGGACGATGAAGACGAGCAGCGCCGCCTCGACGAGGACGAAGACGAAGCCCGTCACGAAGAGGATGAGGATGTACGCGTCGTGGATCGCCTGCGCGTTCTCCGACGCAGGCTCGACCGGCGTCAGGCCGCCGTTGTCCGCCAGCGCGGGGGCAGCGAAGGCGAGTGCTGCAAGCGCGGCGACGAGGGCGGTCAGGCGCACGAGCTGATTCTATGATCGAGGGGATGTCGGAGCGGTCGCGAGTAGTGCTGCCGTCGGCTGCGGGCGCCTCGTTCGAGGTCTACGTGAACGGCGTGCGCCAGCAGGAGGGGACAGACTTCACCCGCGAGGGCGGCGTGCTCGTCTTTCCGCGCACCCTGAAGCAGGAGGGGCGCCTCGGGCCCTGGCGTTGGTTGTCGCTGATGCTCGGCGTCGCGGGGACCTACCGACAGAACGACTCCGTGGACGTGATCTTCACCGCCGGCGGCCGGCGGCACGTCGCCAGCCGCTTGCCGATCATCACCGACGAGCCGAGCGGCTAGACGTCGAAGCGCCGCTCGTAGCAGACGCAGTCATGCACGCGCTCGAAGCGTCTCCGTATCTCGTCGGGGCGGTCACCCTGATAGTGCGCGAAGGTCAGGATGGGCTTGAGATCGGGGAGCTCGGACGTCAGGACACCGTCGACCTCTGCTCGCCCGTGGACGTAAACGTGGAGGTAGGAGCGAATCTGCACGAAGCCCTGCGACTCGTACCAGGCTTGAACCCACGGATCGTCCCGCGTCCACGCCTCGAACCGCTCGATCCCCCGCGGTCGCACGGTTTCCTCCGCGGCCGCGACCAGGCGAGACGCGATGCCCTGTCTGCGGAAGTCGCGGAGCACGGCGATGTGCCAGATCATGCCGCCGAGACCGGGACGGTCCTCGCAGACGGTGCCCGGCTCTACCTCGTACTCGACGTCGATGAGCCCGACGATCCGGCCGTCCACCTCGGCGACGAGCTCGACGCTCGGCCGCTCGTAATGCTCCTTCTCCCGCTCCACGGCGTCGTAGTACGCGCTGTCCAGGAAGGCGAGCACCCGGCATTCGAGCCAGCCGCGCTCGTCCGCATCGCACGTACGGGCGGATGACGACGTCAGCTCGTCATGACACCGTTGCGTAGGCCGTGTGCCCGCCGTCCGTGACGCGGGCGGCTCGCCCGGCGAACACGAGGTGCTCGAGGTGCGCGAGCGTCTCCGCCACGGCGAAGCGCCTGAGCGACGGCGCGAGCGCGTCGGGGAAGAGCGCAAGCGAGACGGCGTAGCCGGACCGCGGCTCGCTCCCGAGCGTGTCCAGCGTCCGCGTCAGCCGGTGGTCGTGGTGCTCGGAGATCTCGCGTGCGCGTCCGGCAGGATCGATGATCCGCTCGCCGTGGCCGGGCAGCGCGAGTCGCGGGTCGAGCTCGGCGATCCGCTCCAGGGAGCGCAGGTAGTCGGTGAGCGGATCGGGCGCGGACCCCGGCCAGAGCCCGACGTTGGGCGTGATGCCCCCGAGCAACGCGTCACCGGCGATCAGCACGCCGTCACGCAGCAGCGCCAGGTGACCGTCGGCGTGGCCCGGCAGGTGGAGCACCTCCCAGCCGCCGATGGTCTCTCCAGGCTCGAGTGGCTCGGGATCCTTCGCGTAGTGGACGAAGGCGGTCAGCTGCTCCTGCTGGGCGCGGACCGCGGCCGCCTCTTCCGCCGGCGTCCCGTGCTCGAGCAAGTGCTGCTCCGAGCGCTCGGCGGCCTCGCCGGTCCACGCTCTGTGGCAGTACTCGTAGTCGAGCACGCCCTGGTACACGGGAGCCTCCGAGAGCCCGGCGACGATCGCGGCGGCACCGACGTGGTCGGGATGGAAGTGCGTGACGACGATCCGGTCGGGCCGGCCTACCTGCTCGAGAATCTTCTGCCAGCGCTGATCTGCGCCCGGCAGCCCGAGCCCGGTGTCGACCAGCATCGTCCCGCCGTCGTCGGCCGGCAGCACGTACGCGTGGACGTGGTCGATGCCCAGAGGCAGCGGGAACGTGATGCGGACGATGCCGTCGTCGAGCGGCACCACCACCGGCGAGGTCTCGCCGCCCCGTCGTAAGATGCCCGCCTCGTGGCGTTGCTGAGCGTCCACCACCTCACTCGCCGCTTCGGGGGCGTCATCGCGCTCGACGACGTCTCGTTCGACGTCCCCCAAGGTCAGATCCTCGGCCTGATCGGGCCCAACGGTGCTGGCAAGACGACGGCCTTCAACGTCATCACGCGACTCTACAAGCCGGATTCCGGCGAGGTTCTTTACGACGGAGAGAACCTGCTCAAGGCCAAGCCGTACGAGGTCGTCCGCCGCGGCATCGCCAGGACGTTCCAGAACATCGCGCTGTTCTCACGGATGACGGTGCTGGAGAACGTCCTCGTCGGAGCGCACTCGCGCACGAGCTGGTTCGGCGAAACGGACGGCCGCCGGCGCGCGCTACGAGGCGCTCGAGCTCGTCAACCTCGGTCACCTCGCCGGACGCCTTGCGTCCGCGCTGCCATACCCGACGCTCAAGCGGATCGAGCTCGCCCGAGCCCTTGTCTCGGAGCCGCGTCTGCTGCTGCTCGACGAGCCGGCCGGCGGCCTGAGCCACGAGGAGGTCGTCGGTGTTCGGCGACTTTCTCCTCGAGTTACGTGAACGACTCGACCTCACCGTGCTGCTCGTCGAGCACCACATGGGCCTCGTCATGCGGGTGTCGGAGGCCGTGCACGTGCTCGACTTTGGCAAGACCATCGCGCGCGGGACGCCCGACCAGGTGCGAGCCGACCCGGCGGTGATCGAGGCCTACCTCGGGACGGAAGGCGAGGCACCGTAAGGTGGCGCCGCTCCTGGAGCTCGAAGGCGTCGACGCGCGTTACGGCGGGGTCCATGCGTTGCGCGGCGTATCGCTGAGGGTCGACGACGGCGAGTCCGTCGCCATCCTCGGGGCGAACGGCGCGGGCAAGACGTCCACGCTGCGGGCCATTTCGGGCACCGTCCGGCGGTCGGGTCGCATCACCTTCAGGGGCCAAGAGATCACCCGTAAGGCTCCCGAGGCGGTGGCGCGACTCGGCATCGCCCACGTACCCGAAGGCCGCGAGATCTACGCGGAGCTCACCGTCTGGGAGAACCTCCTCATCGGGGCCAATCACCGGCGGAACTGGCGGCGAGGCAAAGCGCGACTGCGCGAACGTCGTCGGGTACTTCCCGCGCATCGAGGGGCGGCGGAACCAACAGGCGGGCACACTCTCGGGCGGTGAGCAGCAGATGCTCGCGCTCGCCCGTGCGCTCGTCGCACGCCCGAAGCTCCTGCTGCTCGACGAGCCGTCGCTCGGGCTCGCACCGATCATCGTCCGCGACTTCTACGAGCTCGTTTCGTCGCTCTCGCACGAAATGGGGCTTACGGTGCTAGTCGTCGAGCAGAACGCGGGCGTCGCGCTCGCGTCGACGAAGCGCGCCTACGTGCTCGAGGTTGGGAAGGTGACGATAGAGGGCGAGAGTGAAGCGCTTCGCCAGGACGAGCGCGTCAGGGAGAGCTACCTCGGCTAATGGACTGGTCGCAATTCGTCCAGACGATCGTGTCCGGCCTGGCCGACGGGGGCATCTACGCGATCCTCGCGCTCGCGCTCGTGCTCATTCACCGCGCGACCGGGGTCATCAACTTTGCGCAGGGGGAGATGGCGATGTTTTCGACCTACATCGCGTGGTCGCTCCTTTACACCTATGACCTGCCGTACCTCGCAGCGTTCGTGCTCACGCTCGGCCTGTCGTTTGCCGGCGGCGCCGGGATATACGTGGGAGTGATCCGACCGATCTCCAAGCACGGCCAGCTCGCAGTGGTGATCGCCACGATCGCATTGCTCATCATTCTGAACGGCCTCGCCGGCTGGATCTGGTCGGCTGAGCCGCGGTTCATCGAGAGCCCGTTCCCGACCAGCCTGATCACGATCGGAGATGTCGTGATCTTCGAACAGCAGCTTTGGGTGTTCGGCGTGTCGATCGCGTGCGTGGCCGCCGTGTACGCCATCTTCCGCTTCACGCGGACAGGGCTGATGATGCGTGCCTCCTCCTTTCGCCCTGATACGAGCAGGCTGCTCGGTATCCACGTCGTGCGGATGCTTGCGATCGGGTGGGGGCTCGCGGCGGCTCTCGGGGCGGTGGCCGGCCTCATGGCCGCACCGCCGCTGACGCTCGATCCGAACATCATGCTGACGATCATCGTCTACTCGTTCGCAGCGGCAGTGCTTGGCGGCCTCGATAGCCCGGCGGGTGCGGTGGCCGGGGCGTATCTCCTCGGCGTCGGTATCAGCTTGCTCTCGACGTATGTCGACTTCGTGTCCGAGTCGCCAGAATTCAAGCTGCCGATCGCACTCGGAGTCCTCCTGTTGGTGCTGTTGGTCAAGCCTGCTGGGCTTTTCGGCAAGACGGTGGCGAGGCGCGTGTGAGACGACTCCTGCGCGCGCACGTCGCGAGCGGCGTCGCGCTCGTCATCGGCGTTGCGATCATCGCCGTTCTTCCGCTCTACCTCGGGGCATTCCAGACCCGGAACATGGCGACGGTGGGGATCTACTTCATCGCCATCATCGGCCTGAACATCGTCACGGGGTATTCCGGCCAGATCTCGCTCGGCCAGGGCGCGTTCATGGGTGTCGGCGCTTACACGACAGCGTTCCTCGCGACCCAGCACGGGGTCGGCGTGTGGTGGACGGTTCCTGTCGCCGCTCTCGTTGCGGGTGTCGCGGGGTTCCTGTTCGGGCTCCCCGCGCTTCGCCTCCACGGTCCGTACCTCGCGCTCGGCACGTTCGCGCTGGCGGTGGCATTTGTCGAGCTCGTTCGGTCCGATCGCTTCATCGACGTGACGGGAGGGAACCAGGGCCTGTTCATCGGCGACGGGCTGCCGACGTCGCCCTACTACCAGACGTGGGGTATCGCCCTCGGCGTGCTGCTCTTCGCCTGGCTCATCCTGAGCGGCAAGTTCGGGCGGTCGCTGCGTGCCGTACGCGATGCAGAGCTGGCGGCGATTTCGTCGGGCCTCAACCCGGCGATCTTCAAGACACTTGCCTTCGGCCTCGCGGCGGCGTATGCAGGCGTCGCTGGCTCGCTCATCGCCATCGAGGTGGGCTCCGTCAGCGCGCTGTCATTCCTTCCCGCAGTGTCGATCACCTTGCTCGTCGGGACCGCGCTGAGCGGGTTCGGTGCGCTCTTCGGGACGATGTTCGGAGCCATGTTCATCGTCTATGCGCCGATCTGGGCCGAGGACCCCTGGTTTCCCGTCCCGTCGTTCTGGGATCCAAAGCAGGTGCCGTCCGTCACGTACGGGCTCTTTCTACTCGCCGTACTGTTCGTCATGCCCGGGGGGTTGGCACAGCTCGTCATGCGGCTGCGAAGGCTGGTACTGACAACAAAACGGCGTTACACTCGTCCCACGTTGGGGGAGGAAGCATCGACTTCGACAAGGAGCGACAAATGAAGAAGGTTCTACTCGCGTTGACCGCTGCGGTCGCCCTGCTGACGATCGGTCTCAGTGCCGCGTCCGGCAGCCCGCAAGCGACACCCGGCGTCACCGCCAAGCTCGTGACGATCGGAGGGACGTTCCCGTTTACGGGCACGGCTTCCAGCTACGCGCCGATCGCACGCGGCATGCAGGCCTATTTCAGCTACCGAAATGCCACGAAGATCAACGGCAAGCGCGGTGCCGGCGGCCGCCAGATCAAATTCATCACCTATGACGACGGTTACGTTCCGCAGACCACCGTCAACCGCACGATCCAGCTCGTCCAGCAGGACAAGGTCCTCGCAACGCTGGGCGGGCTCGGCACCGAGCCGCAGCAGACGGTCCGGCCGTATCTGAACAAGAACAAGGTGCCTCAGCTCTACGTGTCGACAGGCGCGACGTTCTTCGACGCAGATCGGGCTGACTTCCCGTGGACGCTCGGCTGGCAGCCCGACTACCAGGCCGAGGGGGCGATCTACGGTCGGCGCATCAAGGCGAACGCACCGAACGCGAAGATCGGGATCCTGTACCAGAACGACGACTACGGCAAGGACTACATCGCAGGCCTCGAGGCTGGGCTCGGCAAGAACAAGAGCCAGATCGTCGCCACGCGCGGCTACAACCTGTCCGACGCATCGGTGGCTGCGCCGCTGATCGCGTTGCGCTCGGCCGGGGCGGACACGCTCATCATCTTCGCCACGCCGACGCACACGATCCGCACGTACGCGACGTTGCGAGCAATCGGGTGGAAGCCCGGGACGACGTACCTGAACTCGGTGTCGGCGACCGACACGTTCATGACGCTCGCCGTCGCGAACTCGAACGCGGCGACCGTGAACGGCTCGATCTCGACGCAGTACCTGAAGGATCCGGCCAACTCGGAGTGGGACAACGACGCCGGGATGAAGCTCTACAAGCAGATCATGGCCAAGTACCTGCCGAACGAGAAGGCCACCAACGGGCTCTTCCTGTACGGCATGGCGAAGGCTCAGAGCTTCTGCAACTTGCTGGACAAGATCGGCAAGAACCTCACGCGTGCTTCCCTCATGGCGGCGGCGCGCAACTTCACGGAAACGAACAAGATGAACCCGTTCTTCCTGCCCGGCGTCTCCTCGACGACCGGCAAGGCGGACAACTTCCCCATCTCGGCAGCGCGCCTGATTCAGTTCGAGAACGGCGGCTGGAAGCCGATCGGTCAGCTGATCGACCCGCGGCCGTCCAAGAAGGGCACGAAATAGTCCAGCAGGTAGCGACGTCAAAGGGGGTCGGCTCGTGCCGGCCCCCTTTGCGTTCGGTGTAGCCTGAACCGCATGGCCGAAGCAGTCATCGTCGCCGCCACGCGCACGCCGATCGGGCGCGCGCGTAAAGGGTCGCTCGTGGACGTGCGGCCCGATGATCTCGCCGCCTTCGCGATCCGCTCGGCGGTCGATCAGGTGCCTGCAGCTCGACGCCTCCGAGATCGTGGACGTCATGGTCGGGTGCGGCTACCCGGAGCAGCGGCAGGGCATGAACCTCGCCCGGCGCGCGGCCTTGCTCGCCGAGCTGCCCGCCGTCGGCGGCCGGCACCACCGTCAACCGCTTCTGCGCCTCGAGTCTCCAGACGATTCGCATGGCCTTCCACGCGATTCGGGCCGGGGAAGGCGACGCCTACGTCGCCGCAGGCGTGGAGTCGATCTCCCAGGTCAACGGCTACCCGAAGGACGCCGAGGAGCTACATCCCCGGCTGACAGGCTCTGACGATGCGATCGGCAACGTCTACATCCCGATGGGGATGACGGCGGAGAACGTCGCCGAGCGCTTCGGCGTCGAGCGGGAGGAGATGGACCGCTTCGCGCAGCGCTCGCAAGAGCGGGCCGTCGAGGCGCAGCAGTCGGGACACTTCGCCCGCGAGATCACGCCGTACACGAAGGAGGACGGCACGGTCGTCTCCCAGGATGACGGCCCGCGCCCCTCGTCGACGCTGGAGGGCCTGGCGCAGCTCGAGCCCGCCTTCAAGGAGGACGGGAAAGTGACGGCCGGCAACTCATGCCCGCTGAACGACGGCGGTGCGGCCGTGGTCGTCATGAGCGACTCGCGAGCCACGGAGCTCGGCATCACGCCGAAGGTACGGATCGTCGCCTCGGCTGTCTCCGGCATCGATCCGGAGATCATGGGCGTGGGGCCGATCGAGGCGGTGCGCCGCGTGCTGAATCAGGCCGGCATGAAGATCGACGACGTCGACGTGATGGAGCTGAACGAGGCGTTCGCGGCACAGGTGATCCCCGTGTGCCGGGAGGTCGGCATCGATCCCTTCGACGACCGCTTCAACCCCCACGGCGGTGCGATCGCGCTCGGGCATCCCTATGGCATGACCGGTGCGCGGATCATGTGCACCCTGCTCAACGACCTGGACGCGGTCGACGGCACGATCGGCCTCGAGACGATGTGCGTCGGCGGCGGGCAGGGCATGGCCATGATCGTGGAGCGCGTCTGATCCACCTCGACGTCGAGGAGCACGGCAGCGGCTTCCCGCTCCTCCTGATTCAAGGTCTCGGCTGGTCGAAGTGGGGCTCGCGGGCGCAATGGCCGGCGTACGCCGAGCGGAGGCGCGTGCTGGCCTTCGACAACCGCGGCACCGGGCTGTCCGCGAAGCCGCCGGGGCCGTACACGATCGAGGAGCTGGCCGACGACGCGGCGTCGGTGCTCGATTCCCGCGGGCTGGAGCGCGCCGACGTCTACGGGCACTCGATGGGCGGCTTCATCGCGCTGACACTCGCGCTGCGGCGGCCCGAGCTCGTGCGCTCGCTCGTTCTCGTCGGCACCGGGCCGGGTGGGCCAGACCACGAGCCGCTGCCGCGAGAGACGTACGACGTGTGGTTCTCCGTGGTGGGGCTACCGCTCGAGGAGGCGATCCGGCGAACGTTTCCGACCTCGTTCACGCCGGGCTGGCCTGCCCAGCATCCAGACGAGTACGAGGAGTTGCTGGCCGCGCGGCTCGAGTCGCCGACCCCGCCCGAGTGCTGGCGGGCGCAGTTCGACGCGTCCACCCGCTACAAGGACGTCGGCGTCGAGGTGGAGCGGATCGACGTGCCCGCGCTCGTCGTCCACGGTGAGCTCGACCGCGTGATCCCGGTCGCCAACGGCCGGCTGCTGGCGGACCGTATGCCCGGCGCGGAGCTCGTCGTGCTGCCGGGCCAGGCCCACGTGCCGATGCTCGAGCAGCCCGCGGCGTTCGCCGAGCTCGTCTGCAACTTCCTCGACCGCGTCGGACACTGACTACTCCGGCCATGGCCCAGTGCCTGGCACTGAGTTGTGCCAATTGTGTGCCGATTCATCCACAGGCGGACTCGGCTCAGTCGGCCTCGGCGAATTCGAGCGCCGTTCTTGCGAGCAGGGGAACGCCGAGCTCGAAGCGCGCGGCGTTTGCGTCCTCGGCCGCCAGCTCGCCGCGGACGTACCGACCGTAGATCGCCTCGCAGAACACCGCTGCCTTCCAGAGCGCGAGCGCCTGGAACCAGCCCAGCGGCTCGACGTCACGGCCGCTCCGCTCGCGGTAGTGCTCGACCAGCTCGCGCTTCGTCGGGAACCCCTCCGTCGCTGTCGCCGGCGATGCCCCCAGCGGATTGACCTCGCCTCCGGGCTCGCTGTACGTCGCCAGCAGGTAGCCGACGTCGGCACGCGGATCGCCGACGGCGCCCATCTCCCAGTCGAGCACGGCGACGATCCGCGTCGGCTCCTCCGGCGCGACCATCGCGTTGCCCAGCCGGTAGTCGCCGTGGACGACGGCGAGGGGCAGCGGCTCCGGCAGCTTGCCGGCAAGCCACTGGCCGACCGCCTCGACATCCGGCAGCTCGCGCGTCCGGTTGATCTCCCAGAGCTGCGTGAAACGGCGCACCTGCCGCTCCAGGTAGCTGCCCGGGCGGACGAACTCCGCAATCGCGGGCGCGCTCACGTCGGCCGCGTGAATCTCCACCAGCGCATCGACGAAGTCGAGCCCGAGCTGCCGCCGAGCCTCCCCGGTCTCCAGGCCCGCGGGCAGCTCGTCCGTGACGACATGGCCGTCGAGGTAGTCCATGACGTAGAACGGGACGCCGATCACGCTCTCGTCCTCGCACACGGCGCGAATCACCGGCAGCCGGATGCCGTGCGGGGCCAGGGCCAGCTGGAGCCGCGCCTCGCGCACCATGTCGTGAGCCGAAGGCGGGAGCGGCGGCCGCGGCGGCCTGCGCAGGACGAAGCGTCCCTCGTCCCGTTCCAGCAGAAACGAGAAGTTCGAGCCGCCCCCCTGGCCGATGCGGCTCGCGCGTACCGGCCCCGAGCCGAGCCCGTGCTCGTCGAGGAAGGCTTCGACGTTCTCGATGATCAGCAGCGGAGACTGGTCGGTCAAAGCACGAGCTCGGCCATCGCGCGCACCGTCTCGAGATCGCGGCTCTGGACGATGAGCGTCGTCACGCCGCACTCGCGCCACGCGTCGAGCCGGTCGGCGATCTGCTCGCGGGAGCCGACGAGCGCCACCTCGTCGACCAGCGCATCGGGAACGGCCGCCGCCGCCTCGAGCTTCTTGCCGCCGAGATAGAGATCCTGGATCTGCGCTGCCTCGGCCTCGTAGCCGTAGCGACAGACGAGGTCGTTGTAGAAGTTCTTGCCGCGCGCGCCCATGCCGCCGACGTAGAGCGCGAGGTGGTGCTTGACGTACTCGCGCCCTCCTTCCACATCCTTCGTGAGGACGACGTTCACGCCCGCCGCGATGTCGAACCCGTCCTTCGCGCCGTCGAGCGGGAAGACGTCGCGAAAGCGCTCGGGCGAGACGAAGATCGGCAGCCAGCCGTCCGCTATCTCAGCCGCCAGCGCGACGTTCTTCGGGCCGATGGCGGCGAGATAGATGGGAATCTCGGGCCGCAACGGCCGCATCATCATCTTCAGCGGGATGCCGAGCCCCGTCGTCCCGTCGCCCGTCAGCGGCACGTCGTAGACGCCGCCGTGGAAGTCGACTACGTCGCGCCGCAGCATCTGGCGGACGAGCTCGACGTACTCGCGGGTGCGTCCGAGCGGCGGACCCCAGGGCTGGCCGTGCCAGCCTTCTGCCACCTGCGGGCCGGAGAGCCCGAGGCCGAGCAGGAAGCGGCCACCCGACATGAGGTCGAGCGTGGCCGCAGTCATCGCCGTCATGCCCGCGCTGCGTGCCGGGATCTGCATGATCCCTGCGCCGAGCTTCATCGTCTGAGTCTTCGCGCCGAGCCAGGACAGGACGGTGACGACGTCCGTGCCCCAAGCCTCGGCTGCCCACGCAGAGTCGTAGCCGAGCTGCTCCGCTTCGACGGCCAGGTCGACGAGCTCGGTCGGGTTCGTGCCCGGAGAGGCATAACCGAGGTACACGCCGAGCTTCACGGAGCGATAATAGGGGCGTGGCGATTGCCGAGCTCCCGGCGCTCGAACGGTTCGAAGACCTGCGCGCGACCTACCGCGCGTTCCTCGAGGAGCACGTCTATCCCGCCGAAGCGGCGCTGAACGGCGAGGACGAGGCCGCCGACGAGCTCATGGCGTCCCTCCGGGCCCGGGCGAAGGCCGAGGGGCTCTGGGCGCCGCATCTCCCGCCAGAGGCTGGCGGCACCGGCCACGGGTTCCTGTCCTACGCGTATCTGAACGAGGAGATCGGCCGCAGCCACTGGGGACAGCTCGTCTTCAACTGCCAGGCTCCTGATGCCGGCAACGGCGAGATCCTTCACATGTTCGGCACCGACGAGCAGAAGGAGCAGTTCCTGCGCCCGCTCGTGGCCGGCGACACGCGATCCTTCTTCTCCATGACCGAGCCGGAAGTGTCGGGGTCAGACCCAACGCTCCTTCGGACGCGGGCCGTGCAGGATGGGGACGAGTGGGTCATCGACGGGCGCAAGTGGTTCTCGTCGGGCGCCGAGGGAGCCGGGTTCGCGATCGTGATGGCGATCACCGACCCGGGCGCCGAGCCGCACCGGCGGGCCACGCAGATTCTCGTCCCGGCCGACACGCCGGGGATCTCGATTGAGCCCGTCCGCACGATGGGGCACCTCGGCCGTGGTTGGACGACGCACTGCGAGGTGACCTACGAGGGCGTGCGGGTGCCGGCCGGGAACGTCCTCGGTGAGCCCGGCGACGGCTTTCGCATCGCGCAGAAGCGACTCGGGCCGGGCCGCATCCACCACGTGATGCGCTGGTTGGGGCAGATGCAGCGAGCCTTCGACCTCATGTGCTCGTACTCGCTCGAGCGCGAGGCGTTCGGCGGGCCGCTCGCCGAGAAGCAGACGGTGCAGAACTGGATCGCCGACTCCGCCGCCGAGATCCACGCCTGCCGGCTCATGACGCTCGACGCGGCGCACAAGATCGACCAGGGTGACGAGGCACGCGTGGAGGTGTCACTGATCAAGTTCTATGCGGCGCGGGCGCTGAACGACGTGATCGACCGGGCCGTCCAGGTGCACGGTGCGCTCGGCCTCACGGACCGCTCGCCGCTCTCGACCATGTACGGAATGGCTCGCGGCGGACGGATCTACGACGGCCCGGACGAAGTGCATCGCATGGTCGTCAGCCGGCGGATCCTCAAGCACTACGCCGACGGCGGCTCCTGGCGTTTCTCGTAGCTAGACGGTGGAACCAGAGTAAGCCGATCGTTGTATATCCGGCATGAGACGAGGCGCCTTGACCGCAGTCCTCGCAGCGGCGGCCCTTCTGGTCGTAGCAGCAACTGGGATCGCGAAGGGGTTCGAGCCGGGAGACCTGCGGATCTGCAACGCGAAGAGATGCGTTCCAATCATGAGCCGACCGGCGGTGACGGCGCTTGGCGCCTTCTACTACATCGGTACCAAGCCACCCACGCGTGCTCCCCGCGCGCACGTCGGAGCACCGTCGTTCGAGCTTCGCTTCGACAACGACTACGTGACCGGGATCGTCGCCACCGCCAGGCTCGATCGCTTCCTGAGCTACGGCGTCAACACCGGCCGTTTCGAAGCCGGACGCTGGTACCGGGTCTACCCCAAAGCCGCCCGAGAGCTTCGACGGCTTACCGTCGGGCTCAGGCCCATTCGGTTGACCAGAGCGTCCATCGCCAGTTCACGCTGATTCGCGGCTAGCGGAGAACGGCCTGCGTCTGTGTCACGCGGGCGACGTGGCGGCCTCCTGCGTCGTGAACGTCGGTCTCGACCACGATCGTCGTCTTGCCCTTGTGCAGCGGGCGCGACGTCGCGGTGACGTGGCCCTCGCGGATGGCGCCGAAGAAGTTCGTCTTCGACTCGATTGTCGCCGTGCCTTTCGCGTCTTCGGGCAGGTTGAGGAACGCGCAGAGCCCGCCGCCGGAGTCGGCGAGGCTCATCAGCGCGCCGCCGTGCAGGACGCCGCCCGAGGTGCAGAGATCCTCGGCCCAGACGAGGCGCAGCTCGACCTCGTCCGGCGACGCGGAGACGAGCTCGATGCCGAGCCGGCTGCCGAACGGCATCGCCTGGTTCAGCGCTTCCGTATCCATCAGGTTTCCTCGAGGAAGCGGACGATGCGGGCGGCGACCTCCTCGCCCGCGTCCTCCTGGACGAAGTGGCCGGCGTTCGCGATCGTCTCGGCCGGCAGCGCGCCTGGGATCAGCCCCGCGATGTGCTCGGCGACCTGCGGAGGAAAGATCGGGTCGGAGTCGCCGAAGAGCACGAGGGTCGGTTTCTCCCAAGCCTTCAGCGCGTCGCGGATCGCGAGCAGGGGTGCGGTGTTGGGATGCTCCGGCTCGGTCGGCACCTGCTCGGGGAACATCAGCGGCCCGGCCTTCGACTCGGGCGTGGGGAACGGCGCGTCATAGCCGGCCATCGCATCGTCCGAGAGCCCGCGGATGCAGGCGCGGCGAATCAGGCGGCCCGCCTGAAAGTCGCCGGCCGCCGCCCGCACGACCTCGCGGAAGCGCAGCCAGACCTCGTTCGGCGCGCGGCCTCCCCCGACACCGGTGTTGAGGACGACCAGCCGCGCCACGCGCTCGGGCTGCTCCACCGCCAGTCTCATGCCGATCGGCCCGCCCCAGTCCTGGACGACGACAGTCAGCCGCTCGAGTCCCAGGGTCTCGACGAGACCGAGGATGGCACCGTAGTGCCGGTCGAAGGAGTACCACTCGCGCGCCGTCGGCTTGTCCGACCGCCCGAAGCCGAAGTAGTCGGGAGCGACGACGCGCGTCGCGCGCGACAGGCCCGGGACCATCTTCCGGTAGAGGTACGACCACGTCGGCTCACCGTGCAGGCAGAGCACCGGGTCGCCCTCACCCTCGTCGACGTAGTGCATCCGCAGCCCGTCCTGATCCGCGTATCGGGGCTCGAACGGGAAGTCCGCGATCGCTGCGAAGCGTTCGTCGGGGGTGCGGTAGACGCCGGTCATCGCGGGCCGGGCACGCCGCGGAACTCGTAGCGCAGAGGCTCCCGTCCGGGCTGAACGACCCAGGCCTGCCCCGTCTCCTCCGACCGCGCCGCCGCGAGCACAGCCTCCGCCACACGATCCGGCTGGATCAGCGGGATTCCCTGGCTCTCGATCCACGCCCGCAGCTCGTCCGTCACGATCGGCGTGTCGACGAACCCGGGGCAGATCGCGTTGATGCGGATCCTGCGCTCGGCGAGGTGCGGAGCGATCGCGCGTACGTAGCCCACGACCGCGTGCTTCGTGAGCGTGTAGATCGGGTCGTGCGGCATCGGCACGAGACCCGCCAGCGAGGCGGTCGCAACAATGGAGCTGCCCGCCGCCATCGCCTGCTCCAGGCGGCGGACGCCGAAGACGACGCCGTCGACGTTGACGCCGAGCATGCGGCGGTAGCCGGCGACGTCGTCTCCGGAGCCGCCGATCCCGGCGTTGAGGAATGCGAAGTCGACTCCACCAATCGTGTCCCAGGCATCCGGGTCGGAGACGTCGAAGCCGGTGGCGAGGTCGAGCGGCAGCACTGCGGTGCCTTCGTCCTCGAGTAGGCGGACGACTGCGGCGCCGATGCCCGAAGCGCTGCCGGTCACGAGCGCGCTACGGAACAAGAACGACCTTGCCGACGTGCTTGCGGTCCTCGATCAGCCGATGTGCGTCGGCCGCCTCGGCGAGGGGATACTCGGCGCCGACCACCGGCTTGATCGCGCCGGCACTCCAGAGCTCGAGCAGCTCGCCGGCTGCCGCGGCCACGATGTCGGGGCGCCGCGCCATCAGCCGGCCGAGGTAGAAGCCCTGGACACCCACGTTCCTGCCGACGAGGAGCGCCGGGTTGAGCTCCTCCCACCAGCCGCCGGCGTAGCCGATGCCGACCACCGTTCCCAGCGGCGCCAGGATGCCGACACTCGTCGCGAAGAGCTCGCCGCCGACGGGATCGAGCACGAGATCCGGCTTCACCGCCTCGGCGAACTCGTCGTAGCCGTACGCCTCCTCGGCACCGAGCTCCACGCAGAAGCGGCGCTTCTCCTCCGACGAGGCGGTGGCCACCACGCGTGCGCCGAAGTGGCGCGCGACCTGGATAGCCGCCGTGCCCACGCCGCCGGAGCCCGCGTGGACGAGCACCGTCTGGCCTGGCTCGAGGCGCACCTGGCGCGTGACGGGAATCCAGGCGGTGAGGAACGTGAGCAGGAACGAGGCGCCCTCCGCGAACGACGCGCTCTCGGGCAGCGGGAAGAGCCGCTGCTCTTCCACCGCAACCTGCTCCGCATAGCCTCCGCCGGTGAGCAGGCCGATGACGCGGCGGCCGTCCGCCGTCTCGCCGGCGACCTCCACGCCCGGCGTCGTCGGCAGCGCCGGCGCCTGCGGATAGTTCCCCTGGCGCACGAGGACGTCGAGAAAGTTCACTCCCGCGGCACGAACACGCAACAGGGACTGTCCCCCGGACACGTCGGGTTCTGGCATGTCGCGAACTGCCAGCTGCTCGGGCCCACCGGTTTCCTCGATCACGATCGCCCTCACTGAGGCCCCCGCACGATCTGTGTGCAACGTGCCGACGCGAGCAGCACGCCGTCCGCGTCGAAGAGCGACGCTTCACAGAACATGGCCCGCCGCGACTGGTGTCTGACCTCCGCCTCTGCGCGCAATCGCCCCGGCGTGGCCGCCCGGTAGAAGTCGACGTGGAGGTCCGCCGTCAGAAACGTCTCGTCCGGGCCTAGGCGGGCAAGGCAGGCGTGGCCCATTGCCGTGTCGAGCAGCGTCGAGACCATGCCGCCGTGCACGATCGTTCGCCCGCCGTTCGGGAACGCGTACTCGGGCCCCGCGTCCCACTCGAGCGTAATCCGGTCCTCGACGCCTTCCGCGAAGCGGTAGCCGAGGGTCTTCCAGACATGGACGCCCTCAGGAGCGCCGGCGTCCCAGGGATGAGGCTGGCTCACACCCCGATCTTCGCACGGGAGACGCGCGTCTCGACGCCGCGACGTGCGCGCTCGAGCGCCTCGGCGTCGTCGTGGAGCACGAAGAGGGCAGTTGCCATTTTCAGCATCGCGTCGATCTCGAAGGCGAGCTGCGCCGGATCCTCGTCCTCACGAAGCTCGCCCATCTCCTGGGCACCGCGCACCTGCCGCTCGACGTAGTCGAACCAGCGGCGGCTCGCCTCGCGCAGCTTCTCGCGCACGGGGCCGGGATGCGTGTCGAGCTCCGCCTGCGCGGCGGCGAAGAAGCAGCCACCGGGAAAGACCTTCCGCTGCAGATAGGAGAGGAATGCGTCGGCAAGCGCGTCAAGCCGAGCAGCTCCCTCGGCTGCCCGCGCCGGCTCGATCACCTCGCGCACGAAGATCTCGCTCGCCGCGTCGATCGTCGCCAGCTGCAGCTCCTCCTTCGAGCCGAAGTGCGCGTAGAGGCCGCTCTTCGACATACCGGTGTGCTCGGCGAGGCGGCCGATTGAGAGGCCGTCGAGGCCCTCGACGGTGGCCAGTCGCGTGGCAGCGTCGAGGATCGCCGCCCGGCTCCGCTCGCCGTCAGCACGGCGGCGGCGGCGGGGGGTGGTCTCGGAAGGAGTGGTGAGCAGCTCGCCCAATTCACTTGACAAGATAGCACGACCGGTCGTACTATGCAGCTATGGAGAACGACCGATCGTGCTAACTACCGACGAAAGCCTGCCCCGGTCGACGGCCGAGCTGCAGTCGGAGTGGATCCGCGAGCGGAACGTCGGCGTGTTCGCGGCCTGGTGGTCGTCAGTCCGCCGGCGCCGGCTCCGCGACGAACATCTCGCGCAGCGCCGTCTTGCGGAACTTCCCGACCGCCGTCTTGGGGATCTCGTCGACGAACTCGAAGGCATCAGGTAGCCACCACTTCGCGAACTGCGGGGCCAGGAACTCGCGCAGCTCGTCCGCCGAGGCCTCCTGCCCCTCCCGCAGGACCACGACCGCGAGCGGCCGCTCGGCCCACTTCTCGTCGGGAACGGCGATCACGGCCGCCTCGGCCACGGCCGGGTGGCCCATGAGCGCGTTCTCGAGCGCGACCGACGAGATCCACTCGCCGCCCGACTTGATGACGTCCTTCGTCCGATCCTGGATGCGTATGAAACCGCTCGGGTGGAGCGAGACGATGTCGCCGGTCATGAACCAGCCGTCGTCCGTCCACCGGTCAGCCTGTTCCGGCGTGTCGTAGTACCCCGACGCGACCCACGGGCCTCGGATCTCGAGCTCGCCCATCGCCTCGTCGTCCCACGGAATCTCGTTGCCGTCGGCGTCGCGTGCGCGGAGCTCCACGAACGGCAGCGGAATTCCCTGCATCTCGATGTAGTCGAGCTGCTCCGGCCAATCGGCGTCCTTCAGCGGCCCGGGAAGGTCGCTTGTGGAGGCGACGGGTGACGTCTCCGTCATGCCCCAGCCGTGGACGACCGAGAGGTTGTGACGCGTCTTGTAGGCGTCGATCATCGCGCGCGGGGGCGCCGAGCCCCCGCAGAGCATCCCCTTGAGCCTGGAGAGGTCCCACTTGCCGGGATTCGCGTCGAGCTGTGCGAGGATGCCGAGCCAGATCGTCGGCACGCCCGCCGTCCACGTCACCTGCTCCTGCTCGAACGCGTCGAGCAGGCTCTCGCCGTCGAGGTGCGGGCCCGGGTAGACGATGTTCGCGCCCATCATCGTCGCCAGGTACGGGTAGCCCCACGCGTTTGCGTGGAACATCGGCACTACCGGCAGGAAGGTGTCGGCTTCGGACAGCGGATGTCCCAGCGGGGCGCCCGACGCGACGCCGAGCGTGTGAAGGATCGTCGAGCGGTGCGAGTAGACGACGCCTTTGCAGGCGCCGGTCGTCCCGCTCGTGTAGCACATGGCCGCGGCCTCGTTCTCGTCGAGCTCGGGGTCTTCCCACTCGTCGGGATCGGCCGTTGCGAGCAGTTCTTCGTACGAGTCCTCGACGACGAAGACGTGCTCGATCGGCGTGTCCTCGGAGAACTGGTCGAGCAGGGGTAGCAGCTGGCGGTCGACGATTACCGCCTTGTCGCCGGCGTGTGTGGCGATGTACGCGAGGTCGGATGGGTGCAGCCGCAGGTTGAGCGTGTGGAGGACGAAGCCGCCGCACGGGATGCCGAGGTAGCACTCCATGTGCTGGTAGTGATTCCACGCGAGCGTCGCGACGCGGTCGCCGCGCTCGAGCCCGAGCTTCTTCAGCGCGACGGCGAGCTGGCGTGAGCGGCGGGTGCAGTCGCGGTACGTGTAGCGGTGGAAGCTCTTGTCGGGGAGCCGGGTGACGATCTGCTTGTCCGGGAAGTACGTCTCCGCGCGCCGCAAAAGCGGCGGGAGCGTCAACTGGAAGTCCATCATCAAGCCGTCCATGGCGGGAACCGTAACCTCCTCTTAGGAATCGAGCAACGCTTTCGTGAGAATGCGGTCGCGAAGCCGCACGGGCAGCCGCTCGATGTTCGCTCTGATCTTCGCGTCGCGGGCCACGAGGTAGCGCGCCTTCGGCTTCTCGGCGGTCAGCGCGTGCTCGACCGCGCGCACGACCAGCTCCGGCGCAGCGGCCTTCGCGGACCGTCTCTCGGCGAACTTGCGGAACGTCGCCATGCGGGTGCCGTAGCGCTGGGTCGCCTCGGATGGAAGGTGCTCGAGCAGCGGTCGTGGCTTCGTCCAGATCGGCGTCGAGATCGTCCCCGGCTCGACGATCGCCACGTGGATGCCGTCGGGGGCGAGCTCGATCCGCAGGGAGTCCGCCATCGCCTCGAGCGCGTGCTTCGACATCGCGTACGCGCCGAGAAACGGCAGCGCACTGCGACCGGCGATGGAGCCGATGAGGACAACGCGGCCGCGCGCCTTCCGCACGGCCGGTAGGAACGCCTGCGTCACGGCGAGTTGGCCGACGACGTTTACCTCCAGCTGGTGTCGCAGCTCCTCGAGCGGAAGGAACTCGAGCGGGCAGGCGACGACGATGCCGGCGTTGTCGACGAGCCCGTCCAGCTGCTCCACCTTGCGCGCGGCGTCGGCGATCGCGTCTGCGTCGGTCACGTCGAGCAGCACTTCTTCCGTGCCCGACGGAGCGTCGCCCGACTTGCGCACGCCGGCCAGCACCCGCACGCCGCGCGATGCGAAATGGCGCGCGCAAGCCTCGCCGATCCCCGTCGACGTGCCCGTGACGAGGACGGTTCTCAACTCAGGAGGTTCGCGGCGATCTCTGCCCGCTGCTTCGCGGGGTAGCCGCCGAAGGCCTCGATCCACTGCGCGCGCTTGTAGTAGCGGTGCAGTGGGTGCTCCCACGTAAAGCCGATGCCGCCGTGCACCTGGATCGAGCGCTCGCATGCGGCGACGGCGGTCTCGGCGGCGTACGACTTGGCGGCGAGCGCCGCCATCGTCGCGTCGTCGTCTCCCTCCGCGACGCACCACGCGGCCCAGTAGGCAAGCGACCGCGCCAGCTCTGTCTCGACGAACGTGTTCACGATCGGATGAGACACCGCCTGGTAGATGCCGATGGGCTTGCCGAACTGCTCTCGGCTCTTGGCGTGCTCGACCGCCAGCTCGAGGGCCTTCTGCGCGATGCCCACGGCCTCCGCGGCCAGCGCGGCGAACGCGCGCGTCCTGGTGACCGGCCCGTCCAGCGATACCTCGCTGTCCTCGTACTTGCGCTGGCCGCTGGCGACGAGCGCCTGCTCGTCGGGCGGCAGCTGCGGTAGCGCGAGCGCGACGGTTGCGAAGTAGGGCCCGGGATAGAGCGCCCGCCCGAGCTCTTCGAACAGCACCGCCTCCTCGACGAAGCCGAGCCCGGCGCCACCCGCCTCCTCGGGCACGGAGACGCCGAGCCAGCCCAGCTCCGCCAGCTCGTCCCAGGTCGGCTCGCGCTCGTCGAGCAGGGCGCGCGCCTGCCGGCGCAGCTCGTCCTGCTCTTCCGTGAAGGCGAACCTCATCTCGACCTCGGGAGGCCGAGCACGCGCTCGGCGATGATGTTGCGGAGGATCTCCGACGTGCCGGCCTCGATCGTGTTGCCGCGCGTGCGGAGCTGGCCGTGGCGCCACCATTCGTCGGCCTCGCCTTCCTGGATCTCGAGCGCGAGCTTCGTCGTCCGCTGCATCGCCTCCGACCACTGAAGCTTCGAGACCGAGCCCTCCGGGCCCGGGATTCCCGTCTCCACGAGCTTCGTCAGGGCGCGGTAGTTCGTGAGCTTCAGCGCCTGGAGCTCGACCCACTCGCGCGCGATCATGTCGCGGAGACGCGAGTCCTGGACGTCGCGGTCCTTCGCCAGGCCGGCCACCTTGTTGACGAGCACCTCCAGGCTGCCTGTCAGCGCGAAGCCGAGCGTGCCGCGTTCGTGGAGCAGGGTTGTCATAGCCACCGCCCAGCCGTTGCCGATCTCGTCGAGGACGTTCTCGACTGGCACTTCCACGTTCTCGAAGAAGATCTCGTTGAAGTCGGCGTCGCCTGTGATGTGACGCAGCGGCCGCACTTCGACGCCCGGCGAGTGCATGTCGACGACCATGTACGTGAGGCCGGCGTGCCTTTGCGACTCCGGGTCGGAGCGCGTGACGAGGATGCACCAGTCGGCCAAGTGCGCGTACGACGACCACACCTTCTGGCCCGAGACGACGAAGTGGCCGTCCCGTAGCTCCGCGCTCGTGCGCACCGCCGAGAGGTCCGATCCGGCGCCGGGCTCCGAGAATCCCTGGCACCAGATCTCCTCGGCCGAGAGGATGTTCGCGAGGTAGCGCTGCTTCTGCTCGTCGGTGCCGTGCGCGATGATCGTCGGCCCGGCCATGCCCAGGCCGATCGTGCCCAGGTGCCCCGGCGCCTCCGCGCGCGCCCACTCCTCGTAGACGATCGCCTGGTGCGAGTACGAGGCGCCCTGGCCGCCGTACTCCTCCGGCCAGGTCAGTCCGGCGTAGCCGGCGTCGTAGATCTTGCGGCTCCAGGCCTTCTTGTCTTCCGTCTCCGGGACGCCGTCGAGGCCGGGGTTGTGCTCGTCCAGCCAGGCACGAACCTCGGCGCGGAAGGCGGCCTCGTCGGGCGTGTCGCGCAACTGCATCCTGAGAGGCTAACGCGTACATTGGCCCCGTGGAGACCTTCTGGGGTCCCGACCTGGAACGCTGGTTCGGCGATTCGGCGCGGCTCGCCCAGTTCGGTGCCGTCGTCGCGCAGGAGATCGACCCGCTCGTCTACCAGCTGGAGCGGGAAGGGCCGACGACGGACGGCTCGGGCGTGCGGTTCCACCCGGCGTACGCGCAGGCCGGGCGCGCCGTGTGGGCGTCCGGGATCCTCGGCGCTGAGCCGCTCGAGCAGGCCGGCCTCTTCTTTCTGCTCACGCATGCGGGCGAGGGTGGCCACGCGTGCCCTGTCACCTGCACGGCAGGCCTGATCCGCGCGCTCCGGCTGCACGGCTCGGACGAAATGCGCGAGCGCTTCCTGCCGCCCTTGCTCGAGACCGACTACGACCGTTGCCAGCGTGGCGCCCAGTTCCTGACGGAGGAGCACGGAGGCTCCGACGTGGGCGCCAATCTCACACGCGCCGCGCGAGACGGTGACGCCTGGCGGCTGTACGGCGAGAAGTGGTTCTGCTCGGTGGCAGATGCCGATCAGTTCGCCGTCACGGCGCGGCCTGAGGGCGCCCCGGAGGGAACTCGGGGCATCGCTTGTTTCCTCGTACTCCGCATGGTCGATGGGGGCCAGAACGGCTTCACGATTCGCAAGCTCAAGGACAAGCTCGGCACGCGCGCGCTCGCGACGGGCGAGATCGTGTTCGACGGCGTGCTCGCGTATCCGATCGGCGCGCTCGAGGACGGCTTCAGGATCGCTGCAGGCGACGTGCTCAACACGTCGCGCTGGCTGAACGCGGTCGGCTCGGCAGCGGTTATGCGCCGTGCGTACCTCGAGGCCGCCGCGTTCGCGCGGGAGCGAATGGCGTTCGGCAAGCCGATCGTCGAGTTCCCGCTCGTCCGCGAGAGCCTCGCCGTGATGCGGGCCGAAGCCGAGGCCGCGCTCGCGTCCACGCTCGAGGTGACGCGGCTCGTCGATTCTGTCGATCCGGACGACGTCGCCTACCACCGCATCCTCGTCAATGCGACCAAGTTCTCCACCTCCGCGGCCGCGACGCGCGCGATCCGGCGTGGGATCGAAGTGCTCGGAGGGAACGGCACGATCGAGGACTTCTCGGTGCTGCCGCGGCTGTGGCGGGATGCGATCGTCTTCGAGAGCTGGGAAGGGACGCACAACGTCCTCTGCGCACAGGTGGCGCGAGACCTCGAGCGCTTCGGGACGCTCGAGCTCGTGCTCGCGCGCTCGCGGGGCACCGATCCCCGCATCGATGCCGCTCTCGACTCTTTGCGAGAACGAATGGGCCGGCTCGACCCGCTGCACTTCCGTCGCCAGCTCGACACGCTCGTCCGCGCCGTGCAGGCTGCGACCCTCGTTCGCGCCAGTGCGCCGACGGCGGAGCTGCACATCCGCAGGCACCTCGTCCCGGGCTACGACCCGGAGCGGGACCCGGAGTACCTAGACCTGATCGAGGATCGAGCGGTCGAGCTCACGCACTGACGAGAGCCCGGCGAGCGCCATCGTGATGTCAGTCTCGGCCCAGAGCTGCTGGAGCACGGCCTCCACGCCTTCCTGGCCGCCCACGGCGAGCCCGTAGGCGTACGGCCGGCCGATCGAGCACCGCGTCCGCGCCGAGTGCCATCGCCTTGACGACGTCCGCGCCGTGGCGGATGCCGCCGTCCATCAGCACCGTCGCCTCGTCGCCGACGCCGGCGCGGACGTCGACGAGCGCGTCGAGAGCCGCGATCGCTCCGTCCACCTGCCGGCCGCCGTGGTTCGAGACGATGATCCCGTCGACTCCCGCGGCGACGGCCCGCTGGGCGTCCTCCGCCGTCAGCACGCCCTTGACGAGCATCGGCAAGTCGGTCAGCTCGCGGAGCCAGGAGAGGTCGTCCCACGTGAGGGCGAGGTGCGGGAACGTCGAGAGCATCGTCGCGGCCGCCGTGAGCAGGTCCTCCTCCGGCGGCTTCGCGAGCTTCTCCCGGAAGACCGGGTCGCTGAAGAACTGCGCGCAGCCTTCGCCTTTGATGAACGGGAGATAGGCACGGCGGAGGTCGCGCGGCCGCCAGCCGAGGATGGGCGTGTCGAGCGTGACGACCACTGCCGAGAAGCCGTTCAGGCCGGCTCGCTGGAGCAGGCTGGCGACGATCTCGCGATCGTTGATCCAGTAGAGCTGGAACCAGCGCGGCGCGTCGCCCATGGCCTTGGCGATGTCCTCGATCGTCGACGAGGCGGCACTGGACAGGCAGAACGGGATTCCGAGCGCGGCGGCGGCACGCGCTGCTGCCATTTCGCCCTCCTCGTGGGCGATCGAGAGCACACCGATCGGTGCGAGCAGGAAGGGCGCCGGCGACTTCGTGCCCAGCACCTCGACGGAGAGGTCGCGCTGGGTGTTGCCCGTGAGCATGCGCGGCTTGATGCGCCGGCGCTCGAACGCCTCGCGATTGGCGCGCATCGTGGCCTCGCCGCCCGCGCCGCCTGCGATGTAGCCGAAGGCTCCCGGATCGAGCTTCTCCTCCGCCAGCGCCTCCCATTCGGCGGCAGCAACGGGCCACTCCGACTCGCCCGAGATGTAGATGGCGTTCTGGATGGACGTCCCATCGAAGCTCATGCCGCTGCCTCCAGCTTCGCGCGCTCCTCGTCCGAGATGGGCCGCGCGGTGCGCTGCTCACGGTCCCAGCAGGCGAAGACGACCTCGGTCTCGGCTGCGACGCGCCCGTCCGAAACGGCGCGCAGCTCGAGTGCGAGCGTGAGGCTCGACGTCCCCAGGCGCACGACCTGCACCGTGCCGGTCACCTGACCGTCTTCGAGGCGCAACTCGCTCCGGTAGTCCGTCGTCAGCCGGACGACGACGTAGTCCCAGACCTCGCCCTTGGGGAGGTCGAGCACGTCACGAAACCACGCGTCGACGATCTCCTCGCCGTATGTCTGGTAGACGGCCTGGTTCACGTGGCCCAGGCCGTCGAGGTCACGCCACCGGATGTCGATGCGCTTCTCGGTCAAGGGCAATAGCGTATGGCGCGCGGGCATCGAGCGCTCCAACGTTGGCGACGCTACCGAGCCGGTCACGGTCTAGCGGTCAGCTTCGGAGTCCGAGGTGGCGTCAACGACGCCCGGCTGTCCGCCGGCCCTCGAGGTGCGAACGGCCATCAGGCTCTTCGTAAGCCCCAGCGTCCGTTCGCGGTGGATCTCGGCATCGGGAAATAGACGCCGAAGATCTCGCGCCGAGAGCAGAGTGATCTCCTCCCAGCTTCCCTTGGCTTGCCAACCCATTGAGAAGTGCGCGTTGAGAAAGAGGCGAAGCGATCGTGGCAGGAACTGAAAGAACGGCAGCTGGTAATGGGGTTCGATTGGGAACCTGCGGTTGGGTGTCTGCACGAAGTAGCGATGGGCGACGCGCCGGATCTCTGACGCAAAGGCGCTGTGCTTGTCTGGTGGGACGTGCTCGATAACTGAGTTCGAGAAAGCAATGTCGAACGAGCGGTCAGGAAAAGGCAACACCGAGCCGTCTCCCTGAACGAAGCGGACGTTGGGTCGATCAGGGTCGTTCGGCCAACGTGCGAGATCGACCGCGGTGATCGGGTTGATCCTGTTGAACGTCGCGAGCGAGCCCCCCGCGCCTGCACCGACGTCGATGATCGAATCGTGGGGAGACACTTCGCAGAGCTGAACGAAAAGGTCGTAGCGTTGGCGTCGCTTTCGATTTCCCCAATTCGTCGCCAGCCGCCGAGTGACCGCAAAGGGTCGCAAACGCGCCAGTAGGTCCGTCGTCGACAATCGCATCGAGGTTAGCGTGCGAAGCACCAGTCGGGTGGCCAGACACTGAAGCCCCGTCACGCTGCCTTGACTGCGTCCTCGGCGTCCCCGTCCATGAGCACGTGACCGAGCGTGTCCCGGTCGCGCCAGCGGATGTCGATGCGCTTCTCGGTCAAGGGCAATAGCCTATGGCGCGTGGGCATCGACCGCTCCAACATTGGCGACGCTTCCGAGCCGGTCACGTTCGACGTGGAGCGTGGCGCGATCGTGAGGCTCGCGGAGGCGATCGGCGACGCCCAGCCTGCGTACGCCGAAGGCAGCCGCCGCCCCGCCGACGTTCCCGACGACCTTCAACTTCCGGCTGCCGGTCCCGTCGCTCAGAGCTATCGACCCGGCCCGCTTCATCCACGGCGAGCAGGAGTACGTGTACGAGCGGCCGCTCCGCGCCGGCGATCGCATCACGTGCGTGGCGAAGATCGCCGACGTGAACGAGAAGGAGACGAAGCTGGGCACGGCGCACTTCATCCTCGTCGAGACGGAAGGGCGCGACGACAGCGGCGAGCTCGTGTTCACCGGTCGCGCCACGGTGCTGGTGCGATGAAGCCGGGCGACGAGCTGGCCCCGCTCGTGAAAGAGCCCGTGACACGCGTGCAGCTCGTGCAGTACGCGGGTGCGTCCGGCGACTTCAACCCGATCCACTGGGACCCCGAGCGAGGGCAGGAGATGGGCCTCGGCGGCGTCATCGCGCATGGGATGCTGAGCATGGGCTTCCTGGGCCAGTACGCTGCCGCGATCGCAGGGCCGGAGAACGTCAAGCGCCTCAAGGTGCGCTTCGGGGCGATGGTGCGCCCGGGCGACGTGCTCACCTGCAAGGGCGCTGTCCGCGAGGCCGACGGCGGGCGGCTGACGCTCGACATATGGGCGGAGAACGAAGTCTGGCGAGAAAGTGACCAGCGGCGAGGCGGAGGTGGAGATCGGATGAGGTTCGACGGCAAGGTGGCGTTGATAACGGGTGGCGCGCGGGGCATCGGCGCAGCTACGGCGGGACGGCTCGCGGAAGAAGGCGCGCGCGTGGCCGTCACCGACCTCGACTTCGAAGGCGAGAGCGGCGCGCTGCAGATCGCGTGCGACGCCACGAAGCGCGACCAGGTCGAGGCCGCGGTCGCGCAGACGGTCTCGGAGCTCGGCGGCCTCGACGTCCTCGTGACCTGCGCGGGCGTCATCCGCGACAACCTCCTGTTCAAGATGACGGATGACGACTTCGAGACCGTGATCAACACCCATCTCCGAGGCACCTTTCTGGCTGCGCAAGCAGCGCAGGCGCACATGGTCGAGCAGAAGTCCGGAAAGATGGTGCTCATCTCGTCTTCGTCCGCCGAGGGCAACCGCGGCCAGACGAACTACTCCGCGGCGAAGGCGGGCATCCAGGGCATGTCGAAGACCCTCGCCATCGAGCTGGGGCCGTTCGGCATCAACGTCAACTGCGTGGCGCCGGGGTTCGTCGTGACGCGGATGACGGCGCAGACGGCCGAGCGTGTCGGCGTCGAGTTCGAGGACTTCCAGAAGTTCGCCGCCGAGCAGATCCCGCTGCGGCGCGTAGGTCAGCCCGAGGACATCGCCTCCGTGATCGCATTCCTGGCGTCGGACGAAGCGAGCTTCGTGTCCGGCCAGGTGATCTACGTGCGGGGTGGGCCCTAGCGTCAACAGAACACCGGTGCCGTTGCGCCGGCGCATCCAGCTACGCCCGGCAGCCTGCACTTTGGGCTAACGTGCGTCTCTGAGCGCGTTCCTCCGCCTGAAGGGGGCGTTTCGTCGGCTCATGGCCGCGTTCGAATCGTTCGAATGAGGATGAGCCGTAAGGCTCAGCGGGCCGCGCTGCTCGGAGCGACACTCGCCTTCTCGATCCTCGCCGTGCTCGTTGCTGTCGGCGCGCTCACGCGAATTGACAACTACGCGCTCGGCCACCTCGCTCCGGGCGAGCTTCCGGTGGAGTCGGAGATTCCGCTCCTTGGCAGGCTGTTCCAGTACCACGGGCATAACTTCGATGCGTCTCAGGTCGTGAGGCTTCCAGGGACACTCGCGGCTTCAGTGCTTATGCTCCTGCTCGGTTGCGCGATCCTGTGGCGACGAGGTGATCGCAGGGGAGTGCTGCTTTGGGTCGCCGCGTTCATCGCCGCCAACGTGGTCGTGACCGTCTGTCAGGTAGCAATTGCGAAGCCCGCGCTCTATGGCCTCTACAACACGGAGCCCGTGAAGCTGAGCGAGTTCGACATGTCGTTTCCGAGCGGACACACCATGCGCATTGCGCTGCTCGCGGCACTGTTTGCATATGTGTGGCAATGGCTTCGTTGGCCACTGCTGGCTTGGTTGGTGGTCGCCGTCGTGGCCATCGAGGTCGACCATCTCCACACGCTCTCGGACATCCTTGGCGGCCTGTTGTTGGGCGTCATTGCAGTCCTGTCTGTGGCGCTGGTTCTCAAAGCCGACCTCGCCGGCGCGCAGTCACCCCATCGGAGCTCGTTAGACCTTCCCAACGGAGTACCGCAAGACCCGGTGCTTCAAAGAAGTGGTGCAGACCGCTGAGCTATGTCTGTCGGCGGGGCCTCAGAGAACTGGCCGCCGAGCGGCTCGCTGCCCCATCGAGGCTGCTAACCCGGCCGTGCCTCACGCCTCAACGCCTCATTCTGGTGGTTGGAACCATTGAAAGTGAGCGTTCAGTGAGCGAACGAATGGCATTCGCAAGAGCACCCGTTTGACGCGGTTCTTCCGTGCGATTTGTTTGTGGTACTCAGTGTAGAACTCTTTCTTCTCGGGGAAGATGCGCGAGTAATACTCGCCTCCGGCGTGGGTCACCTTGAGGTCGTCCAGGATTGCTCCACCGTAACCGATTTTGTCGAGCTTTCCAAGGTAAGCTCCATCCCAGTGCCAATAGACGGACTTACGGTTACGGCCGATTCCACCAGCTTTTGTGTGGAGTTCTCGCGATGTCATTGCGCACCAGCCACCAACTGGGCCGATCTTCAGGCGGAAACCATTTCTCTCGACGATGCGATAGAGATGATCGTCTCTGTGGTACATGATCCGTGACGTTACATCGTGTGGATTGTCGACGAGATTTGACGCCAGAAACCCAATGTCAGGTAACGCGACGAATGCCTCCAGCAAAGTCTCGTCCCAACCGTACGGAGCGTCGATCACGTCCTCGTCCAAGCCTACGATATATTCGGACGTGGTTGCCTGAATGGCTGGGTCGTACGCGTTGAGGCCGAGATTCTCCCCGTGATGGACCACGCGCATCTTCGGCAGGGTGAGTGCGTCCAGATACGCCGCTGTCCCATCCGTGGAATTGTTGTCCCAAAAAAGAATCTCAGCAGTCTTGTCCGAGATCCGGCTGAGGACATTGTCGACGCATTCGCGAAGGAGATGGAGGCGATTGTAGGTCAGGACGACTATGGCGATTTGCATGCGCTTGGCGGTGCATTCGGCGCTGAACAAGTGACGAACGAGTGAGTCGCATCGCGCTACCTGTGCGCGAGCTCCGGCCTACACGAAAGCACCGTGAGGATCGGCTGTCAAGCGCCAGGTGGAAGCGCCAGAGAAGGCCGGTGGAGACCGGCACGCGGCGCTCTCGGTAACCACGCCGTCATCGCGCGAGCGTCCGGGCCGTGCGATGAAGCGACCGCCCCGTTGTCTTCGCGCGACTCCACATGGTCTGCCCGAGAGCTAACGGCAATCCCGTGAGCGGCGCACTTCCCAATCCCAAGTACTTCAGCACGGTGCCCGTCGGAGATGCGTACTCGAGCCAGTCCATGTCCTTGAGCTCGTCCTCGATCTCTACCCTGTAAGCCTTTGCGCAGTGGCGGTACGGGGAGAGCTCGCTGTAGAGCCGATCGACGGACGGCCTGAGGCCGTCAGCGTTCAGCATACGACCGATGTGCCATGGTTTTCCAGGGCCTTCCTCGTGGACGAACGGCGGCAGGCCGGTCCTCATGTTCAGAAGGCGCTCGCGTACGGTGTAGCCAGGGGGGCCCCAGTACTGGATGATGTCTTCTCCCCTACGAAGATAGATGAGCGGAACGGCGGCGAACTCACGACTCGATACGAGCGCAGTCAGCACGTCCTGGTCGCTCATCATGTGAAACGGCCTCTCGTACCATGGACCTTGCTGAAGCTCGACATATTTCTCGCTTTCGAGGAGCTCCTTCCAGCGTTCGAGAAGCGGAACATGCGCCGCCGTCGTACGAGTTATGCAGCTGTTCAATGTCAGCGGCCGGGCGTTGCCAATCTCAAAGCCCCAAGCGCGCGTACAGATCCCATTGTCGTTGGATCTTCCGTAAAGGCCCTCTTCGCATGCTACGAGCGCAGTGTCGCTAATACCTGCCGATCGCGACCGGAAATCCTTGGTCACGATGACGTCTGAATCCATCCACCAGACTTCGCGCGCGCCCGCTGCCAGCAGAGGCAGAATTGCATGAGGCTTCACGTTCCAACCGTATGCTCCACGAAGAGGCTCGACGCGAAGGGCGACCTGGGGGTACCGCGTCAACCATGAGCTGAAGTGGTCGTCAGCCGGTGGGAACGTCAGGGAGATCTCGAGGTCCGGGCAGTGTTTGGCCAGGCTCGCAATGAGAAGCTTCACCGCTACGCGTTCGCTCGGTCGACTCTCGAACACGCAGACGACAGAGGCGCCTACCACGCGCCCGCCCGCGACTGACCCCATCGCCGTGAGGGCGCTGCGGTGAGCTGCCTCCGAGGGACGGGAGTCGCTCGAGGCGGGGGAGCTCCCGTCACGGGCCACGGAGTCGGGGCTGTAACTCTCGATGTACTGAACACCCCACTAAGGATAGGAGCAGGCCGCGGGGCGGAACTTCACGTCCAAGACTCTGGCCGAACGGGTGGGTTCGCATGGCGATTTTGAGGCGCCGGAGCGACTACCCTGTTGCAATGGGGATGAGCTATCGATCGTCGTGCGACTGGGCGCGGGCGCATGGGACGGTCCAGCTCAGCCCACGGCTCCCAGGTGCAGGTGGGCGCCAATGAGCCGTGTGGTCGCGGCTGTGCTGGGCGCCATCTGTATCAGCGGACTGCTATTCGTAGAGGGAGGCTTCAACGCGGCGGCAGGAATCGGGGCACGAAGCTCCGCGAGTCAGAGAACGATCTACCTGTCGCCGTCCGGATCCGATTCGAATCCCTGCTCACAGACGCGGCCGTGTGCGAGCTTCGGTCGAGCGTACAGCGTCGCTGCACCCGGCGACACCGTCAGCGTCGGCGGCGGCACGTACCCGACTCAGACGATTTCCTACAGGCTGGCGAAGAGGCAAACGGCCGTCTGCCGCTGGTCGGAGACGTTCGGCGATGGGACGAGCACCGCGAAGGACCTTTCGGGTTGCGTCAAGTTCGTGCCGGCACCCGGTAGCCGCCCTGTCGTCGCCGGCAACATCGTGCTTGGCGTGCCGTATGTGATGATCGACGGAATCGCATCTGTCGCGCCACCCAAGGACGCGAATGCCATTTGGATCGGCTGGACGAGTATCCAAGGGGGTTCGTGCAACGACTACGACGTCCATGACGTCATCGTCAGGAACTCCGGCGCCAACTTCCTCTTCGTCAACGGTGTGCGCTACACGTACGTCGTTGGAAGCGACTTCGGCCCCGTCGACGCGATCTCGTCTGTCGTCGGCGGGTGCGCGCCTGGCGACGGAACCAATACGAACACCACTCACATCGCGTTGGACGGAAACACATTCCACGATCTCATACAGACTTCGGGCGAGCAACACCTTGAGTGCATTCACTGGTACGACGGTTCTAACGCAGTCATTCGAAACAACAAGTTTTTGAATTGCGCCCAGCAAGACATCAGCTTTGCAGGACTCTTTGTTACCAATCCAGGATATTCGAACCTGTTGATCGAAAACAACGTATTTGATAGAACGTGCTCGCACCAGGTGATGAACACCGAAGGGGGTGTGTGCGGAAGCAATCTTCCACTGGTGTTCAACGGCTGTGGAGCGCATGCTCATGGGATCGTGATTCGGTTCAATTCGTTCGACCCAGGAACTCTTCCCCAATTCATCGAGACATGATCAGCCGGGCTGCTTTGGGCCAGTACCCGTCTACGGCAACATCATGGTGGGCCGCCGGCTGAATGGTGGTGTAATTCCGATATCGACAAGGGCGTTGTCTACAGTTACAACTTACTTACGACGGACCTCCGATGTGGCACTACGAACTCGGTTGGCAACCGCACACCGTACGCCGACATCGAGAAGTACGACTTTTCACTTAGGCCCGGAACGCGCGCCATCGGGTTCGTGCCGTCGAAGCTAGAGGCGCCCTCGGACCGATATCGACGGTGACCCACGGCCGCTTCGCTTGAACCCGGATGCCGGCGCTGACCAACGGGACCCCGCGTTGCTTCGGCTCGGTCGGTCCGTTGGCGCAGTGAGTCTTGGTCAGCCAATTGCCCGCGCGGTGGGATTTTACGGACCGGGACGGCGCGCTCAGATCGCCCTCGGGCGTGAGAGGGTGGAGCGCGTGAGTTTCCGGGTGCGAGGTGGATCACTGTGGGCACTGGTAGATGATGGAGCCGTCGTAGGAGTGGGCACGACGAGTGCGTACTACACGACGGCAGAGGGATTCGGCGTCGGTCCCAACGCGTCAGTCGTGCGCTCCTGGGACCGGAGAGAGTGGACACCTTGCCGCCGGGCTTTCCGACACGATGTAGGCGCTGCCACGGTGTACGCTGAGCTTGCGGGCAAGAAGGGGAAGAAGGTAAAGAGCTTGGCGATGATTCGCCGCGGCTATGACTACGGTGAGTGTTAGCGCGGGCGTCGTGCGAGAAGGAATCGCCGCGCGGGAACGGCGTGTGACCCGAGGTGGTCACCAGCGGCGATGGGCTCGCTGTTGCTGACGTCGACGGAGCCACGAAGCTGACCGCGTGTTGCCAAGCCGCCAGCCGCGCGACGTGCGCACTGCGCACCGTGGCGAGGGTAGCCGCGAACTTGGACACCAGACGTCCCGTTCGGGTCCTGTACAGCTTCCCGCACAAGATCGGCGCCGGACGAATCTGCGAGACGGCATGGCAGCAGGCTGCCGGTGCGGGCGGTGGAGAGTCGATGTCCACCCTGGAGCGGTCGCCAAGCCTCTCCCGAGTCGGTCGCGTGCACGACCAACCCTGGCGCCACGCGTCGTGCGGCATGGCGGGCGCTCCGGACAACGACGGATCTGCCGCCCAGGGCTCGAAGACTGACGGCGGCAGTCGACATCGTCCACACGTGGCCGAGCGGCGCGTTGGAGACGCTCAGACGGCTGCACGGCTCGGGATACCGACCGTTCTCGAGAGGCCGAACGCACACACGCGGTACGCGTACGAGGTCGTCCAGCGCGAGTCGGAGCGGCTCGATGTGGCTCTGCCTTCCGACTACGAGCACGCCTTCAATGCGGCTGTGCTCGCAGCGCGAAGAGGAAGAGTTCCGGCTCGCGGACAGGCTCCTCTGCCCGTCCGACTTCGTCCGAGACACGTTTGCCGCGGAAGGCTATCGCGGCGGAGAAACTCGTCCGCCACTCGTACGGCTTCGATGACGACGGTCTTCTATCCCGAGCCGGAGCGGTCACGCGGAGACGCGGCCTTTTACGGCGCTCTTCGTAGGTCTCGCCGCCGTCAGGAAGGGTCTTCACTACGCGCTCGAGGCTGGCTCCAGATCGTCGGCGCAAGAGACGGCGTGTTCCTGATCGCGGATCGTTCCTCCCGGCCTACGAGGCGAAGCTGGCTCCGCTCCTCGCGCATCCGACCGTCAGGGTGCTCGGGCACCGCGACGACGTACCCGCAGCTCATGCGTCGAAGCGACATCCTCGTCCTCCCGAGCCTCGAGGAAGGATCGCCGCTTGCCGCGCTCGAGGCGCTTGGTAGCGGCTGCGTGCCGCTCGTCTCGGACGTGTGCGTCGGGGCGTGCCAGAACACGAGAGAACGCGCTCGTGCACCGGGTCGGAGACGTGGAGACGCTCGCCGACCACATCAGCCTGCTGCACGACGATCGGTCAGTCCTCGAGGCTCTCCGCGATGGGGCGATTCGGACCGCGCCCGAATTCACGTGGACGTTCGGCGGCGCACGAAGCTCCTCGACGTCGTACCGCGAGCGTAGTCGACTCAGCTGCGGCGACACTGAACCCGCCGAGCGTCCGGCTATCGGTGCGTTTGCCGGTCAGACGCCGTAGCTGCGACGCCGCATCGAGCTCGGCGCGGTAGCAAGCTCTTCAGCTCCCCAATGAGCTCACGATCGCGCCAGACGATTCCGGCGCAATACGTCAGTGCGCCGATCAGGATCACAGCGACAAGACGGAGCGGAGTCGAAAGGCCTGCGTGAATGAGCGCTTCGCGGGAAAGCCAGCAGACGAACGTCATCATGAGTGTCGCTTCGCACGATCCCCGAGACGGCGCGCAGGAACGTTCCAGTCGAGAGACTCCGACCATCCGATTGACGAGCACAACTCGCGCCAGATAGATCGGAATCGTGACGACGGCGTAAGAGGCGGCGACGCCGACGATTCCCCACCGGAGCCCGATCAGCACAAACGCGCCGACTGCGAGGATCGTGTTGACGAGAGTGAGACGGAAGACGATTCCCGGTCGGTTCAGCGCGAGAAGGATCGCTGTCGGCCATCGTCGAAAGGCCGGCGGCAATGGTGACGAAGCCGAGGATACGGATAACCGGAGTCGCGCCGTGCCATTCGCGGGCCGAATACGACCTGAACGAAGTCCGGCGCAACGACGAAGAGGCCGAGGATGACCGGCATGATGACTGCGGAGACACACCGCACAGCTCGAAGCCACGCTCTTGCGACACGCGCCGTGTCGGCTTGCATCCGGGAGACCGCCGCGAAGAGCGTGTTGCCTACGGGTGCGAAGAGACGGCCCACGGGTATGAGGATGACGGTGTACGCGACGGTGTAGAGGCCGAGTGCGAAGGAACTGAGGTAGCGCCCAATCAGAATGTTGTCCGTGTTGGCTTGGAAGTAACCCAAGCAGGCTGGTCCCGACGACGTTGACGCCGAATCCACCGAGATCTTTGGCGCTCGACCACGAGTAGACAAATCTCGGTCGCCAGGCGGCGAGTTGCCACAGGGCGACGGTGACACATGGTCGCCATGCGCGAGCTGATAAGCGATGAGCGCCCAGGCGCCGCCGCCGGCAGCTGCGACGACGACCGCTGTCACGCAAGCGCACGACAGTAGCGATGATGAGGCGGATCGATACCTCGCGGTACTTCATCGCTCGGTGTAGGAGAGATCCCTGCGTCAGACCGAGCGACCCGATGATGAGGGTAAAGGAGAGGACGATCACCAGGTTCTTCAATTCCGGCTGGTGGAAGAACTGCCGAAATAGGGCCGGCGAGGCCGATCATCGACGACCGTCAAGACGACCCCCATCGTCACGGTCGTCCAGAAGACCGTCGACCGGTCGGCCTCCGTGATCGTCGGCCGCTGGATCAGTGCTGCCCCGAAGCCGAGGTCCAGGAAGACTCCCGACGAAACCTGCGAACAATCAGCGCCATACCGGCAAGGCCGTAGTCAGCCGGAGTGAGCAGGTGAACGAGAACGAGGCTCGAAACGATGCGCGACGCCTGAACGGAAATCGAGACCACGGTCTGCCAGGCGACACCGCTGACGACCGCTGCACGGAGATTCGTCGGGTCCGTCCAATGTCGGCGGATAGTCGACCGCGTCTCAGAGTCGCCAGAGCCTCGGCCTCCTGCGGGTCGAGATCGCTCGGCTGCGGGACTCAGGTGTCGCGAGGCGAGTGGCTCACGGTCGTCGGCGGCCGGGGCGCCGTTTCAGGGCCACCCGGTCGTCCCGCCTTCGTCAGCGTCCGTTGACGGTTGTGCGGAGGATACGTCAGCAAGATCGCGGACGAGTGTTCCCGGTTGCACGGCTGAAGGCTCTCGGCGCGCCTGTGTCTTCCTCCTGGAGTGCGCGCTCGAGGTCGGCCGGATCCTCGACGAGCCTGACAACGCCGATCTCGCTCAGCCGTCGGGCGAGCTCCGACCTGGTGATCGTCGACATGCTCTCCAAAGCGCGCGAGGCGGGGGACGACAATTGGCCGCTTTCCGTTCATCAACGTGATCAGTATCGAGCCCACCCCCGCGTGCGTGATCACAACTCGAGCCTCTCGTACAAGCTCGACGAATTGATCAAACGCGAGGTAGTCGACGCACGTGGCTCCCGGCGGCCGTAGCTTGGACGGGCCGTGTTGAACGACGAGGCTTTCACCGTTGTCGAAGTGCTCCACCGCGCGCAGAAGACGATCGAAGGCCGGAGCGTTTGTACCTGTTGTGACGAGAATCATGACCGTTGCAGGAGGTTGCCCGCGTAACGGGCACCTCTAACGATCGAGGCCATCTCTGGCCACTGGACGTATACGCGACTCGTCACTGGGCGGATAAGGCGGTAGCTGAGCGACGGCCCGTCGATCCTCGTCAGGCTCTCTACGTAGACGACCTTCGCGCCGCGCATCCGCGCGACCCACGCGAAGGGGACCGCGATTCCGGCGCCGGTGGTGACGATCACCTTCGGCCGAAGGCGCCCGAGTAGCCTCCATGCCAGCGGGATGTTCCTCGCCAGGTTGGTCAGGTTCCTGGTCGGTGGGCCCGTAGGCATAGAAGACTCGCTCACCGGCGAGTAGCGCTCCTGCGTCATCGCGGTCGTGAGTAACCCAGGCGTGCGTCATGCCCTCCCAGGCATCTGCCAGCAGACTGAGCTGCAACAAGTGGCCCCCGGCGGAGCAGACGAGGAGCACGTCGACTCGACCGGAGTCGACGTCGTTGGCAGCCGCAGTGTGCGTCACTCCTCCAGCGTAGGGTGCAGCTCTCCAGGCGTCCACGGGCCAATCAGGCAGAGCGGACTAACCGATCGGCTAGTAGGTTCCCTCAATGCTGCTCCAATGTCCCGTAGCCCCGCGAAACCGGCGAGGCTACTCTCGGAACGTGTCACTGCGGGAGCCTCAAGAACTTCTGGAGTTTGCGCCGGCGCTCGACGGGCTGTCAGAGCGCGAGCTCGAGGTGCTTCGCCTGGCGTCGATCGGGTCTACGAACCAGGAGATCGGCGCCCATCTCGGGCTGTCGGTGCACGCCGTCAAGTTCCACCTCGGCTCCGTCTATCGCAAGCTGCGCGTAGCCAATCGTACTGAGGCTGCAGTTGTCTTCGTGAGCGCAACTGCTGGTGACACCGCCGCGCGGGCTGAGCTGGAGTAGCTAGATGGATCTCAGGACGCACTTGGGTGTCATCTGGCGATGGCGAGTGTTCTTCGCCGTCGGCATCGCCTTGGCGCTCTTGCTCACGTTCTTCTCGTACTACAAAGTCAGCTTTGCTGACGGCTTGACGCATCGCCAGGAGGTGACCTGGCAGAGCTCCGAGATGCTTCAGCTCACACAGCCCGGGTGCGAGTACTGTCGAGCCGTTCCCACGGCGACGACCGAACCTCGCCTGGCTGACAACGCTGACGACCGTGTACGCACAGATCGCCAACGGCGACGCACTCCGAAGGAGAGTCTTCGGTGGCCCGCAGACCGACGCGGACTACGTCGCGGCTCCCGTCCAAGACCCTGTCACGCCGGGTCAGACTCAGTTTCTGACATTCGTTGGTACGGCAACGTCCCCGGCCGAGGCTGTCCGCATCGCTCGGCGAGCGACGTCGACATTCCTGAGCTATCTCGACGAACAGTCGCAGGACGCCAGGGTTTCCCGCGGCGACCGCGTCGTGCTGAAGGTCGTGACGAAGGCGAGGCTCGGCAATGCCAAAGTCATCGCGGACAGGAAGAAGACGATTCCGATCATCGTCTTTCTCTCCGTTCTGGTGATGACGTTCGTCGTGACCTACGCGCTGGAGAACCTGTACCCGCGGGCGCGCACCGATGAAGCGCCGGACGAGGAAGCCCAGGCAGGGCTCGCGCGGGCAAAGTCGTCACCGGGCTCGCCAGCCCGGGCCGGCGCCGCCGACTGAGTCTACGTAGAGATCGACGTGATCGGCGCAGTCGCAGAGCGGAGACGACGCGAGCGCATCGTTCTTGCTGCGATCGTGTTGGCGTCTCTTGTAGTTCTCGTCGGGTCTGTGGGGACCGGGCAGCACATGCGGTCGACAGCGGCCGTGCTCACCGTCCTCGTGCTCGTCACGGTCTTTTACGAGCGCGCTCGTCTCTTTGCGGGCGCTGCTGGTCCTCGCCGTGCTCACGATCCTGTTCATCCCGATCAGACGCTACTACGCTCCCGGGGAGCCTTCCATTCAACCTGGAGCCGTACCGTGTATTCGTCGCGCTCATAATCGCGGCTTGGATCCTGGCCCTCCTGGTCGACCGTCGCGTGCGGCTACGGGCCAGCGGACTCGAGGCGCCCCTTCTTTGCTACCTCGGCGCGATCGTCCTTTCGATGGTCGCGAACCCCTCACGAGTCGAGGCGGTGGGGAGCTACACGTTCAAGAACATCTCGTTCCTGCTCAGCTTCGTTCTCATCTTCTACGTGTTCGTCAGCATTCTGCGGAGCGCGAGGGACATCGACTTCTTCGTCCGGCTGCTCGTCGCAGGAGGAGGCGCGCTCGGTTTCTTCGCGCTGGTCGAGTCGGCGACGCACGTCGATGTCTTCAACCACCTGAGCGACGTTCTCCCGGTGCTCCACTACGACGGGACGCAGGCCCCGGAGACGGCGCGCGGAGGTGGACTTCGCGTCTATGGCTCCGCGCAGCACCCGATCGCCCTCGGAGCCGCACTTGCCCTTCTCCTTCCGCTTGCCGTCTATTGCGCCCAGCGCACTCAGCAGTGGCGCTGGCGGCTGGCCGGCGTTCTGATGCTCCTGGGCATCTTTGCCACGCGCTCGCGCACCGGCATCGTCATGCTCCTGGTCATCGGGGTCGTGTACCTCGTGCTCCGCGGGCGCGAGACACGCCGCTTCTGGCCTGCTCTCGTCCCGCTCGTGCTCGTGATCCACTTCGCAGTTCCAGGCGCGATCGGTACGACGTGGCATTCATTCTTCCCCGAGGGCGGTCTCCTGGCCCAAGAGGAGAAGAACCAGGTGGGGAGCGGCCGGGTGGCGACTTTCGGTCCCGTGTTCGACTCTGAAGTCGCGCCGAACCCGATTCTCGGTGAAGGCTATGCGACACGAGTCGTGACGCCCGAGGCGGGGGTCGACGTACCGCTCGCGCCTATCACCGACGACATGTGGTTAGCCATTCTCGCGGAGACCGGCATCGTTGGCACGTACATGCTCGGCTGGCTCTTCGTGCGCTCGACACGGCGCTTCGGTGGTGCGGCGAGACGCGACCAATCGCCGCGAGGCTGGCTGCTCGCTGGCACGGCTGCCGGCGTACGTGGCATACGCGATCGGAATGTTCACGTATGACTCCTTCGCGTTCATTCAGGTCACGTTCTTACTCTTCTTCGTCTTAGCAATCGGCGCTGCCGCGTTCCTTACGAAGCCGGAGGAATGGGAGGCGTTGGCTGCTTCACGCAGACAAGCGCCGTCTCTGCCTGAAGGTCTCGCGAGCACGTAGCGGAAGCTGCTTCAGGCTCTGCTGGCGCCGGAGGTACGCTCGAGCTGCGACATCGTCGCATCGCTTCTCTCGGGCCAGGCTCGCGGCTCCGTAGCCCCAGACCAGGCCGACCGCCCCCGGGTCGCGAGGAACGTGGCGCAGAGTTCGGAGGACGAGGTACCACGAGCGATAGCCGAGGTAGTGCGCGGCGCGTCCTTGCGCGGCCCGTGCGTGGAAGCTACCGCCGTCGCGATGGCCCTCGGGACGGTGATGCCGAAACGGCAGATCGACGAACGTCTTCGTCGTCCAGCCTCGTGCGTTGGCCTTGACCTCGTCGATCCCGTCCCAGGCGAACCGCTCTTCGAGTGGAAGAACGGCCTGAAGGCAGGTCCAGCGCCACGTACGAGACGCACCCCAGACGGTGCTGCCGGTGACATGCCGCTGTGTCCAGACGCCGCTCTCCAGCTCGTAACAGGTACCGCTCGCGATGCCGAGGGACGGGTCGACGGCGAATCTGCCGAGCAGATCCTCGAAGTATCCGGGGTCGAATGAGATATCGGCATCGACGCTGACGACAAACGCGGGTGGAGACTCCTCGAGCGCAGCGAACCCGGCATGGAGAGCGCGAACGATCGGCGCCCCGCGAACCGGAACGTCCTCGCCGGGGACGTTCAAGATCCGCACCCAGTCGAGCTCGTTGCTCAACTCCTGTGAGACCGCGAGCGTGTCATCTGTTGAGCCGTTGTCGACTACGGTCCAGCTCGCAGGCGGCAGGGTCTGGTCAGCGAGACTGCGGGCCAGGCGCGGCAGGTTCTCTGCTTCGTTCCGCGCCGGTGTGATCACGGCGTACGAGAGGTCGCGACGCTGGGTCACGAGCGCACGACTCCGGGCACGTCATTGCCGGCTTCGTCGGGCGCGAGCGCACGAGGCAGGAACGTCGAGAGCCAGACTTCCAGCATCAGGATCGACAGCAACAGCTGCGACTCGGCCTTTCCGGAGCGGGGCCCGTGTGCTTCGACGAGCCTTCCAACCTCTGTTGGGTCGAGCAGCTCCGCGTAGTGAGGCTGCGGCTGCAGGAGGTACTCCGGAATCGCGCGCGTCGTCTGCGCCTGGAACCAGCCGGCGACGGCACCTGCGAAGAAGCCGACCTTTCGCTTGTCGATCGCCGCGTCGGGTATGACGCCCCGGGCCGCCTGCCTGAGCAGGTACTTGGTCGTCGTGCGGCGCACCTTCAAGTCCGGTGGGATTCGCGCAGCGAGCTCGACGAACTCGTGGTCGAGAAACGGAACTCGTACCTCGAGCGAGTGGGCCATCGACGTTCGATCGAAGTAGTGGAGCAGCTTGTCGACGAGCGCCAGTTGCCCGTCGAGATACAGCGTGACCGGCAAGGGGTCGTCAGGGAGTCCGTCCAGGTGCGCGCCCACGGCGCGACGAGGCGCCAGCCCGTCCAGCTCTGCAAGGTGCCCTCTGTACAACCTCCCACGGAGACCGTCATCGACGCGACCACTCATCGCCAGGAGGCGCTCGATCGGATCGCGTGCGGTGAGCGTGTTTGCGGCACGCCGGATACGCCTCGGCGCATGCGGAGCGAGGAGCTCGCCTGCCCGCCGGAATGGACCAGGAAGGCGCTGCCATTGCCCGATGAGTGAAGCGGCCTGGTGCTTTCGGTAGCCACCGAAGAGCTCATCCGCCCCCTGGCCCGAGAGCGCGACGGTCACGTGCTGCGCCGCGAGCCCGCTCAGCGCGTGGAAACCGAGAGCGGAGAGATCCGCAAGAGGCTCGTCGAGTTGCCAGACGAGCTCCTCGAGGTCGACAGTGTCGTCGACGAAGGAGAGCTCGAGCTCATGGTGATCTGTTCCGAAATGACGGGCAACCATCCGCGCGTCCGCAAGCTCGTTCTCGGAACCGGACTCGGCAAAGCCCACGGAGAACGTCTTCACCGGCCGGCTCATCTGTTTCGCCATCAGGGCGACGATCAGGCTCGAATCGAGCCCTCCGCTCAGCATCGCTCCCAGCGGGACATCGCTCATCAGTCGTAGCCGCACCGACTCCTCGAGCTTCTCCATGAGAAGCCTGCGGTATTCCTCCTCCGTCCGCCGTACGCCCACTGAGGGTTCGGGGTAGCTCCAGAATCGGTCAACCCGCACCTCGCCGTTCTCGACGACAAGGACGTGACCGGGCATGAGCTTCGAGACACCGGCAAGCGGTGTCCGCGGCGCCGGGACGAAGTCGAAGGTGAGGTAGGCGTCGATCGCCTCGTAGTCCAGCTGTGGCTCGATCAGCCCGCTCGCGAGCAGGCTCTTGAGCTCGGAGGCGAAGACCAAGAGGTTGCCGCAACGGGCGTAGTAGAGCGGTTTGATGCCGAGCCGATCTCGCGCGATGACGGCGCGCCGCTTACGGCCGTCCCAGACCGCGAGCCCGAACATTCCGCGCAGCTGCGCCGGAAACGACGTGCCGAAGCGCTCGTATAGATGGGGCAGCACCTCCGTGTCGCAGCGACTCCGAAACGCATGGCCCTCGCGCTCCAGTCGCGCACGGATGTCCGCGTGGTTGTAGAGCTCGCCGTTCTGAATCGCCCAGACGTCGTCCGTCTCGTTGGAGACGGGCTGGTGACCACCCTCGACGTCGACGATGCTGAGACGGCGGACGCCGAGCGCGACTCCATCTTCGACATGCAGACCCCGGTCGTTGGGTCCGCGATGCGTCATCACGTCCGTCATGACGCTCAGTCTTCGCTCGCTGATAACAGGCTCTCGCCTGCCGTCGATCTGGACGACTCCGCAGATCCCGCACATCGCTGCTCAGAGGCTAGTTGCTGCCGCGGGCACCGTCGATGGCCGGCGGCCCAGACTGGGGGCTAGCCGAACGGCTAGCGGGTCGTTGGCGGCCGCACGCCGCACGGAGCGCTCGGAGGTGTCCCGCTCGAACTGCCTTTCCCTTATTCGAGAGCGCGGCATGCGTCAGCTCCCCCAGGGCGACTCCGACTTGCTCCGCGAGAGCGTAGCCACGATTGTGGTGCCGCCTGGCGTAGCGAATCCGGCTCTCGGCCAGCATCGGCAGCAGGTCGCTGCGAGGGGCGGAGACACCGCCCACGTGCTGTACCTGTGCTGATGGCTCGAAGCGGATCTCATGACCTGCCGACCAGAGCCTCCGGCAGATGTCGATGTCGGACCCGTAGTGGAAGAACGTCTCGTCCCAGCCCGCAAGCTGTTCGAGCAGGGCCCGTCTGACCATGATGCAGGCACCCGACACCCATTCGACCGGCCCTGTCTCCTCGTAGTCGCTCGGGTCACGAAGCACCTCGTCGGTCCAGCGCGCGCGCGGGAGGATCCGATGGATGAAGAGCGCACGTGAGTAGGTGGAGCGGAGTCGGGGAAATCGCCGCTGGGAAAGCTCCAGCGAGCCATCCGTATCCACGAGACGCGGTGCAGCAGCGCCGACCGAGGCACTGGTGTCCAGCAGCCTGGCCAGCTGCCGTATTGACGCCGCGTCGACTCTGGCGTCGGGGTTGAGAAACAGCACGTACGGCGCGGAGCCGGCGCGCCAGCCGCGGTTGCAGCCGGCCGAGAAGCCGATGTTCGTGGCCAATCCAAGCGCCGTCACGGATAGGTCGGCAACCGCCGAAAGACTGTCGTCGGCCGACGCGTTGTCGACGACGATTACGTGTATGTCGTCCTCGCCGGTCAGTGGTTCGACGCAGCGTCTAACAGTCTCCGCATTGTTGTACGAGACGACGACGACGTCGATGCGCGCCAACACCCTCTGACGGTAGCCGTCGCAGGCTTGGAAGCCAAGCCTTTGTGACAAAAGCGGCTTTTTTACTCAGGAAGATGCCCTAGGGTAATCAACGCATGTCCTCCGGTAAACCTGCTAGGGTCGCCCGCTCATGCGCCGCACATGCCTCCCCATCCGGCTAGGAAAAGCGGCCCCGACCCTCCCCATTCGAGGGATGTGCTGAGGGTCGTCGAACTCGTGGGCGACGATGCGTAGTCGCCTCCGCCGCATCCGACTGCATCACTTCGCTCTGCTGGGGTTGGCGGCGGCGGCGGCAGCGATGCTTGTGCGCCGCACTCGGCGCAGTGCGCAGAGCCCTCCGGCCAGAGTTTCCAGCAGGCCGGTCGCGGACAGTCGAGCACCGCGCGTCCACCCGGGCCCACGCCCCGACGTACGCGCGCAGCGCATCGTCGTAGGCGTCGCTCCGGTTAGGCGCCGCCGCCGCGCGCGGCCGTACCACGTCGCCTTGGTAGGGCTCGCGACGGCGACGGCGGCGATGCTGGTGGCCGTCGGTTCCGTAGCTGCGGAGGCTTCGCCGGGCACGAACAACTACCTCCACCTTCTGGTCTCGCAGTGACAGCGACCACGACGAGCCTCACGCTGACTTGGAACCCGGTCACGGGCGCCAATGCATACGCGTTGTTCCTGGACGGCCGATTCGCTGGGACGACCCAATCGACCTCGTGGACGTTCCAAAATCGTCCGTGCGGAACGACTCAACTCGTCCAGGTGAGCGCACGCTATTACGCACTCGAGTCGATCAAGGCGGGGCTCGCGGCGTCGACGAAGCCCTGCCCCCCGCCGCCACCGCCGCCGCCACCACCACCGCCGCCGCCGCCCCCGCCGCCGCCACCCCCGCCGCCGCCGCCGCCACCGCCGCCAGACCCGCCCCCGGGCCACCGCCGCCGGAGCAGGCGACGAAAACCTTCGGTACGACGTCGGTGGGGTCGCTCACCGACACCGCGTCGGCCGACCTGAAGGAAGTTTCGCAGTATGACGTCGCCGGAGCCGGCGTTGGTGAGCAAGCTAACGGGGTATGTGTCGGGGTTGGGGGCGTCGAGCGGATCCCAACCTGTGCGGGCGGTGTTGTATGCGGACAACGCTGGGAATCCAGGCGCGTTGCTGGGTGTTTCGAATCAGGTAACGATTGCGGCCGGGAAGCCGTGGGCCTGGGTCGACTTCCAGTTTCCGCAGACGGTCAACGTCGCGGCAGGGGATGTGTGGATGGGCTATATCGCCGGTTCGAAGGGTGACTTGACGCAGCTTCGCTACCACGGTCTTGCGGGCGGGCTGCGTTACAACGTAATGCGGGCGGCTACGGCGCGGGTCCGTCCAATCCGTTCGGCCCGGCGATCACATCGGCAAGCACTACTCGCTATACGCGACGTATACGCCTGGTGGCTCACCGCCACCGCCACCGCCACCGCCACCGCCACCGCCACCACCGCCGCCGCCACCGCCACCGCCCCACCGCCACCGCCACCGCCACCGCCGCCACCGCCGCCACCACCGCCGCCCCACCCGGTGCTGGGCAGGCGAACTTGTGGGTCGACACGAACGGTGGGACGTGCGTTCGTAAGGCGACAGCCAGCGCCTACAATCGACGCGCAGGCCTGTCGCGAGCTTCAACGCCGCCTACGCGGCCGCGCAGATTGGCGACCTCGCGCTCATCAAGTCGGGCTCCTACGGCGACCAGACGATCAACGCCACCTCGAAGGTGGGTGGCTCCTGCGACGGCTACACGATCGGCGCGAGCCTGTGCGGCTGCGTCACGTTCGAGGCGGAGACGCCGGGGGTGTGCAGGTGGCGCCCTGCGCCCGACTGCCAACTACCTGCGGATCGTGGACGTGAACGTGAGCACCGCATTCCTCCAGCCGGGTGCCTGCGCTGCCGTGCCGCGAGCGACGAACATCGTCTTGCAGAACGTCAGCGGCAGGTACCTGGCGACCTGGCAACGTCGCCAACGTCGGCATCCTCGGCGGCTCCTGGGGCCATGCGCAGGGCGCCGATCATCCAGATGGCCGACTGCGGCCGCGGGCGTGCGTTCAACGTGTCTCGCGTCCGCTTCGACGGCGTCCAGGTCCACGACGCGATCCAGAGCCAGCCCGGGCGCTCACCTGGAGTGCCTGCAGTCCTTCGGCATCGGCACCGACTCACGCATCATCCGCAACTCGAAGTTCACGAACTGCGCCCAGTGGGACGTATCGGGCATCTTCCGGCGACTCGCTGCTGATCGAGAACAACCAGATGTCCGAGCCCTGCTCCGGTCAGAGCCAGCCTCCCTGCGCAGGAGGGATTCGCTCGCCCATCGCGCTCAACTGCCCTTCCGATGCGGGCAACATCACCATTCGCTTCAACTCCATGCGCGGCGGGCTGACCTGGCACGACGCCTGTTCCCTCGAAGGGAACTAACCGCTTCTACGGCAACGCGACCGACTGGCAGATCAGCCAGTACGACTGCAACGGGCTGACGAACTCGGGCTTCCAGGTCGCCTACAACGTGTTCGGCTCAGGCGGCGTGGCCTGCGGGCAGAACGCCGTGGTGGCGGGCAACCAGTGGGTGAACGCCGCCCACTCGACCTACAACTTCCACCTGTTGTCCTGCTCGGTTGCGAGCGCGAACTTCGTTCCCACCAGCGTCGCCGGCGGCTATCCGGCCACCGACTACGCCGGTGTTGCCCGCCCGCGAGGGGCCAAGCTCGACGCCGGCGCCTACGAAGACTGCTCGTAGCGTTCGCGGCGCAACGGGCCGCCCGGCTGACCGCAGGTAGCCGAGCCCCCAGTATTGACCCCCCCGGACGGGGGAGATGCTGTTGTCTCGCCCGCTATCTGGTCGATGGCGGACGCTCGTGCCCGCGAACCGTCTCGATCCAGTATCGCTGCTCTTGCCTCGTGGCCGCAGCGCTGGTCATCGTGCCAATCGCGTTGGCGGCAACAGGAACTCCACCCTCGAACACGGTCAAGCCGGCCTTGTCGGGGATCGCGAAGGAGGGGCAAGCGCTGTCGACGACGGACGGAACGTGGACCGGCACCGCGCCGATCAGCGTTCTCCTACCAGTGGCTGCGCTGTGATCCCGTCACCTGGGTATGTCCGGTCGATCGCCGGCGCGACGAGTTCGAGCTACACGCTGACCTCGGCTGACATCGGCTTCAAGATCCAGTCGTCGGTGACGGCGACGAACGTCGCCGGGCAGGCGACTGCGCGGAGCTATGCGAGCGCGGTCGTCACCGCCGCGGCGCCCGCGAACACTGCGAAGCCCGCCTTGTCTGGAACGGCCAAGGAGGGGCAGGCGCTTGTCGACGACGGACGGCACATGGACCGGCACCGCGCCGATCACGTTCTCCTACCAGTGGCTGCGCTGTGATCCCGTCACCTGGGTATGTCCGGTCGATCGCCGGCGCGTCGGGCTCGAGCTACACGCTGACCTCGGCCGACATCGGCTTCAAGGTCCAATCGTCGGTGACGGCGACGAACGTCGCCGGGCAGGCGACTGCGAAGAGCTACGCGAGCGCGACGATCACCGCCACGGCGCCCGCGAACACTGTCGAAGCCCGCCCTGTCGGGAACTGCGAAGGAAGGGCAAGCGCTGTCGACGACGGACGGCACGTGGACCGGCACCGCGCCGATCACGTTTGCCTACCAATGGCTGCGCTGTGATCCCGTCACCTGGGTGTGTCCGGTCATCGCCGGCGCGACGAGCTTCGAGCTACACGCTGACCTCGGCTGACATCGGCTTCAAGGTCCAGTCGTCGGTGACGGCGACGAACGTCGCCGGGCAGGCGACTGCGAAGAGCTACGCCAGTGCGGTCGTCATGAGTGCGCCCCCTCCACCTCCGCCTCCACCACCTCCACCTCCACCACCGCCGCCGCCCCCTCCACCTCCACCTCCCCCTCCTCCTCCCCTCCTCCTCCTCCTCCTCCTGGGTCAGCGAACCTCTGGATCGACACGAACGGTGGCACCTGCACTCGCTCAGTCGACCCTGCTGGCCTACAGCGACGCTGCAGCCTGCGGCACCTTCGATGCCGCCTACGAAGCCGCGTCGCTGGGTGATCTAACCCTCATCAAGGCGGGCACCTACGGCAATCAGACCATCGACGCCACCAAGGCGAGTGCGGTCCTGCGACGGCTACACGATTGGCGCTTCGCTTACCGACTGCGTGACCATTCAGGCGGAGACTCCCGCCACGGTAACGCTGCAGGTTCGTTCTACCCGATTGCCGATGGGCTGCGTATCGAGGACGGATGACGGCATCCAATGTGTACGTTCAGAGATCGGCCTGCGCCGACGTCACCAAGGCACACGACATCGTGCTGGAGAACATCGACGGCACGTACCTGGCGACCGGCAACGTCGATCACATCGGCATCCTCGGTGGAGACTTCGGCAACACAAATGGGCCAGCAGTTCAGATGGCTGACTGCGCGCTGGGCCTAGCCCATGCCACGTCCCATATCCGCTTCGATGGTGTGCTGTTCCACGACGCGATCCAGGTTTCAGCCGGGCAGCACTTGGAGTGCCTCCAGTCGCTTGCTCCTGCCTCAGACCACGTCATCATCCGCAACTCGAAGTTCACGAACTGCGCCCAGTGGGACGTGTCGGGCAGGTTCGGGGACTCGCTGCTGATCGAGAACAACCAGATGTCCGAGCCCTGCTCGGGTCAGAGCCAGCCTCCCTGCGCAGGCGGGATTCGCTCGCCCATCGCGCTCAATTGCCCTTCCGATGCGGGCAACATCACGATCCGCTTCAACTCCATGCGCGGCGGGCTGACCTTCCACGAGGCCTGCACGCTAAAGGGCACTAATCGCTTCTACGGCAACGCGACCGACTGGCCGATCAGCCAGTTCGACTGCGACGGGAGGACGAGCTCGGGCTTCCAGTTCGCCTACAACGTCTTCGGCTCAGGCGGTGTGGCCTGCGGGCAGAACGCCGTGGTGGCGGGCAACCAGTGGGTGAACGCCGCCCACTCGACCTACAACTTCCACCTGTCGTCGTGCTCGGTTGCGAGCGCGAACTTCGTTCCCACCAGCGTCGCCGGCGGCTATCCGGCCACCGACTACGCCGGTGTTGCCCGGCCGCGAGGGGCCAAGCTCGACGCCGGCGCCTACGAAGACTGCTCGTAGCGCCTCGGCTCTCTCGCAGCGCGAGCTCATTAGCCGCACGGAGGAGCCCGCCTCGCTTGTGCTCGCCGCCGCATTGGCTGAGTACGATTGGTGACGGTGCTCGAGCTGTCGAATCGGCTTCGTCCCGTGCCGAGCTGCGAGCGGCACCTGCAATGCTGAGGGCCCTCATTGTCGCGTACCACTTTCCGCCGCTTGGCGGAGCTGGCGTTCAGCGTGCGCTGCACCTGGCCCGGTACCTACCAGAATTCGGCGTGCAGCCTCTTGTCTTGACGGGTCCGGGCGTGCACCCGGGTCAGTGGACGCCGGACGATCCAGCGCTGCTGACCGAGCTACCGGACGTTTCCGTGATCCGAGCAAGTGGCCCGTTTCCCGCTCCAGGCTTGGGAGCGATCGACAAGATGCTGGGACGACTGAGTGCATTCAGTCGATGGTGGGTCGACTCAATCGTGCAGTTCGGACAGGTACGAGGTGAGCGTGTTGCTGTCGTCCTCAGCGAAATGGGCCCATACGAAACGGCCTTGGGATCGCGAAAGCTTGGGCGCATCCTCGGAGTGCCCTGGGTTGCCGACCTCCAGGATCCGTGGGCGCTTGACGAGATGTGGCTCTATCCCTCTGCGATCCAGCGGTTCGTGGACCGCTCCCGCATGCGTTCCACGCTGCACGCCGCGGCGGCCGTGGTCATGAACACTCCCGAGGCCGCGGCACGCCTGCAAAATGCGTTCCCGGAGTTCCGATCGAGGCGCGTCATCTCGATCCCGAACGGGTTCGATGCCGCCGACTTCGCTGCACCGGTTCCGGAACGCGCCGACCGCGTGTTTCGCATTGTGCACTCCGGTTCCCTGCACACGGAATTCGGCCTCCGGCATCGGCAGACGCGGCGTCTCCGTCGACTTCTTGGCGGCATGCCGGTCCCCGGCGTCGACTTCCTGTCGCGGTCTCACATCTATCTGCTGGAGGCCGTCGATGCTCTCATCCGCAGTGAGCCCGAGCTTTCGGGCACGATCGAAGTACATCTCGTCGGTGTTGCGACCGCGGCGGACCGCGCCGCCGCGGCGCCGTACCCGTTTGTCCGCTTCCACGGTCACAAGTCGCATCCCGAAGCGATCTCGCTGCTCAGAGCGGCCGATTTGCTCTTCCTTCCGATGCATGATCTCCCCAAGGGGGTGCGCGCCGGTCTGATTCCCGCCAAGACCTACGAGTACATGGCGTCTGGAAGGCCGATCCTCGCCGCGGTTCCTGACGGTGACGCCCGCGATCTCCTTCATGCAGTGGGAACGGCGACGGTCTGTCGACCAGCCGATGTCGGCTGTCTCGCCGAGGGGCTTCGGGAGCGAATCGATAGCTGGCGCGACGGTGCACTTACGCCGAACCCTGACCCGGAGGTCTTGGAGCAGTCCGAGTGTCGTCGCATGACAGAACGCATGTCTGGTCTGCTCCGCGAAGTCGTGGACATCGCATAGACGGCTCCGACCAGGCGACAGTCACTCGGGTAGAGAAGGTACTTTTGCCGAGGCGCGATGCGCTGGAGCGAGACCGCTGCTCGCACGGCCGCGGTCCTACGCGGTGCTCCGTCGCGTGAGTGAGGCCGGTCAACCAAGGTGCCAGACGCGCTGTCTGACGCTCTCCACGGCTTCACCCGCGAGGAAGCTCGCCAATCGAATCCATCGACCGCGGCGTTCGCGGCCGCGGACCAGATTGACGACATAGGGCACGACCAGCCAGACGTAGCCTAAGGTCTGGCGGGTTGTTGTCCGGGAAAGCCCCAACCGGTCGCTATGGCGAGCGTAGTTGAACGTGGTCGCGCGACCGTAGCGATACGACTGGCGCGCGAGTTGCCCGAGGCTGTCGCGGTAGCCGGTAGTGCATGACCGCGTCGGCACGTACCGCAACTCGTGACCGGCGGCTTGCACCCGAATGGAGAAGTCCACGTCCTCTCCGCAACCGAACTCCGCAAAGTCGCCGCTGAACCCACCCACCGCCTCGAAGACTTCGGTTCGGACGCCGCAATTCGCACCGAGAGCGAATTGAATCGTCCCGAATGCGAGTGGGAGCTCTCCCGGAGTTGGCGCGAACGCCATGCTCGAACGAACTGCTCGTTCAACAGCTCGTCATCGAGGAATCCCCCGACTGCCGGCGCTTCCCGCATCGCCTCGGCTAGTGCGGAGATCCACTGCGGATCGGCGATGTCGTCCGCGTCGCAGAACAGCAGTACCCCACCGTTGGCCGCCTGTCCTCCGACGTTTCTCGCATGCTCGCCAGCCCGACCGGACTGGTCACCGCCGTTGGTGCTGACGATGCGAATCGGGAGCCGATCGGTCCAGGACTCAGCGATTCCGACGCGAATCGTCCGTTGAGCAATCATTGACGAAGACCAGCTCCCATGGCTCTGCGTAGTCCTGTTGGGCGAGCGCCTCGAGCTGGTTCTCCAGGGTCCGGCCACCGTTGTGGCAGCAGAGAATGACGGAGATCACGCCGTGGTGATCGATGATTGATCCCGCGTCGATCTGGCTCTCCAACGCAGCGAGCTGGGCAGCAAAGTGCTGGCATTGGAGGCAGCAGTCACCACCGAGAAGAGCATCACCGATCCGGTTCGGGTGTCTTCCACCTCGCTGTTCGGGCTACCGTCAGTCGCGGTCAACCGAGGTACCAGACCCGGTTGCGCATGCTGCCCACGGCCTGCCCGCAGGCTAAACTGCAGATCATCACCCAGTAGCCTCTCGACTCCCGCCGCCTGAGAGCAGGGGACGTGCGGAACATCCTGTAGATAACACTGAGAGTCTTCCCGACCGAAGTTCGTCTGATACCGAGGTGGCGGAACTTTCGGTACAGGACGGCGTTGCAGATTCCGTAGCTGTACCACTGCCGAGCAAGCTGCTTCAGGCTGTCACGGTGCCTGTAGTGCATGACCGCCGCGGGAACGTACCGGAGCTCGTGACCCGCCAGCTGTACCCGAAAGAAGAAGTCGATTTCATCTCCGCAGCTCGTGAATTGGCCGTCGAATCCGCCTATCGCGTGAAACACGGCGGACTGCACTCCGCAGTTCGCGCCGACAGCGAATCGTCTCCCGAGTGCAACGGGCAGGTCGCCCGGCGTCGCTGCTAACCGCCAGCCCCGAAGGGACGGTTCGTTGAGTAATGCCTCTTCCAAGAATCCTCCGACTGCTGCCGCTTCGCGCGTCGCCTCGGCAAGGGCAGAGATCCATCCGGGATCGGCAACATCGTCCGCGTCGCAGAACAACAGCACATCACCTCGAGCCGCATACCCTCCGACGTTTCTCGCGTTTGCCAACCCGACAGGATGTCCACTCCCGTTCGTGCGCACGGTACGAAGCGGAAGTCGGTCGCGCCATGAGTCGGCAATCGCGAGCGACTCGTCGTTCGAGCCGTCGTCGACGAAGACGAGCTCCCATCGGCCCGTGTAGTCCTGCTGCGCGAGCGCAGCCAGCTGCTCTCCGACGGTCTGTGCTCCGTTGTAGCAGCAGAGGACGACAGAGATCAGACCCTGACCGTTCGTTGATGAGTCGACAGTCATCGCGGTGTTCGTCGCGCCACCGCTGTGTCGAATAATCCTCTTCCCACGAAGCTCGACGCCACCAGCACAGCGGACCACGGCGACCACCACAGGCTCGGCTCGATGCGAGCGGCTTCCCGGAGCGACCGCGCCGTCAGAGCTGGACTTCTCTCGCGAGCGTCTTGTCTGCGACGATGTGCTTGAGCTTCGTCCGGGCATGGTCTCTGACGATGCGCTCGAGTCTGCGTCGTGCGCTCCGTGACGCCTCGTACTCACCCAGGAACCGGAGCTTCGCCGCTCGCTCGGCCTTCACGAGTTCCGGGGTCGTCATGACCCCGTCGTTGGTGATCTCGTAGTTGCCGAGCCTGCTGCTGTCCGTCTCCGAATGAACACGGAACGTCGTCAGAGGCTCGTCGATGAACGCGAAGTCCCAGGACGTCGCAATCCTCAGCCAGAGGCCGAGATCCGAACCATCCCGGTCGTCGAGGCTGAGCTGAGCCACCGCCGATCGCCTCATCACAGCAGCAGACCACCAGACTCTTGTTCCCCAGACCATCGAAGAGCTCGATGAACTCGTGACCTGTCTCGAAGACGCAGGCGCCGGCCCACCGCACGTCCTGGGCGAAGACGGCGCCTTCCTCATCGGTGTAGTCGAGAGCTGCGTGAGCTACGCCGACGGTGGGATGTCGCTCGAGGAGCGCGAGCTTCCTCTCGAGGTTCGTGGGGTACATCGTGTCGTCGTCGAGCAGAACCGAGACGTACGGCGCCGAGCCGAGGTGAAGACAGCGCGTGAGGTTGCCGTGGAGACCGATGTTCTCCTGTAGTGGCGCGTACGTCATGCGTGGGTCGCCGTACGATTCGACGAGGTCCCGAGTCGTGGTCGAGTTGGCGTTGTCGGACACGATGATCTCGAGGTCCGTGAGCGTTTGGCGAACGACGCTGTCCAGGGCGTCCTTGAGAAAGTGATCGCGCTGGTACGTCGGAATGGCCACCGTCACGGCGGCCGTACCAGTCACGTCGGCCGGTCGCAAAGGCGCAATCGGATGATCCACATCAGACACAAGTCTCTCCCGTCATCGTGCTTCCGGACTCCCATGTTCATTAAGTGCCAAGGTATCCAACCTGTAAAGGGCTGGCCCGCCATGCGCGATGGAAGGTTAGGGCACATGCGCGGCGCCAGGATCCTTGACGTAAGACCAGCTTAACGATGTTCCTGACCCCCACAGGTGGCTGGTCTTTTCGATCATGACTGGAGTCCAGCGCCGTTTCGCCCTATCGTTTCATGAGAAGTCGACTGGGACAGTAAGCGGCAACCCAGTCAAGGGGAGAGCACGGTGGTTATAGGAACGGGTTCTCGCGCGAGCGAGGACGTGATGCACCGACTTCATGCGGCGGGCGAATTCACGCCTATGGTCGACGGCGCCGCTGCCCTGCCGCTTCCCGACATGCTCCGACCTCGGTCGGAGCTACGAAGTACGCGTGGGCGGCGGTGGTTGATTCACAGAGCGTTGCTCGTCGCGGACGTCTTCGGACTCAGTCTCGCCTTTCTGCTGTCGCTGAAGTTCTTTGGGTCGGACGCAGTGAATCCGGACGTCGTGTCGCCGGGTCTCGAGGTGCTGATCTTCGCCGCGACGCTTCCGCTTTGGGTGATCATGGCTCACCTCAGCGGGCTCTACGGGAGAGGCGGCCAGCGCGCTGACCACTCGACCGTCGATGACGTCGTCGGCGTGTTCGCCGTGATCACGGTCGGAGTCTGGCTGCTGTCTGCGTTCGCCTGGCTGACACATGCCGTCCGGCCGAACGCTCCCCGCATGGTCTTGTTCTGGGCGCTGGCGGTCGGACTCGTAGTTCTCGCGCGCGTGGTCGCACGCGGCGCTGTGCGGCGAAGCCCGATGTTCGTACGAGAACGCCGTGATCATCGGTGCTGGAGACGTCGGACAGTTGATCGCTCGCAAGCTTCAGCAGCATCCCGAGTACGGCATCCGGCTGGTCGGCTTCGTCGACGACTCTCCGAGAGCGCCCCGTTCTGACCTTCGCGATCTACACCTGGTTGGTCCGGTCGATCAGCTACCTGAGCTCGTCGAGCGTTACAACATCGACCGTGTGATCATTGCCTACTCGTCGGACTCTCACGAGGTGCAGCTGGCGCTGATTCATCGCTTGAGGGCTGCCGCAGTCCAGATCGATCTCGTACCGCGCCTGTTCGAGGCTATTGGGCCGAGAGTCGACATGCATACGGTCGAGAACTTGCCGTTGATCAGCCTTCCGCAGGCGAGCCTGTCTCCCTCGGCTCGCGTGGTGAAGCGCTCGATCGACATCATCGGAGCGTCCATCGGTCTCGTCATCACAGCGCCGCTCTTCGCCTATCTCGCCTTGCGCGTCAAGCTCGACTCGCCGGGTCCCGTCCTCTTCCGGCAAACGCGGCTCGGGTTGAACATGACGGAGTTCACCGCGCTGAAGTTCAGGACAATGCGCGAGGACTCTGATGATGCCGCTCATCGCGAGTACGTGAAGAGATCGCTCAGCTGGCGAGAGCCAATTGGCTCTGGTGGCACGTACAAGCCGGAGTTCCAGGACCTCGTGACGTCCTTCGGCCGCCGGCTTCGGAAGACGAGCCTCGACGAGTTGCCTCAGCTGATCAACGTGCTCAAGGGCGACATGTCACTCGTCGGCCCGCGTCCATGCATCCCCTACGAGACAGAACACTTCGCACCCCACCACTTCGAGCGCTTCCTCGTACCTGCGGGGTTGACCGGTCTCTGGCAGGTAGCGGCCCGGTCACACTCGAGCTTCGGCGAGGCGCTCGAGATGGACGTCGCCTACGCTCGAAGCTGGTCCCTGGGCCTTGACCTGCGTCTGCTGTGTCGAACGCCGTTTTCCGTCATTCGGCAGCAGACCGGGACCTCCTGAGCTCCGGTTCTGGCGCAGCAGTTCGCTGACTACGCCGCCGTCAGGACCAGAACCCAGTCGCCGGCACCATCCGCATTCGTGCCGGAAGGCTTGAACTGGCGGCGGCCCGTGTTGGGAAACGGTGAGCCGGCGACGGCGGTGTACGTCCCCTTCGTCGGGTCGAACCAGCGGGCGCGGATCCGTCCCGAGAGCTTCGTCATGTCGACCGTGATCGCGCGAACGCTAGGAATGTAGGCGATGACCAGCTTGCCGTCTGGTGTTCGGGCCGCCGTCACGTAGTCGTTGTCGTTGGGCGATCCCGTGGTCGCGAATGCACCGTAGCCGGCGGTCACGACCTTGTGCCGATCGTCGGGAACGAGCTTGTACCAAGGCTTCTGCCGCGAAGAACCTGCTCGCGTAGATCATCTGTTGTGAGCCCGGCGTGTCGAGGTGATCCTGCCAATCTCTCGAGGAACTGCCACGTGTACTTGTTGCCGTAGAACTGCCCTGAAGCGCCGCTCAGCATCGACCAGTACTCCTGCCGGCGCAAGGTTTCGAGATTCACCGGGTAGTGCCATGCCTCGAACTCGTAGTTGGCCTCGACCATCACCGTAGGTAGGTGGCGACGCAGGCGGTACTCCTTCAGGAGCTCAGCGTACGTCGGTGCGTACGTGTAGACAGAGTCGACGCCGATGAGCGGCTTCCACGTCTCGTCGTCCAGGGAACTGCTGACCTTGTAGTTGAGCTCGACGGTCTGGAGCTGTCTCGGGGCGACAGCTCGGATGCCTCGTGCGACCGCCTGGACGCGTGCCGTGTCGCTCCGGTTCCGCCAGGTCTGAAAGTCGTTGCCGCTGAACCAGATGATGTTCGGGAACTCGCCGTAGCGCTTGCCGAGGTAGCGTCCATAGCCGTACGCCGTCTCGACGCTGTTGCTCCGCAGCACTTGTAGCCACCCGGCATGCCTCGATCGGATTGAGGAAGAGGACGATCCCGTACCTCTGCAGCGAGCCTGATCATGCGATCCGCCCGGGCGAAGTAGGCCTCGTTGGGCGTCGACATGTCGCCGGGAGTGGTGAAAGGGGGGATGCCGTCGTACGTTGTGCCGTCCGCCCGCCCGCCCGCCACTGTCGTACAGATGATGCAGAGCAGGTTTACCCACATCGCGTTGTACCCCGCCGCCCGGCGGTTGGCGAGGAACCGTTCGGCGTCCGCCACCGAGAGGTTCACGGTCAGCGCCTGCGGGGAGTCGCCCACGAACATGAACGGCACGTTGCGCTGGTCGACCAGGTACCGCCTGGTGGGGCCGACCTTCAGCGGATAGGACAGGACTTGAACCTGCCACCGGCGTCGTCACAGAAACGGTCGAGGAGTTGACGACCTCTCCGGCACGATCCACGATGAGCCACTCTGTAGGCGTACCGCGTTCCGGCGCGCAATCCCGTGTCTGTATGCCCCGTCCCGGAGGTCGTCGCGATGAGCGACCCGTTGCGCACGACGCGAAAGCGTTCGCCGGCGGAGCGCTCGTTCCACAGGAGCTGAACCTGGGATGACGAGAGCGCGACGCCCGTCAACTGCGGAGGTGTGGCAGCCTCGTGGCCGCGAACCGAAAGGCGACTAACGCCGCGGCCGCGGCGCCACAGGCAATCAGGATCCCCGCAAGGATCAGGCCCCGCCGACTAACGACTCGCGCCAAAGAAGCTCGGAGCTCAGTCGACGAGGACTGATTGCGCCACCGCCGTCACGCGTTCGCTGCGGACGCCGTTGTTCGCCGGCAGGAGACCGTTCAACTGCGCCCAGCGACTCGCTTCGGTGCGATTGGCTACCCCGAGCTTTCGATAGATGTTCGAGAGGTGGAACTTCACAGTCTGCTGCGTGACCCAGAGCATCTTTGCCAGCTCGGCGTTCGAGTAGCCTTCGGCGACGAGCCTGAGGATCTCGAACTCCCGCCGGGTGAGGTCCGGGTGGTGGTCGAGCAGGGGCCCCGGGGATGAAGCGATGTCCGTCATGTCCGCAGACGCTCGGAAGTAGATCGAGGACTCGAACGTCTGGCGTACGGCGACGGCGAGGTCGTCAGGGTGCGCCTTCTTGACGACGTAGGCAGCAGCACCGGCTGCGAGCGCAGCGTTGACGTCCGCTGGATCGCCCGAGATGGAGAGGACGATCGCCTTGATATCCGGAGACTGCTGGAGCACGGTGGCGAGCCAGGCATGCCCCCGCGAGTCCTCCTCTTGCGTTGTGGTCTCTACAACGAGCAGCTCAGGTTCGAGATCCTCGATCAGGCGGCTCGCCTCCTCGAACGACGTTGCCTTCCCGACGACCTCGACGGTCACGCGTGCAAGCACTTCTTCTACCGCATCGAGCCACAGTGGATGTGGGTCGACAACGACAGCCCTTCTCTCCCCCGAACCAGACATCTCCCCGCCCCTTTGGTTAGCTTCGAACTCCCTTCCGACATCATTTAACGGCAAGGAGAGCTGCCTGTAAAGGGCAGTGAACCTGTCATTAACATTCGGTTGAGCAGGCGTTTTCTGTCGTAGGGCCGCTTACCTAGGGAAATTTCTGTGGAATGTTGTCCACAGGACGTTCGTACAGGTCCTGGTCGGTTGCACGGTCCACGCCGTGTCGCTGGTCCCAGCTTAGGTCTCGGTGGCTTCGATCTCGCTCGACAGCGGCACTGCCGACCCGAGCGCTACGCACGTCCTCAGCAACTCGAGCTGTCCGGAACCATCCTCTGCCCCGTCGTCATCGCGGCCGCGCCTCCGAGGAAGGAACACTGTCGGTGTCGATGCTGGGACCCGCCCCATTGCCTCGGTGAACGCGGCGTCGACAACGAGGAGATCTGGTTGGAGAGTGTCGAGCATCTCCCTCGTCTCGTCAGCGCTTTCCGCCCGTCCGAGAATTTCCACGTCAGGGTCACGCAGCAGTTCGGCGACCTCCGCCGCTTGTCCGTTGCTTCCGGCTAGCAGTACGCGCAATTTATGGCCTCCGGGGGAGTGAGCGAGAACCTATTTTCTCTCAGGCTAGGCGGCGCGGGCAACGGGCTGATGGGGAGGATGACCCCCCCGAAAGGGAAGGGATAGTGGCTACCCTAATCCACCAGGAGACTCTCCGCCCCAGTCCTCGGGCGCGACGTCGGCGATCGACTGCGAGAACGTCCACGTATGGCCGCCTAGGTCGACGGCCGTGTACTGCCGCTCGCCGTACGGGTGATCGGCGGGCGGCCCGGCGACCTGCGCGCCACGGCCCGTCGCATTGGCGTAGTGCGCGTCCACGTCTTCGACGCGAACCATCACGGTCGCGCCGCCTGAGCCAGAGCCGCCCTCGGTGACGGCTATCGCAGCATCGCCGATCGCGAGCTGCGCCCGGTGGCTACCTGCCCGCCAGCGCTCGGTGAAGCCGAAGGTGTCGCAGAGCCAGGCAACCGCCTCTCCGACATCCTCGTAGGCGAGGACGGGAATGACCGGCGAGGCCGGCATGGAACGGTTCGCAAGCATGCGCCCTCCTCTCTGCGTCAGTAGCGGTCGAGCTCGACGAGCCGCTCGTCGCTGATCCCGAAGTGGTGCGCGACCTCGTGCAGCACGACGCGCCCGATCTCGCGCCGGAGGCGAGTCGGATCTCGGCCGTACAGGCGCTCCAGCGGCCCGCTGAAGATCGTGATCTTGTCCGGCAACGCGCCGGCGTAGAAGGCACCGCGATGCGTGAGCGGCACGCCCTGGTAGAGACCCAGTAGCGGCAGGCCCGCGGGCGGCTCCTCCTCGACCACGACCTCGACGTTGGACATCGACTCGCGGAGATCGGGCGGCAGCGCATCGAGCGCCTCCCGTACCGCGTCGTCGAACTCGAGCTCGGTCGCGTCCATGACTCCAGGCTAGCGACGAGACTGCTAGCTGCTGGTGAGCTCGGGGTCGAGCCGCGTGGTCGCCCAGGGATGCTTTGCGCGCCAGACGTCGAGATCGGCGAGCAGTGTCACCGCTTGGCGAAAGTCCTGCGAGTCTTCACCGGACACGTTGAGCTCGTCGCCCCCCGCGTTCGAGACGTCGTAACCGCGCTTCTTGAGGAACTCGATGAGCTCGGGGATCAGCTCGGGTATGTCGACGCGAACTCGCACCGGCTTGCCTCGATGCTATCGCGCCTCTGAGCGCTGTCGGAAGCAGCGGCAGCGAGCGAAGACGCACGCCTGTGGCCGTGAAAAGTGCGTTGGCGACCGCGGGCGCTACGCAGACGATCGGCGTTTCGCCGGCGCCGGCCGAGGGCACATCGGGTCGGTCGAGCAGGACGACGTCGATCGCAGGCACGTCGCTGAAGCGCGGCACACGGTACTCGGAGAGCGATCGAGTGACGAGCCGTCCCTGCGCGAACCTGCACCCGCTCGAAGAGCGCGCCGCCGAAGCCCATGATCGTCGCGCCCTCGATCTGGTTCACGAGGTTGTCCGGGTCGACGATCGCGCCGCAGTCGAAGGCGGTGACGAGCCGCGTGACGCGTCTTCGATCGTCGACCTCGGCACAGGTCGCCACGTACGCGCCCTTCTCGACGCCGCAGGCGATGCCGATGTGACGTCCGTCGTCCCAGCCTGCCCGCTCCGCGGCCGCGCGGAGGACGTCGGCCAGCCGCTCGTCGTCGAGATGCCGCAGCCGCAGCTCGAGCGGGTCGACCCCGAGCCGGTGCGCGAGCTCGTCGACGTGGGACTCGCGCGCGAAGTGGTTCGCCGTGGCGCCGATCCCGCGATACGAGCCCTGGCGCAGCGGCGAGTCTGCGGGCTGGAAGACGATCTGCTGATTCGGAATCGCGTAAGGGCAGCCGATCCCCGCGGCGCCGGAGCCGACGTTCAGGAAGTCCCAGGCGGTCACGGTGCCGTCGAGCTCTGCGCCGCTGCGGACGTCGATGACGGCCGCCGGCCGGACGTACGCCGCCTCGAACTCGTCGGCGCGGCTCCAGCGCACCTTCACGGGCTGACCGGCGTCGCGAGCGAGCCGGGCCGCTTCGATCGCCACCTCGCCACGGTGCTTCCCGCCGAAGGCCGACCCGGCGGTCGGCGCGACCACGCGGACGTTCTCTTCGGGGATGTCGAGCTCTTCCGCCAGCTCCGCCCGGACGCCGAACGGGCGCTGCGTCCCGGTCCACACCGTCAGCCGCTCGCCCTCCCACTCGGCGAGCGCGGCGCGCGTCTCGAGCGGCACGTGCGCGATATAGGCGGTCGTGTAGGTCGCGTCGAGGCGGACCGGCGCGTCGGCGAGTGCGCGCTCGACGTCGCCGACTTCCTGAATGGACGACTCACCGGACGGATGCGAGCGCAGGTACGCCTCGAGCTCGCCCTCGTCCGCCCCGGCGGGAGCTCGCCATGCCACGCGGCTCTCGCGCCGACTCGTGTACGAGGCCGGGCCGCGTCACGTCGCTCGGGAAGACCGCCTGGCCGGTGACGATCTCGAGCCCGCCCTGACGCGTGCGCAGGCTTCCGTCGGCCGAGCGTCGCCAACGTCGTCCGCCGCGACCTCGACCCGGCGCTCGCCCGGCTCGAGCGGGCGTCGTCCAGCGACCGCCGGCGCGCTGCCGCGGCCGCGCCTCGCAGCAGCGGAGCCGGTATCCGCCATCGAGCGACTCCCGAACGTGCCCCGGTCGTACGGGCAGAGATCGGTGTCGCCCATCACCAGGCGCACCGCGTCCACGGGCACGCCGAGCTCCGCTGCGACGAGCAGCGAGAGCGCCGTTCGGTTGCCCTGCCCGACGTCGACCTTGCCGGTGAAGGCCGTCACGGCCCCGTCCGTGTCGACGTGGAGCCAGGCGCCTGCGCTGGTCGACCAGCTGCCTCGGGCTCGACGACGGCGACGAGCCCGTCCGGCAGCACCGCGAACCAGTCGCGCTCGGCGACGGGAGCGAGATCCCAAGGCTTCGCCGGGCGACCGAACGGCGGCTCTGGCTGTCGTGGCGGAACCGCGGCCGGCTCGTCCCTGAGCTCCGCGGCCCGGCTGCACGGCCTTGACGATCCGCGGATAGGCACAGCAGCGGCAGATGTTCCCGTCCAGCGCGGCGACGATCGTCGCCTCGTCCGGATCCGGGTCGTCCGCCAGCAGCGCCGAGGCCGACATGATCATCCCCGGCGTGCAGTAGCCGCACTGGAACGCGGCTTGCTCGAGGAACGCCTGCTGCAGCGGATGGAGCGTCCCAGCCGGCGCCAGCCCCTCCAGCGTCGTCACCGGTCGCTGCCCGACTCGCCCGCCGTCACCATGCAGGAACGCACCGGATCGTCGTCGACGAGCACCGTGCACGATCCGCAGACGCCCTCGCCGCAGCCGGGCTTCGCGGCCGTCAGTCCCAGCTGCTCGCGGAGCAACCGACAGCAGCGTTTGCTCCGGCGCGCCGGCCGCGGCTCGTGCGCAACGCCGTTGACGAGCACCGAGGCCACTCTATCCACCGTCATCCGCGGTGACGGAAGTGCTACGGCCACATCGAATTCCTGGCCGCTCGCGGTTCGTAACGAGCTCGCCGTCGTCGAGGACGGCGCAGTAGACGACGATGTGCGGCTCGCCGAAGTTCACGTTGCAGCGAAAGATCGTGCGGTCCTCGAACGATCGTTTGCGTACGCAGGCAGTAGACCCACTCGAACGAGAGCTGCTTGCCGACGAGCCGTGCTTCGAGCGCTTCCTTGACCTCGGCCGGGCTCGTTTCGGCGCTGCCGCCGCAGCCGGCGAGGGCGACGAGCGCCGCGGCGAGCAGCGCCGCGCGGGTCACGGGGTCATGACGATCTTCGTCGCCTCGCGGTTGTCGAAGAGGCGATAGGCCTCGGCGGCGTCAGCGAGCTGCATGCGATGGGTGACGACCGCGGGTGGGTCGAGCCGGCCGGCGGAGATCATCTCGATCAGCCGCTCGCGGTGGCCGAGCGAGTCGCCGATCGACCAGCGCATCGTCAGCTCCTTCGCGAACATCCGGCCGTTGTCGAGCGGGAAGTCGGGCTCGAAGTGGGCGCCGACGACCGAGACCATCCCGCGTCCCCGCGCGAGGCCGAGCGCCGCGTCGAGCGCGCCCGGCGAACCGGCCGCCTCGACGACGACGTCGGCGCCGAGGCCGTCCGTCTCCGCCGCGATCGCCTCCCACGCCTCGTCTGGCCCGAGCGTGCGGGCGCCGAGGCCGGCGGCGAGCGCGCGCCGGTCCTCGATCCCGTCGACCGCGAAGACCGTCGCGCCGATGTCGAGTGCGACCATCACCGCCATCAGCCCGACGGCGCCGAGACCCACGACGCAGACGAGATCGGTGGGCTTCGTCTCGCCGCGGACGACGGCGTCGTAGGCCGTGGGCAAGTTGTCGGCGAGGAAGACCGCCGCCTCGTCGGAGACCGCGTCGGGAAGCGGCGAGAGCACCGTGTCAGCGTGGGGGACACGGACGAGCTCGGCCTGAGCGCCGTCGAGACGGGGGTAGACACCCGAGTAGCCGAAGAGCGCGCGGCCGGAGCACTGCGTGACTCGGCCGGCGCGGCAGGCGGCGCACGTTCCGTCGGCGACGAGGCTCATGTTCACCACGCGAGAGCCGGTCCGGATCTTCGAGACATCGGCGCCGACCTCGACGACCTTGCCCGCGAACTCGTGCCCCATGATCGTCCCGTACTCGAAGCCGGGGACGTGCCCGTGGAGCGGTCCGAGATCGGCGCCGCAGATGGCCGCTGCGTCCACGCGGACGATCGCGTCAGTCCCCGCCAGAAGCACGGGATCCGCGACGTCCTCGACCCGGACGTCGTTTGGGCCGCGGAGGACGACGGCCTTCACGCCGGTTGCTCGATCTCCACGAGGTAGCCGTCCGGGTCGACGCAGAAGAAGCGGCAGCCGCCCCAGGGCGGCTCGAAGGGCTCGGCCAGGAAGCGGGCGCCCTTGCCTTCGAGCTCGGCGTACGTCGCCCGTGCGTCTGTCACCTCGACGACGAGCACGACGTTGGCCTTGCTCGGCTCCGCGGGCGTCGTCATCGTCACGCCGGGGCGGTCCTCTGCCGGGTGTCCCTGCTCTGCGAGTGAGAGGCGCGTCCCGGCGAGCGTGAGCGTCGCGTAGGGCGGGTCGTCGTACGTTGCCTCGACCTCGAAGCCGATCAGGTCGCGGTAGAAGGCGAGCGAGCGGTCGACGTCGGAGACGGCGAGGATCGCTCCGGCCCGGGTCGCCATCAGTTGTGGGACATGCCGGCGTCCGAGACGAGCATCTGCCCCGTGATCCAGCCGGCCTCCTCGGACGCGAGGAACGCGACGGCGGGTGCGATGTCGGCGGCGACCCCACGGCGGGGGATGGCCTGGAGCATCTGGACGAACTCGAACGCCTCCTGGTGCGGGCTCGCCATGACACCCTCGGTCTCCGTGAGCCCGGGTGCGACCGCGTTGACGGTGATGCCGTACTTGCCCACCTCGCGCGCCATCGCCCGCGTGAAGCCGAAGATGCCACCCTTCGACGCCACGTAGTGGGCGAGGTTCGGCGTGCCCGCGAGCACGACGTTCGACGCGAGGTTGACGATCCGGCCGTACCCGGCCTCGCGCATCGGCTTGTGCCCGTAGTGGCACGCCAGGAACGTCCCGTCGAGATTGACGGCCATGATGCGGCGCCACTCGGTGAAGTCGATGTCGTCCCACTCGGTGAAGGGGACGATGGCGGCGTTGTTCACGAGCACGTCGAGCTTCCCGTAGGCGCCGACGGTCTCGTCGACCATGCGCTTGACGTCCGCCTCCTTGGAGATGTCGATCTCGAGACCCATCCCGCCCTCGGGTGCTGCGGCTTCCGCGCCCTTGATATCGGCGACGACGACCGTCGCACCCTCCTCCGCGAGCTTGTCCGCGATCGCCTTGCCGATGCCCTGCCCACCGCCGGTAACGATCGCGACCCTGTCGTCCAGCTTGCCCATCGTCTCCTCCTCTTCCGCCTAGAGCTCGTAGTGGTCGGGAGCGTGCTTGTACACCGGGAATGCCTCGGGATCGTGCGAGAAGAACACGTCCGCGCCGTGCTCGGCGGCGACGTCCTTGACGCGCTGGATCGAGCGCACGCCCGCCCGCGGGTCGATGTGGAACCCTGGCTGGATGCCCCGCTCCATCGCCGCGCCCGTGTAGACGACGTCGAACGCGAACAGCATTGGGTTCGCCCCCGAGTCGCCGCTGACGAGCAGGGAGTAATGCCCGATCGTGTGGCCGGGCGTCTCGAACAGCCACAAGCCCTTCGCGAGCTCGACATCCCCCGACACGGCCTGGAACTGCGCGCCGTCGTGATCCCACGTCTTGTCCGAGTAGCCGAAGAACTCGAACGGCTCGTGATCGCGCGCCTGGGCGAGCTCCTGCTCGTGCACGACGTTCGGAATGCCCGAGAAGTGCTTGTTGCCGCCGACGTGGTCGAAGTGGAGGTGGGAGTTGACGAGCGTCGTCACGTCGGACGTCGAGAAGCCGGCGAGCTCGAGCTGCGCGGGGATCGTCTGCTCCGGGGTCTGCTCGGGGAGCTCGAACGGGAGCACGGCGTTCGTGTGCTCGAGGTCGAAGCCGGTGTCGAAGAGGAAGAGCCCGTCGTCGTGCTCGACGAGCACGGCGTACGACGGGATCCGCACCTGCGGCCCCGGCACGTTCCACATGAACTGCGTGTGCTCGATGACGATCGAGCCGTTATCGAGCAGCCAGACCTTCATCGCAGCGCCAGCTCCGCCTCCAGCGCCTTGCGCACGGCGACGAGCTTCGCGGCCCGCTCGGCCCGCAGGCGGTCGATGTCCTCGGGCGTGTAGTCGTAGAGGCCGCTGCCCGTCTTCATGCCGAGCTTGCCTTCGGCGATCTTGTCCCGGATCGTCGACGACACCTCGCCCGACGTGGAGAGATCCTGGTTGAGATACGAGCCGACGGCGTTGTAGATGTCGAGGCCGGCCATGTCGAGCAGCTCCATGGGGCCGATCACGGCGAGCTTGTAGCCGATGCCCCAGCGGACGTTGAGGTCGAGTCCCTCGAGGTCGATGATGCCCCGGTCGACGAGGTCGAGGCATTCGCGGAGGATCGCGTAGAGGATGCGGTTCTCGACGAAGCCGGGCACCTCTTTCTCGACCACGGGGTGGTAGCCGATGCGCCGAATGAGGTCGGACGTCGCGTCGACGACTTCCTGCGACGTCTGCTCCCCTGGGATCACCTCGATCATCGGGATCAGGTGCGGCGGGTTCGACCAGTGCATGCCGACGACGCGCTCGGGGTTGGCGCAGACGGTGGCGATCTGCGTGATCGGGATGCCCGACGTGTTCGAGGCGAGCACGGCGTCATCCGCCACGTGCTTTTCGAACTCCGCAAACACCTCGTGCTTGAGCTCGATCTTCTCCGGCACGGCCTCGAGCACGAAGTCGGCGCCTTCGAGCGCGGCGGCCAGGTCGGTCTCGAAGCGGAGCGACCCACCGTCCTCCTGCGCGGCGTCGAGCCGTTCGAGCACGCCCTCGGCCATCGTCACGCCGCCCTTGGCGCGCTCGAGCGCCTCCTCTGAGACGTCGTAGAGCGCCGTCTCGATGCCCGCGCGGGCGAGCACTGCACCCATGCCGGGGCCCATCGTCCCCGTTCCGATCACTGCTGCGCGTCGTACCTCGGCCATGCTCCCTCCTTCTTCAGCTCCTGGATTCCCCGCCACACGCGTTCCGGCGTCAGCGGCAGCTCTGTCACGGGAACGCCCGCGTCGGCGACCGCAGTCGCCACGGCGGCGGTGACGGCCGCCAGCGCTCCCTCGCCACAGCCCTTGGCCCCGTAGGGCCCCGGGCCGTCCTCGTTCTCCACGATGATGCAGTGCATCTCCTCGGGCACGTCCTCGAAGCCCGGCACCCGGTAGTCGAGCAGGGTCTCGTTCAGCAGCAGGCCATCCTCGTAGACGAGCTCCTCGTAGAGCGCGTTGCCGAGGCCCTGCAGCGTGCCGCCTTCGTCCTGCCTCTCGACGAGCTGCGGGTTGATGGCGCGGCCGACGTCGGCCACGGTCGCCGTCTTGAGGACGCGCACGCGGCCGGTCTCCTCGTCGACGGCCACCTCGGCAGCTCCCACGCAGACCTCCCAGAAGACCGGCCCCTCCGCATACGAGCCGGACCCTTCGGGCGCCACCTCGCCGCGGCCGATCAACTCGCCGCCCGCCAGACCGAAGTGGCGGACGAAGAGCTCCGGGTAGGAGTCGGACTCCACGTCGTCCGAGCCGGCGATCGCGACCAGCTGAGCCCGAACCTCCTCGGCTGCACGCTTCACCGCGAGACCGGCCACGGTCGTCGAGCGGCTGGCGCCGGTCGAGCGGTCGTACGGCGTATAGCGGGTGTCGGCTCCGCGCACGGTGACGCGCTCCGGAGGCAGCCTCAGCTCCTCGGCTGCGATCTGGGCGAAGACGGTGCGCGCGCCCTGGCCCACCTCGGTCGTGCCCACGAGGACGACTGCGTTCCCGTCGGCCTCCATGCGCACGACGGCGCTCGATACCGGATGAGCTCCGGCCGCGAGCAGGCCGACCGACACGCCCCGCCCGGTGCCCGGCTGCCGCTCGCCGTCCCAGCCGATCGCGTGCGCGACCTTCTCGACGTCCCCGACGAGGTCGGCGTCGAGCGGCTTGCCGCCTGCGCGCAGCTCCTCGCCCGGTGTGCAGAGGTTCTGGCGTCGCACCTCCAGCGGGTCGATGCCGGCGCGGCGCGCGAGCTCGTCCACCTGCAGCTCGCCGATCCACTGCAGGTGGGTCGCGCCGAAGGCGCGGTAGGAGCCGGCCGGCGCGGTGTTCGTGTAGACGCACGAGGCGTCGACGCGGTACGCCTCCCAGCGGTAGGGGCCGGGTGCGGCGTCGCCGGCGGTGGCGGTGACACGCGGTCCGTTGTCGGCATACGCACCCGTGTCGAACCAGCACTCGACCTCGCGACCGAGCAGCCGGCCCTCGGCGCTCATCCCCGTCCTCATGCGGCAGCGCATCCCGTGACGGCGCGTCGTCACCATCGACTCGGCGACGCGGTTCTGGATCCGCACAGGACGCCCCGCCTTCCGCGCGAGCGCGACGGTGACCGGCTCCATCTTCGTATACGACTTCGAGCCGAAGCCGCCGCCGAGGTAAGGGACGACGATGCGCACGTCGGCGATCGGCACCTGGAACAGCGCGGCGATCTCGGCTCGCACCAGGAACGGGTGCTGGCAGGAGGCCCAGAGCGTGATCTCGTCGCCCTCGACCTGGGCGACGACCGTGTGCGTCTCCATCGCGTACTGGTAGAGGGCGGGGAACGTGTACTCGCCTTCGACCACGTGCTCGGCGTGGGCGAAGACCGCCTCGATCTCGCCGCGATCGATGCGGTAGCGGTAGCAGACGTTGCCGTCGGCCGGCTTCAGCTCGCCGAGTCCGTGGAAGAGACCAGGGCGCAACGGGCCGTCGTGGAGCTGCGGCGCGTCCGCGGCCAGCGCCTGCTCGACCGTGCCCACGACTGCGAGCTCCTCGTACTCGACGTGGATGCGCTCCAGGGCTGCCAGCGCCGTCGCCTCGTCCTCGGCGGCGACTGCCGCGACAGGCTCGCCCGCGAAGCGGACGCGGTCGATCGCGACGACCGGCCGGTCCTTGATGGCATGACCCCAGTACGGGTCGATGTCGCCGAGGTCGGCAGCGGTGAGAACGCAGACGACGCCGGCCATGCGCTCTGCTTCGGACGCGTCGATGGAGACGATCCGCGCGTGCGCAACCGGCGAGCGCAGCACCTTCCCGTGCGCCATGCGCGGCACGACGATGTCGCCCGCGAACAGCGCCTGGCCGCGTAGCTTCTCGGCGGCGTCTCGGCGCGCGACGGAGCGGCCGACCGCGCCGCGGGTCGCACTGGAGACGACCTCGCTCACGCCGCCACCCCGGCCAGGTCGCAGACGGCCTCGACGATGCCGCGATAGCCGGTGCAGCGGCAGAGGTTGCCGTTGAGGCTTCGCTTGACCTCATCCGCCGCTCGTCAGCTCGCCGGTCTCCAGGAGCGCAGCCACCGTCAAGAGCATCCCGGGCGTGCAGAAGCCGCACTGGAGGGCGGCGTGGCGCGTGAACGCTTCCTCCAGCCGCGCGAACTCGGGCCGCTCGGCGAGACCCTCGACCGTGAGCACCTCGCGGCCCTCCGCGTCGGCCGCGAGGAAGCAGCAGGAGGACACGGGACGCCGATCCACGAGCACCGTGCACGTGCCGCACACCTGCATCTCGCACGAGCGCTTGGCGCCGGTCAGCCCGAGACGCTCGCGCAGAAAGTCGAGCAGCAGCTCCTGCGGCTCGATCTCGCGAACGACCGGCCGATCGTTGACCTGAAGCTCGAGCCTCATTCGGGAGGCATGCCGTGGTCGGCGCTTGCTCCCCGGACGCTCCGGATCCAGGCCGCCCAGTACTCGTCGACGAAGCGGTCCTGGTACTTGTCGGCGCGCATTCGCTCCGCGTCGGCTCGCGGGATCGGGCGGAGCTCGCCTAGCCCCGTCGCGATCGCCTGCAGCCGCACCGCCCGCTCGAGCGTGATCGAGCTGAGCACGGCCCAGCGCACGTCCGCGTCGGCGACGACGACGCCGTGGTTACGAAGGACGACGGCGCGACGGTGGCCGAGCGCCTCGGCGACAGCCCGACCCTGCTCCTCCTCCGTGATCAGCTCGGAGGTCTCCTCGAAGTACGCAACGCCGTCGGCAAACAGGACGGCATCGTGCGTGAGCAGCTGCAGCTCGGCGTTGGTGGCTCCGAAGGCAGTCACGTAGGGAGGGTGGGCGTGGACGATCGCGCCCACGTCGGGCCGCGACGCGTAGATCTCCGTGTGGATGACCGTCTCCAGGTGGAGGGCCGCGGAGGGGTCGTCGACCTCGACCACGTCGTCGGGCCCGACCTCGTCCAGCGCGAGCCCCTTGCGCTTGATGTAGATGGTCGCGCCTCCGGCCGGCCGCGCGCTGACGTGGCCGAGCGTGAGATCCGAGAAGCCCTCCAGGGCGAGGATGCGGCAGGCCCACGCGACCTGCTCGCGCACCGATTGGGCGGTCGCGGAGACCGTCACCGGCGCTCCGTCGGCGGGTAGTCGGGGTGAGGGAAGCCGAAGACCATGACCACGTCCTCGTCGCCCGTGTTGACGACCGCGTGCCAGACACCGGCCGGGATGCGCATCGCGTCTCCTTCGCGGAAGGGCACGGCGCCGTCGTCGAGCTGGAGCTCGCCGGAGCCGGAGACGACGTAGGCCACCTCCTCGGTCTCGTGGCAGACGGGCTGGAGCGCGGTTCCCGGAGTGAAGAGCGAGTAGCCCAGCGAGCTTCCCTCCCCCTTCGCCAGCATTCGCGACCAGCTGCCGTGCGGCAACTCGATCGGCTCGACGTCGGCGAGGTTGACGATGTCTACGGCAGCACCCACTCGCCGTCCCTGAGGATGTATGTGTCGTCGTCCTCGATCCACATCGTCGCGTCGAGGAAGACGCCGTCGAGGTGAAGCGAGCAGACGTTCTGCCCGCCGGGGTACGCGTTGTGGTTGTCACCGAGGGCCAGGTGCACGGTTCCGATGCGACCCTTCTCGGAGGGCGTCCCGAACGGTGCCTTGTCACTTGTGCCGAACGCGAACTCGCCGACGACCTCGACGTTCTCGACGCCCTCGATGGCCTTGCGCAGGCGCTCGGCCTCGTCCCCTCCCTCGATCGCCACGCATCGGCCACCCTCGAGCGTCCAGCGGATCGGATCGGCGACCTGCCCCTCGAGCCCGATGCCGAGCATGACGCCGTCGACGACGGCGGTGCCGTGCGTGAAGTCCTCGATCGCCGCGAACGCGACCTCGGTCCAGAGCGGGATCGGGCTCATCATCTGGCCGCGCGCCTTGTATGGCGTCAGGCAGAGCGGCTCGCGTCCCTCGATCGAGACCGTGAAGTCCGTGCCGAGCGACGTCGTGACGCGGACGCGCTTTTTCCCTTCCAGTGCAGCCACCGCGTCCTTCGTCCGCTGTGCGGAGCGCTCGAGATCCTCGCGGGTCAGCCCCCATTCGCCCATGCCCGGCTCGATCGACGCGATCTTCCCGTTCGCCTCGCACGTCTCCCGGACCGCGCTGACGTGCGCGAAGCGGTTTGCCCACTCGAGGTTCGCGATGATGATGACCTCGTCCGAGCCGACCATCGCGCGGTGGAGGTTCGTCGGCGGCGCCATCGGAAAGTGCACGTCCGCCCGCCCACGCCGCACCTGCGTCTCGTTGTTCATGATCACGGGCCACGCCCCGCGCTCGACGCAGACGGTGGCGACGGCGGCTGCCTCGTCGGCGCGGTCGTCGTCGCAGATGATCGTGACGACGTCGCCCTCCTCGATGGAGAAGCACACGTCGACGATCAGTGCCGCGTCGTTCAGGAGTGCGTCGCTATCGACCATCGTTGCCATCTACATCACCCTTTCTTGCTCGCGTGTGAACCGTGGCAGCACCTCGCTCGCGAAGCGGCCCACCTGGTCGAACTGGTCGATGGCGCCGAAGCGGCAGATGAAGTGGTCGACCCCTGCGTCGGCGAACGTGCGAATCCAGTCCGCGATCTGCTCCGGCGTGCCGACCGGCCCCCAGTTTGAGAGATCCATGGCCTGCGAGAGCTCCGGGTAGTACTTCGAGATGTAGTCGCCGAAGGCGGTGCGGGCCTCGTCCTCGGAATCGCCGATGTTCATCGTCACCTGGTAGGAGACGACGAGGCGGTCGAAGTCGGCGTCGTACTGATCCGCTGCCCTGCGCAGCCACTCGAGCTGGTCGACGAGCTCCTCGGGGTGCTGGGCGCGGCAGCACGTCATCCAGCCGTCGCCGTACCGGAGGATCCGCCGCGTGGCCGCCTCGAGCCGCCGCTGCATCACGTCTGCGGGCGCGTCGCCCTTCAGCCTCGGGTTGGAGACGACCCAGATCGGGGGCGGGTGCTGCACCGGAAGCAGCGGGGCCATCTCGGTCCCCGAGTAGAAGCCGACGTCCTCGTAGTCGAAGAATCGGCCCTTGAACGTCACCGCGCCCGTCGTCCAGAGCTCGCGCAGTACGGCGAGGCCTTCCTCGAAGAGGGCGCCGCGCCGCACATAGTCGAGGCCGAGCGCCTCGAACTCGCGCCGGACACCCTCCTCCGGGTTCCCCATCCCCGTGCCGAAGATGGTGCGTCCGCCCGAGATTTGGTCGAGCGTCGCCCACTCGAGCGCGAGATAGAGCGGGTTCCGCGTGGACGACACCATGCACGCCGTGCCCAGCTTCACCCGCGTCGTGCGCTGCGAGATCGCGGCCAGCAGCGCGATCGGCTCGTACCGGGGCTTCGAGAAGAGGCTGTCTCCCACCCACACGGAGTCGAAGCCTGACCCCTCGACCACCTCGGAGAGGTCGAGCAGCATCTGGAGGTCGTAGTCGGGAGCGATCAGCGGCTCCCGGTTGTTGAGATTGACTCCGAACCGAAGGGTGCCGCTCATCCGGCGGCCTCCGTCGCGGGCTCCAGGTGGTCCTCGACGAGCAGTCGGATCTGCGGCACGCGGATGTGCTCGGATACGAGATGGACGGAGCGCTCCACGTCGCAGGCCTTCGCCGCGCGGAGGATCGCCTTGTGCTCGGCGATCGAGCGGCTCACGTCACCACGCAGCTCGAGCGAGCGGAGCCGGTGTCGGTCGATCTGCCCTCGGAGGTGCCGGTAGAGGTCCGCCAGCATCCGGTTGCCGGCCACGTCGAAGAAGACGAGGTGGAAAGCGGTGTTCGCCTCGAAGAATCCCTGCACGTCTCCGGCAGCGCCGCAGGCGGACATCTCGTCGATCGCGCGCTCCAGCGCAGCGACGTTGTCGGCCGTGAGCTTCGGCACCGCGAGGCGCACCGCCATCGTTTCGAGCGCCTCGCGCACCTGGTACGCCTCGATGAACTCGTCGCTCGACAGAGCCCGCACGACGGCGCCTCGGCGCGGCCGCACGGTGACGAGCCCCTCGGCGGCCAGCCGTCCGATCGCCTCGCGAATCGGCCCACGGCTGACCCCGAGCGCTTTCGACAGCGCCACCTCCTGCAGCTCGCTGCCGGCGGGCAGCTCCCCGGACAGGATCTCCTCCCTCAGGTGCGTGTGCACGCGCTGCCAGAGCGTGAGGTTCTCGACCCCGGTCGCCGTCTCCGCCGTCATCTGTTAGAAACCGTTGGCGTTGACTGTCAACACTCAGCAGCCGACCTTAACAAGCTTGCGTGGAGGGCGACTGGGCGAGTGATCTTCGACGCCCACATGCACGTCGGCGACTTCGGGCCTCTGTTCGGGGTCTCACTCGATCGTGACGGGCTCGCGGCGATCATCGAGGAGCACGGCTACGACGGCTGCCTCGTGTTCTATCCGGACAACGAGTACGTGCAGACGGTCGTCGAGTCGATACCCGAGGCGTACGCGCTCGTCTGGGGGAACCCGCGCGTGCCGGGATATGTCGAGGAGGTGGAACGCTTCCTCGAGCACCCGAAGTTCCTGGGCCTCAAGCTCCATCCGTTGATCGACGGCTACCTGCCGAACGATCCCTCGGTGCACCCGCTCATGGAGCTGCTGCGGGCGCGAGGAAACCTGCCAGTGCTCGTCCATTCCGGTCATCCGATCTTCACGCTGCCGTGGTCGATCGAGGAGCTGGCGGTCTCGTTTCCCGACGTGCCGGTCGTCATGGCGCACATGGGCCACGGCAACGCCGTCTACATCAACGCAGCGATCGACATCGCGGAGCGGCGCTCCAACGTCTACCTCGAGACATCGGGCATGCCCATGCACACGAAGATCGCAGAAGCGGTGGGGCGGGTGGGCACGGAGCGGGTCATGTACGGCTCGGACGCGCCCTTCCATCATCCCGCGGTCGAGATCCTGCGCGTGCAGGTGAGCGGTCTCGACGCCGCCGAGCTCGAGGACGTGCTACACCGCAGCGGACGGAAACTGTTCTTCCGGGACGATGTGGCGCAGAAGGAGGAGGTGACGAGCCTGGAAGCGACGGGATGATCGCTATGGCAACACAGTCACCATTCGAAACGAAAAAGGGAGGAACGATGAGTAGAAGTTCAAAGGTGGCGGGCCTGACAGGAGTCGCGCTCGTCGCCGCAGTCTCGCTCGTCGTGGTTGCGGGCGGCGCAGCGAGCACCCAAAAGGTCACGGAAGTGGGCTTCGCGGCCCCCGAGAAGCCGACCGACTACGGGTGGAACCAGCAGGGTCTTATCGGTGCGAAGAAGGCAGCTGCGCTCACGGGCGCGAAGGTGCTCGACGCGACGGGATCCGGCTACGACAACGTCGAGCCGAACCTGCGGCGTCTCGCGCAGCAGGGAGCCGACCTCATCATCGCGCACGCCTCCGGCTACAACTCGGCGGCACCCGCGGTGGGGCAGGAGTTCAACGTCCCTGTGGTCGTGTGGGACGCGAAAGCAGGGGCCGTGAAGAAGGGCCTGGTCTCGAACGTCATCACGCAGGCACAGCAGGGCGCATACCTCGCGGGTGTGCTCGCAGCGCTCTCGACGAAGACCGGCACTCTCGGCATCGTCGTCTCGGCATCCGACGAGAACTGGTTCAAGCAGTCGGGGGGCTATTGTCAGGGCGCACGCTCGGTCTCGAAGAGCGTGAAGTTCAAGTACGGGCGGATCGGCCAGGCCTCCTACGCTGACGCCGCAGGCGGCAAGCGCATCACGCAGGCCGTGATCGCGGCCGGTGCGGATGTCATCTTCGGCATGGGTGACGGCTCTTCCTTCGGGATGATGCAGGCCGTCGAGACGGCGAAGGCTCCGGCGGGTGCGAAGAAGGTCTGGTTCATCGACGTCATCGGCGACAAGCGGAAGATCGACAAGAAGGGTGTCCTGCTCTCCTCGGAGCTGTGGGACTTTGCGCCGATCTACACTCGCGCCATCAGGGCCGTGAACGCAGGTACGTTCGGCACTACTTACGTGCTCGACGCGAAGAACGGCCTCTCGCTGCTGAAGACGAACAAGGCCCCGGCCTCCGCCTGGGCCAAGGTCGCAGCTGCGCAGAAGAGGATCGGCAACGGCGCGATCAAGGTCGTCTCAACGCCGACTGAGAAGGCTGTCAAGAAGTACTGCAAGGCGTAGAGGAAGCACGTAGCAACGGTGGGCGGGGCGGCTCGATCAGTCGCCCCGCCGTCACCAACGACGATGAGCACCGGCGGCCCCACGACATCTGAGACGGAGGACCGGGAGCAGCCGGCGGTCGAGCTCGTCGGGATCACGAAGGCGTTCCCGGGCGTGCTCGCGAACGACCGCATCTCGCTGACCGTGCGCCGAGGCGAGGTGCACTGCCTTCTGGGGGAGAACGGCGCCGGCAAGTCGACGCTGATGAACATCCTCTCGGGGATGATCCGCCCGGACGCGGGCGAGATCCGCCTCGACGGCCGGCCGGTGGACATCCACTCCCCGAAGCACGCGATCGACCTCGGGATCGGCATGGTGTACCAGCACACGTCGCTCGTGCCGCAGCTCACCGTGCTCGAGAACCTCATGCTCGGCGAAGGGGAGGGCATCCGCCTCAACGTCCCCGCTGCGCGGGCACGGCTGGCCGACCTCGGCGGTTCGATCGGCCTCGACGTTGACCCATCGGCCACGACGGGCACGCTCGCGCTCGGCCAGCAGCAGCAGCTCGAGATCATCAAGGCTCTCTGGCGCGGGTCGAGGGTGCTCATCCTCGACGAGCCGACGTCGATGCTCACGCCGGCCGGCGTCGCCGAGCTCGAGCAGATCCTCGCGCGGCTCAAGGCGCAGGGCCTCTCCGTCGTGTTCATCACTCACAAGCTGCACGAGGCCGTCTCGATGGGCGATCGCGTCTCCGTGCTGAGTGAGGGACGGCTGGTCGGGTCGATCGAGCCCGACGAGCTGCGCTCGGTGACACACGAGGAGCTGCAGGAGCGAATCGTCGGCCTGATGTTCGGCGGCCAGGTGCAGCAGGCGGCAGGCGTCGTCGAGCTGACGGACGACGTCGAGTGGCATACGCCTGCGCGACGGCTCGACGATGACGAGCCCGCCCTGGAGCTCGAGGACGTGACGGTCGCCCCGCAGCGCGGGGAGATCGGGGTCCGCGACGTGTCGCTGAGCGTGCGAAAGAGCGAGATCATGGGCGTCGCGGGGGTGGACGGAAACGGCCAGCGCGAGCTGGCCGAGGCGATCGCGGGCCAGCGCGGGCTGGCGGCGGGGGACATCCGCCTATTCGGCCATTCCATCGGACGCATCAAGGTCGCCCAGCGCGAGAAGCTCGGCCTCCGGTACGTGACCGACGACCGGCTCCACGAGGGGACCGTCGGCTCGCTCTCGGTGGCGATGAACGTCGTGCTCAAGCAGATCGGCAAGCCCCCCTACTGGGAGCGCGGCCGCATCCGCCAGTCGGCGATCGTCGACAAGGCGCGCGAGCTGATCGCCCGCTTCGACATCCGGACGCCCGGCCCGGAGACCCGCGTGGCAGCGTCTGTCCGGCGGCAACGTCCAGAAGGTGGTCCTCGCGCGGGAGTTGTCCTTCGACCCGAAGGTCGTCGTCTACAGCAAGCCGACGTACGGACTCGACGTGAAGACAACGCGGAGCGTGCGCCAGACGATCCGCGAGCAGGCCGGCGCCGGAATCACGTCGGTCGTCGTCTCCACCGACCTCGACGAGCTGCTCGACCTCTGCGACCGCATAGCGGTCATGTCGCGCGGGAGAATCGCCGGGGTCGTCGACAACGGGCCGACCGCGCAGCAGCAAGTGGGCGAGCTCATGGTCGGAGGTAGAGCAGCGTGACGGACACGACCGCTGCCGCCGAGCTTCGCGGCGGGCCAGAGGAGTCGGCAGGGCGGCCGGCCTGGGTTGGGCGCGCGGGCGACTTTCTCGTCCGTTCGATCCTGCCGCTCGTGCTCGCCCTCGGTACCGGCGCGATCATCCTGTGCGGCGATCGGCGTCGACCCGATCCAGTACTACAAGGACGTCTGGTCGGGAGCGGTGCAGTTCGCGGCCTGGCAGGACACGGCGATGCGTGTCGCACCGCTGCTGCTCATCGCCGTCGGCCTGATCGTCGTCTTCAAGGCCGGGATCTGGAACCTCGGCATGGACGGACAGTTCCTCCTGGCGGCCGCCGTGATCGCCGGCATCGGCCCGCGGCTGGAGCACCACTTGCCCAACGCGGTCAACCTCGTGTTCCTGTTCCTCGTCGCCGGCGCCGTCGGCGCAGCCTGGACGATCGTCCCCGCACTGCTGAAGGCGCGCTACGAGCTGAACGAGATCATCACGACGCTGATGATGAGCTTCATCGGCATCAACCTCGCCCAGATTCTCGTCAAGGGGACGTTCCAGGACCCGACGACGACCACGCCGCAGACGCGCGCCTTCGACTTCTCGGCGCTGCTGCCGTCGATTCCGGGAACCGAGTCGATGACGCGACGCTGGCCGGGCATCCACGTGGGGGTGCTCGTCGCCGTTGCGGCGGCCATCGTGGTGTGGTTCATGATGAGCCGCACGTCGTTCGGGCTCCGCCTGCAGGTGCTCGGCGCGTCTACGCGCTCGGCGCGGCACATGGGGCTCGACGTGTCGCGGCTGATCGTGGTCGCCTTCCTCCTGTCGGGGATGTTCGTCGGCTTCGCGGCGGCAACCGAGGTCCTCGGCGTCAAGGGCTACGTCCGCGCCGACTGGAACCCGGCCTTCGGCCTGTGGGTCGTGCCACTCGTGTTTCTCGCAAGGCTGCACGCGATCGGCGTCATCCCGTACGTCGTCGCGCTGTCGCTCGCCTCCATCGGCGGCGACTACGCGGCCCAGAACGCCGGTCTCACGTCGAAGTTCACGCTGCTACTCGTCGGTCTCACCCTGATCTTCATGGCGCTGACCGAATGGATCGCGAGGCGCGCCGAGCTCAGCGGTAGCTACCTGCCAGGCCGCCGCACCGTGCGGCGCCGCTCGCGGGACGTGAACGCATGATGGGTCTGGTCGCTGCCACCGGCGCGTTCTCCGAGACTGCGCTTACGGCGCTGGTCGCGGGCGCGATTCTCGCCGGCGCGCCGCTCATGTTCGCGGCGCTCGGGCGAGCTGGTCTCGCAGCGCGCCGGCGTACTCAATATCGGCCTCGAGGGGATGATGCTGATCGGCGCCTACGCCGGCTTCGTGGCCGCCTACCACGGCGGCAGCGAGTGGTATGGCTTCGCCGCCGGCATGGCGGCGGGCGCCGGCGTGTCCCTGCTGATGGTGCTCTTCTGCGTCCGCTGGGGTCTCGACCAGATCGTGATCGGCATCGGCATCACGTTGCTCTGCGAGGGCGCGACGGCGCTCATCTTCGAGGCCGAGTTCGCGGAGAGCCGGCCGACGCTGGGCGGCGTCGACAAGGTGGCGATCCCCGGTGCCGCGGAGATCCCGATCGTTGGGGGCAAGGGCGAGTCCGACGGCAGCGTCTTCACGCAGCCGGCTCGTCGTCTACCTCGGCCTGGGGCTGGCCGTTCTCCTCGCGTGGATGCTGCGCAGGACGCACATGGGGCTCAACGTCCGCGCGGCGGGCGACGCGCCCGCCGCGCTCGACGCAGCCGGCGTGAGCGTGTTCTCGACGCGCTCGTGCGCGGTGCTGTTCGCGGGAGCGATGGCCGGTCTCGGCGGCGCCTTCCTGTCGATTGTCAGCGCCGGCCTCTTCCAGAACACGGTTGTCGGCGGCCGTGGCTTCATCGCCATCGTCCTCGCCATGCTCGCGCGCGGCCGGCCCGTCTGGGCGGTGGCCGGTGCGCTCCTGTTCGGCGTCTCCCTCTCCCTTGCCGACTGGGCGCAGGTGGCGAACTTCTACTTCGGACTGCCATCGTCTACCTTCACGGACACGGTGTTCATGCTGCCCTTCGTCCTCGTGCTGATCGTCCTCGTCCTCTTCGGGCGCCGGGCGTACCTGCCGGCTGCGCTCGCGCTCCCCTACGAACGCGGCACACGCTGAAAGGAGTGAGCCTCATGCGCGATCCCGACATCACCCTGAGCGCCGGGCCGACGATGGCCTATCCGGAGGTGCTCGCCGCCCAGGGCAGGCAGATCACGTACCACTACGACCCGGCCTTCATCGAGCTCTTCCGCCGCACCGAGCGCAAGGTCGGCGAGCTGTTCCTCACGCAGAACGACGTCCTGCTCATGCAGGGCGAGGCGGTGCTCGGGCTCGAGGCCGCCGGCCGCGGTCTCGTCCACCCGGGGACGCCGGTGCTCAACCTCGTGTCCGGCGTGTTCGGCAAGGGCATGGGCTACTGGCTGAAGGACTTCGGAGCGGAGCTGCACGAGCTCGAGGTGCCCTACAACGACTCGGTCGATCCGGCCGACGTCGAGCGGTACCTGGACGAGCATCCGGAGATCGAGGTGCTGACGGTCGTCCACTCCGAGACGCCGTCGGGGACGCTCCACGACGTAGCGGCAATCGGCACCATGGCGCACAGCCGGGGCGTCCTCACCATCGTCGACTGCGTCTCGTCTGTCGGCGGCATCGAGTTCCGCACGGACGACTGGCAGATCGACATCGCGGTCGCGGCGGCGCAGAAGTGCCTGGGCGGCCCTCCGGGCATCACGCTGATGTCGGTGAGCGACGCGGCCTGGGAGCGGATACGGAGCAATCCCAGCGCGCCGCGTGCGTCCTTCCTCTCCATGCTCGACTGGAAGGAGCAGTGGATCGACGGCGAGAAGTTTCCGTTCACGCCCAACGTCGTCGACATGCACGGCATCGAGGCTTGCTGTGACGTCGTGTTGGCGGAAGGGCTCGATGCCTCGATCGCGCGTCACGAGCTTTGCGGCCGAGCCACGCGGGCCGGCGTGCGCGCGATGGGTCTCGACCTGTGGCCGCGCAGCGAGGAGGTCACGGCGGCCTGCGTCACAGCGATTGCGGTGCCAGAGGGGCTGACCGACGTCCAGGTGCGGTCGCACTGCCGCGAGCGCTACGGCGTGATGATCTCCAGCGGGCAGGGAGCCGGAAACCTCGTACGCATCGGCCACATGGGACCGACCGCGCGGTCGCTGTACCCCGTCGTCGGCCTGCTCGCGGTCGGCCGCACCTTCGCCGACCTGGGCGTCCCGGTGAAGCTCGGCGACGGTGCCGATGCCGCGCTCGAGGTGCTTTCCGAGACGGCGGTCTCCATGGCATGACGCTGCCGCCCTTCGAGCTGCACCGCCCTCGCTCGCTCGAGGAGGCGACGGAGCTCGCGGAACGCTACGGCGAAGACGCCGCCTTCTACTGCGGCGGCACCGAGCTGCTCCTGCTGCTCAAGCTCGGCTTCGCCGCGTTCGGGCACCTCGTTGACCTCAAGGGCATCGAGGAGCTGCGCGGCGTGCGCGCGGACAACGGCACGCTCGTGGTCGGTGCGGCCGTCACGCACCGCGAGCTCGAGCGCTCGGCGGTCGTCCACGAGCGTCTGCCGGCCCTGGCGCGTATGGAACGCGACGTCGCCAACATCCGCGTCCGTGAGGTGGGCACGCTGGGAGGAAACCTCTGCTTCTCCGACCCGCACTCGGATCCGGCAACGTTCCTACTCGCGGTCGACGCCGAGGTCGAGTGTCGGCGAGGTGGGGGCGAGCCGCGGCGGCTGCCGATCGCCGACTTGGTCGTTGGGCCGTACCAGACGAGCCTCGAGCAGGGCGAGCTGCTGACGGCCGTGCGGATCCCCGCCCTGCCCGATGGCGCGGCGGTCGCCCACGCGAAGTTCTCCTTCCACGAGCGGCCGACGGCCACGGTCGCCTGCCTGGCGCGGGTTGTCGACGGCGTCGTGGCCGAGGCTCGCGTGGCCGTCGGGTCGGTGGGTGTGCGGCCTGTCCGGTCGCGCGCGGCCGAGGATGCCCTGACAGGAGCGCCGGTCGACCAGCTCGACGACGTGTTGTCGGTGGCCGGTGAGCGTGCGGCCGAGGACGCGGCGCCCGTCGACGACGCCACGGGCTCCGCCGACTACAAGGCGCAGCTCGTGAAGGTGCTCGTCGAGCGGACGTTCCGGGAGACGCTCGCATGACCGACACGCACGAAGTGCTCGAAGCCGTCGCAGCGCAGACCGGCGTCATCTCGGAGGTGAGCCGGTTCGTCCACGACCATCCCGAGCTGGGGCACGAGGAGCACGAATGCTCTCGCTACCTCTGCGACACGCTCGCCGCCGCCGGCCTGGAGGTCGAGCGAGGCGTTGCCGGCATGGCTACGGCTTTCCGAGCGACGCTGCACGGCTCCGGCGCGGGCAGGACGACCGGTCTCGTGTGCCTCTACGACGCGGTCGCGGCCGTGCGGCCGGATGGGCGGACCGAGGCCGTCCACTCTTGCGGACACGGGCCGATCGCCGGCGCCGTCACCGCCGCCGCCCTCGCGCTCTCTCAGCTTCGCGACGGCCTGGCGGGCTCGGTCGTCGTCATGGGCTGTCCCGCCGACGAGATCCATGCCCCGGGCACGATCGAGCGCGGAGGGGGTAAGGCGATCAGCGCCAAGGAGGGGCTCTGGGACGGCGTCGACGCGGCGCTCTACGCGCACCCGGAGTTCATCGACACGGTGTCGCTCGAGTCGCGCTGGATGCGTCGCGCCACAGGGACGGTCGCCGGCACGCGGTCGCTCATGACAGCCGACCAGCCGCCGTTGCGTGCGGCTCTGGCGGCGCTGGAGGCCACTCGCTCGCTCGTCCCCGACGACGTCATGCTCGAGCGGCTCGAGTACGAAGGAGACGTCGAGGAAGAGACGGGCCTCGTGCTCAAGGCCACCTTCTTGCTGTTCGGCGACGAGGAGCAGGCGGTGGACCGGGGGCTGGCGACCGTGCAGGAGGCGCTGCCCGACGCGACCTGGAGCCTCGGCGGCCTCGTCGAGGCCGTGCGCCCTGACGACCGCGTTACGGCGGCGGTTGCGTCTGCCTTCGGGACGCTCGGTCGCGACTTCGTCGCGAGCCCTCCGCGGCTCCCCTTCGCGACGGACTTCGGCAACATCTCGCGTCGCTGCCCTGCCGCGCTGATCGGCGTCGGACGCCCGGGCGGCTGGGCGTTCCACACGGACGAGGGTGCGGCCGAGTTCGCGTCGCAGGACGGCGAAGAAGCGGCACTGACGATCGCGCAGGTGCTCGCCCTCGCGGCTGTCGAGCTTTGCAAGCCCGCCGGCTAGCCGCGCCGGAAGAGCCGCCGCCACAGCGATCGCAGGAGGAGGCGCAGACCGCCGATTGGCTTCGCCTGCGGTGCCTGCTCCGCCGGGCCTTCCTCCGCGAGCATCGCTGCCAGACAGGCCGCGAACTGCCTCGTCAGCTCCTCCGCGACGCTGCCGACCACCGGCCGGCCGTACTGCGCGACGGCTCCACGGAAGCTCGAGCTCCGTGACGAGATCCACGCGCGTGCCGCTCTCGGTCTCTCGCAGGCTGGAGCGGACGGTTGCCTCCGCGCCACCTTTGCCTTTGACCTCTTTCGCCTTGACGACGAGCACGGCGACCCCGTCGGCCTCGTCCAGCTGCTCCTGCTTCACCTCGGAGCGGAACTGCAGCGAGATCGGCCCCAGCTTGACGGTCTGCAGCACCTCCCACGTGTGGTCGTCGATCGTCCGCTCCAGCTTCGCGCCGGGCATGCACGGCACGACGCGCGGAACGTCGGTGAGCAGCGCCCACGCAGCCTGCTGCGTGGCCTGTACGTCGAAGCCGTTCTCGATCCGCATCTCCGCGAATCTACCGCCCGAGCGTGCGGGAACGGCCGCCCGATCCGCGGAGAGGCTCTACGTGCGCGCGTCGGCCTCCGCGGGTCGCTCGGTCGCCCTCGGAGCACGCCCCTTGCCGTCGTGTGGCGGCTCGATCGTGATCCCCGGCAGGATGCGATCGAGCCAGCCCGGCATGTACCACGTCTTCTCGCCGAGCAACGTGAAGAACGACGGCACGAGCGTCATCCGCACGACGAGCGCGTCCGTGAGGATCGCGACGGCGAGCAGGATGCCGAACTCCTTCGAGACGCGCTCGGGCGTGAGAATGAAGGCGGAGAACACCGTCGCCATGATCACGGCCGCGGCGATGATGACGCGTCCGATTGCCGCGATGCCCTGTTCGACGGCTTCCTTCGTCGGGAGGCCGTTGACGTGCTCCTCGCGGATGCGACTCATCAGGAAGACCATGTAGTCCATCGAGAGGCCGAAGAGGATCGCAAAGGCGATCGGCGGCACGAACGTCTCGATCGGCCCTGTTCGATCTAGCCCGGTCAGGCTCAGCAGGTGGCCCTCCTGCACCACCAGCGTCAGCACGCCGAAGCCGACGAACGCGGAGAGGAGCGTGGTGACGGCGGCCGTCAGCGAGACCACGATCGAGCGGAATGCCATTGCGAGCACGATGAACGTGACCCCGATGACGAACAGCAGGAAGAACGGCAGGCGTTCCATGATTCGGTCGGCGATGTCCGCGAACGCCGCCGTCAGGCCCGACACGTAGACGGCCGCGTTCCCGCCTTCCGTCGCCGCCGGGACGACGTCCTTCCGCAAGGTGTCGACCAGCTTCTCGGTCCCCTCGTCCTGCGGTGCGAAGTCCGGCTTCACGAAGACGATCGCGACCGTCTTCGGGTCGTTGTAGACGGGCTCGTCGACGGAGGCAACGCCCGGGATCGAGCGCACGCCGTCAACGATTCTCTGGGGCGCCTGCTCGTCGCCGTTGACATCCACGACGATCGGGATGGGGGCGTTGAAGCCCGGACCGAAGCCTTCGGCGAGCAGGTCGTACGCCTTGCGCGCCGTCTGCTTCTTCGGCTGTGTTCCCTGGTCGGATGCGCCGAGGTGGACAAGGGCTGACGTTCCCGCGAGCACGAGCCCCGCTACGAGCAGCACCGGGAACACGATCTTCGCGTTCCTGGTGACGAACCTGCCCCAGCGGGCAATCGGGGTCTTCTGCCGGGCCTCGTACGAATCGTCGATCGGGCGCAGGAAGGGCACCTTCAGCCGGTCGACCTTGTGGCCGAGCTTCGCGAGCACCGCGATGAGCAGCGAGTTCGCGATCAGGACGGTGGTGAGGACGCCGAGCGCCGAGCCGATGCCGAGCTTCGTCACGAAGTCGAGGCCGAAGATGGCGAGGCCGCTCACCGAGATCGCGACCGTCAGGCCGGCGAAGAGCACCGCCCGACCCGCTGACGCACCCGCTTCGGCTGCCGCATCGGCCGGCGACATGCCGTCGTGCAGGAACTGACGGAAGCGCGTCACGATGAAGAGCGAGTAGTCGATGCCGACACCGATCCCGATCATCGACACGAGCAGCGGCGTGATCGTGTTGATGTCGGTCAGCCCAGCCAGGAGGAACAAGAGGAGGAATGCGGTCCCGACGGCGGTGATTGCGAGTGCGAGCGGGATCGAAGTCGCCACGAACGTCCGGAAGACGATCAGCAGGACGATCAGGGCCGCGAGCAGGCCGAGCAGCTCCTGAGTTCCCTGCTCGATCGGCGGGAACTCCGCTTCGCCGTTGAACTCCACGGTCACGCCCGCCGGCTCGACCGTCGCGCGGACAGCGTCCTGGACGGCGACGACCGAGTCGCGATCCTTCGCGTTGATGACGCGGTCGAACTGGGCCTCCGCGTAGGCGATGCGCCCGTCGTCGGAGACGGTGTCCTCGGTGAAAGGTGTCGCGACGCTCTCGAGGCCTGCCTTGTCCTCCGTCGGCTTGAACTCCGCCCCGCGGAGCCTCGTGATCGCCTCGTCGATCGCCTGCTTGTGCTCGGGCGTGTCGAGCCGCTGACCCGGTGGAACGGCAAACACGACGTTCAGCACGCCGCCCTGCTCTTCGACGAACTCTGCCTCGATCAGGTCCGTCGCCTTCTGCGTGTCCGAGCCGGGGATCTCGAACTCGTCGCGGAGCGATCCGGCGAACGAGATCGTCAGGACGACGAGCACGACCAGGATGCCGACCCAGGCGCCGATGACGCGCCACGGATTCGTCGCGCAGCGCCGCATCCAACGGGCCAGGCCCCCGGTCGAAAGTCGTTCCTGCCCTGCTCGTCGCTCTGGGCTCTCCGTCATCTCACGTCCTCTCGTCGCGTCCGTCTCCGAATAGACAAGTTCTAACCACGAAAGTCATCGCCATGTGGTGACTAGGCGGTTACAACGCATCGGAGCCGCGTAGATTCCGCTTGACAACCAACCCCGGAGGGCGAATTGACTCTGCTCTGGTTTTTCGTATGGCTGATCTGCAACCTCATCGGTGACGAGGAGGTGCTGACGTTCAATCCCGTCAACGGGTGGGCAGGCAGCCTCCTGTTCGTGATCGCGATCGACCTCAGCGCCCTGCAGGCGAGGACCGCCCGGCGCTAGGCGGCGCCTGACGAGCGCAGGGCCTCGAGCAGCTCGTCGAGGTCCTGCTCGACCTGCGTCGCCACCTGCTCGCGGTACTCGCCGAGGCGCTTCGCTGCGGCCATTCGCTCCTTGATCGCCTCGTCGGTCTCGTCGCGGAGGCGTCTGGCATCCTCGTCCGCGCGGGTGACGCGGCGGGTCTCCGAGGAGCGAAGCACGTCGAGAGAGGCCTGGGCGTCAGCCACCTCGGCCTCGAGCTCCGCCCCGAGCAGCTCGATCGCCTGAGCGGCGGCTTCTCGCAACCGTTCGACGACGAGCGTGCCCGCCACGCTCTCGAGCACGTCCGTGCTGCGGCCGTCAGCGGCGTGCTCGAGCTCCGGCACCACGACGAGCGTCCCCTCCGGCACTTCCGAGAGCTTGCGGAGAAACGGGTTGGCATCGCGGAGCGTCTTGCTCGCCGAGCGCAGCGCGGTCGCCGAAGCCTCGCCCTCGAACTTGTACACGCGGGCCGCGAGCTCCTCGAGCGGCTCGCCGGCTCTCGTGGTGGCAATACGCATCTCGTCTCCTTTCTACGGAACGTTGAGCTGGTTCCAGGGTGACGGCAGCGGGCCGCCGTTGAGCTCGATCGGCCCACTCCCGAGGTTGCCTGACACCGTGAAGCCGGCAGTGCCCGGAAGCGTGAAGGCGGCCGACGGCACCGAGGGCTCCCCTTCGAGGTAGTTGTCGCTCGCGACAAGCGCGCCGGCGGCAACTCTGGCGACCACCGACCTGCGGCCGATGTAGAAGCAGCGGTTGTCGCTGAAGGAGCACTGCCCCTGCGTGGACACTTCCACCGCGTGCACTAGCTCCTACGGCCTCGACACGATTCCCCTGGATCGCGATCGACGGACGTCCGCGCGGAAGCTCGACGGCGCGCCCGCGGGTGGCGTCGAAGACGAACTGCGACAGCGAGTTGGCAATCGCGAACGTGCGAGCGACGAAGCCCGGAATGTCGGTGAGGCCGGGTGGCGCCTCCGCGCCGGCCAGCTTCGGCTCCTCTCCCACGACCATGATTCCCCACCAGGGCGTATCGAGCGAGGGCTTCGCGCTCGGGTCGTTGACCCGGCGCACGTAGTTGTCGAGGACGTCGACGCTCACGCCGCTGACGAGGATCCCGAACCCCCGGAAGACCTCGGGGCCTCCGACATCGCCGATGTCGTTGTCGACGATGCGCACACGGCGGCAGTTGAACGCGACGACGCCGGCGGACAGCATTCCGCCGACGCCGTGGACGGTGTTCCCGATCGCCGCGACGTCGACGCCGTTCTGGAGCAGGATGCCGACACTGGTAGCGAACGGCGCCTCGAGAGCGCTGACGTTGAAGATCTGGTTACCCTCGACGACGAGCGCTCTCCACCGATCCAGACTGGTCGACCGCGATGCCGTCGAGGCCGGTCGCCTGGATCGTGTTGTGGGCGATCTGGCTGGCAATCACCTCCGTGCGCACCGAGATGGCGTGCCCGAGGATGCGGCCGATGCGGTTGCCTCGCACCTGGATGCGGTCGACGCCGATGGGCGAATGCTGGGGATCAGCACGATCGCGTCGCCGACCAGTCCGCCGCCGGCGGCGCCCGCTCCCTCCGCGATACCCCTCGGTGGGATGAGCCCGTAGACGTCGTTGTCGACGATGCGCGTGTCGTCCGTTCCGATGGCGATGCCGAAGCCGAAGACCTGGAGCAGGTTGCTCGCCACGTCGACGCGACTCATCGTCGGCAGCGTGAGGCCGTTGCAGATGATCCCGACGCGGAGGGCGCCGAGCAGCGAGTTCCGTACGATCCGCGTCTCCCCGACCTGCATCGAGAAGCCTTCGAGGGAGACGCCGTTCAGGTAGGCGAGGAGGAAGTTCTCCTCGACGATGAAGTCGAACGTGAGGACGTAGCCTGAGCCCTCGGCGACCGCGGCGGCGGCGGCCGCCCGCAACCGGTCGTCGATGCCCGGGTCCATGCGCTTCAAGCCCATCGGGCCAAAAGTGGCGCCCCAGATGGAGCCGATGCCGGTCGTCCCGACGAGCACGTTCTCGTGGATCAGCGTCTCGACGATCAGTCCGTCGAGGGCGATCAGTGGCGCGCCCGCAGTTCCGGGTCCCGCCCCGAACGCGGCCGATGCGGTCGGTGCAAGGCCCGTCGTCCCGCCGCGCACCGCTCCGAGTTGGGCGAGCACGCAGCGCTCGATCACCGTCCCGATCGTGTTACGGAGCGCGATCGCGATACCGGCGGGCAAGGCCCCGGGACCGGTGAAGGTCGACGTGAGCACCGTCAGCGAGTCGATGGCGACGCCGAGCGAGCGCTGGACGACGATCGCCGGCTCGCGGCCGGCCGTGACGAGGATCGTCCGCCAGCCCTTCCCTTCCAATGCCAGCGACTGCGCACCGTCGATCCGTACCGCCTGGTCGAGAAAGTAGAAGCCGGGCTGGAGACAGACTTTGCCGCCCGTGCCCTTCACTTGGTCGACGGCCATCTGGATCGTCAGCTGTCCGCTCGCATGGGACTCCGGCGTGACGCAGGCCGCGCAGTAACAGTCGTGTCCCTCTCCGCCGCCGCCACCACCACCGTCCGGTGGCCAGAACGTCCGGCAGTCGACGACCGTGTTCGGGAACGTGACGATGGCCAGCCGGCAGAAGTGATGAAGGATGCCGCGAGGCGGCTCTGCCGTGAGGATCTCGACCGACGCGTCCGCGGTGCGGGCCGCGAAGACCCAGTAGTCCATGACGTGGAAGTTGCCCGGCGTCGGGTCGGTGCCGAACGAGACCTCCACGCCGTCCTCCAGCACGATTGGCGTGCCTGCCACGGCCGGCACAGGCACGAGGCCGCCGGCAGCATCCACCGCCGCGCCGCTCTGGTCCCAGCGGCGCACGCGGGTGTGTCGCGAGGCGTCGAGCGGGTCGAACGCGCCGGTCGGGAGGGCGGAAGCGAGCGTGATCGTCTCGTCGCCGTCGTCGACGCCCGCCACCTTGCGCATCTCGCCGGCAATGCCGTTCAGCTCACGCCAGTCGTCGGTCACCTCGACCCAGTCTCCGATCGAGATACGGGCGACGGAGTCGCGGCCGACGCGGGTGACGGTGAGCTTCGTCCGCGCCGTGTCGATACCCGTGATGGGGAACGCGATCGACCCGTTGTCGCGCGACCACTTGAAGGTCGCCGTCCCCAGCGGGCCTGCGTCGTGGATCTCGACGCGGTAGAGGCGGTTCTCGGTTCCCCGGTAGCCGCCCGTGGGCGGAACTGTGCAGGGATCGTCGTCCACGGGGACGCCGACCGCGTTGGTGGTCAGGCGGCCTGCAGAAGGCGCCGTCAGCTCGTCCCACTTGTCCGACTGCGAGTCGCACGTCGTGTCCCTCGGCACCTCGAGCAGGCGCACCTGCCAGGCTGTCTGCAGGCGGGTGGCCGTGTCGACGGCGATCGCCTTCTCGATCAGATCGGGGTTCTCGAGCGCCGTGACCTCGCGCCGCCAGACGTCGAGGTACGCGATGTGCGTGCCCGTGGTCGGCAGCGGCGCCACCACGTTGGCGTTCGGGAAGTACGGCTGCTTGTCGTAGGCGATCGGCTGAGTGCCGTGCTCCTCACCGAGCACCGCGTCGTAGACCTGCGGGTCGGCGCCGTGGCACTCGGTGAGGATGCCGTGGACGTACGCGCGTCCGTGGCCGATCATCAGCGTCCCGCCGGCCAGCGTGATCTGGAAGCCCTGTGGGGTCTCCAGCGGCACAACGCAGCGCCCGATGATGTCGATCGTCTCGGCGCGGAGCCGGCGGTCGATCAGCTCGACGAGCTCGTTCCAGTCGGCGTCGAGGGTGACGCGGCCCTGCTGCATGAGCACCCCGGCGTGGTCCCTCTCGGGCTTGAACGTCGCTCGCGTGTAGTCACCGGCCATCGTCCCTCCTCACGTCACGTAGATGAGCCCGGCATCGAGCCCGAACGGCAGGTACTCGTCGAGCCGGATCCGGAGATTGCTTTCACGTTGCGGTTGCTTCAGGTGGCAGTAGGCGCCCATCTCCGACCCGTCCTCCGCACCGGTGCGGATCTCGAGCGGGCAGGAAGGCGAGAGCTGGCAGTACGCCGGGCGGCCGTACTGGGTAGTGGCGAACGACGGGACCATCCAGCCCGCGACGAAGGCGCGGATCGCATCCTTCTCGGCAGGAGTCAGGGTCGGGTCGGCCTCGAGCGCCTCGCGTAGCGCGAGCTTGATGCCGAGGTCCGGCTGACAGCGGTACCTGCGCGGCGTTCGCGATCCGCGGGGCACGAAGCTGTAGCGCACGCACCCCGCCTGCGTGCGTGCCGTGTCGACGAGGCCCATGAAGATCGACTCGCTCGCGTCGAGCTGGTGCGCCTTGACGGTGCCGAGCAGCGTGGCGCGCTCGATGTGCAGCGGCGCCGAGTGCGCATTCGCACGGGCCGAGATCGCCGCGTCGCCCAGGCCGTCGACGATCGAGTCCAGTAGCCAGATGCCCTCGGCGTGGTCGGGACACTCGATCGGCCCGCTGACCGAGTACGCGATCTCGATGCGCAGCCGTGCGTTGAGACGGGCCGAGGCCGTGCCCGGCTCGACGATGACGCTCGGCTCCGAGCTGCGCGCGGTTCCGTCCTCCTTCAGGCCGCGGCCGGGGACGATCGTCGAGTGGAGGAGGCGCAGCCGCCCGACGTCGCCGACGACGTGCAGGAAGCCCTCCACGAGCAGCCCGCACAGCGTCAGTCCTCCGCGGAGCGCGGGATCGGGCGGCGGCACGGCGTCGGCGTCGATCTCGAAGCCTGCGGCCACACGTGTCTGCAGGTGGGGCCGCTCGCCGTTCGCCGACTGGATGGTCAGGCGCCGCAGGCTGGACAGCGTGATCCCGGCCGGCAACGAGTAGCTCCGGCTGTCGCGAATCGTGATCGTCGCGTTCGGCCGCCCATCGGTCTGCCACTGGGTCAGCGCAGCGGCGACTGTCTGGAACTCCGGCGGGGCGCCCCCCGTTCGCACAAAGTACTCCCTGATGTCGACATCCCGCCTGGCGAGCCACGCCCGACGCTCGTAGGCGCCGCCCCCCAGCATCGCCGGAAAGCCGAACGTCATGAAGACCCGCACCGGCTTCGTCTCGTCGAAGCCCGTCCCGAGCGCGAGTCGTCCGTTCTCGACGTCGATCCAGACCACGCCGCCGGTAGGACGCGTCGCCGGCCAGCCATCGAGCCGGCGGCAGCGCAGGCTCGCGGGGAGCACGGGGGTCTGATCGACGATCACGAACAGGCTCGCGTCGTCCAACAGGATTGGCGGCGCCGCGAGACCGGGATCGCTCGGCAGTCCGTAGAGGCTCGTGAAGTCGGGTGGCGGCAGGCCCTGGTGGAGCGAGAGGTCGAGCCCGAAGAACGCGCGCCGAATCGGCTCGGGCACGTGCAGCTCCGTCGACAGGCGCGTCTCCTCGTCCTCTCGCCGCGGATGCGTGAAGAGCGGCGCGGGATCGCCGAGCGGGCTGAAGTAGAAGCCCCACGGTGTCGTCGAGGACTGCCGCGCGTCGACGAAGAGGCGGTTGGGGACGAGCCGCCAGAGGAAGAAGCCGATGTTCTTGATCGAGTGCCAGCCGTCGAAGGTGGAGATCGGCGCCACGTCGACGGTGTGGCTCGCCTCGTCGAACGCGCCGTCCACCCGCTCGTCGCGCTCGTGGGAGCGGATGTCGAACCAGCACGCCTGGGGCCTGAAGTGCTCGAGGTGCTGCGTCCACCCCAGCAGCTCGAAGAACTCGACGGCGTGGGCGGGCCAGCCGGTGACGTCCCGAGCGAGCTCTTCGAGCATGGGCAGCGTGCCCTTGCGGCGGCGGTAGTAGATCGTCTTCGCCACGTCGGCGCGTGTGCGGATGGCTACCGGAGGCCGGAGATCCGGGCCGGCGAGGTCGGGAAACAGCTCGTTGGCCGTCGTCGAGCCGCGGCCGCCGTCGAACAGGAGGTTGTTGGAGACGAGGTCGCCGATGTACGGGATCACCCAGTTGCGGCAGGTCTCGACGAAGAGGTCGCTCCAGAGCTGCGCGATGTCGGCCTCGACCAGGTCCAGCTGCTCGCCGACGAGCTCGGTCAGGCCGCGGAGTGGGAAGCCGTTCTCCGCGTCCTGCTCCCGGTAGACGGCGGGCAGAAGCTCGTAGAGCCGGTCGGCGCCCTTCGTGGCCATCAGGCGCCGGCTCCCGTGGCGACGACGGTGACGTCCCTGGCGGCGTCCTCGACGATCGCGAGCTCGGAGGGCAGCACGACCCCGGGCGACGCGGGGTCCGGCCGCGCCGGGAAGAGGCGCACGTGCGGCTGCAGTGGGGCGGGCGTCACGCCGTCGGGCAGCAGGTCGACGTTGGGCCGGTTGCGGTCCGCCGGTCGCTTCGGCTGCAGCTCGTCGACGTCGACCGAGACCACGCCCGGGACGTCCTGGAGGATGCGGTAGACGTCCGAGAGGTGGATCGGCTCGCCGAGGTCGACGGCCTCGAAGTCGAGCGCGCCGAGCGCCGCCGCCACTGCGTCGGCCACGACCTCATCGGAGACGTAGCGCGTGTCGACGTTCAGCGTCGCACGCAGCAGGACCGGGAACGGCGTGAAGTTCGCGATGCGGAGCCGGTAGTTCGGGTCGCGAGCGCGGTCGAGCGAGGCCACGATCCGGCGCAGGTCGTCGTCCGCAAAGAGGCCCGCTTCCTGGCCGGCGACGGTCAGGTGGATGGCTCGCTCGAGCCCGTCCCAGACCCAGACGGCCTGCGCCTTCGCCACCTCTCCCGTCGCCCGGACGAGGTCGGCGAAGTCCTCGAGCGAGACGGCGCGGCCGAACGTGCGCACGGTCGCCGGCGCGTTCTCGCGGGCGTCGTCGACGTCCTCCTGGTCGGCGCCGCCGCGTGCGGCCAGCGGGTTCGTGACACCTCTCAGGCCGGGAGGCCGGTCGAGAGCGGAGGAGAGCGTTCCAGCGCGGACGCGGCCCGCGACGCCCGCTCCGACCCGGTAGGTGGCGACCACGTTGCCCTGCCCGGTGGGGACCTTTGCGCCCATCCTGCCGTCTCCGAACTGCACCGCCGTGAAGCCGTCGTCCTGCGTGCGGGTGGCGTACACCTCCGACGTCGGCGGGCGGCGGTAGAGGCCGGGCTCCTCATCCCAGAGCACGCCGTTGACGCGCACCCCGAGCGTCGACGCGGCACCACCTTCCTGCTCGCTGGGGAGGTACGTCAGCGGTTCCTTCTTCAGCGCGAACCTCTGGAACGGCGTGCCCGCATTCCCGTCGCCGAGCACCTCGTTCCGGACGGTCTCGCCGTGGCTGGCCGCGGCGACGTTGCCGAGCAGATACGCGGTGCCCGCATCGAGGTCGAGCGGGTCGTCGAGAGCAAGGTCGAGGCGGAGGTACTCGGCGACCTCGGCATCGACCGGTCCCGGGAACACGAGCAGCCGGTCGTCCGCGAAGAAGATCCACGAGCGGCGAAACGGTGGTGCGAGGTCTGCCGCCGCGATCTCGACAGAGAGCAAAAACGCGAGGCTCTTGATGTTCACGCCGGAGGGTGGCGTGACGACGCGTGGGCCGATGGGCCCGATCGTGACCGCCAGCTCGGGCGCCGGATTGGTGAGCGTGATCGTCGCGGGCAGCGGCGCAGAGCGGAGCGCCCGCGTGGTCAGCGCGTGCTCGGGGCCGAGTGCGAGCTCGTCGACCGTCGTGTTGTCGGCGTCGGTGCCCGTGAAGACGATCTCGCCGCCCTGTGCTTTCCCCTTTTGGGCTCCCGGGACGACGATCAGGTGGCCCGAGAGGACGAAGACGCGGGCCTCCGCCAGTTCCGGCTCGGCGCCCGCGCCGCGCAACGCTGTCTGGAGGGCGGCAACGGCGCCGGAACGCGTCGTCACCGCGCCGAGCGTCAGCGTCCGCGGCCCGACGTCGCCGACACGCACGACGAGCGTCGGCTGGGCACTGGTGAGCGCGAAGCTCGACGGAACGGGCCCGGACACGAGCGAGGTCACTGCCGTGGCGGACAACGCGTCGAGCCCCAGCTCGCGCACGCTCGTCTTGTCCGCCGGCGTCGGCTCGAAGGACACGGTGGAGCCGACGAGCGCCGCTGAGTCCACCGTTCCCACCGCAGGCTCCGTCGCCGCGTCGCCGACGAGCACCGTCCGGCCCGGCGAAACGTCCTCGAGCCGCAGCCGCACGCCGCGCTCGAACTCGCCGGCGGCGATCGTTCGGCCGACCTCGATCGTCTCGGCGTCGACGAGCCGCCCGGGGAGGAAGACCGTGCCTCCGGTGAGGCGCTCGGGGAAGGCGGCGCCCCAGAACGGTATGGCCGGGCCGACCAGCTCGTACGCCGTCACCCGGCGGCGGTCGGCGATCGGCGGGATGCCCGGCGTCACCGTCAACACCGTCACCGAGTCGGTCAGGCCGCCGAGGCTCTGCGACGTCGTGGCGACGCCGGTGACCGTGACGAGCGTCGTCGCGCCGCCCTCGTCGTCCACGACCAGCTGCGCGCCGGTGGCCACGTCCTCGACCTTCCCCTCGAGCGCGATCGTCGAGCCGGACGCCAGGCCGAAGTTGGTCGCGGTAAGCGTCCACTTGATCCCGCCCGGCACGGTCGAGTCCGACGAAGCCGCCATCGCCGACAAGGGCGCGGTGTGCCCGAACAGGCGGAAGGTTCGCCCGACCTTCGCGGTGCTCGAGTCCGCGTCCCACACCCCCTGCACCGGTCCGTGCCAAGCGAGCTCGACCCGGTCCTCGTCGTAGCGGACGTCGTCGAGCGTCAGCACCTCGACTCGCCCTGCCGAGCCCGTGACGAAGACAGCGATGCGGTCGTCGGTAGCCAGCTCTCGTGCCGCCGCCAACCCTGCCTGTCCCGGAGCGACGAGCCCCGCCGTGGAGCCGGGCGCCAGTGGGTTCACGCCGTACGGCGAAGGCATCATCCGCCGGCGGTTCAAGCGCCAGTCCGCCACCACCGTCTCGAGAGCCTCGAAGGTCTGCGGCTGCTCGTCCTGGCCGGGCACGCTCTGCACGCGGAGACCCGGATCGACACGGAAGCTCTTGCCGTCGTCCGCGGTGAAGGCCAGCCACGCCAGCGCGGCGATCCCCGGCCGAAGCCCGTAGTCGATCAGGCGGGCGAGGCGGCTCACCGACTCGCGCCGCGTGGCGGTGCGCAGGAACGCCTCGTTCGCGTAGCGCTCCTGGTAGAAGGTGAGGACGTCGGCGACGGCCGCCCACAGGTCGACGATCGTCACCGTGTAGTCGTCGTCGAGGCGCGTCGTCAGCGTGGCCAGCTCGCGCGTAGAGACGATCTCCTCGAGCATCGACGCCCGGAAGCTCCCGTACGTGCCGATGCGGTAGGCGATCGCCGACAGCGCGGGCCGGTTCTCGACCAGGAGCGGAGTCAGCGGAGCGACTGGCTCGCAGCAATGGCAGGGCTGCGCGCAGGTCATCCCTTGCCTCCCTTCCCGATCACGGTCAGCACTCCGTGCTCGACGAAGCTCGGGTCGTTGTCGAGTCGCACGATCTCCCACGGCGCGATGGGCAGGACACCTCGTTCGAGCTCGCCCGCGGACGCCTGGCCGTAGCGCTGGAAGCGTCTGACCACAGCCGACTCGACGCCTTCTACGCGCTCGACGGCGGCGTAGAGGCGGCTCAGGTAGAGCGGTTGGGCGAACGTGAAGTTCGACGGATGGAAGAAGCCGCGCGTGCCGTCGCGCAGCACGTGGGCGGAGAGCGCGCGGCGGACGGCCTCGGCGACGTCGGTGCGGAAATGACCAGGAGCAGCGCAGACCTCGAGCTCGATGTCGAGCGGCACGAAGCGCGGCGGCCGCAGCTCGATGTCGTAGCCGGCCAGGCGGAAGCGGTTGAGGAAGGCCCGCACGCGCTTCTCGAAGGCAGGCTGCAGACGTGTGCGGCCGTTGGGCAGATCGACGAGATCGGCCCGGTCGACAGGGTCGACTGCGACGAAGATCGTGTACCAGCTGCCCGTCCAGCGGTAGGTGGCCACCGCGCCCTGGACGTCCGCGAGCCTCTCGGCCGCTTCCGCCCAGTCAGCTTCCGTGACCGCGCGGAAGAGCTCGGAGTGGAAGGCCTGCGGCGCGAGCTGTCGCACCTCCTCGATCGTCTCCGCATCGGCACCCGCCAGCGCCGCGAGCGGATTCCGCAGTCGGACGATCCACGGAGCGGCCAGGAGCGGCGCCGCGTGTGCGATCGCCTCCGCACCGACGTTTCCGACGCGACCGTTGCCGACCCGGTAGACGGCACGCAGTGAGACGACGTCGCTCAGGCGCGCGCCGTACTCCCCGTCCCCGAAGCGGAGGATCGCCCGGCCTTCGTCGTCGACCTCGGCGACGAAGTGACGATCCGCCGGCGAGCTCTCGAGCAGCCCCGGAACCGCCTCCCAGGGATCCACGTCGACAGGCGTCGTCACGAGCAGCGCCACCGCGGGTTGCACCTCACGCACGTCGGCGGCGAGCTCGGTGCGGTCGGTGAGCAGCCGGCCGTTGGCGTCGTACGACACCTGCTCGGGCCGCGCCTCCATGGTCAACGGAGCGCGATTGAGCTGGAGGCGGCCGTCGACGGTGAGCGCGTCCGGTGAGAACGTCTCCTCGAACGTCAACCCGTGGTCCGCGAGCACGATGTTCCCGCGCGCGACCGAGACGTTGCGGACGAGCGTGTCGTCGTCCAGCCTCGCGGAGATGCAGAGCGGAAAGCGCAACGCGTCCGCGCGCCGCCAGCGGATGCGCATCAGGGGCAGGGCAGGCTGGCCGGTCTGGCGGATCTGGAGGACGTCGCCGACGAGCGTGCGCGCATACAACGGGTCGGTGAGCTCGACCACCTCCTCGATGCGCACGAGCTGGCGGTGCGCCGGATCTGCGTCGGGAGCCGCCCCGCTGCGCGGGCCGACGACTTCCTCGAAGACGAGGTAGTCGCCTGCCTCGAGCATCGGCACCCGCGCGGCCGTCAGGCCTTCCGGCACCGAGTAGACGTAGACCTCGGTGACGCCCGGCGCGAGACAGCACTCCTCGTCACCCCAGGTGTGGATTCGCAGCTCGTTGTTGTCGCGGTGCAGGTTGACGTCGTGGGCGGTCTCGAAGGCGACAACCGGTGCGAGATCGGGGTTGCGGGCCAGCCCTTCGACGGTGATCGACCCCGCCGGCAGAGTCGGGCCGGGGAGCACGGTCTGCCCCGGCAGCGGCGCGAGCAGCTTCGTGAAGAGCGCCGTGCCGCGCGCGAGGACGACCGGCGCGGCGATCGAGACCTCGACGTGGACGGGCGCCCAGGCGTTGCGGCCGTCGTGCATGCGGTAGTCGACGAGGCGGGCATGGCGACGGGCGGAGATGCGCGTGCGCAGGGTGTCGAGGTACGCCTCGTTGGCGACCGCGTCCTGGAAGTACGACAAGCGGTCGCCCTCGTACGCCAGCAGCTCGAGTAGCGCCATGCCCAGGTCGGACGGGTTGCGCTCCGTCCAGTCCGGGTTGAGCGTCGGCAGCAGGTCGACGAGCAGGCGCCTGAAGCTCGCGTAGTCCTTGGCGAGGTAGTCGAGGAGCGGCTCGACCAGCTCCTCGGGCGGGCAAGCGTCGATCGGGCGACAGTCGATGTCCGTCGGGCAGGACGCCATGAACGAGAAGCGAGCGCTGCGCCGCACCGGGTCGAGGTCCGGGTGCTCAGGCAGCGCGATGACGTAGGGCGAGAAGTCGCCGGCCACGTCGACATCGACGCGCAGCCTCTGAGCGGTCTCCAGCACCGCTGCGACCGGCTTGATGCCGACGATGCGCGTGCCGCCCGAGATCGTGATGCCGACGCCCTCGGGCGTGATGCCGTAAAGGCTCGCGGGCACAGGCTTGAGGAAGGTGATGCGGAGGATGCGGTGATCGGCCGCGTCCACCTCGAGGAAGTCGATCCCGTTCAGGTCGACGAACGGCGGCGGCGTGGCCGGCGGCGGCGCAATCAGATCGGTGCGGCGCTCCTCGTCGGCGCAGGGGGGAGTGGTGATGAGCTCGCTCATTGCACGCTCGCAAAGCGCTCGACGCGCAGCTCGCTCTCGGTGCGGCGCCGGTAGGCGACCGTGACGACGATCTCGTTCTCGATCGCCTCCACGTCGACGTCGGCGATCTCGATCTCGGCCTCCAGCCACTTCTGGAGCGACCCCTTGACGAGCAGCTTCGTGGCCGCGGCGACGGCCTGGCTGGCCGGCGCGAAGACGAGCTGCTTGAGGCCGCAGCCGAAGTCCGGGCGGTTGGCGCGCTCGCCGGGGCTCGTGAAGAGGACGCTGAAGATCATGTCGCGCACGTGGTCGTCCTCGCCGGTCGTTCCGGTGCGGCCGGCGCCGGTGAGGTGGTAGGCGACGTCCAGGTGGCGCGGCTCGATCGGCATCAGATGTCGGTCCCCTCGATGACGACGTGACCCACGTAGTCGTCCTCGTCGTGCGGAGCGCTCGTCATCACGATCTTCAGCGCCGTGGGATTCGCGGCGAGGTGCTCGATCACGCCGCGCGCGATCGCCGCGAACATCCGACGACGGTCACGCGCCTCCTGCGTGTCGGCCGTCGGCAGCTCGTCGAGCCCGGCGTCGGCGAGGAGATCGTTGAGCTGGCGCTCGATGGCGGCGGCCATGCTGTTCTCGTTTGTCCCGAAGACCGTGCCGCCGCCGGTGAGCTTGTTCGCCATCGTCGCTCCTAGCCCATGAAGTTCTTGGTCGAGATCAGGCTCGGCGTCGCCGGCGGGAAGAACGGCACCGGCGGCGCGGGCGTGACCGGGATGAAGCCCGCGGCGAGCTCGCCCGGGTGAATGTGGGCGTTGAACATCGCCACGAGCTGGTTCAGGTACGTGAGCAGCTGGTCGCCGAAGACCGCCGGGTGTGAGGCGCCCTGGCCGTGCTGGATCAGCGGTGCCTCGAGCACGATGCGCACGGCGCTGCGGATCTCGATCGTCCCCTGCGCGACCTTGACGGTCATGAGGTTGACGCCGAGCGCGTCGGAGAGCGTGATCGTCTGGGCGGCGTCGTCGAGCGCCACGATCAGACCGAACTCCGTGCGCAGGATCTTCCGCGTCGGCTGGGAAGGCGTCGACTTCTCGTCCATGGGCACCTCGCCCGTCGCCCACCAGGCCCCCGACCAGATCGGCCGCGACGTGTCGCCGGCCTCGAACTCGATCCACACGCCGGCGCCGATGGGGGGAATCGCGTAGAAGCCGGAGGTCGTGCCAGCGTAGGGAGCGCACGGCAGCGCCCACCCGCTTGTGACGTCCTGCAGCACCTCGGGCACGAGCGCCTGCAGCCGGCCGATCTGCAACGGGTCCTGGTTGTCGGAGACGATGCCCCGGTACTTGCCGTAGAAGCGGTCGGCGTGCCGCTCGAGCTCGTCGAGGGCGGGGGCCGGGGCCGCCGGCGCTTGTCCGTTCTCGTTCATGCGACCTCCACGTAGAGCTCGGCTCCCGTCTCGGTGACGGCGTTGCGCTCGGCCTCGAAGCGCTGCGTCATCCCGCCGGTCTCGATCGTGTGATGGACGCGCGTCACGAAATAGGAGCCGTTGTAGAGCCGGCCCGCTCCGCGTATGGAGACGAGCCCGCCGGGCCGCAGCAGCGGCACGTCGAGACCGACGGTCCCTTCCGCGATCACCGACCAGGTGGAGCGGTCGACGGCCGCCTGCGTAGCCCGTTGGAGCTCGGCAGTCCGTGGCAGCCCCGTGTCCGCAGGGCGGATGATCGGTGGGGGGATCTGTCGCAGCAACGTCCCCTCGATCCCCAGCGGCTGCTCGAGCGACGTGAGTGCGAGCGCGGGCTGTGGTGACTTCGTCAGCACGTCCAGGCCGGCGGCGATCGCCGCTGTCGGGCGCGTGAGCTCGTAGCGGATGCTGAAGTCGCAGACGTTCGTCTCCGTGCCGAACTCGACGGAGAGCACGGCCTGCGGAACTCCCGTCAGCTGCCGCCTGTGGAAGTGCCCGACGTCCAGCCCGGAGAAGCGGCTCCGGCTGCACGTAACAGTCGAAACCGCTCCTACGCGCCAGCCGGCGCAGGAAGCGGATGTCCGTACCGCGCTGAATCGTCGTCCCCTCGGGGTCGGTGAGCACGGGCGATGTCGGGTCGGCGCGCGGGACGATCGCGTGCTCGGCGAAGACGGCCGCGGCGATGGCGCTGTCTGGGAGGTTCAGCCAGGGCTTGACCTTCTCCTCGAGGTTCATCGCGTACGTCGCGTCCAGCGCGGTGATCTGCAGCTTCGAGTTGCCGCCCTCGGAATACGTGACGCGATGCTCGGTGACGAACGCATTGATCAGCGCTTCGGGAGCGCTTGCGCCGCGCTGGACGCGCAGCTGCAGCGGCAGCAGCGGCCGGAAGGGGTCGAGGTCGAGGATGCTCCAGTCCCCGATGGGCGTCGCGGAGATCCCGAACTCGATACGCAGCACGCTCGCCTCGTCGAGCGTGCACTCGACGTCGATCTGCTGGATCGCCTCGACGAGCGGCTCGGGCGCCGGTACGAGCCCGACGAGCAGCGTGTAGCCGGCTCCGAGACCCATCTACCTCACCACCACCGGAATGCGGAGCCGGCGGCCGACGATCTCGAGTGTCTCCGGCTGGAGCGTCGCGTTCGCATCGCAGATGCGCCAGAACTGCTCGGGGTCGCCGAAGAATTGCCAGGCGAGCAGGTCGAGCCGGTCGTGCTCGGCGAACTCGTGCTGCCCGAGGGTCGGTGCCGGCGGCGGGAACGTCCGCAGGAGCACGTACGGGCGTTGCTTGCCGTCGCGGTCGACGTGTACGGCTGTGGGTACTCGCTCGTATCGGCTGCCGGGACTGAACATCAGAAGAGCTTCAGCGAGCCTCCGATCTCGCCCACGGAGGTGACGGCTGCCGTGCGGGCAAGTACCTCCTTGGAGATCTGGTTGACGAGGTCGAGCGTGTCGAAGGGCGGCCCCAGCGTCTTGAGCTCGTTCTTCGAGAGCGTCTGCAGCCCGAGGTCGACCTTGGCCCGGATCGGGTTGAGAAGCGTGTCGAAGGCCTGTTCCGTGACCGCCACCGACTCGACGTGGACCGGGATCACGCGCAGAGGGCCCCAGACGAGCAGGACGAGCGGCGAATTCGCCGGTGTGACGCGCGCGGAGCCGAGCTTCGAGAGGACCTTCGTGAGGATCAGCTGCGTCGACGGTGGGTAGAGGAGCAGCTCGAGCGCGGCCAGCGTCGGATGCAGCCCGGAGGCCACCGTCAGCGGGTTGACGCTCTCCAGCTGATCGGTCGCGTCGAGCTCGACCGCCATGCGAAGCGACTCGGTCGGCGGCACGACGCGCCGGGTGTCGCCTGCGTTCCGACAGGGATCGGCAGCCTTGCCGGCCCCGCCGCCGCCCGCGCCGCCGTGCCTGAACTGCCGCGTGACCTGGTCCGGGTTGTACTGGAAGGCGATGATGTTCGTAGGCACGGGAAAGACCGCCTCGAAGACGACGAGCGCGCCCTTCAGGAGCCGCGGGCTGCCGGGGAAGTCAGACGGCATCGGTGCCTCCGAGAATGAGAAGCAGCGTGGTCATGGGATCAGGTGCAGGACCACCTGGCCCGCCTTGTTGGTGACGATGATCTCGCCGCTCGCGAGAATCCGCGTCTTCACGCCGCCGACGTTCTCCAACAGGTACTCCGAAGCCGACGGCTGGGTCCTGCTGCCTGGATGGAGCCCGGCACGAGTGGCTCCGCGTGTGACGACCGCCAGACCCTCGTTCAGGTTCGTAGGCGGCGATGCCGCGTACTCCGCCTGAATCCCCTGCAAGACGGGTGCGAGGCGGCCGGTGGGGTTGACGAGACCCTGTTGCATTGTCATCTCGACGGTGATCGTCCCCGGGCGCATGGGGACGGCTGGCGGCGCGACCGTCGGGGCGGGTGACGGCCCGGGCGGCGCAGTAACGAGCTCGTGCGGCTGGTTGATCTCGGACAGCTTCCCCGTCCAACGGAGCTCGTTTACGTAGACGACGCGTGCGCCCGGGTGCTTCCAGGCCATGGGATGAGGCCCCTCGCCTCCCTGGGTCTCCCAGATGGCCTGGGCCCACGGGTCGCTTCCCATCTTCTTGACGAAGGCGGGGTCGGCGGCGTAGGCAGACAGCACTTCATCCGCGTAGACCTCGACCGGCTTTCCCCGCTGGGGGTTGAGCACCCGACCCAGAGTGGGTAGGCCCCTGAAGCCGGTGGGGATCGGTGGCTCGCCCATGCCGGCGATGCGATGGAAGCCATACCCGGCGACGAGTGGCAGCACCGCGCCGACGACGCGCGTCGGGTCTCCCGACTGTATGCCTCGATACGTCTCGACGCCCGTGTGGGCGACGCCGTACGAGATGTACGGGACCTTGATGAACGAAGGCACCCCCGGCCTGCCCAGGAGCGCTGCCTGGATGAATCCGAGATTGAGCTGCGCGCGGAAGCTCTCGAATTGCTGCCGCTGCCGGTACTCCTGCTGGATCTGCCACTGCTTCCGCGACCGTTCCGCCTTCTCCACGTACGGAGCGAGAAGCGTGTCGAAGACGAGCTTCTTCTCGCGCTCGGCAAAGAGGCCCTTGCTCAGCCCGTACCGCCAGATGGACTCGTGAGAGCCGCCTTCGTCGTACGGGAGGATGGGTCGCTCCAGCGCCTCGTGCTGTGCCTCCTTGAACCGGGCCTTGAACGGCCGCGGATCCTTCGCCGGAGCCAGTTCCTCGTCGAGCCGTTCCTTCGCCGCCCTGTATTCGCCGTAGATGTGCTCGTCGGTAAAGCCGCCCGGAGTGAACTTCGGATCAATCGCTCGCTCGGCGACCTTGAGCAGGGCGGCCTCCTGGGCCTCGTCCTCCTCGTCGAGGCCCATCGACGCGGCGACGGCCTCCGCCTCCTCGACCGCCTTTCGGCGCTCGTCGATGAGCGCGGTGGCCTCTGCAGCCAGCACCTCGAGACGTTTCCTGTCGAGCTCGCGCTGTGGGTACTCCCATGGCTGAATGTCCTTCTTCCGGAAGCGCCACCAGAGCTCGTTGAACTCCGCCTTCTTCGCCTCGTCGACGAGAGCGTCCGGGACCCACTGGTTCTCGTTGCCGATCAGCTCGCACGCGAGGGCGAGGGGCGACCGCCCCAGCGGCTGCGTCACGGCGCGACCGCTCGCGACGGCGCGGCCTGCCGACGCGGCGGCGGTCTCGAGCGCTGAGCCCGGCGCGATGGGTGCGGCCTCGGCTGTCGCCCCTCGCTGCTGGACGGTGTGGGCGAGCTCGTGCGCGAGCAGGCGACTGCCTTCGGGGGTGGTGGGCGTGTAACGGCCGGCACCGAACACGACGTCGCTGCCCACGGTGTAGGCCTTTGCGTTTACCGCCTGCGCCGACTCGGTTGCGCGTCCGTCCGTGTGCACGCGCACGCTCGAGAAGTCGTGGCCGAAGCGGGCCTCCATCTCCCCGCGGACGGACGGCTCGAGCGGCCGGCCGGGCGAGCGCAGCCCGGCGTGGACTGTCGGCGGCGCGTGCGAACGAGGGGTCGCGGCGTGACTCCTCATGGCGCTCACGGCTCGTACCCCAGCTCGACGCCGATGATCATCGCGTCGTTGTCCCTGAGCCTGTCGTGCAGCAGCTGGAGGTCGACGCCTGCGCGAAACCCGCCGCTCGCCCAGCCGATGAGGGCGCGGGCAGAGACTCCCGCCGCCCCGCCGGAAGCCTTCGGGTCCTCGGCGATGAAGGCGCCGACCCGTGTGTCCAGGAACATCTTCGTCTGCGGTGAGCGCGTGATGACGCCGATGTCGGCGATCGCCCCGACAGCCGGCCCCTGCTTGGAGAATTCGGGCGAGTCGCCGCCGGTGATGCTGAAGAAGCCGTGCAAGCCGCCGACGACGTCGAAGACCTCGAGCCCTGTCCGGCTGCGGAAGTCGAGGCTTGCCCTGATCACCCAGCGCGGTTGCTGCGCCGAGAGCAGAACGCCCGTACCTCCGCCGAACAGGATGTTCTCGACCCTCCGCGGCGGCCCCCCGGCATAGAGGTCGCGGGCGAACTCGGAGTAGCTGTCGCCGTTCAGGATCGCCTGCGCCCGCGTCATCCGGCCGTAGGTCGTGAGGACCGCCTGGTGTCGGTAAGCCCAGTCGGTGTTCGGCGGATCGGCCAGGTGACTGACCTCGTGGACGATCGTCTCGATAAGTCCCTCTCCTCGGAGCAGGCCGACGTCTGCCGCCTCCGTGCAGTACGTGATCTGGAAGACGCCGTCCGTGACGAACGCCCCGTACTCGCGACCGTCAGGCAGAAAGCACTCCTCGCCGACGTTCGGAGGCGTGCAGACGGCCGGGACCTGCTGGTCGAGGATGGCTTCCATCCGCGCGAAGACGCCCTGGACGTAGGAGAGATCACCGGCCTGCGCCGAGTCGTTCGGGTCGAGCTTGAAGTGCGTGCCGAGCTCTCCCGCCACGTCCGTCGGCTTGGCGAGCTGCCTGCGGGCGTGGCCGACCCACTTCTTGGCAGTCGGCCACGCGCGCTCGATGTTCGACCTCACGTCGTCACAGGTCGCATCGGGGAAGATCGGCTCGCGCAGCACAGCCGGCGGCACGGCCCCCCACGCCGGCGTGGTTCCGTCTCGCGCCTCACGTTCGGCGGAGCCGTCCGTGCTCCCGATTGGAAGCGGGCCGGAAGGCGCCGAGACAGCCCCTTGCTGGGCGACGTGCGTCAGCTCATGGGAGAGCAGGCGCCTGCCCTCGCTCGAGGCGAGCTCGTACCGGCCGTCGCCGAAGACGACGTTGCTGCCGACCGCGTACGCCTGCGCGTTCACGGCTCGCGCCGAAGCGGCCGCGCGGTTGTCCGTGTGGACACGAACGCGGGAGAAGTCATGGCCGAAGCGGGCCTCCATGGCTCCGCGCACGTCGGGCTCGAGCGCCTGGCCCGGCGAGCGCAGTACGTCGTGGACGACCGGCGGCGCCTGTGTGCGGGCGGTGACGGCGTGGCTCCTCATGGCACCTCGTAGTGGAGGCCGTCCTTCAGCTTGAAGACGACCTTGGGATCGCCCTTCTTGTTGAAGAAGGACTCGCCCTGTCGGGGGTCTGCGTACTTGCCGCGCGCCGCCTCTCCCTTGGCGGTCGCAATCGCGTTCTCGGTGTCGATCGTCGAGTCGTGCCCGGAGCGGTCGCCGGTGTCACCGGCGTAACTCTGCTTCCGCCACCCGTGCCCACACAGCTCGTGGCCGAGGATGCGCCACAACGGTGCCCACTTCGGCTTGCCCTTGGGGTCGAACGCGCCGAACTCGACGTCGGATGCCGTGTCCGGGAAGTTGAGCACGGGGTCATTCACCGGTGCGGTCGTGGTCGGGAAGACGGTCGCGTCCGGGACAGGCACCGTCGTGCCGTCCCACATCGTCTGTGGTTTGCTCGCGGCGGTCGATTTCGCCACGTTGATCGTGTAGAGGCGTGTGGTGTCGTTGATCGCGTCGCAGGCACAGTTGTTTGCCTCGTCCGGCTTGAGCACGGCGCCGCAGCCCCTGATCGACAGCTCGCCCGCTGCCGAGTACGAGACATTTGCGCTCCCGAACGCGTGGATGTGCGACTTGATCTGGTCGGCGGCAGCGGGCGGGTTGACGACGACCTTCCGCTGCACGCTCGGTGCCGCGACGCCTGCTCGCGCGCTGCCGGACTCGGCTGCCGCCTCCAGCGCTCCACCAGCGGGTGCCACCGGCAGCTGTCCTGCGTGATCTCCGCCGCCCTGCTGCACGACGTGCGTGAGCTCGTGGGCGATGAGGCTCCGGCCATCACCTGTTGCCGGGCGGTAAGCACCTTCGCCGAACACGACGTGTCGCCCGACCGCGTAAGCCTGCGCCGACACGGCCTCGGCCGAGGACGCCGCTTGTGGATCGGCGTGGACCCGCACCCGCGAGAAGTCGTGGCCCAGCCGTGCCTCCATCTCGCCTTGAACGGATGGCTCCAACGGCCGGCCGGGCGAGCGCACCACGTCGTGGACGATCGGCGGCGCCACAGCAGGCCCCGCTCCCACGGCGGAACGCTGCAGCCGTTTCCGCTTGCAGTCGGCGCACTCGCCGTCAGGCCCCGGCGTACCACCGCAGGCGCAGCGGCGCTGCAGGACCAGCCGGCGCGCCGGGCTCATGCGGCCTCCAGTCCGGGAGGAAGCAGTCGAATCGGGAAGTCACCGATCCCAGCGGTGGGATCACCGGTTCGCGTGAGGAGCGCGACACACGGATCCGAAGACGCGGCTGCAGCGGTGAGCCCCGGCGCCCTCGTGTGCGGATTGACCGCTCGTGGCGTGCCGGCCGGGGGCCGCTGCGCGCCCGCCGGGAAGCCGGCGACGAGGACGTCGACGCGACGCCACTCCTCGTCCGGGGCGGTGACACCGCCAAGTGGAGGCTCGCTGTCCGACACACCTTCGACGCGGGTGAACCGTGGGAACGTCCGACCTCCGAGCGTGACGGCTCCCGTGACTCCACGGCTACCGAGGAACTGTTGCGTCCTGTCGGCGCGCTGTTGGCTGACCTGCTGTTTCGCGGCCGCCGACCCGACGCGGTCGCTGTGTCCGACGACGTCCACGAAGGTGTCGTTCTGCCGGACGAAGTCGGCGGCGAACTCGAGCTTCCTCAGCTCCGCGGCCGGCAGCGAGCTGGTCGGGTCGGAGCGGTTGAAGTCGAACTTGCGAACCGTGATCCGTTCGACGGACTCGCCGCGGTGAGGGCCCGACGCTGCGAGCCCTCGCAGCTCCGCCGCCGGCACTCCCTGCTCGGTGGAGATGGCGTTCTCGATGCGTACCGTCGGGTCGTGGACGTCGGTGGTGAGCCGGCTGCCGCCGACGGGATGCGCGCCCACCTCGATCAGCGCCGCATGGCCGCAGAGCTCATGGCCTGCGACCGGCACGAGGCCCTGCGAGGCGAGCGTGCTGCCCGCTGTCCACGATCCCCAGTCGATCGGGAGGCCGGTCGGCGGCAACGTCACCCGCTGGCCGCCGGTCCGCGGGCTCTTGACGGCCGAGATCTCGATCATCCATGTGCTTGGGCTGCCGTCGAGCACCGCCAGGCAGCAGCACCCCGTCGGCTTCGAGCCCGCGACGAGCGCGTTCCTGTTAGCTGCCCTGCCCGAGATCGGAACGACGTCGCCGCTCAACTGATTGACCGCGAAGTCGTCGCAGAGCCCGCGGATGTAGGTGTCGACCATGGCGAAGCGCTGCGGCCCCGTCAGCGCAGCCGCGGGATCCGGCCGCGTGGTCGACACCGCGTTGGGATCGACACGCAACAGGCGCTGCACGCTCGGAGCCGCCGCGCCGGCCGTAGGTGTTCCGGCGGACTCGGCCTCGGCCTCCAGCGCTCCGCTCGCGGGCGCCACGGGCAACCTGCCGACGTGATCTCCGCCGCCCTGCTGCACGACATGTGCCAGCTCGTGCGCGACGAGGCGTCGTCCCTCGCCGGTGGCCGGCCGATAAGCCCCGTAGGCGAACACGACGTGTCGGCCGACCGTGTAGGCCTGTGCAGATACGGCCTCGGCCGACGAGGCAGCTCGGGCGTCCGCGTGCACCCGGACGCGCGAGAAGTCATGGCCCAAGCGGGCCTCCATCTCGCCTCGCACCGACGGCTCCAACGGCCGGCCGGGCGAGCGCAGCACGTCGTGGACGATCGGCGGGGCCACCGCAGGCCCCGCTCCCACGGCAGAACGCTGCAGCCGCTTGCGCTTGCAGTCGGCGCAGTCGCCGTCCGGGCCGGGCGTGCCGCCACAGGCACAGCGGCGCTGGAGCATGTGGGCGATGCGACTCATGGCCGCCCCGGCAGGTAGTTCTTGCGGCCTTCGCCGCCCCAGTAGAAGTAGCCGAAGTCGTCCGACCAGACCGTGACGATCGCGCCGCGCTCCTGCCAGCCTTCGTACTGCGTCAACCTCCGGTAGACGAGTGGTGCGTTCTCAGGATCCGGAACGATCAGGTAGATGCCGGTCTCGGTTGCCCTGGCGACGGGCGACCGCCTGATCGCTGCAGTCGGGATCGGCGCCGTCTGGATCGAGAACGTGTTCTCGAAGGCCTCCTCGAGAGACCCGCCGGCCGCGTGGTTGCGGTGCAGGTAGAGGGCCACTGTGTCCTTCCAGACCGGCGGCCCGTCGACGTTGTAGTTCACCCGCCCGAGCTCGATCCTCGGCTCGAACCACGTGGGATCGACCGGTCCCGCTTCCAGGTCGACCACGAGCGCGCGCAGGTCGCGGATCAGCTGGCGCAGCCGGGCCTCCCGCACCGACCGCGACTCGATCCGCGCCTCGTCGCGCGACTCGATCCGGCCGTCGTCGGTGAGCGCCTCGCCCTGCAACAGGTAGCCGCGGTCGAGGGCCTGGGTCAGGCGGTCGATGGCAGTGCGCGCGGCCACGGCCGCGTCCAACCGGCGACGGCGAAGAGCGGGATCCTCGTTCGCCGGCTGGCGCTGCAGCACCGGGGTCTGTGAGAACGAGTGGCTCGGAGAGCCGGTCACGGACGCGGGCACGCTGCGCGCGTGTGCCGCCTCGTGTGACGTGGCAGAGATCGACGGGATGCGAGAGCGCGGCGTCATGTCAGTGCTGGACTCCCAGCCAGATTCCGTACCGCGTCCACTCCGCCGGTCCCGCCGTGCCGGGATCCGGCGGGCCAGAAATGTCGAGCCGGCCGCCACGGGCCGCCTCGAGGCCGATGAACCCGCCGGACAGGAAGCGGAGACTGGCGTACGCGCCCACCTCGCTGTACGGAGCTGCGCACGTTTCCTTCCGTGACCCCGAAGATGCCTTCGCCAAGCTCGCCGTAGGTCCCGATGTTGAGGGCCTTTCCGAAGCGGCCCAGGGCGATGTTCCCCTCGAGCCCGAGGCGGACGCCAAAGAGGAACCCGAGCTGGGCCTTGTTCTCAACCTGGGCCAGCATGCTGGCGTGGGCGCCGACGATCAGCTCCCACTCCCGGGTTCGCGTCAGCGGCGCACCGAGCTGGAAGCCGGCGCCTACGTAGTAGCCGCGGCCGCTGGGCGAGCTGAGGTACCCGATTGACCCCGTCGAGGTCAACGAGCCAACGGAGGGTCTCTGGACCGTTTGTAGGGATGCGCGGCACGAGCGGCCCGACAGCTCCATCACGCGGTTGACGAACAGCGGCGCGAACGCGAAATGCCGCGCGTGCAACAGCGCGAGACGAGACATGCCCCGGCTCGCTAGGCCAGATTGGTCCTCCTCGTGCACGCGCTCGTCCGGACGACCCTCCTCGCGGTACTCGTCGCCGTAGTGGAGGGCGAAGTGAGCTCCCTCGTGACCCCACATGGACGGATCGGGGTCTCCCCCAGGCGCATAGATGAACGTCGCGGCAGGCGTCGTCGACGGTGTCGCGCACGAGCGGCCGCTCGCGTTGATCAGCCAGACGTCCACCTGCGGGCCGGTCGCGCCTCCGCCTGTGGCGTCCGTCGCGTCGACCCGGATCGCGACGCCACGGGAGCACGGGGCTCCCGCGCCGCAACCCTCGAGCCGGAGGCTGTACCAGCGGTTGAGCTGCTCGTTCAGGGTTCTCGTGAACGCGCTGCGCAGACTCGTGAACTTGTCGGCGGGCAGCGGCCGGGCAGGTGCAGGATTCTTCTCCTGGCAGGGGTCGGGTGAGGGCAGCTGTCCCGGGCCGGGGTTGTGGAAGACGAGACGGCTCGGAATGCGGAGCTCGCAGGCGCCCTCGTCGTACTCGAGCGTCACTTGCCCTTGGGATCGAGTGCTGATCCTCTGCCAGTCGTCGCGGGCCGGGCGTCCGGGCTGGGTCGTCCGCAGAGCGACGTTCCCCTCGAGATCGAACGTCAGCAGCTCGTTCGGCGCTATCGCCGGCGCGTGCTCGAACTCCTCGCGCACCTCCGTGCGCTCGACGGTCCCCGTCCACACTCCCCCCGTGTGCGTCGGGTCACCCGGGAGGCTCTCCTCGTAGCGGAGGCGCCGCTCGCCGATGTCCTGACGCTGAACCTGCGGTGCGGCGCGCGACGTGAGAGCACCCGCCTGCGCCTCTCGCTCGAGCGGGTCGTTCGCCCGCGAGACCGGGAGCGTAGACGGCACGTTCGCGGCGCCGCGCTGCTGGACGACGTGGCCCAGCTCGTGAGCGAGCAGATCGGAGCCACCCGCCGATGCTGGTGCGTAGCGACCGGCGTCGAACACGATGTCGCGACCGACCGTGTACGCAGCGGCGTCGACAGCGCGAGCCGATTCGGCAGCCCGCGCGTCCGTGTGGACGCGGACGCGCGAGAAGTCGTGGCCGAAGCGAGCCTCCATGGGGCCGAGCACCGAGGACTCGAGCGAACGCCCGGGAGAGCGCAGCACGTCGTGAACCACGGGCGGTGCCGTCGAAGGTCGGTGAACAAGAGACCTCACGTTGAGCCCTCCTGCGCGACGGCGGTCGAGGTAGCCGTCGCCACCTGCTCGACCTGTCCCCCCAAGCCGTGGGCCGCCAGAGCGGGGCCGAGCGCCCGTACGAGCGACTCGTGCACCAGCGGGTCGTCGCCCTCCACGCCGTCCAGCACCAGCTCGTCGACGTCGAGCCGTACATCGGAGCTCAGAGCCACTGCCGCACCCCCTGCTCCGTGAGGGGCCGCTCGAGCTTCGCGCACTCGCGAGCCGCCGCGCGCGCGACGTGGCGCATCCCGACGGGCTCGCCCTCGTCGGCGGCCAGGAACGCCGCGAACAGGGCGACGTTACGAATGTTGCCGCCGGCCAGCGAGAGGTCGGCCAGCGCCTCGTCGTCGAGGCCCGAGACCGGCGTCTCCGCCGGGAAGACGCGCCGCCAGATCTCGGCACGCTGGGCGTGGTCGGGAAACGGGAAGCGGACGACGAAGCGAATCCGCCGCAGGAAGGCTTCGTCGAGCGCGTCGCGCTGGTTCGTCGTCAGGATGGCCAGGCCGCGATAGGCCTCCATCCGCTGGAGCAGGTAGCTGACCTCGATGTTGGCGTAGCGGTCGTGGCTGTCCTTGACCTCGCTGCGCTTGCCGAACAGCGCATCCGCCTCGTCGAAGAGGAGGATGGCTCCGCCGGCTTCGGCGGCGTCGAAGACGCGCCGGAGGTTCTTCTCCGTCTCGCCGATGTACTTGCTCACGACCTGGCTGAGGTCGATGCGGTAGAGGTCGAGGTGGAGGTCGCGGGCCAGCACCTCGGCCGCCATCGTCTTGCCCGTGCCGCTCGCTCCTTCGAAGAGTGCGCTGACGCCGAGACCGCGCGCGCTCTTCCGCGCGAAGCCCCACTGCTCGTAAACACGGGCGCGACCGCGGACGTGGAGCTCGATCTCGCGCAGCACCGCCAGCTCTTCCTCCGGGAGCACGAGGTCTTCCCAGCCGGCCAGCGCGTCGATCCGCTGCGCCAGGTCGTCGAGGCGGGGGCGAGCGTGCCGGCGACAGGAGTCCCAGAGCGCAGTGTCCAGCTCCAGCTCGCCTGCGACCGCCTGCGCGCAAGCGGCCTCGATCGCCTGCGGCCCGAGATCGAAGTGGGCGACGAGGCTGTCGACGGCGCCGTTCAGCGCCTCGGCACGCTCCCCCAGCCGGCCGGCCCAGAGCGCACGCTGCTCCGCCGGTGGCAGGCGCGGAACATCCAGGCGCGCGGCCGGCCGCCGCAGGTCGGCGAGCGGCTCACGGGCGCTGACGAGCCAGCAGCCCGCCGAGGGAGTCCGCCAGCACCGCCGCGCGCTTGCGGACGTCCGCATCTGCATCGTCGTCCACCTCGAGCACGAGTGCGTAGCCCGTGAGCACGGCCTCTCGCAGCCACAGGCGGCAGAAGGCGTCTCGCTCGGATGCCGCCGGCGGCACGTCGCTCGCCCGCAGTGCGAGGACCATCAGCGCCGAGCCGGGCGCAAGCCGACGCCGCGACGGCTCGGCGGGACTCGCGGATCGTGACCGCCCAGCGCAGCGGGCGGCGGTGCGCTGGACGAGGCGCCGGCGAAGACGGCGGCCAGCTCGGCGGCGACCGCCTCGTGCGACGGCGGCAGCCGCTCGGGCACGGCGACGGGCACGAGCAGGCCCTGGAGCCGGTCGTCGAGATAGTCCAGCCCCGTCAGGTGGTGCAGAACGCGCTCGTCGATGCGGAGCGGGCTCGTGGTGACACTCTCGCCGGGATCCAGCTTCCACGAGGCGGTGCCAGCGCAGGGGTGCAGCCGGCGCGATCGCGCTCCAGTGTGCGTCCGGAAGCGACGAGAGGGCAAGGCTGAACGAGGCTCGGCGTATGCGCTCATCGCCGGCGGCGGAAGCGCACAGGCCTGCGAAGCGCGCTTCGAGCTCGACTCCCGCGCAGAGGAGCAGCACGTCTCGCTCGAACGGGGACAGCCCGAGTGCCTCGACGAGCGCCTCGAGGATGGGTGGCCGCGCACGCTCCGCACCGACGTCCGGCGGGCGGCCGTCGGCGTGTGCTTCGAGCGCACCGGCGATCCGCTCAAGCTCCGAGCTGAGCGCGCGCTGGTTCTCGGCGAGCCAGTCGGTCATGGCAGCGTCACCGTCGGGTCGGAGAAGGTGCCGCCGACCACGTCGAGCCGGCTCTCCGCGCCGTCGACCTGGACGCGGACGAGGTACGTGCCCGGCCGGACCCGCCGCACCGGGAACACGACCGTCGGCGAGTCGGCCGTCAGCGGAGTGGCCGGGAACGTGTAGGCGTCGGGGTCGGTCGCCGTCTGCTCGTTGAGCAGGAGCAGAACCCGCTGGTCCTTGCCGACATCCGGCCGCGATCGACGGTCACGTCAGCGGAGTGGACGGTCACGCCGTTGACGACCTCGGTGGAGACGGGACCGACGGACGACGTCGTAGATCCCGGCCGTCTTCGTGATCTCCGGAGTGAGCACGAACGCGAAGACGTTCGACTCCACGCCTTGATGTGGCAGCGGCGGCGTTCCCCATCAGTCGCTGGTGCTCCACCTGGAGGCCCTGAGGCCCGGCCTGGAGCGGGGCAGGCAGCGTCGCGAGGATCTCCGAGTCGGAGACGGTGGTCGGCGTGACGCTCTCGCCGCTGATCGTCAGCAGGGTGATGTCCCCCCGCAGCCGATCCCCGCGGACGCGGACCTGGCTCAGCGCGACGATCGGGTCGTCGTCGCCCAACGCGGCGACGATCTCTGCCACCACCGGCTGCCGAAACGTCTCCACGTAGAGATTGCGCAGCAGCACGGGGAGCGGTGACGAGAACGAGTCCTCGCTCTCGATGAGCACGACAGTGCCCTGGTAGGCAACGGAGAGCGTGTACTGCGTCTGGAAGAAGACCGACCACAGCTTGGACAGCTCCTCGAGCGTCAGCGGCAGCTGCGTGAACTTCACGAGCTCGATGTCCGAGGAGAGGTTCGAGCCGGCGAGAAACGCCCGTGCGGACACGGACGAGTCGACCTGCGGACGCGTCAGCACCGGCTTCGCGTGGATCACGCGGGCAGCGCTGCCGAGCAGCCGCTGTGGGATCAGCTGCGCATCGGAGCCGTAGAACGTGAGCAGGTAGTGCAGGTCGAGGCCGACGCGCGGGCGGCGGACGAGCGTCCCGTCCTGGCTCCGCGTGGGGACATCCTCGTTGCGTGCGGCTGCGCTCGGAGTGACCTGGTAGAGGAAGATGTTGACGCCGGTGGCCGGCACTCCGGAGCCGGCGCCGTCGGGTCGCACCATCGTCACGTCGGCGCCCGGCACGTCGGCGCTGACTGCCGAGAAGACCAGGTCGCGAAGCGTCGCCGTGACCGTCGCAACTGCCAGGTGGTTGCTCACCGGTCAGCTCCATCGCCTGTCGACGTAGCGGCGAGAGGCAGCGAGCGCTCCGAAGCCCGTGGCGGCGGCGGCGGCCGGCGGCCGGCGCCTGCCATTCGACGGGCTCGGGATCGGGGGCACGACGAACCTCGACGCGGCCGATTCGCACCTCGATGCGCGGTTCCTGGCGTCGGGGTTCCCGGTTTCGGCTTGCCGCCGCGACGGGCACGGGGGAGAGACGTGGCGCCGCAAGCGCAGGCGCCTTCGGCGGCTGGGCCGGTTCGACCTCGCGCTGCACGGTCGAGCGCTCCAGCGTGCGCTCGTGCGTCCGAATCTCCGTCTGCGGGGACTCGGGCGGCGAGTGCTCGATGCGGATCGTCACGGAGCTCCCGCATCGCGCTGGGCTCGGTGTCACGGTGACGCGTCGCCCAGGCGGGTCGGCCGGTGGAAGCGCGATCTCGGGCCTGGTCGCCGGCTGCGCGAGCCCGTCATCGTGGCGGGGAGGGCGGGAGAGGTCTCGGCGAGGAACGGCTCGGCCTCGGCCTGCGGTGTCGTTCGCCCGGCCGATGGGAAAGAGCGGCGTCAAGCGAGGGCTCAGACCCGTAGCGGGCGGACCGGAGGCGCGTTCCACGAGCCTACCCAGGAAATTGCTCACAGCTCGTCGCCCTCCTCGGCGATCAGCTCGAGATAGCGCTGTCGTCGGTGAACGTCGAGCCCGAGGATCTCCGCCTCCGACCAGTGGTACGTCCGCGCGAGCGCGTCCACCTCGCGTAGGAGCCGGTCGTCGCCGCTTGTCAGCTCCGCGAGGAGGATCCCGGCGGCGTCCACGAGAGCGCTGACCGGCTCGCCGCACGACGGGCAGACAGCGTCGACGTGATCTCGGCCTGTGGATCGAGCGCCAGGAGAGGCTCGGAGAGACGCTTCGCCGAGCAACTCCGGAGAGGCCGCCCGCCGGCTTCGGAGCTCGAGAACGCACCGGTCGATCAGCTCCTCGATGCCTCCAAGCTGCGCAGCCGCTTCCTGATCCGCGCCCGTGACGAGCCGAACCTCTGCCTCGCCGAGCCCATCGGCGAGCTCCACCGTATGTCGCTCGGAGACCTCGTCGTAGGGCGGAACGAGCAGGTCGCTGACGAGCAGGTCGACGTCCATCGGCTCCCCGCACTCCGGGCAGTCGACGACGCAGGACAGCCGGTCCCCGAACAGGCTCGCCCGGAGGTGCAGGAGCAGCGCCTCCCGGTCGCCGACCGTCAGCGCCCGCGCCAAGTCCTCGTCGACCTCGAGCTCGTCGATGCGAGACACGCAGCGGGCGAGCAGCGCCGTTACCTGCTCGGCGCGGGACCGGTCGCGATCCGCGAGCAAGGCCGCTTCGTCCGCGCCGGTCGGCAGGCGCAGCTCCGCCGTCGACCGGCGACGGACGCCGTCGAGAAGGCCGTGCGGCAGGGTGATGGCGCGCGTGGCGCTCACGGCCGGCCTACGGCTCGACGAAGCTCGGCTCGGAGGGCTCGGCCACCTCGTAATCGCGCTCGATCCCCTCGTTCTCGAGCTTGATGTGCTGGATCGCGACCGCGTTCGCATTCGCGTCCAGGTCGGGGAGGGACTGGTACTCCGAGACCCAGCAGCGAAACACCTTGTAGGCGATCGCGAGCTGGCCGGCCTCGTTGTAGACCTCGATGATGATGTCCTTGCGGAAGTCGGCGAGCGAGACCTCCGAGCCGAGGCCGGAGCCGAAGTTCCACACCTTGTTCGCCCACTGCTCGAACTCGACGTCGTGAGTCACGCCTCGCTCGAGCGTGATCGGCTCGTACTTCGACCGGCCCGGGGACTTGCGCGACGTGCTCGGGTCGCCGCCCTCACGGTGCTCGACGACCTCGGTCGTGCGCTTGAGCGCCGAGCACTTGCTGACGCCGGCCACGTACTTCCCGTCCCACTTGACGCGGAACTTGAAGTTCTTGTACGGATCGAAGCGGCTCGCGTTGACTGTGAATTGGGCCATGGCAGCTCTCCTAGGTCTCGATCTGCCCGGCGAGCTGCTGGATCCTGATGATCACGAACTCGGCCGGCTTGAGCGGTGCGAAGCCGACGAGGATGTTGACGACGCCGTTGTTGATGTCGGTCTGGGTCGTCGTCTCCTTGTCGCACTTGACGAGGTAGGCCTCCTTCGGCGTGGTGCCCTGGAAGGCGCCCTGGCGGAAGAGGTTGTGCATGAACGCGCCCACGTTGAGGCGGATCTGTGCCCACAGCGGCTCGTCGTTCGGCTCGAAGACGACCCACTTGGTACCGCGGAAGAGCGACTCCTCGAGGAAGAGCGCGAACCGCCGCACGGGGACGTACTTCCACTCGGACGATTTCGCGTCGGCGCCGTCGAGGGTGCGGGCGCCCCAGCTGATGTTGCCGTAGACGTCGAACGTACGAAGGCAGTTGATACCGAGCGGGTTGAGCACGCCGTTCTCGGCGTCGTTGAGCTTGTAGTCGAACCTCTGGACGTTCCGCAGGCCGGCCTCGGTGCCCGCGGGGGCCTTCCATACGCCGCGCGCCGAGTCGATGCGGGAGTAGAGCCCGGCGATCGTGCCACTGGCGCCGAAGGTCCGGAGCCGGAACTCGTCCAGCGGGTCGCCGGTGACCGTCCGCGGGAAGTACACGGCGGCGTTCTTGTGGCGAACGGCGTCGAGGGTCGACGTGAGCCATGCCTTCAGCTCCAGGAAGGTGTTGACGTCGCTCGGCGTATCGACGATGAAGAACGCCCGCCGGGACTCGCAGTAGGAGATCGCCTGCGACAGCGCCGACGAGACGTCCCCGGACGGGAAGTCGTCGGTGATGCCGTCGACCTTCGCGACGCGCGGCAGGCAGAGGATGTTGAAGAGGTCGACCTTGTCGAGCGCGTGCAGCCCCGTCGGTGGCACCGCGGCGCCGCTGCCTATGAGGTCGGCGCCGTCCGGAGGAATGCCGTCCTGGCCGGCGTCACCGGCCTTCTGCTTCTTCGGACCGGTTGTCGACCCGATCGAATAGCTCGTGACGTTGGCCTCCGCATCGGCGGCGGCAGGGAGGAAGAGCGCTCCAGCCGTCGTGGCATCGGCGGTTGCCGCTGTGAACGATGCGACAGCGGCCGGTCGCGCCAGGCCTGGCAGGACCTGGAGCCGCTCCCCCATCACGCGGACGGTCGCCTGCGACCAGGCTGGATTGCTCGGGTTGACCGCCTGGAGGGCAGCTTCGAGCCGGCCTGCAGCGTCGTCGATGGTGTCGATCGGCCCGCTGCCGAGGCTCACGTCGTCGAACTCCTCGAAGGCGGGCGTGGCGGGCGGGTCGTTGTACGTGAAGCGCACCTGGACGAGCTTGTCGCCCGCTCCTGGGACGGCAGCGAAGTCTGCCTTGGACATCGAGCCCGACGGCGCGGGCAACGGGGTTCCGGTCGCGTCCAGCCGGATGAGCGCCGACTCGGAGTTGACGATCGCCTCGACAGAGCGAGGATTGGCGCTGTCCATGGACAGCTCGCGGAACTCCTCGCTCGCTACGACGATCGCACGGCTCTCGCGGATCACGACCTCCGAAACGGTGAGGTTGAAGAGGTTCACGGGGTCGGACGTCGCGAGGTCGATGCGAGCCCGCAAGCTGTTGCCCCACTCGCCCTCGTTGATCGCGGTGAACTCGAGCGCGTCGGAGGCGGACGTCATGCGTTGCGCAATGACCGAGGCCTTCGTGGGACTGTTGGTCCCCGACGTCGACGCAGCGCGGACCACCCACGCCCGTGAACCGCCGTTGAGGAAGAACTGCTGGATCGCGTAGCTGGCCTCGGACCGCGTGTCGAGCCCGCCGAAGACCCGCTCGAAGTCGGCGAAGCTGAAGACCTCCGCCGCCTCGTTCATCGGGCCGCGCTTGAAGAAGTCGACGAAGGCGGCGATGGCGGTCGCGACACCCGTGATCGGGTGGACGCCGCTCGGCACCTCCTCGATGTAGACGCCCGGGTACGTCGGTGTCACAGGCACGGAAATCTCCTCTCTCGAACGGCTTGGCTCAACGGCTCCACCACCCACTCGCCCGCGGCGGCCGGGCTGCTCTCTGTACGGCTCGCACCAGCCGCGCCGGTGAGAGGGCGCCGAGACGCGTGCGCTCGGGGCTGAGGCCGTAGAGCCACGAGTCCTGGCCCTCCTCGGCCACGGTGAGCACCTTCAACCGAGGGCTCTGCTCGAGAAGGGCGGCGGCCAGCGGCGGATCGTCCTCACCGAGCACGACCACGTCCGGCTTTGCTTTCGCCACCTTCCTCGAGAGGCCGTCGACCTTCCGCACGGTCCCCGCCACTTCCAGCCCCCGCTGCGAGAGGACGTGCGTGACGATCTCCTCCAGCATGCGCGGCAGAGCGACGAGCAGGATTCGCGGGGACGCCAAGACCAACAACCTGTCGGCCGATTCTCAGGGCGCTTACCGCGCGGCGAAATAAGCCATTGGGCTCAACTTCGGCCCACGCCGGGTACCGAGACTCCCCGCCCCGTGAGCCGGCGGAGGACCTAGTTCCGGGGGACTAGTCCCTGACGCGTCCCGCGCGCGACAGCGCGGCAGCCTCGGCTCGCCGCTGGACTCCGAGCTTGCCGAGGATGTGGTGGACGTGGTTCTTCACCGTCGGCAGCTGGATGCGGAGGCGCTGCGCGATCTGCTTGTTCGAGAGCCCTTCGTCGATCAGCTCGAGAATCTCGCGCTCCCGAAGGGTCAGGGGCTCGATCGGATCCGCTTCCGCCCAGCTCCGCGCGAGTGACGCCAGCCGTCGCATGAGCGCCGCCGTCACGGAGGGAGTGCAGAGCGCCTCACCGCGCGCGACGCTCTCGATCGCCGCTACGAGCTCCGCAACTGACGCATCGGAGGTCACGAACCCGGCGATCCCCGCCTCGGCGAGGGCAAGGATCTCGGTCTCGTGGTTCGGCACGGCCAGCGCCACCACGCGCACGTCGGGCAGCGCGCTCAGGAGAGCGCGGATGCGGGTGTCGGCGTTGGCCGGCGCCGTGTCGAGGAGGATCACGTCCGGCGGCTCGCCAAGCCCGGTCCACAGCGCGAGCCCCTCCGTCACGTCGCTCGCGGAGGCAACCACCGAGATCTCTCCGGTGCGATCGAGCATCTCGGCGAGGCCCTCTCGGTAGAGGCAGATGCTCGAGATGACGAGGACGCGAATCACGCGTCAGGCATCGCGCGACCTACTCGGTGCGGCTCCGAGGCGACTGCGCCGCAGTAGCACTCTCCCGTCCGGTACAACCCAGACCCCCTGGCTACTACCGCGCGCGAGCATTACAACGGGTAGGAGAGGTGTCAAGAAGTGGATGGAGTCGTGGTGGTGAAGACACAGCTGACTCCTGTCGAGGAGGCGCTGGCGCGGGTCGGGCGCTCTGGGTCAGCGGAGGCAGGTCGCGCCTGGGCTGGTGCTGGGCCGGCGCGCCGCATTCGTGGCTCGGCGCGGCGTCCTGCGGCGAGCGCGTCGGCGTGAGCTAGTGAGGTTCCTCGAACGCGGGCTCGCCGGCGCCTTCCGCAGGAGCGTACGCCCCGGCGCGTAGCAGCACGGCCCCGAGCCCCGCCGCCGTGGCCGCGAAGATCGCGCCGAGGAGGAAGGCGAGGTGGTAGCCGCCGGTGAGCGCGGAGAGCTCCGACTCGCCCGCCGCGAGCAGCGTGTCGGTGCGCGAGGCCGCGGCGCTCGCCAGCACTGCGAGCCCGAGCGCGCCGCCCATCATGAACGACGTGTTGACGACGCCGGAAGCGAGCCCGGCCTCTTCCGACGCGACGTCGCTCATCGCGGCCAGCAGCACGGGGTTGAAGGCCATCCCGGCGCCGATGCCGAGGAGGATCATGCTGGGGAGGACATCCGTGAAGACGTTTCCGTCCACGGGTGCGCGCGCGAAGAGCGCAAGTCCGAGCGCCGCTAGCCCGAGGCCCGTCACGAGCGGCGGCTTGATGCCGAAGCGGAGGACGAGCTTCGCCGACAGCACGATGGAGAAGGCGCCCATGATCAGGTTCGCGGGCAGGAACGTCAGGCCGACTTCCAGCGGGCTGTAGCCGAGCACGAGCTGGAGATACAGGGCAGACATGAAGAACCATGCGAACATCGCCGCGGCCCAGAAGACGCCTATCGCGTTCGCGGTCGACACGTTGCGCAGCCGGAAGAGGCCGAGCGGCACGAGCGGCGACTTGACGCGCGACTCGATGACGAGAAATGCACCAAGCAGCCCCGCGGCCACCGCGAGCAGGCCCAGCGTGCGCAGCGTCGTCCAGCCGACCTCGTTTCCGTTCACGATCGCGTAGACGGCGATCATCAGCGCTCGCGGTCACGGTCACCGCGCCGGCGATGTCGAGACGCTGCGCGGCGGTCCGCACGCGCTCGCCCGGAATCAGCCAGAAGGTGAGGCCGAGGACGACGAAGCCGACGGGGACGTTGACAAGGAAGATCCAGTGCCAGCTGAGGACGTCGGTGAGGATGCCGCCCAGCAACACGCCGATCGACCCTCCGCCCGAGGCGACGAAGCCGAAGACGCCCATCGCCTTCGCCCGCTCTGCCGGCTCCGTGAACAGCATCATCATCAGCGACAGCGCGACGGCGGAGACGACCGCGCCGCCGACGCCCTGCACCGCTCGGGCGATGATCAGCATCTCCTGCGACTGCGCCAGTCCGCACAGCGTCGAGGCGACCGTGAAGATGCGCGATCCCGATCACGAACAGGCGCCGGTGGCCGAAGAGGTCGCCGAACCGCCCGCCCAGCAGGAGGAAGCCACCGAACGTGATCAGGTAGGCGTTCACGACCCACGCCAGCGACTCCTCGGAGAAGCCGAGGTCCTCCCGGATCGACGGCAGAGCCACCCCCACGATCGTCACGTCGAGGACGATCATCAGGTCGCCCAGGCAGAGCACGAGCAGTGCCAGCCAGCGTTTGCGGTTGTCCATCGTCATCAGAGGCGTTAGACCGTCCTCAGTTTCGAAACTCATCGCCCGCGATGAGCATTCCCCAGCCACGCCGTCTATTAACCGATGGCAGGCCCCGCCGTATTCACCGTCTATGGACCGATCGCGCGGGAAGACTTGCCGGGGCTCTGTGACAGGGTCTGCCGCCTCTTTCAAGAGAACCCCGCCACTGAGGTGCTCTGCGACGTGCGCGGAGTCGAGCCGGACGCGGTCACCGTCGACGCTCTGGCACGGCTGCAGCTGGCGGCTCACCGCAACGGTCGGCGAGTTCGTCTTCAGAACGCGTCCTGCGAGCTGCTCGAGCTCGTGGACTTCATGGCGCTGCAAGACGTCCTACGCGCCTGAGTACTCGAGCGGCAGTCCGAAGAGGGGGAACAGCGTCTTCGTGTCGAGGAAGAACGTGAGCCCGGCGATCTTGCCGTCCGACGACCTCGAGCACCTGGAGGGCCCACGGCTCGTAGCCGTCGCCGGCGTCGTTCGGCTTGTACTGGCCGAACGCGGGTGCGCCGTTCGCAGCGAGCGTGGGCACCACCTTCGAGTCGCGGCAGCCCGCGCCGGGCCCGAACCACCACGCAAAGATGTCGTCGCGTCCGGCAAGCCACATGTCGTACGGCGGCATCGACTGCGTCGCGTCCTCGTGGATGAGCGACGTGAGCGCCTCCATGTCGTAGCGCTCGAAGGCGTCGACGTAGCGTGCGAGCAGCTCCGCGTCCGCCTCGTCCTCGACGGCCGGTTGCGCTTCCGGGCTGAGGTTGCGCGTCTCGAGCGTGGCCCGCGCGCGCTGCAACGCGCTGTTGACGGAGGCAACGCTCGTCTCGAGCAGCTCGGCGACCTCGGCTGCCTGCCAGCGCAGAACCTCGCAGAGGATCAGCACCGCGCGCTGCTTCGGCGGCAGGTGCTGGAGCGCCGCAACGAACGCGAGCCGGATCGTCTCTCGAGCAACGGCCACCTCAGCCGGATCGCCGTCCGGCGCGACACGGGCGTCAGGGATCGGCTCCACCCAGTCCGACTCGGGCCGCACGTTGAGATTGGCGGCGACCGGCTCCTGCGCCGGCCCGAGGTCCATGGGCATGGCACGCCGCTTTCGCGCCTCCACCATGTCGAGACAGACGTTGGTCGCGATCCGGTAGAGCCACGTGCGCAGCGCCGCGCGCCCTTCGAAGCGGTCGATGTTCCGCCACGCGCGGACGAGGGTCTCCTGTGTGGCGTCCTCGGCGTCGAAGGGCGAGCCGAGCATTCGGTAGCAGTAGCCGGTCAGCTCTCCGCGGTGTTGCTCGAGGCGGTCGACGACCGCCGGTGCCGACTGCTGCATGACACCCATACTAGGCACCGTGCGGGTGCTGGCGGAGGGACGCGCTTCGGAGATCCTCGAGCTGGGCGACGGCCGTGTGCTCAGGCGTTTCAAGGCAGGCGGACGGCCCGCCCGCGAGGCGGAAGTGATGGAGCATGTCCGCGCGCACGGCTACCCGGTGCCGGAGCGTGATAAACGTCCTCGACGACGCCCTGGTGCTCGAGCGCGTCGACGGGCCGACGATGCTGGCGGACCTGCGCCGGCGGCCGTGGACGCTCGCCAGGCCACGCGCAGACGTTGGCCAAGCTGCATGCTCGGCTTCACGAGATTCCGTTCGAGGGCGAGCGGCTGATCCACCTCGACTTCCATCCGGACAACGTCCTGCTCTCGACCAGCGGCCCGGTCGTCATCGACTGGGCGAACTCCCGTGCGGGGAAACCTGCTCTGGATGTGGCGATGACGTGGGTCATCTGCGCGACGAGTGGAGGCGCGATGGGACGGCTGTTCACGAGGTTCTTTCTCCGCCACGTCGATCTTCGGGCGGCTCGGGCCGAGCTTCCGGCAGCAGGAGAGCTCCGGATCGCCGATCCGAACGTGACCGACGACGAGCGTGAGCGTGTGCGCCGTCTGACCATGGAACTTCCGCCAAACTCCCCTAGGATCGATCAATGAACGCCGGCGAGCGACGGGCCCGCTTTCGGGAGCTGCACGAGCGAGAGCAGCTGTTCGTGATGCCGAATCCCTGGGACGTGGGCTCAGCTCGCATCCTCGCGGCGGCGGGCTTCGAGGCGCTGGCGACGACGAGCGCCGGTTTCGCCTGGTCGCTGGGCAAGCTCGACCAGCAGGTGACGCGCGACGAGCTCGTCGCGCACGTCGCCGATCTCTCGGCCGCGACCGACCTGCCGCTCAACGTCGACTCCGAGCGCTGCTATCCCGACGACCCCGGTGGCGTCGCGGAGACCGTGAAGCTGCTCGCCGAGGCCGGCGCGGCCGGCTGCTCGATCGAGGACTACGACCCGGCGACGCGCGCGATCGACGACGTCGGTCTCGCCGCGGAGCGCGTCGCCATCGCGGCCGAGGCCGCGCACGGTCTCGACGAGGCAATGGTGCTGACGGGCCGCGCCGAGAACCACATCCGGGGCGTGGACGATCTCGACGACACGATCGCCCGTCTGATCGCCTATCGCGACGCCGGCGCCGACTGCGTCTACGCGCCCGGGTTGACAGACATCGATCAGATCACTGCGGTCGTCGAGGCGGTCGGCGTTCCGGTGAACGTGCTCGCGCTGGCCACGGCGCCGCCGATTCCGCAGCTCGCGGCGGCCGGCGTACGCCGCGTCTCGACCGGCAGCCTGCTGGCGGGAGCCGCCTACGGCGCGCTGCACGCCGCCGCGCAGGAGCTGGCCGACGTCGGGACGTCCAACTACGCGGTGCGCCACATACCGGGGGCCGCGCTGCGCGACGCACTCGGCTCCAGCTAGCTAGTGCCCCGTCGAGGAGAAGTGCATCCAGTCCTTGACGCTGGACCAGTCGCCGCCCCAGCCCCAGCCGATCGCCTTGAACGCCCGCACCACGCCGGGCGTCACCATCCCCTTGCGTAACGGCGTGCGATCGATGTAGCGCGTCGCGTCGGCGTGGAAGCTGACGCCACAGCCGACGTAAGGGTTCTCGCGGGGATTGAGGTCGAATGCCAGGCCGTACGCGTGCATCGACCAGTTGCTGGACGGCTTCGATCCGGGACACGGGGACGCAGCCGGTGGGCGGCAGTGGAAGGAGCCGCTCGTGTCCCGTGGCTCGGGACCGGGGCCGTACTGATCTGCGAAGCGCATGTGGCGGATGGGGAACTTCAGCTCGTACAGGCGGCCGAATACGCCGACCAGCGGCCGTGCGAAGGCCTTGTTGACGACGACCTGACCCGTCGTCACTTCCCCGTCCCAGCCGTAGTGCCTGACCGTGAGCAGGCGCAGATCGGAGAGCGGCACCGGGCAGCCTGGACGCCAGTAGCCATCCCGAAGCTGCTCGCGCATCGGCGCCGGAAGCTTCATCGCGAAGCCTTCGTAGCCGGGATCCGCGGCCGGCCCCGAAAGGGCGAGCGGCAGGAGTACGAGCGCGAGCAGTCGCATCGCTAGAGCGCGTCCGTCTTCGCTGCGAGCTCGCGGTCGCGATCGGTGATGCTTTCGGCCGTGTGCGTCCACCAGCGCAGCGTCACGCGGTTGTAGTGGACGGCGATGTCGGGATGATGGTTCTCGGCCTCTGCCAGGTCGGCGACGCGGTTCACGAACGCCATCGCGGCGGCGAAGTCCGGGAACCGGAGCTCCCGCTCGAGCGCGCCGTCGACCTCGTCCCAGCCCTCGGGCGATTCCACCGCGCGAGTATGCCGCGCTAGGCTCAGCGCATGGCGGGCTTTAGCGTCGCCGAGCTTCTGGAGCGGCACTCGGGCGAGGAGCTGGAGCTTCACGCGCGAGTCGTCAACCCGCAGTTCGTGCGCATGTTGCGCGCGATCGGCTTCGACCGCCGCTGGGCCCGCGCCGAGGGCGCGCACCTCTACGACGCGGACGGCAACCGCTATCTGGACTGGCTCGGCGGCTTCGGGATGTACAACGTCGGCCGCAACAACCCGCGCGTGAAGGCGGCGCTCCGGGAAGCGCTCGACCTCGACACGCCGGGGAAGCTCGCGCTCGGCGTCAACCCGCTGGGCGCGATCCTCGCCGACGAGCTGCTGCGGCGAGCGCCCGCGAGCCTCGGGCGCGTGCTCTTCTCGAGCTCCGGGTCCGAGGCGGTGGAGGCTGCGATCAAGATCGGGCGTGCCGCGACCGGTCGCTCGCGCGTCGTCTCCGTCGAGCGCGGCTTCCACGGGCTGACGCTCGGCGCGCTCTCCGCGTCCGGCGACCCGGCATTCTCGGAGCGCTTCCAGCCGCTGCTGCCGGGCTTCTCCCACGTCCCGTTCGGCGACCTGGACGCGCTCGAGGCCGCGCTGCGCACCGAGGACGTGGCGCTGTTCGTCGTGGAGCCGGTCGTCGGCCACGGCGTCTTCCTGCCTGCTCCGGGCTACCTCGAGGGAGCCCAGGAGCTGTGCCGCCGCTACGGCACGCTCTTCTGCGTCGACGAGGTGCAGACGGGCCTCGGTCGCACCGGCAGGCTCTTCGCGCTCGAGCACTGGGGCCTCGAGCCGGATGTCGCTGACGGTGGCCAAGTCGCTGTCCGGCGGCTACGTGCCGGTCGGGCGCGACGCTCTTCCGCGCGCAGGTGTTCGACGCGGTCTTCGACTCGCTGGAGCACTCGATGAGCCACGGCTCGACGTTCCAGCCGAACGATCTCGCGATGGTGGCCGGCCTGGCGACGCTGCACGAGCTCGAGTCGGCGGAGCTCGTGGAGCGCTCCGCCGGATGGGCGAACTGCTGCTCGAGCGCACGCAGCCGCTCGTCGATCGCTACGACGTCGTCAAGGACGTGCGCGGGCTCGGCCTCATGTGGGCGATCGAGCTGGGGGAGCCGGACGACAGGGGGGAAGACGACCTACCGGCTGCTGGAGCGCATGCAGCCGGCGCTCTTCTCGCAGCTCGTCGTCGTGCCGCTCTTCACCGACCACCGCGTGCTGAGCCAGGTGGCGGGCCACGGGCTGAACGTCATCAAGGGCGCTGCCGCCGCTCGTCCTCTCCGAGGAGGACGTCGACTGGTTCGTGACGGCGCTCGACGCGACGCTCGCCCGGCGCAGAAGCTGCCGCGGGCGACCGCGCGCTTCGCGCTGCGGGCGGCTCGCGCATCGGTACGTTCCTAGCCTTCCTGCGGCTCCCAGCGGAACCGCGCAGGACCGTCACCACGAGCCCGACGAGGCCCCAGGCGACGACCACCGCGACGTCCGTCCAGTTCTCCCAGATCTGCTCGTGGCGGAGCACGATGTCGCGCATCAGGTCGATGAAGTACGTCAGTGGGAGGAGGTTCGCGATCGCCTCCAACACGGGCGGATACGCCGTTCGTCGTCCAGAACGAGCCCGGCGAGGAACGCCATCGGCAGGTAGATCGCGCTGATCACCGCCGACGCGCCCTCCGCCGACCGGATGAATGTCGTCAGTGCGACGCCGAGCGCGGCGAACGGACCGCCCCTAGCAGCAGGCCGATCGCCACCGAGAACGGTTGCTCGGGAAACGGGACATCGAACATGAGCTTGGCGAGCAGGATCAGTGCGATCGCCTCGAGCACGAACACGACGACCGTCGACCCGAGCGCCGCCACGACGTAGGCCCACGGCCGGCAGCGGCGTCCCGCTCAGCCGCTTCAGGATGCCCGTCTCGCGGCGGATGACGACGAGGATCGCGAGCCCGGCGAAGGCCGTCGCGGCGGCTCCGTAGCCGAGCACGCCCGCGAGGAGGTACGCGGAGCCGGTGACGCCCTCGCCCTCGACCGGGTCATCGCCGTAGACCGAGCCGAGCAGGACGTAGATGAGCAGCGGGAAGATGAACGTGAAGAACGCGAGCTCGCGGCTTCGCCAGTAGAGCCGCTGCTCCGCGCGGAACTGATGGAGCAAGACACTCATTCCTGCGTCACCCGTGAGATCGAGGTAGATGTCCTCGAGCGACGGCTTCAACACCTCGAGTCCCTCCAGCTCCACGCCGCCGGCGAGCGCCTCGCCTGTCAGCTCGTGCAGCGTCTTCGTCGGCTCGTGCGTCTCGACCACGACCTCGCGCCCGTTGCGCCGGTAGCGGATCTCCGTCGCCGCGACGCGGCTCGTCAGCTCGCGTGGCGTCCCGAGCGCGACGATCTCGCCCTGCCGCAGCACGGCGACGCGGTCGGCGAGCTGCTCGGCCTCGTCGAGGTAGTGCGTCGTCAGCAGCACGGTCTTTCCCAGCTCGCGGAGCGAGCGGATCATCTCCCAGGCGGCTCGCCGCGCAGCGGGATCGAAGCCGGTCGTCGGCTCGTCGAGGAAGAGGATCTCCGGGTCGCCGATCAGGCCGAGCGCCAGATCGAGGCGCCGCTTGCTGGCCTCCCGAGAGCGTCTTCACGCGGCTCGACGCGCTTCTCGGCGAGGCCGACGAGGTCGATCACGTCGTCGACATCGCGTGGCGCCGCGAAGTAGCCGGCGAACAACGCGACGTGCTCGCGGACGGTGAAATTCGGGTACATGGCCGACGACTGGAGCACGATGCCGACGCGTTCGCGCCAGCTCGCGTCCGCCAGCGCGGGGTCGGCGCCGAGCACCGTCACCTGCCCGCCGTCGCGCTGCCGGTAGCCCTCGAGGATCTCGACCGTCGTCGTCTTGCCGGCGCCGTTGGGCCCGAGGAGGCCGAACACCTCGCCCGCCTGGATCTCGAAGCTGACGTCGCGCACGGCCTCGGTGCCGTTGTACGACTTGCGGAGGTTCTTGACCGTTACCGCCGCCATGATCTATCTGGCAGATACGATACGATACCTCTGGCAGATATGTCAAACCTCTCTCCGACCGCGAAGATCATCCTCGCCTTTCTCCGCTTCCGGCCGCGTAGCGGCTACGACATCAAGCAGTCGGTCGAGCTCTCGACGCAGTTCTTCTGGGGCGCCAGCTTCGGCCAGATCTACCCCGAGCTGCGGCGTCTCGAGCAGGCCGCGCTCGTGGAGGTGGAGAGCGAGGGGCGCCGTGGGCGAAAGGTCTACCGGCTGACCGCGGCCGGGGAGCGCGAGCTCGACGACTGGTTCCGCGGCGACAGCGACCTCTTCCAGTATCGGGACGAGGGGCTGCTCAGGCTCTTCTTCTCGGACTTCACCGATCCGGAGACGGCGCTCGAGAACATTCGCCGCATGCGGGAGTGGCGCGAGCAGGCGGTCGCGTTCTTCCGCGCCCAGATCGAGCCCCACGCCCGGGAGGACGTCGAGCTCGGCTACCGCTTCCCGCAGCGGGCGCTCGAGTTCGGTACGGCGTGGCTCGATGCGCAAGCGGAGTGGCTGGCCGAGCTGGAGCGCGAGCTCACAGCTCGATGACGGCCAGGCCGGCCGTGGGGAACGGCGGCTCCTCGCCGCCCGTGAGCGCCGCGGCGATGCGCCCGCAGTCCGGCTGGTGACCGACGACGACGACGGTGTCGCCGCGACCCGTGACGACCTGAGTCACGTCCTCTGCCGTTGCACCGGGCCCCAGCAGCTCGACCGGCTCTGCCTCGGCGCCGGTGGCGCGCGCGATCTCGTTGGCCGTCTCGCGGGCGCGGAGCAACGGGCTGGACAGCACGGCGTCGGGCGTGACGCCTTCCTGGGCGAGGCGCGTGCCGAGCTCTCGAGCAGCAGCCCGGCCGTCGGGCGTCAGCCGTCGCAGCTCGTCGGGCTCGCCCTGCTCCGCCTTCGCGTGGCGTACGAGGTACAGACGCATGCCTCCAGGATACGAGAGCGCGGTTCGCTAGCCGATGAGCAGGCCGGTGAGGTACATGACGGCGACTCCTGCGAGGAAGCCGCCGCCGACCCAGGCAGAGCGCAGGCCGCCGGGCGCCCGCCGGGCGATGTAGCGGCCGACCTCGACCACGACCTGGAGCGCGGCGCCCGTGGCGACGGCGAAGAAGAGCACGCCGAGCAGGTCGCTCGTGAGAAAGCCGCCGATCCATGCCCCGACGATGGCGGGCGCGCCGGCGACGACCGCGAGCGCCGCGAGGCGACCCGAGCGACACGCGCGTGCCCTTCGGCGATCGGTGCGGCGATCCCGAGCCCCTCGGTCACGTTGTGCACCATGAAGCCGACGATCAGGAAGCTCGCCGAGCGCGAGCTCGCCCAGCGCGAACGACGAGCCGATGGCGAGCCCCTCGCCGAGGTTGTGGAGGCCGATGCCGATGGCGACGAGCGTGGCGAGCGCGACGCCGCCGAGCAGCCCGCTGTCGCCGGCCTTCCGCCCCCGCCGTCCGAGCCGCTCGCGCGACGAACGTCAGTGCCAGGTAGCTGGCCGCGACGCCGAGCAGGACGAGGCCGGTGCCGCCGAGCTGGCCGGGCAGCGTCGCCTGCAGCGTCGAGGGCCTCAGACAGCGCGTCGAGCGCGAGGAACGTCAGCAGGCCGGCCGTGAGCGCCATGAAGGCTGCCAGCCAGCGCGGGTCCGCTCCGCGCAGCGCGGGCAGCCACATCAGGCCCAGCGCGACAGGGACGACGCCCACGAGGAAGCCGATCAGCGCGTAGCCGAAGATGCTCCGCGAGTCGGCGCCGGGTGTCTCCACCGCGGCGGCGATCTCCTCCGTCACCTGGATGCCGGTGGAGCTCGTCACGCCGACCGAGATGGGCTCGTCCGGAACCCAGTCGTAGGGGACGACGATCGTCGCCGACCGCAGCCGCTCGAGCGTCGTCGGCCCGTCGACCGTGTAGGGAACGATCGCGTCCGCGACCGTGACAGTGCCGATGGTGATCGCGTCGTGCTGCGGGTTCGTCACCCGGATCTCGATCTTCCCCGGCTCGAAGGACACGCGCCGGATGTCGAGCTCGTCGACCGGTGGCGGGTTCGAGCCGACGAGGTCGGTGATCGAGCTTCCGGCAGCTGCGAAGAGCGAAACGACGCCGACGAGCAGGAGGATCGGCAGCAGCGCCCAGAGCTGCCAGCCGCGGCGATTCCCGGTGGCAGCTCCGGCCTCCACTACTCCTCCACCTCGAAGAAGCCCATCCAGCCGAGCTCTGCGAACTCCGACTGGTGCGCGTGGAACATGAACCGGCCGGGATTCGGGAACTCGAGCTCGAGGATCCCGCGCTGCCCCTGGCAGAGCATGACCGTGTCCGTGTACTCGAACTGGTCGGTCGTGCCCGTCGGGTAGTAACGGAAGAAGTTCGCGTGGATGTGGAGTGAGTTGATGAGGTCGAACTCCGTGAGGTTCGCGAGGTAGATGCGCACGAGCTCGCCCGCGCTTCACACGGATCGGGTACTTCGCGTAGTAGAAGGCGAGGCCGTTGACCGTGTAGAAGTTGTTCTCGCCGTCGCCGTCCGTGTCGTAGCCGTTCATCACCATCACCAACTCGCGGGCGCGCGCGCGCGGCTCGGGCGGGTCGATGATCAGCGCGCCGTAGAGGCCCTTCTCGATGTGCTTCTTGAGCGGCGTCGCGTGGCAGTGGTAGAGGTGCATGCCGTACGGATGCGCCTCGAACTCGTACGTGAACGAGTTGCCGGGCGCGACCGATCTCGAAGACGCCGTCCATGCCGGCTGGGTGGATGCCGTGGAAGTGGATCGTGTGCGGGTGCGTGCCGCGGTTCGTGGAAGTTCACGCGGAAGATGTCGCCCTCCGTTGCTCGGAGGACGGGCCCGGGCACGGTGCCGTTGTACGTCCAGGCCGCGTACGTCACTCCCTTGCGCGACCTCGATCTCGCGGTCGTGCGCGACGAGCGTGTATTCGCGCACCCTGCCGGGCTTGGCGGGCAGCGCCTTCGGGAGGGATGAGCAGCGCGTCGAGGTCGTTGGGGCCGCCCGGAGCAGGCACGCTCGAGCCGATACATCGCCGCATGGCCCATGCGTGCGTGGTGATGGCCGATGTGGTTCGAAGTCGAGGCGCCGGCGTCCATTCCGCCCGCTCCCAGCGAGCTTTGCGAGCGGCACGGCGGCCACCGGGATCGCCGCTCCGGCCAGAAGCTTTCGCCTGCTCATGCGTTTAGACATGTCTAAACTCTATATTAGATAGCGCATGTCTCCAGCGCCTCTTTCCCAGACCGCCGAGGACTACCTCAAGGAGATCCACCGGCTCGAGTCCGAGCACGGGCGGGCCACGACCTCTGCACTCGCCGCCTCGCTCGGCGTCTCGCCGCCCTCCGTCACGTCGATGCTGAAGAAGCTGGCGACGCTGAAGCTCGTCGTCCACGAGCCGTACCGCGGCGTGAAGCTGACGTCGGCCGGGCGCAAGTCGGCGGTGGAAGTGATCCGACACCACCGGCTGCTCGAGCAGTACCTCGCCGAGACGCTCGGCATGCCGATCGACGAGGTGCACGCCGAGGCCGACCGCCTCGAGCACGCGCTCTCGGAGGAGCTGGAGGCGCGGATCGACGCCACGCTCGGCTTCCCCACGCATGACCCGCACGGCGATCCCATCCCCGACGCCGAGCTGAACGTCGGCGTCGACGAGCTGCGGCCGCTGCACGCGCTCGGCCCGGGAGAGCGCTCCACCGTGCGCCGCGTGCCCGACGACAAGGCGCTGCTCGGCTACCTGCGCGGGCTCGGGCTGCTGCCCGGCGCGGTCGTCGAGCTCGTTCGCCGCGCGCCGTTCCCGGAGCCGGTGATCGTGGTGACGGGTGGCGTCGAGCACGCGATCTCGTTCGAGCTGGCAGGCCAGATCGGCGTGGCAATGATGGGCGTCGTGCGCCGGCTTCTCTGGATCTGGCTTCGGCTTCCTCGGCGGCTGGATGGCCGCGGCCGCCGTGGTCAAGCACGCGATTCCGTCGCGCGGTGATGCCGAGAGCGACGAGGTGGCGCTGATGGCCGTGTTCGACGGCGTCGAACTCAAGAGCCGGGCGAAGGCATTCCGCGGCGGCTCGATGCTCGCCTGGTACGGCGGGGTGGACGCCGACCTGCGAGAGGCCGCAGCTGGCGCCGGAGGCCCGCCTTTCGGTGACGGCGCTCTTCGGCGGCATCTCACTTCGCGTACCTCCTGAGCTGGCGTATCGAGAAGAACATTCGCGCCGTCGCGGGCGGCGTGGACGTCGGCGGCGCCAGGATCCCGAGGACCCCGATGCGCCGCTGCTCGTCGCTCGACGGCTACGCCTTATGCGGCGGCGTCGCCGTCAGCCGCAAGTCGTCCGAAGGGACCAGCTAGACACGGGTAGAGTCGCGCCGTGGCGAGGACCTTCCGCTACGTCGTCTGCGATGTCTTCACCGACCGCCCGCTGGCGGGGAACCAGCTCGCGGTCTTCACGGACGCGCGTGCCATTCCCGAGGACCAGCTCCAGCCCCTCGCGCGGGAGATGGCGTTCTCGGAGACCGTCTTCGTCTATCCGGCCGCCGGCGACGGCCACGTCCGCCTGCGGATCTTCACGCCTGCGGTAGAGATTCCGTTCGCCGGTCATCCGGTGCTCGGCTCGGCATTCGTGCTCGCGGGACCGCTGCAGGTGGAGACCGTGAGGCTCGAGACCGGCGTCGGCGTCATACCTGTGCACGTCGAGCGTGAAGGCGCGCGTATCGTCTTCGGTCGCATGGAGCAGGTCGTCCCCACGTGGCAGGCGTATCCGAGAGCGGACGACATGCTGGCCGCGCTCGGCGTGGAGCGCTCGGAGCAGCCGGTCGAGGTCTACGACAACGGACTCCAGATGGCGTTCGTGGTGCTGGGATCGGAGGAAGAGGTCGCGGCGGTGAAGCCCGATCTCAACCGCCTCGCCGAGCTTCCCGACGTCGTGGGCACGAACTGCTCTGCCGGCTCCGGACGCCGCTGGAAGACGCGGATGTTCGCCCCGGCCGACGGTGTCGCAGAGGATCCGGCCACCGGGTCGGCAGCCGGGCCGCTGGCCGCTCACCTCGTGCGTCACGGGCTCGTCGGGTCGGGCGAGGAGATCGAGATCTCCCAGGGGGCAGAGGTCGGCCGCCCGTCGACGCTCTTCGCCACGGCCTGGGGGACGCCCGACCGGATCGAGCGCGTCGAGGTGGCCGGCAGCGCCGTGGTCGTCGCGAGAGGCGAGTTCCAGCTGTGACGCGGTTGCTCGACCGCCGTCGCCGCCGCTCTCGGCCTGCTCGTGCTAGCGACGTCGGCCTCGGCCGTGCCCGAACATCGCGCTGCACGGGTTCGTCGTCGTCAACAAGACCGGAGACGGCGAAGGGCCGCGTCACGAGCGACGCCTGACGGCATCGACTGCGGCTCGCGCTGCACGTTCAGCTTCATCTCCGACGAGGATGCCGCGGCTACAAGCCGGTGACGCTCAGTGCGCGAGCCGGACCCCGGCTCGGCGTTCGACGGCTTCGGCTCGTGCGGCGAGGACGACGTGCACGATCGACCCGGTCGAGCACTTGAGTGACGTACGAGGTCACCGCGACGTTCGTCCGCGCACGTCCGTCGCAGTTCCCGCTCGCCGTCACCGTCAGCGGCAGCGGGAAGGTCACGAGCCAGCCGGGCGGGATCGACTGCGGCGCCACCTGCACGGCCCAATTCGCAACCGACAGCACCGTGACGCTCACCGCGACACCCACTCCCGGCTGGTCGTTCGCGGGCTGGACGGGCGCCTGCACGGGCACCGGCCCGTGTGCGGTGACGATGGGCGACCCCCGCACGGTGACCGTGACGTTCGCGCCGCCGAACACGGTCTACGCCGTGGCCGTGGCGGCCGGGGGCGGTACGGTGACGAGCGACGTGCCCGGGATCGTCTGCGGCGCGGCGTGCGTGGCCTCGTTCGGCGCCGGCGTTCCCGTCACGTTGACGGCGTCGGGCCCAGTGGCCTGGGGCGGGGCGTGCACGGGCAGCGGCGCCTGCGTCGTGCCGGTCACGCGCGCTCGCTCGGTGACGGCGGCCATCGGTGGAGTGCAGCCGTCCCAGAGGCCGCTGGCGGTCAGTGTGACGGGGAAAGGCTCGATCGTGAGCGCGGTCGGCATCTCCTGCGGCACCGCCTGTGGAGCGCTGGTACCGGTCGGTTCACGAACGACGTTGTCGGCTGTTCCAGCGGAAGGCTGGATCTTCGCCGGCTGGTCGGGGTCCTGTAACGGAGTCGCAGCCTCGTGCGTCGTGCTCGCGCAGGGGGCGATGGCCGCCGCCGCGTCGTTCGTGGAAGCGGGGACGCTCTTTCCGGTAGCGGTGACGAAGGTGGGGCAGGGCACGGTCAGTAGCCGTCCCACGGGCATCGACTGCGGGCGCACATGCTCGCGCTCGTTCCCGGCGGGCAGCACGATGACGATTGAAGCGACTCCGAAGAAGAAGTGGACGTTCGTGCGCTGGGACGGCGCGTGCAAGGGCAAGAAGCCCGTCTGCACGCTCGGGCTGGACGGCGCGAAATCCGTGTCTGCGACGTTCGGCCGCGTCGCAGACCCGACGCCGCCGCGCGTGAAGGCACTCGCCAGCGAGGGAGAGCGCGGCGAGACCGTGCAGCTCCGCTACCGCCTCGTCGAGGCCGGCGGCAAGAGCCGCGAGACCGCAGCGGTCTTCCGCGGAGGACGACGTCTCGCGACCGTTACCGGCCGCCTGCACGAGGTGGACCCGGATGCGCTCTTCTACTTCCTGCCCTGGCGCAGCACTGCTCGTGGGAAGCTCCGCTTCTGCGTAACGTCCACCGACGCCGCCGGCAACCGCTCGCAGGCAAGCTGCGCACCACTGCACATCACGTGACTGGAGGGAACATGAGAGCCCGCCTCGTCCTCGTCCTCGCGATCGTCTCCATCGGTGCACCTCGGCCTCTCCGCCTGCGGCGGTGACGACGGGAGCACGACGACGTCCGCCAGTCCTCCTCCGCCGCCTCCTCCGGCGACGACACCGCCGCCTCCGCAGCCCCCGCCGCCGCCGCCGTCTCCCCCGACGCCTGCCCCGAAGCCGGAGGTGACGACCGTGCGGATCGTCGTGCGTGGCGGAAAGGTACGAGGTGGCATCCAGCGGGCGACCGTCGACCAGGGGAAGCAGGTGGCGATCGTCGTCGGCTCGGACGTCGCAGACGAGGTGCATCTGCACGGATACGACAAGATGGTCGACGTCGCACCCGGAAAGCCGGCTCGGCTCGTCTTCGTCGCCTCGATTCCCGGCCGCTTCGAGGTCGAGCTCGAGGATCGCGGACTGCAGATCGCGGACATCGAAGTCCGCCCGTGAACAGAGCGTTCGCGGCGCTCTGCGCGCTGGCCGCGCTCGTCGCGCTCGCCGTACCGGCGACCGCCGCCGCGCACGGCATCGGCGGTATCCGGGACCTCCCGGTGCCCGGCTGGCTCTTCCTCGTCGGCGGCGCGACCGTGCTCCTGATCTCGTTCGTCGCGCTCGGCGCGCTGTGGAAGAAGCCGAAGCTCGAGGTCGGCGCGGGACGGCCGCTGCCCGAGGGGCTCCAGCGCGTTCTGCTCTCGCCGTACTTCCGCGTCGTCGTCAGCGGGCTCTCGCTCGCGCTCTTCATCGTCGTCTGGACGGCCGCCGCGTTCGGCTCCGAGCGCGCGAGCGCGAATCTCGCACCGACGTTCATCTACGTCATCTTCTGGGTGGGCATGGTCGTGCTCTCGATCGTGCTCGGGAACGTCTGGTCGGTGCTCGACCCCTGGCGAGCAGCCGCGGACGCCGTCGCGTGGACGGCCGGCAAGCTCGGCTGGTCGCGCGAGCCGCGTCAGTACCCCGCCTGGCTCGGGCTCTGGCCCGCGGTCGTCCTGCTGTTCTGCTTCGTGGCCATCGAGCTCGTGTACACAGACCCGTCCGATCCGCGGATGCTCGCGCTCGCGATCACGCATCTACAGCGTCGCCACCTGGACGGGGATGGCGATCTTCGGCCGCAAGGAGTGGCGCGCGAACGGCGACGGCTTCGCCGTCTACTTCGGCTTCATCTCCAGGGCGGCGCTGTTCGGCAGCCGCGAGCGCGAGGGCGGCGGCACGGAGCTGATCCTCCGCAAGCCGCTGTCGGAGCTGGCCCGCGTGGAGCGCGCGCCCCGGTGCCGTCGCCTTCCTCGCCGTCATGCTCGGCTCGGTCGCCTTCGACGGCCTCTCGCGCTCCTCGTGGTGGTTCGAGCGGCTCTACGACGTCGAGATCCGTTTCTCCGACCCGGTCAGCGCCGAGCGGGCGGTGGAGCTGCTCAACCTGTCCGCGCTGACGATCGCGGTGCTCGTCGTGGCCACCGTCTACACGCTGTCGGTGAAGGTCGCCGAAGGCATCGTCGGGGAGCGCGCCGCGTTTTCGGGAATCTTCGTCGGCAGCCTGATCCCGATCGCGATCGTCTACGCGCTGTCGCACTACTTCTCGCTGCTCGTGATCCAGGGGCAGTTCGTCATCCCGCTGCTCTCCGACCCCTACGCGCAGGGCTGGAACGTCCTCGGGACGGCCGGCTTCGAGCCGAACCTCACCTGGCTCAAGCCGAACACCACCTGGTACACGCAGGTGACCGTGCTCGTGATCGGCCACGTGCTCGGCCTCATCGTCGCGCACGATCGCGCCGTCGCTCTCTCGCCGACCCCGCGCATCGCGCTGCGCACGCAGTACGTGATGCTGGCGCTGATGGTGCTGTACACGGTGGGCGGCATGTGGCTGCTGTCGCTGAACTAACCTGACGCGGGTGCGCAGGGCGGTGGCCATCGGCGCGGGGCTTGCCCGGCCGTGGTGCTCGCCGTGCTGGCAGGGAGCGCTGCTTCCAGCGACATCTACATCACGGGCCAGGTGCTGGCGCGTGTCCCTGGCAAGAACCTGGCCGTGGTACGAATCGTCTGGGACTACAAGTGCCTGGGCGAGGACGGCGGTCACTACGAGTGGAACCTGAAGCTCACGCGCACGCAGCCGCCGCCCGAGAAGACGGTCGCGCTCGGCTCGGGGACCACGGAGCGGGGCGACACGACGACTCGGCTGGCACCCGGCCGGTACCTGCCGACGTCCAATCCGTACCTTTGCGAGACGAGCCGCGGCCAGGGCTACGACAAGCCGGAGATCGGGGCGCCGTTCACCGTGCCCGACTACTGCGCCTGGACGGTCTCGTCGGTCCGCGGTCTCGTCCAGCACCAGCATGGGACGGCGGTCAAGGCCGCGCGGCCAGGCTCGTCGGTGGCGCGCGGGTGACGTGCTAGTGACTCCGCGTAGCGGGCAGGCCGTGCTCGCGCGCGGTGGCCAGGGACGGGACGACGTCGCTCACGGGAGGCTCCGAGCTGGAGGTCGATCGGAAGCACTGCCCGGGCAAGAGCGGCTGGAAGCTCGTCCTCGAGGCCGGGGGCGTGACCGCGGCCGTGCCCAAGGGCGCGTCCGCAAAGGCGAGCTTCACGATCGCCACGAAGAACGCAACCGCATCCGGCGGCGCCGGTGCGCGCTGGAAGGTGGAGTACGCGAAGCGGCGGACGAAGGTTCGCGCGCTCGCCGGCCGGGTGCGTGTCGGCGGAAAACTGCTGCAAGCCCGGACAGACGACGACCGTCTAGCTCTCGAGCTCGACCGCCTCGATGTCGGGCAGCTCGACGGAGAGCGGCTCCCAGAAGCGCCCTCCGTCACGCGAGAGGTAGAGCCGATTCCGTCCGGCGAAGAGGACGACGTCGGGATCGTCCTCGAGCACGGCGACCGCGAAGCCGGGCGGCAACCCGCGTCCCGACTCCCGCCACGTCTGGCCGGCGTCGTGCGACACGACGAGCGGCGGGCGCGCGTCGACGACGACGACGACGGTCGAGCCCGCGGCGGCCGGCGCAGACGACGCGAGGCAGGCCCGTGTCGACCCGCTGCGGCTCGACCGCGCCCGCCCCCGGCTCGATCTCCTCGGTGTCGAGATCGACCTCGAACACGCCGTCGACGGTGGCGACGCGAGCGATCATCGGCGCCGGTCCCTCAGCGCGACGAGCGACGCGAGCACGAACGAGAGGGCGAAGCTCGGCAGCGAGGCGCCGATGCCTGCCGGCTCCGCGTGCGCCAGCAGGTCGGTCCACGCGCTCGGTCCTGTGGGATGGAGCCACTGGTAGAGGCAGAAGCCGGCCAGCCACGCGACGATCATCAGCGGCCGGAACGGCGGCGCCTCGAAGACGTCGGCGCGCGTGTAGCTCGCGCCGTGCCAGCAGCCAGTGGGCGAGCAGCACGCCGAACAGCGGCACGAAGAAGGAGCCGAGCAGGAACAGGAACGTCTCGTACTCCGCCCACGTGATCAGCAGCGCGCCGACCGTGGCGGCGGTTGCGGCTACGCCGATGAGCAGGCGCTGCGGCACGCGCGGCAGCACGTTCTGCAGCGAGACCGCCGTCGAGTAGACGTTCGCGAACGCCTCGTCCGTCTCGTCCACGGTGAGCGCGAGCAGCGCGAGCCCTGCGGCGAGGCCGCCCGCCGCAATCGACGTCATCAGCTCGGTGGGGTCGCTGTAGGCGGCGCTCGTCGTCACGAGCAGCGCACCCAGCGCATAGAGCCAGGCGTTCGGGATGAGGTAGCCGACGGCAGACCCGGCGAACGCCGACCGGCCGTCGCGCGAGAAGCGCGTGTAGTCCGCGATCAGCGGCAACCACGAGGCGGGCAGCGCGATCATCAGGTCGATGCCATACCACAGCGACTCGCCGCCGCCGGGTTGCGACCACGCCGCGCCGAGGTCGGCGTTGTCGATCGTCCACCACGTGAGGTAGACGAGTGAGGCGAGCACCACCCACAAGGCGAAGCGCCGGACGACGCGCCGAACGACTGCGATCGGGCCCGCGAGCGCCATCGCGGCCGTCAGCAGCCCGAAGACGATCGTCCACAGCCACTTGCCCTCGAAGCCGAAGACCTTGTCCGACAGGGCCGCGGCGGCCGTGCCGATGACGATCAGCTCGAAGATCGCCCAGCCGAGGTTCTGCGCCACGTTCAGCCCCGTCGCCGACGTACGAGCCGCGATGGCCGAGCGACGGCCGCATCAGCACCATCGCCGGCACGCGCGCCTGGGCGCCGATGAGGCCGGCCGTTCCCAGCATCGCGTTGCCGATCAGTCCGCCGACGACGATGGCGATCAGCGCATCACGCAGGGAGAGCGCGGGGACGAGGAACGTCCCGGCGACGAGCACCAGCAGGCTGACGCCGAGGCTGCCCCAGAGCGCTGCCGTGTCGAGGAAGCCGAGCACCCGCAGGCGCTCGGGCACGGGCTCGATGCCCCAGGCCGGTGTCTCAGACACGGGGGAACCCATGGTTCCCCGTGGGCCCCCTCCTTCAAGTCTTCTGTCGAGCTACCTCGGCTCCCTTCGCCGGCATTACCCGGATCAGGTTCTCGGGTGTGATCTCAGCCCCGCATGTGCGGAGCACCCCGGTGCGGGCACTCTAGAGAATTGGGCGGCGGAAGCCGTCCGGGGTGATGCGTCGGAGCCGGCCGCCTCCGGAGCGAACGCCGCAGATCCTCCCCGGCGCCGGCCCCCCGGCCGGCTCCGCCGCAGTCGGAGCATGGGCGCGTGGCAACGTGCACAACACCCCCGAACGGGTGAACCGGCTCCCTCGATTGGGTGAGTGGCTAGCGGGTCTTCGCGAAGCGGCGGACGGCCGCCAGCAGTTCCTCGCGCTTCTCGGCGGCCACGTCCGCGTCGCCCGACTCGAGCGCGCCCGCCACGCAGTGGGAGACATGGTCGTCGAGGATCTCGAACGCGAGGCTCTCGAGCGCAGTCGTCACGGCGCTGATCTGCGTGATGACGTCGATGCAGTAGCGATCCTCTTCCACCATGCGCTCGATCCCGCGCACCTGTCCTTCGATGCGGTGCAGGCGGTTCACGAGCTGCTCGCGGTGCTCGGAGTAGCCGTGCGTCATGCGTGTGCCTCCTCGCGCGGGCTGTGGAACCGGCGCAGTCGCAGGCTGTTGGTGACGACGAACACGCTGGAGAACGCCATGGCCGCCGCGGCGATGATCGGGCTGAGCACGCCGGCGACGGCCAGCGGGATAGCGGCGACGTTGTAAGCGAACGCCCAGAAGAGGTTGGCCTTGATCGTGCGTAGCGTGCGACGCGCGAGCCGGATCGCGTCGGCGGCCGCGCGCAGGTCGCCGGACACGAGCGTGATGTCCGAGGCCTCGATGGCGACATCGGTGCCCGTCCCGATGGCGATGCCGAGATCCGCCTGCGCCAGGGCCGGCGCGTCGTTGACGCCGTCTCCGACCATGGCCACGACCTCGCCGGAGTCCTGCAGCCGCCGGACCTCGGCCGCCTTCTCTCCGGGCAGCACCTCGGCGATGACACCGCTCGATGCCCACCTCGCGGGCTGCGTCTTCGGCTGCCTCGGTGCTGTCGCCTGTCAGCAGGACCGGGGTGAGGCCGAGCTCGCGAAGCTCGCGAACCGCCTCGGCGCTCGTGGGCTTGACCCTGTCGCGGACGACGAGCGTGGCGCGGGGCACGCCGTCCCAGGAGACGGTGATCTCGCCGTTCGTGCGCCCGACCTCGACCTCGTGACCTTCGACGCGGCCGACGACGCCGACGCCCGGCCGGTTGGCGAACGCCTCAACCGGCGGTAGAGCGCCGAGCTCGGCCTTGGCAGCGGCGGCGACGGCCTGGGCGATCGGGTGCTCGCTCGCATCTTCGAGTGCGCCGGCCAGGCGCAGCACTTCCGTGCGGCCGGCGCCGTTCATCAGCCGCACGTCGACGAGCTCGATCCGGCCCTCGGTCACCGTCCCGGTCTTGTCGAGGACGATCGTGCTGATCCGGCGCGTCTCCTCGAGCACCTCCGGCCCCTTGATGAGGATGCCGAGCTGCGCCGCGCGGCCCGTCCCCACCATCAGCGCTGTGGGCGTGGCGAGCCCGAGCGCGCAGGGGCAGGCGATGATGAGCACCGCGACGGCTGCGGTGAACGCTTCGCCGGCATCGCCGGTGAAGACGAGCCAGCCGGCGAGCGTGGCCAGCGCGATGCCGATCACGACCGGCACGAACACGGCCGACACGCGGTCCGCGAGGCGCTGGACCGGCGCCTTGCCCGCCTGAGCCTCGGCGACGAGACGCGCGATCTGCGCCAGCGCCGTCTCCTCGCCGACCCGCGTCGCCCGGACGACGAGCCGCCCGTACGTGTTGATCGTCCCGCCGGCGATCTCTGCGCCGGAGCCGACTTCGATGGGCACCGACTCGCCGGTGAGCATGGACTGGTCGATCGCCGACTCGCCTTCCTCCACGATGCCGTCGGTTGCGATCTTCTCGCCGGGGCGAACGACGAAGCGGTCGCCGACCTCCAGCTCTGCGATGGGGACGAGCACCTCCTCGCCGTTGCGGAGCACCCGCGCCTCCTTCGCGCCGAGCTCGAGCAGCGCGCGCACGGCCGCACCGGCGCGACTCTTGGCGCGCTCCTCCAGGTACCGGCCGACCAGGATCAGCGTCACGATCACGGCACCGACCTCGAAGTACATCTCGGCGTCGATGCCGCCAACGAGCACGATGGTCGACCACGCCCACGCGGCGAGCGTGCCGATCGAGATCAGCGTGTCCATCGTGACCGCGCGATGGCGCGCGTTGCGGAACGCGGCGCGGTGGAACGGCCAGCCGGCCCACAGCACGACCGGCGTCGCGAGCGCGAGCGCCGCCCACTCCCAGCCGTCGAACTGGAGCGGCGGCACCATCGCGATCAGCGTCAAGGGGACCGTGAGCGCGACGGCGACCACGAGCCGCCGCCAGACCGATGTGCCTTCGCGGGCGGCTTCGCCGTGCACAGTGCGCCGAGTAGCCCGCGGCGGAGACGGCTTCGAGGAGGTCGGCGACCTCGACCTGCGTGGGGTCGTAGACGACGGTCGCCTGCTCGGTCGCGTAGTTGACCGAGCTTTCCTCGACGCCTCCGACGCGCGAGAGCTTCTTCTCGACGCGCGCAGCGCAGGACGCACAGGTCATGCCGTCGACGTCGAGGCGGACGCGTTCAGTCGTTTCGGCTGGGGGAGCAGCGGTGCTCACGCCGCCTCGTAGCCCGCCTCGTCGATGGCCGCGCGGATCGCGGCGTCGTCGAGGTCCTGGCCGTGCACGACGACGCGCTTCGTGTCGAGGTCGACGTCGACGGAGGCGACGCCGCCGACGGCGAGCACCTCCTCGGTGACGGCTGCCTTGCAGTGGTCGCACGACATGCCGGCGACGGTGTATTCGAGCGTGCTCACGGACACAGTATACCCCTAGAGGGTATTACGGCAGTCAGCGACCGGCGAGCTCAGGCGGAGCGAGCGCCGCGAACGCCTGCCTTGCGGCCTGGCGCTCGGCATCGTCGCGGGCCGCCTCGAGTGCCGAACGCAGCTCGTCGAAGTACGCGGCGAGATCCGAGCGGTCGAGCTCGAGACGGAGCCGCTCCAGGCCGCAGCCCGACTCGAGCACGGCGCCGCCGTGCTCCCAGAACGGGCACGCGCCCTGCGGGCACGCCTCGACCTCGCCCAGCGTCAGCTTCATGCGACAGAGGGTTTCGGTCATGCCCGGACTCTGACCGGGCGCCGCTGCCGTGCCATCGGTGCGTGTGCTGAACCGCTCTACGTGCTTTTCCGCAGCCGCCAGACGGCCGCGATGGCCGCCAGAGCGATGACGACGTCGTTGGCGACGCACCACTGGCAGACGGCGTCGATCAGCGCCAGCTGGGCGTACAGCAGCCACGCGCTGAAGGCGACTCCGGCGAGGGCGATGCCGGCACCGGCAGCCGCGGCCACCGGGCCGGGCACGAGCGCCGTCACCAGCAGCGCGACATAGGCGACGAGCCCGAGCACGGCCACCGGGATTCCGGCGAGCTTCGCGTACTCCGACTCCTGGACCTGCTCGCAGCCGCCTCCGCCGGCGATGCAGTACGGCGAGCCTCCGGCGTAGTGGAGGTACGTGAGATAGGCGGCGATCCCCAGGCCGAGCAGCGCCAGCACGCCCACGGCGGCGCGCAGCTGTCGCTCGCTCACGAGTCTTGAAGCAGGCCGTCCAGCACCTGGCGGAACTCGTCGATGGGCTGGGCGCCCTGGAGCAGCGTCGGCTGCCCGCCTGTCTTGGTGATCTCGAACGACGGCGTCACCGTGATCCCGCCGGCCTGGGCATCGGCCTGGGCTGCGCCGATGGCGTCGGCGACCTCCGCCGACTCGCGACCGTCCATCATCGCGTCGACGTCGAGCCCCGGCACCGAGGCACCGATGTCCCGCAAGCAGGTCGTCGGTGACCCAGCCGGAGTTCTCGGCGCCCTGGTTGTGGAACAGCAGCTCGCCGACGTTCCAGAGCTTGTCCTGCATGCCCGCGGAGACGGCCGCCTGCAGCGCCGTGACCGAGTCCTCGCCGATGATGGCGACGCCCTGGAAGACGATCCTCACCTTGCCGGGCCGGACGTACTCGTCCACGATCGCCGGGAGCGTCTCCACCGCCCACCGGGCGCAGAACGGGCACTGGTAGTCGGCGTACTCGACGATCGTCACCGGCGCGCCGGGCTTTCCGAGGACGTTGCCCTGCTGGGGAATGCCCTCGAGCAGCGCTTCGGTCTCGGCTACGCCGTGGACCGTGCCCGCCGACGGCTCGTCCTTTCGCTCCCGTCACGCTCACGGCGATCAGCACGGCCGCGAGGCCGGCCGCGACGAGGACCACTCCGATGAGCAGGAGCTTCTTCGAGCGCTCGGACACGGTGTCCCGAAGAGTAGGACGCTGCGGGCTCCGTGTTAATCGGAGGTTGCTACCCAGTGCGATTCGGTAGGAACTACGGATCAGCCTCGCCCCAGGGCTGCCACGATGTCGAAGCACGTGGAACACGTCCGCGACGTCATCCTGCGCGACGGCCGCACACTCCGGTTGCGGCCGCCGCTCGCCGGCGACGAGGAACGCGTGCTCGCGTTCTTCCGCGGCCTTTCCGAGGAGAGCCTGTACCGGCGCTTTCACGGCTTCCCGTCGCTGACGAGAGAGCTCGTCGCTCCGGTGCTCGACCCGGACTGGCAAGAGCGCGGCGCGCTCATCGGCACCTTGGGCGAGGGACGGACGAGCGGGTCGTCACCCTCGCCAACTACGTGCGGCTCCGCGATCCCACAATGGGGGAGATCGCGTTTGCGGTTGCCGACGAGCTTCAGGGGCACGGCGCCGGCACCCGGCTGCTCGAGCAGCTTGCCGAGCTGGCGGCGTCGGCCGGCATCGAGTCGTTCGTCGCCGACGTGATGAGCTCGAACCGGCCGATGCTCCGGGTTTTCGAGGACGCGGGCTTCTCCGTCTCGCGCGCCATCGAGCAGGGCGCCGTCGAGGTGCGGCTTTCGATCGAGCCGACCGGCAACTACCGGGCGCGCGTCGACGAGCGGGACCACGTCGCGGTCGAGGCGTCGCTGCAGCCGTTCTTCTCTCCGCGCACGGTGGCCGTCGTCGGCGCGTCGTCCAGGCGCGGCTCGATCGGCGGCGAGCTCTTTCGCAACGTCCTCCAGGCGGGCTTCGACGGCATCGCCTATCCGGTCAACCTCAAGGGCGAGCCCGTCGCCGGTGTTCGTGCGTACTCGTCCGTCGCCGAGATTCCCGACGAGATCGACCTGGCCGTGATCTGCGTCGCCGGGGAGCACGTGCTCGCGGCGGCCGAGGATGCGCTGAACGCGGGAACCAAGGGCGTTTGCGTGATCTCTGCAGGCTTCGCGGAGATCGGGCCGGAGGGAGCGGAGAGGCAGGCGCAACTCCTCGCGACCATCCGCGCCCACGGCGTCCGTCTCGTCGGTCCGAACTGCCTCGGCATCGCGGTCACGCGGCCGCATCTCAACGCGACGTTCGCGCCGCGGGCCTTTCCTCCGGGCAATGTCGGCCTCTCGTCGCAGAGCGGAGCGCTCGGCCTCGCGCTGCTGGAGGCCGCGGACGCCCGCGGCGTGGGCGTGTCGGCGTTCGTCTCCATCGGCAACAAGGCCGACGTCTCGTCCAACGATCTCCTCGAGTACTGGGAGGAGGACCCGGACACGGACGTCGTGCTGCTCTACCTCGAGTCGTTCGGCAATCCTCGGAAGTTCGGTCGCCTCGCCCGCCGGGTGGCTCGGACGAAGCCGATCCTCGCGCTCAAGGGCGGCCGGTCAGCCGCCGGCGCACGTGCCACGCAGTCGCACACGGCCGCTCTCGCCGGCTCGGAGGCGGCGGTAGACGCATTGTTCCGCCAGGCCGGCGTCATCCGCGCCGACACGCTGGAGGAGCTGGTCGACGTAGCGGCGTTGCTCTGCACGCAGCCCCTTCCTCGCGGGCGCCGCGTGGCGCTGCTCACGAACGCCGGCGGGCTCGGCATCCTCGCGGCGGACGCCTGCGAAGCGGCCGGTCTGGAGCTGCCCGCCCTCGGCGAGGAGACGCGCCGGACGCTCGCCGAGCTCGTGCCCGGCGAGGCAAGCCTTGCGAATCCCATCGACATGCTCGGCTCGGCGACGGCGCAGACGTTCGAAGCCGTGCTGCCGCACGTGCTGCGCGACCCCGGCATCGACTCCGTGATCGTGCTCTTCGTGCCACCCGTCGTCGCGACGCCGGCAGGCGTCGCGGAAGGCATCGTCAGGGCGGCCGAGGCTGCGGACGAGCCTGACAAGCCCGTGCTCGGGGTCTTCGTCACGCGCGAGGGAACGCCCGCGGCGCTGCTGCGCGAGCCACGCCGCGTCGCCGCGTTCCCGTATCCTGAATCCGCCGCCCGGTCGCTGGGGCGGGCGGTCGAGCGCGCCGACTGGCTTCGCGCGCCGGCCGGCAGGACGCCGCAGCTGACGGGCATCGACGAGCCGGCGGCGAGGGCTGTCGTGGCGCGAGCGCTCGAGCGCTCCACCGATGCCTGGCTGGAGCCGGCCGACGTTCGCGAGCTGCTGACCGCGTACGGCATCCCGGTCGTCCCCGAGCGCATCGTTGCGACCACGGAAGAGGCCGTGGCGGCAGCCGCCGAGCTCGGCTACCCCGTCGTCGTCAAGACGGCCGAGGCGGGCGTACACAAGACCGATCAGGGACTGCTCGCGCTCGACCTCGCTGACGACGGCGAGGTACTGGAGGCGGTGGCTCGCGTCGGCTTGCCCGCCGTCGTCCAGCCCATGGTGCGCGGTGGCGCAGAGCTGCTCGCCGGGGTGGTCCAGGATCCGGTGTTCGGCCCGCTGGTCGCCTTCGGCCCTGGTGGCGTGTTCGCCGAGCTGATCGGCGAGGCGCAGTTCCGCATCGCGCCGCTCACGGACGTCGACGCCGAGGAGCTCGTTCGCACGGGAAAGGCAGGACGGCTCGTCGCCGGCTTCCGCGGTGCCGCGCAGTCGGACGCGGCGGCTCTGGCTGACGTCGTGCTACGGCTGTCCCGCCTCGCGGAGGACTTTCCCGAGCTGGCCGAGCTCGACCTCAACCCCGTGATCGGCCTCGTCGAGGGCTGCGTGGCGGTGGACGCGAGGATCCGGATCCGGCGAACCGAGCCGATGCCACGCATGAAGACCTGGTAGCTGTGGGCCGCCGCGCGCTTGCACTCGGTGCCCTCGGGGGCGTCCTGGCCGGCGGCGCGCTCCACGTCGCCGGGTACCCGTCCGCCGGCAATGCGGCGTGGGCCGTGACGGTGGGCGTGATGCTCGTGCCGCTCACGTGGTCGGTGGGCCGATCGCTCCTCCGCGGCGACGTCGGCGTCGACGCGATCGCCCTCGTGTCCATGGCAGGCGCGCTCGCGCTTGGCGAGTACCTCGCCGGAGCCGTCGTCGCCCTCATGCTCGCCGGAGGGAACGCGCTCGAGGAGGTCGCGGGCAGACGGGCTCGAAGGGAGCTGACGAAGCTCGTCGAGCGCATGCCGCGGATCGCACACGTGCGGAACGGCCAGGACGTCGTTGAGACGGCCGTCGAGGAGGTGAATGTCGGCGACGTCGTCGTCGTTCGCGCGGGTGAAGTGATTCCGGTGGACGGGATCGTTCTGTCGCGAGATGCGGTCGTGGACGAGTCGGCGCTGACGGGCGAGGCGCTGCCGGTCACGTACCGGGTTGGAGGAGCGGTCCTCAGCGGGACGACGAACGCGGGCGACGCGTTCGAGGTTCGCACGACGCGACCCGCCTCCGAGAGCGCGTACGCGGCTCTCGTCCGGCTTGTGAGCGAGGTCGAGTCCCAGCGAGCGCCCTTCGTACGTCTGGCAGATCGCTACGCGATCTTCTTCCTGCCGCTGACGGCGGGTGTTGCGGCACTGGCCTGGGCGTTCTCCGGCGATCCGACTCGTGCGCTTGCGGTGTTCGTCGTCGCGACCCCTTGCCCGCTCATCCTCGCAGCCCCGATCGCGCTTCTGTCCGGCGTCTCACGCGCGGCGAAGGTGGGTGTGATTGTGAAGGGCGCCGGGGTGATCGAGCGCCTCGGGGCCGTTCGCACGGCGCTCCTCGACAAGACAGGGACGCTCACCCTCGGCACCCCGGAGGTGGAGCGCGTCGTGGCGTACGACGGTATCGAGAGCGACGAGCTCCTCCGGCTGGCCGCCTCGGTCGATCAGCTGTCCCTCCACGCTCTTGCCGAAGCGCTCGTGCACGACGCGGAGCGGCGCGGAGCGGCGCTCAGCTTTCCCGACGCGGTCGAGGAGCGGCTCGGACAGGGGATCGAAGGGACGGTGGACGGACACCGCGTCGCGGTCGGCAGCGCGTCCTGGCTCGCCGAGCGTGGGTACGACGGCGACTCGCATGCGGCCGCAGGCGCGCTCGACGAGGCGGTCGGAGCGGGTCAAGCGAAGATCCTTGTCGGAATCGACGGCCGTCTGGCCGGGGGCATTGTGATGGCCGATCAACCGCGCGAGGACGCGCCCCAGTTGATCGCCTCGCTGCGCGCGGCCGGCATCCGGCACGTGGCGATCGTCACCGGAGACCGAGCTTCCGTCGCCGACGACGTAGGGCACCGGCTCGGGGTCGACCGGGTGTACGCCGACCAGACGCCGGAGGAAAAGCTCGAGGTCGTGCGAGCGATGCAGCAGAGCCCAGAGCTCAGCCCGGTGGTCATGGTCGGGGACGGCGTCAACGACGCTCCGGCTCTGGCGCTTGCCGACGTCGGCATCGCGATGGGCGCGGCCGGCGCGAGCGCCGCATCGGAGACCGCCGACGCGGTGATCGTCATCGACCGTGTCGACCGTGTCGCGGACGCGGTCCGGATCGGTCGGCGATCACTCTCGATTGCCCATCAGAGCGTGCGCTTCGGCATGGGCTTGAGCATGGCCGCCATGGTCTTTGCCGCCTTCGGGTTCATCGTGCCGGTCGCCGGCGCGCTGCTCCAGGAGGCGATCGACGTGGCCGTCATCCTCAACGCCCTGCGCGCTCTTCGCGGCTGAGTCCAGAAAGCGCCGGCGGGGCCCGTAGGCCCCGTCGGTCCGAGCGCGTGGGAGGCGAACGCTTACGCCACGTGCTCGATCTCGATCTTCCGCGGCTCCGTCCCGGGGATCTTCGGCGCGTGGATCTCGAGCACTCCGCCGTCGAACTTCGCGGCGACGTGCTCGGTGTCGGCGTCCACGGGCAGCTGGAAGCGGCGCTCGAAGGCGCGTGCAAGCCGCTCGTGAAGGATGAACGTCTTCTCGTCCTCCTTCGTCTCGGCCTGTGCCTCGCCCGTGACTGTCAGCGTGTGATCGGTCACCTCGAGCTTCAACTCCTGCTCTTCGAAGCCCGGCACCTCCAGCTCGACCACGAACTCCGTGGGCGTCTCGTAGATGTCGGCGGCAGGCATGGTGATCGGCCCGAAACCGACGTCCTCGAGCATGCGGCGCATGCGCCGCTCCATGAGGTCGAGCTCACGGAAGGGTGTCCACTTGACCAGCGTGGTCATACGAACCTCCTTTCGAAGCGATGATTGTCACGCGGCGTGTTCACAGCATCAGGAGACGTGCGCATCCGGTGTACGGGGTTAGTACGGATCCGGTTTCGTGGAACCTGAGCGGAGCGCTTTCGAACCCTCGACTCCTGCCTGAGCTTTCGCGGCTGCGCGCGTTGATGGGCGGCTGAAGCGACGGGGACGCGAAGGCGATACGTGACTCGCGGATGACTTCGAGGAGTTGAATCGGTGTCGTCCGCCGCACTGCGCGCTGACCGAGAAGGCGATGGGGTAGCACCTCCAGCGTGCCTGGACGAAGGGCGAGTGGCACATTCCCGTGAGCATTGGAGAATTCCTGGAGCGTGTCATCCTACGATGCCGCCATGAGCACCGCCAACGCCCCCCTCCCCGCCCTGGATCGAATCCACCCTTCGGATCCCCCGATGGAGCTACGCGTGCTGGGGTCGCTCGAGGCGCTGACAGACGGCGCCCGGTCCGGCTCGGCGGTCGCAAGCAGCGGACGGCGTTGGCTCTCCTCGTCGCACAGGTCGGAAAGGTGGTGACGGCCGACGCGCTGATCGACGGCGTCTGGGGCGACGAACCAACACCGCGGCGCGCTCGACCCTCCACACGTACATCTCGAACCTGCGGCACGGGCTCGGCGACGTGATCGTTCGCGACGGCGGCGGCTACCGCCTAGACCTCGAGCCCCGGCAAATCGACGCATTCGTCTTCGAGCAGGAGGTCTCACAGGCCCGCGAGCTCGCGGAAACGGATCACGCCCAGGCGGCGCAGATACTGAGACAGGCGCTCGCCCTCTGGCGCGGCCACGCGTACGCCGACACGGGCGGCTCGCCGCCGCTCGACACTGAAGCGAGGCGCCTGGAGGAGCTGCGACTGGAGGCCGTGGAGGCGCGGATCGACGCGGAGCTCTCGCTCGGCCGTCACGCGGAGCTCGCAGGAGAGCTCGAGGTGTTGTGCGAGGAGAACCCGCTGCGAGAGCGCTTCCGCGCGCAGCACATGCTGGCGCTCTACCGCTCCGGCCGGCAGGCCGAGGCGCTTCGGGCCTACCAGAAGACGCGCGCCTACCTCGCCGACGAGCTCGGCCTCGAGCCGTCGCCGCAGCTCCAAGAGCTGGAGCGCCTGATCCTGAACCAGGACCGCTCGCTCCTCCTCGACTCCGAGCCGCAGGTCCAGACTCGGACGTTCCTCCTCAGCGACGTTGAGGACTCGACGGTGCTATGGGAGGTGCACACCGCGGCGATGAGGGCGGCGATGGCCGAGCACGACGCGATCGTGCTGGGCGCCGTCGAGGCGTCAGGAGGGCAGGTCGTCAAGCGCGTCGGAGACGGCTTCGACATCGCCTTCGCCGACCCCGGCTCCGCAGTGTCCGCCGCGCAGGCGATCCAGACCGGGCTCGCGCGCGTCGACTGGCCCGAAACCGGCCCGCTGCGCCTGCGGATGGCGATCGACGCGGGCGAGGTGGAGGCGAGAGGCGGCGACTACTTCGGCCCCGTGCTCAACCGCGCCGGCCGGCTCCTCGCCGCCGCCCACGGCGGCCAGGTGCTCGTCTCCGGGGAGGCGCAAGCCGCGCTCTCCGCCCACTCGGGCTGGCAGGCGAAGGCTCTCGGCGAGTTCCGCTTCAAGGGGATCGGCGCGCCCGTGGCCGTCTTCCAGCTCGTCGTCGACGGGCTGCCGGCCGACTTCCCGCCGCTGAGGATCGACCGCCCGCTACCGGGGGCGGCCCGCACGGGATTCGGCCGCTCCGTCCGCGGCTACGAGCTTCGCGAGCAGGTCGGCGCCGGCGACTTCGGCGTCGTCTACCGCGCCTATCAGCCCTCGGTCGGCCGCGAGGTGGCGATCAAGGTCATCCGCCCCGAGCTCGTCAACGAGGCCGCCTTCATCCGTCGCTTCGAGGCCGAGGCACAGCTCGTCGCGCAGCTCGAGCACCCGCACATCGTCTCGCTCTACGACTACTGGCGCGATCCCGACGGCGCCTACCTGGTGATGCGCTGGCTGCGCGGCGGCTCGCTGCGGCAGGCGCTCGATCGCGGCCCCTGGAAGCTGGAGGCCGCCTCGCGCCTGCTCGCCCAGATCGGCAGCGCGCTCGCGTACGCACACCGCCAGGGCGTCGTGCACCGCGACCTGAAGCCCGCGAACGTGCTGCTGGACGAGGAGGACCACGCCTACCTCTCCGACTTCGGCATCGCCGCGCGGCTCAGCGACCCTGACGATCCGCGCCGGCTGGTCAGCGGCTCGCCCGCGTACGTGCCGCCCGAGGAGGTTGCGGGCGACGCGCACACGCCGCGCTCCGATCTCTACGGGCTCGGCCTGCTCACCTTCGAGCTCGTCACCGGGAAACCGCCGCCCATGGACGGACCGCTGCCGTCGGTCGCAGCGCTGTCGGCCCGAGCTGCCGGACGCGCTCGACGCCGTGATCGGGCGCGCCACGGCGCTCGACCCCGGCGACCGGTACGAGTCTGTGGACGAGTTCCTCGTGGCTTTCGCGAAGGCGGCGGGAACCGACACGCCGGCGCTCGCCGAGACCTTCACGCCCGCCGAGAACCCCTACAAGGGTCTCAGAGCCTTCGGCGAGAGCGACGCGGAGCACTTCTTCGGCCGCGACGCGCTGGTCGAGCAGCTCGTGGCCGCCGTCGGCGAGCACCGGCTGGTCGCTGTCGTCGGCCCCTCGGGAATCGGCAAGTCGTCGGTCGTGAAGGCGGGGCTCGTCCCCGCGCTGCGCAAGGGCGCGCTCCCCGGCTCGGCAGCGCTGGCTCATGGTGGACCTCTTCCCCGGTGCGTACCCATTCGAGGACCTCGCCGCCGCGCTGCTGCGCGTCGCGGTCGAGCGGCCGGACGACCTCGTCGAGGAGCTCGCCCGCGACGAGCTCGGCATCCGGCGCGTGGCGAAGGAGATCCTGCCTGCCGACAGCGAGCTGCTGTTGGTCGTCGACCAGTTCGAGGAGCTCTTCACGCTCACGACCGACGAGGAGGTGCGCCGACGCTTCCTCGACGGGCTGACCGCGCTCGCCGCCGACCCGCGAACGCCCGTGCGCGTGGTCGTCACGCTCCGCGCGGACTTCCTCGACCACCCGCTCCGCTACCCGGAGTTCGGCGAGCTGCTGGGAGCCGGCATGGTGACGGTGGCGGCGCCCTCGGAGGACGAGCTGGCCGAGGCGATCGAGCGCCCCGCGGCGACCGTCGGCGTCCGCTTCGAGCCGGGACTCGTCTCGCAGATCGTCGCCGACGTGCACGACCAGCCCGGCGCGCTGCCGCTGCTCCAGTACGCCCTGACGGAGCTCTTCGCCGCGCGCACGAGCGACCTCCTCACGCTCGACGGCTACCGCGCCACAGGCGGCGTCGTCGGGGCGCTCGGCCGGCGTGCCGAGGAGCTCCACGCGCGGCTCGACCCGCCCGCGCAGCGCGCCTGCCGCCAGGTGTTCCTCCGGCTGGTCAGCGTCGAGCCGACCGGCCAGGACACGCGCCGCCGAGTGCGCAGGCGCGAGCTGCGCGGACTGGAGCTCGAGTCGAACGCGCTCGACGCGATCCTCGACCGCTACGGCGAGCACCGGCTGCTCTCGTTCGACCGCGAGCCGCTGACGCGAACGCCGACCGTCGAGGTCGCCCACGAGGCCATCCTCGGCCAGTGGGACCGGCTGCGGATCTGGATCGACGAGCGGCGCGAGGACCTGCTGCTCCACCGGCGGCTCGTGGAGGCCGTCGACGAGTGGGATGACTCCGGCCGCGACGCCGACTACCTGCCGCGCGAGGGCCGCCTAGCCCAGTTCGAGGCCTGGGCGGACTCGACGGACCTGGCCCTGACCACCGGCGAGCGGGAGTTCCTCGCCGAGGCGCGCGCCGCGGCCGACACGGCGGCGCGTCGGCGGGCCCGCCGGCGGCGCGCGATCCTGGCCGGCTTCGCCGTGCTCGCCGGGGCGGCCTCGGTGCTCGCGGCGTTCGCGCTCGTCCTCCGCGGCCAGGCCCGCGACGACGCGCGGCTCCAGAAGGCCCGGCAGCTCGCCGCCTCGGCGCAGGCGAACCTCGAGCTCGACCCCGAGCTGAGCATCCTGCTCGCGCTCCAGTCGGCGAAGACGACGCGCAACCACGACGGCACGGTGCTGGGCGAGACCGAGCAGGCGCTGCACGACGCGCTTGGCGCCTCCCGCGTGGTGACCGCGGTTCCGGGGGTCGGTCGAAGGAGGGGCGCGGGCATGGGGCACGTAGCCGAGCTTCGCGCCCGACGGCGCGAGCTTCGTCGCGGCAGATGCAGAGGGTCACACGGCGAGCCTCCGCGATGCCGACACGGGAAAGCGGATCGCGACGCTGACCGGCCACTCCGGTCCGGTGCTCACTGTCGGCTTTAGTCCGAAGGGCGACGTCGTCGCGACCGGAGGCGCCGACGGCACCGCACGGCTGTGGAGCGCCGAGACCGGCCGAGCTGCTGCACACAGCTGCGCGCCCACGAGGGTGCCGTGCTCGCGACGACGTTCGATGGCGCCGGCCGCCGCCTTGCCACGCTCGGCACGGATCGGGCGGTGCGGGTCTGGGACGTGCGAAGCGGGCGCGAGCTGACAGGAGCTTGCTGGCGTGCACCACCGAACGAACGTGCAGGACGCATGGTCGGAGGGAGTCGACTTCGTCGGCGACGACCGGGTCGCGGTCTCCCCGTGGGCTCGCGGGACTGCACTCTCACCGGTCGTCGCGCGGATCTTCGACTCCTCCTCCGGAGACGAGGTCGGTATCGTCGAGCACCCGAGCGGTGAGACCGGGGCGAGAGAGATCGCCGTGAGCCCCGACGGCACGCTGCTGGCTGCCACTCACGTCGACAACGACCCGGATGTCTACCTCTACCGGCTGCCGGGCGGCGAACTGCTCGACGTGGTCGAGGCGCACACGAGCGGCACGATCGACATCGAGTTCAGCCGGGACGGCACCCTCCTCGCAACCGGAGGAGTCGATGGAGCTGCGAGGGTGTGGAAGATCCAGAACGGCAAGCTCCGAGAGGTCCTTGCGGTGCGGGGCCACTCGAATCCGGTGATGAGCGCGTCCTTCTCCGGGGACGCGACGAGGCTCGTGACGGTAGGCGAGAGCTCGCAGGAAGCGAGGGTCTGGGACGTCTCGCCGGCGGGTCGCGGAGAGGTTCTGACGCTGCCCGGGCCGGAGAAGTCCGGAGGTTTCAATGGGGGCATCGCATTCACGCCCGACGGCCGCAGGCTCGTCGCACCCTCCGGCCCGGCGGGCACGGTCCGCGTCTGGGACGCGAAGACCGGGGCTGAGCTCCTCGTTCTCGACGGGCACGCACGCGGGGACGCACGGACGCGCGACGTCATCGGCGTCGACGTGAGCCCCGACGGCTCTCGCATCGCGACGGCCGGCGCCGACGGGAGCGCGCGGATCTACGACGCCGTGAGCGGCAAAGAGCTGTTCGCGGTGCGCGGACGACACTGCGACCGCCAGCGCGGCTGCACCGTCAACCGGGCTGTCTTCAGCCCGGATGGCACGAAGATCGCGACCACCGGAGCCGACGCGACCGTACGGATCATGGCGGCCGATACGGGCCGCGAGCTCGGCGTGCTCAGTGGCTACAACCCGGCGGCGCCAGACGTTCTCCGCCGAGTGGAGCGCAGACGGGGAGCGCCTGGTCGCGTCCGGCACGAGTGGGTGGCGTGTCTGGGACGTCGAGAGCGGGCGCGTGCTCGCGCGCACGGGGCCTAGGCCCGGCCCCGGCATCACGGCCGCGTGGACCCCCGACGGCACGGAGATCGTGACGGATGGCGCCGGCCCGAGCGTGTGGGAGGCCACGACCGGACGTGAGGTGGGGACGGTGCAGACCGGCGCACCGGTGGCCGATGTCACGTTCAGCCGCGACGGCACGCGCCTGGCGATGACCACTGTCGATGAGACCTCGAGCACGAGAGTCTGGGACTGGCCCCGTGAAGCCGAGCTGCTGAAGCTCGCCGGCGGCGCGCTGTGGGTCGACTTCAGCCCCGACGGCACGCTTCTCGCCGGTGTGGACAACGAGCCGACGCCGTACGTGAAGGTGTGGGCGCTCGACGTCGACCGCCTGCTCCAGATCGCGCGCGGGCGGGTCACGCGCTCGCTCACCGACGCACGAGTGCCGGCAGTACCTCCAGCGCGACTGCCCGAAGGGCTGAGCCGCAGGCGACACCAGCGGACAACCTGGTTAAAGGGCCCAGGGGGCTGCACCTGACGACTTGGTTCCCCACGTCTCCCTGGCATCGAGGGTATGGACCTGAGCGGACTCGAACCCCGGCCTCCTGAGTGCGCGGCGTCCTCGCCGAACGGTTCGATGAAGGAGCCTCGCGCCATCCCAGGAGGCCGCCGCCGCTCCCGACACGTGCGGGAGCGGCTCGCTGTGGCCGTCGGAGAACGCCGGCGCTCGAAAGTCGTACGACTTTCGAGCGAACGCGCGGACCTGCGAGGATTCCGCCATGCAGGCGCTGCGGAAGGTCGCGTCCGAGCGGGGGCTGTCACTCGAGGAGGTGGCAGAGCCACGCCCGACGCCGACGGACGTCGTCGTCGAGGTGGAGGCGGCGAGCGTCTGCGGAACGGATCTCCACATCCACCTCTGGGACGGCTGGGCCGCCGGACCGCATCCAGCCGCCGGTCACGCTCGGCCACGAGTTCGCGGGCACGGTCGTCGAGATCGGTGCCGACGTGCGCCACGTCGCGGTCGGCGACTTCGTGACGGCCGAGAGTCACATCACCTGCGGGGCCTGCTCCGCGTGCCGCACCGGCAACGGCCACCTCTGCGAGCGCACCGAGATCCTGGGCGTCGACCGCGACGGTGCCTTCGCGCGCTACGTGTCCGTGCCCGAGTCCGTGATCTGGAAGACGAACCGCGAGCAGCTGCCGCCCGAGATCGCGACGCTCCAGGAGCCGTTCGGCAACGCCGTCTTCGCGACGAGCGAGCAGGACCTCACCGGCCGGTCGGTGGCCGTGCTCGGTTGCGGGCCGGTCGGCTTGTTCACAGTCGCCATCGCGAAGGCCTCGGGTGCCTCGTCCATCCTCGCGTCCGATCTTCACCCCTTCCGCCTGGGCCTGGCGAAGAACGATGGGCGCGGACGTCGTCATCGACGCACGGCAGACCATCGACCACCAGGGGATGGACGTCGTGTTCGAGATGTCGGGCTCGACCCAGGCCATCACCGACGCGATCAGGATCGCGCGGAACGGCGCTCGCATCATCCTGTTCGGCATACCGGCCGCGCGCGGTCGAGATGGACGTCGCGGCCGCGATCTTCAAGAACCTCACCATGCAGGCCGTGTCCGGCCGCCGGATCTTCGCGACCTGGTACCGCACGCGCTGGCTGCTGGAGAGCGGCGCCGTCGACCTGCGACCGCTGATCACCCACGAGTACGGGCTCGACGAGTGGCCAGCAGGTATTCACGAAGCTCGAGGCGGGTGAGGCCTGCAAGATCATCGTCTACCCCGGTGGCAAGCCCGGCGAGCAGAGGCAGGCCGAGGTGGCGGAGGTCGCCGGCTGATGTCCACCGTCGCCGGGCAAGGGGCTCGACCTTGCCGTCGCGGCCGAGCTCGACGCCCTGCGTGAGGCGGGGACGTACAAGCGGCTCAACACCCTGCTCTCGCCGCAGGGGCCCGTGGTGGAGATGGAGGGCAGGGGCAAGGTGCTGGTCCTCTCGTCGAACAACTACCTCGGGCTCGCCGCGCGGCCCTGACGTCGTGGAGGCGGGGATCGAAGGGCTCCGCCGGTACGGCGCCGGCACCGGTTCCGTGCGCTTCATCTGCGGGACGTTCGAGGTCCACCACGAGCTCGAGCGCGAGCTGGCCGACTTCGTCGGCACCGACGCGTCGCTGACCTACGTCTCGTGCTGGAACGCGAACGAGGCGGCTATCCCGACGCTCGCCGACGAGAACACCGTCATCCTCTCGGACGAGCTCAACCACGCCTCGATCATCGACGCCATCAGGCTCTCGCGGCCTGCGCGCAAGGTGATCTACAAGCACTCGTCGATGGACGAGCTGCGCGAGGGGCTCGCCTCCTGCGAGCCGGGGCAGCGCAAGCTCGTCATCACCGACGGGATCTTCTCCATGGAAGGAGACCTCGCGCGGCTGCCCGAGATCGTCGAGCTCGCGCGCGAGCACGAGGCCGTGGTGCTCGTCGACGACTCGCACGGCACCGGCGTCATGGGCGAGACCGGCCGCGGCGTGGCCGAGCACTTCGGCTTGCACGGAGAGATCGACGTGATCACGAGCACGCTGGGCAAGGCGCTCGGCGGCGCGGCCGGTGGGTTCGTGGCAGCCAGTGAGGAGGTCTGCGACCTGCTCACGCAGCGCTCCCGTCCGATGCTCTTCTCGAACGCGCTGCCGCCGACGGTCGCCTCCTCGGCACTGGAGGCGGTGCGCGTGCTGCGTCGCGAGCCCGAGCTCGTGGAGAAGCTGCGCCAGCAACTCGGAGCTCTTCCGGCGGCGGCTGCGCGAGATCGGCTATTCGCCGCTCGACGGCGACGGCGGCGATCATCCCGATCATCGTCGGCGAGACGGCGTTCGCGATTCAGATGAGCGAGCGGATGCTCGATGAAGGCGTCTTCGTCACCGGTTTCGGCTTCCCGGTCGTTCCCGAAGGCACGGCGCGCATTCGCGTGCAGATGTCCGCGGCACTCGAGGAGGAACACCTCGAGCAGGCGCTCGAGGCCTTCGAGCGCGTCGGCCGCGAGCTCGGCCTGATCTAGTGCCTGTCGGCAGTCGCGGTGCGCGGCCTCCGGGTGCAGCGCGGTGGGACGCTCGTCTTCGCCGACCTCAGCCTCGACATCGCCGCCGGTCGCGTGACCGGTCTGCTCGGCCCCAACGGCGCCGGCAAGTCGACGCTCATCCGCTGCATCGTCGGAGTGCAGATCGTGCAGGCGGGCAGCGTCACGGTGCTCGGCCAGCCCGCGGGCTCCCCGGCGCTGAGAGCTCGTGTCGGCTACGTAACGCAGGCTCCGTCCGTGTACCTCGATCTGACGCCACGCGAGAACCTCGAGTACTTCGCCAGCGTGCTACGGGCATCGCCCGAGCGCATCGACGAGACCATCGCCCTGGTCGATCTCGGCGCAGGCCGAGGACAGGCTCGTCGGAAGGCTGTCGGGCGGCCAGCGGGCGCGAGTATCGCTCGCGACAGCGTTGCTCGCGGAGCCGGACGTGCTCGTCCTCGATGAGCCCACGGTGGGGCTCGACCCCGTGCTCCGACACGAGCTCTGGGAGCTGTTCCAGGGTCTCGCGGCCGCAGGCAGGACGATCCTCGTCTCGAGTCACGTCATGGACGAGGCGGGCCGCTGCGACGATCTCGTGCTGCTCCGCGACGGTGCGCTCGTCGCCACCGTCACGCCTGCCGAGCTGCGCGAGCGGACGGGCCTCGACGACCTCGAGCAGGCGTTTCTCCGCCTGGCCCAGGAGCGGAAATTGAGCCCTCGCATCACGGGGGCGACCACACTGCGCGTGCTGCGGCAGCTCCGCCACGACCCGCGCACGCTGGCGCTCATCGTCTTCGTGCCGTGCCTGCTGATCACGTTGCTGAAGTACGTGTTCCTGGACAGCCCCGTCTTCGACCGAGTGGGCGGCCCGCTCGTGGGACTCTTCCCGCTCGTGTCGATGTTCGTCGTCACGTCGATCACGATGCTTCGCGAGCGCACGACAGGGACGCTCGAGCGGCTGATGACGATGCCGCTGTCCAAGCTCGACCTCCTGCTCGGCTACGCGGCGGCTTTCGGCCTCGTCGCCGTTGTGCAGGCCGGCCTCGTCTCGGCGCTTGCGTTCGGCCTGCTCGGGCTGGACGTGGCGGGTGCGACGTGGGGCGTAATCGTGTTGGCGTTTGCGAATGCCGTGCTCGGGATGGCTCTAGGCCTGTTCGTCTCGGCCTTCGCTCGCAGCGAGTTCCAGGCCGTCCAGTTCCTCCCCGCGTTCATCCTCCCCCAGATCCTCCTCTGCGGCCTGCTCGCGCCCCGCGACGAGATGGCCGAGCTCCTCTACTGGATCTCCTGGGCGCTTCCCGTCACGTACGCCTATGGCGCTCTCGACCTCGTCACGCGCGGCGTCTACGGGTCGGAGCTCGCGGCCTACGTGCTCGCCGTGTGCGGCTTCATCACGGCTGCCCTCGTCCTAGGCGCTGGAACCCTTCGCCGCCGAACCGCGTAGATAGATGAACCAGTAAATGGCGCCGACCATCAGGCCGCCGCCGACGATGTTGCCGAGCGTCACCGGTGTCAGGTTTCCCCAGAGGAAGTTGCTCCACGTGAGATCCGACAGGTCAGGCAAGCCTTGCTGGGCCGAAACGAATGCATCGTCGGACTTCACGAAGAGCCCGTACGGGATGAAGTACATGTTCGCCACCGAGTGTTCGAAGCCGGCGGCGACGAAGGCGGCGATCGGCGGGATGATCGCCAGCACCTTGTCGGCCGTGGATCTCGCCGAGTAGCAGAGCCAGACGGCCATGCAGACGAGGGCGTTGCAGAACATGCCCAGCACGAACGCCTGCCACCACCCGTAACCGGTCTTTGTCGCTGCGATGGACAAGGCCTGGTCGCCGATCAAGCCTCCGCCGAGCTCGTACTGCCGGCCCGCGTAGAGCAAGGCCGCCGTCGCGATCGCGCCGACGAAGTTCCCGGCGTAGACGATCACCCAGTTGCGCGCGAGCATCAGCGTCGATACGCGGCGGCTCGCCCATGCCATCACGATTAGGTTGTTCCCGGTGAAGAGCTCCGCCCCCGCGACGACCACCAGGATCAGCCCCATTGAGAACGTAAGTCCGCCCAGCAGTCGCGCCACTCCGTAAGGTAGATCGCTGCCGCCGGCAGTCGTTGTCGTCGCGAACACTGCGCCCATCGCGATGAAGGCACCGGCGAGCACCGACAGCGCGAAGGTCGTCGCGGTGTCGAGGCCGGCCTTCGCGACGCCGACCTGCTCAGCCTTCCGCGCCATCTCGGGCGGCGGCAGCGCGTCGAGACCAACCGGTGTGAGCTGTTCGGCCGCCATGCCGCCGTCAACTTCAACGCAGCACGGCGAAAGCCTCCGGCCAGTGGCGCATCGCGGCCCGCAGCGGCGCAGGCGCTGCCTGACCGAGTCCGCAGATCGAGCCGCGTTCCATTGCATGCAGCCACTCCTCGAGCTGCTCGCCGGCGAGGACGGAGCGTCCGGCCTCCAGCTCGTGGAGCGCGAACTCGAGCCCGCGTGTCCCGATGCGGCACGGCGTGCACTTCTGGCACGACTCCTCGGCGAAGAACCGCATCGTCTCCTGCAGCAGGCGAAGGACGGGATATGACGCAGGGAACACCTGAACGCCGGCCGAGCCGACGGCTGAGCCCCACTCGTCCATGCCCTCGCGGTTGAGCGGCGTATCGAGCGCCTCCGGAGGCAGCACGCCCGACGCGGCTCCCCCGGGCACGATGGCGCCGATCTCCTCCGTGGCCCCGCCCGCGTACTCGTCGAGCAGCGTCCGCAGCACGATGCCGTTCGGCGCCTCGTAGCAGCCGGGTCTCGCGACGGCACCAGAGACAGACCAGAGGCGGAGCCCGCTCGCGCCGTTCACGCCGTGCCCGGCGAACCACGCGCCGCCGTTGCGCAGGATGGCCGGGATGTGGGCGAGCGTCTCGACGTTGTTGATCAGCGTCGGCCGGCCGAGATAGCCGGATTCGGCCGGGAACGGCGGCCGCAGGCGCGGCATGCCGCGGCGGCCCTCCAGCGACTCGAGCATCGCCGTCTCCTCCCCGCAGACGTAGGAGCCGGCGCCGGTCACGATCTCCACGGGCATCGACCCGAGCAACCCGGCCGAGCGGAACTCGGCAATTGCGGACAGCAGCCGAGCTCGTGCAGTCGCGTACTCCTCGCGCAGATAGACGATCGCGTGCTCCGCCTCGACGAAGCGGGCCGCGATCGTCATGCCCTCGACGAGCAGATGCGGCCGCAGCTCCATGACGTAGCGATCCTTGATCGTTCCCGGCTCGCCCTCGTCGGCGTTGACGACGACAACGCGAGGCCCCGGGAACTGGACGACGGTCGCCCACTTGCGGAACGCCGGGAAGCCGGCGCCGCCGTAGCCGACCAAGCCGGAAGCCTCGAGCTCGGCGAGCACCGCGTCGTTCGAGTGCTCGGCCCGCAGTGCCTCGAGGCCGCCGCGCCTCTGGTAGTCGGCCAGCGTCTCGTCCGCCTGCTCGAGCCCGGTTGAAGGGCCGTCGTTCGCCGAGTGCGTGACTGCACCTTCGACGAGCCCCGGAAGGATCGTCTCACCGCGCGTGCCGACCGGAGCGACGTCGCAGTGGCCGAGGCACGGGACCTCGACCACAGGAACTCCACCCTCCGCCCGTTCCTGCGCTCTGGCGAGCAGGTCGCGTGCGCCGAAGCAGTCGCAGACCGGACCCGTGCACACGCGCACGCAGTCGTGCGGCAGCTGGAGGTAGGAGTAGAAGGAAACGACCTCCGCCACTTCTCCGCGACGGATGTTCATGTGATCGGCGAGAGCGTCGGAGAGCTCGGGCGTCACCGGCCCGACGCGACGGCGGATCACGTCCGAGGTTGTCGAGCAGCTGCACGCGGTCACGCGGGAGTGCATCCACAACGTCGCGAACGTGCTCCATGGCGCGAGCATAGTGGCGGCCGCTACGCGCGGGCCGTAGACAGAGCGCTCGCGGGTTTCCCGCAACCGTGTCGGGGATGACGCCGATGGCGCAACGCGGCCACCGGCGCACACTTCCGGCATGGGTGCCGTCGCTGATCAGCTGGCTCGCGAGCTTCGGCCACCGCTGAGTGCGGAAGCCGCGGCCGCCGAGGCGGATCGCTGCCTCGAGTGCGGCGGCCTGGATGCACCGGCCCCCTGCGTCGTCGGCTGTCCGGCTGGCGTCGACGTCCCGCGCTTCGTCGCCGAGATCGCCAAGGGCGATCTCGAGTCTGCAGCACAGACGATCTTCGCGGAGAACGTCCTCGGCGGGACGTGCGCCCGGGTCTGTCCGGTCGAAGTGCTCTGCCAGCGTGACTGCGTCCTGATCCACGAGGGACGCTCGCCGATCGAGATTGGCGCACTTCAGCGGTATGCAACCGACTGGGCCTATGCGAACGGGCTGTCCTTGCGTTCTTCGGTCGAGCCCAACGGCAGGCGCGTCGCGGTCGTCGGCGCCGGTCCGGCCGGTCTTGCCGCCGCGGGAGAGCTCGCGAAGCGTGGCTACGCCGTGACCGTCTACGACGAGCGCGACGAGGTGGGCGGGCTCGTCCGCTATGCGATCGCGCCGTACCGCCAGACGAACGAGCCGCTGCCCGACGAGGCGCGGCTGCTGAGCGAGCTCGGGGTGGAGTTCCGGCTCGGAACGAGGGTCGACTCGGCCCGCCTGACGGAGCTCGTCGACGAGGTCGACGCGATCGTTCTCGCCGTCGGCATGGGGGCCGATGTCGACGTGACGTACCCAGGCGACGACCTCGAAGGCGTATGGGAGTCGCTCCCGTTCATCGAAAGGCTCAAGACCAGTCAGCCGCCGGCCGTCGGCAAGCGCGTCGCCGTCATCGGCGGCGGAAACACCGCGGTCGACGTCGCGGTCGAGGCGAAGCGGCTCGGCGCCGAAGTGTCACTCCTCCTGTACAGGCGAACGGAGCAGGAGATGCCTGCGTACGAGCACGAGGTCGAGCTCGCCCGCGACGAGGGAGTCGAGATCCGCCTGCTCACGAGCCCCGTTGCCTTTGTGGGCGACGGCCACATCGAAGGCGTGCGCTGCGCAGAGATGCGGCTCGGTGCACGCGACGAGACGGGCCGCCGCCGGCCAGAGCCGGTCCCGGACAGCGAGTTCGTAATTCCCGTCGACACCGTCGTCAAGGCGATCGGCCAGCGGCCGCGGGACGAATTCCAAGCCTTGCTCGAGGACGTCCACGAGGACGGCAGCACCCGTCACCCGAGGATCTATGCCGCCGGTGACGCAATCAACGGCGGCGCCAGCGTCGTGCAGGCCGTGGCGGAGGCGAAGCGCGCCGTCGCGGCCATCGAAGAGGCTCTCGCATGAACGGGACGACCGAGATCCGCTGGCACGCGCGCGCCGGTCAGGGAGCGAAGACCGCCGCGCAGATCCTCGCTCTCGCCCTGCTCCACACCGGCAAAGGCGTGCAGGCGTTCCCGGAGTACGGGCCTGAGCGCCGCGGGGCGCCGCTGCGCGCGTTCACGCGCTTCGCGGATCGCCCGATCCGCCGCCATGACTCGATCACCGACCCCGACGTCGTGGTCGTGCTCGAGCCTTCGCTCGTGCACGAGGCCGGCGTCGCGGAGGGGCTCAGACCCGACGGGTTCGTCGTCTTCAACGGCGACGCGGCGCCGCGCGAGCTCGAGGACGTCGACGTTCGCTGTGTCCCGGCCGAACGCCTGGCACCCGAGCTCGGCTCGAGCTTCGTGAACATCGTCATGCTCGGCGCGGTCGCGGCCGAGATCGGTGAGCCGCCGCTCGCCGAGCTGCAGGAGGCAGCCGTGGAGACGCTCGGCCGCAAGGTCGAGGCAGACGACATCCGTCATGCGATGGCGGAGGGGTACGCATGGGCGAGCTGACGACCTGGCAGGCGTTGCCGATCGCAGGCGTCGTGCGTCCGGAGGACGCACCCCGCACCCTCACCGGCAGCTGGCGGACCGGTGAGCAGCCGGCCGTAGACGTGTCCCTGTGCGTGAACTGCCTGCTCTGCTGGCTCTACTGCCCGGACTCCGCCGTCACGCTCTCCGGAGAGGCGTTCGAGGGCTTCGATCTCGACACCTGCAAGGGCTGCGGGATCTGCGCCGACATCTGTCCCGTCCACGCGATCGAGATGGTGGCGGAATGACCGATCTCCGGCTGCTCACCGGCGGCGAGGCGGTCGCTCACGCGATGTGCCAGGTCGATCCCGACGTGGTGCCCGTCTATCCGATCACGCCGCAGACGCCGATCATCCAGACCTTCGCCAAGCTCGTCGCGGACGGGAAGGCGAACACGGAGATCGTCAACGTCGAGTCGGAGCACTCCGCCATGAGCGCTGCGATCGGCGCTGCGCTCGCGGGCGGGCGAACGATGACCGCCACCTCGTCCCAGGGGCTGGCCCTGATGGCCGAGGTCGTCTACATCGCCGCCTCGATGCGCGCGCCGATCGTCATGGCGCTCGGCAACCGCGCGCTCTCGGGGCCGATCAACATCCACTGCGACCACTCCGACTCGATGCTCATCCGCGACTCCGGAGTCGTGCAGCTCTTCGCCGAGAACGCGCAGGAGGCGTACGACCTGATGGTGATGGCGCCGCGCATCGCCGAGGATCCGCGCGTCCTGCTGCCCGTGCTCGTGTGCCTCGACGGCTTCACGATCACACACTCGGCCGAGCCGGTCTCGCTGCTTCCCGACGGCGATGTCGCGCGCTTCGTCGGCGAGTACCGCGTCCCGAACGCCGTGCTCGACACGACGCATCCCACGACGCAGGGGCCGTTCGCGATGCCCGACTACTACTTCGAGCTGCGCCGCCAGCAAGCGGCAGCGCTCGACGCCGCCCTCGACGTCATCGAAGAGGTCGCCGCCGACTTCGAGCGGCTATCCGGACGACGGCTCGGCGCATTCGAGGAGTACCAGCTGGAGGACGCGACGCGCGCGATCGTCGCGCTCGGCTCCACGGCCGGCACCGTCAAGGACGTCGTCGACGAGCTGCGGGACGAACGCGAGCCGGCCGGGCTGCTGAAGCTCGTGTCGTTCAGGCCCTTCCCCATCGCCGCCGTCACGGCAGCGCTCGAGGGATGCTGGCGTGTGGCGGTGCTCGACCGTGCAGACTCGCCGGGCGGCACGCCGCCGCTCCACGCCGAGCTCGCTGCAGCGCTCTACGGCAGCGGCGTCGAGCTCGACGGCTACGTCTACGGCCTCGGCGGCCGCGACCTGCACCCGCCCGACGTGCGCGCGGTGTTCTCCGGAGAAGCTGCTCCCTACGTAGGGCTGCGAGGTGAGCGATGTCCCGTCTGAAGACCATCGTGCGGAACCAGCGACGGCGTGCAGCCGCTGCGCGGAGGCCACTCGCTCTGCCAGGGCTGCGGCATCCCCATGGTCGTCCGCACTGTCCTCGGCACGATCCGCCAGCCGGCCGTCGTCGTCAACGCCACCGGCTGCCTCGAGGTGGCGACGACGCGCTTCCCGACCACCGCGTGGAACGTCCCCTGGCTGCACGTCGCCTTCGAGAACGCGGCCGCGGTCGCGAGCGGCGTCGAGAGCGCCCAGCGAGCGCTGCGCCGCCGACACGCCCTCCCCGCCGGTGAAGACGTCGCCGTCGTCGTCTTCGCGGGTGACGGCGGCACGTACGACATCGGCCTCCAGGCGCTCTCGGGGGCACTCGAGCGCGGCCATCGGTTCCTCTTCGTCTGCTACGACAACGAGGCGTACATGAATACGGGCGTCCAGCGCTCCGGCGCGACGCCCTTCGGTGCGAGCACGACCACGAGCCCCGCAGGACTCGAGAGCTTCGGCAAGGCGCAACGGCGTAAGGACATGACGGCAATCGCCGTTGCACACCATGTCCCGTACGTCGCGCAGGCCGCCTCCACCCACTGGCAGGACCTGAGCGAAAAGGTGGAGCGCGCGGTCGCAGAAGACGGGCCGGCGTTCCTCAACGTGCTCACGGACTGCCCCGTCGGCTGGGGCCACGAGCCGCAGCTTGCGCGGCACGTAATCGACGCCGCTGTGGAGACGTGCTTCTGGCCGTTGTACGAGGTCGTCGACGGCCGCTACCGGCTGACGTACGAGCCCCGGCAGGCGCCCGTCGAGGAATGGCTCCACCTACAAGGGCGTTTCGCTCACATCTTCCGACCAGAGAACGATGGGCTGATCAGCCAGATCCAGGAACAGGTCGACAGCGACTGGGCAGCACTCCTCACCCTCTGCAACGAACGAGGCGCGGCGCCGACGGCGACGCAGCCGTCGCCGCGTTGAGCCTGCGGACAGCTACGGATACGCGCTCAGTGCGCCCGCGGATGGCGCGCACACGCCGGCCCGAGACACTGTGGCCATGACGGCAATCGACGAGCCCCGTTCCGCCACACATCTCTCAGCATCCTTCAGTGCCACGATTCGCGTCGAGCTCGAGAACAGGCCCGGCGCGTTCGCGGAGGTCGCGGCGGCGATCGCCGACGAGGGCGGGCTTCTGGACGCGATCGACCTCGTTCGCGTCGACGACGGAAGCAAGGTCCGTGACGTGACGGTGCTCGCCGCCGACGCAGATCACATCGGCCGCATCGTCGACGCCGTGCGCGAGGTCGAGGGCGTCGAGGTCCAGCACGTCTCCGACCGGACGTTCCTCCTGCATCTCGGCGGCAAGCTCGAGGTGTGCGCGAAGAGCCCGATCAAGACGCGCGACGATCTCTCCATGGCGTACACGCCGGGAGTTGCACGCGTCTGCCGTGCGATCGCGGAGGAGCCGTCGAAGGTCTGGAGCCTCACGATCAAGCAGCACGCGGTCGCGGTCGTCACCGACGGCACCGCCGTGCTGGGGCTCGGCGACATCGGCCCCGAGGCAGCCCTGCCGGTCATGGAGGGCAAGGCCATCCTCTTCAAGGAGTTCGGAGGCGTCGACGCGTGGCCCATCTGCCTCGCGACGAAGGACGTCGACGAGATCGTCGCCGCCGTCAGCGCGATCGCTCCGGTCTTCGGAGGCATCAACCTCGAGGACATCTCCGCCCCCCGGTGCTTCGAGATCGAAGACCGCCTCCGCACAATTCTCGACATTCCTGTCTTCCACGACGACCAGCACGGCACGGCCGTGGTGGTGCTCGCAGCGCTGCTCAACGCTCTCAAGGTCGTCGACAAGCGGCTGGACGAGATCTCGGTCGTCGTCACGGGCGTCGGCGCTGCCGGCGTGGCGACGACGAAGATGCTGCTCGCGGCGGGCGTCCGTGATGTCGTCGGCTGCGATCGCCAGGGCGTCATCTGGCTCGGGCGGCCGGGGCTCGACGGCTACAAGCTCGAATACGCGCTGTCGACGAACCCGCGCGGAGTCACGGGCTGCGCGGACGACGCACTGTTGGGCGCCGACGTGTACATCGGCCTCTCCGGTCCGGGTGCCGTCAGCCCGGAGGGCATCCGCTCGATGGCGCGCGACGCGATCGTCTTTGTGATGGCAAACCCCACGCCGGAGGTGCTGCCGGAAGACATCGTGGGCGCAGCGACCGTGATCGGCACCGGCCGCTCGGACTATCCGAACCAGATCAACAACGTCCTTGCCTTCCCCGGCATCATGCGGGGAGCGCTCGACGCGCAGGCATCTGCGATCACGGAGGAGATGAAGCTCGCTGCGGCAAACGCAATCGCAACTGCGATTCCGGCGAAGCAGCTCGAGCCCGATTACGTCATCCCGAGCGTGTTCGACCGCACGGTCGCCTCGCTCGTAGCCAACGCTGTCGCCAGGGCGGCCCACGAATCGGGCGTCGCCCGCAGGAGAGGGGGAGCTTCGACATGAACGATCTCGAGCGCACCACCGTTGCCGAGGCCATGCACACAGGCGTCATCACATGCCCTCACGGCGCATCCCTGCGCACCGTCGCGAGGATGATGGCCGCCTACAGCGTGCACTGCGTCGTGGTGTTCGACGAACGCGAGGAGGCCGACGGCCAGCCGTTCTGGGGCGTCGTCTCCGATCTCGATCTTGCAGCGGGCCTGAGCGAAGGGGCGCTCGACGACCGTGCTGCCGGCCAGATCGCCGCCAGCCCCGTCGTCACCGTCCCCTCCGACGAGACCCTCGACCGTGCCGCGCAGCTCATGACAGAGCACGGGTCGGCCCATCTCGTCGTTGTCGAGCCGGCCACCGGGCTGCCCGTCGGAGTGCTCTCGACGCTCGACCTTGCACGGTTCGCCGCAGACTGGGACGGTGCGTCCGCGAGGGAAAGGAGCGTGACGCGATGAAAGTCGCCGATGTCATGACGGTGGATGTGGTGACCGTCGGCAAGGAGACGCCGCTGCGCGATGTCGCCGCGCTGCTCACAGAGCGGCGCATCTCAGGACTGCCAGTCGTGGACGAGGGTCGCGTCGTCGGCGTCGTCTCCGAGGGCGACATCCTTGTCAAGGAACGCGGTCGCAAGGCCGAGCGTCGCGGCCTGTTCGGAGTTCTTCTCGACGACCGAGCGACGGCCGAGCTGAAGCTCGAGGCGCGTACCGCCGACGCGGCGATGACGTCTCCGGCGCTGACCATTGGACCTGATCGCCCGGTCGCCGAGGCTGCGGGAGTGATGGTCGATCAAGGCGTGAATCGGCTGCCAGTGGTGAACGCAGACGGCACGCTGCTCGGCATCGTCACCCGAGCCGACCTCGTCCGGCCTTCGTCCGCACCGACGAAGAACTGGCCGAGGATATTCGCGAGGGCGTGCTGTTGAACGCGCTCTGGATCACTCCGGGGAACGTGAACGTCGTCGTCAGCGAGGGCATCGTCACGCTGACGGGCGAGGTCGAGAACCGTACGACGGCCGAGATGCTGCCGGACTTCGTCAGACGGGTCCCCGGCGTCGTCGCCGTGCGGTCGGACGTCACCTGGGAAAACGAGAACGGCCGGCGCTAGTCGTCGGCGTCGACTTCCGCTTCCTCGTCCCCGCGAGCGGGGACGGTCGAGTTGCCAGGGCGCGAAGCGGACGGGCTCGCCACGGGAGGCGTGCTCGTCGGCGAACCGGCAAGCACCGGGCTCAGCTGTCCCACACGCTCGTGACTACCCGCAGCGACCGAGAGCAACGCGACGTTCGCCGCGATCGCTGCCGCGACGACGACGGCCAGGACCAGTGCGATCCGGATCACGCTTGCCAAGGTTACGCGGCGAGCGCGTCGCTCTCCATCGGAACTACCGTGATCGCGCTGAGGGGGCAGAGCTCCGCCGCCTCCAGCACGCTGGCGTCGCCGGTCGACGCCTCGGCGTACGCGAGGCCGTCCTCGATCCAGAACACGTCCGGTGCCTCGCGGACACAGCCGCCATAGCCGACGCAGCTCGAGCGGTCGATCTCGATGCGATACAGGGTCATGCTGTCCTCCTCGTTGGTTGGGGTATGGGTGGAGCGAGGGTGCGCCAGGCGATGCCGAAGGTGACGCCGCCGACTGCGGCGAGATACACCCCGAGCGCCCAGGGATGCGCTGTGTCCGTCCCGGCCGTCACGCCGTGGACCGTGGCTCCGGCGAAGATCGCGTAGGTCGTCCAGTGCAGCCGGCGCCAGTTCTTGGCGCCGATGTGCTTGCGTAGTGAGAACGAGGCGTAGACGGCGAGCATCAGCTCGGTCGTGAGCACACCGATGCCGACGGCCAGCGGGCGGTACGGAGAGAGGCCTGGTACCAGCAGGCCCGCGATCGGCATGCTCACCGTGCGGTCGGCGACGAGGGACAACCCGTGAAGCGCGATTGCGACCAGCCCGAGCAGTGCGAGAAAGCGGTGGATGTCCGTAACTGCCGCCGGCTTCAGCGCCCGAAACGGCCGCGACTTCAGCACGAGCCCGGCGAGGACCGATGCCGTGAGCAGCAGGTACGCAGTGAAGCCGGATGCACGGGCCAGCAACCAGAACGTCGGATCCGTCTTCAAGAGAGCCCTCCTGCGAGCACCGTCTGGCCGTCTTTGGTCACAAGCACCGCCGGCGTACCGAGCTCATCTGCTTCTCGGGCCGCCTGCATGGCACCTGCGAGGTAGAGCGACTTCGCCGCTACCTCGGCCTCGGCTGCACTGTCGGCAAAGACCGTCACGCGCACAAGGTCTCGATCCGCGGGCCGTCCGGTAGCCGGATCGATGACGTGGTGTGCGGACCCTGCGTCACTCGACCAGCGGCGTCGGTCGATTCCCGATGTGGCCAGGGCGCCGCGCGACAGCTCGAGCGTGAGCATGTCGTCGGCCGTCTCCACGCCTACGGGCCAGCTGCCACCGCGCACGGCAATGTCGCCGCCGGCGTCGACGAGACACGGGCCGCAGGCGGAGAGCGTGTCGCAGAGCCGGTCGACGGCGTAGCCCTTCGCGATGCCGCCGAGGTCGAGCCGAAATCCAGGCTCGAGCTCGATCAGCCCCGTCCGCGGATCGACCGCAATCCGGCCCCCGCAGCGGGGAGGGGCAGTCGTCACCGCGACCCGACCCTGCAGCTGCTCGAAGGAGCGGTCGTAGCCGGCTGCCACGAGCGCGTCGTACACCGTCGGGTCGAACCGTCCTTTCGTGTGCAGCCTGGCGTCCACGGCGAGCTGTGTCACCTCCACGAGCTCGGGACCGGCGCGCAGGCTGCCCGCTCGGTTGAGCGCGGAGAGCTCGGAGTCGTCTTGAAAGCGGGACAAGAGGCCTTCGAGCCTCGACATCTCCTGCTCCGCGCCGGCGAGGGCAAGGAAGGTTTCCGCGCTCGGCGGCGCGTCGAGCAGCAGCTCGACGTCGGTGCCCATCGCACGGAACGCGCGGCGCTCCATCACGACGTCCGCGTGACCACGAGCGGGGGGAGAGTCACAACACGCACTGCTGGCGGAGCGGCTGCGGCGGCAGAGCGGGCCTTCGCTCGAGCTGCAGCTGCACTCGAGCGCTGCTGCACGATCTGCCGGACGAGTCCTCGCGTCCCGGCGCAGAAGCTGTTCTCGCTGCGCGAGGGCGGCGAGCCTCGGGTCGCTGGCCGCTGGTTTCCAAGGATGGGCCGCGATCGCTGCCCAGAGGATGAAGAACGCGGCCAGCGACGCGGCGAGCGCGTACAGGCGGCCGGTGTGGTTAGTCATCGTCCTCTCCGCCTTGGTGCTCGAAGGCTTCACCGCCATCGTGCTCGCCCTCGTCGTCCGCTTCGTAGCCCGCGGCGCTTCTCGAGACCACGATGGGGCTGGGGCGGACATATCTGATGTGCTGGACACGGGGCTGCGCTGCGTGGGGCGACACCGGTACGGCAGGGCTGCTCGCGAGCTGTCGGCGCAGCGAGGCTTCGAAAGCGTTTAGCCGCCGCTCCTGTGCGGCGACCTGGGCGTCGTTCGCACCCGCCGAGGCAGCACCGAGCTCCAGCGTGCGCGCCAGCCCGAGGCTTCCGGCCACCGCCGAAAGCGCCAGCAGAGCGGCAACAACGAATGTGTGTCGACGAGCCATGGTCTCCTCCTTGCCGATATCTGCTGTGAGGCTAGGCCCGCCCGGGTTAACCCAGGGCCAACGGAAGGCAGAGATTTGGCCGGGGTCGGTTAAGAAGCCCGAAGTCGAATGACAGCGTCCAGGCCGCCGCCGGGCGCGTCACGAAGCTCGAGCTCGCCGCCGTCCGCCGTCACGAGTCGGTGGGCGATAGCCAGGCCCAGTCCCGTTCCCGGCGACGTCCGCCTACCGCGCCAGAAGCGGTCGAAGGCGCGGGCTCGCTGCTCTTGCGTCAGACCCGGCCCCTCGTCGGCGACGTGCAGCTCCACAAACGTCTCGACGCGGGTCGCCCGGACGCTGACCCGGCCCCCCTGCGGCGAGGCCACCAGGGCGTTCGCGAGCAGGTTGTCGAGCACCTGGTCGAGCGAGCCGGGCGTGGCGGCGGCGCGCAGACCGACAGGGACGTCGAGCTGGAGGGCGACGTCGATGGCCTCCGCACGAGCTGCCCAGGCCGCGAACCTGCCCCTCACCACCTCGTTCAGGTCGACGCTGGCCGGGCTCGCTTCAGTTGCGTCGGCGCGGGCGAGCGACAGCAGACCGTCCACGAGCGCGCCAAGACGCGTCACCTCAGCGAGAGCGCCCTCGAGCTGCCCCGCGCCCTCGGGCCTGACGTCGCGCGCGAGGTTTTCGAGCCGTAGCTGGAGCGCCGTCAACGGTGTGCGAAGCTGATGCGAGGCGTCGGCCACGAACTCCTGCTGCGATCGGAGCAACACCTCCAGCCGGGCGACCATCTCGTTGAAGCGTGCGGCGAGGGCGCGGATCTCCGGCGGACCCGCGTCGACCGGAGCGCGCGCCGACAAGTCACCTTCGCCCGCGGCGTTCGTGGCTTCCTCGAGCTCTGCCAGCGGCGCCGTGACCGTGCGCGAGAGCCGCAGGCCGACCACAGCCGCAACGGCGAGCACGACACCCGCGATGGCTGCGAGCACGAGCCAGTAGCGACGGACGCGACGGTCGAGGGCGGAAGTCGGATACGTCACGCGGACCGCGCCGTGCACCTTGCCGCTCGAGGCGACGGGGACGGCGACGTACATGAGATCCGCTGCGAGCGTGCTCGAGTGCCGTGTGCCCGACGTCGTGAGGCCGCGGAGCGCCGACGCGACCTCGGGCCGCGACGCAAACGTTCGACCCCGGCGCGACCCCGTATCGAGGAGGGTGACACCCCTGTCGTTCACGACCAGGACCCGTCCGCCCGGGCTCTTTGCATACGTGGTCGCCGTAGACGTGAGGGCTGGCGATGGTGTGGCGACGTTGCGCTCGAGCCCGTCTTCGGCCAGTGTCGCGATCGTGAGCGCATCGAGCCTGATGCGGTTCTCGAGATCGGTCTTCTGGTTACGCGCGTACGTGATGCCGAGAGGAATCTCGAGCGCTGCGAGCACGGCGAGCGCGAGTGCGAGGTATGTGGCGAGCAGCCTCCGTCTCACGCCGGGACGCGGAGACGGAGGCCAACTCCGCGCACCGTCTCGATCCAGGCCGGATCGCCGAGCTTGCGGCGCAGCGCAGCGACGTGGACGTCGATCGTCTTCGCGCTGCCGTACCACGTCGTTTGCCAGACCTGTTCGAGGATTTGCTGCTTCGAGACCACGGCTCCGTGGTTCCGGGCCAGCAGGGCGAGCAGGTCGAACTCCTTCGGCGTCAGTTCGAGCTCCCGCTCGCCGAGGGTGACCGTCCTTGCAGGCACATCGACGGCGAGCTCGCCCACCGTGAGGACGGACGGCTGGTGCGCTTCCGACGACCGCCGTGTCACAGCCCGAATCCGCGCGAGCAGCTCGCGGAACCCGAACGGCTTGGTGAGATAGTCGTCGGCACCCATCTCGAGCCCAACGACCTTGTCGATCTCCTCGCCCTTGGCGGTGATCATGATGATGGGGACGCCCGAGCGGGCACGGAGCTGCCGGCACACCGTCAGGCCGTCCACGTCGGGCAGGCGGATGTCGAGCAGGACGAGGTCGGGCTCGCGAGCCGCCAGCGCCGCGTGTCCAGTGGCCGCGCGCTCGACATCGAATCCTTCACGCCGGAGCCCTTCGGCGAGCGGCTCGGCGATCGCGTCCTCATCTTCGACGAGCAACACCTTCACATTCACATGGTGCCTTCTTGGGCAATTCCCGACATCCGGAGAAAGCCACAGACGGGCTGCGGGTTGTTCAGTCTGCGCCGGACACAGCGGGTGCGTGGGCCCGTACATCGGCCCACGCACCGTCGCAGGCTCAGCGCACGTAGAAGTCGGCGAACTGACCGGCCAGGTAGTGGCCTGGCAGATTGCAGATCAGCGAGTAGTGGCCCCGCTTCATCGTGATCGTCAGCGTCCGTGCCTGTCCAGCAGGCACCGGGTCGATCTCACCGACGGCGCCGGACTCGTTTGCCTCCTTGCCCTTGATCAGATTGCCGGCCGGCCTGGCCGTCTTCAACACGACGAACTCGTGGTCGATCGTGCCCGTGTTCGTGACCACGAACTTGACCTTGCCCACAGGTGCACCTTGCGTCGCCGGAAAGACGCTAAACGCGTCCACCTGAACGGCGACGAGCGGCTTCTTGGTGACGGCCCCGGCAGTCAAGACCCAGACGGAGATGACCGTAGCTATGGCGACCGCAATCACGAGAGCGAATCTCTTCATCGGAGTCCCTTCTGTCGCTGGATGCGGCGCACGGTCGTGTGCCGAGATGATCGTGTCATCCGGCGGCCCGTACATCAAGCTGTGAGCAGCCGGCGCAACACGAAGCGGAGGATGCCGCCGTGGCGGTAGTACTCGCGCTCGCGGGGCGTGTCGAGTCGAACGCGCGCACGCAACTCACGGTCGTCAGCCCGCACCGTAACCTCGTGAGCTTCGCCGTCCTCGACGCCCTCGACCGAGAAGAGCTCGCGGCCGGTCAGCCCGAGTGCCTCTCGCCCCTCGCCGTCCATGAACTGCAGCGGCAGCACGCCCATCATCAAGAGGTTGGAGCGATGGATGCGCTCGTAGCTCTCGGCGAGCACGGCCCGCACGCCGAGCAGCGCCGGGCCCTTCGCCGCCCAGTCGCGTGACGATCCCGAGCCGTACTCCTTGCCGGCGATGACGACGAGCGGGACGCCCTCCTCGCGATAGCGCTCGGCCGCCTCGAAGATCGTCGTCTCGTCACCCGACGGCAAATGCACCGTCCACGTCCCCTCCGAGCCCGGGACGAGCAGGTTGCGCAGCCGGACGTTGGCGAACGTGCCGCGGATCATCACCTCGTGGTTGCCGCGGCGGGAGCCGTAGGAGTTGAAGTCCTTGCGCTCGATGCCGTGCTCGACGAGGTAGCGGCCGGCCGGGCTGTCCGGCTTGATGGCGCCGGCGGGCGAGATGTGGTCTGTCGTCACGGAGTCGCCGACCATGACGAGGCACCGTGCGTCCGCGATGTCCTCGACGGCATCCGGCACGCGGCCCATGCCGTCGAAGTACGGCGGGCGGCGGATGTACGTCGATGACGGATCCCACTCGTACAGGTGGCCGGAGGGGATGTCGAGTGCGCGCCAGCGGTCGTCGCCCGTGTACACGTCGGCGTACGTCTGCTCGAACATCTCGCGTCGCAGCGCCTGAGCGATCACGCTCTGTATCTCCTGCGGGGTGGGCCAGATGTCCGCGAGATACACGTCCTCGCCGTCGCTGCCGGTGCCGAGCGGCTCGTCGACGAGGTCGACGTCCATGCGGCCCGCCAGCGCGTAGGCGACGACGAGCGGCGGCGACGCGAGGTAGTTCGCCTTGACCTCGGGATGGATGCGCGCCTCGAAGTTCCGGTTGCCGGACAGGACCGCGACGACGGCCAGGTCGCCCTCGCCGATGGCCCGTGAGATCTCGTCCGGCAACGGGCCCGAGTTGCCGATGCACGTCGTGCACCCGTAGCCGACGGTCTGGAAACCGAGATTGTCGAGATGGGCTGAGAGCCCCGCCGCGTCGAGGTACTGCGTGACGACCTTCGATCCAGGTGCGAGGCTCGACTTCACCCACGGCTGTCGTTGCAGGCCTCGCTCCACAGCCTTCTTCGCAAGCAGGCCGGCGGCCACCATCACCTGCGGGTTCGACGTGTTCGTGCAGCTCGTGATGGCGGCGATCACGACGGCGCCGTGGTCGAGCGGAAAACGCTCTCCGTCGAGCTCGCACCAGACCGCCTGCGAGCGCTCACCCGCGCTGGGCACGGACACGGTGGCCGTCGCCTGCGACTCCTCGTGGCCCGGCGCGGACGCGGCGACGGGGTCGCTGGCAGGGAAGCTCTCGGCTGCGGCCGCGTCCCCGGCTGTGCCGTAGTCGATGCCGAAGCTGGACAGGGCCGCGAGGAACGACTCCTTCGCGTCGCGCAACGGCACGCGGTCTTGCGGCCGCCGCGGGCCGGCGAGGCTCGGCTCGACCGTGCCGAGGTCGAGCTCCACGATCTGGGAGTACGTGGGCTCGCCGTCGGCCGGGTCGTGCCAGAGCATGTTCTCCTTGCAGTAGGCCTCGACCAGCGCGACGTGCTCCTCCGCGCGGCCCGTCAGCCGCAGGTAGATCAGCGTCTCCTCGTCGACGGGGAAGAAACCGCACGTGGCGCCGTACTCGGGCGACATGTTCCCGAGCGTGGCGCGGTCGGCGACGGGCAGGCCCTCGAGGCCTGCGCCGAAGTACTCGACGAACTTCCCGACCACGCCCGTCTCGCGAAGGATCTGCGTCACCGTGAGCACGAGGTCGGTGGCCGTGGAGCCGTCCGGCAGCTTGCCCGTCAGCCGGAAGCCGACCACCTGCGGCACGAGCATCGACACGGCCTCGCCGAGCATCGCCGCCTCGGCTTCGATGCCGCCGACGCCCCAGCCGAGCACGCCGAGCCCGTTGACCATCGTCGTGTGCGAGTCGGTGCCGAGCAGCGTGTCCGGGAAGGCCTGTCCGTTCCGGTCCTGGACGACCCGGGCGAGGAACTCGAGGTTGACCTGGTGGACGATGCCGGTGGCCGGTGGGACCACCGTCAGACCGTCGAAGGCTTGTTGTCCGAAGCGCAGGAACGCGTAGCGCTCGCGGTTGCGCTCGAACTCCAGCTCGGTGTTTCGCGCCATCGCGCCGCGCGACGCAAAGGCGTCGACCTGCACCGAGTGGTCGATGACGAGGTTCGACGGCAGCTCGGGGTCGATGCGCACGGGGTCGCCGCCGAGGTCGCGCATCGCGTCGCGCATGGCGACGAGGTCGACCACCGCGGGCACGCCCGTGAAGTCCTGGTGGAGGACGCGCGCGGGCGTGAAGCTCAGCTCACGTGAGGGCTCGTCGGTCGCGATCCAGCCGGCCACCGCCTCGACGTCGGCCTCCGTGCCGGTGCGCAGTGCGTTCTCCAGCAGGATGCGCAGCGTGAACGGGAGGCGCGCCACGTCGTGCGCTGGCCTGCAGCGAGTCCAGCCGGAAGATCTCGTAGTCGCTGCCGCCGACCGTCAGGGTTGAGGACGCAGCAGCCATGTCACCGATGCTACGCGAACGCGATCACGCTGCGAATGCCGTCCTGGGCCTCCATCAGCTCGAAGCCGCGGTTCACGTCGTCGAGCGTGAGGCGGTGCGAGATCAGCGACTCGACGTCGATCTCGCCGGCGAGCCAGCGGTCGACGAGCTGCGGCACGTGCGTCCGTCCCTTCACGCCGCCGAACGATGATCCCGTCACGCGGCGGCCGGTGATGAGCAGTCGCGGAACGACGTCGAGCGTCTCGCCCTTGCCGGCCACGCCGCACATCGTCGCGAGACCCCATGCCTCACGCGCCGCCTCCACGGCCTGCTCCATGACGGCGACGTTCCCGGTCGCCTCGAACGTGTAGTCGGCGCCGAAGCCGCCTGTCTCCGAGCGGATCCAGTCGACCGTGTCGCTCGCGGCCAGTCGAGTGTCCGTGGCGCCGTGACGGCGCGCTTCCGCGAGCCTCTCCTCGGACAGGTCGACGGCGATGATGCGCTCGGCGCCCGCGAGGCGGCAGCCGATGACGGCTCCCAGGCCGACGAGCCCGCAGCCGAAGACGGCGCAGACGGATCCGGGCTCTACCCGCGCCGTGAACAGAGCGGCGCCGATTCCTGTCGACAGGCCGCATGCGAACGGCGCGCAGCCCTCCAGTGGAGCCTCCGGGCTGACCTTGGCCAGCGCGATCTCGGGCATCACGGTGTACTCGGCGAACGTGGAAGTGCCCATGAAGTGCTTCAGCGGATCGCCGCTCCGGCTGAACCTCGTCGTCCCGTCGGGGAGGAAGCCCAGCCCTTGCTGGTCGCGAATGGCGACGCAGCGGTTCGTGCGCTCGCTCCGGCAGTGGATGCACTCGCCGCACTCCGGGGCGAACAGCGTGACGACATGGTCGCCGGGAGTGACAAGCGTGACGCCGTTGCCCACGCGCTCCACGACGCCGGCGCCTTCGTGGCCGAGCACGCAGGGCACGTAGCCGCTAGGGATCGGCCCCGGATGCGGTGTAGAGGTCGGTATGGCAGACGCCGCAGGCGACGAGCCGCACGAGCACCTCGCCGGCCTCGGGCTCGGCCAGCTCGACGTCCTGGACGACGAGCGGCTGTCCGAACTCCTCCAGCAGGGCCGCGCGAACTTGCACGGCACCGATCCTAGAGCAGGCCCCACGTCACCCGCTCGAGACAGAGGGGCCGCGAGGGCCCCTCTGTCAGGCGACTCCGTGGAGAACGACTAGGTCTCCAGGCGATCCTTCAGGTTGGCCAGGACCGTCTCCGCCTCACGCTCGTTGAGCTTGAGGATGAAGGGCTCTGTGAACTTGCCGAACAGGGCCTTTGGCGGGTCGTAGACCGCCTTCAGGTCGAGCTTCGTCCGCCCGTTCTCGGGCGTGAACGTGTACTCGAACGTGCTCGGAAACGGGCCAGTGCTCTTGCGCAGGATGTGCCGGTCCAGGTCGAACTCGACCGTCTCGGCGTCACCCTCGAAGCGCATGCCGGCCATCTTGTAGATCCAGTGGAAGCGGTGGCCACCCGTGGGCAGCGTCGCCACGTCGACGACCTCGACCATGCTCGGCCAGATCTCGGGAAGGTTCACCGGCTCGTCGAGGTACGAGAAGACCTGCGTTACGGGAGCCTCGATCACAATGCTCTTGGTAATCGTCGCCATTCTGTCTGCACCTCCTTTCGAGGCGAACTTCTGGCGGAACGGCGCCAGGGCTCGCGCGACGGCTCAGAAGCTGCGTCGGCGCCGAGGCAGCACCGTTCTGGGGTAATCCTCGTCCACGCCGAGGCGCACCGTATCGGGGAAAACACTGATTCGTCCGAGGGTCGGCGAGCTCAGCCAACGAGCGCGCGTTCGCCCGTTTCCGAGGAGCGGAAGAGGGCGTCGATCACCCGCGCTTGCGCAACCGCGTCCTCCCGCCCCAGCAGCTGCAGAGCGTCTGCCGCGGATCGCATCGCTCAGGTTCTCGAGCTGGAGCCTGTAGGAGTCGACGGGCTCGAGCTCGATCCGCTCCACCTCGTCTCCTCTCCGCAGCTCGATGACCGGCGTGCGGCAGTGCCACGGGTCGTCGAGGAAGAGCGATCCTTCCGTGCCGATCGCCTCCAGCTCGTCCCGTAACGGCAGAGCAGGTGCCGCAGTCGAAGAGTGCGATGACGTCGTCCGGGAAGCGCAGCTCGACCCTGCGAAGACCCAGTCGGTTCCGGTCGGGCCCGACGTACGCCTCGCCGTGGACGGCCGTCGGCTCGCCGGCGAGCAGGCGCGAGCCGCTCACGCAGTAGCAACCGACGTCCATCAGGCTGCCGCCGTCCACGTCGGCTGCGCAGCCTGATGTTCTCCGGGTCGTAGATCGAGAAGCTGAACGTCGACCGGATCACGCGCGGCTCACCGATCGCGCCGCCGCGAACGAGCGCCGCCAGCTGACTGGGTCTGCGGGTTGTGGCGGTACATGAACGCCTCCATCAGCAGTCGTTCGGCCCTGTCGGCCGCATCGAAGGCGCGCTCGACCTCCTCGGGCCGCCGGTCGAACGGCTTCTCGCAGAGCACGTGCTTGCCGGCTTCGACGGATCGGATCGACCACTCGACGTGCATCGAGTTGGGAAGCGAGATGTAGACGGCCTCGACGTCCGGATCCTCGAGCAGCGCCTCGTACGAGCCGTAGGCCCGCTCGATCTCCCACTCTCGCGCGTACGCGTCGGCTCGTGCCTGGTCGCGGCTGGCGACGGCGATCAGCTCGGCCTTGTCAGAAGCGTGCGCGGCGGGAATGACGTGCTTGTTGATGTTGGCCGTCGAGATGATCCCCCAGCGGACCGGCTCGGCAGGCATCAGAAGAGTCCCACCGTACGGCCCTCGGCGTCGATGTCGACGTTGAACGCGGCCGGCGTCGCCGAGAGCCCCGGCATCGTCTGCATGTCACCGCAGAGCGCGACGAGCCAGCCGGCGCCGGTGTACGCCCGCACGGCCCGCACCGGCACGGTGAATCCGGTCGGAGCGTTGAGGAGCGTCGGGTCGTGCGAGAGCGAGAGATGTGTCTTCGCCATGCAGATCGGCACCTTGCCGAGGCCCTGCTCGGTGAAGCGTTTGATGTCGTTCTCGGCCGCGGCGAGGAAGTAGACGCCGTCGGCGCGGTACGCCCGCTTCGCGATCGCCTCGATCTTCTCCGCGATCGGCGCGTCGTCGGGATAGAGGTAGTCGAAGTGCGACGGTTGCTCGGCGGCGTCGACGACGGCCTCGGCGAGCGCCGCCGCCCCGTCGCCACCTTGCTCGAAGGCCTCGTTGAGCTCGGCGGCGTGCGCGCCGTGCTCCAGCGCGAGGCGACGCACGGTCTCCAGCTCCTCGTCCGTATCGCCGGGGAAGCGGTTGACGGCGACGACGGCCTTCAGCCCGAACTCCTCGACGATGCCGAGATGGCGCGCGAGGTTCGCCGCTCCGCGCTCGATCGCGGGGATGCCTCCGTCGGGCTCCCCGCCGTGATGCTCGAGTGCGCGGACGGTCGCGACGAGCACGACGGCGCTCGGGCGAATGCCGCCGGCGCGGCACACGATGTCGAGGAACTTCTCCATGCCCATGTCCGAGCCGAAGCCACTCTCCGTGACGACGTAATCGCCGAGCTTGAGCGCGACGAGGTCGGCGACGAGCGAGTTGTTGCCGTGCGCGATGTTGGCGAACGGGCCGCAATGGACGAACGCCGGCTGGCCCTCGAGCGTCTGTACGAGGTTCGGCTTGATCGCGTCCTTGAGCAGCACGGCCATCGCTCCGGCTGCGTGCAGTTGCTCGGCGGTCACGGGCTGCCCGTTCCAGTCGTACGCGGCGGTGATCGCCCCGAGGCGCCGACGGAGGTCCTGGAGGTCGCGCGCGACGGCGGCGATCGCCATCACCTCCGAAGCGGCCGTGATGTCGAAGCCCGTCTCGCGCACGTAGCCGTTCGCGCGGCCGCCGAGCCCGATCACGATCTCGCGGAGCGCGCGGTCGTTCATGTCCATGCAGCGACGCCAGGCGACCCGTAGCGGGTCGATGCGGAGCGGGTTGAGGTGGAGGATGCTCGCCTCGAGCATCGCGGCGAGCAGGTTGTTCGCCGCACCGATGGCGTGGATGTCGCCGGTGAAGTGGAGGTTGAGGTCCTCCATCGGCACGACCTGCGCGTAGCCGCCGCCCGCCGCGCCGCCCTTGATCCCGAAGACCGGGCCGAGCGACGCCTCGCGCAGGCAGAGCACCGGTCGCTTGCCGATCTTGCCGAGACCCTGCGTCAGCGAGACCGACGTCGTGGTCTTGCCCTCGCCCGCCTTCGTGGGTGTGATCGCCGTCACGCAGACGAGCTTCGCGTCGGGCTTCGCGGCCAGCCGGTCGAGCACGGACAGTCCGACCTTCGCCTTGTAGTTGCCATAGAGCTCGACCTCGTCCGGCTCGAGGCCGATCTCGGCCGCGATGTCTGCGATCGGCCGCAGCTTCGCGGCCTGGGCGATCTCGAGGCTGGAGAGCATTTCGTGGATCATTCCATCGCCGGAGTACCGGGATACGATGAAGCGGCGATGATCGAGTTCACGCTCGACGGCAAGCCGGTGTCCGCGCCCGAAGGCGAGCTGCTCGTCCATGCGGCGGCGCGTCACGGCGTCTTCATCCCGACGCTCTGCCACGACGACAAGCTCGACCCCTACGGCGGCTGCCGCATGTGCCTCGTCGAGGTGGAGGGAGCGCCGAGGCCGGTGCCGGCCTGCGCCGAGCGTGTCCGCGAGGGCATGGCCATCTCCACGAACGGCGAGACGGGCGCCATGCGCCGCACGCTCACGGAGATGCTGCTCGTCGAGCACCTGAACGCGAACCCCGGCGGCCGGCCGAACGAGCTCACCGACCTCGCGCAGGAGCTCGGCGCCACGGCGCCGTTCGTCCTGCCCGACGCCGAGCGCAAGCCGTACGAGGACCGCAACGCGTACATGGGCTACGACCCCGGCGCGTGCATCCTCTGCAACCGCTGCGTGCGCTACACGCAGGAAGTGATGATGTGCTCGGCGCTGACGTTCGAAGGGCGCGGCGCCGAGGCGCGGATCGTCCCAACTCACGGTGACTCGTGGCTCGACACCGAGTGCGAGCTCTGCGGAGGCTGCCTCTCCGTCTGCCCGACCGGCGCCATCTACGAGAAGTTCACGACCGGCGCTCCGCTCGGCCACGAGCAGGCGCTCGAGAAGACGAAGACGACGTGCACGTTCTGCGGCGTCGGCTGCCAGATCGACCTCAACGTCGACCCCAAGACGAAGCGCATCGTCAAGGTGACGTCGGAGCCGGAGTACCTCCCGAACGAGGGCAATCTCTGCGTCAAGGGCCGCTTCGCCTTCAACTTCGTCCACCACCCCGACCGGCTGACGGAGCCGCTCGTGCGCGGCGAGGACGGCGAACTGCACCCGACCGACTGGGACACGGCACTCGCGACCGCCGCCGCGGGGCTACGCGGCGCGATGAAGAAGCACGGCACGCAGTCCGTGGGCGTGCTCGCGTCGGCGAGGCTGACGAACGAGGAGAACTACCTCATCCAGAAGCTCGCGCGGACGGCGTTGCACACGAACTCCGTCCACTCCTGCGAAGCCACCTGACACGCTCCGACCCTTTACGGCCTGGTCAGGTCGTTAGGCAGAGGGGCGAGCACCAACTCCATCCCGGAGATCGAGAACGCGCGCTTCCTGCTCGTGATCGGCTCGAACACGACCGAGGCGCACCCCGTGCTGGCGCTGCGCATGAAGAAGGCCGTGCGGAACGGCGCGACGCTCGTCGTGGCCGACCCGCGGAAGATCTGGCTGACGAAGATCGCCAAGCGTCACCTGCAGCTGCGCCCGGGCTCGGACGTCTGGCTGATCAACGCGATGATGAACGTGATCCTCGAGGAGGGGCTCGAGAACGAGGAGTACATCCGCGAGTTCACGGACGACTTCGACGCGCTGCGCGAGGTCGTCTCCCGCTACACGCCCGAAGAGGCCGAGCAGGTCACGGGCGTCGCTGCGGAGGACATCCGGGCCACGGCCCGCGAGTACGCGACCGAGCGGCACGCGGCGATCTTCTACACCCTCGGCATCACCGAGCACGCGTGCGGCGTCGACAACATCTGGTCGCTCTCCAACCTCGTGCTGATGACGGGGCACCTCGGCTACGAGTCGACAGGGCTCAACGCGCTCCGTGGGCAGAACAACGTCCAGGGGCTGAACGACTCGGGCGCGAACCCCTCGTACCTCCACGGCTACCAGCCGGTAGACGAGCCCGAGGTGCGCAAGAAGTTCTCGGAGGCGTGGGGCGTGGAAGTGCCCGAGACGCCCGGCTACCGGCTCGACCAGATCATGGCGGCCTGCCACGACAACCGGATCCAGGCGCTCTACCTCATCGGTGAGAACCCGATGCAGACGGAGCCGAACGCCCACCACGTCGAAGAGGGGATCGCCGGCCTCGAGTTCATCGTCTCGCAGGACATCTTCCTCAACGACATGACGATGAAGTACGCCGACGTCGTCTTCCCCGCGTCGAGCTTCGCGGAGAAGGACGGCACGTTCACGAACACCGAGCGGCGGGTCAACCGCGTGCGAGCTGGCGTTGCCGTGCCCGGGCAACGCTCGCGTCGACCGCGACATCGTCATCGACCTCGCCCGCGCGCTGGGCGCCAACTGGCCGGACTACCCGGACGCGGAGTCGGTCTGGAACGAGATGGCAGACCTCGCGCCGGCGTGGTACGGCATCCGCTACGACCGGCTCGAGGAGCAGGGCATGCAATGGCCGGCGCCCGAGCTCGGCCACCCGGGCTCGCCGTATCTCCACGCGCCGCGTCCTGCGCGTCCGGGCGGCCGCGGGAAGTTCTTCCCCGTCGAGTATCAGCCGCCGATCGAGCAACCCGACTCGGAGTACCCGCTCATCCTCAACACGGGCCGCACGCTCTACCACTACAACTCGGCGACGATGACGATGCGCGAATCGGGCATCACCGACAAGCAGGAGGAGCCGTTCTTCGAGATCTCGGCCGAGGACGCGTCGAACCTCGGGCTGGCAGAGGGCGACCTCGCGCGGATCTCGTCGCGACGCGGGTCGCTCGAGGCGCGCGTCGCCATCTCCGACCGCGTCTACCCGGGGCTCGTCTGGATGGCGCTCCACTTCGAAGGGGCGAAGGTGAACTGGCTCACGCACGACGTCGGCGATCCGCTGATCGGCACGCCCGAGTACAAGATCTCGGCGGTGCGGGTGGAGCCCGTCGCTGCCTGATGGCCGACTCGCTGGCATACGAGTCTGTCGACAGGCACATCAAGGGACGCTTCGGGCGGCCGTACACCTATGTCGAGGAGACCGAGTCGACGCAGCTGCTGCTCGACGAGAGCGCACCTGAGGGCGCGGTGGCCGCCTGCGACGTGCAGACAGCAGGCCGTGGGCGCTACGGAACGGTCTGGGAGGCGCCGGCAGGCACTGCGCTGCTCTGCTCGATCGCCCTTCACCCGCCCGCTCAGCTCCATGCGCCTGAGCTGACACTCGTCGGTGCGATCGCCGCGGCCGAGGCGGTCGAGGGCGCGACGGGCCTCGCAGCACAGATCAAGTGGCCGAACGACGTGATGCTCAACCGGCGCAAGGTGTGCGGCGTGCTCGGGGAACTGCGAGACGGGGTCGTCACGCTCGGCGTCGGCATCAACGTCAACCAGACGCGAGAGCAGCTCCCCTCGGACGCACATACGCCCGCGGCGTCGCTGCGAACGATCACGGGCCAGACGTTCGATCGCGCGGCGCTGCTGGGGTCGATGCTCTTCCGGCTCGAGCGAATCTACGACGAGTGGCGCCACGGCGGCCTCGTGGATGTGTTCGTCGAGATCGGGCCACGCGACTTTCTCCGCGGCCGCCCGGTCACCGTGGACGGCAAGAGCGGCATCGCGACGGGCATCAACTGCGACGGTCGTCTGGAGCTGGACATTGGCCACGGCGAGCGCATCCTCGTCGAGGCCGGCGAAGTCGTCTACGAGCGCTAGCCCGCTCGTTTCCGGGCGACGACGAGCAGATACTCGTAGTGATACTCGGGCGGCCCGCCCCGGGTGCCCCGATTCGAGCGGGTTGCGAAGTCCAGGAACTCCCGGTCGAGAGCCGCAGCACGCTCGGGTTCGTCTTCGAGAGCGGCGTAGACAGCAACGACGGGTCCGAACGTCTCCTTGAAGAAGCTCGCAATAGTCGCGCGGGGTCGCAGCCCGCTCCACGTACTCGCCACGTGTCAGCTCGAGGTCCACTACCCCGTCACCGAACAGCTCCCGTACGTGCTCCTCGCTCCCCCAGATGACCGGTGGCAGCGCCGACGGTGGAGGTGACGGCATGTAGGGCACGAACAGGCCGAAGAAGTCGGCAGCCAGGCCCTCGGGGGTGAAGTTGAGCATGCCGATCGTGCCTCCCGGACGGCACACGCGCAGGAGCTCGTCGGCCGTCGCCTGATGGTCCGGCGCGAACATCGCACCGAACGACGACGTGACAACGTCGAACTCGTCAGCGGCGAAGGGCAGGGCCTCCGCGTCGGCCTCTACCCACTCCAGCTCGACGTCTCGTGCGCCGGCCTCGCGGCGACCCGCCTCGAAGTTCTCCGGCGTGATGTCCGACGCCACCACCTGGGCGCCCGTCTCCGCGGCGCGGATGGCGACGTTGCCCGTGCCTGTCGCAACGTCGAGCACGCGCTGGCCGGCGGAGACGTCACACGCCTCCACCAGCACGGGACCGAGCTCCCAGACCAGTGTCTTCGCGAACCTGTGGTAGTCGCCGAGCGCCCAATCGGCCCGCGTCGCCGACCTCATCTCAGTTGCCGCCAGCTTCATCTGTCCGAACGTAGTCGAGCCCGACCGATTCGACTTCGCCGGTAGCGGCCATCTCAGCCGCGGCGAGGAGTAGCCAACTCTGGCTATGGGTCGAGCAGGCCGGCCTGGGCGGCGTGGACGGCGGCGGCCGTCCGCGACGGGAGGTCGAGCTTGCGCAGGATGTTCGTCACATGGCGGTGGACCGTGTGCTCGCTGATCACCAGGCGGTCGGCGATCTGGCGATTGGTGAGCCCTTCTGCGAGGAGACGGAGCACGTCCTGCTCGCGGCGAGTAACGATAGGGAGCGCTGAGTCGTCGACACGGCTGGACGCGGCGACGAGACGACGTGCCCGCTCAGCCTCGGGTGTTGCGCCGAGGTTGAGCAGCGCATCTACGGCGGCGGACGCCTCGCGTTCGGCTACATCGGTGCGACCTAGCGCAACGAGGCTCGTTGCAAGCTCGACCCTCGTTCGCGCCGCCTCGTACGGGGAGCCGCTTCGCTCGAAGCGATCCACGGCGTCCTCCAGCAGCGGCCGAGCCGCTTCGTGGTCGCCCTGCGCCGCGGCGAGCATGCCCTCCGCGCGCTCGGCGAGGGCGAGGAGCGGGACAGTTCCGACCAGACGCTCGACCTCGCGGAATGCTCTGAGGCTCGCCGCCGCTTCGTCGAGATCCCCACGCGCGATTCGCGCACGGATGAGCAGTTCCAGCACAGGAGCGCGGCCGAGCTTCTGGTGCTCCGGTAGCTGACGCTGCAGCCGCTCGAGAAGCTCGACGGCGCGGAGCGAGTCGCCACCGTCGAGCGCCAGGGCGGCTCGGCAGAGCTGTGCGCTCGTGGCCCGTGCCCGCCTGATCCAGCAGCAGCGCTGCCTCGTCCGGCATGCCCTGGCGCCGTCTCAGGTCCGCGAGCACGACCAGCGGTGACCCGACCCACGCCGGGCGCGAGCCGGAATAGTCCTCGATCGACGCGACGAGCAACGCCTCCGCGTCCGACCAGCTGCCCCGCCAGACGTGCACTGCGCCGTACTCGGCCCTGCAGAACGCGAGCATGTAGCGGCTTCCGTACCGGTCTGCGAAGTCTGCGATCCGGTCGCACCACTCGGACGCACGGTCGTAGTCGAGCACGGCCGTGCACGCGGAGACGAGGAAACAGCAGGCCCAGGCGCTCGAGATGGGGATCGTGGCGTCGCCTTCGAGAGCCGCCGCAGTCGCTTCGTCGAGGCAGCGCATGCCCTCCGCCACCTGAGCCTTGGACACCAGCGTCGACCCGTGAAGCGCCAAGCCGAGCATCTCGAGGTCGGTGACGTCGAATCGCCGCCCGAGCTCGGCCGCGCGAACGCCGAGCTCGCTCGCCGTGTCTGCATCGCCGCCGATGTAGGCGACGTATCCCTCGTGAAACGCCAGCCAGCCGTGGTCGGGTCCCGGGTCGAGCGGAGTCCAGCAGCCGGTGCGCGCGCCGCAGCCATCCGTTCGCTACCGCCGAGGCGCCGCGGAAGTCGAGCTGGTCCGCCGCGAGCCACGTCGCCATTCGTGCCGCGCTGCCTCGGTCGCCTTTCGCCTTGTACAGACGGTAGGCGCGCTCCCGCGTATCGAACACGGCGTCCGAATCGTCGAGCCACCACGCAGCCCAGCTGAGCCCTTCGAGAGCCTCCGGCGTCTCGTCCGAGGCGACCGCCTGCTCGAACAGCGCCCTCGCGGGTGCCCAATGCCCCGCCCTGCAGCTCGGTCCAGCCTGCTTCGAGCGTACGGGTCGACGTCCCTGGCATGTCGAGCATTGTCCCTCCGCGGCGCGATACTGTCGCGTGGTCTCGACCGCTGAGCGTCAGGCCGCCGGTGGCTCGATGCCCGGAACATGTCGGGCCAGGAACTCGAGAATCATTCGCACTTGCCGAACGCGCTCGTCGACGTCGAACGAGCCATGTCCGGTCGAGAAGACATACACCTCGTGTGGGTGGTGTCGGGCGGCGAGCTTGTCGACGTAGAGCATCGCCTGCCGGATGGGGCAGCGGCTGTCGTTCTCGCCGATGATGAAGAGCACGGGCGCGCGCACATCGTCGGCGAAGTTGATCGCGTTACGGTCGCGCATCAGCTCCGGGAACGTCCTTGGGCTCGCGGCCGCCGAGAAGCGCCCGATCGTATGCCTGCAGGAGCGGTGAAAGATCCTCGTAGCCGGCCTCGTAGTCGCCGACGGGCACGCCGGCGACGCCGCACTGCCAGAGATCGGGATGCTTACCCAGCTCGAGCAGCGTCACGTAGCCGCCCCAGGAATACCCGGCGACGACGGCGCGAGCTGGATCCGCTATCCCCCGCTCGATCAGATCTCGTAGGCCGGCGTTGACGTCCTCGAGCTCCGGGCCACCGATGTCGCCGATGAGACTGTCGCGCCACTCCCGCCCGTACCCGGTCGACCCGCGGTAATTGACCATCGCGACGGCGAACCCCAGATCGACGAGCGCTTGGACGTCGGGTTGCCAGCGGTCCGTGTCCAGCCACGTCGGGCCGCCGTGGACGAGCATCACGATCGGGAGCTGCCCATCCGAGCTCTCGGGCGTGACGTAGAAGCCATGCACGCTCTGGCCGTGCGGGTTCGTGAAGCGCCAGGACTGGTACGGCTGCCCGGCGGGCGCGTCGTCCCCTCGGAGCGCGAGCACTTCGGAGCCCGAATCGTCGACTACGCGCCGTCGGCGGTGGCCGAACTCGTGCAGCAACCAGACTCTCCCGTCCGGACGGACTCGGGCCTTCCAGATGAAGCCTGAGTGGTCGAACAGCACCTGTTGCTCGCCGGTCGACACGTCGTAGCGAAGGAGGCGATCACGGCCGTCACGCCTGTTGACGAGCAGGAGAGCCGAGCCGTCGGGCCACCAGTCGGAGACGAATACCGGACCCTCGGTGTCGAGCTCGAGATCTTCGCGCTCCCCTGTCGCGAGGTCCCAGATCGCGGGCCGCTCGTCGCCGGCGCGCTCGTGCTCGATGGCGAGCAGCTGGGTTCCCGGAGCCGGCGACCAACCGCGGGCTTCGAGGGACATGCCCTCGTCGACCTGCTCGCTGACCGTCGCCCCGGTATGCGGATCGAGCACGCGCAAGGCCTGATGCATGAGGTCGCCGTGCTCCGAGTGTTCGAGGCAGAGGAGTGCCCCTTCGCCCGAGAGGCCTCCGAGCAGGAAGCCGCCCTCGCCTGCGCTGCCGATTCTAACCGCCTCCTGCGACCGATAGATCTCTCGCGCCGGGTCACCGTCCAGCGAGACGTAGACACCGAAGCCCGAGCTGTCGCTGATGCCGGCAGCCACGACGCCGGGAGCCTGCGCCAACCCCTCGCTCCAGCCGTGGGGAATACCCTCGAGGAACGGTCTCGTCTCGCCGCCGGCGAACGGCTGGACGACCCAGCGCCCGGCTTCCGAGCCGGTCTCGTCCTGGAACCAGAGCACCCCTTCGCCGTCCAGTGTCGGCGTGCCGTCGATGACGCCGACCGGCTCATCGGTGACCTGACGGCGGTCGCCCGTCGTGACGTCCCACGGCGTGAACCTGCCAGATGCCCGCCTCGTTCGACGCGTACACCGTTCGCTCCGGCGCGTGAGAAGACCACTCGGGAAGGAAGGAGACTGCGCGCGAAAGCGCCTCTCCCAGTCCGTCATCGCCCCTCACTGCGGCCGACGCTAACAGGTCGCCGCGCGATACTGTCGCGTGCGCCTCGACTGGGAGCTGGCCGGTCCGCGGCTACCGCCGCTATGCCGCGTACCCCGCCGCGACGTGGGCGGGGATCCTCACGAACTCGGTCTTCGGCTTCATCCAGGCGTACGTGCTGCTCGCGATGTACGACGACGCGCGACGACATCGGCGGCTACGACGCGGCCGACGCGCTGACGTACGTCTGGCTGGCGCAGGCGATGATCGCCGCGGTGTACGTCTTCGGCTCGAACGACTTCGCCGAGCGGATCCGCAGTGGAGACGTCGCCACCGACCTCATCAGGCCCGTGCATCCGCTGCGGGCGGGGCTCGTCGTTCGACTACGGACGCGCGCTCTACCACACGCTCTTTCGCGGCCTGCCCCCGATGGTGGTCGGCGCGATCGTCTTCGACCTGACGGCGCCATCGGACCCGGTGGTCTGGGGCGTCTTCCTCGTCAGCGTCGTGCTCGCGATCACCGTCGCCTACGCGTTCCACTTCCTCTACAACCTCGTCGGCGTTCTGGCTGCTCGACTACCGGGGCGTCATGCGCATCGCCGATCGCCGTGCTCGGCCTTCTTCTCGGGTCTCGTACATCCCGATCCGCTTCTTCCCCGACTGGCTCCAGACGCTCGCGTACATGACCCCGTTCCCGAGCATGATCCAGACTGCCCATCGACGTCTTCGTCGGCTACACGACGGGCGCCGAGCTCGTCGCCACGCTCGCGATGCAGGTGGGCTGGGCGGCCGTGCTCTTCTCTGCCTGCTACGCCGCGTTCCTGCGGGGAACCCGAAAGCTGGTCGTGCAGGGTGGCTGAGTCCCTGGCGCTCTACGCCCGGCTGGTCTCGGCTCGCGTCCGGGCCCAGTGGCAGTACCGGACGTCGTTCGTGCTCGACGTCGTGGGCGTCTTCCTCGTCACGTTCCTCGACTTCCTCGCCATCCTCGTCATCTTCCACAACGTCCCGCAACTCGGCGGCTGGACGGTGCAGGAGGTGGCCCTGCTCTACGGCATCAGCGGCGTCGCCTTCGCTCTCACGGGGCTGGCGGTCGGCCAGCTCGCTCTCCTGCCGCAGCTGATCCGCGACGGGAACTTCGACCTCGTGCTGATCCGGCCGCGCAGGTCGCTGCTCCAGGTGCTGGCCTCCGACTTCCATCTTCGCGGCATGGGAAGAGTCGCCCAGGCTGGTGTGGTGCTCGTGTACGCGCTCGTCGCGCTCGACATCACGTGGACGCCCGGCCGCATCGCGATGGTCTTCGTGGCCGTGCTCGCGGGCGCGGCCATATTCGCCGCCGTCTGGGTCGCCGCCGTCTGCATCGTCTTCTGGTCGGTCGAGGGGAGAGAGTCGGTGAGCGCGGTCACGGACGCCGGGGGCTTCCTCTCGCAGTACCCGATCGACGTCTACGCGAGCTGGCTCCAGCGGCTGGTGACGGTGGCGCTGCCGATGGCCTTCGTCGCGTACTACCCGGCGCTGTACATCCTCGACAAGCCCGATCCCTTCGACCTGCCCGATTGGGTGCCGTTCGCGTCGCCGGTCGTCGCGCTCGTGGCAGCCGTCGTGGCGGGCTACGTGTGGCGCTTCGCCGTGCGGCACTACCGGAGCGCGGGCGGATGAGCCAGATCGAGGTCGAGCACGTCGAGAAGGAGTTCGTCGTGCGCCGCAAGCGCGGCCGCGTGCTGCGGGAGCGCACGGTCGTGCGGGCCGTCGACGACATCTCGTTCGAGATCGAGGCCGGATCGATGATCGGCTACATCGGGCCGAACGGCGCCGGCAAGTCGACGACGATGAAGATGCTGACCGGCATCCTCGTCCCGTCCGCGGGCCGGATCTCGGTGGCGGGCTTCGAGCCGTCGCGGCAGCGCGATTCAGCTCGCGCGGCGCATCGGCGTGATGTTCGGCCAGCGCATGCAGCTCTGGTGGGACCTGCCGCTCATCGACTCGTTCGAGCTGCTGCGCCACATCTACAAGGTGCCCGAGGAGCGCTACCGCGCGAACCTCGCACGCTTCCGCGAGCTGCTCGACCTGGACGACTTCCTCGCAGGTGCCCGTGCGCCAGCTCTCGCTCGGCCAGCGGATGCGCGGCGAGCTGACGGCCGCGATGCTGCACGACCCCGAGATCGTCCTCCTCGACGAGCCGACGATCGGCCTCGACGTCGTCGCGAAGGAGCGCGTGCGCGAGTTCCTGACCGAGATCAACTCCGAGCGCGGCGTGACGGTGCTGCTGACGACGCACGACCTCGACGACATCGAGCGGCTGTGCTCGCGGCTGCTCGTGATCGACCACGGCCGCCTCATCTACGACGGCGACCTCGACACGCTGAAGCAGCGCTACGGCGGCGAGCGCATGCTCGTCGTCGATCTCGAGGAGCCGAGGGAGCCGCTCGCCGTGGACGGCGCCGCGTGATCCGCGTCGAGGGCTCGCGGCAGTGGCTGGCCTTCCGCCGCGACGAGACGAGCGCAGCCCGGCTGACCGCCGCTGTCACGGCCCTGGCGCCCGTGCGTGACCTCGAGCTCCACGAGCCCGACATCGAGGACGTCGTCCGGAAGATCTACGCCGAGGGCGTCTAGGGCTGCAGCTGGATCGGGATGCGGACTTCCTTCGTCCGCGAGCCGTCCTTCGCCGAGAACTCGAGCACCACGAGTGCGCCCTCGCCCGGCCTTGCCGGTGTACCGCTTCGTCGTGAAGTCGAACGTCCCGCGCGTGCCCGTTCCGGAGGTGGCGGTGACGAAGTGTGTGTCGACGACCTTGCCCGCCGGGTTGACCACCTCGTACTGGAAGTTGGCCTCGAACGTGTTGGCGGTGCCGGTGGCGCGGATCGGATTCGAGACCGTCTCGAAGGCGAGCGGCGATTCGACGAGGATGGCCGGTGTCCAGTCCTCGAAGTCGGCACGTGTATACCGCTTGCCGGCGATCCGGACCTGCTTGACAGTCGGGAACTGCGTCAGCGTGTAGACGATCTGCGCGAGATTGGCCTCGGTCAGCCCTCGTCGGCCCGGAGACTCGGAGTACGCCATTCTTCCCGAGGACGAGCGACGCCTGGGAGGACTCCATCGAGTTGACCATCCCGAGGTCCGACTCAGCGGCGGTCGGCCCGGCGATCATTGCGTCGAACGCCGCCTTGGCGACGGCCTGCGTCTTTGGCACCTCGCGCGCGACCGGCTGCACCTTGCCGTCGATGAAGAAGTAGACGCGGAGCTTCGTCGTCTCCTCCGGCGTCGTCTCGGTGGTCGTCGTGATCGTGGTGTCCGTGTCGAACGTCGTCGTCGTCTCGGTCGCCGTCGTCGAGCCATTCTCGCCGCCGCAGGCGGCGAGCCCGAGCAGCAGGGCGATCAGCGACAATGCGGTGAGGATGCGGCCGGTCATCGGCATCACAGCGTACGCCGAGGACGCGAGCTGGGGCGTCTGGAAGGTGCCCGCCGCGCTCGCCCCGCTCGCGTACGTCACGAAGGTCGAAGCGGCCGGCGGCAGGCCGCTGCTCGTGCCTCCGGCGGAAGACGCCGTGGAGGAGACGCTCGACGTGCTGGACGGGCTCGTGTTCACGGGCGGGCCGGACCTCGACCCGGAGCTGTACGACGCTGAGCCGCACCCGGAGACGACGAACATCCGGCCCGAGCGCGACCGCGCCGAGATCGCCCTGCTCACCGCAGCGCTCGAGCGCGACATGCCCGTCCTGGCCATCTGCCGCGGCTCGCAGGTGCTCAACGTCGCGCTCGGCGGCGACCTCGAGCAGCACGTGCCCGACCTCGTCGGACACGAAGGGCACAAGGAGACGCCCGGTGTCTTCTCCAAGCATCCCGTCTCCGTCGACGAAGGCTCGCGACTTCACGCGGTCGTCGGCGACACGATCGAGGTCTCCTCGCACCACCACCAGGGCTACGGCCGGCTGGGCGAGGGGCTCGAGGTGGTGGCGCGCGCCGACGACGGCACGATCGAGGCGCTCGAGGCCGGTGGCCACGCGTTCGCGCTCGGCGTGCTCTGGCATCCCGAGGACGGCGAGGACCCGCGGCTCTTCGAGGAGCTCGTCGCCGAGGCCCGCAGCTACCGCACACGGCCGTAGCTAGAGTCGGAAGGTGGCGTACGGCATCGAGGCGGAGCGGCTCGTCCGCGAGTTCAAGGACGTCCGCGCAGTGGACGGGATCGACCTCGTCGTCTCCGAAGGCGAGATCTACGGCTTCCTGGGACCGAACGGCGCGGGCAAGAGCACGACCGTCCACATGCTGACGACGCTGCTGCCGCCCACTGACGGCAGTGCCCGGGTAGCGGGCTTCGACGTCGTCAAGCAAGGCCCCAAGGTGCGGGCAGCCATCGGTGCCGCCCTCCAGGAGGCCGCGCTCGACCCGCTGCTCACGGGCCGCGAGCACCTGCGCCTGCAGACGGCGCTGCACGGCATCTCCGGGGAGGAGCGCCAGCGCCGGTCGAACGAGCTGCTGGAGCGCGTCGGTCTGGAAGCGGCAGCCGAGCGGAAGGTCAAGACGTACTCGGGCGGCATGAAGCGCCGGCTCGACCTGGCGCTGGCGCTCGTGCACCGGCCGAGGATCCTCTTCCTGGACGAGCCCACGACCGGCCTCGACCCGCAGTCCCGCACGGCTCTCTGGGCCGAGGTAGGACGACTCGCGCAGGAGGACGGCGTCACGGTCTTCCTCACCACGCAGTACCTGGAAGAGGCCGACGTGCTCGCCAATCGCGTCGGCATCATCGACCACGGGCGCATCGTGGCCGAGGGCAGTCCTGCCGAGCTCAAGGCGGAGATCGCGCATCCGACGGTGGAGGCGATTCCCGCCGACCCCGAGCAGCGGCCGCAGCTGGCGCGGATCCTCGAGCAGTTCGGTGAGCTGAGCCAGGTGTCGCCGAAGTCGCTCGCAGTGCGGCTCTCCGGCGACGAGTACGGCCTCGCCGACATCGTCCGCGCCCTCGACACCGCCGATCTCCATGTGGAGCACCTCCAGCTGCACGCGCCCAGCCTCGACGACGTCTTCCTCGCCAAGACAGGCCGATCGCTGGAGGGCGCCGGCTCCGAGCAGCCGGACGCGGTCGCCACGTGAACAGGACTCAGATAGCGAGTCTCGCCCGGCGAAGCATCGTCCGCACGCTGCGCCAGCCGGCCTACGTCTTCCCGCCGCTGCTCTTTCCGACGATGCTCGTGGCCGTGAACGCGGCCGGCCTCCGGCCGTCGACAGCACTTCCGGGCTTTCCCACCGACTCGTTCCTGGCCTTCGCCGTCGCCGTGCCGTTCATCCAGGGGGCGCTGTTCGCGACGATGAACGCGGGCACGGACCTCGCTCGCGACATTCAGAACGGCTTCCTCAATCGTCTGGCGCTGACGCCGATGCGCGGCAGCGCGCTCCTCGCCGGCCACCTCGCAGGCGTGACCGTCATGGGCTTCATCCAGTCCGTCTTCTATCTCGTGTGTGCGCTCGCCTTCGGCGTGGACATCGAGTCGGGCGTAGCCGGCATCGTCGTCATCCTCGTGCTCGCCACGCTGATCGCGGCAGGCTTCGGGATGCTCGGCGCCTTCATGGCACTGCGCACCGGCTCGGGAGAGGCGATCCAGGCGCTCTTCCCCGTCTTGTTCATCTTCCTGTTCATGTCATCGATGAACGCGCCGCGCAACCTCATGGAGGTCGACTGGTTCCGCGCCATCGCGACGGCCAACCCGGTCTCGTACCTCATCGAGGCCGTGCGCAGCCTCATCATCACCGGCTGGAACCTGAAAGCGCTCTCCCTCGGGTTCACAGTGGTTGTTGCGCTCATCGTCATCTCCACGGTCGCTGCGTCGCACGCGTTGCGCGTGAGGATGGCGCGCACGTGAGCGGCGGCACGTGGCATGCGTACCGCTCCGTTGCGTTCGCCGTCGCGTGGCGGACGACGCACAACGCGCTGACGACGCCGAACATCCTCATCCCGTCGATCGCGTTCCCGCTCTTCTTCTTCACGGCGTTCGTGGGCGGCCTCTCCCAGCTTTCCAACCTGCCGGGGTTCGAGTTCCCGGCCGGCTACACGGCCTTCCAGTTCGTCTTCGTGCTGCTCCAGTCGGCGGCGTTCGGCGGCGTGTTCACGGGATTCGGCATCGCCCGCGACTTCGAGTACGGCTTCTCGCGCAGGCTGATGCTGGCGGCCCCGCACCGCAGCGCGATCATCGTCGGCTACGGAATGGCGGCGATTGCGCGCTGGGCGGTGACGGCGACGGTGCTGGTGGCCGTGGCGCTCCTGCTCGGGATGGACGTGCTCGGAAACGGCGTCGAGGTCGTCGGCATGTTCACGCTCGCGCTGCTGGTGAACATGTGTGCGCTGGGCTGGGCGGCGGGTATTGCATCTCGGTTCCGTTCCTTGCAGGCAGGCCCGCTGATGCAGATGCCGGTGTTCCTCGTTCTCTTCTTCGCCCCCGTGTACGTCCCGCTCACGCTGCTCTCCGGCTGGATCCACGCCGTGGCCACGGTCAACCCGATCACGTATCTGCTCGAGGCGGGTCGCGGCTTCATCTCCGGCGCGCCCGAGTACGTCGCGGTCGCCTTCGGCACAGCGTTCTTGCTGCTGATCGTGTTCTCGCTGTGGGCCGTGCTCGGGATGCGGCGGGCCGAGGCAGCGGGCGGCTGAGCTAGAGTCGCGACGTGCGGCGCGCCCTGACCTGGCTGCTGCTGGTGCCTCTGGCCCTGCTGGGCTCCGAGGCCGCGCACACGGTCGACTACTGGCTGGTCGAGCAGGATCCGGGACAGCGCGCGGCGCTGCTCGCCCAGACCGGCCATGGCTATCTCGACCTACTCCCGGCCGCCATTGCCACCTGCTGGGCGGTCGTGCTGCTCGCGCTGCTCGGCTGGGCGCTGGAAGGCGGCCGCGGACGTCGCGCGCCGGTGTTGCCGTTCGCCCCGTTTGCGCTACTGCCGCCGATCGCCTTCGCCGGGCGTGAGCTGATCGAGCGCGCCACCTCCGGCGAGCTCCAGCCCAGCGTCGTTCTCGAGCCCGTCTTCCTGGTCGGCCTCGCCGTCCAGATCCCGTTCGCAGTCGTGGCCTTCCTCGCCGGCCGGGCGCTGCTCCATGCAGCGTCGTCTCTCGGCGCCAGGCTCTCCAGGCGCCCCGAGCGCCGGCTGCTTGCTCCGCTCGAGCTGGCGTCGGCCGGCCTCGACCTGTCGCTGCCGCGGCTCTCGCCGCTTGCCTTCGCGCAAGCAGTGCGCGGGCCGCCCGTCTCGTCTCGCTCCTGAAACCGAGGCCGCGTCTCCACGCGGCCAACCCGAGAGGAGAAGACGATCGAGAAGTTGCGCCAGAGGCCGGCGCAGCTGCTCGCCGTCGCCTTCGCGGCAGTGCTCATCGCACTCGCCTCGGCGGCGCCGGCGGGCGCGCACGCCGTCCTCGTCGAGACACAACCAGGCAACGGCACCGTCCTCGAGACGTGGCCGGACCGCGTGCTCCTGCGTTTCAACGAGCCCGTGGACGCGAGTCTGGGCGCCCTACGCGTCTACGACTCGGACGCGGAGCGCGTCGACTCGGGGCGGACGTCTCGTCCGGATGCGCAGACGGTTGCGATCGAGCTGAACGACCGCCCGCTCGCCCGCGGCACGTACACGGTCGCCTGGCGGATCGTCTCGGCCGACTCGCATCCGCTGCACGGCGCGTTCGTCTTCTCGGTCAAGTCGAAGAGCGACACGAGCGGCGTCATCGACCAGCTGCTGAAGGACGACGAGGTTCCGAGGGAGGTCAGCGTTGGCTTCACGGTCACGCGCTTCCTGGGCATCGCGCTCCTGCTCGCCTGTATCGGCGGCGCTGTCACTCTCTTCGGCGTCTTCCGGCGCATCGAGACACCGGTAAGGCCGACCCTGCACCGGGTCCTGGGCCTGCTCGCGATCGTGCTCGCGGCGGTGTCCCTCGTAGGGATCGTCTTCCAGGGGGCCAGCGCAGGAGGCTTCGGCCTCGGCGACGCGCTCAGCTGGGACGTCTACAGGGCGGTCCTCGACACCCGCTTCGGCGAGGTCTGGCTCGTCCGGGCAGGCCTGGCGGCTGGTCTTGCGCTCATCGCCTTCTCGCGTGTGCACCCGGGCTGGCTGCTGCCGTTCGCCGTTGGGCTGGCGTGGACGCTCCCAGCGGCGGGTCATGCCAACACGGCGGGAGCGCTGGCGTTCGCGATGGACATGCTGCACGTCCTCGCGGGTTCGGTCTGGGCCGGTGGGCTCAGCTTCGTGCTCCTGGCCCTGATCCTGGCAGGTGCCGGCCGGTGGCCGCTGGCCGCCGCCATCGTGCCGAGGTTCTCGGTGCTCGCCGTCGGCTCCGTGGCCGTCCTGCTCGTGGGCGGCCTCGTCAACGGCTACCTCGAGGTGCGAACGTGGAGCGGGCTCTGGGAGACGAACTACGGGCGGCTGCTGCTGGCAAAGGCGGCCATCGTGCTCTTCCTCCTGGCGCTCGGCGCCTACAACAACCGCTACGCCGTGCCGCGCTCGAAGCGTCAGGTTGCCTCTGTCAAGGAGCAGCGCCGCTTCCTGCGGGCGGCGGGGGCGGAGGTGGCGCTGTTCGTCGCGGCGATCGGCGTTACCGCCGTGCTCGTGGCGGAGCCACCGGCGAAGGCAGTCGTCGCACCCTAGGGGCCGGTCGCACGGACGGCGCCTGTCGGGCCGTACGAGCTGAACCTCGTCGTCGATCCCGCCGAGAAGGGGCTCAACACCATCCATCTGTACCTGCTGGCGAAGAACGGGCAGCTCGCGAAGGTGGCTGAGGCTGAGGTCGAGGCCACCTTGCCGGATCCCGGGATCGGGCCGCTGAAGCTCGAAGCACACCCGGCCGGCCCCGGGCACTTCGCCGTGCACGGTGCTTCGCTGCCGCTCGCGGGTGACTGGGACCTCGATGTCTCGGTCCGTCGCGGCGAGTTCGACCTCTGGCACGTCACAGTCTCTCGTACCGATACGAAAGGGGTAATCCTCACCATGAAACGACTCGTCATGGCAATCACTGCACTGGCCGCCCTGGGCGCTGTCGCCGTTGCCGGCGCGCACATCACACCCGCACCCGGCTCGGCCGCGGCGGGCAGCTTCCAGCTCGTCGCCTTCCAGGTGCCACACGGGTGCGACGGCTCGCCCACGAAGTCGATATCGATCCAGATTCCGGCAGGTGTCATCTACGTCAAGCCGCAGGTGAAGTCCGGTTGGAAGATCGCGCTGAAGAAGGGCAAGCTGCCGGTGCCCGGAACGCTCTTCGGCGACAAGGTCACAACGGGAGTGCTCTCCGTGACCTGGAGCGGCGGCTCCCTTCCCGACGCGTATTACGACACGTTCAACCTCGACATCCTCGTGCCGAACAAGGTCGGCAAGACGATCTACTTCCCCGTCGTCCAGCGGTGCGCCAAGGGTGTGACCCGCTGGATCGAGATCCCGCAGAAGGGCAAGCCGGAGCCGGAGCATCCCACTCCGGGCCTCAAGATCACGAAGTCCACGGGAGAGAGCGACTAGATCCATGCCGCTTCGCATCGCCCTGGCGACCGCTCTCGTCGCCCTCGTCGCCTGCCCCGCCGCCGCCTCGCACGGCGGCGGGGCGCGCTGGGCTACCGCTCGACGGTCGAGCGCGTGACGCCGACGGTGTCGGGTCTCGAGGTGTTCGTCGTCGACAGCGACGACCAGCTCGAGCTGACCAACACCGGCGGCCGAGAAATCGTCATCGACGGCTACGAAGGGGAGCCGTATCTGAAGTTCACTCGCGAAGGCGTGTTCGAGAACGATGCGCTCGCCGGCCGCGTACCTGAACGACGACCGCTACGCGAACGTCACCGTGCCCGACTCGGCTGACCCGAAGGCGGACCCGGACTGGAAGGCGGTGGCCGCGGGCGTCCAGTACTCGTGGCACGACCACCGCATCCATTGGATGAGCCCGACGCTGCCCTCGAAGGTGGCGGCGGCGAAGGACGTCGAGCACCACATCTTCGACTGGGAGGTGCCCGGCACGGTGGACGGAGAGAAGCTGGCCATCGCAGGCTCGCTCGACTACGTGCCACCGAAGGACAGCTTCCCCGTCGGAGTGCTGCTGGCGGTCGGTGCCGCCTCGGTGCTGCTCTTCGCCGGTGTCCTGTGGTTCGGCCTTCGGCGGCGAAGGAGCTAGTCGAGCAGTCCGGCGTCCACGGCGGCGACGAGCCCGGCGACGACGCCGCAGCGCGGCGCGAGGCTATCCGTCTCGATGTACTCCCACGGCGTGTGGTCCTCACCGCCGACCGGTCCCAGCCCGTCGAGCGTGGGGATGCCTTGCGAGGCTGCCCACGAACCGTCCGACACGCCCCCCGCAGCCGTTTCGCCGAACACGTGGCCGAGCTGCGAACCGAGCGCGATCGCGGTCTCGGCCAGCCGCCCAACGCGGTCCGTCCGCTCGAGCGGCGGCGGGCCGCCGAGATCTTCGTACGAAAGCTCGACGCCCTCGTGATCGCCGTACGCGAGGGCTTGCTCGAGCGCCCAGGCGAGATCGTCGTCCGACCAGGCGCGCAGGTCGGCGGTCAGCGTGCCCGAGCTGGGGACGGTGTTCAGGCCCTCGCCCGCGGCGAGCCCCGTGATCTGGAGCGTGAGCTCCTCGCGGCCCCCGTGCAGCCCCGCGATCCGCAAGGCCTCGTGCGCGAGAGCGATCGCCGCGTTGCGGCCTTCCCGGGGCGCCTCGCCGGCGTGCGCAGCGCGTCCCGTCGCATGAATGCGGAACCAGCGAGCTCCCTTGCGACGCGACACGACCTGGCCGTCGGGGCGCCCGCATTCCAGGCAGAGCACGGCGTCCATGTCGAGGAGGCGACCGCCCGACGGCGGCCCGCCGTTCCGCGACTCCTCGTCGGGTACCGAGACGACTTCGAGCAGGCCGAAAGGGCGCGGGCCGTCGGCCAGGATCCGCGCCGTGTGCAACGCGACCGCCACGCCACCTTTCATGTCCGCGACGCCGGGCCCGTAGCAGCGACTCTCGTCGCGGCGGAACGGACGCGAAGCCGCCGTGCCCAGCGCGAAGACGGTGTCGTGGTGGCCGAGCAGCGCAAGCTTCGCCTTGCCCGAGCCTCGAAGCTGAGCGTGCAGCGCCAGCCCGCCGGGTGTCTCCACGAGCTCCGGCTCGAGGCCGTAGCGCTCCGCCTCGAGCGCGAGCACGCGGCCCAGCCCGTCGAGCGCTTCGAGATCCCCGCCCGGCGTGTCCACGTCAACCCAGGTGGCGATGTCGCCGAGCAGCAGGTCGAGCTCCGCCTGGGCGCGCTCGCGCACACGCGCGGCCTCGGTGAGGGCGATCGCGGGAAGCCCGGGCGCCAAGCTAGGTGCTGGAGGAGCTACCGAAGGCGGCCCGGCGCTCGACGTCGGCCGGGTCGACCATCTGTCCGTCGCGGCCGACATAGCCGCCCTTGCCGCCGACGATGAACATCACGAGGTCTTCGTCGCCGGCGTTCGACACCCGGCGCGGAGTCGTGGAGCGGACGTGAAAGACGCCGCCGGGGCCGAGCTCGCGTGCTTCGTCGCCGACCTCGACCCGTGCGCTGCCCGCGTGGACGAAGTAGACCTCATCCTGCTCGTCGTGGAAGTGGTGGAACCCCTCGTAGCCGGGCGGCATGACGACGAAGTTGACGCCGAACGCCTCCACGCCGAGGGCCTGCCGTACCTTCCGGAAGCCGTACCCCTCGCCAAGCTCGTCGAGTGAGCTGAACGCGTAGTCGTCAGCCACCGCGCGAAGCTATCACGCGAAGGCAACCGAGGCTTAACAGACTTCAACGGGTGCTTTAAGGCAGGCGGGGTAGAACATCGGCATGAACAACTCCCGCCGCTTCCTTCCCTTGCTCGCCGTGGCTGCCGCCGGCGCGGCAGGCGCAGCACTCGCGCTCGGTGGTGCCTATGCACTGGGCGGCTTCGACGGTGAGAACACCGTCACCGTACGCGAGGTCACGGTAGAGAGCACCTCCCAGCCCACGACCTTCCGTCCCGGCCAGGCGCTCTCGATCGCCGACGTCTATAAGCGCTCGGCGCCGGCCGTCGTACAGATCACTGCCACCGCAAACTCGAATCCGTTCGGCTCGGAGTCGCAGCAGCGAGCGCTTGGCTCGGGCTTCGTCTTCGACAAGGCCGGCTACATCATCACCAACTATCACGTGATCGCGGGCGCAGGCTCGATCCAGGTCACGTTCTCCAACAACCAGAGCATCGACGCGACTCTTGTCGGCTCCGACCCCTCGACTGACATCGCAGTGCTGAAGGTGAACACGACAGCAAGCGCCTTGACCACGCTCATGCTCGGCGATTCCGACCGTGTTCAGGTGGGCGACTCAGTCGTTGCCATCGGCAACCCATTCGGCCTCTCGAGGTCGGTGACCGCGGGGATCGTGAGCGCGATCCAGCGCCAGATCACGGCTCCCAACGAGTACGCGATCGACCACGTCATCCAGACCGACGCCGCCATCAACCACGGCAACTCCGGTGGCCCGCTGCTGAACGCGCGCGGCGAGGTGATCGGCGTCAACGCGCAGATCGAGACCGGCGGCGCCAGCCAGGGCAACGTCGGCGTCGGCTTCGCAGTCCCTTCGAACACCGTCAAGAGCGTTGCCGGCCAACTGATCGAGGGCGGCAAGGTCGAGCACGCAGCGATCGGCATCCTCGCCCAGCAGCTGACTCCGGCCGTGGCCAAGGAGTTCCGGCTGCCCGTGAACAGCGGTGTGGTGATCGAGGAAGTGCAGGGCGGCAGCGGCGCGGCCAAGGCCGGCCTCAAGGGCGGCACGACCGACGTGACTGTGGCCGGCGAGAGCTACCGGCTCGGAGGCGACATCATCGTCGCAGCCAACGGGATGGCCGTGAAGGACCTCGCCAGCCTGCGAGACATCACGTCTGACCTCGAGCCCGGCGACACCATCACCCTCGAGATCTACCGGGGTGAGGTCAAGCGAACGATCGACGTAAAGCTTGGACGGCAACCCTCCTCTCCCTCCGGGTAGTCGTCCAGACCGGCCCTGCCCAGTGTGGGGTCGCACCGCCGGCAGCCGAGTCGCCAGGGCGCGGCGGAGGTAGCAAGACCAACGGCCCCCAGCCTGCCGGGGGCCGTTGGCATTTTCTCTAGCCTTCAGCCATGACCGATCCGGTCGGTGAGCTCGCGCTCGACCTCGAGGAAGACCTCTGGGAGGAGGACGAAGCGCCGGACCACTCCGGGTGGTCGTGCGTACGCACGGATCCATTCCCCTGCCCCGCCGCAGGCTGCAACTTCGTCGCGGACTTCATGACTGCGGCACATCTCATCCTCGTCTGGGAGGAGCGGGACGACCCGAACCTCTTGCGTCACGCCGAGCGTGCCAAGCGCGTCGGGCGCAATCCGCGCATCGTCGAGTACGAGCACTCATTCGGCCCCAGCGCCTCGTACTACGCGTGGGAGGCAGCAGGGAGGCCGGTGCACGCGGTTCGCGCTGAGTGAGCTGGGGCAGCGCCCCGCCGTTCTCGCTCGGGGTCGAGGAGGAGCTGTTCCTCGTCGACGCTGAGACGCTGGAGACGGCCCCGGCGTTCGAGCAGATCGTGCCGGAACCGGACGAGCGGCTGAAGCCCGAGCTCTTCGCCTGCATCGTCGAGACCACGACGCCGGTCTGCCGCGACGCGGACGAGGTGCTCGCAGAGCTGCAGCGGCTCCGAGCCGAAGTCGTGCGGCGGGCCGCCGAGGTTCACGTGACGGCGCTTGCCGTCGGTACGCATCCGCTCGCCCTTGCAGAGGGCCAGCCGCTCGTCGCTCTTCCCCGCTACCGACGCCTGCGCGAAGAGCTGGGCGATCGCCTCTACACGCAGCTTGTCTGCGGCCTCCATGTCCACGTCGCGTTGCCCGATGCGGACACGGCGTTGCGCGCATTCGAGGCCGTCGTGCCGTGGCTGCCCGTGCTGCTGGCGCTGTCCGCCAACTCGCCCTACGCGGAAGGCAAGGCGACCGGGCTGCGCTCGACGCGGGCCGAGCGGTTGTTGGAGATGCCGACGGGCGGCACGCCGCCGTTGCTCCCCGACTGGGTTGCGTGGGAAGAGGCGACCGGTGGAGATGACACGCGCCGCCACTGGGACGCCTGGCCACGGCCGGAGCACGGGACGCTCGAGGTCCGCGTCATGGACCAGCAGACGGACGTCCGGCGCTCTGCGGGCTTCGCTGCGCTCGTGCAGGCGCTGGTCGCCGCCGTCGCCAACACTGAGCCGCAGCCCTACGACCGCCGGCTATACGCCAGGCGGCGAGGGGACGCCGCACGCTTGCCACCCGATTCGGAGGAGGTAGCGGCGCTGGCGGAGCTGATCGGGCCGCTTCCGTATGCGAAGCATGTTCTCGCCGGTCGACCTGAGGCCGAGCGCCAGCTCGAGCGCGGGCCGGAAGCTGCTCTCGCGTGGCTAGCATCCCGGTCGTGACTACCGAGACCATCCACGTCTCCGGCATCCGCTGCGAGCGGTGCGTGAGCCGGCTCGCCGCCGCGCTCGAGGGCCAGGAGGGCCTCGATTCGGCGAACGCGAGCCTCATGGGCGACGTGACCTTGACATGGGACGAGGAGCAGACATCGCGCGATGACCTCCTCGCCGCGATGGCCAGGGCGGGCTTCCGCGAACAGGTCGCGGGAATGGACGCCACGCCGGGGTCGTTCCCCACTTCGTAACAACGCCGCTGGGATAGGGTGGCCGGATGGCAGAGGAGCGCGAATCCGAGCCACGCGAACTGGCGGTAGAGGCCCGTAACCGCGTCCGTTTCGAGGAGGAAGCGCTTGAGCTCTCAGACCAGGTCTATCGCGTTGCCCGGCGCCTCGTCTCCTCTCGAGAGGAGGCCGAGGACCTCGTCCAGGAGACCTACTCCCGCGCATTTCGCAGCTGGCAGTCGTACACACCGGGCACGAACATGCGCGCCTGGCTCCTCCGCATCCTCACGAACCTCAACATCGACCGTGGTCGGCGCGTCCAGCGCCAGCCCGAGCCGCAGCCGCTCGAGGAAGGCGACTACTTCCTCTACAACCGCATGGAGCAGTCTGCCGGCGGCCGAACCGACGTCGAGCGCATCGACGACCGGCTATCCCAGGACGACATCGTCAGCGCCCTGTCGGCCGTTCCTCACGACTTTCGCGACGTGATCGTCCTCGTCGACATCGGCGACTTCACGTATGCCGATGCGGCGCAGATACTCGACATTCCTGTCGGCACCGTCATGTCCCGCCTGCATCGTGGTAGGCGTATCCTCAAGCGCGAGCTGGCCGAAAAGGTGGAGGACTAGAGACATGGGCTTCGGCGAGTGCAACTGCGATCACTGCGAAGAGGTCATGCAGCCGTACCTCGACCGGGCGCTGACGCCCGAGGAGCACGCGGAGGCCGAGGCTCATCTCGCAGGTTGCGCGTACTGCGGAAAGCGGTACCGCTTCGAGGCCGAGTTGCGTGTGTACGTGAAGACCGCGTGTCGCGAGGAGATGTCGCCGGAGCTGAAGGCGAAGCTCGTTGCGCTCAGGCTTCCCGAAGCCTGAGGTCGTCGGGGTAGTCCACGTCTCCCGGAGCGCGGAGGTCGTCGAGTGGACGAACGCTGGACGAGCTCGCGGGCGCCCTCGTCCGGAATGTCCTTCCAGACCGAGCGGCCGAGCAGCACGGGGTGACTGCGAACCCCGTCGTAGCTGGCGGCGATTGCATCGCCGGCGCCTCCTCGCCAGGCTGTGATCACGCGGTCGATCGCCTCGGGGACGAGGTCGGGGCCGTCGGCGAGGATCACGACCGCTGCCTCCGTGTCCGTGGGCAGAGCCGCCAGGCCGCAGCGCAGAGACGCGCCCATGCCGCGCTGCCACTCCGCGCAGCGCACGACGCGCGCGTCAGTCTCCAGCTCGTAGGCGCCCTCGACGACGACGATCTCGTCCACGGAGCTAGCCCGCACGGCGCTGAGCACGTCCCGCAGCAGGAGCTGCTGCTTCGGCGACCCGAAGCGGCTCGCCTCGCCGGCGGCGAGGATAACCGCTGCGATCACTGCCCGTCGTTGAGCGCGGCCCAGACGCGCGGCGGCGTCATTGGCAGCTCGCGGAGCCGCACGCCGGTCGCGGCGTGGACGGCGTTCGCGATCGCGGCCGGCCCGGGGACGACCGGCGCCTCGCCGATGCCCTTCGCCCCGAACGGCCCGTCCGGCGCCGGCACCTCGACGATCACCGTGTCGATAGGCGGCACGCGGTCGGCGGTGGGGATCGCGTAGTCGAGGAACGAGCCGGACAGCAGTTGCCCGTCCTCGTCGTGGACGAGCTCCTCGTACAGCGCCCAGCCGATGGCCTGCGCTGCGCCGCCCCGCATCTGGCCCTCGACGAGCGCCGGGTTCAACGCCCGGCCGACGTCCTGGACGATCGACGTAGCCCTTGAGCTCCACCTCGCCCGTCTCCCGGTCCACCTTGACGTGGGCGATATGCGAGGAAACGGAGGGCGCGAGGCTCGTCTGCGCCGAGCCGCCGTGCCCCTCCACCGGCTCGTAGCGACCGCCGAAGCGAAGCGTCTTCTTCGCGATCTCCTCGACGGAGATCGAGCGGTCCGGCGCACCAACCGCGCGGACGACACCGTCGACGACTTCCAGATCGCCGGGCCCGATCTCGAGCTCCTCCGAAGCGGCTTGCAGCAGCTTCTCGCGCGCCGCCTCCGCCGCTCGCTGCACAGCCTTTCCGACCGTGTACGTGACCTTTGAGCCGCCGCTGGCGCCTGCGTAGGGCCCGGACGACGTGTCCGCCATGACCACACGCACCTTCTCCGGCGGCAGGCCGAAGGCGGCGGCGGCGATCGTTGCGAAACCCGTGTCGACGCCGGTCATGTCCACCGCCGACGTGACGACTGTCATCGTGCCGTCGGTGTCGACGCGGCACACGGCGGCCGCCGGCTCGTTGCCTCCCGGCCAGTAACCGACCGCGACGCCGATGCCCTCGCCCTCGGGTAGCGAGTCGCGTTTCGCCCAGAGGTCATGAGCTGCCGTCGCGTCGATCACCTCGACTGCGCCGAACGTCGGCACCGGCCCGGTGACGCCGGTGTCGCCCTCGACCAGGCGTTCTTCAGCGCAGCTCGAGCGGGTCGAGCCCGAGCTCCGCGGCCAGCTCGTCGATCAGCGACTCCACCGCGAAGGCGGCCGTCGGAGCGCCCGGGGCCGCGATAAGCGCCGAACGTGAAGCGATTCGTCTGCACGCCGTAGCTGCGCACGTCGCATCCGTCCCACCTGTACGGGCCCGCGACGAGCAAGTGAGGTGATGCCCTCGACGCCCCAACCGGCGTTCGAGCCGCGGTCGACGATCATGCGGCCGCGAATGCCGGTCAGCGTGCCGTCCTTGCGAGCGCCGATCTCGAGCTCCGTCACCTGGGCCGACGCCGGATTCGTGGCCGCGAAGTCCTCTTGCCGTGTCATGACGAGGCGAACGGGACGGCGAAGTACGAGCGTTGCACCGCGGCGAGAGGCTCGACGAGCGCGAACTTCCCGCCGAAGGCGCCGCCGAGCGGCTCGGCGATGATCCTGATCTTGTCGAGCGGCAGCCCGAACGACCGCGCGAGCTCCGCGCGGCTGACGAAGGAGCCCTGCGTGGCGACCGAGACGACGAGCGTGCCGCCGGGCTCGAGCCACGCCGTCGCCGTCTGCGGCTCGATGTACGCCTGGTAGACCCACGGCGTACGGAACGTCCCGGAAACGACGACGTCGCTCGCGGCAATCGCGGCCGCCGCGTCGCCCTGCGATCGTGTACCTGGTCGAGGACGTTTCCCGACAGCTGCTTCGTCGTCGTCGTGCTCGCCTCCGATCGCGCCGGCGTGGATCGACTCGAGGTCGCCGCCCTCGGTCGCCTCCTCCACGCGCCGGGCGAGGCAGGCGCCGGGGTCCATCGCCGCCTCGACGTCGATCACGGCCTCCAGCGGCTCGTAGTCGACGAACACGGCTCGACACCGTCCTGCGCGGCGGCCTCGGTCTCCGCGACGACCATCGCGATCGGCTGGCCGGCGAAGATCACCTCCTCGCCGCGCGAGCGGCTCGGCAGTGCGGTCGGTGCCCTCCGTCGCGGTGGGTAGGTCGGAGGCCGTGAGCACGGCGACGACGCCGGGCATCTCGAGCGCGTCGGCGCCGTTGATCCGCTCGACGAGCGCGTGCGATTCCGTGGAGAGAACGAGACGCGCGTGCAACAGTCCGTGGACGTAGCCGTCGGCGGCGTAGCGCGTCTGGCCCGTCACTTTCTCGGGCGAGTCGAGCCTCGGCCGGGCGACGCCGATCACATCAGTCATCTCGAGTCCTCCTTCGCGCGGAGCTCGGCGAGCCCGGTTGCGCGTTCGACCAGGGTCGCAGCGAGCTGCCGCCGGTACTCCACCGGCGCGAAGCGGTCGCCGAACAATTCGGCGTCGGCGAGCTCTCCTTCGAGCAGGAACGGTGCGGCAGCGACGCCGGTCACCGCGACGCGGCGCGAGCCGTCCGCCGAGACGAGCGCCGCCGCTCCGGCGAGCGCGAAGCCGGAGGCCGGATGCTCCATGGCGACGTACGCCGAGCCGGACCCCGCCTCGGGCACCGGGATTCGCACCTCCGTGATCAGGTCACCAGGGGCGAGAGACGTCGTGAACGGTCCCAGTGCGAGCTCCGCCGCGTCCATCGTGCGCTCACCGGCTGCCGAGCGCACGGCGAGCCGCGCCCCGAACACGAGCGTCACAGCCGGCATGTCGGACGCCGGGTCGGCGTGGGCGAGCCCACCGCCGATCGTGCCGCGGTTGCGCACCTGGAGGTCGCCGATGCCCGCTGCGCAGTCCGTGAGTGCACGAAGCGCCGGGCGCGCGTCATAGCGCGCCAGCTCGTCCCACGTGGTCAGTGCACCGATCACGAGGTCGCCGTCCTGCTCGGTGATGCCGCTCAGCCCGAGCGCACCGATGTCGACGACGACCGATGGGCGCGCGATGCGGAGCTTCATCGCGGGCAACAGCGACTGGCCGCCCGCGAGCAGTTTCGCGTCCGGGTCGTGCGAGAGCGTCGAGCGCCTCCTCGACGGAGGCGGGACGCACGTAGTCGACGGCGGCCGGGATCACGAGGCACCCGCCGCGGCCTGCACGGAGTCGACGATCGAGTCGTAGCCGGTGCAGCGGCAGAGATTCCCGCGCAGCGCGTGCCGGATCGTCTCCTCGTCAGGCTGCGCGTCGCGCGACAGGAGATCGACCGTCGTCAGGATGATCCCGGGCGTGCAGAAGCCGCACTGGAGACCGTGGTGCTCGACGAACGCACGCTGAACGGGATGCAGCTCTCCGTCGGTCGCCAGTCCCTCGATCGTCGACACTTCACTGCCCTCCGCCTGCAGCGCCAGCAGCGTGCAGCTCTTGACAGCGCGGCCGTCGACGAGAACGGTGCACGCCCCGCACTGGCTCGTGTCGCAGCCGACGTGGGCGCCCGTCAGCCCCAGGCCGTCGCGCAGGGCGTGGACGAGCAGCGTGCGCCCCTCGACCTCGAGCGACCGATGCTCGCCGTTGACGGTGAGCGTGAGCTCAGGCACCCGGGGTGACCGAGACGATGTCGGCGACGTGCAGCATCCGGAAGGTCAGGCGCATGAGCCTGAGACGCTCGTGGTCGTCCTCGACGTCCGGCATCCCGCTCCACACGTCACGAGCACAGGCGATCAGCTCGCGGATCTGCTCCAGTTCCTCGGTCTCGGCCGCGCCGTTCCGCTCCTCGCAGGCGTTGAGTGCGAGCCCGAGGACGCCGAACGTGTCGGGCTGCCGCATCCACAGCAGTGGGGTCGCCATCGACAGATAGCCGTGGATTCGCGCGAAGATGATCGGCTGCGAGAAGACGTCCGAGCCGCGCGGGGGTGTTGGCTCGAGCGGCGGCTCGCCGAGCGCGATGCGATTTGCATTGTTGTAGAGCATGTCGCGGAGCTGCTGGTCGTCGAGGCCTGCGGCGCGCGCCGTCCTGACGGCTATCAGCAGTGAGCTCGGCTGTTGCCCGTAGGGATAGTCCGACGCATAGAGCACCTGCTCGGGCGAGACCTGCCGGTAGAAGTCGAGCAGGTCGACCGGGCTCCAAGCCGATGTGTCGAAGAACACGCCGGCGCGCGAGCCGAACACGTGCGCCAGCCCGGCCATGTCGGCGATCCCCGCGTGGGCGATGATCAGCACTGCTTCCGGGTGACGATCGACGAGCCGCGCGAGGCCCGCCGAGATCGGCGGCAGCCCGCGGCCGCCGTGGATGAGGATCGGCACGCGGCGTTCGGCCGCGAGCGCGAACACGGGCTCCAGGCGGTCGTCCGTGAGCAGGAAGCCCTGCGCTCGAGGATGGAGCTTGATGCCGCGCGCGCCGAAGTCGAGCGACCGCTCGGCCTCCTCGATCGGCGACTCGGCCAGGTCGAGGCGCACGAACGGGATCAGCCGGCCGCCGGTCTCCTCCGTCCACGCACGTGTGCGGTCGTTTGCCGCGCTGAAGGCCGGGTGCCGGTCGGGCTCGTCCATGCAGAACGTGAACGCCTGCGAGATGCCGTACCGGTCCATCTTCGACAGCAGCTCGTCGGGTCGGCCGCGCATGCCGTCAATGTCGTCGCCGATATGCGTGTGCGCATCGAAGATCTCGGCGCCCGACGGCAGGTCGGCACGGAGCTTCTCGTGCCACACCTCCGTCAGCTCGTACGCCCGCTCCACCGCAGTCCCCACGAATTCTCAGTCTAGTCGTCGTTACGATGGCCCCCAATGCCGGACGTGCTGATCTACGGCGACACGTTGCGCTCGCCCGAGCTGCGCCACGAGGTCGCCGTCCCCATCCCCGACCCGTTCCTCTACGCCGAGCGGAACGGTAGGCGGGTGGTGGCTATCCACTCGCTGGAAGTGCCGCGCGTGCGCGGGATCGGCCTGGACGTGCTGTCGTGGGACGATCTGGGCTGGGAAGAGCTGCTCGATCAGGGCATCTCGCGGGACGAGCTCTACCTCCACGTGGCCGAGCGTGCGTGCCGCTCACTGGGGGTCGAGAGCGCCGTCGTCCCGCCCGGGTTCCCCGTCGAGCTCGCCGATCACCTGCGCGGCGCCGGTCTCGAGCTGAGCGTCGACCGCGAAGCGTTCACGCGGCGTCGGCGCGTGAAGAACGAGGCCGAGCTCGAGGGCATCCGTCGTGCGCAGCGAGCCGCCGAGGCGGCGATGGACGTGGCACGCGGGCTTCTGCGGTCAGCCGACGCGAGCGGTGACGTGCTGATGCTCGACGGCGAGCCGCTCACATGCGAGCGCGTCAAGCAGGAGATCGGCGAGCTGTTCACGGCCCATGACATGGCCGCCGACGAGCTGATCGTCTCCCACGGCGGGCAGAGCGCGATCGGTCACGACATGGGCTCCGGGCCCGATCTCGCCCGGCGAGCCGATCGTCATCGACCTCTGGCCGAAGGACCGCGAGACCGGCTGCCACGCCGACATGACCCGTACGTACTGCGTGGGCGAGCCGCCCGAGGAGCTCGTCGAGTACCACCGGCTCGTCAAGCGGGCGCTCGACGAGGCGATCGCCGGCGTGCGCGGCGGGGCCGCGGGCCACGAGCTCTACCGCGCGACGTGCGAGCTGTTCTCCAGGAGCACGGCTACAAGACGCTGCTGACGAAGGATCTCGGCGAGACGCTCGAGGAGGGGTTCTTCCACGGGCTCGGCCACGGCGTCGGCCTGGAAGTGCACGAGGACCCGGGCATGGGGCTCGCTCCGGCCTCGCCGCTCGTCGCCGGTGACGTGGTGACGGTGGAGCCCGGGCTCTACCGGCCCGGCTTCGGCGGCTGCCGCCTCGAGGATCTCGTGCTCGTCACCGAGGACGGCTGTGAGAACCTCACCGAGTACCCGTACGACCTCGACCCATGACCTCGGCCTCGATGCCGACGAGCCCGAAGCGGCCGCGCGCGGGGTCGCACGCATCATGCTGGACGCCTACGAGGGTGAGCCGGCGTGGTGGGCGCTCGTCACCGACTTCTCCACCCATGCGTCGCGCGACCCGGAGCTGCGCGCACGGCTACGCGAGCTGCGCGAGCGGTTCCTGGCCTCGATGGCGGTGCTGATCGACAGGGTCGGCGAGCGGTACGGCCTTGTGTACACGCTCCCCTCGCACGAGGCCGCGAGGGCGACCGGGGCGCTCCTGCGAGGGCTCATGCTCGACTGGATCCTCGAGCCGGAGCCCGTCGACCGCGCCGACCGTGCGCGTCTCTTCGAGGAGACCGTCACGGCGTTCATGCGGGGCGCGTCAGTCCCAGACGACGAAAGGAGCATGGCATGACCGTCCAGACACGCACCGATCCGCGGGAGGCGATCCAGGCCAGAGTCGGCGAGCTGCTCGAGCAGGAGCACTGGACACGCGAGCAGCTGCTCGTCTCCAACAGCACGAGTGCGCCGTTCAGCCGCCTCCACGACGTCCGCCAGTTTCAGGTCGTCCATGACGCCGACGGGCTGCTCGTGCGCATCGTGCCCCGCGAGGATGCAGGCCCGGCGCTGCCCGAGCAGGTACGGGCAGCGATCGCCGGCGAGATGACGAGCGCGGGAGCGGACGTGTCGGTCCGCGTCGAGCTCGCTCGCGCGATCGAGCGGGAGAGCGGCCCCGCGGGCAAGGTGAAGCTGGTCCGCTCGGCCGTCTAGCAGCCGCCTCGGCGCCGGTAGGATTTCACGCGGCGCGTGGCGAAAGCGATCGGACCTGGAGCCCTGACCTCGCGCGTCCGCTGCCGGCGACTCGTCGTCCTGACAGTGATCGCGGCGATCGCGGCGGCTACCCTCGGAGCCACCGTCGGCTACTCGACGTCCGGGCGCCTGACGGCCGAGAGCACGACGTTCAGTCGACGCAGTGGGGGAGGACGTCACCGCGCCCGACATCGGGACGGTCGTGGTCTCGAACGATGACAGCGGGCTGCTCACCGTCCGGATCGAGATTCCAAACCATCCGGTATTGACCGAGGACTTGCGTATCCGCGTCTGGCTCGACACGGACGCCAATTCGGAGACGGGCCTGCGGGGTGCCGACAGGTACCTGTACCTCGACCGCTGGGAGCTCGGGCTAGGCGAGGTCGGGCTCTTCATCTGCGACAGAAGCGCGTGCAGCGGCGGCAAGACGCTGCCGACGAGATCGGGCCCGCCTCTTCGTTTCGCCTACAGGGACGGGGCGACGTTCACGGTCGAGGCGGCTGACCTGGGCATCGTGGGACCGCAGCGCATCGTGTTCTGGATCGAGGCCTGGAGCGGTATCGGATTCGATCCGATCACCCGGCGCTACGACCTCACGAACGCGCGACCGGACTTCGCTCCCGACGGCGCCGCGCGGCAGCTAGGCAATCCGGGCGCCCAGGGGGACGATGCGTGGATCCACGACTCGGGCGCGATGTTCGCGAGCAGCTTCACCGTGCAGCCGACGAAGCCGCGGGCCGGCAAGCAGTTCAGCCTGCGGCTGGCGGCGATCAGCACCGACACCGGAAGCCCCGTGACGAGCGGAACCGCGTCGTGCTCGATGAGGATCGCAGGCAAGCCCCTGCGGCCCACGTCGAAGGCGTTCGCCGGCGGCACCGCCGTTTGCACGTTCTCGATCCCGGCCGGCACGAAGGGCAAAGAGTTCACGAGCACGATCGTGCTGCGGTCGCGGGGCGAGACGATGCCTCGCACGGTTTCCGGCGAAGTCGGCTAGTCCGAGGCCTCCTCCCGCGCTCGTTAGGATCGCGGCCATGACCGAGGCGATCGAAACCCTGCTCGCGGAGAAGCGGCGCTACCCGCCACCGCCCGAGTTCGCGGCGCAGGCCAACGCGCAGCCCGGGATCTACGACATCGCGTTCGAGGAGTTCTGGGCCGGCGAGGCGCGCGAGCGCGTGACGTGGTTCGAGGACTTCCACACGGTGCTCGAGTGGGAAGTCCCGTACGCCAAGTGGTTCGGCGGCGGCACGCTCAACGTCTGCTTCAACTGCCTCGACCGGCACGTGGAGGCGGGCAAGGGCGAGCAGGTCGCGTTCTACTTCGAGGGCGAGCCTGAGGGTGATCGCGCGCCGATCACGTACCAGGCGCTGCTCGACGACGTCGTTCGCGTCGCCAACGGGCTCAAGGCCCTGGGTGTGGAGAAGGGCACGCCGGTGGGCATCTACATGGGCATGGGCCCAGGGCTGCCCGTCGCGATGCTGGCGTGCGCGCGGCTCGGCGCGCCGCATACCGTGGTCTTCGGCGGCTTCTCGGCCGACTCGCTCTCGGGGCGGCTCAACGACATGAAGTGCGAGGTGCTCATCACCCAGGACGAGGGCTGGCGCCGCGGGCAGACGGTGCCGCTCAAGGCCAACGTCGACGAGGCGCTCGAGTCGTGTCCGACCGTCAAGACCGTCGTCGTCGGCCAGCGGACGATGGCCGACGTGCCGTTGGTCGAGGGACGCGACATCACGTGGCGCGATCTCATCGACGGCCAGTCAGCAGATCCGGCCGGCTGCCCCTGCGAGCCGATGGACGCCGAGGATCTCCTCTACCTGCTCTACACAAGTGGCACCACCGCCAAGCCGAAGGGAATCGTGCACACGACCGGCGGCTACCTCGTCGGCGTCGCCACCACGCACCACTACATCTTCGATCTCAAAGCCGACCAGGACGTCTACTGGTGCGCCGCGGACATCGGCTGGGTGACCGGGCACAGCTACATCGTCTACGGGCCGCTCTGCAACGGCGCCACGAGCGTCCTGTACGAAGGGACGCCGGACTTCCCCGACCGCGACCGCTGGTGGGACATCGTCGAGCGCTACGGCGTGACGATCCTCTACACCGCGCCGACGGCCATCCGCGCGCACATGAAGTGGGGCCCCGAGCACGCGCAAAAGCACGATCTCTCGACGCTGCGGTTGCTCGGCTCGGTCGGCGAGCCGATCAATCCCGAGGCGTGGATGTGGTACCACGAGCACATCGGGGGCGAGCGCTGCCCGATCGTCGACACCTGGTGGCAGACGGAGACGGGGATGGTCATGATCACGCCGCTGCCGGGGATCACGACCGCGAAGCCGGGGTCGGCGACGCGGCCGTTCCCGGGCGTCGACGCTGCTGTCTACGACGACGAGGGCAACGAAGTCGGCCCGGGCGGAGGCGGCTACCTCGTCCTGCGGCGGCCGTGGCCGGCCATGCTGCGCGGGATCCACGGCGACCACGAGCGGTACGTGGAGACGTACTGGAGTCGCTTCCCCGGCGTCTACTTCGCGGGCGACGGCGCGCGCATCGACGAGGACGGCGACTTCTGGCTGCTTGGCCGCGTGGACGACGTGATGAACGTCTCCGGCCATCGAATCTCCACGATCGAGGTGGAGTCAGCGCTGGTCGATCATCACGCGGTCGCCGAAGCGGCCGTGTGCGGACGCATGGACCCGCTCACGGGCCAGGCCATCGTCGCCTTCGTGACGCTCAAGGGTGGGGACGAGGGCTCGGTGGAGATGCTCGACGAGCTGCGCGACCACGTGTCCACGGTCATCGGTCCCATCGCCAAGCCCGCCAACATACTCTTCACGCCGGAGCTGCCGAAGACGCGCTCGGGGAAGATCATGCGGCGGCTGTTGCGCGATGTCGCCGAGAACCGGCCGCTCGGCGACACAACGACGCTCGCGGATCCCGCAGTTTGCGAAGAGATTCGCGAGCGCGCAAGAGACGACGCCCGCGACGAGTGATCTGAGGCGATAAGGTCGAGGGGTGGGTCGCCTCCGCCTGCTTGTCGTAGTCATGGTCCTGCTCTCGACTACGCCGGCGCTGGGAGCCGAGCCGCCGAACCAGAACGACCCCTGCTCGCGCGACGGGCGGAATGTCTGCGGTACGACCGGCGTCGGCTTCTACGACAACTACCGATACGGCGTGCGGTGGTTCGGCGATTACCGCGGCGCTGTCGCCAACGTCGCGCGCACGTTCTGCATCGACCTCCGCTTCTGGTACCCGTCGAAGGCCATGAAGTTCGAGCTGACCAAGGTCGATCAGCTGAAGAACCGCGACGGGGACGTCGTGACGTTCGAACGGCAGCGGCGGATGGCGTACGCAACGTGGACGTTTGGGCGGACGAACAGCGCGAACCAACAGGCTGCCGTGATGCTCTACGTCCACTCCCAGATGGTCGACGCCGCGCCGGGAGAGGTCGACCCAGGTGCTTTCAGGTCGGCACTGCGCTCCATCTTCGAACGGGTCGCGCGCGACTCGGAGCGCCTGCACGGCCCGTACCGCGTTGTCATTGGCGGCCTCCCGAGCCGCATGGCCGCCGGCACGAAGGCGACCGTCACCATCCGTGTCCTCGCCGAGTCGGGTGCCGCGCTGCCGAATGTCAGGCTCGGCCTCTCCGGGAGCGGGCTGGCCGGGGTGCCCGGAAGCGTCGAAACCGACGACAGCGGCGTCGCGCGCGTGGAGCTGACCGCGGCGGATACGGGTGAGGTCACGCTGACGGCGCGAAGCGAGCCGCTCGCGTCGACCTTGCCCGCGTACTACTTCCCGAGCACGCCCGTCGGCGCCCGCAACGGACAGCGCCTGATGGCGCCGGACTCGCAGCGCGTCACCGGCGAGTCGTCGGTCACGGTCGGCAAGGTGAAGATCACCGCGTCGACGGTCGCGAGGCCGGGCGAGGTGCTCGTCGGCCAGCCGGCCCAGGACGTCGTCACGCTTACGGGCGCCCTGTCGAGCTATCGCGGTACCGTCCGGTGGGCCATTTATGGCCCGTTCCGGGCGGCCGGGCAGGTCGTCTGCAGCGGCGAGCCCGCCGGGCAAGGGACGTTCCGCGCGAACGGCCCGGGCACGTATCGCACCGAGGCGGTGCGACTCGCCAAGCCGGGCGTCTACGCGTATCAGGAGGTGATCCCGGCAGACGGCGACCATGTCGGCTTGACGACGCCCTGCAACGTTCCCTCGGAACGCGTGCGCGTCGAGGTGCAACCTCGTGTGACGACCGTCGTCAGCGCGCAGCGCGCGGCGCCGGGCGCCTCGATCTTCGACCGCGTGCGAGTCTCGGGCCTGGCGGGCGAGAGCGTGACGGTGCGGGCCGCGCTCTACGGCCCGTTCGCTGCCCCGGACGTCATCAGGTGCAACACCAAGGCCGTCTGGACGGGCACGATCGCGGTCTCGGCCGACGGGGAGTACCAGACGGAGCCGGTGACCTTGCAGACAGCGGGCTTCTACACGTACCGCGAGTGGATCGACGAGGCCGGCTTGGTCCGCCCCGTGCAGACGAAGTGCGGTGAGGTGTCGGAGACCACGATCGTCGTCGCGTCGCCTCAGGTGCGGACGAGGATCAGCGACCAGACGACCCGGCCCGGCGCGAGGATCACCGACAAGGTGATCGTCGAGGGCCTCGGCGCGATCGCCGTCACCGTCAAGGTGGCGCTTTTCGGCCCGTTTGCGTCGAAGTCCGCCATCCGCTGCACCGGGACGCCGTACTGGCGGGGGACGTTCTCGGCACGCAGTGACGGCACGTACACGACGCAGCCGGTGGAGATCGACAGGGTCGGCTACTACACCTACCGCGAGACGATCGCCGGCAGCGAAGCCAACATCGGGACGGTGACCGAGTGTGCCGATGTGGCGGAGACCACGCTCGCCACCGCGCAGCCGGCCGTGACGACCATCGTCTCCAGCAATGTCGTCCAGCGCGGCTCGGTCATCTACGACCGGATTCTCGTCAGCGGCCTCGGCAAGACGCCCGTGAGGATCGGCGTCGAGCTCTTCGGCCCGTTCGGGACGCGCGCGGAGATCGGCTGCACAGGGACGCCTTACTGGCAGGGAGTCTCGTACGCCAAGGGCGACGGCGAGCTGCGATCAGCGAGCGTGCGGCTCGCGAGGGTCGGCTTCTACACGTATCGCGAGCGCATCCTGCCGGCGCAGCACGTCGCCGAGACGGAGACGAAGTGCGCGCTCGTGGCAGAGACCTCACTTATGGCTCCCGCGATCAACACGGGCCGCAGCAGGGGTGGCGCCGCCAGGCAGGTTCCCGCGCAGGACTCCCGCGCGCCGACGCGCGTCACCATACGGTCGCTAGGCATCGACGCTCCTGTATTGGCGGCGGGCATCAACGTCGCGAAGGGCGAGCTCGACGCGAGTCCGAACATCCACCGCACGTCCTGGTGGAGCGACGGGGCCGCGCCGGGCGCCAAGACCGGGACGGTGCTGATCGCAGGGCACGTCGACTCGGCAGCCCTCGGCCCTGGCGCGTTCTACCGCCTCAAGGAGGCTCGCGTCGGTGACCGGATCACCGTCACCTCCCGCAGCGGCGCGCGCCGCACGTATCGCGTCGTGTCCGTGCGGACGATGCCGAAGCCGCAGCTGCCGTCAGATATCTACTCGACGCAGGGGGCCGCATCGCCTTGCCCTCGTCACGTGCGGTGGGCCGTTCAACGAGGCTCGCGGCCACTACCGCGACAACGTTGTCGTCATCGCCGTTCCTATCTGACGCTCACGACGCGCCGAGACGAAGGCGCTTCGTTGCGCGGCCGCCGTGGCCATCGGTCACGGTCACTTCGACGACGTGGCGACCATTGTCGAGACGAGGCTTGATCGTGGATCGGCCCGTTGGCCAACGACGCCCGTCCACGCGCCAGCGGTAGACGAGGCGGTCGCCGTCCGCATCGGAGGCAACGGCAGTAGAAAGAGTGGCGAGAGTGCACGAGACCGAGCGCGGGCGGCGTGTTCGGCACCGCGGCGCTGACGAATGCCGGTGCCGACTCGCGCCCCCACTCGTCCACCGCCACCGCCAGATAGTCGTACGTGCGGTGTCCAGGAAGCCCGGCCTCCACGCAGACACCGCCAGGTGTTCTGCACACGACACGGCCGGCGCGGGAAACCACCACCTCACGCACCCTGGTGTCGGTCGGTGTCACGCGCAGCACCACGCTCCGCCGCGCCGGCGCACCTGCCTCCACCCGCTGGGGGGCGGGCCGCGTCAGGTCGTCCAGGGCGTTCCGCATGAACTGCTGCAGGCCCGGGATCGCTGGATAGACGAAGCCGCGTGTCGGTGGCGCCCAGTCGTCGAGGCCCCACGCGAACTGAAGGGAGCCGGCGCTGAAGATCCGTGCGCCGGACGCCGGAGCGATGTAGCGCACCGCATCCGCATTCGCGGGCGCGCCCGTGTAGTGGAAGAGACCGTCGCGCCGGGCTGCCCGCACGAACGCGTATCCCACTCGGCCCGACGAGCTCCGGCAGAACCGAGAGCCCTGTGCCGCGCAGCCAGTCGTCGTCAAGCGCAGCGACGCGGTAGTCGCGCGGGGATCGCCGGACGCACGCTGGCCGTCTTCGTACTGGACGCCGAGAGCTCGCATTCGGGCGCCGGCGGAGTCAACCGCCGAAAGAGGTCGGTCGGCGCCTTGTCGACTGCGATCGTGCGTTCCCCGTCCTCGTACGAGATCCGCCAGTAGCCGATGTTCGCGCCGATGAAGGCGAGGTTCGTGCCGGCATCGCGCGCGGCGTCGAACGCCGTTCGCGTCGCGCTCGTCCAGTACTCGTCGTGCCCATCGACGACCACGAGCCGGTGGCGCTGAGCGACGCGGATCGCGGTGCGTGTCGACGTCGGTCTGGTAGGCGACGTCGTAGCCTTCTCGCTCGAGGAAGCGGACGAGCTGGATCTCCCACTCCCAGGTCTGGAAGTAGTCCAGCCGAAGGGGCCGTTCGAAGGAGACCCGGTTCGCACGGCCTCCCTCGCTGTTGATGTCGTAGAGGCTCTTGCCTCCCCAAGGGTTGTATGCCTGCCACGTGTTCACCGGCACGTGGACGAGGATCTGTGCGCGGCGCTCCGGCTTCTCACGCACGACGAAGAGCACCGCAGTGGAGCGCCCGTCCTGGTCTCCGCCACGGAGCTCGACGCGGGCAACGTAGTAGCCGCTCACCCAGTCGTCCGGGATCACCAGCGTGTTCGTCACCGGCCAGCCGGCACCCTGCCAGCCGTTGGACGGCGTTCCGTACGCCTTCCCGTCGGACGTCTGGGTGCAATCGGCCGGGATGCACGCGACCTCCCGGCCACCTGCTCCTCCGTACCACCCGAGGCGGTAGACGTGGATGTGGAACGGCTCGACCGGGTTCGCTGATACGTGGAAGCGGATCGTCTCACCGGGCGCGACGCTCGCTTCTGACGCATACGCCTCGATAGCTCCGTCCCGCACGTCGGGACCACGCCAGGCCGAAGTGCCGGCTTGTGCGTTCTCGAGCGAGATGGGGCTCGCCTGGCCAGATGCCGTCGATCGGTGAGTTGCGGAGAAGCGATCGAGGGTGCGTCGGGCGACGCGCCCGGCGAGCACGTCCGAGCCGGTACCGACGCCGGCGCCGTACGTCATCACGGAGACGGCGAACGCTCCGCCGGGCCAATAGACGATTCCCGCGTCGTGCCTGGCGGTCGTGATCCAGCCTGCCTTGTGCAGCGAGGTCGCACGGCCGCCGAGGAAGCGGTCGAGCTTTCCCCGGTCCGTGACGTGTGCCAGCAGGTAGAGGAGGTAGCGAGCATCCGCTGCGGTGAAACCGGATTGCTGTCTCGCCAGCCGGCCCTTGCCGGCGGCGGCGAGATGGACGTACGCGAAGAGCTGTGCCAGGTCGTAGGCGCTCGTGTGCTTGCCAACCCCGTAGTAGGGCGACTCGTCGGCGCGCAGCGGGATCGGCAGGCGCCTGGCGAGCGTGCCCGGGATGTAGCCGCCGTACATCTCCGAGTCGGTGAGGCCGAGGCCGCGCATGAGCGAGTTGACACGCAGGCTGCCGCCGCCGGTGGAGCCGCCGAAGAGCACCTCGAGCGCATTTGCCGCCACGTTGTCCGAGTAGACGATCGCGCGGCGCAGCAGCTGGTCGGCGTACGAGCCCGGCGAGGGCTTCGCGGGCAGCGTGCGCAGGGCCTCGACCGCGATGCCGAGCTTCAGCGTCGAGGCCGCCGGGAAGTGCGCACGGGCGTTCCAGGCGGCGCCGGCGCCCGTAGTCAGATCTCGGACATAGACGGCGCTCGCGCCCGGAAAGGCGCGGACGAGAGGGACGATTCGCTGCGCCAATGCGCCGTCGACGTGCGCAATCGTCCCGCGAGGGCGAGCCTGCTGCGGCAATCCGAAGACGTGCGGAACCGAGGCGCTGCTCGAACGCCCGAGTGCGGTCGTGGCCGTAACTCGCACGGTGACGTCGCGACGCGGCAACGGCACGCTGACGTCGAACCGTCGCCCGCGCAGGTGGTGCGTCGCGACGACCTTGCCGCCCGCCCGGATCACGATCAGCTTCGTGTCCCGTGGCACCGTGCCTGCCACTCGCCCGAACGAGACCTCGTACGGCGCAGGCGCGCGGAGAGTGGGGGGCGGAAGTGGCGGAGGCGGCGCTGCGAGCGTCAGGGCAGCAGCTTCTCGAACCGATCGGCGTCGTCGAATGGACCGACGACCGCGAGCCGCAGTGCGTCGTCGGTGATGAGCTCCTGGGCGACGCGTTGCACGTCCTCCGCAGTCACCGCGCCCAGCCCCGAGAGCACCTCGCTCGGATCGGGATGCGTGTTCTCGAGCACCTCGCGCAGCAGGCCGAACCTGTTCATTCCCTGCGGAGACTCGAGCGAGAGCACGAAGCGCCCCTTCGTATACGCGCGGGCCTTCTCGAGCTCGAGCGCCGGGACGGGCTCCGCGGCGATCTGCTTCAGCTCGCTGACGATGGTCGAGACTGCCTCGTCGATGCGCTTGATGTCCACCCCGGACTGGGTGAACAGCGAGCCGGTGTCCGCGTAACCCTGGATCACGGCGAAGACGTAATAGGCGAGGCCGCGCCGCTCGCGAACCTCGGTGAAGAGGCGCGACGACATGCCGCCGCCGAGGACGGCCCGCAGGAGCTCCACGACATAGCGGTCGGGATGGCCGACCTCGTACGTGCGAAAGCCGATGCAGATGTGCGCCTGGTCCGACTGCTTCGTGTGGAGCTTCACGCGGGACGAGGGCGGCTCCGCCACGGGCTCCGGTGCGCCGCCGGTGCCCGCCGCGACGTCGCCGAGCAGCTCCGTCGAGCTTCTCGTCGAGGCTGGGGCCGACCGCGCCGGCGACGCCGACCACCATGCGCTCGGCCGTGTACCAGCGGTCGATGTACGAGAGGAACGTCTCGCGAGTTGCGCCCTGGACCGTCTCCTTGCGGCCGAGGATGTCCCAGCCGAGAGCGTGGTCGCCGTACATGAGGTCGTCGAACACGCCGGAGACGTAGTCGCGCGGCGTATCGAAGTACATGTTCATCTCCTCGATGATCACGCCCTTCTCACGGTCGATCTCCTCGGAGTCGAAGCGTGAGTGGCGCAGCATGTCGACGAGCACGTCGAGCGCGATGTCGCGGCTCTCGCCCGCGCAGCGCACGTAGTAACCGGTGATCTCCTTGCCGGTGAAGGCGTTGAACTCGCCGCCGATGGAGTCGATCTCCGTGGAGATGTCGCGCGCGGTCGGGCGCCGCTCCGTCCCCTTGAAGAACATGTGCTCCGCGAAGTGGGCGATGCCGTTCGACTCGCGCGTCTCGTAGCGCGCGCCGGCGGCGAGCATGACGAAGCACGAGACGGACTGGGCCTGCTCCATCGGCGCGGTCAGCACGCGGAGCCCGTTGGGCAGGACGTGTCGTTCGTACGTGCTCACGGCCTCGCCGATGGTATAGAGAGCCGCATGGCGAACGGAGAGCTAACGCGTGCGGCGATGGCTGCCCAGCCGGAGTGGCTGCGCGGCGTGCCTACCGATCGCCGGTTCCCGGACGCGAGGCTGCTCTTCACCGGCTGCGGCACGTCGTTCCACGCGGCGCAATCGGGGGGCGACGCCGTGCAGGCGCTCGAGCTCGTCCTGCGGCCCGAGCGCGAGGCGGACGTTCTCGTCTGCGTGAGCCACGAGGGCGCGACGGCGCTCACGTTGGAGGCGGTGCAAGCCTGGGCTGGTCAGACGTGGCTGCTCACGGGCAAGGCCGAGAGCCCGCTCGCGGAAGCCTGCGACGAGGTCGTCGTCTGCACCCCTGCGATCGAGCAGAGCTGGTGTCACACGGCGAGCTACACGGCCGCCGTTGCGACGATCGCGCGCTGCACGGCGAGGACGTGTCGTGGCTACCCGAGGCAGTCGAGCAGGCGCTCGCCGCGCCCGCGCTTCCCGTCTCCGATCACGAGCGCTGGCTCGTCGCTGGGCGCCGGGCGCGACTGGCCGACGGCGCAGGAGGCGGTGCTGAAGCTTCGCGAGGGCGCCTACGTCGCCGCGGAAGCGCACGAGACCGAGCAGCTGCTGCACGGCTACCTCGCGGCCGTCGACGAGAGGCGTGCGTGCGTTCGTGCTGGAGGGGGAAGGGCGAGGCGCCGAGCGCGCGCGGCAGGCCGTCGCAGCCCTGGAGGCGATCGGCGCCGCCGTGACGCTAGTGCCGACGCGCCATCCAGTCGTCGACATCGTTCCCTTTCAGCGGCTGACCGTCGACCTGGCCGACCACCGCGGTGTCGATCCGGACCGCATCCGCCGCCACGACCCGAAGTACGCCAAGGCCGCCGAGCTCGCGCCGGGCTCGGTGCCGACGCCTGAGCCGTAGGTCGCCTCCGTACGGGCCGATCGGGACATGCTTAGCGTGGAGCTAGGCAGAACGAACTTGCGTCTCTACGGCTCGCCGACCCGGTTCGGGGGCCAATACGTAACGTCTGCCCTGCCGACGATGTTGTCTCGACGGACGACGCCGCCAACGGCGCGAGTCGCAGGACATCGTTCGATTGCTGCCTGCAGGGGCCGAAGGGTTCAAGGTAGGCATCGCCGAGGCGCTGAAGCTCTCGCCCGCCGGGTTCAGGTCGCGCTCCACGCGATCATCCGCAGGATGACGGTGAGCGAGTGGAACGGATGGGAGACGCAGCTATCGCCCCAGTCGAAATGCGATAGCGCCCGCTCGGACACGAACACCTGGCCGTCATGCAGGTCGTCGTGCTGGATCGTCTCCGGGATGACGTAGGCGACTAGCTCCCTGCACGTCGCCTCGACCCGGGGCACGTGCCTTGAAGAGGCGTTGGTGCTCTTCTCGCCGTAGCCCCGTGGGATCGGTGGCGAGCAGTTCACGGAAGTGTTCGGGCAGTACAGCGAGCCGCTCGTCGGGAGACCCCCAACTCAACAGCCTTCGCGCGTGGGGGGTCAGCTCGATCTGCAGCTGCGCGTAGCCGGGTAGCACCCGCTCCAGCTGGTGAAGATCGGCGCGACTCGTCACGAGCCCCGCAGGCGCGATCCGCCGTCACGCATCAGCATCCAGCCGCGCTCGGAGTCCATCGCGACTACCTCTGTCACGCGGTCCGGCTGCAGACTCGCGAGCAACGCCGTCAGCGCTGCCTCAAAGACGTGAATCGCTGAAACGGCCTTGAAGTAGAGGTCACCGTCGGGCGTGGGCACGCGGAGCACGGTCGACCACGGGCGCACATGCGGCTGCTCGATGTCACCCGCGACATCGGCGCGCTCACGAATCCAGGCGTAGCCTCCGAGAGCCACTCGGGGCTAGTCCAAGGAAGCTCGGACACGGCTAGGAGGAGGCGAGCAGCTCGCGCTCTCGCTCAGGCGTGAGTCCCGACGCCGTCGACGGGCTCGGCGTGGGCGAGCGTTGCCTTGATCGTGTCGGCGAGCGGCCGGTACGTCAGCCCGGCGGCACGCGCCCGCTCGACCGAGGCTTGCTGGATGCCGGCGTATTCGGCGAGCGGCAGCCAGAGCGGTAGCTCCATCCACGGTCCGACCTCCTCGGCCAGCAGCCGCTCGCTGTCGACCCACGTGAACGCAGCGTCGCTGCCGGCGACTGCACGGCACTCCTCGAGCAGGTCGCCGAAGCGCATCGGCTCGCCCGTGGCGTTGAACGTCCCGCCGGCGCCACTCGCCGTCGCTTGCACCATCCAGGCCGCGAGATCGCGGACGTCGATGAACTGCACCTGGTCGTCGGGCGAGCCCGGGGCGAGCACCTCGTCGCCTCGCGCGACGCGGTGCGGCCAGTACGTAAAGCGGCCGGTCGGGATCGCGTGGCCCGACGATCAGGCCCGGCCGCACGAGGAGCGCCGCGTCGCCGAAGGCTTCCTCGACGATCCTCTCGCAGGCAGCCTTCCGCGCGCCGTACAACTCCGGGTCCTCGTCGGCCTCCTGCCCCGGCTGCAACTGCGCCACCGCGGCGCCTTCCACCGGCGGCACGCTCTGGTCCGCGTACACCGAGATGCTGGAGACGAACACGTAGCGGCCGACGTTGCCCTGCAACACCTCGACGGCGCGCCGGGCCTCGTCCGGCATGTACGCCGCAACGTCGAGCACTGCGTCCCACTCGACGTCCCTCCAGCGCAGAGAGGTCGGCGGAGCGGTCGCCGCGCAGCTTCTCCACCTCAGGGAACAGCTCCGGCTCGGTCTGCCCGCGGTTGAAGAGCGTCGGCTCGTGCCCTTGCTCGAGCGTCGCCTCGACGAGCGCTCGTCCGAGAAACCTCGTACCGCCGAGGACGAGAACTCTCATCCCGGGTAGCGCTGTACGGCGCGGAAGATCGCCTCGGCGCCGAAGGCGGCTGCCTCGGCCGGGATGCGCTCGTCTGCGGCGTGCGGCAACGACGCGAGCGGAAAGTCCTCAGGGACTTGCATCGGCATGAAGCCGTACGTCTGGATGCCGAGCGGCGACAGGTGGCGGGCGTCGGTGACTGCCGGAAGCAGCATCGGAATGGGAACGCCGTCCGGATCGAGCTCACGGATCACCGCCGCCAGCTCGTCGAAGAACGTCATGTCCGGTTCGGCCGGCCCCTCGTCGTAGCGGAGCACCTCGAGCTCGATGTCGGGGCCAATGATGTCCCGCAGCTCTGCCAGCAGGTCGTCGGGGCCGAAGCCGGGCAGCAGTCGCCCGTCGAGCTCCACCTCGATCTCCGACGGGATGACGTTCACCGCCGAGCCTCCGCGGACGATGGTGGCGTTCGCGGTGTTGCGCAGCGTGCCTTCGAGCGCGCGTCCCTGCTCGCCGATGAGGCGCAGCGCCGCGGCGTGTGTGCGCGTATCGAGTAGAGCCCGGAGCACTGCGGCCTTCGGCGCGGGCAAGGCCGCTGCCATCGCCTCGATCGCCGCTCGGGCCGTCGCGGTCACGTGCGGAGGAGTGCGCTTGCGGTCGAGCGCGCGCAGCATCGCTGCCAGTCGCGCCATCGCCCCGCCCCTGAACGGTCGTGCGGCGTGACCCGCGGGCCCGCGTACGGTCGCCTTGATGGTGCACATCCGCTTCTCGGCCACCTGGATCGGGTAGAAGCGGTGGCCCGCGACGTGGAGGGAGACCCCGCCGACCTCGCCGAGCGCATGGCGAATGCCCGCGAGCGCTTCAGGATGCTCCTGCGCGAGGAACTTCGCGCCAAAATCTCCCCCGGCCTCCTCGTCGGAGAGCACGGCTAGCACGACGCCGCCGGGAGGCACGCGGCTCTCGGCGTTCGCCCGCAGGAACGCCGTGATCATCATCGCCACGCCCGACTTCATGTCGAGCGCGCCGCGTCCCCACACCATCCCGTCGGCGATCTCGGCCGAAAACGGCGGATGCGTCCACTGCTGGCCCGCCGTGGGGACGACGTCGACGTGGCCGTAGAGGAGCAATGGCGCGTGGCCGTTGTCTCCGGGCAGGCGCGCGACGAGGTTCGGTCGCTCGGCGTCGCGTGCGTACAGCTCGCTCTCGATTCCCGCAGCCGAGAGCAGGCCCCGCACGTGCTCGACGCATGCACGCTCGGCGCCCGGCGGGTTGGTCGTGTCGAAGCGGAGCAGGTCGCGCAGCAGCTCGACCGGGTCGGGAACTGCGTTCACAGGGCGACGAGCGCCTCGAGCAGCCGATCGACCTCGGCGTGGGTGTTGTAGTGGACGAAGCCCGCGCGAACGGCGCCGCCGGAGTCCTCCAGTCCCAGCCGGCGCAGCACCTCGAGCGCGTAGTAGTTGCCCGGCCACAGGGCGATGCCCTGCTCGCCGAGCCGCCGCCCGACCTCGTCCGGCGCGTGGCGGGCGACCGTGAACATGAATGTCGGCACGCGTCCGTCCATCGTCTGCCTGCCGTAGAGCGTCACGTCCTCCGGGAGCCCGTCCAGGAAGCGCTCGCCGAGCGACCGCTCGTGTGCCTGGATGGCCGGCCAGCCGATCGACTCGACGTATTCGACCGCCGCGACGAACCCCGCCAGCAGCTCGAACGGCTGGGTTCCCGTCTCGAAACGGTGGCCGAGCGGCTCGTCGGCCTGCGGCCGCACCTTGTACGGCCGCCACGTCTCCGCGATCTCGCGCCGGACGTAGGCGACTCCCAGGTGGGGCCCGAAGAACTTGTACGGCGAGCAGACGAGGACGTCGACTCCCCAGGAGGCGACGTCGGTCGGCACGTGCGGGGCGGCGTGAACTGCGTCGGCCCAGGCAAGCGCGTCGGCGCCGTGCGCCAGCTCCACGATCCTCGGGACGTCCGTCAGCGTGCCGACGGCGTTCGACGCGACCGGGAAGGCGACGACGCGTGTGCGCGGGGACAGCTGTGCCTCCAGATCGGCGAGATCGACGTCGCATTCGTCGGTGATGTCGGCGAAGCGGATCTCGAGGCCGAGGTCGTGGGCCAGCTCGAGCCACGGCGCGACGTTGCCGTCGTGGTCGAGGCGGGTGACGACGATCTCGTCTCCGGGCTCGAAGCTACGGCCCGCGGTGCGCGAGAGCGCGAAGGACAGCGATGTCATGTTTGCGCCGAAGGTCACCTCGTCGGGTGAGCAGCCGAGGAAGCGCCCGGCGGCCTCGCGTGCGGCATCGACGACGCGCACGGTGCGCTCGCTCGTCTCGAACGGCCCGCCCATGTTCGCGTTGGACTCGCGCAGATACGTGGAGATTGCGTCGATCACCTCGTCGGGCACCTGCGTCCCGCCGGGGCCGTCGAGCAACACCAGGTCGCGCTGGAGCGCGCTGTAGCGCCTGCGAACGGCCTCGACGTCGAACGCCAGCGTGGCCATGCCGGAAACCTACCTCTGCCGTCCGGTCCGGGGGCTACCGTGGCCCGGCATGGAGGAACGGCTACGGCCGTTGAGCGAGCGGGAGTGCTACGAGCGCCTGTACGGCGAGCGTAATCCGCTTGTGAACGTGCTTCCCAAGGGCTCGGGAAACCCCCGAGGGCCGACGCTGTCCGCCGAACGGATGCGGCAGGCGTTTCTCGACCGGATGGACCTCCGAGATCCGCTGGACGACGTCGAGGAGGCCGCGTAGTGCACGCCTGCACGAAAGCCCGGCGGCGCTCTCCGCGGCTAGGCCCGCCGGCTCTGTGGGAACTTCGCCTCCGTTGCGCCGGTCATGGGTACGGCAGCCGAAGCTGCGCCCGTCGCTCGTCGTGGAGCGCCCGGCCCGCGCGCTGCCGCCCGCGCTAAACCGCACCTCGTAGGCTTTCGCCGTGACCGCGTGTCCGGCCTGCTCGCGCGACAACCCCGACGACGCCCGGTTCTGTAATGCCTGTGGCGCGGCGCTCCAGGCCGAGCGGGCCGTCCCGAGGGAGGAGCGCAAAGTCGTGACGGTGCTCTTCGCCGATCTCGTCGGCTTCACATCACGCGCCGAGGAGATGGATCCCGAGGACGTCGCAGCGCTGCTCGGTCCTTACCACGCCCGCCTGAAGGAGGAGCTCGAACGGTACGGGGGCACGGTGGAGAAGTTCATCGGCGACGCCGTGATGGCGCTGTTCGGTGCTCCCATCGCCCATGAGGATGATCCCGAGCGCGCGGTCAGGGCGGCGCTGGCCATCCGCGAGGTTGCGGATGAGCAGGGAGTCGAGCTTCGCATCGGCATCAGCACCGGCGAGGCGTTCGTCAATCTGGACGCGAGGCCCGACGCAGGCGAGACGATGGCCACCGGCGACGTCGTCAACACCGCTGCCCGCCTCCAGTCGGCTGCTCCCGTCAACGGCATTCTCGTCTCCGAAAAGACCCACGAGGCGACGAAGCGGGCGATCGAATACGACGACGCAGAGTCGGTCCAGGCCAAGGGCAAGACGCGGCCGGTGAAAGTCTGGGAGGCGATCTCGGCAGCCCCTCTCCAGGATCGATCGCACACGACACCGCTTGTGGGGCGCGAACGGGAGCTCGGGCAGCTACGCGACGCCCTCGTGCGCGCCCGCGACGATCGCATGCCGCAGCTCGTGACGCTCGTTGGCGAGCCGGGAATCGGCAAGAGCCGGCTCGTGTACGAGGTCTTCCAGGGAAACGGCGACGTCGCCTGGAGAAAGGGTCGGTGCCTCCCATACGGCGACGGTGTCGCCTTCTGGGCTCTGGGCGAGATCGTGAAGGCGCAGCTGGGCATCCTCGAGAGCGACTCGATCGAGCGGGCCGAGGAGAAGCTGGTTTCCTCCGTCGATGACACATGGGTTGCGGGTCACCTTCGCACTCTGGTCGGGGTCGGAGAGGAGCGGGAGAGCCTCGGCGACCGTCGTGCCGAGGCCTTCGCCGCCTGGCGGCGCTTCCTGACGGCGCTCGCCGAGGAGCGACCGCTGGCGCTCGTCCTGGAGGACGTCCACTGGGCGGACGACGCGCTGCTCGACTTCATCACTCACCTCGTCGAATGGGCGCAGGAGTCCCCGCTCCTTGTCATCTGCACGGCGCGGCCGGAGCTGCTCGAACGCCGACCCGCGTGGGGGGCGACGGCGACCGCGCTGTCCCCGTTATCGGACGCCGAGACTGGTCGGCTGTTCTCCGCGTTGGTCGAGATCGACGCATCGGAGGATCTCTTGACGCGAACGGCCGGGAACCCCCTCTATGCCGAGCAGTACGCGCGGTTGCTGGCCGAAGGCGGTTCGCCGGAAGACCTGCCGACGACCGTGCAGGAGACAATCGCCGCGCGCCTCGACGGCCTGCCTGCGGACGAGAAGTCGCTCCTGCAAGACGCTGCGGTGATCGGCCACGTGTTCTGGAGCGCCGCCGTCGCCGCGCTTGCCGGAGAAGATCGGTGGGCGGTGGAAGAGCGGCTGCTCGCACTCGAGCGGCGGGAGCTCGTGCAGCGCGAGCGGCCTGCAGCGGTACAGGACGAGGAGCAGTACGCGTTCCGGCACATCCTCGTCCGCGACGTCGCTTACGGCCAGATCCCTCGTGGCGCACGGGCTGACAAGCACAAGCTCGCGGCCGAGTGGATCGAAGGCATCGGGCGATCCGAAGATCACGCGGAGATGCTGGCGCACCACTACCTCAGCGCCCTCGAGTACGCGCGCGCTGCGGGTCAGTCGACGGACGAGCTCGCCGGGCGAGCCCGCTCAGCGCTCAGCGAGGCGGGAGACCGAGCGTCGGCGGTGTACGCGTTTGCAACAGCGGCGCGGTTCTTCGGCGCGGCGCTGGAGCTGTGGCCGGCCGAAGAGCCAGGACGGCCGCAACTTCTCCTCCGTTACGGTCACGCACTGTGGATGGCGGACAGCGGCGGCTTGGAGGTTCTCCTCGAGGCGGCCGAGGAGCTTGTCGCGTCCGCCGACCGCGGCGGTGCCGCCGAGGCAGAGGTCCTGCTCAACCGGGTCGAGTGGTTCCGCGGTCACCGTGACCGCGCCGACAGCCATATCGAGCGCGCCCTAGACCTCGTAGAGGACGCGCCGCTCTCACGGTCCAAGGCGGTCGTCCTCTCCACGCTCGCCCGCTCCCGTCTCCTGGCAGGCGCACACGAGGACGCGATTCGGCTCGGTTACGAGACGCTCAGCCTTGCAGAGGAGCTCGGCCTCGACGAGGTCCAGGCGAACGCCCTCATGTACATCGGCGCCGCCCGCTGGAGGAACGGAGACTCTGCAGGTGTTGCCGACATCGAGCGCAGCGTCGACATCGCGCGAGCGGCGAATTCGCCGGAGGCCATACGCGGCTGCACACACCTCGGCTTCACGTTCTTCTGTCTCGGCCAGCTCCAGCGCAGCTCCGAGCTCATCGACGAGGCCTTGCGGTTGACAGAGCGCTTCGGAGACGTCGTCCAAGGGCGTTTCGTGCGTGCGGGCGCAGAGCGCGTCTTGCAGATCCACCAGGGCCGATGGGACGACGCTCTGAACTTCGCCAACGAGCTCGTCGAAGAGGCAGAAAAGGGATCGCCCGATTACCACGAGGCCGAATGCCGCCAGACTCGTGCGGCGATCCACCTTGCGCGAGATGACGTCGAAGATGTCCTCGCCGACTGCGAGAGGGCGTTGGAGGTCTCCCGCGCGGCGAAGGATCCCCAGCAGCTCGTGCCCGTGCTCGCCGGCTGCGCGAGGGTGTTCGTCGAAATGGGGCGGATGGACGATGCGGCGGCTCTGGTCGACGAGCTGGCAGACACGATGGGCCGATACCGCGCGACCTGGGAGCTGTGCGACATCGCGGTCGTCCTGATCGCCCTCGATCGAATCGAGGAGCTTCGAGTTGCGGTGGACGCCGCCAAGGAGACGAGATGGGCGGAAGCTCTTCGGCACTACCTGACGGGCGAGTTCGACCGTGCCGCCGACGTGTTCGCCGAGATGAAAGTGCCGTGGGACGAGGCGGATGCCAGGCTGCGCGCGGCCGAGCAGCTCGTGGCCGACGGTCGGCGTGTCGAGGCGGACGAGCAGCTGCAGCGCGCGCTGACCTTCTACCGCTCGGTCGGCGCCACTCGCTACATCCGGCAGGGCGAGGAGCTTCTCGCCGCCTCCGCATAGCGTGTGAGCGCGGTCCCGGACGTCCTCGCACCCGGGCTCGAGGCCGTCTTCTGCGGCATCAACCCTGGCCGTGCCTCGGCCGCCGCGGGAGCCGCCTTCGCCAACCCGCGCAACGACTTCTGGCGACTCCTGCACGCGGCCGGCTTCACGCCGCGTCTGCTCACGCCCGAGGAGCAGGGCTTCGCTGCTCGGCTTCGGGTATCGGGCTGACGAACGCGGCCCGGCGCACGACGCGAGGCTCGAGCGAGCTCCGCCGCGCGGACTTCGCAGGGACGGCGGAGCGGCTGCAAGCGCTGGCCGAGCGAGCTACGGCCACGGGCCATCGCGTTCGTCGGGAAGGCCGCCTACGAAGGGACGTATCGCGAGCGTCCGGAGCTCGGGCTCCAGGAGCGGCGCCTCGGCGACACGTGGCTCTACGTGCTGCCCTCCACCTCGCCCGCGAACGCCGCCGTTCCGTGGGAGGAGCGGCTGCGCTGGTTCCGCGACGCTGCGCGAGCTGCTCAGCCGGACCACTGATTCGTGATCGGCATGCGTCGGTCGCGGCCGAACGCCTTCGGCCGCAGCTTCACCCCCGGCGGCGCCTGCCGCCGCTTGTACTCGGCGCGGTCGACCATCGCCACCACCCGCGAGACGATCTCCTCGTCGAAGCCCTGTGCGACGAGCTCCTCCTTGGAGCGGTCGAGCTCGACGTAGGCCTCGAGCACCTCGTCGAGCACGTCGTAGGGCGGCAGTGAGTCCTGGTCGAGCTGGCCGTGCGCGAGCTCTGCGCTCGGTGCGCGGTCGATGATCGAGGCCGGGATTAGCTCGCGGCCGGCGCGCTCGTTGAGGTGCCGCGACAGCCGCCAGACGTCCGTCTTGTAGACGTCCTTCAGCAGCGCGAAGCCGCCCGCCATGTCGCCGTACAGCGTCGCGTAGCCGACCGAGAGCTCCGACTTGTTCCCCGTGGCGAGCACGAGCCAGCCGTGCTTGTTGGACAGTGCCATCAACAGCGTGCCGCGCACGCGGGCCTGGATGTTCTCCTCGGTCGTGTCGCGCTCGTGCCCGATGAAGCTGGGGGACAGGGCGGATCCGAGCGCCTCCACGATCGCCTCGATCGGGATCTCCCGGAAGTCGACTCCGAGCGACTCGGCCGCGCGCTGCGCATCGCTGCGCGTCGCATCCGAGCTGAACGGAGACGGCATCGACACGCAGTGGACGCGACCCGGCCCGAGCGCCTCTGCGGCAAGGGCGGCGGTGAGCGCCGAGTCGATGCCTCCGGAGATGCCGACCACGACGTCGCCGAAGCCGTTCTTCTCCACGTAGTCGCGGAGGCCCGAGCTCGAGCGCGAGTCGCATCTGATCGAGGTCGCCGAGGGGCGTCGCCGGCTCGTCCGCCGGCTGCTCGTCGAGGTCGACGACGAGCAGAGCCTCCTCGAACGCGGGGGCTCTCGCGACGACGCGGCCCTCGGCGTCGAGCACGAACGAGTTGCCGTCGAAGACGAGCTCGTCCTGGCCGCCCACGGCGTTGCAGAAGACGAGCGCGCAGCCGTTGTCCCGCGCCCGCGCCGCGAACATCTCCTCGCGCTCCGCGTCCTTGCCGACATGGAAGGGCGAAGCGGAGAGGTTGACGAGTACGTCCGCGCCCGCCCGCGCGCTCTCGACAGCGGGCGGGCCCGGTTGCCACAGGTCCTCGCAGACCGTCAGGCCGAGCGTCGCTTCGCCGAGCTGGAGCAGGCCGACCTCGGTGCTCGGCTCGAAGTACCGCTTCTCGTCGAACACGCCGTAGTTCGGCAGGAGGCGCTTGCGGTAGAGGCTGGCCACGCCGCCGTCCGCGCAGACGAGGCACGCGTTGTAGAGGCGGCCGTCCTCGGTGTGCGGCGCCCCGACGAGCGCGACGATGCCCGTGGCCGCCTGCGCCACCTGCCCGGCAGCCTCCGCAGCCGCGCGGACGAAGGCGGGGCGGAGCAGGAGGTCCTCCGGCGGGTAGCCCGTGATCGCGAGCTCCGGGAACACGACGAGGTCGGCGCCCGCGGCGCGCGCCTCGGCGATCCGCGCGACGATGCGGTCACGGTTCCCGTCGAGGTCGCCGACGGTCGTGTTGAGCTGAGCCAGTGCGATCTTCATAGTTTCCGACTCACAGTCTAAAACCTTCGGCGGTTCGCGCGTCTTCCTAGACTGCGGCGATGGCGTTGCAGACCACCTCGTTCGGCCCCTTCATGGGCTCGAACGAAACGGGCAACCTGCAGATCGACGGTTGCGACGCGCTCGACCTCGCGCGCGAACACGGAACCCCGCTCTGGGTCGTCTCCGAGCGAACGATCCGCCACAACTACCAGACGCTGCTGCGCGCGTTTCGCAGCGAGTACGAGCAAAGCCGCCTTGTCTACGCATCCAAGGCCAATCCTGAGCCCGCGGTCGTTCGGATTGCCTGGCAGGAGGGTGCGCTCGTCGACGTGGTGACGATGGGCCACATCGAGCTCGCCCTCGCCGCCGGCGTGCCACCGTCCGCCCTCGTCTTCAACGGCAACTCGAAGACTCTCGAGGAGCTGCGCTGGGCCGCGAGAGCACGGGATGGCCTACGTGAACGTCGACTCGCTCGAGGAGATCGAGGCGCTTGCCGGCTCGGTCGCCGACGGCGCGCCCGCCGTTCGCGTGTGCGTTCGCCTCGCGCTTGACGAGCGACCCTTCGCGGCGGCCGATCCGGAGTTCGCCTCGCATTGGCGCGGGGCAAAGTTCGGCATGGACGAGGACGACGCCCTTGCCGCTGCCGCGCTTGCCAACGAGCACCCGGGCCTCGCGCTCGCCGGTCTTCATCAACACTTCGGCTGGCCGGTCTACGGAACCCCGTACGACACGGCTCTCGACCTCGAGCGCCACGTGGCGGCGCTCGAGCAGGTGGTCGCTTTCGCCCTGCGCGTGCGGGAAGCTCACGGCAGCGCGCCGGCCGTCATCAACCTCGGCGGCGGCTACCGGGTTCCGCGAGCACACGGCGCAGGCCCGGGAGGGATCACCGAAGCGCCGTCGGCCGAGGAGTACGCCGCTGCGATCGGCGGCCGACTGCGCGAGCTCATCCGGGAGCACGAGCTCGACGAGCCGGAGCTCCTGCTCGAGCCCGGCGGCTACCTCGTCTCGGACGCGGCTGTACTGCTCGCAGCGGTCGGCCTGCGCAAGCGCCGGCGAGCGGGAGACGCCGCCCTCGACTGGGTCTTTCTGGAGAACACGTCCTCGTACCACTTCGTGAGGCGGCTGATGTTCGACTTCCGGCACCACGTCGTCGCAGCCGGGAAGCTCCTGGATCCACCCGCGGCCACCATCAGCCTGGCCGGGCCGGTCTGCACCGACGACAACGTCGCCTTGGATGTTGCGCTGCCGGAGCTCGTCCGCGGTGACATCGTGGCCGTGCTCGACCAGGGCGCCTACTGCGAGTCCGTAACGAGTGACTACTGCGCCGTGCCAATCCCCGCGGCGGTGCTCGCCTGCGATGGTCGGGCAGCAGACGATCCGGCACCGTGTCAAGGCCGGCGAGATCGCCGCGCAGTTTGCGGTGCCCACCTGGCTTCGCTAGAGCGCCCGAGCGATCTCGGCGACCGCCTCGGGATTCTCGACCGAGGACATGTCCCCAGGGTCGTCGCCCAGGGCTGCGGCCCGCACGGCGCGGCGGACGATCTTCGCCGACCGCGTCTTCGGCAGTGCGGGTACGAAGACGACGCGCTCGGGCGCGAAGGCTTTCCCCAGGTCGGCAGCGATGACCGCCTTCACAGCGAGAGCGAGCGACTCGCATCCCTCCTCGCCGGGAACGGGCACGCAGAACACCCAGGCGACCTCGCCCTTCACGTCGTGTGGGATGCCGACGGCGGCGGCTTCGAGAACCGCGGGGTGCGCGACCGCCGCCGACTCGAGCTCCGCGGGTCCGATCCGCTTGCCGGCGAGGTTGAGAGTGTCGTCCGAACGGCCGTGGAGGAACCAGTAGCCGTCCTCGTCGACGGAGGCCCAGTCGCCGTGCGTCCAGATGCCGGGGAAACGGCGCCAGTACGTTTCGAGATAACGCTCGTCGTCACGCCAGAAGCCACGCGTCATGCCGGGAAACGGCTTCCGGCAGACGAGCTCGCCCACCTCGCCGGTCCCCACGAGCGAGTTCCCGCCGTCGTCGACGACGTCCATGGCCATGCCCGTCGTGGGAATGCCGACGGAGCACTCCTTGATCGGGATCGCCGGCGTCGGCGACAGGAAGCACGCGCCGACCTCGGTCCCGCCCGAACAGTTAATGATCGGGCAGCGTCCGCCGCCGACCCGCTCGAACAGCCAGCGGTACGGATCGGGGTTCCAGGGCTCGCCGGTCGTGACGATGATGCGCAGCGACGAGAGATCCTGCTGTGGCTCGCCGTGCGGGATCAGCGCCCGGATGAGCGTGGGTGAGCAACCGAGGATCGAGAGGCGCTCTTCCTCCACCAGCCGCCAGAGGCGGTCGGCCGGCCAATCCGGCGCACCCTCCGCGTAGACGATCGTCGCTCCCATCGCGCCGCCGCCGACCACCGTCCACGGGCCCATGATCCAGCCCATGTCGGTGGCGAAGTGGATGACGTCGCCCGGGCGCGCGTCGGCCTGGTAGCAGACCTCGCGCGCGATCGAGACGAGAAAGCCGCCCTGTACGTGCAGCACGCCCTTCGGCCGCCCGGTCGTGCCAGAGGTGTACGTGAGCAGGTACGGGTGCTCGGAGTCGACGGCGAGCGGCTCGAGCTCGCCCGGGCAATCGGCGAGCAGCTCGTCGAACGGCGCGAGCACGATGTGCTCGAGCGCCGGCGCGTCTCGCCGCGCCTCTTCGAGCGTCGAGAGCATCGGAATCTCACGCCCGCGGCGCAGCGACGTTCTCGTCGTGATCGCCACCTTGGCCTCGGAGTCGGCCAGCCGCTGCGCGACGGCCGGCGCTGCGAAGCCCGAGAAGACGGGCACCTGCACGGCGCCGATGTGTGCGCACGCGTGCGAAGCGACGGCCGCTTCCGGCGACATGGGGAGGTAAGTGACGACACGGTCACCGGGCTCGACGCCGAGCCGCACGAGCGCCTCGGCGAGCCGTGTCACCTGCGACGAGAGCTCGGCGAACGTCAGCGCGCGGCGCGCGCCATCCTCGCCGCGGAACACCGCTGCGGTCGCCTCGGGCTGCTCGACGGCCCAGCGGTGGACGCAGTTCCGCGCGATGTTCAGCTTGCCGCCGACGAACCACGTCGCCCACTCCGGACCGCGGGAAAGGTCGACCACCTGCCGCCATGGCTCGGCGAACTCGATCCCGATGTCCTCGACCGCCGCCGGCCAGAACCACTCGGGATCGTCGATCGAACGCTGGACGAGCTCGCGGTAGTCGCCGATGTCGTGCTGCCGCATCAGCCGGACGACGTTCGCGCGCTCCAGCGTCTCGGTGTCGGGCTCCCAGACGACTTCGGGCACAGGCCAAGCCTAGTTGTGGGAGGGCGGGCCCTCCCGGCGCCACTAAGCTAGTGCTTGCTAACTTAGGACGATGCGAGCGCGCATCGCGGCCCAGCTCGTCGCTCCCGAGAACCGCAAGTGGTGGACGGTCGCGGCCGTCTCGTTCGGGCTGTTCATGATCATGCTCGACAACACGGTGGTGAACGTCGCGCTGCCGTCGATCCAGAGGTCGCTCGACGCCGATCAGTCGGAGCTCGAGTGGGTCGTCGTCTCCTACGCGCTGACGTTCGCGACCTTCATGCTCACGGGCGGCAAGCTCGCGGACTACTTCGGCCGGCGCCGGCTCTTCATCATCGGGCTGGCGATCTTCACGCTTGCGTCCCTCGCCTGTGGGCTCGCGCCGAATGCCAGCTTCCTCATCGGCGCACGCGCCGTGCAGGGCCTCGGCGCGGCGATCATGAACCCGGCGACGCTCGGGATCATCACCGCGACATTCCCGCCTCGGCAGCGTGGGATGGCCATCGGCATCTGGGCCGGTGTCTCGGCGATGGCCCTTGCCATCGGCCCGCTGCTCGGCGGGCTGATCACCGACCACATCGACTGGAGTTGGATCTTCTTCGTCAACGTTCCGGTGGGCGTGCTCGGGATCATCGTCGCGCGCTGGGCAATCGACGAGAGCCGCGACACCTCGCACGACCAGCGGCTCGACCTGCCGGGGCTGGCGACCTCCGCGGTTGGGCTCTTCGCACTCACCTATGCGCTGATCGAGGCCAACACCTACGGCTGGACATCGCCTCGGATCCTCGTGATCTTTGCCGTCGCCGCGATCGCGCTGACCGCCTTCGTTCTCCTCGAGCTCCGCCAGCGTGTGCCGATGCTCGACCTGTCGCTGTTCCGTGACCCGACGTTCACCGGGGCGAACCTCACGATGCTGCTCGTGTCGCTGGCGATGTTCGGCATCTTCTTCTTCAACTCGCTCTTCCTCCAGAACGTCCTCGGCTACTCGGCCACGCAGACCGGCGCGGTCTTCCTGCCGATGACCGTGCTGATCATCGTCGTGGCGCCCTGGGCCGGCCGCTACTCGGACAAGGTGGGGTCGAGGTGGCTCGTCGGCACCGGCATGACCCTCGTCTCCTTATCGCTCGTGCTCTTCGCACAGCTCGACGTGGGCTCGACGTTCTGGGACATCCTCCCCGGCCTGCTCGCGGGCGGACTGGGAATGGCCCTGGTGATGACGCCGACGACAGCGGCGGCGATGGGCGCTGTCGACGTGGACAAGGCGGGAGTGGGCTCGGCCGTCCTCAACTGCTCGCGCCAGGTGGGTGGATCGCTCGGCATCGCCGTCATGGGCGCGATCGTCGCCAGCCAGGTCGATCCGACGACCCCGCTGCCCTTGCGGGCCGAGCAGTTCATCGACGGCTATCACCTCGCCCTCTACGTGGCCTCGGGTATCGCGCTCTGCGGCGCTGCGGTGGCAATCCTCACCGTTCGCAAGCGCGAGCACCGCGAGCCGCTCGCAGAGGCGGCTCTGTGACGGTCACCCGGTCCGCGGCTGGCGGCGACAGACCGCCGGGCCGCGATCGTCGATGCGGCGCTCTCGGTCTTCTCGGCCCGCACGTACGGGGGTGCCACGACGGCCGAGATAGCCCGCGCCGCGGGCGTCACGGAGCCGATCCTCTATCGCCACTTCAGCTCGAAGCGCGAGCTCTTTCTCACCTGCGTGGACGAGGTGTGGCGGCGACTGCGCGAAGCGGTGGAGGAGGAGATAGCGGCGGAGCCGGACCCCGCCGGCTGGGTGCTGGCAGTGCCGCGGGCGATCACGAGCCTGAAGCGGCGGCGGCTCGCACCCACTCAGCTCTGGCTGCATGCACTGAGCGAGGCGACCGACGACGAGGAGATTCGGCGCCACTTCCGGCGCCACCTCCGCGAGGTGCACGACTACGTCGCCGGCGTGCTCCGCCGCGCGCAGGCCGCCGGCGGCATCGACCCGGACCGGGATGTCGAGGCCGAGGCGTGGATCGGCATCGGCATCGGGCTCCTGCGCTCGGTGCAGGACCGCTTCGGCGGCCTGCTCGGCGACGGGGAGATCGACGCCATCGCCGCGGCCCGGGTTCGCTGGCTCACGGGCGAAACGTCTCCATAATGCGCGAAACCCCCGGCTGCGGCAACCGGGGGCCTCGCTCATCAACTCGTCACTGACGCTGCGACTTTCTCTGAAAGCCGACCCTGCGGCCCGGCCGGCCCCTCCGAAACGTCGCGCGATTTGTGACGCGCGCCTCGCGGATGCGTTGCGCTTGCGAGGTGAAAACGACCTTAACGGACACGTCCTGACCTGTCAAGTAGAAAAGTGAAGCAATTTGCGTTACAGTTGCTTCACGGTATGCGGGAGAGGGAGATCGGGCACGAGCGAGAAGACGTGGCCGTGGCTGTCGAAGAGTCTCAGGGCTCGGGAGACGTCGCGGCAGGGCTCGGCATTCGCCTGCGTAAGCTCCGCACCTCGGCGGGCCTTTCGCAGTCCGATCTCGCAGCGGGCCGCTTCAGCAAGGAGTACCTGAGCCAGATCGAGCGCGGCAAGACGCGCCCCACCGCGGACACCGTCTCGTGGCTGGCGGAGCAACTCGGAGTCGACGCCGACCTGCTGGTGACGGGCGTCTCCGCGAGCGAGCGCAGCCGTTGGGAAGCGCAGCTCGCCCGTGCCTCGGCGCTCAGCGAGAGCCGCGAGTACACGGCTGCGGCGCCGCAGTTTTCACGGGTTAGGGAGACCGCCCAGGCAGCTGGAGCGAAGGATCTCGAGCTCCGTGCGCTGAGCGGCGAAGCCTGGGCCCGGCTCCAGGACGGCGAGCTGAAGGAGGCGGCTGCGCTGCTTGCCGAGGCTCGCGCGCTCTCCGAGGAGCCGCAGTTTTCCGACATCGAGCGTGCCGACGTGCTCTTCCGGCTCGGCGCCTGCCGCTACCAGCTCTCCAGCATCTCAACTGCCCTCGGCCTGTTCGACGCCGCTCTCGAGCTCGCAGAACGGTCCGATCTCCCCGACGACCTCCTGCGGGCGCAGATCTTCCGCTGGCGTTCGCGCTGCTACCGCCGCCAGCGTGACTGGCAGGCGGCACGGGAAGACGTCGAGCGTGCGCTCGAGCTGGCCGAGGGCCTTAGCGACCGGCGCGCGGCCGCCCAGGTGTACTTCCAGGCGTCGCTCGTCGCCGAGCGCGAGGGCCACTGGGTGCTCGCTCGCACGTACGCAGAGCGCGCCCGCACGTACTACGAGGAGCTCGCCGACCGCGAGAACGTCGGCCGACTGCTGAACAACCTCGGAGGGCTGACCTACCTCCTCGGCCGGCCCGACCAGGCGATCGAATACCTCCAGGACTCGCTCCGCGTGCTGCTCGACGAGGGCATCGACGAGGAGGCGGCACACGTGATCACGTCGCTCGCCGAGATCTACGTCGACACGGAACGGCCCGTCGAGGCGGAGCAGCAGGCCCGACGGGCACTCGAGCTCCTGGGGACGCGCGAGGACTTCATTTCCGAGATCGGAACCGCACAGCTCACACTCGGGAGAGCGCTATTGGGGCAGGGGCGCCTCGACGAGGCTCAAGAAACACTTGCTGACGCCGATAGCAGCTTCGAGCAGATGTCTTCGACCAGCCACCGGGCGGCAGCATGGGTCGCTCTCGGGGACGTTGCCGCGAGGCGCGGCGACGACCGCGAGGCGGCTCGGCTTTACCGGCGGGCAGCCGAGACGCTGCAGGACTTCCGTTTCTAGAGTCCCCGGAAAGGAGGATGCGGCCGTGAGCAAGGCAAAGACGCTCTACTGGTTGTCGATGGCGGTGCTGGTCTTCGCCCCGCTGAGCATGGCAATCGGTCCGCTGGGCTTTTTCGATGGCCCGCGCGGCGACTAGCGCGTAGCTCACGCTTCCACCCGTACACTCGGCGGGATGCGCCGGGGTGTCGAATTCGCGGCCGCGGTCTCCGCGGCCGCGTTGCTGTTTACCGGCTGCGGCGGCAATGGAGGTACCCCGAACGGGGGAGAGGCGCAGTCCGAGGCGCCTGCCGGCTCGGCGGGCGCGTTGCTGGACCGGCCGGGGCCGGACGTAGCGCTCGTCGCCGGAACCTCTGACTACGCGCGCGGGCCCGTACGCGTCGTCTTCCTCGTCATCGACGCCAAGAGCCGTTCGATCGAGAGCCCGCGGGCGCGCGTGTGGGTGGCACGCTGCGCTCGACGACAAGCCGTTGCTCCAGACGACTGCGCGGTTGGAGAACGTCGGCGTGCCCGGCGTCTCGGAGGCGGCTGCCGGCGACGTGACGCATGTCTACGTCGCCCGCTTCCGTCTGCCGCAGGCCGGGAAGTACGTGCTCGTCGCCGAGCCGGTCGGCGCCCAGATCCAGGGCGCGCTCGATCTCGAGGTCGCCGAGGAGCCGAAGGCCCCCGACGTGGGCGCCGAGGCCTTCCCGTCGCGCACGCCGACGATCGCGTCCACGGGCGGGGACTTCGCGGCGCTCACCACGCGGACGCCTCCCGATGTGGCACTGCTCCGCTACTCGGTGGCCGACTCCCTGGACGATCGGGCGCCGTTCGTGCTCGCGTTTGCGACGCCGGAGTTCTGCACGAGCCGAGCCTGTGGCCCCGTCGTGGACGTGGTCGACCATGTGCGAAAGCGGCTTGGCAAGAGCCCGGTGCGTTTCATCCACGTCGAGATCTACGAGGGCAACCAGCCGCCCGAGCTGAATCGCTGGGTGAAGGAGTGGAAGCTGCCCACCGAGCCGTGGGTCTTCCTCGTCGGCCGCGACGGCAGGATCAAGGCACGCTTCGAGGGCTCCGTCTCCGCCGCCGAGCTGGAGGCCGCCGTTCGGGCGAGCTCTTACGCTGACGTCGAGCCGAGCCGCTCGATCACGAGCTGCGGGATGCGGGCGGTCGGACCCAGGCGTAGCAGCAGTCGCACGACCTCCGCGCAGTCCTGCGGCTGGATCATCTCCTCCCCCGGGATGCCGCTCCACGAGGCCATGTCGGTGTCGACGAACCCCGGGCAGAGCGCGGACGCGCGCACGCCGTCCGCCTCCAGCTCGCCGTTCAGCGAGTGCGTGAACGAGATCGACCGCCGCCTTCGTCGCGCCGTAGATCGACAGGCCGGGCGTGGGCATCGTCCCGGCGATCGAGGCGAGATTGACGATCAGGCCGCGCGACTGACGCAGGTGCGGGATCGCCGCCCTCGTGACCAGCACGAGCCCGCGCAGGTTGACGCCCAGCTGAAGGTCGATGTGCTTGACGGGCAGCGTCTCGATGTTGCCGCCGATGCCGATGCCGGCGGAGTTGACGAGGACGTCGAGCCCGCCGTGGCGCTCCACGTGCTGTGCCACGAGCCGGTCGCAGTCCTCCTCGTCCGAGACGTCGGCGGTGATTGCGAACGCATCGAGGGCCGCGGCCGCATCCTCCACGCGCTCGCTGCTGCGCGAGGCGAGCGTGACCGCAAAGCCCTCCTCGGTGAGCATGCGCGCGATCGCCAGGCCGATGCCCCGTGAGCCCCCGGTGACGAGCGCGCTGCGTGCCACGGTCGCATTCTCGCCGAGACGTAGAGTGGCTGCATGGCGACGGGCGAAGTGAGGCTCTCAGAGCTCGTCACGGCCGGCGGCTGCGCGGCGAAGTACGCGGCCGGGAGGCTCGACGAGCTGCTGGCGGGCTTCGTCCCGCCCGAGGCGGAGAACCTTCTCGTCGGACTGAGCCCGGCGGACGACGCGGCCGTCTACAAGCTCGACGACGAGCGCGCGCTCGTCTTCACGGTCGACTTCTTTCCGCCCGTCGTGGACGACCCGCGCGACTTCGGCGCCATTGCCGCTGCGAACGCGCTCAACGACGTCTTCGCCATGGGCGGAGCGCCCTTGCTCGCGCTCTCGGTGGCGGCCTTTCCCGAGGAGCTGCCCACGAGCGTGCTGGGCGAGATCCTCGAGGGGGCAGACGAAACCGTGCGCGCCGCGGGGGCGCTGCTGGCGGGAGGGCACACGATCCGCGACGACGAGCCGAAGTACGGGCTCGCGGTGGTCGGCACCGCACACCCGGACGCGGTCTGGGCGAAGAGCACTGCCACGCCCGGCGACGCCGTCTTCCTCACGAAGCCGCTCGGCACCGGCCTGGTGCTGCACGGGTTCAAGCGCGAGCTCGCCGGCGACGAGGAGCTCGTCGAAGCCGTGCGCTGGATGCGGATGCTCAACCGCGAGGCCGCGGAGGCTCTGCGTCCGTTCGAGCCGAGCGCTGTCACCGACGTCACGGGGTTCGGCCTGCTCGGTCATGTGCACGAGACCGCAGCTCGCAGCGGCGTGCGGATCGTGCTCGACGGCGCCGCGCTGCCGGCGCTGCCCGGTGCGCTCGACGTGGCCCGGGCGGGCGAGCAAACGGGCGGAGGCAGCACCAATCGAGAGTTCGCAGGCGCGCATGTCGAGGTCGCCGGAGACGTGCCGGACGACGTCGTCGCGCTTGCCTGGGATCCGCAGACATCCGGCGGCCTGCTCATCTCGCTGCCCAAAGACCGCGCTGCCGTGCTGCAGGCGTCATTCGACGCCGCCGGTCTCTCGCTCGCCAGGATCGGCATGGTTGAGGAAGGTTCGGGCGTGAGACTCGCCTGGACGTAGACTGGACCGATGTCCGACGAGCTCCGTCTCGAGTCCCGTCCCTCGCTGAATCGGCCGATCCTCGTGACGGCATTTCGAGGCTGGAACGACGGCGGCCAGGGCGCTTCGCTCGCAGCCCAGCACCTTGTCACCACGTGGGATGCCGAGAAGTTCGCCGACATCGATCCCGAGGGCTTTTTCGACTTTCAGGCGACGCGGCCGCGCGTCTCCCTCGTCGACGGCTTGACGCGGAAGATCGACTGGCCCGAGAACGACTTCTTCCACGCGAGCCCCGGCGGGCGCGACGTCGTGATGCTCGTCGGCACCGAGCCGAACGTTCGCTGGCGGACGTTCACCGAGCTCGTGGTCGAGCTGGCGCGCGAGCTCGGGATCGACATCGTGGTGAGCCTCGGCGCGTTGCTCGCGGACGTCCCGCACACCCGCCCCGCCCCCGTCACGGGCGCGGGCTCGGACCCGGAGCTGGTCGAGCGGCTCGGTCTCCAGGCATCACGCTACGAGGGGCCGACGGGGATCGTCGGCGTGCTCCACGACGCCTGCAGGGAGCAGGGCATGACCTCGGTGAGCTTCTGGGCGGCCGTCCCGCACTATGTCTCGCTCGCGCCGAGCCCGCGGGCCGCGCTCGCCCTCTGCGAGCGGGTCTCGTCGCTGCTGGAAGTGCCGATTGACGTCAGCGAGCTCGAGGAAATGGTGGAGGGCTACACGTCTCATGTGACCGAGGCCGTGTCCTCGGACGAGGACGCTGCCGCGTATGTCGACGAGCTCGAGCAGCGCGCCGACATGATCGAGGAGAGCGATCTCCCGAGCGGGGACTCCATCGCCGCAGAGCTCACGCGCTTCCTCCGCGAGCGCGAGCAGGGCGACTCGCCGCCCGACGCCGCACGCGAGCAGTGAAGCGCTGCGCCTGGGCGCCCGCCGGCGATCCGCTCTACGTCGCGTACCACGACGAGGAGTGGGGTGTGCCGTCCCACGACGACACGCACCTGTTCGAGATGCTCGTCCTGGAGGGAGCGCAGGCTGGCCTGTCGTGGTCGACGATCCTCCACAAGCGTGAGGGCTACCGGCGGGCATTCGCCGGATTCGACCCGGAGGCGGTAGCGCGCTTCAAGCCCAAGGACGTGGAGCGGCTGCTCCAGGACCCGGGCATCGTCCGCAACCGGCTGAAGGTGGAGTCGGCCGTCTCGAATGCCAGGTGCGTGCTAGAGGTTCAAAAGGCCGAGGGCAGCCTCGCCGCGTACCTCTGGAGCTTCGTGGGCGGTAGGCCGATCGTCGGCAAGTTCCGTGAGCTGGGCGATCTGCCGGCGGAGACGGCCGAGTCGCAGGCGATGAGCAAGGATCTCAAGCGCCGCGGCTTTCGCTTCGTCGGTCCGACCGCCTGTTACGCGTTCATGCAGTCGACGGGCATGGTCAACGACCACGTCACGTCGTGCTTCCGGTACCGAGAGGTGGCTAGGCAGGGTTAGCGCCGGCCGGCCGCATGCCGCGCATGCCCGGTCTCACGCCGATTTCGCCGTTGCGTCTCCGGCTCCGAGCCGAACGTGAATGCGTAGGCGGCGAGGCCAGGGCTGAAACGCAGCTCGACGCGTTCGGTCTGCGCGTCTCCCGAAGTCGGCCAGGGTGTACAGCTTGTTGGCGGACACCGCACGATCCGCGTCCGGCGGCCGTCCACGAGCACCTGCACCGTCCCGCGCCCGCTGAGCACGAGGTGCACGAGCCGCGAGTACGCGCGAATGCGTAGCCGTGCGTTGCGGCCGGCGACGCTGCGCTCGCCTTCGATTCGCCAGCGACCCGCGTAGGCGAACCCATCCGCGGGCAGCGCCCTCGGGAACGTGTATGTCGCCATCCGCTGCTCCTCGATCGGGAGATCCGGAGTACGCCGGGGAGAGGCGTTCCCAGCCGAGGTAGGTCTCCGGCGTCTGCGGCCCCTCGGGCGTGCGGTCCGGACGGACGGCGGCGCGTCGCGTGCCGTCGACGGCCAGCAACGTGCGAATGGCGCGCTCCGTGCGGTCGTACTCGCCCTCCCCGAAGTGGACGTACCGCACGTGGCCGGCGCGGTCGACCAGGTAGTTGGCGGGCCAGTACTGGTTCGCATACGCGTTCCAGGTCCCGAAGTCGTTGTCGAGCGCCACCGGATGCTCGATGTCGAGGTCTTGCACGGCTCGGCGCACGTTGCGAGGCTCGTGCTCGAAGGCGAACTCCGGTGCGTGGACGCCGACGACGACGAAGCCGTCGCGCCGGTACGCGTCGTACCACGCCTTCACGTGCGGCAGCTCACGCAGGCAGTTGACGCACGTGTATGTCCAGAAGTTCACGAGCACGACCTTTCCGCGGAGGCCCGCCAGGGTCAGCGGGCGACCGCCCGGCGTGTTGAGCCACAGGGACACGTTCTCGAAGTCCGGCGCCGGCCCGTAGTCGTCCAGCACCGCCTCGGTTGCCCGCGTACCCGGTCCGCTGCCTCGCTTCACGAAGCCCGGCGAGTGCGCTCGGGCTCGTGCGCTCGACTCGACGTGATCCTGCACCGCCCGCGTGTAGCCGGGAACGGCTGTTGTGAAGTGGCGGTCGACGTTCAGCGTGATCGCCAGCGCCGTGGCGGCGATGACGACTCCCAGCCCGCGCCGCAGCGCCACCGCGTGCGCACGGACGGCGGCGAGGCGGCCGGCGCGCTGGCCGCCGATCGCGAAGGCGAGGAGCGGCACTGCGTGGCCGAGCGAGTACGCGACCGTGAGCAGCAGGGTGTCGATGCCGACCTCCCGGCTCGCCGCGACGACGGCCACGGCCGCGAGCACCGGACCGGCACACGGCACCATCACGAGCCCGAGGCTGGCCCCGAGCAGGAACCCTCCGCCGACGTCGCGGCCGCTCCGCCGCGTGAATCGCGCGAGCGGGCGTTCGACGAGCAGGCCGAAGCGCGGGAAGATCAGCGTGGCTGCGACGAGGAAGAGCAGCGCGAGCGCGACGTTCCTCAGCACGTCGAGCGGTAGCCCGAGCAGGTCCAGGAGCCACGCCGCGAAGAGCACGGACAGCGTGAAGCTCACGACCAGCCCGGCCACGATCGCGTAGGGGCGGCGAGGGCCGCCTGCGGCCGAGCCGGCGAGTAGCACCGGAAGCACCGGCAGGACGCACGGCGACAGAGCCGTGATCAGGCCTGCGACGAACCCGATGCCCAGGAGGACGAGCATCAGCTCCCGAGCCTAGCGACGAAAGGTTGCGCCGAGGTTACGAGCAAGGCCCGGCTTCCGACGCAGCTCTTCCGGGTGCCGCCCTAGGAGTTTCCGCCGGGGAGGTCGCCTCTGCCGGCTGAACGGCTTCGGCTTCGCAGCTGGTGCCGCCTCCGAGCCGTTGGGCGTAGGCGTCGCTCCTGTGCCGCGCTTCTTGCGGCGCCTGCGCCTGCGCGAGCGCCGCGGAGGCTTCGGCTCGGGGAGATTCTCGGCGAGGGCTCCGGCCACGTCGTGAACCGTGCCCAGCTCTTCGCGGGCGGCGTCGAGCAGCTTTGTCGCACGCGGCGTGTATCCCTCGGCCGAGGCCAGCAATGCCGCAGCCACGGGCAGCGGCTGCTCGCGCGCCGCTGCGACGAGCTTCGCAGCGTTCTCTTCGTGGCGGTGGCCGCGTGAGTTGGCGAGCGCGCCGAGCAGGCGCTTGGCCTCGGCGAACTCGGCGCTGGCCGCGCGATCCTGCGCCTTGCGGGTCGCCCGCGCGAGCCGCCACGTCCACCGGGCGAGGATCTGTTCCGGTGCGTCGGGCTTCTCCTGCGCGATCGCCTGCAGCAGCATGCGGCCGCCCGGCAGGCGGTCCTTCTCCCATGGCGGCGCCTGCGTGACGAGCGTGACGAGATCGTCGAAGCTCGCGCGGTCGACCGTGGTGGAAACGCGGTCGGCGAGCGCCATCATCCGCAGCCGCCGGTTGGGGTTCTCGGCCGCGCAGGTGAAGAGGAACTGGTCGAGGGCCTCCTTGCCGGCGCGCCCGTCCGTGAAGCTCTTGACGATCTCGGCGCGCTCCTCGAAACGCACGGCGCGCCCGGCGAACGTCGCCCAGTAGCGCTGCTCCTCTTCGTCGAGGTACTTCGGATCTATCCGCTGCCACTCGCGCGCGATGACGGCGAGACGCCGTCGCACGTCGGGAGTGACGGGGACGAGCCACGGCGCCGGTGTCAGCCTGCGGCGGGCGCGCCGCTGGTAGCGGCGGCGCGGCGCAGGAGTCACCCGGGCGCCCTCGCGGTAGAAGTCCGCGTCGAGCAGCGAGTGCAGGGTGATCACGCGATCGGAGTGGGTCGAGCCCTTGTTCACGAAGTCGACGACGACGCCGGCTTCCTTGCGCGGGATGCATCCGCATGATGCGGCCGATGCGCTGCTGATAGACGCGACGGCTGGCCGTCGGCGCCAGGTGCATGACGACGGTCGCGCGCGGCGAGTTCCAGCCCTCCGCGAGCAGCATCGCGTTGATGAGGACGTTGATCTCGCCCCGCTCGTAGGCAGCCAGCGTCTCCGCCAGCCGCACGGGCGGCGTGCGTCCCGAGACGGCTTCGGCCTTGAGGCCCGCAGCGCGGAACTCCTGGGCGAGGTTGTACGCGTGATCGACTCCGGCTGCGTAGACGATCCCGGGCGTGTCTTCGAAGCGGTCGCGGTAGAGGCTCGCGGCGGCCTGGTTCAGCGCCACGTGGTCGAGCACCTTTGCCAGAGCGCCCTCGTCGAAGTCGCCGCCGACGATCGGCACCGAGTTGATCGCCGCCACCGGCGGCACGCGCAGACAGCGAAGCGGCGCGATCAGGCCACGGCGAGCGGCGTCCTGGAGCGGCAGGTCGTCGACCGACGCAGGAAAGACGTCGGCCACCTGCTTGGCGATCAATTGCTCGGTCGCCGTCATGCCGATGTAGATCGGATCGGGGAAGCTGCGAATCGCCGCGGACGTCTTCTCGCCGAGAGCGGTGTGCGCCTCGTCGGCGATGACGAGGTGGTACGCCTCGCGGTTGAGATCGCCGACATGGCGGGCGAACCACGCGTACGTCTGGATGGTGATCGGGTTCGAGATCGGCGGCTCCGTGCCCGAGAGGACCTCGGGCGTGAGCCGGTCGCCGTAGCCCTCCGCCGTCAGCTCGCGGATGAACTGGCTGACGAGCAGCCTGCGGTGCGTGAGGATGAGGACGCCGGCAGTGCGGGCCGCCTCCACGAAGCCTGCTGCGGCGATCGTCTTACCGGAGGCCGTCGGGTGACGGAAGCGGTAGCGGCGCACCGCGCCCGGGTCCTCACCGACGGGCTCGAGCTCTTCGTCTGCGACCTCGACCTGCCCGTTCTCGTCGGCGTATGCCGAGACGTCGCCGTTCTCTTCGTCCTCGCCGTCCGGGAGCGCCTCGAAGCCGTTCGCCTCCTCGAGCTCGCGCTGGTTGGCGGTGATGAGAGCCGTGAGCATGCCGGCCAGCGCGTCCACCTGATGGCGGCGCAGCTCGGTTCCGGACTCCAGCAGCGGCGGCTTGCCCGTGAGCACGCGCTCCAGGCCGAGCATGAGCGCGAAGCGAACGCGCCACTCGTACGAGGGCTCGTTATGGCCCGCGTCGATCTCGGTGAGCGCTTCGTCCAGGGCCTGGCGCCGAGCCGTGCCGGGGGCGAGCACCTCGGACGGCTCCTCGTCGGGCCGCAACAAGGGCTCACCGGCCCAGCGTCCGGCGCGCTCGGCATCCGCAGGCAGGCCAGGCGCCTCTGTGGCTGTCGTCCGCTGTTCTGAGATTTCCGGCATGAGTGCAGCACACCGTCTGTGCTGCGCTTCTAGAAGATCGCCCGCAACGAGTCGGCGAGCTCACCCAGGAGGATACCCGAAGCAGACGAAGGTCTACCTTGTGTCCATGGGCCAGGCGCCCGCGCAGCTGACCGAAGAGCAGCTCGCCGAGCTTCAGCGGTGGGCCGACCGGCTCGTGGCGAAAGGCGCCGAGGGCGAGCTCGGAATTCTTGCCCGCGCAATTGCGTCGTTGCGCGAGGAGGCTGAGCGGGCTCGTGCCGGCGGGCCTGTCGCCGACGGGGCGGAACTGGCATCGCTACGCAGTCGGGCCGAGTCCGTGCGTCGACAACGGGGCTCCCGAGCAGGTGCGCGCCGCGGCGAGGGCCGTGCTCATGCTCTGCGACGACATCGCAGAGCAACGCCTTCACGCGCGCGAGGTGCGCGAGGAGCGAAGACGCCGAGCGCTGTTCCTCGTCGTCGGTGGGGCTGCCTGTGTGGGCCTGGTCGCGGCGCTCGCTCTCCGCGGCGGATCCGGCCGGGCTCGACCCGGCAGGACCGGCGTCCGCGACCGTCGGCAAGAGCGGACTCTCCACGCTCGCGTTCTCCGTCGAGGGAGACGAGGGCGACCTCTCCTCCACACGCTGGGAACTCGACGGCCGGCCGGTGACGGGACGCGCGACCGCGCGTGACGGCAGGCTCGTGTTCAGGCCGCGGAGACTGAGCGACGGCGAGCACACGGTCGAGGTGTCGAGGCCCGGCGGCCTGTTCAACGACGCCCGTGCGTCGTGGGCGTTCGTCGTCGACACGCGAGCGCCCGTGATCAGCGTCACGAATGGCTCGCTGGGCGCCAGGCGCGGCGAGCAGTACACCTTGCGCGGCGCCGTGGAGGCGGGCTCGCGGCTGCGAGTGAACGGCACGCTGGCGCCGCTGGACGAGCGTGGCCGCTTCTCGGTCCCCTTCTCGCGCCCGCCGCAGCGATCGGTCGTGCTCATCGCCCGCGACGCCGCGGGCAATGTCACGGACAGCAGGCTCAGGGTCGGCACGGCGCCCCGCCTGCCGCGGAACCCGGTGCGGGCTGTGCACGTGAGCGCCGACGCCTGGGCGCATCCCGGGCTGCGAGCAGGCGTGCTGAGCCTGCTCTCCGAGCGGCGGATCAACGCCGTCGAGCTCGACATCAAGGACGAGCTCGGCATCGTCGGCTGGCGCTCCGGCGTTCCCGTCGCCGGGAAGATCGGCGCCGAGCGGGACACGTACGACCTGGCCGAGGCAGTGAAGCTCCTGCACGCTCGCGGCGCGCGGGTGATCGGACGCCTCGTGGCATTCCGCGACCCCGTCCTCGCCCAGTGGGCATGGACCCACGGCCGCCGGGAGCTCGTCGTCCAGACACCATCCGGTGGCGCCTACTCGGGTGGCTACGGCGGCTTCACGAACTACGTCCACCCCGACGTGCAGGCCTACAACGTCGATCTCGCGGTCGCCGCGGCCAAGCTCGGCGTCGACGACATCCTCTACGACTACGTGCGTAGGCCCGACGGGCCGCTCGGATCGATGGTCGTGCCGGGGCTACAGTGGCGATCCCGCGGACGCAATCGTCGGCTTCCTGGCGCAGGCGCGCCGCCAGCTCGCTCCGCACGAGACCTTCCTCGGTGCGTCGGTCTTCGGCATCGCAGCCACGCGGCCCGACGAGATCGCGCAAGACGTGCCCGCCATCGCCCGCGAGGTCGACTACGTCGCACCGATGCTCTACCCGTCCCACTGGGGCCCGAACGAGTACGGGGTCGGCGACCCGGAGCGCCGGCCCTACGCAATCGTGCGCCGGTCGCTGCTCGACTTCAATCGAGCGGTGCGCGGGTCGGGAGCACGCGTCGTGCCGTGGCTCCAGGACTTCTCCCTCGGCGTCGAGTACGGGGAGCGCGAAGTGCGGGCGCAGATCGACGCCACCCTCGCAGCAGGCCTCGACGAGTACCTGCTCTGGGATCCGACGGTCACGTACGCGAGCGGCGCGCTGAGCAGAAACGCGGCGCTGCCGACCGTGGGCTACGCTCACCGCGTCGTCCCCTGCCTCCCGGCAGCTCGTGCAGCTCCCGCGGTCCCGCTCGCCGGACGATCCTGTGCGCAGCGGCCTCGAGCCGAACGAGCTCGGCGTCGTCCCCGTGCTCATGTACCACCGGCTGGCTCCCGACGGTGGCAGTGACTACGACCTCACCCCCGACCAGTTCCGCGCCGAGCTGACGCGGCTCTACCGGAACCACTACCGGCCGGTGACCGCGTCGGCGCTCGTGGCCGGGAAGATCGACCTCCCGCGTGGCGCCAGCCCCGTCGTCCTGACCTTCGACGACTCCACGAAGAGCCAGGCGGCGCTGCTCGAGGACGGCCGCATCGATCCCGACTCGGCGGTCGGCATCATGCTCGAGTTCGCGAGGGACCATCCCGACTTCCGGCCGGCGGGGACCTTCTACGTCAACCGCGAGCCGTTCGGAGACGATCCGCGCGCGGCGGAGCTGGCACGCCGGCTGTTGGCGCTCGGCTTCGAGCTCGGCAATCACACGCTCGACCACGCTCGTCTCGACGAGCTGACCGACGAAGGGGTGCAGCGCGAGATCGTGCTGGGCAACCGGCTGATTCGCGACCTCGTGCCGGACGCCGAGGTGAACACGATCGCCCTGCCGTACGGGTTGCTGCCCATCCGGCGCAAGCTCGCGCTCCAGGGGTCGTGGGACGGCGAGAGCTATCGCTTTGCCGGGGCGTTCCTGGCCGGCGCCGAGCCGTCTCCTTCACCGGCGGCCGGCGACTTCGAGCCGCTGGAGATCCCGCGCATTCGCACAGATCCTCGAGACCTTCCCAACGGCTCTTCCGACTGGCTCGCGCGGTTGAAGGAGAGCCCCGAGCTGCGCTACGTGTCGGACGGTGAAGCCCGAGCACTCCCTAGCCGCCCAGCCGCCGAAGACGCGAAGGGGTTCTGCGGCATGACCTCCCAGACGAGCTCGCCGCCCGCCTCGACCTCTCCGTGGACGCGCTTGGCGAGGGCCTCTGCCTCCTCGCGCGTCCGCGTGCCCGACGATGAGGTACGTCCAGCGGCGCACGACGTCGTGGCCGTCCGCCTCCAGCTGGTCTGCCAGTCGATCGGCATCGTCGTGCGAGCCGCACTCGACGCGCACCTCCCAGGGCGCGAAGCCGCGGGCGACGAGCTCCTCCTCGACGTCCGGCTGGTCGGGCTCCGAGTCCCAGCGGTCGTCCTCGTCGAGCCAGTGCTCGAGGACGACTTCTGCCGGCGTGATGCTCGACTCTTCGAGCTCCGCTTCGACAATCGTGCGCGCCTGCTCGGCCTCGGCCGCCGAGGCCGCGTAGACGAACACCGTGTCAGCGTCGTGAGACACCGCGAGCCGGTCGAGCGCGAGCTCCTCCGCCAGCTCCTTCGCGCGCGAGCTGATGTCGATGCCGAGCCGCTCGAGGAAGCCGCGGGCTGCTCCTGGTCGAGCTCGATGCGGATGCGCCAGTCGTCGCGGGCCATCGGCGGCAGCCTAGCCTCCGGCGAGGGCCGCTCGTAGACGGTCGGCCAGCTCGGCGTTCGTGCGGGCGATCTCCTCCAGCAGGCGGCGCCGCGCCGCGCGGAGGGCACGCCGGAGCTCGTCCGGCTCCAGCCCGCGAACGAACGTCTCCGCGAGCGGCGTCGTGACGTCTGGCGGCAGCCGGTCGACCCCGCGCGAGTAATGCGGGCTCTCACCCAGGCGGAGACAGGCGAGCGCGAGCGTCTGGTCGCGCACGCTGGCGATCCAGTACGCAGCCTCCCACGGCCTGACCGCGCTCGATCGCCTTGTTGGCATGGAGGACGCCGAGCCAGCCGAGTCCGGCCACGTCGGCGAAGGCCGGCGGCTCGGTAGGCGGTACCTCGACGGGCTCTCCGAAGGCGAGCTCGAAGCTCGGAGATCGGGCGCCGAAGTCCAGCTCGGGAGTGAATGCGATGTCGACCTGGAGGCCGCTCTCGAGCAGGAAGACCCGGTAGAGAGCCGCGCCGGCCCGGACGTCCCAGTGGTGGACGGCTTGGCCTTCCTCGTAGAGGGCACTCGTCCATTCGGCGACCACGTCGTCGAGGTCGGCGCTCTCGGCGATGCCGAGGAAGATGTCGACGTCGGACCAGCGGTCCTCGTTGCCGAGCGCCGCCGAGCCGGTCAGCGCGGCGCCGGTCACGCGATCGTCGCTCGCGAGCCCGCTCGAGCAGGGCGTCGCGAACCCCGTCGCGCTGCTCAGGCGTGTACACGCGCGCCGCTCAGCTCGGCGAGCGGCATGCCCACGACGCGCTCCGAAACGCCCGTCTGGTCGAGGTGCTTCGTGATGCCCCCGAGGAAGAACGGGAAGCCGGCGCCGAGCAGCATGCAGGTGTCGATGTCGGCGGCCGAGGCGACGACGCCCTCCTCGAGCAGATGGCGGCACTCGTCGGCCAGCGCCTCGAGCGCCGCCTCCGTGATCTCCTCGACGGAGCTCGGGCTGTGCTCGGCGACGACGATCTCGTCCGAGCCTTCCGCGTAGTTGTCGAGCGTCGGAGAGAGTGGGAACCGGTCCGGATATGCGGCATGCAGGGTGTGCAGGACGTGGTTCGCGACGCGCGGGCCGACCATCTGCAGGAGCACGGACGGCGCCATCGGCAGGCCGAGCCGCATGATGGCCGCGTCCGCCTCCTCGACGGTGTTGCCGCGCTCGAGCGCGCCGACGACGACGCCTGTCATTCGCGTCAGGAGCCGGTTGACGACGAACGCGGGCGCGTCCTGGACGAGAACGGGTGTCTTGCCCAGGCGGCGCGCCGTCTCGTAGGCGGTGGCGATCTTCGGCGTCGTCTGTGTCCGGCGTGCGGATCAGCTCGACGAGCGGCATCAGCGCGACCGGGTTGAAGAAGTGCATGCCGACGTCAGCGCCCATCTCGGTCACGGACAGCGAGGACGTGTTCGTGGCGAGCACGCAGTCCGGCGCGACGACTTCCCGCAGCTCGGCGAAGACGCGTTGCTTCACGTCCATCTCCTCGACGACGGCCTCCAGCACGAGATCGCAGTCCGCGAAGCCGTCGTACGTCGTCCCGCCGGTCGCGATCGAGCCGAGGAAGCGGCCCTTGTCCTCGGACATCCGGCCGCGGGCCACGAGCCCGCCGAGCTCGGTCTGGATCGCTTCGAGCGCACGATCGACGATCGCCTGGTCGAGGTCGCGGAGCACGACAGGCACCTCGAGTCGGCGGAGGAAGAGCGTCGCCAGCTGGCTCGCCATCAGCCCCGCGCCGACGATGCCGACCTTCCTGACGGGCCTCGGCTCGGCTCCGAGGTCGGGCTTTCGCTTCGCCCGCCGCTCGACGAGGTCGAAGGCGTAGATGGCCGCCTGCGCCTGGTTCGCGGGCAACAGCTCGGCGATTGCCGTCCTCCTCCTGGCGATAGCCCTCCTCGATCGTCCACGTCGCGGCGCCCTCGATCAGGTCGAGCGCGCGGTAGGGCGCAGGCGAAGCGCCGTGCACGGCGTCGTCGACGTCGGTGCGCGCGCGACGCATGACGGTCTCGAGCTCGGACCAATCGGGCTCGCCGCGCTCGATCGGTGTCTCGACGAGCTCGAGGGCGAAGGCGATCGACTCGTCGACGAGCTCGACCGGCTCGAGTAGCCGGTCGGCGAGGCCGAGCTCGACCGCATCCCTCGCCTTGAGCAGCCGGTTCTGGCGCAGCGGGTTCGTGACGACGAGCTTGACCGCCTCCTCGGCGCCGATCAGCCACGGCGTGAGTTGCGTGCCGCCCCACGCGGGGAAGAGGCCGAGAAAGACCTCGGGGAAGCCGAAGTGGCGCACGTTGCTCGCGATCGTGCGGGCGGAGCAGTGCAGCGCGAGCTCGAGCCCGCCGCCGAGGCACGCGCCGTTGATCGCGGCAACCGTCGGGAAGTGGAGGGCGCGAATGCGCAGGAAGAGGTCGTGGCCCGCTCGGCTGCCCTCGACCGCCGTTTCCGGCGTGATCTCCGGGAACTCGTTGATGTCAGCTCCGGCGCAGAACCAGAACGGCTTGCCCGGTGAAGACGGCCGCCACCCAGTCGCCGCCTTCCAGCTCGGCGACCAGCGATTGCCCTGACTCGAGCGCGGAGCGGCCGAGCGACGGCGGCTTCGTCCAGTCCTCGCCGTTGTCGATCGTGACGAGCGCGAGACGGCCGGCCTTCGTCTCGACCGGCCGGAGGTGGAAGACCGTGTCAGGCACGTTCCCACACGATCGCAGCGCCCATCCCTAGGCCGATGCAGAGAGCCGTGAGGCCGTAGCGAGCGCCGCGGCCGCTTTCGCATCGCGTACGCGAGCTGGGCAACGAGCCGGACACCGGTCGCGGCGAGCGGATGACCGCACGCGATGGCGCCGCCGTACGGGTTCAGGCGCTCGTCCTCCGGGTCGATCCCGAGCTCTCGACACCACGTCAGCACCTGCACGGCGAAGGGCTCGTTGACCTCGAAGAGATCGATGTCGTCGAGCGACAGGCCGGCCTGCGCGAGCGCCTTCTTCGTGGCGGGGACGGGCCCGAGGCCCATGAGCTCCGGCTCGACGCCTGCGTAGGCGAACGACACGAGCCGCAGGCGCGGCTCGAGGCTGAGCTCGGTGACCACCCGCTCCGACGCGAGAATCGCGGCCGTTGCGCCGTCCGTCAGCCCGGCCGAGTTGCCCGCGGTCACGCGTCCGGCCGCGCGGAAGGGCGTCGACAGCGCGGCCAGTCCCTCGGCCGTAGTGTCGGGTCGCAGGAACTCGTCACGGTCGGCCATCGCCCAGCCGGTATCCGTGAAGACCGACATGGGCACGACCGTCTCGGCCATGACGCCGTCGGCCCAGGCCGCGGTCGCCCGCTGCTGTGAGCGCAGCGCGTAGGCGTCGGCCACCTCGCGCGTCAGCTCGGGAAAGCGGTCGTGGAGGTTCTCGGCCGTCTGTCCCATGACGGCGGCGCTCTCGTCGACGATCCGCTCGGAGAGGAAACGCGGGTTGAAGTCGACCTCCGCGCCCATCACGTGGTGGCCCATGTGCTCGACGCCGCCCACGAGGACGACGTCCGCGGCGCCCATCGCGATCTCCCCGGCACCGGCGGTGATCGCGGTCAACGCGCCGGCGCACATGCGGTCGACGGCGAAGCCGGGCACGGTCTCCGGCAGCCCGGCGAGCAGCGCGACGTCGCGTCCCAGGGTCAGTCCCTGGTCGCCGACCTGGGCGGTCGCCGCCATGACGACGTCGTCGATGCGCTCGGGTGGCAGCGTCGGATTACGGCGCAGCAGCTCGCGGACGACCTTGACCGCCATGTCGTCGGCGCGCGTCTTCCAGAAGACGCCCTTCTCGCCCGCGCGGCCGAACGCCGTGCGCACGCCGTCGACGAAGAAGACTTCCTGCAGCTCCCGTCCCACTCGGGCGGGAGCCTAGTTGCTCGCGACCAGCCCGACCGGGCAGCTGACGCCGGTGCCGCCGAGCCCGCAGTAGCCGCCCGGGTTCTTCGCGAGGTACTGCTGGTGGTAGTCCTCGGCGTAGTAGAACGGCGTCGCGTCTGCGATCTCGGTCGTGATCTGGCCGTACCCGTTGGCCGAGAGCTCGCGCTGGAACATCTCGCGCGAGGCTTCGGCCGCGGTCCGCTGCTCGGGCGAGTGGACGTGGAGCAGCGAGCGGTACTGCGTGCCCACGTCGTTTCCCTGGCGGTTGCCCTGCGTCGGGTCGTGGCCTTCCCAGAAGATCCGGAGTAGCTCCTCGTAGCTCGTCTTGGCGGGATCGAAGACCGCCAGCACGACCTCGACGTGGCCGGTGCGGCCCGAGCAAACCTCTCTGTACGTGGGGTCAGCCACGTCGCCGCCTGCGTAGCCGGCGGCGGTCGTGTAGACGCCGGGCGCTTGCCAGAACATCCGCTCGGCTCCCCAGAAGCAGCCCATGCCGAAGACCGCGAGCTCGTAACCCTCGGGAAACGGAGGGGTGATTGGCGTTCCCAAGACGTGGTGCGGTTCGTACGTCGTGGCTGGCATTGCGATCGAGACCGTCACGATGAGATGGAAGGTAGCACTGTGAACGTCATCGACCTGCGAGCCGAGGTGCCAGGTGTTCTCCGATCAACACGATTGACTCGAGGTCGGTGTGCAGGCTGTGCATGATCTGCAGCCGATCGGCGCCAGCCTCGGCATACGGAAGCAGTGCCGCCGCGACCTCGTCGACCGAGCCGAATAATCGCTGCTCGCTCGAGCCGGCGAACCAGTCGTCGAAGGTCGTGTCGCGCGGCCTGAGATCGTAGATCGCGCGTGCCCTGTCCATTGCTTCGTCACGGGTCTCCCCAACGATGCAGTGGATGGCGATGGAGAAGCGCATCGTCGCGGGATCACGGCCGACCTGGGCGCAGGCCTCGATCACCCGCTGGCGAGCGTCGGGGAACTCCTGGGGGCGAGAGTCCCATGAGACGTTGTATTCGTCGGCGAAGCGAGCGGCCGGCAGCGTCGTGCCCGGTGTGCCCCTTCCACCGACGATGATCGGGGGATGCGGAGACTGCAGCGGCCTCGGCCTGCCCGGGGCGTTTTCGAGCGTGTAGTGGCTGCCGTTGAACGTGACCCGTTCCTCGGTCCAAAGCCGGTGCACGATCTCGAGCTGCTCGGCGAGCATCTGCTGGCGCACTCGCGGGGAGGGGAACGGAAAGCCGAATGCCTGGTGCTCGCGCTCCATCCACCCTGACCCCAGCCCGAGCTCGACCCGGCCGCCTGAGATGTGGTCGGCCGTCGCGACCGCGTTCGCGAGCACCGCGGGCGGACGAAAGGTCACCGGAGTAACCATTGTGCCGAGGCGCAGAACCGACGTGCGCGCCGCCAGGCCGGTGACGACCGTCCAGGCGTCGTGGGCGACCCTGCCCAGCTCGTCGCTTGTCGAGATGTAGTGGTCTCCCGCAAAGAGCGTCGGGACTGCGGATCGTTCGCACGCATCGGCAAGCGCGCACCAGTCATGCCATGTGACGCCTTCCTGCGAAATGATCAGCAGGTCAAGGTCCATCGATGACTCCTCGTTCGGCTCGTGTGTCTCGATGCATGCTCAGGCGTCGCCAGAGGCGGCTGCCTTTACCCCATTGACTTACGAACCAGAAGAGCTCATCAGCGGGGGCTTGTTGCGGAAGACGCTCACGATGTCACACGTAAGGATACGTCGGTCGATCGGTCTGTTGACCTACGACGCCTCTGCGGCGAGCCGTTCCGCACGCTTTCTGATGCCCCGCAGCATCTTCTGCTCCATGACGAGCGACGCCGGCTCCATCGGAAGCATGCCGAGCCGAGCCGTGAGCGTGGGAAGACGAAAGCGGTTGCGGCTGATGAGCCGTGTCGAGCTCCCGCTCCCCTCGAGGACGAACGTCCACACCCAGTTGCCGTCGTCAGAACGCCACGCAAGGACACGCTCTGGATCGACGCGCTCGAGGCGCATTAGGTTTGGCCCGTAGCCGATCGTGTCGCCGATCTGCGGCTGCTGGAACTGGGGGAGAACACGGTCGACGCTGTGCATGTCGAGCCCAAGCAGGTTCTCGATCCAGTCGTAGGTGTACGCGCCGCCTCGAGGCGCAGGACCCATCTGCGCGATCCAGGGCCAGACAGCGGATGTGGGAGCGCCGATGTTCACCGCTCGTGTCGAGACTCCGTCGGCGTCTTCGAGCAACTCGTCGCCGGCGAGTCGTGCACCGGCCTCGGAATCGGTCGCCCCCCAAGTGAGGATTGGCGAGCGCAGGAAGCGGAAGTACACGCCCGCAGCCACCACGACGACAGCGAAGACGCGTGTCAGCTTCATCCGTTTGCCCCGGCCTCGAGGAGCGCCCGTACTGCACGAGCCGCGACGAGCTCTTCGCGGGCGGCGATGACCAGAACCCTCACCTCAGAATCGGGGCTGCTGATGTCGGAGTCCGGGGTCGACCGCGCGTTGAGGTTGAGATCGAGCATCACGCCCAGGTAGCCCAGGCGCGCGCAGACAGCCGATCGCACGGCCGGTGAATGCTCGCCCACTCCCGCCGTGAACGCGATCGCATCGATCCCGCCAAGGGCCGCACCCATCGCCGCCACGGCGGCCGCGACTCGATAGGTGAAGACCTCCAACGCAAGCTGCGCGCTCTCGTCGTCCGGAGCAGCGTCCTCCAGCTCGCGCACGTCGCGTCCGCCCGAGAGTCCTTCGAGGCCCGACTCGGTGTTGAGCGCGCGATCGAGGTCGTCGAGGGAGAGGCCGCGCACACGCTGCAGGTACAGCAGGACACCTGGGTCTACCGAGCCCGAACGGGTCGCCATCGGCACGCCTTCGAGCGGCGTGAAGCCCATCGTCGTGTCCACCGAGTGCCCGTCACGGACTGCAGTGATCGAGCAGCCACCACCGAGGTGGCAAACGACCAGGCGCTGGGCTCGCCTGGTGCCGAGCAGCTCGACCGCGCGCTCGGCAGACCACTGCACGGAGAGTCCGTGGAAGCCGTACCGGCGGATCCCCCAGTCCTCGCGCCAGATTCGAGGAAGCGCGTAGGTCACAGCCACGGCCGGCATGGTGGCGTGGAAAGCCGTGTCGAACACGGCGACGTGAGGCTGTCGGGGCAGCAACTCCCGTGCTGCGTCGATCGCAGCGAGGGCTGGCGCGTTGTGGAGTGGCGCTACCTGGGTGAGCTCCTCGATCGACGCGCGCGTCGCGTCGTCGATCAAGGTCGGCTCGACGAGATGTCCTCCGTGAACGATCCGATGACCCACGGCCCCGACATGGGCGGGACGAATGGCCTCGAGATCTTCGACGATCTCCACGCGCTCGTCCTCCAAGACGATGTGCAACTTGAGGCTGGTCGACCCGGCGTTAACGACGAGAACCGCGAGCACGCGCTCAGTAGGGCCATGTCCAGTCGCGGATCTCCGGGTCGTCGTCGCCGTGCTCGCGTGTATAGGCGCGCGCCACGAGACGCCGATGCTCCATCTCCTGGCGAAGGTGAGCGGCGTTCGTCGCCAGCCCCGGGACACGATCGATGACGTCCATGACCAGGTGGAAACGGTCGAGATCGTTGAGCATGACCATGTCGAACGGCGTGGTCGTCGTGCCTTCCTCCTTGTATCCGCGCACGTGCATGTTCCGATGATTGGTGCGGCGGTACATGAGGCGGTGGATCAGCCATGGGTACCCGTGGTAGGCGAAGACGACGGGCCGGTCTCGGGTGAACAGCGAGTCGAACTCGACATCGGACAGGCCATGGGGGTGCTCGGACTCCGGCTGGAGTCGCATCAGGTCGACGACGTTGACGACGCGAACCTTCAGGTCAGGCAGATTCTCCCGGAGAATCGCGACCGCCGCGAGCGTTTCGAGCGTGGGAACGTCGCCACAGCACGCGAGGACGACGTCGGGCTCCGAGCCTCCGTCGTTCGAGGCCCACTCCCACAGGCCGACTCCCTGGGTGCAGTGGATGATCGCGTCGTCGATCGACAGAAAGTTCAGCGCGGGCTGCTTGCCGGCCACAACCACGTTGACGTAGTGCCTGCTGCGCAAGCAGTGGTCCGTGACGGAGAGAAGCGTGTTGGCATCGGGAGGGAGATAGACGCGGATGACCTCGGCTTTCTTGTTGACCACATGATCGATAAACCCGGGGTCCTGATGCGAAAAGCCGTTGTGGTCCTGCCGCCACACGTGCGAACTCAGCAGGTAGTTGAGGGACGCGATCGGGCGGCGCCAGGGAATCTCGCGCGACACCTTCAGCCACTTCGCATGTTGGTTGAACATCGCGTCGACGATGTGGATGAAGGCCTCGTAGCAGTTGAAGACGCCATGGCGGCCCGTGAGCAGATACCCCTCGCACCAGCCCTCACAGACGTGCTCGGAGAGGATCTCCATGACGCGTCCATCCGGAGCGAGGCCCTCGTCGGTCGGGAGCATCGCTGCCGACCAGGCCCGACCAGTCACCTCGAGGATGCTTCCAAGCCGGTTGGACTCGGTCTCGTCGGGACCGAATACCCGGAAGTTGCTTGGGTTGCCGACGACGACGTCCCGGAGGTAGCCACCGAGAACACGCATCGCCTCGGCGTGGGTCGTTCCGGGTTCTCTTACGTCGACGCCGTACGTCCGGAAGTCCGGAAGTACCAGGTCGCGCAGGAGCTCGCCGCCGTTCGCATGAGGGTTCGCACTCATTCGCGCATCTCCCTCGGGAGCTAGAGCCGCTATGTCGGCCGCGAGTCGACCGTCGTCGTCGAAGAGTTCCTCGGGGCGATAGCTCTTCATCCACGTCTCGAGCTGCTCGAGATGTTCGGCGCTCTCGCGCACGCCGGCGAGTGGGACCTGGTGGGCACGCCATGTCCCCTCGACGGGCACGCCGTCCACCTCACGAGGCCCCGTCCAGCCCTTGGGCGTGCGAAGTATCAACACCGGCCACCGCCCAGGTGACGGCTCGTCGCTGCGAGCCGCGGCCTGAATGGCGTCGATCGCGTCGAGCGCGGAGTCGAGCGCGACCGCGAAGCGCTCGTGCACCGGGCCTGACTCTTCGCCGTCGAAGCCGCCGCTAACGATCGTCGGCTCCCAGCCGTACCCCCGGAAGAGTTCGAGGAGCTCGTCCTCCGGGATTCGGGCGAGCACGGTCGGGTTTGCGATCTTGTATCCGTTGAGATGCAGGATCGGAAGAACCGCCCCGTCGCGGCTCGGGTTCAGGAACTTGTTCGAGTGCCAACTCGCGGCCATGGGGCCAGTCTCCGCCTCGCCGTCACCGACGACGCACGCGACGAGGAGCGCCGGGTTGTCGAACGCGGCTCCGAAGGCATGGGAGAGCGCATATCCGAGCTCACCGCCTTCGTGGATCGAGCCAGGCGTCTCCGGTGCCGCGTGGCTCGGAATCCCGCCGGGGAATGAGAATTGCCGGAAGAGCTTCCTCATGCCGTCGATGCTCGGCCCGATGTCGGCGTAGCGCTCGCTGTACGTCCCCTCGAGGTACGCCTGGGCCACGTTCGCGGGACCACCGTGACCCGGACCGGTGATGAAGATCGCATCGAGCTTCCGCTCGCGAATCGCCCGGTTGAGGTGCACGTAGATGAGATTCAGCCCCGGCGTTGTGCCGAAGTGACCGAGCAGGCGTGGCTTGATGTGCTCGGGACGAAGCGGTTCGCGCAGCAGCGGGTTGTCGAGCAGGTAGATCTGACCGACCGACAGGTAATTGGCGGCACGCCAATAGCGGTCGAGCGCAGCGACGTCGCTTGGTGAGAGTCGGGTCATGCAGTCGATCCTAGGGCGACGCTCGCACTCAGGACGTGAGGAAGACGGTTGCATGGCTGACCAGCGCGGACGGCGGCCGGACCGTTGAGGCCGCCGACGGCGCACGAGTCCGTGTCACGACGTCCGCTGATCGAGCTCGGCTCGAGCGCTCGTTCGCCCGACTCTGCGCTAACTTCTGGCACTCGATCCTCTCGCGCCCTGGACTACGATCCGCCGTCATGTCTGTCGGTCAGGAGAGCACGATCACCCGCGGCTTCCTCTTCGCGGATCTCAGGGGCTACACCGATTTCGTGGAGCAACGCGGCGCCGCCGCGGCGGCGCCGCTCCTGACGCAGTACCGCGCGCTCGCAAGGGAAGAGATCGCGCAGTTCGGCGGCGCGGAGATCAAGACCGAGGGCGACAGCTTCTACGTCGTCTTCGACTCCTTGTCGTTCTATCGCGTCGACCCCGGGCCGGCCGACGGAGCGGGCGATTGGGATCTCATCAAGCAGCAGGACTTCGGCCCGCCCACGTAGTGTCGTGAGCGACTGGCGGCCGCATGTCGAGCGGGAACTGGCGCGCTACGAGGACGGCGAGGCGCGGCTGCCGGGGCTCGGCGACTCCGACGACCGGCAGCGGCAGCTGACGCGGATGGGTAACGCCGCGGGGGGCGCTGGGCTGGCACTGATGATGGACGGGCGGCGCGACGAAGCCGTGACCTGGTTCGCGCGGGCTGCCGATCGCTACCGCGAAAGCTTCCCCGAGGCGCCGCCGGGCAGCTGGGGGCGACCGATCGGCGCGGTCAAGGCACGGCTGCTGGCAGGCGACTGGGACGGTGCGCGGGCCGACGCCGAATGGGCGCTCGATGTCGACGCACAGAATGCCGACTCGCCGATCGGCCGGTACGCGGCGTCGCTGGCGTTGCTCGTGCTCGGTCATGACGACGAGGCACTCGTGCAAGCGGCCTCGATCCAGGGCCGCGACGACTTCCCGGCAGATGTCGCGGACGCACTGGCGGCGCTTGCCTTACGCGATGCCAACGCTTACGAAGAGGCCGCCCGCGCCGTCTTGCGCTCGTTCGAGACGCGTGTGGACTACCTCGAGGACATTCCGGTCGCCGACACGGTGATCGTGCTCCAGGCGCTCGCCGGGCAACGGGACATGGCCGTCGCCCTGGACTCGTCCTTGCTGCCCTAGTCCTCGCCGCTCGCGAGCTCGCGCGAGCGCTCCATCGCGGCCTGGATTGCGTTGAGGAATGCGGCACGCACGCCGGCCTGCTCGAGCTCGTGAATCGCGCGAATCGTCGTGCCTCCCGGTGACGTGACCGCCTCCCGCAGCTCGACGGGGTGCATCTTCTCGTCGCGTAGGAGGACGCCCGTGCCGAGCATCGTCTGCACGACGAGCTGGGTCGAGATCTCGCGCGACAGGCCGAGGAGGATGCCCGCCTCGATCATCGCCTCCGCGAGCAGCGCGAAGTACGCCGGCCCCGAGCCCGATACGGCAGTGACGGCGTCCATGTACCGCTCGGGCAGGCGGACGACTGCGCCGAGATGGGAGAGGCACTCCTCGGCCAGCGCCAGGTGCTCGTCGGCCGCGTGCGCTCCTGCGCAGACGCCGGCGATCCCCTCATGCACGGTGGCCGGGGCGTTCGGCATCGCGCGCACGACGGGCACGCCGTCGGCGAGCTGTGCCTCGATAGTCGACGTGGGCATGGCGGCTGCGACGGAGAGCACGGTCTGCTTGGACGTCAGCGCCGGTCCGATCTCGGACAGCAGCGCCTCGAGGTCCTGCGGCTTCACGGCGACGACGACGAGCCCGGCACCCGTTACGGCCTCGGTATTCGCAAGCGTCGCCTCGACCCCGTGCCGCTCGTGCAGCTCGTCGGCGCGCTCCTGGCGACGAGCGGTCACGACGATCTCACTCTTCTTCCGCCAGCCGGACGAGAGCAGGCCGGCGACGAGTGCTTCGCCGATCTTCCCGCAGCCGAGGATCGCGACGCGCTTCGCCATGAACCGAGTCTAGGCGGCTTGCGCCGCCGGCACGGGCACGAGGCCGCGAGCCCAGCCGGTCAGCAGGTACACGGACGCGAGCCCGGCCCATTCGCCGTACGGGGCGAGCAGCTCCTCCGTCTCGCGGCCCTCGACACGGCGGCCGCTCAGCGCGCCGAGCAGCTTCACGAGCCCGAGGTCGCCGACGAGGCCGTGATCCCAGCGGCCGAGCCCCTCCAGTGAGACGACGCCGAGCGACCACGGCCCGAGGCCGCGCTCCCGGAGCAGCCGTGCGGCCACGTCGGGGGACGGCACGTCGCGCAGCCGCTCGAGGTCGAACGAACGGCAGAGGCGAACGAGCGCGGCGCCGCGCCGCGCGTGGAGACCGAGCCGGCGCAGCTCGGCGGGCGACAGCGCTCCGAGCGCCTCCCCGGACGGCGGCGCGTGGAAGCGGTCGAGCGCCGGCGTGGCTGCACGGACGACGCGCCGCTCGATCTGCGCGTGCCTCTCGCGACGTGATCAGCTGGCCGCAGAGCGCGCGCAGCAGCGCGTGGGCGACCGTGGCGACCCGCACGGGCCGCAGCCCGGCGAGATGGCTCGTCGATCGCCCGAGCAGCGCATCGCCGCGGAAGCGTCGAAGAAACTCCGAGTGGTCGTCGTCGACTGCGAGGCAGAAGCGCAGCCGCTGCAGCCCGTCCTCACTCCCGGCGACCAGGTGCAGGCGCCCGTCCGGAAACTGGCGTGCGAACGCGCGCTCGAGCCCGCCGTCCACCTCCAGCGTTGCCGCGAAGATCCCGTCGCGGAACGTCCGCGTCGCGTCGCCCGCGTGGCGCGCCGAGAGCGACAGCATGTACGGGCCGGCCGGCCGCACGATGGCTTCGACCATCGGCCAACCTTAGACGTACCCTCTGCCGGTGTCCGGGCGCGAGATGAGGGCGACGTGGGACGCGGCCGCCGCGTCCGACCGCGTCGACGAGTTCGTCGGCGATCCGGCGACCGCGCGCGCTGAGCTCGAAGGGCTGTTCGGCCGGCTCGGAGCCGATCCGCGCGGGGGCACCTGTGTCGAGGTCGGCTGCGGGCCGGGACGCATGACCGCCGTGCTCGCTGAGCGGTTCGACGGCGTCGTGGCCGTCGATGTCTCCTCCGGAATGCTCGAACGCGCGCGCGCGACTGTGACGTTGCCCAACGTCGACTTCCGGCTCGTCGAGGGCGACCGGCTCGACTCCGTCGAGGACGGGATCGCAGACGCGCTGATCTGCTACCTCGTGCTCCAGCATCTCCCCGAACGGCGTGTCGTACTGCGCTACCTCGAGGAGTTCGCGCGCGTGCTCTCGCCCGGAGGCAGCGCCTTCGTGCAGCTCCCGGTGCTGCGAAGCGGCCTTCGCCCCTGGGCCTGGCGACTCGCCCGCACCGTGGCGGTGCCGGTGTCGGGCCTTTTCCGGCGCGGCGTGACCGACAAGGCCGCCTATCGGGGCACGCGGCTCACGGAAGGTGAGCTCCAGAGCGGGCTGGCCGCCGCCGGGCTGCGCACGGCCGCCCGCGACGAGAGCCCCGAGTCGCCTTACCGCTACGCCCGCGAGGTGTTCCTGCGGCTGGAGCGAGTCGCGTGACTCCGCTCGTCCTGACGCTTTACGGAGTGCTGCTGGCGGTGGCCGCGATCGCGGTCTGGCGCCGACCGATCGTCGCCCTGTACGTCTTCATCGTCGGGCTGGCGCTGCACAACCTCGTGCTGGCGCTGCTCTACGACGCGGGCCTGCGCGGCGGTGCGATCGACGCCGTGCAGGCCTGGAAGGAGGCTTTGCTCGCCGTCGCCGTGGCGCGCGTGGCGACGGACGCGGTTCGCGAGCGACGTCTTCCCTTCCGCCCGCGTCTGGTCGACTGGCTCGCGCTGGCGTTCGCAGCCGTCGTCTGCCTCTACGCGCTCATACCGCAGGACGTCCTTGACGGGGAAGCCGGTGCGCGCGCCGTCCTCTACGGCCTTCGCCACGGCCTCGTCCCGGTCGTCGCGTACTTCCTCGGCCGCTCGCTCGTCGTTGACCGTGTGGAGCTGCGCCGGATCGGCTGGGCGCTGCTCGGCGCGGGTGCGGCGCTCGCCGTGGGCGGGCTGATCGACCTCTACGCCGTGGACGTCGAGTGGTGGCGCGGCTCCGGTGCGGTCGGCTACTTCCGCTACGAGCTCGGCTTCGACTACCACGGTCCAGGCGGCCTGCCCGACAACTGGGCGTTCAACACCGAGGACGGGCTGTTCCGGCGGCTCGTCTCGAGCTTCATCAGCCCGCTGGCGACTGCGTTTGCGCTCGTCGTCGCGCTGCTCTTCGCGGGTATCGCCTGGCAGGACCGCCGGCGACGGCCGCTGGCCGCCGTGCTCGTCTCCGCTTGCGCGGCCGCGCTCCTCTTCACGCTGTCGCGCTCGTCGCTGCTCGCTCTCGCCGGCGCGTTCGTCGTGCTGGCGGTCGCGCTCCGCCGCTGGTGGCCGGTCGTCGCGACGGCCGTCGTGCTGGCTGCGGGCGTCGGCTACGCCTTCGCCTTCACGTCTGTCGCGCCCGAGACGCACTTCTTCCCCGAGGACCTGCCGTACCAGGAGGAGCAGGCGCGCAAGCACGGCGGCCTGCCCGGTGGCGGCTCGCTCGCCCTCAACCCCGGGGAGCCGTCGCTCCGCAGCCACTGGCGGAGCCTGCGCGACGGGATCGAGACGGTCTTCGAGCATCCGCAGGGCTACGGGCTCGGCAACGCCGGGGCGATCGCTGTCCGTTTCGGCGTGCCGCTGCGGGCGGGCGAGTCGAACTACACGGAGACCGGCGTCGAGGCTGGGCTCGTCGGCGCGCTGCTGCTCATCACCTGGAGCCTCGCTCTGCTCGTCGCGCTCGTGCGTTCGGCATGGGCCGCCACGGACGCGACGTTTCGGGCCGCCGCGGCAGGCGCCGCCGCCGCGCTCGCTGCCGTGCTGGCCCTCGCGGTGCAGACCGATGCGTACGGCGTGCCCTGGCTTGCGTACAGCCTTTGGTGGCTCTGCGGGACGCTTGTCGACCTGTCCGACCGGGGCTGACTGCTACCTTGGGTGCACGGTCGACATGAGGTCGGCCTGTGAGATTGAGCTTCTCGTTCCTCCTTCGGGTGTTTCGAGTCGGCGATCTCGACTACGAACCGCAAGGAGTCGAACATTGTCCCAGAAGTCTTTTCGCGCGCTCGGCGTGAGCGCAGATGTTGCGCAGGTGCTGGCCGCCCGCGACATCAACATGCCCTTTCCCATCCAGGAGCTCGTCATCCCGGCCGCCCTCACGGGCGCCGACGTGCTCGCGAAGGCGCCGACGGGGTCGGGCAAGACCTTCGCCTTCGGCCTGCCCATCGTCGAGCGCGCCGACGCGAACGCGCCGACGCCGACCGCGCTGGTGCTCGTGCCCACACGTGAGCTCGCGTCCCAGGTAGCCGAGGAGCTGTACTTCGTCGCCAAGCCCAAGCGGCTCCGCGTCGCGGCGGCTTACGGCGGCGCCTCCATCGCCAGCCAGTCCAAGCGCCTGCGCGGCGCGCACATCGTCGTCGCCACGCCGGGGCGCCTGCAGGATCTCGTCGAGCGGCGGCTCATCAAGCTCGACGATGTCCGGACGCTCGTCCTCGACGAGGCGGACCGCATGCTCGACATGGGCTTCAAGCCTCAGGTCGAGAAGATCGTCCGTCGCCTGCCCATTGAGCGGCAGACGATGCTCTTCTCGGCAACGCTCGACGGTGAGGTCGGCGTGTTGGCCCGCGCGTTCACGCGCAACCCGTCTCGCTTCTCGGTCGAGCACCCTGAGGACGCCGACAGCGGCGAGGTCGTCGACCATCGCTTCGTGAAGGTCACCTCCGACGGCAAGGTCGACGCTCTGATCGCCGAGCTGGAAAAGGAGCGCGGGCTCGCGCTCGTCTTCGTCCGCACGAAGCGGGGAGCCGACCGGCTCGCCGGACGGCTCTCCCGGCGTGACGTCGGCGCAGTCGCGATGCACGGCGACATGTCCCAGGGCGCACGCGAGCGGGCGCTCGAGCGCTTCCGCTCGGGGAAGGTGACGACCCTCGTCGCGACGGACGTCGCGGCGCGCGGTCTCGACCTGACGGACATCACGCACGTCATCAACTACGACCCGCCCGAAGACGACAAGGGCTACGTCCACCGCGTCGGTCGCACCGGGCGCGCCGGCCGCGGCGGTAGCGGCATCACCCTCGTGCTCCCTGAGCAGCAGGCGGACGTCAGCCGTGTGGCCTCACGCCTCGGCCACCGCGAGCAGTTCGAGCGTGAAGGCATGCGCGTCGCCCGGCCGAAGCTCCTGTACACGAGCCGGCGCGGCCGCAGGTCACGCTGGTAAGACCGGCTCGACCAGCAGCGTAAGCCCGTCGAGGCCGACGATCCGCACCAGCTCGCCGGTGTCGGCTCCCGGCTCGCAACGCGCCTGCCAGATCTCGCCGCGTACCCGCACCTCGCCCAGCGGCCGGCAAGCTCGCCGCACCTCGACCTCTCGTCCCAGCAGCATCTCCACGCCCACCTTGGCCGCGTGCCGCTGCGACCACCAGAGGCCGAAGAGAGCGGTGCCGAGCTCCCAGAGAGCGGCCACCGTCACGGCGATGACGTTCCAGGGCGACGGCAGCACGAAGAGGGCCAGTGCCACAGCGATGATCAGGCTCACGGCACTGATCGTAGGCGGCCGCGGAGTGCGCTACCTTGGAGGTAGTGGCCAAAGCGGTCGAGCAACTGGAGCAGGTGACGATCCGCTTCGCCGGTGACTCCGGCGACGGCATGCAGCTGACCGGCGCGCAGTTCACCAGCGAAACGGCTACGCTCGGAAACGACCTCTCCACACTGCCCGACTTCCCTGCGGAGATCCGCGCGCCGGCAGGCTCGCTGCCCGGCGTGTCCGGCTTCCAGATCCACTTCGCCGACCACGACATCCTCACACCGGGCGACCAGCCGGACGTGCTCGTGGCGATGAACCCGGCGGCCCTGAAGACGAACCTCAGTGATCTCCGCGAGCGCGGCACGCTCGTCGTCAACCGCGATGCGTTCTCGGACCGGAACCTCCAGAAAGCCGGCTACACGGCCAACCCGCTGGAGGACGGGACGCTCGACGACTACAAGGTGCACGCGGTTCCGCTGAGCACGATGACCGTCGAGGCGCTGAAGGAGGTCGAGGGCATCACGCCGCGCGAGGCGGAGCGCTCGAAGAACTTCTTTGCGCTCGGTCTCATGTCGTGGCTCTATGGCCGGCCGACCGAGATCACGCTCGACTTCATCGCGACGAAGTTCGCCTCTCGCCCGGAGCTCGTCGACGGCAACACGCGGGCCTTCAAGGCGGGCTACAACTACGGCGAGACGAGCGAGGACTTCATCGTCTCCTACGAGGTGCAGCCCGCGAAGATGGCGCCGGGCGTCTACCGCAACATCACCGGCAACCAGGCGCTCTCGTTCGGCCTCGTCGCCGCATCAGTGCGCAGCGGGCTCGACCTCTTCCTGGGTGCGTACCCGATCACGCCTGCCTCGGGCATCCTCGAGGAGCTCGCGCGCTACAAGCACTTCGGAATCCGCACGTTCCAGGCCGAGGACGAGATCGCCGCAGTGGGCGCGGCACTCGGCGCGTCGTTCGGCGGTGCGCTCGGCGTGACGACGTCGGCCGGCCCGGGGATCGTGCTGAAGTCGGAGACAGTTGGCCTCGCGGTCGCGCTCGAGCTGCCGCTTGTGATCGTCGACGTGCAGCGGGCCGGGCCGTCCACGGGCATGCCGACCAAGCCCGAGCAGGCGGACCTGCTGATGGTGATGTTCGGTCGTAACTCCGAGTCGCCGGTGCCGGTGCTCGCCGCGTCGAGGCCGGGCGACTGCTTCGACGTCGCGCTCGAGGCCTGCCGCATCGCGCTCACCTATCGCACGCCTGTGTACCTCCTCTCCGACGCCTATCTCGCGAACGGCTCCGAGCCGTGGCTCATCCCGGAGGTGGACTCTCTGCCCTCGCTCGAGATCGAGTTCACGACGAAGCCGAACTCCGAGGGACGCTTCCTGCCGTACGTGCGCGATCCCGAGACGCTCGCGCGGCAGTGGGCGCTGCCGGGGACGCCGGGGCTCGAGCACCGCATCGGCGGCCTGGAGAAGGAAGACGTGACCGGCAACATCTCGTACGACCCGGACAACCACGACGCCATGACTCGCCTGCGCGCGCAAAAAGTGGCGGGTATCGCTGCCGGCATCCCCGAGCTCGAGGTGGACGATCCGGACGGCGCCTCGCTGCTCGTGCTGGGTTGGGGCGGCACGTACGGCCCGATCGCGGCCGGCGTGCGCCGCGTCCGCGCGGACGGTGGCAACGTCGCCCACGCTCACGTTCGCTATCTCAACCCGCTGCCTCGCAACACGGGTGAGGTGCTCAGGCGCTACGACCGCGTTCTCGTTCCCGAGATGAACCTCGGGCAGCTGCTGAAGCTCGTTCGCGCCGAGTTTCTCGTCGATGCCGTCGGCTACAACCGCGTGCGCGGCGTGCCCTTCCGCGCGAGCGAGCTGGCTGAAGCGATCGGAGCGCTGGTGTGACAGAGGGCAACGGCAACGGCAAGCTGACGCTGACGGCGAAGGACCTGAAGTCCGACCAGGAAGTCCGCTGGTGCCCGGGCTGCGGCGACTACGCGATCCTCGCCACGGTGCAGCAGTTCATGCCCGAGCTCGGCGTGCCGCGCGAGCGCATCGTCTTCGTATCCGGCATCGGCTGCGCCGCCCGCTTCCCGTACTACATGGAGACGTACGGGCTGCACTCCATCCACGGCCGGGCGCCCGCGATCGCCACCGGGCTGGCAACGACGCGTCCCGACCTCTCTGTGTGGGTCGTGACCGGCGACGGCGACGCGCTCTCGATCGGCGGTAACCACCTCATCCACGCGCTGCGGCGCAACGTGAACATCACGATCCTGCTCTTCAACAACGAGGTCTACGGGCTCACGAAGGGCCAGTACTCGCCTACGAGCCCCCGCGGCCAGCGGTCGGGCTCGACGCCCCACGGCTCCATCGACCAGCCGTTCAACCCGCTGGGCGTTGCCATCGGCGCCGAGGCGAGCTTCGTCGCGCGTGCCGTGGACACCGACCGCAAGCACGTGGCGGAAATGCTGCGAAGAGCGGCGGCACATCGGGGGCGGCCTTCGTCGAGATCCTCCAGAACTGCAACATCTACAACGACGGCGCCTTCGACGCGGTGCGCGAGGCCGAGGAGAACCGCATCTACCTGAAGCACGGCGAGCCGGCGCGCTTCGGCGCCGACGGCGAGCGCGGCGTGCGTATTGGCGAGGACGGCTCCGCCGAGCTCGTCGCCGTGGCGGACGTGGGGGAGGAAGGGCTGCTCGTTCACGACGAGCACCACGCGCAGCCCAGCCTGGCGTTCGCGCTCAGCCGGCTGACGCTGTCGACTGTCGGTGTGGCGCCGGTCGGCGTCTTCCGCGCCGTCGACCAGCCCGTGTACGACGATCTGCTCCAGGGGCAGATCGACGAGGCGCGCTCAGAGCGGGGCGATGGCGATCTGGCCGCCCTGCTGCACGCCGGCGACACCTGGACGATCTCCTAGGAGCTCAACCGAAGAAGGCGCGGGCGACCGCATACCAGTCCTCCGGCACCGTCTTCCGCTCCGTGACGGCATCCGCGAGCGGCACGTCGACGATTGCATCCCCTTGCAGCGCTGCCATGCGGCCGAAGCGGCCCTCGTGCACGAGCTCGGCTGCGTGCAGTCCGAAGCGGGTCGCGAGCACGCGATCGCGGGCGGTGGGCGAGCCTCCGCGCTGGACGTGCCCGAGCACGGTGTAGCGCGTCTCGAAGCCGGTGCGCTCCTCGATCTCCTTCGCCAGCTCGGCGCCGATGCCGCCCAGCCGCACGTGTCCGAACTCGTCGGTTGTCAACTCCTGCACGACGGCGCGTTCCTCGCCGGACTGGAAATGGAGCGTGTAGCCCTCCGACACGACGATGATGGAGAAGTCTTTGCGGCGGTGACGGCTCTCGAGCTCTGCGCACGTCTCTTCGACGGTGAGCGGATGCTCGGGGATGAGGATCACATCCGCCCCGCCCGCGATGCCGCTCATCACGGCGATCCAGCCCGTGTACCGGCCCATCACCTCCACGACCATCACGCGGTTGTGCGACTCGGCTGTCGTGTGCAGTCGGTCGATGGCTTCCGTACAGACGGCCACGGCGGTGTCGAAGCCGAAGGTGTAGTCGGTCGCCGACAGGTCGTTGTCGATCGTCTTCGGCACGCCCACGACCGGCAGGCCGTGCTCTGCCCACAGCGACTGCGCTACGCCCAGGGTGTCCTCGCCCCCCACCGCCACAAGGCCCTCGAAACCCTGGGCCTCGAAGTTCTGCAACACGCTGTCGACGCCGCCTTCGACGCGGTACGGGTTCGTCCGCGACGTTCCGATGATCGTCCCGCCTCGGGGAAGGATCCCGGAAACCTCACGCAGTCCCAGCTCCGAGACGTTGCCGTCGATGAGCCCCTGCCAGCCGTTCCTCACGCCCATGACTTCGCTCCCTCGGCTGGCGCTGCACCGGACGACGGCCCGGATGACGGCATTCAGCCCGGGGCAGTCGCCGCCGCCTGTGAGGATGCCGACGCGCACACTCGCCTCGCTAGCGGTACGCGAATGTCGCTTCGCGGTAACGGCCGTTGACACGTGGGGAGGCGATCACGAACACCGACACGGGCCGTCCGCGGACGAACGACGTCGAGACGTAGTCGGCGAGCATGAGGCCGATGCGCGTGCGCGCGATCGAGTCCAGCACGATCGGCTCGGCAGTGAGCCGCTGCTGCCTCGACCATGTCCTGCCGCCGTCTGTCGACGTGGTGTGGAAGACGTCGATGCCCGGGCACGCAGGAACGTTGGCGCAATCGTCGGGGATCGAGTGGAAGACGAGCGCGAGCCTGCCCGACGCTGCGGGGTTGGCCCCTATCCCCGGGAGGAAGTGGTCGACGCCGGGGCCACCCGCGGTGACCGCCTGCGCCGGCGTCCAGTTGACGCCGTCGACCGAAGTGGACATCACGATGCGGCTGGCTGAACAGGAGCCACCTCCGGGGCAGCCCTCCCACACCACGTACATGCGGCCGGCGGCGTCGACCTCGGCCGAGGGGAGCGCGAACGTCCGCATCGCCGGAATCTGAGCCGTGGAGAGGAATGCGGCACGCACGGGCGCCGAGAACGAGGCTCCCCCGTCAATCGATCGGGTCGCCTGGATCTCGCTGCGGGCGCCGAAGCGCGGGTCGGCGAAGGCCGTGTAGACGACGACGAGGTTGCCGTTGGGGAGGACGAGCGGCTGCGCGCCGTTGAAGTCGAGCCCCTGCGGCGGCACGGGTGAGCTCGCGACCGGCCGGTTCCACGTAACCCCTCCGTCCGTCGTTGTCGTCGTACGGATCTCGCCGGAGCCGACGTGGAAGTACGAGAGGTAGCAGCTACCACGGAACGGGCTCGTCGCGCCGTTGTCGCACGTGATCCACTCCTTGTCGAGGTCGCCTGTGGGCCCGGTGACGGCCGCGACGGGAGCGCTCCAAGTCAGACCGTCCGCAGAGCGGTTGACGTAGAAGTAATAGGACTTCGTTCGCTCGGAGATGCCGAGTGACGCGGCCAGCCAGGTGCCGTGCATGGCGTCGTACGCGATGACGGGGTCGCTCGCGCGCTCGGATGGCCCCGGCCGGGGAGAAGACTCGGAGACACCGGGCAACAGGCCCGTCTTCCATGTGGCTCCCGCGTTGCGGGACGTGGAGAAGCCGATGGCCACGGCGCCGCCCTCGAAGACGCGTCCGGTCTGGAAGACCGAGACGATCGTCGAGCCGAACGCGAACGTGTCGGGCTCCACCTGGGTCGCGTGCTGGCCGATCGGGTCGCTCGTGCGGTCGCTCGAGATCTGCCGCGAGACCACCTCGCAGTCGCGGGGGACGGAGTCGTTGGCATCCGCCGTGACGATGTCGCGACCGGCGCCGCAGCGGATGGTGTCGCGAGAACCGTCGCCGTGGGCGGGAATGCGATCGTCACCGACACCCGCGTCGACGATGTCGCGCCCAGGGCCGCCGAGGAGGACGTCCGCACCCGCGAGGCCGGAGATCGTGTCCTTGCCCGCGCGCCCGTCGAGGACATCGGCTCTTGGAGTTCCGACGAGTGTGTCCCCGGTGGCCGTTCCCGTGACGGTCGCGGCCGATGCGAGGCCTGTCACGAGCGCAGCCGCCGCCGCAACGGCTACGGAAGGGCGAAGCATGCAGCGCACGGTAGCGGGAATGGACAGGGGACAGTCACAGTGACTGTCCCCTGTCGGTAGAGGACTAGTCCTCGTCCTCCTCGGCGAGCTGCTCCGCGCTCGGGACCACGATCTTCAGGATCTCGCAGTCGTCGATGCGGTACAGGCCTCGCTCGTTCTGGCTCAGCCAGGCGACGTCCTGGCCAGGGCCGCAGTCGAGCCCGTCGACCTGGTCGTCGTCGGCCAGTGCGTGGAGAACGTCGTCCCCCGGCCCGCCGAACTGCCGGTCGGCGCCGCCCGCGGCCCACATGTTGTCCGGACCGCCGCCACCGTACGCGACGTCGTCTCCGGCTCCCGCCTTGATGCGGTCGCCGTCGGCCTGCCCGTGGATCTCATCCGACCCGCCGCGGGCGCGGATCGAGTCGTTGCCCGCCTTGGCATAGATCTGGTCGGCTGCGGGCGATCCGACGAGCTGGTCGTCGCCGGGCGTGCCGATGATGAGGGCTCCGTACGCGGTCGCCGCGAGCGCGAGCCCTGCCACAACCGCGAGGAGCGCTGCCTTGCCTGCCATCCTGACCCCCTCTTTGAATGACCTTGGACGTGCAGGCGCATCAATGACGCGCTCATGTCAGGCGGCGGTGCGCTCCACGAAAGCGATCGATCAGGTTCGCGTAAAGGTGCTCAACCGGAAGACCTTCCAGTGCGGAAGCTCCCCGAGCTTCACGAGCGCGACGGCGGTGGCGGCCAGGGTGATCGTGCCGCCGACGGCGAACGCTAGGCCCGTCCCACCCACGTCGGCGAGCCAGCCGGATACGAGCCCTCCGATTGGTTGCAGGCCGAGGAATGCGTAGAAGTAGAGGCCGAGTACGCGGCCCCTGATCGCGTCAGGCACGCGGAGCTGTAGCGACGCGTTCGCGTTCGCCGACCAGACGGTGAAGCAGAGGCCGGCCGCAAATAGGCAGGCCGCGGCCATGACGAGCGTCTGCACGGGGGCGAGCAGAAGCTCGGCGAGCCCGAAGCCCGCCGTTCCCAGCAGCAGCAGCTTGAAGCTGGCCCGCGCGATCGTCGCGGAGAGCAACGCGCCCGCGAGGGCGCCCGCCCCGAAGCTCGCGCTGAGGATCCCGAAGACCTCCGGCCCCGCGCCGAGCGTCTCGCCCGCCAGCACGGGCAGCAGCACGTTGAAGTTGAAGGCGAAGGTGCTGACGGCCGCGACCAGCATGAGCACGATGCCCACCCGTGCGCGAGCGGCGCGCGTAGCGGATCGCCTCCCAGGTCCCGGCGAAGATCGCCGGCCTCGCGCCGTTCCGCTTGAGCGGAACGAGGTCGTGGACGTTCATCGCCGCCAGGGCGACGAGCACTGCCAGGAAGCTGACGGAGTTGGCGGCGAAGCAGAAGCCGGGACCGAAGGCAGCGACGATCACGCCGCCGATCGCGGGCCCGACGACGCGCGCGGCATTGAACAGCGAGGAGTTGAGCGCGACCGCATTCGGCAGCTCCGCGGGCCCGACCATCTGATACGTGAATGCCTGCCTTGCCGGTGCGTCGAAGACGAGCACCGAGCCTCGCACCACGGCTAGCAAGTACACCTGCCAGGGCTGGGCGTCGCCGAGCAGCGTCAGCAGCGCGAGGGCCGTCGCCGTCACCATCGCGGCCGCCTGAGTGGCCATCACCAGCCGGCGCGGGTCGAGCCGGTCGGCGAACACGCCGGCGAACAGCCCAAGGATGCTGAACGGGAGGAACTGGCACAGGACGAGGATGCCGACGGCGAACGGCGATCCCGTGAGCTCCAGCACCAGCCAGGCCATGGCGATGTTCTGCATCCACGTGCCCGTGACGGACACGACCTGGCCGACGAAGAAGAGTCGGTAGTTGCGATGCTTGAGGCTCGCAAACGTCCGTCTGTTCAGGCGGAGCAGGGCTGCCGTCACGGCCCCGCCTCGATCAGCGCGCGCAGCGGCTCGATGGCGTCGTCGATCGACCTCAGCGCCTCTTCGTCGAGCGTCTTCAGCCTCGCGACGAGCCACGCCGTTCGCCGCGAGCGGACCATATTGAGCACGCGTTCCGCTTCCGGGGTCAGCTCGAGGCCCACACGGCGTCGATCGCCGCCGGCATCGGCGGTTCGGCTGACCAGCCCCGCTCGCACGAGTCGCGTGACGTGCCTCGACATCGCGGCCGGCGAGACGCCCTCCTTCGCAGCGAGCTCGCGAACGCCCACGCCGGGAGAGCGCCGGATCGAAAAGAGCAGCGAGACCTGGCCCCCCGTCACTCCCAGCGGATGCACTTCGCGGCGGAGCTCACGGGCGAGCTGGAGCAACACCGGGCGCAGCTGGTTCGCGACGGCAAGGGGATCGGCAGAGATCGTGGTCGCAGGCAATTCGTTAACCAGGTTAACAAAACCGGCCGGATCCCCACACGTTCGCTACGCTGCTCCCGCGCGTCGTGGCGACCATCACGAGACGGCAGAAGAGCCTCGCTCTCATCCAGGCCAGGGAAGTGGCCGCGAATCTCGCCCTGCCGATCGCCGTCCTCGATGACGAGGGCACCATCGTCTTCTACAACGAGGCTGCCGAGGCGATCCTCGGCGACACGTTCGAAAGCGCAGGTGAGCTGTCGAGCGAGCAGTGGGCCAGGGCTTTCGTGCCCGAGCGCGAGGACGGGACGCTGATCCCGATGCGCGAGATGCCTGCCGGCGTGGCGCTCACCGAGCACCGCCCGCATCACCTGAGCCTCTTCTACACGGGCTTCGACGGTGTGCGCCGCGAGGCGGCGGTCACCGCCTTTCCGCTCATGGGACGAGAGCAGGAGCTGCAAGGCGCCTTCGTGATCTTCTGGACCCTCTGACCCTTCGGGTCCGCCAGCCGGTAGATTCCCGGCGGCGGGGGAAGTACCCTCGGAGGCGCGTGGAACAGTCCGTCAGACACCATCGGCAGAAGAGCCTTGTGCTCATCCTGGCGCGCGAGTTCGCGTCGAATCTCGCGACGCCGATTTACATCGCCGACGCGGACGAGTGCCTCGTGTACTTCAACGAGCCCGCAGAGAAGATCGCCGGCCAGTCGTTCGCCGAGACAGGCGAGATCCCGCTCCGCGAGTGGGCGGAGATGCTGGCGCCTCAAGCCGCCGACGGCCAGGTGCTGAAGCGCGAGGAGATGCCGGGCGGCATCGCCTACACCGAACGACGCCCCGCGCACGGCAGCCTCTTGATGACAGGGCTCGATGGCATCAAACGGGAGATCGCGACCACGGCGTTCCCGCTGTTCGGCCCGGACGAAGAGTTCCACGGGATCATGGTCATCTTCTGGGAGCAGGCGTAGCGCGTCGTGCAGGTCAAGGTCTGGGGTTGCCGCGGCTCGATGGCCACGCCGGGGCCGGAGACGATTCGCACAGGTGGTAACACCACGTGCGTGGAGGTGACGGCGAACGGGTCACGCGTTATTCTCGACGCGGGCACCGGCCTTCGTTCCCTTGGCGCCGAGCTGGCTCAGGACGGGCCCCAAAGGATCAACATCTGCCTGACGCATCTCCATCTCGATCACATCGAAGGACTGGGCTTCTTCGCGCCGTTCTACGACCCGGACTCCGAGGTCTCTGTCTGGGGTCCGCCTTCGTCCGTGCGAACGCTGAAGGAGCGCATCAGCCGCTACCTGTCTTCGCCGCTGTTCCCGATCGAGGTATCCCAGCTGCCTGCGCGCGTCACGTTCCTCGACGCGCCCGACGGGCCGTGGGAGATCGACGGCTTGCGTCTGGAGGCCTGGCCGGTCTCGCATCCGGGGACGACGCTCGGTTACCGCATCGAATCCGACGGGGCTGCCCTCGCGTTCATTCCCGACCACGAGCCGGCGCTCGGTCTCGCGCTGGAGTCGCTCACCAGTGACTGGATCTCGGGGTTTCCGGTCGCAGACGGCGCGACGCTCCTGCTCCACGATGCTCAGTACACGGAGGACGAGTACGCCCAGCGGATCGGTTGGGGTCACTCCTCGATCCGCCAGACGGTGACGTTTGCCGCGAAGACCCGCGCCGAGCAGACGCTGCTCTTCCATCACGACCCCGTCCACACCGACGACGACCTCGACGCGCATTGCGAGCGCGCGCGTGAGCTCTGGCAGGGCGATGGGCCGCCACCAGAGCTCGCACGCGAGGGGATGGAGATCACTCTCTAGTCGTTCGACCCCTTCGGTGTCGGCGAGTCGTCGACCACGAAGTCCGCCGCGTTGTCGTTCGTGTCTTCACCGTCGGGACTCCGGCCGATGCTGGTGCCTGGTGCCTCGGTCGTACCTGGTGCCGCCGCGACCGTTCCTTCGACGAGCGCATTCGTCGCCGTTCCCCAACCGACCGAGTCGACGAGAGTTCCGTCGGCATCGCGAATGCCCACGCCGCCGCCCGTCGCCGCGATGCTCGTGGAGTAGCTCTGGTCTGCCGCGGGGCCGCTCACGTAACCGGCGCCGCCGAACAGGTAGAAGCCGCCCGGCGCGAGGGACGTGCCGTCGGGAACAGTGGCGAGCACCACATCGCTCATTCCGGCAGCCGAGCGGTACACGAGCTTCCAGCCCGAGAGATCGGCCACGGCCGTACCGGTGTTCACGATCTCGACGAACTCATCCGTGGCTGCTCCCGTGACACCGGTCATCAGTTCGTTCACGCTCATCGCGGCGTTGCCACCACCACCACCACCGCCGCCTGTGACGCACGTCAGGATTGCGTGGCCGGCGCCGTCATAGGTCAGATCTACGGTGCCCGCGCCGCTCTGGCAGGCGAGCCCGTCGAGGCTGTCGAGGGACGAGAGACCAGACCCTGACCCGGGTGGGCCGGGGGGTCCCGTCGGCCCAGGTGGCCCTGCCGCGCCGGCTGGACCGGCTGGGCCGGCTGGTCCCTGAGCCCCTGCCGGGCCTTGAGCGCCCTGCGCGCCCGGCGGTCCTTGCGGGCCTGCCGGGCCCTGGACGTTCCAGCTCAGGTGGCGTTCGTGTCTCCGGCAATCGGACGGCTGGCTGACGATCCGCAGCAGCCCGCTGGGCACGAGCATGCACGCGTGGATCGTCGTCGGCGTGTCCACTCGCTGGAGCCCCGCGTGGGCGAAGGCGCCGGCGAGCAGGCCGGCGGCGAGGCAGGTCGCGATGACTGCGGCACGCGCTCGCGACGTCGGTAGTCGGTGCATGGACGATCTCCTTCCATCGGTTGTCGAGTGCCTCGACGTTGCCTGGCCATTCGACGCCCGCTTGTGCCAACTCAGTGCCAACTGTGTGACGCGGCCTGTCGCGCACGACTTCCCCCGGCTACCTTCGTTGTCAAATCAGACGACAAGGAGGCTGAGATGATTCCAAGACGAAGGAGTTTGGGTCGCCGCTTGGCGGCGGGTCTTGGCTTCGGTGCCGGTGCGTGCGTCGGTATGACCCTGCTGGCGGGAGGAGTGGTCAGTGCCCACGACGGGCCGACGGACGTACCGCCGGCAATCGAGCGCGGGCTGCGCGACGTGCTGCACACGCCGCCGCTGCTCGTGCGACAGGGCAGTCGGGTCACCCTGCGCTACGACGTCCTCTGCCAGGCGGACAGCTTCGGCAAGCCATGTGCGCTCAAGGGGAACCTCTTCGTCCGTCGTGCCGGGGAGACGGCCTATCGCTCGACCCGGCTCGCTCCTGCGGGGGAGTCCGGGCTGGAGACTGCGGTCGACGTCCAGGTAGAAGGGCTTTCTTACTACGCCGTGATCGAGGACGGCGCCGGTAGCTCCATGACGGTTCCCGCCGGCGGCGCCGTCGCGCCGCAATGGGCATGGGCGGTGCCCGAGCTCACCTCAGTGAATCTCGGGGCGCACGTCTTCGGCCGGGCGCGAAAGCCCGATCGCCGTGTGCTCGCCGGTGCCTGGGGATCAGGCAGCGGGGCCTTCGGCCTAATCACAGGTCGCGAAGTGGCGCGCATCGGACCGTCGGCATTCGACGTCCGCTCGGACGGCACCGTGGTCGTGCTCGACCAGGTGAACGACCGGCTGGCGAAGTACGGATCCACTGCTGCGCCAAGCTACGTTCCGATCTCGTTTGCGGGCGGCGAGGGTGACCTTGCACTTGACGCCGACGGCACGGCGTACGTCCTCGACCAGGCGCCGGAGCCGGTCGTGCGCAGCTACACGCCGTCGGGTGCCCAGTTCGCGGTAACGAGTGTCGCCGACTCGGGTGGCGACATGCTCCGGGCAGGCCCGTCCGGAGTGCTGCTACATGCGTATCCCGGAGAGATGTGGCTGCCGGTCGGCGGCGCCGGCCAGCTGCTGCAACCGAGCCAGCAGGCCGCCGCGGCACGCTCAGGGCTCCCGGCTGCCGGCGGCGCGGAAGTCGTCGTCCAGGCCAGCCGCACCGAGGCGCTCTTCGCGCTCGTCCAGGGAGATCGCGTGCTGCGCGCCTGGCGCGTGGCCAGCGGCACGAACCTCGGCGAGATCCAGCTCGCGGAGCCCTATCGTGACGGTCTGCTCGTAGTGCTCCGAGTGTGGACGAGTCAACGGGCAGAGTTCGTCGCCCTCGTACTCTCCTCGACGGGGCTCGCGAGCTCGTTCGCGATCGACGCAGCCGAGTGGGCCGAGTCTGCGGCTCTCGGCCGCTTCAAGCTCGGCGACGGCCGCCTGTTCCAGCTGCGCTCGACCCCGGCAGGCGTCGAGGTCGTGACCTTCGACCTGGGAGGTGCAAAGTGACAGTCTCGAGAAGGCAGGTTCGTTCCCGGCGTCCTTGCAGGCCTAGCGGTGGCGGTGGCGATCGCGACTCCCGGCGCCCGTGCGTACCACACCAACTTCCAGGGCTCGTGCAACAACGAGTTCTTCAATACGAGCGGCGTGACTCGAACTCAGGCACTGATCTACGCCGAGATCGGCGCCCACGAGGGCTACCAGTGGGGAGGTGGCTGCTGGAACGACAACAACATCGATGATGCTCCCGGCGACCCGGGGGAGAATGCCTCGACCCGAGGCGAGGGCGGTGACTGCTCAGGCTTTACGTTCAAGTCCTGGTACGAACGCGTCAACACAGCCGACACCGGTTTCAACTACCACTACCGGATGCGGAACATCCACGGGCCGTTCGTAGCGCAGGACTTCAAGAACGGCGTGGGGCTGCAGAACCAGATCGTGTCGAAAACGGCCGTGATCCAAATGGACGCCTTGGCTTCGGTCAATCACGTGGGCATGATCTACCAGGCCAACACCGCCTACAACACCGACCGGATTGTGGAGGCGAAGTGCGAAGCATGTGGGACGGGAATCTGGACGCGCACGTATCGCGGCGATCCCTCCTACGGCGGCGTCAGGCGTGCGGGTTGGTCGCATTGATCGCCGTGCTGGCGCTGGCGGGGTGCGGCGGGGACGACTCCTCGCCGCAGCTCGTCGACGGGAGCAAGGCGGCTGAGCTTCCGTCCGAGCTCTCGGGGTTGGACGGTGCAGTGCTGACCCGAACGCTCGTCATGAAGGAGAGCGACCTCGACGACGAGTACGACGCCTGTGATGTGCTGCGCGACAGCGGTGACAGGACCGTCGTCGAGCGCACGGGAGCCCACGGCTCGAGTCTGACGATCGAGTCCGGATACTTGCTCTTCGGGTGCGACAAGATCCCCGATCCGGCTACTGCCGAGGACCCCGACCTGCCCTATGGCGGCATCTGGTGCGCCAGCCCCAACGGGAGTAGGAAGGGCGGAACGCTAAACGATCCCCGCCTGAGCATCTGCCCCAATATCGAGAACGACATCACTGCCTTCGCCTGGGTGGAGCCGCAGCCGGATGCGAAGTGGGTTGTCGTCTCGGACGCGGGCAGCCGCGAGGTCTATGAAGTAGTGGAGTCGCTCCCCGTGCGCGTGACGACGACCGACGGCACGACCATCGAGGGCGCGTCTGCACTCTTCCCCATCGAGGAGTACGGAGCCGACGGGACGAAGCTGCGCGGGTACACCTTTCGCGCACAGGTCGCCGGCTGACGCAGCGTGACGCCGCCGGGGGCGGCGCCACGCTGCGATCGACACCTCTAGGAAACGGCGAAGCCGCCGTGCATCTGCTCGGCATGGGGCGCGCAGAAGAACCTGAACGTGCCCTTCTTGAGCGTCAGCATCGTCGTCTTCGTGCCGATGTACTCCTCGCCCGAGAGCATCTTGCTCGTGCCCGGGTCCTGCGAGCCGGAAGTCGTGGTCCTCCGAGCGGTCGGCGACCACGAACCGGTACTCGACGCCGGCCTTGAGCTTCTTCACCTTCTTACCGCCGATGGTGAGGTTGATCGTGTAGCCAGGCCCGACGGTGCCCTTCACGACGTTCGATGCTGCGGCTGCCGGCCCGCCCATGAGCAATGCTGCGGCGACTGCTGCCGATGCGACGGCGGCGACAGCGGCGACGATTCTGCTCGACATTTCAGAGACCTCCTTGGTCATGTGACTTGGATGGCGATGAGCTCGGCGGCGGCGAGTCAGACGGTCGCCGAGACGCGACACGTCTCGAGTCGTGGCCCGGAGGCCCGCACGACGATCGAGTCCCGGCCAAACCAGTTGTCGATCGTGCGGCGAAGCTTCACCGTGCGACTGCCGTCGCGGCTGCGAATCACGCCTCGGAAGACGGTCCTTCGCTCACGCAGGAGGATCACGTTCCAGGCGCTACGACGCTGCTGCGTCCGGATCTCGAGGTCGATGCGGATCTCATCGTCCTCGGCCCGGACCCGGATGTCGATTCGACTCGACGCCGTGCACGTGCCGGCCTTCCGAACTTCATTGTCGTCGTCCGCTTTAGCGACGGCAGGAAGCGAAAGCGCCGCGCAGGCGGCGACGACGGCGAGCAGCAACATCCGCGGGTCGAGCTTCATCGCCACCGACCTTGCCCGTGGGGTAGTAGGCGCCGCAATGAGACATCGGTCCTAGGACTCACGGCCCGTGATGCCGTTTCGCTCGGCCCAGAGCGCGGCTTGAGTGCGGTCGGTGACACCGATCTGCCGGAAGACGCTCGTCAGGTGGGCCTTGACGGTCTTCTCGCTGATGTCCAGGCGTCGCGCGATCAGCTTGTTCGGCAGTCCCTCGGCGACGAGGACGAGGACCTCACGCTCGCGGTCCGAGAGCCCCTCGGCAGGAGCCGCCGCTCGCCGCGCGCCGAGGAGCGCCCGAGCCGCCCTCGGGTCGAGCGGCGCATCGCCGCGTGCAGCCGACTCGATTGCCTTCCTGAGCTCGTCGGGCTCGACGTCCTTGAGCAGATAACCGACAGCGCCGGCGTCGAGTGCCTGCAGGATCTTCGCCCGGTCCGAGAAGGACGTGAGGACGACGACGGCGGCGTCGGGTTGTTGCTCCTTGATCTGCCGCGTGGCCTCGATCCCGTCGAGGACAGGCATCTCGAGATCCATCAAGACCACGTCTGGCCGGAGGTCTGCGCACATCTTCACGGCGAGCTCGCCGTCAGCCGCCTCACCGACGAGCTCGACGCCTGCGAACGTCGACAGCAGCTGCGCCAGCCCCTGGCGAACGACCGTGTGGTCGTCGGCGATGACGACGCGGATCACGAGGCGGGCACCTCGAGCACGAACGTCGTCCCTGCGCCCGGGGTCGACGCCACCTCTAGGCGTCCCCCTTGCCGCGCTGCGAGCTCTTCGAGCAGCGAGAGGCCGACGTGGCCCTCGGCTCGGCTCTGCTCGCGCTGAGCCGCTGTGAAGCCTGCGCCGTCGTCGACCACCGCGAGCTGCGCCAGCCCGTTGTCAGACGACACCCGGATGGAGACCTTCGAGGCGCCGGCATGCCGCCGCACATTGCGCACCGCCTCGCCTGCGGCCCTGTAGAAGAGTCGCTCCACATCCTCGGGGAGCGGTTCGGCGGTGACGTCGATCGTGGTATCCACGTCGTCTGCCGAGAGTGGCGCGACGATGTCCGTGAGGCCGGCTTCGAGCCCGGCGGCCTGCAGGCTCGGAGGATGGATCTCGACCAGAGCCGACCGAAGACGTCTCATCGCGTCGCGTGTCGCCCTCGCAGCCTTGCGAACCGTCGAGCGCATCTCCTCCGGCGACTGCCCATCGGCCTGCTCCGAGATCGAGCTGAGTGAATACGAGATTCCGGCGAGATCCTGAACCACCCCATCGTGGAGATCGGCAGCGATGCGGCGGCGCTCGTCGTCGGATGCCTCGAGAGAGCGCACCAGCAGCGCCTCTCGTTCCTCCTGGCTACGGCGCAGGCGTTGCGCCAGCCGCCAGGCCAGTGGCACCTGGACGAGCCAGAGCAGGAACAGGCTGGCCAGGAGCAGCCCGGCGAACGGAAGCCAGATCCTGCGGCCGGTCGACGCCACCGACGAGCTGCGCTGGTACGTCTCGTAGAGCAGTGGCGTGCCGTCCGGCGCACGGACGGGGAGATACACCTCGTAGAGGCTTCCCTGTCCACGCTCGAAGCGGTTCTCTTCGCCCTCGAGGCTGCTCAGCTCGGAACGCGCCTCCCCGCTCTGGAGGACCTCGACCTTCGAGTCGTCGAGAGGAAATCGTCTGTCCGATCAGCCTCGGCTCGTCGGAGTAGACGATTCGGCCGTCCGCGCTCCACACCTTGACGCGGACGATGCGCTCGCCGAGCACGCGCTCCTGCACGATCCGGTCGAGCGCTCCGAGCGCTGCCGGGTCGCCCGAGAGCACGCCGTTGCGCAACGCCGGCTCGACGATGCTCTGGCCGGTGAGCGCGGCGAACTGCCGTGCATCCCGGATCGCCTCGGTGCGACCCAGGTTGCGGAAGACCAGCAGCGACCCGACGAGGAACAGCGCGAGCACGACGAGCCCGGCGAGCGCGAACTGGACGACCGCGCGCGTGGTCGAAGGGACAGATCTGCATGCCGCTTTTCTACTCCCTTCGCGAGTCGGCCTACGACCAATGTCCGATTGTGGCTGCGACCGGGCCGAGGGCAGATTAGGCGCATGGATGCCACGAGTCGAGAGGAGCGAATCATGAAGAAGGTAATTGCAGCAAGTGTGGCGGCACTGTGCGGCCTGACGATCGCGGTCGCAGCCGCACCCGCTGGAGTAGCCAAGGACGGCGACGTCATCCGTCGCGGCAACTGCACGGGCTCAACCGACTGGAAGCTCAAGCTGAGCGAAGAGGATGGGCGCATCGAGGTCGAGTTCGAGGTCGACCAGAACCGCAACGGTGTGAGCTGGAACGTGCGCCTGTTCCAGAACGGCTCTCAGATCGCGCGAGCGACGCGCGTCACGCGCGGCCCGAGCGGTTCGTTCGAGTTCAGGAGGGTCGCCCCGAACACGGCCGGGACGGACTCCTTCCGCGCCCGCGCCACCAGGGCCTCAGGGGAGGTCTGCACAGGCAAGGCGTCCTTCTAGCTAGGGGCGCGACGCTACGGATGAACTTCGGCTGGGGGCTGTCCACGCCACACTCGGATCAGCCCCCAGAGCGACACGAGCGCCCAGACGCCCTCGAGCAGCAGGAACCCCCACTGCTCCTCGTGCCAGGCAAGCACGGCCAGCACGGCCGAGCCGACGAGATTGAGGACGAGGTAGACGCGCGAGTGCTGGTCGAGGAAGCCGAACTGGGCGGCACCGTACGCCAGCAGGATGAGCAGCGCGCCGACGATCTGCACGGCCTGGGCCACGCGGCGAGCGTAGCTCAGGCACTCACGAGCGGCCAGACGCAGGCGTGAACGCAGAGCCAGCCGTCGCCGCGCCGCTCGTACGTGTCCGCGTAGCGGCCATAGCGGCCTGGTTGTCTCGTCGTACGGGCCGATACCACTGCCGTGTCGCCGTCCACGTGGATCCGCAGCTCGTCGAAGGTGAGAGCAGGCGCCGGATTGCTGCGCAGGTTGTCCACGTACCGCTCGTGAGGCCAGACGTCCCCGCTCGCCCCGTCGAGGTACGAGAAGTCAGGCGAGAGGATTGGCTTCAGTAGCTCCCACGAGCCCTGTCTGAACGCCTCGATGAACTGGAGATTGAGCTCGGTTAGCGCTGCGGTGTCGTCCATGTCTCCTCCTTGTCGTCGTCCAGAGATGTGTTGCCACGATGGCGCGCCACGGTCGCCAGCGCTCCGCTGCTTCGCCAAGCGTCTCGTGCGGCGCAAGTCCGGCGTAGGCGTGCCGGAGTCCGAGATCCGTCGTCGGAAACGCGTCAGGCTCCCCCAGCCGGAGGGCGATGTAGTGCGCCGTCCACGGGCCGAGACCGTCGAGGGCTGCGAGCGACTCTACGAGGCGGTCGAGCGTGATGCTGCGGTCGAGACGAACGCGGTCATTGACGACGGCGCGGGCGAACGAGCGGATCGCTTCACGACGAGCCGGCATCAGGCCGACGCCCGTGTAATCGGCGCCGGAAAGCGTCGCGGCCGACGGGAATGTGTGCGTGAGGCCCAGCGGCTCGAGCCCCGGCACACGAGTGCCGAGCCGCTCGACGAGGCGCCCGCTGACCGTGTTCGCCGCTGCGACCGACACCTGTTGCCCGATGATCGCGCGCACTCCCAGCTCGAACGGGCTCCACGTCCCCGGAGGGCGCACACCCGGGCGCTCACGAATCAGCCGCCCGACGATCCTGTCGGCAGCCAGCACGCGGACGGGCTCATCGACGTCGAGATCGAGGTTCGCGATGTGGCGAGCCCGATGCACGACGTGCACGAGCTCTTCCCAGTGGGGCAGATGGGCCCGCAGCAGCAGGTGGTCGTCCCCGCCCGGACGGAGCTCGAGGACACCGGGTGCCTCGCCGACCACGATCGTCCTCCGATACGTGTCTCCGGCGACGCTCTCGACGCCGGGGATGGCGCGGCCGGCGAAGTAGTCCAGCAATGCCAACCAGTCGAGCGCGCCGTAGTACGGGAGCCGGAGGACGAGACCGCCGTCCGCCGCGAGCCGGTCTGCCCGCCGGCGCCGCGCTCGTAGAGCGCTCGGCGACTCCCGGAAGACCTCCTGGCAGACGCGGTTGAACTGCCGCAGGCTGCCGAAGCCTGCAGCGAAAGCGATCTGCGTGACCGGGAGGTCCGTGTCATCGAGCAGACGGCGTGCGAGATGTGCTCGCGCCGACCGCGCCAGGGTGTCGGGCGTCACCCCTACGTGGCTCATGAACAGGCGCCGCAGGTGCCGTGCCGACACACCGAGCCGCGCGCCGAGCTCGGCTTCCGTCCTGACGTCGAGTGCGCCATCGAGGATCAGACGCACGGCGCGGCAGACAAGCTCCGGCGCCGAGGTGGACACGGATTCCGGCCAGCGGTAGGGGCGGCACCGGTGGCAGGCGCGGAAGCCGGCGGCCTCGGCGGCGGCGGCCAGGGGGAAGTTGCGGACGTTCTCGGCATGCGGGCGAGCCGGGCAACCGGGCCGGCAGTAGATACCCGTCGTCACGACCCCCGAGAACGTGCTCATGGGCCAGATATACCGTGCGGAGACGTGTCCGACCGGCCGGATCCGGACAGACGACTACGGCATGACGTGAGCGAGCACGCCGTCCAGAGGCCGCGGCACGCGGCCGAGATCGATTGCCTGGACGAGCAGCGTTGCGTAGCGGGCCTTTCGGTTCCACATGAACCGCCACAGCTGCTCCTCGTAGGGCAGCGCTCGCTTGGCGGGCTGCTTCTGGAAGGTGCGAAACGATGCGAGCTCGCCTTCGGCAGCGATTACCGCTTCCACGGTCGCGGCCCCGGCCGAGCGAACGAGCTCGTGCTCGAGGTCCTCCACGCACACGAAGAAACCCAGCTCTTCCATGTCCGCGCGAGTGAGATTCGAGCCAAGGCCGGCTCGCTCGAGACCGCGCCGGAAGTCACCCTCCTCGCCGGCATCGCACAGGCCGGCCAGTTTGGCGTTCGAGCCACGAGGGCCGAGCTGGTCCAGGAACTTTCCGATCGCCTGGGCCCCGCCCATCGCAATGACGGAGATGCGCTCGGTGGCAAGGTTGCGGCCACGGCGCTCGGCCAGGGCCTCGAGCGCTAGCCGGTCGCTCGTCCCTTCGACGAGCACGACCGTCGCGGCGAACTGGTGTGCGTCGGCCGCGCTCACTCCTCCATGGGAGCACATCCTCGCCTGCCCGGCGATGAGTTCTCGCTAGCTTGCCGGTCTTACCATCGATGCCAAGGCTGGACCACCTCGCGACCGTCACGCTGTTCGTCGAAGACCTGGAAGCCGCGAAGACGTTCTACTTCGACGTCTTCGGTTTGCCGGTCGTCTTCGAGGACGACGACTCGGTCGTGTTCAAGTTCGGGAGCACGCTCGTCAACCTCCTGAAGGCAGACGCGGCGCACGAGCTCATCGAGCCTGCGGCCGTGGCGAGTCGCGAAGCCGGATCTCGCTTTCTGCTGACGATCGAGGTTGACGACGTGGATGCGACGTGTGCGGAGCTCGCCACGCGTGGGGTGGAGCTTCTCAACGGCCCCGTGGATCGGCCGTGGGGCGTACGAACCGCAAGCTTCCGGGATCCCGGCGGCCACATCTGGGAGATCGCGAAGTAGGCCCGACAGCTGCCCGCGGTCAGCGCGGGCAGAGCAGCTTGTCCAGATACAGGCCCATGGCCTGCAGCGCGTTCGGGCTGGTGCCGTTGACCGAGATCACGACGATACGACGAGCGTCGCGCGAGCCGGCGACGAACGTTGGACGAAGGCCACCGCGGCAGAGCTCGCTGCCGCGGTGGCCTTCGTCAGGCTGAGCCGGCTACACGCCGGCCGGGATGAGCACGTCGTGCGGCAGGACGTCCGCGCCGACGATCGCACCGGTCTCGCTCGGCAGCTTCATCTCGACCGGCTCCTCCGGACCGGGCACTGAGTCCTTGAGCCGGGCGACGATGCGGCCCGCTTCTACCCGTGCCGGGTAGTCGTGGACCGGCAGGACGAAGGTGTTCTGCAGAGCCTTCTTGACCGCCCCCTTCTCCTCGCGCTTCGTCGTTGCGTGGTTTCCGGTCGGCTGCGGCTCGAACTCGAGGGTCTGGTAGATCGGCTCCACGATCTGGTTCTGGATGTCGTAGATGACATCGCCGCAGATGCAGGCCGTCCCCTCGGCCGTCTCGACGAGCACGTTCATCGAGCCTTCGGTGTGTCCGCCCGCCGCCTCGCAGCGCACCCCCGGGATGATCTCCTCCGGGCCCGAGAGCTCGAGGTCGAGCAGCCGCAACGCGCCGGGCGTATGCAGCCGGTCGACGAGATGCTTGATGTACTCGGCCGGATATTGCTCGCCCATCAGGCCCGACACAGAGAACTCGAGCTCACGACGGTTGACGACAACGGTGGTCGAGATGGGAAAGCGGTTGTCCTGTCCGGCGTGATCGATGTGCAGGTGGGTGTGCAAGATCCACCGGATGTCACCGGGCGTCAGGTCGTGCCGCGCGAGCTGGTTCTCCAGCTCCATCTCCTCCGTCACGTAGCCCGTCATGCCCAGCCGCTCCATGATTCCGGAGTGGCTCGCGCCGGTGTCGACGAGGATGGGCTCGTCGCCGCCGACGATCAGGAACCCGAACGTCGGGATCCTCGTTCGTACCCCCATGTCGCGCCCGAGCACCAGGAAGCTCGACTCGATGTCGATGTCGATGAGGCTCAGAAGCTTGATCTCAAGGGCCATGCGATGTCTCCTCTCCGCCTTCGGCGCCGTTGGAGGCCTGGGTATACAACGGCTCTCGCGCAGTGTCAATCTGCACAACTAACGCGTAGATGAGGAGTCCCAGTCCACATGGCTGAGCTCACAAGGCGCGGACTCCTGGCAAGAGCCGGCCTCGCCACCGGCGCCGCCGTGGCGCTGCGAAAGGTGGAGCGGCTCGAGGCGGCACCGGACCTGACCGACTGGGGGACAGTGCGCGCCCAGTTCGCGCTCGCGCGGGACCACGTCCACCTGACGTCGTTCCTCCTCGCGGCGCACCCGCGGCCGGTGCGGGAGGCGATCGACCGCCACCGCCGTCGTCTCGACGCGAACCCGGTCGAGTACCTCCATGCGAACGAGGGGAGACTGACTGCGGAAGTGCGAGATGCGGCGGGCCGTTTCCTCGCCGTGCCGTCTTCCGAGGTCGCTCTTACGGACTCGACGACGATGGGTCTCGGACTGCTCTACACGCGGCTTGCGCTGCGCCCGCAGGACGAGGTCTTGACAACGGAGCACGATTTTTACGCCACGCACGAGGCGCTCCGCCTGTCGGGCGCGCGCGTCCGGCACGTCCGCCTCTACGACGACTCGCGCGACGCCTCCATCGACGAGATCGTGACGAGGCTGCGACGGGCCGTGACGGCAAGAACGCGCGTCGCGGCCCTGACGTGGGTGCACTCCAGCACGGGCGTGAAGCTTCCGGTGCGCCAGATCGCGGACGCGTTGCCCGACCGCGTGCTCGTGTGTGTCGACGGGGTGCACGGCCTGGGAGCCGAGGCCGAGACGGCCCGTAGCCTGCGCTGCGACGCCTTCGCGGCGGGCTGCCACAAGTGGCTGTACGGCCCGCGCGGAACGGGCGTGCTCTGGGCGGGACCGCGGGTTCGCGAGCTCGTACGTCCTACCATTCCGTCCTTCGACGACGGCGAGAGCTACGGCGCGTGGCTCGCGGGCCGTGCTCCCAGCGGCGTCCCCGACGGCGCACGGCTGACGCCCGGCGGCTTCCACTCCTTCGAGCACCGTTGGGCGCTGGCCGAGGCGTTCGCGTTCCACGAGGGAATCGGCCGTGCGCGTGTCGAGGCGCGGATCCGCACGCTTGTCGCCCGGCTACGGGACGGGCTCTCCGGTGTGCCCGGCGTGACCGTTCGCACGCCCGGGTCGGCTTCGCTGTCCGCCGGCCTTGTTTGCTTCGACGTCGAAGGACACGACCCGGCAGCCGTCGTCACCAGGCTCGCCCAGCGACGAATCGTCGCCAGCGTGACTCCGTACGCGCGCCGCCACGTGCGCCTGGGTCCCGGGATCGTCAACACCGTCGCCGACGTCGACGCCGCCGTCCGCGCCATCGCAGCCCTGTAGCGTAGGCATACACTCGAGCACCACGGGGTAAGGGGCTTCAATGGAACCTTGGGTCGGAGATATCGAGCAGGAGACTCTCGGCAACGACACGTTCCGCACCGTCCTGTTCACCGGTGAGTACACCCAGCTCACCGTCATGAGCATCGAGCCGGGCGACGACATCGGTGGCGAGGTCCACGAGGGGCACGATCAGTTCATCCGCATCGAGTCGGGCTCGGCGCGGGTCGAGCTCGGCGGCAGCGAGGGCGCGCCCGCGAAGGTGCAAGACGTCGGGGACGACTGGGCCGTGATCATCCCCTCGGGAACGTGGCACAACGTCGTCAACACCGGTAGCGAGCCGCTCAAGGTCTACTCGCTCTACTCGCCGCCGGAGCACCCGGACGGAACCGTCCACCGGACGAAGGCGGACGCCGAGGCCGCCGAGCACTGAGACGTCGGCCTAGCCCGGCTGCGTCGGGCGGGCCTGGGCGAACCGCCAGCGGCGTCCCTCGACTATTGCAAGGAGACTGTCTCGAGGCCGAGCCAGGACGCCAGCGCGTCCAGTTCGGCCTGCACAGCCTTCGCGATCGCCCGCGTGAACCGGACGTCCTCGTGGATGGCGTGGACGTCTAGCACCGATCGCTTGCGGTCGGCCGTCGCATCGACCTTGCCGACGAGCTGATCCCCATGCAGCACGGGGAGCGCGAAGTATCCCCAGCGGCGCTTTTCCTTCGGCTTGTACATCTCGAGCGTGTACTCGAAGTCGAACAGTTCCTCGGCCCGCTCCCGGTCGTGGACCAGCCGGTCGAACGGTGACAGCAGCGCAGTACGTCCTTCGAAAGGCCGCCCGATCTGTTCCGGGTCGACGCGCCACTCGCCCTCCGTGCCCTCGACCTCGGCCGGCTCGCCGGTGACGTGCTCGAACCGTCGCTCCCCGAGCACGCCCACCACCTCGGGTCGGGCGATGCCGAGTGCGCGCAGCCGGCGCTCCGCCATGATCGCGCGAGCCTCCGCCAGCGGGACGACCTCGTCCACCGTCGGGTAGACGCGCTCGGCGAGGTCCCACAGCCGCTGGCGACCACTGCGCCGGCTTGTCGCGACGTCCCCCCGCGCCGACAGGAACTCCAGCATCTGGGTGACGTTGCGGTTTCCGGTCCAGCCCGACGACTGCCAGGGCTCGACGCTCGTATCCGGGATGTCACGCGAGAGCAGCGGGCCCGACTTCCGCAGCAACGCCAGGACGTCCCGACGGAAACCGGCGTTGGTCTCCAGCCAGCGAGCCGCGGCGGGCCCGGGGTTCGCCCAGTGCCGTTGCCCCTCGTCCGTGAACGGCCAGGCAGCCATCGCAGCGAGCTGCACGCCGAGGTCTGCCGTCGGCCGGATGATGGCACGCACCTCGTACAGGGTCCGGTCCTCCTCGAGCGCCCGCGTCAGCTGCTCCGGCTGGTAGGCGTCGCCCAGGCGCGTCCAGGCGACCAGGTCGGCGCTGGGCGCGATGGCCGCCGTCGGGTCGAGCTGGAGGAGCGTCAGGTGGCTGACGACTTCCAGCAGGTCGGTGGGCCGGTCGGCATCGAGGAGCTGTGCCCGCACTGCGATGCGCCTGGCTTCGGCCTTGCTGAGACGGTGCACGGCCACGGCGGAAGGCTAGTCTGCGACGTGATGACCGCGATACGTGAGGGCGGCTGCGCGTGCGGAGAGATCCGCTACCGCCTGACGTCGGACCCGCTCTTCGTGCACTGCTGCCACTGCCTGAACTGTCAGCGGCAGACTGGGAGCGCGTTCGTCATCAACCTGCTGATCGAGACCGACCGTGTGGAGCTCCTCGCCGGGGACCCGGAACCGGTCGCGGTGCCTCGTGGCGCCGGTAAGAAGCAGAAGATCTGGCGGTGCCCGACGTGCCAGATCGCGGTCTTCAGCCAGTACACGACTCCCAAGATCCGGTTCGTTCGCGGCGGTACGCTCGACGACCCTGCGTCGGTCGTACCCGACGTTCACATCTACACCCGGTCGAAGCTGCCCTGGGTGACGCTGCCCGAATCGGTGCCGGCGTTCAACACCTATTACGACACGAAGAAGCTGTGGCCGGCCGCGAGTCTCGAGCGTCTCGAAGCGCTCAGGCGATGAGCCACCAGGACTACCGCCGCACGAGCCTACGAGACCTGGGAGGCGATGGCGCCCGGCTGGGAACGCCGGCGCGCAGAGCTGGAGGAGGCCTTGACGCCGGTGCGCACCTGGCTGATCACCAAGCTGGCGCCGCAACCGGGCGACACCGTGCTCGAGCTGGCGCGCCGGGCCGGGCGACACAGGGTTCGCAGCGGCCGCGCTCGTCGGCGAGGCCGGGCGCCTCATCTCGAGCGACTTCTCGCCGGAGATGGTGGAAGTTGCCCGCCGTCGGGGCGCCGATCTGGGGCTCGAAAACGTCGACCATCGCGTGATCGACGCCGAGCGGATCGACCTCGATGTGGCCTCGGTCGATGGAGTGCTCTGCCAGAACGCACTCATGCTGGTGGCTGACCCGCAGGCCGCCTTGTCGGAGACACGCCGCGTGCTGAGACCAGGCGGACGCTTGGCGATGTCTGTCTGGGGCGCGCCGGAGCGCAACCCATGGGCATCCGTCGGCGGGCGGATCCTGGTCGAGCGAGGTCTCCTCCCACCACCGGAACCCGGTGCGCCGGGAGTCTTCAGGATGGCGAGCGAGGAGCACACGCGTGCGCTCCTCGGCGACGCCGGTTTCACCGCCGTGCACACCGACGAGGTACCCATTCGCTTCGTCTTCAGCGATGTCGACGACTACGAGAGGTGGGTATCGGACCTCAGTGGCTCGTTCGCGACGGTTCTCCGAAGCTTGCCAGAGGGCGAGCTCGCGGCACTCAGGGCCGAGCTCCGAACCGCGTTCGAGCCCTATGCGACGCAGCAGGGCTACGAGCTCGGCGGCGCCACCCTGACGGCGGTCGCCAGCTGAGCTACTTGCCGCCGCAGCGCAGTCGCAGCGGGAACAGGTCGCCTGAGCGCCTTCGTCGCAGCGGCCTGCAACAGCCGGCCGGTCTTGGGCTTGATCCCGCGTCGCAGCGCGGCGTCGAAGAGTGGCGCCTTGAACAAGCGACCGTAGACCACGAGCGCGGCGGCGTAGGTCCCGAGCGCGCTCGGATGGAATCCGTCCGGCCCGTAGAGCGCGAAACGCGAATTGCAGTCCCATGCGGCGTGCCATGCCTCTCCGGCCGGAAAGAGCTGGGCGCCCGCTGCCTCCGCCGCGCTCCGGTAGGAGACGATGACGTCCGACAGCGCAGCCCGCCGGTAGTTCTCTGGCCAGACCGTCAGCAAGGCAGGCCGGGTTCCGACGGCGCGGGCCTCGTCTGCGAAGCGGCTCGCCCACAGGCGCAGGTCGACCTGGCTCTCCGGGAGCGCGGACGGGCCCTGCTGCATGATCACGACGTTCCAGCGACCGGTGGCGATCGCCGCCCGCGCCGCTCCCTGGTTCCAGTGGTCCTCGAGGCTGAAGCCGCCGAAGGTGACCGCCTCGTACTCGAGCTGCCGCCCGGTCGCGGCGGCGAGCCCGGCGACGCGCCCCGGCAGGTCGTTCGATTCCGTGAGGCTGTTGCCGACGAAGAGGACGCGCAGGGGAGGCGCATCGGCGGCACCGGCTGACGAGACGCAGCCGAGCAGAGCCGCCGCCAGGCCGAGGGAGACCGCGATTCGGCGCAGCGCCATTGCGTACTGCGACGAAGCAACGGCCGGCAAGTTGGGCGCCTCGTGCGCGAGGTGCACGCTGGGCGTGTCGGCTCGATCTAGGTAGAGGCTGGGATCGGGTGCCGAGCCCCGTGCCGCACGTCCTGAGCGAGCCCGCATCCGACGAGGCTTCGGGAACGGTCGAGTTCGAGCAGTTACTCCTCCGCCTCGACCTGGGCGAGGCCCTCGCGGAGTTGACCCCGGCCCATCGGGAGGTGCTGGAGCTCCAGTATCGCGAGGACTTGACCCAGGCCAAGGTCGCCGAGCGGCTCGGAATCCCGCTCGCCACCGTCAAGACTCGGACGATGCACGCGCTGCGTGCGCTCGCCCGTAGAGGTTACGGCTCGCTTAGAGGTTGGCTGAAGAGAGTGACCTGCGGCAGGCGGAACACGGTCCGTCATCATGAATCGCATGAGCAGGCCGCGCATCTTCCTCGGGTCGTCGGGCAAGCAGGCCAAACTGCTCGAGGCGATCACGCGCGGGCTCGAGGACATCGTCGACGTCGAGCCCTGGACGACCACGTTCAACCCGGGGCGGTCTACCCTCGACCGACTCGTCGAGCTCTCCCACGACGTCGATTTCGCCGCGTTCGTGTTCGCCCAGGACGACTGGACCACGACGGATGCGTCCCAGTCCGGCCAGGCGTCGCCGCGCGACAACGTGGTGTTCGAGGCCGGGCTGTTCGGCGGCGCGCTCGGCATCCGGCGCACCTTCATCCTCCACGCGCACGGTTCGAAGCTGCCGAGCGACCTGCTCGGGCTGACCTCCGTCCGCTACGACCCGGCCACCGGCCCTGCGGAGATCGATGCGATCAACGAGAAGCTCCGCAAGGCGATCGAGACCGAGGGTCGCCGCGGACTGGTCGAGGGGCTGTGGTGGCAGCTCTCGCTGACAGAGCGGAGCGAGGGTGAACCGTCGGCGGTGGGCCTCCTGACCATCTCGCGTGACCGCGACGGTGGCCTGAACGTGACCGGCAGGGCCTGGCAGGAGGACGGCACCCTGTCGGCCCGCTACTGGAGCGAGGCTGCGAAGGAGCGCAGGGATCCGGCCGGCATCCTGTACTTCTGGAAGGGCGAGCGCCCTCGGCACCCGAATGCCCCGCAGCTCGAGGGCACCGGCGAGATCGCGGTGGAAACCGCCGACCGCGCCACCGGGTACTGGACGACGCGCTCGGATCGCGACGCCGAGCTGAATGCCCGAACCGCCGGCGTCTACCTTCGAGCCGACCCCTCGGACCTCCAGGTGTTGGAGAGCGGGAGCCCGGAGGAGCGGGCCCAGGTCATCGCCCTGCGCCTCCGGGAGTGGAAGTCGGCCGCGAACGCATTCTGAGCATGTGGGACGTGACCTCGGTCTGGCCAGACCTGGCCAAAGGTCTAAATCGGCCACGCTTCTATGAATTCCTCCCGCGGCACGAGTAATATCCCGCCTCTGGAATAGAGGCACTTGCGCTATGTCACAGCGTTCCCAAAGCGGGAGCTTTGGGAGTGTTGGGGCACGCGCTGAGGGAGAGGGCTTGCGTTGAGCGCAGTAACAGAGGGATCGGTCCCGGCGACTGCTGAGCGCCACTTACCGGCCGCGGTGGGCGGGCCGGATCGCTCTCGCATGCTCCACGTTCTTGCTCGCCCTGGTGACTCTCGTACCCGCCGCGACCCCTGCGCAGAGCGCCGCGGGGCTCGTTGCTGGCTACGCCTTCAACGAAGGCTCGGGGACGACGGCTGCCGATGCGTCGGGCAATGGGCTGACGGGGACGTTGACGAACGGGCCGGCCTGGGGGACAGGCCGTAACGCGGGTGCGGTGTTCTTGGACGGCGTCAACGACTATGTCGAGCTCGGTAACCCGGCGCTGCTGCAGTTGACGGGGAGCATGACCGTCAGCGCCTGGGTCAACTCGGCGGCCTTCCCGGGCGACGATGCGGCGATCGTCTCCAAGCGAGCGAGCGGCGAGGTCGGCTATCAGCTCGACACGACGGTCGATCGCGGGCCGCGCACGATCGGCTTCAAGCTCACGAACAGCTCGGGCGGCACCATGTTCCGCTACGGGGCGACCACGCTGCAGGCCAACACCTGGTACCACGTGACCGGCGTCTACGACGCGGCGACCTCCCAGCTACACGTGTACCTGAACGGCCAGCTGGACGACGGCGCGCTGGTGGGCACGGTCACCTCGACGCAGCAGAACTCGACTGCCAACGTCAACATCGGCCGGCGCCCGACAGGCAATAGCTTCAACACCAACGGTCGCATCGACGACGTCCGCATCTACGGCAGGGCGCTGACACTGGCCGAGATCCAGGCGGACATGAACACCGCCGGTCGCCGGAGGCGCCGGCGATCCGATACCGCCGACGGTTGCGATCACCTCGCCCGCGAGCGGCGCCCAGGTGTCTGGCATCGTGAATGTCACCGCAGACGCGAGTGACAACATCGGTGTCGCCGGCGTGCAGTTTCTCGTGGACGGTGTCAACGCCGGAGTCGAAGATGCCGATCCTCCCTACGCGCTGGCGTGGGATACGCGCACGGTCTCGAACGGTGCGCACACGTTGACCGCGCGTGCGCGCGATGCGGCAGGCAACTCGACGCTCTCTGCTGCAGGTGCCCGTGAACGTGGCGAACTCGAGCTCGTTCCAGAACGAGATCCTCGCGACCGGCCTCAACCTCCCGACGAGCATGCTGTTCCTTCCCGACGGCCGCATGCTGGTCTCCGAGCTTCCCGGCACGATCAAGGTGCTGAGCCCGCCGTACACGAGCGTGAGCCCGACACCCTTCCTGCAGCTGACCAACGTCGGCAACGACGGCTACGCCGGGCTGCAGCAGGGCATCTTCTCGATCGCCCTCGACCCGAACTTCGCGACCAACCGCTACTACTACGTCTTCTACACGACGAGAACGCCGAACCGTGACCGGCTCTCACGCTTCACCGCCGACGCCACCCTCACCACGACGAACCTCAACACCGAGGTCGTCCTCTACCAGGATCCGCAGGACGCCGACACCGAGCACCACGGCGGCGCGATCGTGTTCGGCAACGACGGGAAGCTCTACTTCACGACGGGGGATCACTTTCAGGGCACGCCGTCACAATCGCTGACGAGCCCGCGCGGGAAGATCCATCGCATCAATCTGGACGGGACGGTTCCGACCGACAACCCGTTCTACGACGGCGGCGGGCCGAACGTCGACTCGATCTGGGCGCTCGGCCTGCGCAACCCCTTCCGCGCCTATTACGACGCTCCGACCGGCAGGTTCTATGTCGGCGACGTCGGCGGCAACGACGCCGCTACCGCCAAGGAGGAGGTCAACCTCGGCGCGGCGGGCGCCAACTACGGCTGGCCGAACAACGAAGGCCCGTGCGCCAGTCCCTGCACGAGCCCGCTCTATTCGTACCCGCACAACGGTCGCGATGCGTCGATCACCGGCGGCTTCGTCTACCACGGGACGCAGTTCCCGAGTAGCTATCAGGGCAGCTATTTCTTTGCCGACTACGCACAGAACTGGATCAAGCGGCTGACGTTCGACGCGAGCGGGAACGTCAACGGCGTCTTCAACTTCGAACCGCTGGACGGCTCCCCCGACGGCCCCTACGGCGACATCGTGTACCTCACGGAGGGGCCCGACGGAGCGCTGTACTACATCGATCTCGGCTACTCCGACACCAGCGGCACCTTCGGCGTCAGCAAGATCCGCCGGATTCGCTTCTTGAGCGGCAACCAGGCGCCGATCGCGGTCGCGGCAGCGAATCCGACCGCCGGGCCGGCGCCGCTTGCCGTCAACTTCTCGAGCGCGGGCTCGTCGGATCCCGAGGGCCAGACGCTCACGCTACGCCTGGACGTTCGGCGACGGCGGCACGTCGACCGCGGCCAACCCGAGCCACACGTACTCGCAGCCGGGCCAGTACTCGGCGCGGCTGTCGGTCTCAGACGGCGTCAACACGACGTTCTCGACGCCGATCTCGATCAGCGTCGGCAGCCCGCCGACGGCCACCATCCTGTCGCCGCAGGACGGCAGCTTCTTCGTGGCGGGTGACGTGATCTCCTATTCGGGGACGGCACCGACCCGGACGACGGGACGCTTCCCGCCAGCGCCTTCACCTGGACGATCGACTTCCTGCACGAAGGCCATGTCCACCCCGGCGCAGCGCAGACAGGCGTCAAGAGCGGCACCTTCACGATCCCGACCAGCGGTCACGACTTCGCCGGCAACACCCGCTACCGGATCACGCTCACGGTCACGGACTCGACCGGTCTGACCGACACGCGCTCGGTCCTGATCTTCCCACGCAAGGTGAACCTCTCCTTCAGCACGGCGCCGGCGGGCCTGACCGTGTATCTCGACGGCATCGCCAAGACGACACCGTTCGTCTACGACACGCTGGTCGGCTTCAACCACACGGTCGAGGCCCGCAACCAGACCTCGGGCGGGACGTCGTACACGTTCGCGTCATGGTCGGACGGCGGGGCGCAAACCCACACGATCGTCGTGCCAGCCTCCGCTCAGAGCTACGTCGCCACCTTCCAGGCGAGCGCGGCGCCACCGGCGATCGCCGCCTACGCCTTCAACGAGGGCTCGGGGACGACGGCTGCCGATGCGTCGGGGAATGGGCTGACGGGCACGCTGACGAACGGGGCGACCTGGGGGACGGGCCGCAACGCGGGTGCGGTGCTGCTGGACGGCGTCAACGACTATCGTCGAGCTGGGCAACCCGACCGCTGCTGCAGCTGACGGGGAGCATGACCGTCAGCGCCTGGGTCAACTCGGCGGCCTTCCCGGTCGACGATGCGGCGATCGTCTCCAAGCGAGCGAACGGCGAGGTCGGCTATCAGCTCGACACGACGGTCGATCGCGGGCCGCGCACGATCGGCTTCAAGCTGACGAACAGCTCGGGCGGCACCATGTTCCGCTACGGGGCGACCACGCTGCAGGCCAACACCTGGTACCACGTGACCGGCGTCTACGACGCGGCGACCTCGCAGCTGCACGTGTACCTGAACGGCCAGCTGGACGACGGCGCGCTGCTGGGCACGGTCACCTCGACGCAGCAGAACTCGACTGCCAACGTCAACATCGGCCGGCGCCCGACAGGCCAGTAGCTTCAACACCAACGGCCGCATCGACGACGTCCGCATCTACAGCCGGGCGCTGACACAGGCCGAGATCCAGGCGGACATGAACACCCCGGTCGCCGGAGGCGCCGGCGATCAGATACCGCCGACGGTTGCGATCACCTCGCCCGCGAGCGGCGCCCAGGTGTCTGGCATCGTGAATGTCACCGCAGACGCGAGTGACAACATCGGTGTCGCCGGTGTGCAGTTCCTCGTGGACGGTGTCAACGCCGGAGTCGAAGATGCCGCTCCTCCCTACGCGCTGGCGTGGGATACGCGCACGGTCTCGAACGGTGCGCACACGTTGACCGCGCGTGCGCGCGATGCGGCAGGCAACTCGACGCTCTCTGCTGCGGTGCCCGTGAACGTGGCGAACGCGAGCTCGTTCCAGAACGAGATCCTCGCGACCGGCCTCAACCTCCCGACGAACATCGAGTTCCTTCCCGACGGCCGCATGTTGGTCGTGGAGTTCTCGGGCACGATCAAAGTCGTACCGCCACCCTATGTGCAGCCAGACCCGCAGCCGTTCCTGCAGTTGACGAACATCGCACCGCCCGGCGCGGCCGTGGACAGAGGAGTTATCGACCTCGCCCTCGACCCGCAGTTCAGCACCAACCACTACTACTACATCTTCTACACGGCAGAGACGCCGACCCGTGATCGGCTGTCGCGGTTCACGGCCAATGCCTCGTTGACCGGCACGGTCGCGGGCAGCGAGCTGGTCCTCTACCAGGATCCGCAGGACACGACCAGTGCCAGTCAGAGCCATCACGGCGGGGCGATCGTGTTCGGCAACGACGGGAAGCTGTACTTCACGACGGGGGATCACTTCCAGGGCTCGCCGTCACAATCGCTGACGAATCCGCGCGGCAAGCTCCATCGCATCAATCCGGACGGGACGGTTCCGACCGACAACCCGTTCTACGACGGCAGCGGGCCGAACGTCGACTCGATCTGGGCGCTCGGCCTGCGCAACCCCTACCGCGCCTACTACGACGCTCCGACCGGCAGGTTGTATATCGGCGACGTCGGCGGCAACGACAACGCCACCTCGCAAGAGGAGGTCGAATCTCGGCGTCCGAGGCGCGAACTACGGCTGGCCCAACGTCGAAGGCATGTCCACCAACCCGGCCTACACCAATCCCATCTATTCGTACGCTCACGGCGGTCGGGATGCGTCGATCACGGGTGGGTTCGTCTACCACGGGACGCAGTTCCCGAGTAGCTACCAGGGCAGCTATTTCTTTGCCGACTACACGCAGAACTGGATCAAGCGGATGACGTTCGACGCGAGCGGGAACGTCAGCGGCGTGTTCAACTTCGAGCCGCTCGACGGATCGCTGGACGGGCCCTACGGGGACATCGTCCATCTGACCGAGGGGCCGGACGGCGCGCTCTACTACGTCGACATCGGCTACTCCGACATCGGGGGAACCTTCGGCGTCAGCAAGATCCGCCGGATTCGCTTCTTGAGCGGCAACCAGGCGCCGATCGCGGTCGCGGCAGCGAATCCGACCGCTGGGCCGGCGCCGCTCGCCGTCAACTTCTCGAGCGCGGGCTCGTCGGATCCCGAGGGCCAGACGCTCACCTACGCCTGGACGTTCGGCGACGGCGGCACGTCGACCGCGGCCAACCCGAGCCACACGTACTCGCAGCCGGGCCAGTACTCGGCGCGGCTGTCGGTCTCAGACGGCGTCAACACGACGTTCTCGACGCCGATCTCGATCAGCGTCGGCAGTCCGCCGACGGCGACCATCCTGTCGCCGCAGGACGGCAGCTTCTTCGTCGCAGGCGACGTGATCTCCTATTCGGGGGACGGCACCGACCCTGACGTCGGGACGCTTCCTGCCAGCGCCTTCGCCTGGACGATCGACTTCCTGCACGAAGGCCATGTCCACCCGGGAACTCCGATCAGCGGCGTCAAGAGCGGCACCTTCACGATCCCGACCAGCGGTCACGACTTCAGCGGCAACACCCGCTACCGGATCACGCTCACGGTCACCGACTCGACCGGTCTGACCGACACGCGCTCCGTGCTGGTCTATCCCACGCAAGGTGAACCTCTCCTTCAGCACGGCACCGGCGGGCCTCACCGTGTATCTCGACGGCATCGCCAAGACGACACCGTTCGTCTACGACACGCTGACCGGCTACAACCACACGGTCGAGGCCCGCAACCAGGCCTCGGGCGGAACGTCGTACACGTTCGCGTCATGGTCGGACGGCGGGGCGCAAACGCACACGATCGTCGTGCCAGCCTCCGCTCAGAGCTACGTCGCCACCTTCCAGGCGAGCGCGGCGCCACCGGCGATCGCCGCCTACGCCTTCAACGAGGGCTCGGGGACGACGGCTGCCGATGCGTCGGGCAATGGGCTGACGGGCACGTTGACGAACGGGGCGACCTGGGGGACGGGCCGTAACGCCGGTGCGGTGTCCTTGGACGGCGTGAACGACTTCGTCGAGCTGGGCAATCCGGCGTCGCTGCGCTTGACGGGGAGCATGACCGTCAGTGCGTGGGTCAACTCGGCGGCCTTCCCGGGCGACGATGCGGCGATCGTCTCCAAGCGTGCGGCTCTCCCAACGTCGGCTATCAGCTCGACACGACGGTCGATCGCGGGCCGCGCACGATCGGCTTCAAGCTGACGAACAGCTCGGGCGGCAACATGTTCCGCTACGGGGCGACCACGCTGCAGGCCAACACCTGGTACCACGTGACCGGGGTCTACGACGCGGCGACCTCCCAGCTGCACGTGTACCTGAACGGCCAACTGGACGACGGCGCGCTGGTGGGCACGGTCACCTCGACGCAGCAGAACTCGACTGCCAACGTCAACATCGGCCGGCGCCCGGGCAGCCAACAGCTACAACACCAACGGTCGCATCGACGACGTCCGCATCTACAACAGGGCGCTGACACAGGCCGAGATCCAGGCGGACATGAACACCCCGGTCGGGTAAACCCACACGCTTGACGTCGAGCTAGCTCAGGCGGCCCACCGGACACTCGGCTACACACCTGAGAAGCTTTCGGCTCAGCTACCCGAACAAGGAGTGTTCGTGGAACGATTCCGTTTCACCTCTCAGGTCGCGTTCGTGCCGCGGGGCGATCAACTCGATCGTGTGACTGTCGCGCCGCTTACCTCCCCCATCGCCGATGGGTCACCGATGCAGGTGGCGGTCTTCCGATTTGAGCCCGGCGGCCGGCTCCGTGGGCATCCCGGGATCCACCCGCAGATCTTCGCCATCCTGGATGGGTCAGGAGAAATGAGCGGGGCCAACGGTGACGATGAGCCAATTCAGGCAGGCGAAGCGGTGTTCTTGCACCCGGGCGAGGAGCACGGGATGAAGTCAGAGGATGGATTGACGGCGCTCATCATCGAGGGCGAAGGTCTGGATCGTTTCCGCGAGCGCCCGCCGGCTGCTCCTTAGCTGAACTGTGGGTGTTGGGCCCGGAGGCGGGCTCGGTCGGAGACTGCTGACGCTTGAGAATCCGGACGCGCATCCTGCATTCGCTGACACGGCGCCGACACTTCGGGCGATCCCGCCGCTCGACAACGTGCTGAGCGGCGGTATCTCCGTGCAAAGACGAGACGGGAGCGACGGGACTCGAACCCGCGACCTCCGGCGTGACAGGCCGCGCCGGTACGCGCGGCACCGGACGACGGCCGACGGCGAATCGCGGCGAATGGCAGTCGCCATGCGGGTTTGCGACGAGTCGGCTCGCATAGGCAAGCCGATCCGGTCCGGGCGCTCGCGGCGACGTTTGGCACACGTTCGGCACACGCGAGCTACGACCGTGCCAAACGCCGAGCTCGAGCAGACGATCGCGGCGGCCGTCGCGGCTGCGAGCGGCGAGCGTCGCGTGCTGGGTCGGTGCTGGGTCCAATTCGGGCGCGTCGTAGAGTACGAACGGCACAATGGCCGTCCCCGACTTCCAGACGTTGATGCGTCCGTTGCTTGAGGAGTACGCGGCTGGTGGTGAGCGGCCGATCGCCGACGTGCGCGCTGCGCTTGCCGCGAAGTTCAGCCTCACACCCGAGGAGCTCGCGGAGCGGCTCCGAGCGGACTTGCGAAGACGTTCAACAACCGGGTTGGCTGGGCCGCGACATATGCCGCCGACGCCGGCGAAAATCCCGAGCCGCCGGCGCGAGCGATCCGCGTCTACACGCGCGCCGAGCTCGACGCGCTCGAGGCCGAGCTCGTCTCGATCGAGCGGCCGCTGCCGGCGTACGGGCCGCTGCCGGCGTTCGCGGCGGCGACCGGGCTCAGACCCGAGGAATGGGCCGCGCTCGAGCGTCGACACGTCGACAGCTCGCGGCGTGTCGTCCGAGTCGAGCAGGTGCTCGACGGGCCTGGCCGCATTCGCCACGGCGGCAAGACGCCGAACAGCGTGCGCGAGGTCCCGCTCACCGGCCGCGCGCTCGCCGCGCTCGACGAGCTCCCGCTGCGCATCGACACGACGCTCGTGTTCCCGGCGCCCGAGCGGCAGCCGCTCAACCTCGACAATTTCCGCAAACGCGAATGGGTGCCGGCCGTCGAGGCGGCCGGCATCGCTCGACCGACGCGCCTGTACGACCTGCGCTCGACGTTCGCCTCGAACGCGCTGCACGCCGGCGTGACCATCACGCGTGCGAGCTCGACAAGCGTGCGCATGATCGAGCGCCACTACGGCGCGCTCGTCGACGGTGCGCACGCCGGCATCGCCGGCCGGCTCGACGCGCTCGAGGCCGAGCTCGAGAAGGCCGCCGAAAAGGCGGCCGAAGCCGAGTAGGAACTTGCAGATTGCGACCGGCAGGAAAGACACGCGAGCGGTTGCACTACCCCGTGTAATGTCGCCACCACGAGCGATTACAGGATCCTGCGCGTCGGAGCCGTTGCCGCCGTTGCCGGCGCGCTCGGCCAGCTTGTCGCGACAGTGTTCGAGCCCGATTGGAGCGGCGAACCGGGCGATGCGGTGCGGGTCGTCGCCGACAGCGGATTCTTCACCGCCGACCGGCTGTTGGACCTGATCGGGGTGCTGCTGACGGTTGGTGCGCTCACCGTCGTCTCTCGCACCTTCGCTGAAGGAGCCGGACGGGATTGGGCCCGCCTTGGACAGCCCTTCCTCGTGCTCATGGGGGCGCTCGGAGCCGCGGCGGTGGTGGCAGGGGCGAACATGAAGGAGTTGGCGGACAGTTGGGCTGATGCTTCCGGCGGGGCCAAGCAGTCGTATCTGGCTTCCTTCGACGCCGCGAGCAACCTGGCGGACGATCTTTTCTTCGCGGCGTTCCTAGCACTCGGGCTGTACCTCGCCGCGCTCGCGGCGGCGATCCTGACCGGAGGTGTGTACGCGCGCTGGATCGGCTGGGCCTCAGCCGTCAGCGCTGTCCTCGTGCTCGCCGGCGACCTGCTCCTGCTCGTTTCGGACGTAGCCTTTCTCGCCCTGCTCGCCGGCTTCGCGCTCTTTCTCGCTGCGCTCATCGCTCTCGGCGTGTCGCTGTGGCGACAGGCGACGGGTTTGGCCTGAGCGGCTCCCATTGCGCCGCCGCGACGACGTTCGGCACACGTTCGGCACACGCCGCGTCGACGCTGACAACAGGCCCGCGCCGCAAACGTAGGAGCGGTGCGGGCTGGCGGGAACGGGAGCGACGGGACTCGAACCCGCGACCTCCGGCGTGACAGGCCGGCGTTCTAACCGACTGAACTACGCCCCCTTACGAGAGCCAGTCTAGCTAGCTCTCGGCGATCGGTCTGCCGACCACGAGCACCTCGCGCAGCTCCTGCTCGAGGTCGCGGTAGCTCGCGTCGGGCAGCACACCCATCGCGTCCACCGACTTCGCGAAGAAGCACCGCGCCGCTGCCGCGAGGGCGACGTCCATGATCTCGGCGTCCGAGAGCCCGAGGTCGCGGAGGCGCTGGAGGTCAGCCTCGTCGATCGACGACGCGTCGTCGACCACTCGCTCGGCGAAGTCCATCACCGCGACGTCCACCTCGTCGAGCCCGGCGGCGCGGCGATCGCGCGCGATCTCGGCAACGGGCTCGCCGAACTGCTCTGCCAGCACCTTCCCGTGGGCGAGCGAGCAGTAGCTCGAGCGGAGCCGGCGAGCGGCGGCGAGCGTCACGAGCTCGTAGCGCCGCAGGTCCATGTTCGCCCTGATCGCAGCGCCCAGCGTCTGCCACGCGGCGTAGACGTCGGACCGCTCCGCGAACGCGCGCTCGTAGTTCGTAGCCACGAGCGCATTCTGTACGAGATCTATCCGGGACTTCCGGCGTCGGCAGTCGGTGGCGCCTCGGGTATCGCACCTCCCGCGCCGGCGACCGTTGCGCACTCGATCTTCCCGGACTGCACGAGCGCCACCGCCTCCCGGAACGCCTCATAGGAGGGCTTCCGCGTCCCGTCCCGCCACAGGACGCCCGACTGCCAACCGGCCAGGCGGTCCTCGTCGATCAGCTCGAAGTTGAAGAACGCGCCCACCTCGGGCTGGCAGTGGGCGAGCAGGAGCGAGTCGCGCAACTGGCTCGCCTGGTCGCGAAACCACGGCTCGATGCCCTCGGGCGCGACCGGCGGTACCGCCCATTGATCGGTTTCCTCGCCGGTGTAGTGGCGGCGCTTCTGCCGAGGCACCGTCGTCTGGAACCCGTTCTCCATGTACCAGACCGACGGCCGCGCCGCGCTCGGCAGGGGCTGGCCCGTGCCCTGGAATGCGTGCTGTAACGCCACGAGCAATCTCGGGCAGGTCCGCCTGCGAGACGGTCGCGGGATCGTCGTGGCGGACCCAGGGTGGCTCTGCGGCGTTCACGGGATACGGGTTGTGGCCGAACGTGCTGACGATCGGGCGCCGGCGACCGCTCTTCCGGTAGGCGGCGCCGACCTCGCGCATGAATCCGGCCGGGTCGTGGCGCGCGGCCGTCGACGAGATGAGATTGACCGTCGGGCGCAGCCTGCGCAGGCGGTCCCAACACTCGGCGAGCAGCGCCTCGTACGCAACCGCCCCGCCGGCGGCCGGCCAGAAGTCGGGCGAGTTGACCTCGTTCCAGACGACGACGTCGCGGATCTTCGGGATCCGTGCCAGGACGTGCTTGAGGAAGCCGCAGTAGTGCCCTCTCTGGACATCGTCGAGCGGCGCCTGGTGTGGCTCTCCGTACACGGCCAGCACGACGCGCTGCCCACGGGCGACCATCGCCGCGGCGCGATGGAGGTAGATGCCGGCCTCCACGGTCGGCCGGTTCTGCCCACGCTGCCAGGGGATGGTCAGGCGGACGGCGTCGATGCCGAGGTGGCGGTAGGTCGCGAGCAGGCCGTCGGGCCGCGTCCGCCACTTGGCGGTGTCGTCGTCGAGGCCCACGAGCAGCTGCCGGGCGACGGGCTCGGACGGCCGTCCGGAGGCATGCGCGACGAGCACGCACGCGCACGCAAATACACCGCCCCAACTACCGCCGCCCTCCCCAAGGACGCGGGACTCTCGCACCCGCGCGCCCGCGAGTCAAGCGAGAACCGTTCAGTTGTCTAGGAGGACATCGAGCGCCGCCAGCGGGCGCCGGAACGGCGTCGCGAGGTAGATGCCGTCGGCCTTCTCGCGCAGCTCGCGGACGAGCTCCCGCGCATGGGCCGTGCCGACCTCGGCCGCCCCGGGACCGGCGTCGCGCATGGCCTCCTGGAGAGCATCCGGCACGACGATTCCCGGTACCTCGTTGTGCAGCCGGAGGGCGAGCCGGTACGTCGACAGCGGGAAGAGGCCGACGATCACGGGGATCGGCCAGGTGCCTCCGATCCGCTCCCGGAACTCGTCGAGGTAGCGCAGGTCGAACAGGATCTGCGTCATCGCGAACTGCGCGCCGGCCTCCAGCTTGCGCCGAAAGCGGTCGGCCTCCAGCTCGAGATCGTCCGCCGTCGGGTTGACGGCGACGCCGATGAAGAACGAGGTGGCCGAGTCGATCAGCTTGCCGTGGTAGTTCTGCCCGGTGTTGAGGTGCGCGATCAGCTGTGTGAGCCCGATGGCGTCCACCTCGTAGATGCCCGTGCTGCCCGGGTAGTCGCCGACCTCCGGCGGGTCGCCGGTCACGGCAAGGATGTTCCGCACGCCCTCCGCATGGCCGCCCAGGAGTAGTGCCTCTAGCCCCATGATCGAGTAGTCGCGCGAGGTGAGATGGGGGATCGTCTCCACTCCCAGGCGCCGCTCGATGGCGGAGGCCATGATCATCGCGCTGAGCTTTGCGCTGGCCGTCGCGTTGTCGTTGATGTCCACGTAGCCGACTGCGCCCGACTCCCGGATCGCCTCCACGATCTCGAGCAGCCCGGAGTAGTCGCCCCCGAGCGGCGGGTCGATCTGCACCGAGACCACGAAGCGACCCTCGCGGAAGTCGCGGGCGAGGCCCGTCTCCTCTCGTTCGGGCGTGAGTGAAGCGGCGGCCAGCGTCGCGCTCCACCACCTCCAGCGGTGCCGACGGCACCCGTTCTTCGTCGAGCGCGCCGCGAATGGCTGCGATCTCTGCCGGCGTCGTGCCGCAACAGCCGCCGATGATGCCGGCGCCGAGGCTTCTCGCCTGGGCGGCGAACTCTGCGAAGTACTCCGGCGTGGCGTGCGGGAAGATCACCCTGCCGCCGGCGAGGCTGGCGAGACCGAGATTCGGCAGGGCCGCCAGCGGCGGGCCGTCGCCGGCCATCTGCTCGAGCGCCGTGAGCGCGGCCTGGAGGCCGGCACCGTGGTTCGCTCCGATCGCCGCCACGCCGAGCTCGCGCAACCGTTCGGCTGCCGTTCGCGCTGCCACGCCGGCCAGCGTCTCCGCGTCCTCGTCGAAGGTCAGTAGCGCGACGATGGGGAGCGACGAGACGCTGCGCACGGCCTCGATCGCCTGCTCGAGCTCCGCGAGGTCGTAGAACGTCTCGACCGTGAAGAGGTCGACGCCCCGGCCTTCGAGCACCGCCGCCTGCTCGGCGAAGGCCTCGTGCCGCTCATCCTCCGCGTCGCCGACATCGCCCAGTGGGCCGATCGAGCCGGCGATGTAGATAGGTCGGCCCGACACCTCGCGTGCGTCCCTTGCGAGCTTCACTCCCGCCGAGTTGATCTGCTCGAGCTCCTGCTCGAGAAAGTGCGTGGCGAGCTTGAGCCGGTTGGCGCCGAACGTGTTCGTCTCGATCAGCTCCGCGCCGGCACGGATGAACCCCAGATGGAGATCGACGACGCTCTGCGGCGAGCGAACATTTGCCTCCTCGGGACAGCGCAGGCGCGGAACCGCGCTTGTGATCAGCGTTCCCATGCCGCCGTCGGCGCAGATCGGCGGCCCGCTGCGCAGCCGTTCGAGGAAGGAAGAAGCCATCGGATTCACCCTAAAGGTCTGCGGCAGGGATGCCGATAGGGCCCACGAACTCCTTCTTGCGCCTGGGGGACTAACGGCAAATGTTTCCTGCGGCAGACGGAGTCGGACGGCGGGTTTCGGCCCGCCGTCTGCATGGTCCGGCCCAGTCGGCGGCCTCCTCTGTAACTGGTCCTTCACAAAACCGGACCACGTTTGTATGATCCGCCCCCCAAAGGTGAGCCGGACGGAGAGGCGGCCGGCTCTTTGCGTTTCGGTAGGTAAGACCCACTATCGCCTAGCGCGAGAAAGCCGAGGTAGCGTGCTCACCGTAGACATCTCTTTGCCGGACGTCGAAGAGCTACACAAGCTCGTAGCAGACGGCGTCGAGAAGGGCTTCCTCACCTACGACGAGATCGTGTCGGGTATCGAGGAAGTGGAGTTGACGAAGGAGCAGGTCGAGGACTTCTACACGTATCTCATCGATCACGGGATCGAGCTCATGGAGGGTGAGCAGCACAAGCACCCGCCGCACGAGCAGCCGCCCCCGGAGGACGAGAAGGCGATTCCGAAGCTCGACCTCTCGGTCGAGCCGTCGCTCGACTCGCTCCGTCTCTATCTGCGCGAGATCGGCAAGGTGCCGCTGCTCACCGCCGATCAGGAGGTCTATCTCGCCAAGCGCATCGAGCGCGGCGACATGCTCGCGAAGCGGCAGATGATCGAGGCGAACCTGCGGCTCGTGGTCTCGATCGCGAAGGCGTACCTCGGCCGCGGCCTGTCATTCCTCGACCTGATCCAGGAAGGGTCGTTGGGCCTCATCCGCGCCGTCGAGAAGTTCGACTACCGGCGCGGCTACAAGTTCTCGACGTACGCGACGTGGTGGATCCGTCAGGCGGTGACGCGTGCGATCGCGGACAAGGCGCGCACGATCCGCATCCCGGTCCACATGGTCGAGAAGCTCAACAAGGTCGTGCACATCGAGCGCCAGCTCGTGCAGCGGCTGGGGCGCGAGCCGCGGCCGGACGAGATCGGCGAGGAGCTCGAGATCACGACGGAGGAAGTGCGCGAGATCCTGCGCATGGCACAGCATCCTGTCTCGCTGGAGAAGCCGATCGGCGAGGAGGAGGAGTCGGAGCTCGGCGACTTCGTGCAGGACGACCAGGCGGAGTCTCCGTTCGACACCGCGTCGCTGTCGCTGCGCCGCGAGGACATCGAGCGGGCTCTTCACTCGCTCCCCGAGCGCGAGCGGCTGGTGATCGAGCTCCGCTACGGCCTGAGCGGCGAGCCGCCGTGCACGCTCGAGGAGGTCGGCCAGGCGTTCGGCGTCACGCGCGAGCGCATACGCCAGATCGAGAACAACACGCTGAAGAAGCTCGAGTCCCTCCCCGAGGCGCAGGGCCTCAAGGACTGCATCTAGCCGGTCTAACCCGTCGAGGTGAACTTCCCCGGCGGCGACTAACACCAGGTCGCCCGCGCCGCGCCTATCGCTGGCTCGCGCGGAGCCGTGACGGCGGCCGGGTTTCCGGCGGTCCCTCACCGTAGAAGTCCGCATCCGCTTCAGCGGCATCCCCGATGCTCGCCTGGTCTGCGATCGCCGATCATCAGCGAATTCAAGAGGATACACCGAGGAGACGCCATGACAACATTCCGATCCATCGCCGTTGCTCTCGTCGCTCTGGCGGCGTTGCTCGTCGGCTCTGCGATTGCGAGCGGTGCCGCGAGCGTCAAGATCATCAACTTCAGCGCGAAGTACAACGGGACGGCCACCGTGAAGGTCACCGGCGAGGTGGTAGACAGCATCGCCGCCAAGGGGACCGGCGCGGGCGTTCCGATTGGAAAAGGCACGATCACCGGGCTCGGCAAAGGTGAAGCGAAGCCGCAGCCCTGCAACGACTGGGGCGGCACCGGTGTCCTCAAGGGCACGAAGGGCACGATCAAATTCAAGATGCTCGCCGGCACCCAGGGGTGCGGCGACGAGGAAGGCAACTTCTTCAGCATCGTCGGCCGGGCGGTCGTCACCAAGGCCACCGGCAAGCTCGCCAAGGCGAAGGGGAACCTGAAGGTCACGGGGAGCTACGACCGCGCCGCGGGCACGTTCACCGCGAAGTTCACGGGGAAGCTCAAGCAGTGACGCGATTCCGTCCCCGATCCTGCGCAAGGCACGTCCAAGGAGGACGCCAATGAAACGACGGATGATCATCCTCATAGCACTGCTCGGCATGACCGCAGTGCCGGCAGGGGCCCAGGCACCAGCAGAGACGCCGTTCCCGTCGCCGAAGATCGTCGGAACGTTCGTCAGGGTGCGGACGGTGACGGCGCCGAACAGCGCCTACCTCACGAACTTCTTCCCACATGGAGCACCGGTCATGTTCCGCATGTTCGTCGGCGACAACAAGACGCGGCCACTCGCTGACGAACAAGGATCTCAGGTACGCGAGGATCGCCATCCCAGGGCAGCCGTCCCTGCACGATGAAGTACGCGGGCGACGATCCACTCTGGCCGTGGGTGGGGCACCTGGACGATTCCGGCGGACTACCCGCTCGGCATCGTCAACTTCCAGGCCCAGGTCAAGACGAAGACGAACGCGAACGGCAGTTTCGTCCAGATGCCGGTCGGCACTTCACAGCTGACCGTGACGGCGAGCTAGGGAGGTGGAATTCATGAACCGACAAGGAAGCAGGCAACGCGCCACATGCTCCTCGCTGCTCGGGGCGGCAATCGTCCTCAGTGCGATTGCGGCACCCGCGCTTGCGAAGAGCTCCGCCGACCCCGCCAAGACCAACGTATTTCTCTACGTGGACACGGTCAACGGGACGCGGCCGGTGGGAGCGAAGCCGCGGGCGACCGGCTGCACGCAGACGAACTACTTCGCACGCGGAGAGCAAGTCCGGTGTACCGCGTGTGGGGGAACGAGGCAGCGACGGGCGACATCCTGTCGACGGAGAACGTCAAGTACGCCTACGTCAAGATCCCGGGCCTGCCAAATCTCAAGCTGAACTGGGGTGGGCACGGAACGGCACCGAACCGCGTGTGGTTCTGGGCCAACGCCTTCATCGTCCCCAAGGACTACCCGCTCGGAACAGTCGTGACGCGGGTCGTCTTCAAGACCGAATCGAACAAGTTCGGCCGTTTCGACTACGAACTGCAAATCGTCCCCAACCTCGCTGCGCGGAAGAAGTGACGCAGCGAATGACGCGTGAAAGGACAACCATGAGCTCGCACTCATCGCACATGCGTCTCGTGGCGGCGGCGACTGGGATTCACGGCGATGGCTGCGGCCATCGGTGTCCTCGTCCTCGGGTCGGCGGCTTCCGCCGACCCGACAGTAGTCACGTCGCCAATCATCCCCGGCGCAGCTTCTCTGCCGGGGCCGCTCGTCGACCCCGGCAAGCCGGCGGCGACGATGAAGCTCATGAACGCGAAGCCGGACGTCGTCGAGCGTAGGCACGTCCGTTGCCTTCAGCGCCACCGGGCTTCCCGCGAAGTCGGAGGTGACCCTTGTCTGGATGACCTCCAACATCCGCTGGATGCTCGATCCGAAGCCGGACTCGGTCGACTACCTCGGCCGCAAGGTCGAGAAGATCGCCGTCTCGCTCGGCAAGGCGCAGACGGACGCAGCCGGTGCCTTCTCGATGACGGTGAAGACGCCCGTCGACTTCGGCGGCCTGCACGACGTCTACGCCGTCGTCAACGGCACTCAGGTGGCGAAGGGTGGGCTCCTGATCCTCCGCACCGTGACCATGAGCCCCAGGAGTGGACCCGTCGGCACGCCGATCACCATCAAGGCCGTGGGCCTGGGCGCGCCGACGTACGAGAGTCTCGGAGCCGTGCTCTACGACAACAAGTTCACGGGGACCGTATCCGCCAACATGACCCGTGGCGCCACGGTCTTCAAGATGCGGGCAGCCGGTGAGCCCGGGCCGCACTGGATCGACTTCGGAGACTCGAGCCACAACGTCCCCTACCTCAACCTCGAGCAGTCCCCGATCCCCTGGGTCGCCGGTCTCCGGATGAAGTTCACGGTCACGAAGGGCGCCGCGAATCTCGCACCGAAGACGGAGTGGCCCGTGAAAGTCAAGCCGACGATCGACGCGAGGACGACGCTCTCGGCGGCGAACCTCGCATCAGACTCGAAGGCGACCGCCACGCTCTCGGCCGCGGCCGGGTTCGTTCTCTCGAAGACGACGATCAGGGCCGCCGGCCTCACGCCGAGCGCGCCGGTCGACCTCGTCTGGTCGACGGTCGTCGGCAATCGAGTCAACTGCACCGGCACGTGCTGGAGCTTCGTGCCTGTGCCCCTCGGGAAGGCCACAGCGGCGGCCGACGGCACGCTCTCGTCGCAGATCACCGTCCCTGACGGTCTGGGCGGCTGGCACGTCGTGCAGCTCATGCAGGCGCGGCAAGGTGATGGCCCAGGTGCCGTACTTCGTGAAGCGCAACTTCATCAAGGCGCCGAAGGTCGTCAAGGCCGGCCAGCCGTTCATCGTCGAGCTCAAGGGCGTTGGCTGGACGCAGCTCGACAACACCACGGCGGTCACGTATGACAACGCCTACATCGGCTATGCGTGCGGGTTCAACTCGAACGGATACGCGCGCATCCAGCTGTTCGCCACGGGCAAGCCGGGTGTCCATCTGATCGACCTCTACCCGCTGCTCTACACGCAGCAGCCTGCGTACCCGTACCTGCAGCTCGGCATGGTGCCGCTTCCTGAGCTATACGCGACCGACTGGCCCGGCCTTGCTGCCGGATACCAGGTCCCGGCCTTCCGGCTCGCGATCAAGGTCGTCGCGTAGCGACGTCTCACAAGGTCTGAGAGAGGGGTGCCGCCGCACCCCTCTCTCAGTGTGCTTCCAGGGGAGACGGCGCCACGCGGACGGCTCGTGCGACCCATCCCGGCAGCCACCAGTTGTACGGCCCGAGCACCGTCATGAGCGAGGGCAGCAGCACGGCGCGAACGACGGTCGCATCGATGATCACGGCGATCATCAACCCGACGCCGAACTGCTGAAGGCCTGCCACGTCTCCGGCGGCGAAGCCGGAGAACGCGCCGACCATGATCGCCGCCGCCGCCGTGACCACACGCCCGGTTCGCTGAAGGCCATGAGCGACGGCGCGCGCGTTGTCGGGCAGCTCGTCCCAGGCCTCCCGCATCCGCGACACGAGAAAGACCTCGTAATCCATCGAGATGCCAAAGAGCGCCGCGAAGAGCACGATCGGTATCCAGCCCTCGATCTCGTCGGAATGGCGAAGACCGAACAGGTCTGCGCCGACGTCCCACCGGAAGATCACGACCAGCAGGCCGTACGCCGCGGCCACGGAGAGCAGATTGAGCAGAACCGCCTTGAGCGGCAGCAGCAGCGAGCGAAACGCACGCAGGAGGACGAGGTACGTCAGCGCGAGCAGCGCGCCGACGAGCCAAGGAAAGGCGCCGTAGGCACGGTCGAGGAAGTCGAGCCCCTGCGCCGGGGCTCCTCCCACGACCACGGCTGTGTCGTCGGGAAAGTTCGCGCGCGGGGACGAGCTCGCCGCGCAGTCGCTGGACGAAATGCTGCATCTGCTTCTCGCCGAACTCGTGACGTCCTGCGACAGTGACTCGCGTGTACCGGCCCGTCGGATCGACGTAGGGCTGGTCCGTCCCCGACGCCACGACCTTCGTCTCGTCGTCGCGGAAGACGAGATCGGCCAGGCGCTCGATTGCCTGCCGAACGCTGGGCTCCCGCACCGCCGCTCGTCCGCCTCCGTCGACCACGGCGTACACGGGTGTGATGCCTCCCGGCCCGATGCTGTCCCGCAACAGCTCGTAGCCGCGTACGGACTCGGGCGATCTCGGAATCGCCGAGATCGATCCTGGCGTCAGCTCGAGAGCGAGCATCGGCAGGGCGGCCGTGACGAGGAGCAGCGTGCCCGCCGTGAGGAAGAGCACCGGTCGACGCATGACCGTTCGCGCGAGCCGTGCCCAGCCACCGGAGTCCACCTGGGGAGCCCGGCGAGCGAAGCGGCCGACACCCCGCGCGCCTAGCAGGGACAGCAGCACCGGCTGGAGCGTGAGCGCCGCCGCGATCGACGCCAACGGGATCAGCAAGCCGCCGATTCCGAGTGAGCGGATGAGCGGTACGGGCACGAAGATCAACAGAGCGAGCCCGAGCGCGACGGCGAGGCCCGACACGACGACGGCCCGGCCCGCGGTCGCCATGGTGCGTACGACGGCGTCCTGGACGGTGCCGCCTCGCGCGACCTCTTCGCGAAAGCGGAACACCATGAGCAGCGAGTAGTCGACAGCGAGCGCGAACCCGATCAGCGCGACGACGTTCGTCACGTACGTGACCATCGTGACGCCGTGGGCGACGAGGAACACAGCGGTCACGGTGGCCGCGATCGTGCAGGCGGCAACGGCGAACGGGACGACCACGGCAGCTGACGGACCGAAGACCAGGAGCAGCGCGACGAGGGCGACGACCACGGCTATCAGCTCGCCCCGCCGCAGGTCGGCGGCGAAGATCCGGTCCAGGTCACGCTGGACCGCAGGCTGACCGGTGACGAGCGCGACTGGCCCGGAGGACGTTCGCAGCGCCCGGCGCAGGTCGTCCGTGTGCGTCTTCGCCTCCTGCAGGCTCAACGACGTGCGGATGTCCGCGAAGAGGGCGCCGCCGTCTCGCAGCTCTTCTACCCGCGCCGTCGGTACGACCTTGGCTGCGTCGGCGAGCCTCCGCTCGAGCTGCGCACGTTCGGCGTCCGTGGCGGCCGAGCTGCCCGGGAAGACGACCGTGAACACGCCGTCGTCAGGCTCGTCGAAGCGCTCCCGCAGGATCGTCCGCGCCCGCTCGGAATCGGTCCCCGGAACTGCGAGTGAGTTGGCGAGCAGTGGTGGCAGCTGCGTCGCCGACCACGCGCCGACACCGACGACGGCGAGCCACGAGGCGAGGACGGCCACGCGGTAGCGAAGCACGGCGCGCGTCCAGCGCTCGGGCACGCGCCTACGCTACCCGGACGACGATCCTGAGCGTGTTGTCCTGGCCGAGGGTCTGTAGCCCGAGCTCCTCCGAGGTCTGGACGTTCTTCAGCTCGAAGCGGTAGAGGCCGGCCTTGCGGAAGACGAGCAGTCGGACCTCGCTGCGGCGTAGCCGGGGGTCAGCCAGCCCGACCCGACGACCTGCCGTCTGCGTGACGTCGAAGTCCATCACGTCGTGATCGAGGATCTCGATGCGATCGCCCTTGCGCAGGCGGAGGCTGATGGCCGGCTTCTCGTTCTTCACGAAGACGTGGCAGCCACGGAAGAAGTGCTTGATCTCGTAGACGGTCGGCGGTCTCGCGGCGCCCGCCTGTCCGACGGCGAGTCCGACGGCGCAGAGCGCGGCAAGCGTGAGTACGGTAATGCGCATGACGGGATTCTCGCGAGGCCGGTTACGCTTGCAATCGGCGTAATGCCGCTCACGAATTGCGGATTACCCGTAGCGGGGGATCCGGCCTTACGCCGATGAGCCGGCGGTGCCCGTACGCGATGCTCTACGTCATCCAAACGCACAGGAGGCAGCAGAAATATGAACGAGAAGACCACAATGCGGCGGATTCTCGAGATCGGTGGGATCGTTTCAGGCGTGATCATGGTCGCGTTCGGCATCGCGGCCATCTACATGGGATTCGACGGCCGCTCGACCGTCCAGGACAACCTCGCCAACGAGTTCATCGTCGGCTCGGACGACATGACGCCGGATGAGATCGCCAAAGAGATCCCCGCGATCAAGGCGGCACAGGCGAAGATCGCCGCTGCGCGGCAGCAGGCCGGCGCGGAGCCGATCGACTTCACGCCGGTCGAGGCACCGAGCTGCTCGGTCGCCGGAGAGGAGATCGACAACGGCACCGACGCGCGCTGCTTCGCCGAGTATCTGCGAATCCACGCTCTGGGCGCGACGAGCGGCCTCACGTACTCGCAGATGGGCCGCTACACGGCCAAGGACGATGCGCCGCCTGAGGAGACGGACTTCGCGGGCGGCACGAGCAACTCCGCCGTCGGCGGTCATCGACGACGCAGAGTGGCCAGCCGGCGTCGCAACGGGGCCCGGGACCTCTGGGTGACGGCGACCGCGCTTTCCTCGGCGCTCAACCTCGCCTACACCGCAGAGCAGATCTCCCTATTCGGGATCGTCGTCGGCGTCGCCCTGCTGCTCACTGGCATCGGCCTCATCATCCTCGCCGTGGCCGTCCTGCACCGCCCGGCGGCGTCCACGAAGCCCTGACGAACACGCCTCCGAAAGGAGAGAGGCGGCGCAATGCCGCCTCTCTCGTTGTGTCGGCCCGGCACGCGTGCGAGAGCTTCGAGTGCGGACAACCCGCAAGGCGCTCAGCAGCATCCCCGATGCAGCGCCGAGCGCCGCCCCCTACTTTCGCTGGAGATCGCGAAGGAGGGCGACTTGACGACAGAGTCCGTTTGGCCATGCGAAGCGGCGTGATGAGCCTAGGGAGAGACGACGGGCATGCGCTGTTCGGGGATCAGCGCTTTCCGGCGAGCTACACAGCACTGTGGTGTCGCGAAGGAGGGCCCGTCTACGCAGGGAAGGCGGTTCTCGGGGAGGACTACCTGCTACTCACCGGGGTCGATCGCAACGGCTCACAGGCTCGGGAGCAGCTAGGAATGAGCGAGCTCGGCGTCTCCCGCGTCGCGCGCGGTCGGCACGAGCGCCTCGAAGGCCGGCCTGCCTTGGTGCTCGTCAACTCGGCCGGACCGCCGCTGCGTCTCGCTGTCCTCGACGGCGGCGGGACACTCCTCGAGCTCGCCGAACGGCTCACAGGATGAGGTTCTAGCTCTCTTCCACGAGCAGTCCGCTTGCGAGTGCGTAGCGCACGAGCTCGGCGCGGGTCCTGAGGCGAAGCTTTTGCATGATGTGCGAGCGGTGCGTCTCGGCCGTGCGGACCGAGATGTAGAGCATCTCTGCGATCTCCTGGTTGGTGTGGCCGAGCGCGAGCAGCCGTAGCACCTCGCGCTCGCGGTCCGACAGTGGATCTGCTTCGGTTGCTGCACGTGCTTCCTCTTCGGCCGAGACCACGCGCGCGCCGAGAGCGGGATGCAGATAGCGGTTGCCGGCGGCAACCGCGCGCACGGCTGCCACGACCTCCGAGTCCGCTGCCTCCTTGAGCACGTAACCCATCGCCCCGGCCGCAAACGCCTCCCGCACGTAGCGCGGATCGTCCTGCATCGAGAGCACGAGCACCTTGGCTTCTGGGGCTTCCATCAGCAGCTTCGGCAAAGCGTCGATGCCGCTCTCGCCAGGCATCACCACATCGAGCAGGATCACTTCGGGCTTCGCAGAGCGCGTCTCGAGAATGGCGTCCCGTGCAGTTCCGGCTTCGCCGACCACCTCGATATCGGGCTCCGCATCGAGCACTCGGCGAAGACCGGCGCGAACGACGGCATGGTCGTCCACGAGGACGACGCGAGTCACTCGCCCCTCACCTCTGCGACGAGCGTCGTACCCGCGCCCGGCGACGATTCGATGGTCAGCCGTCCGTCGAGGAGGGCGACTCGCTCGCGCATACCGAGGAACCCGAGACCGTCGTCGCCAAGCGCACCGGGGTCGAAGCCGCGGCCGTCGTCCTCGATCACTGCGGTCATGCTGCCATCGCGTCGGACGAGGAGAACGGTGACGTTCCGTGCCTGCGCATGTTTGACGACGTTCGTCAGAGCCTCCTGCACGATTCGATAGAGGGTTGTCTCTACCTCTTCGGCCAGCCGCTCAGCCCCGAGCCGGCTCTCGACGTCGACGGCGATTCCCGTCGCGTCGGAGATCGTGCGTGCGAGCCGCTCGACCGCGGCAACAAGGCCGAAGTCGTCCAGGGCCGTCGGGCGCAGCTGGACTGCGAGACGGCGGACGTCCTGGAGCGTGGCCACGATCAGCTCTCGCAGTTCTTCTCCGGCGGCGCGGAGGTGCTCCTCGCTATGGGCATCCTCGACGGCCTTCAGCCCTAGCAGGATCGACGTGAGCGCCTGGCCGGTCTCGTCGTGAAGCTCCCGGGCGAGCCGGCGTCGCTCGAGCTCTTGCCCGGCGACGACGCGGCGGAGCGAGTCGCGGGCGACGCGAAGCGAGAGGTCCACGGCGACGGCCGCGCGCGCGGCGAACTGCTCAGCGAGCCGAAGATCGGCGTCGGTGAATCGAACGTCAGGGCCGAGCTTGTCGTGCGCAACGATCACACCGATCGCCTGATCGCGTGCGAGGAGCGGCACGTACGCTCCGGTCATCGCTCCCATCAGCCGAACAGACTCCTGGTCCACCTCGGGGTCCTCCCGCGTCGAGTCGACACGCTCGCTGCGCCCGCGTTCGAAGACACGGCCGACCTTCGAGCTCCGCCGTAGAATTTCGACCCCCACGAGCCGGTCTGCATTCTCGCCGTCGGCTGCTGCGATCCGAAGCTCGCCGCCGGAAGGCAGCATGATCGCCACGACTCTCGCAGCGATCAGCTCGCGCAGGCGGCGTGCGATCAGGTCGAGCAGTCGTGGCAGGTCGAGCTCGCTGACAAGCGCGTTGCCGATCTCGTTCAGAGACTCGAGCTGGCGCGACCAGGTCGTCGCCGACTCGTAGAGGCGGGCGTTCTCGATGGCTACGGCGGCCTGTGAGGCGAGCATCGTCACCAACTCCTCGTCATCGCGGCTGAAGTCCTCCCCACCTTCCTTCTCGGTCAGATAGAGGTTGCCGTAGGCGACGTCGCGCAGCAGGATCGGCACGCCCAGGAACGTCCGCATCGCCGGGTGATTCGGCGGAAAGCCGACCGCGCGGGGATCGGCGCGCAGGTCGTGCAGGCGGAGCGGCCGCGCGTCCTCGATGAGCGCACCGAGGATGCCGCGCCCGCGCGGCAGGTCGCCGATCGCGTCAGCCTCGCTCTGCTCGATTCCGGTGTAGACGAAGCGTTCGAGGCCGGTACCACCCGGATCGATCACACCGAGGGCCGCGTAGCGGGCGCCGGTCACTTGGGTCGCGGCCTCTACGATTCGCTCGAGCACCGCATCGAGCGAGAGCTCCGAGCTGATCGCGATGCCCGTGTCGAGCAGTGTGCGCAGACGATCGGCGTTTTCGAGGCCCATTGCTAGTCATCGTCTCAGACGTCGGCCCACGGCGATTTCACCGCGGCCTCACAATTCCCTTACATGCGTCTTGCCTCGTCAAGCGAATCTCACCCGACTCTCTCGGGCAGGTAACGGCAGGCAACGAAAGGGGAAGGGAATGCCTACGAACGAAACGGCGGCTCGGGATGGGAGTCGCGCTCGTGGCCGGACTCGCTGCAGCTGCGGTAGCCACGCTCGCGCCCACCGCCGTCGCGCAGAAGGAGCCGGGCAAGATGGGCAAGTCGGACCGCCCGACCGTGCTGAGGCGACTGCAGGGCGTGAACTTCATCGGCAACTGCACGTTCAGCCATCGCAACACCGACGACCCGATCGTGTTCCTGAACACGCCCGGCGCATCCCACGACCACAGCTTCGTGGGCAACCGGACGACGAACGCGTTCTCGACGACCGACTCGCTGCTCGGCGGCCGGACGACATGCCGGCGCTCGGCCGAGACCGCGGCGTACTGGATGCCGACGCTCTATGTCGACGGCAACGCCGTGGCTCCGACCGGTGCCACGATCTACTACCGGCGGAAGACCCTCGTCCAGAGTCACCGCGACGCCGCCGGGCTTCAAGATGATCGCCGGCGATGCGACCGCCAAGTCGCCGCAGGGCAGGCAGGTGACGTTCTGGAACTGCGGCGCCCAGGTGAACGTTCCCGCCTCCAACGTCCCGCCGGCGTGCCCGGCCGGGAGGGGATCGATGCTGCGGCTGCATGTCACGTTCCCGGCTTGCTGGAACGGCGTCTCACTCGACAGCCCGAACCACAAGCAGCACGTGGCGTACCAGATGAACGGTCGCTGTCCCGCGGGCTACGACGTCGCCATCCCGCAGATCTCGCTCATCTACCGCTACCCGGTCAGCGGCCAGCACAGCTTCGAGCTGGCCTCGGGAGGCGTCTACTCGGCTCACGCGGACTTCTTCAACGCGTGGAACCAGACCGAATTGGAGCGCCTGACGCAGGTCTGCCTGAACGGCCTGCGCCACTGCGGTAACCGCCAAGTGAGGTAGTCGGAGAAAAGGGGTAAGTAGGGGCTGAGGGCCGTTCCGGGGGGACGGCCCTCTTCTATCCCTCGCCCGCTTCGCTTTCCGATCGGGAAGTGCGGCCTTCGGCCGCGCGTCAAGGCGAGCGCGGGTGAGCCGCTCCCGCACAGGTCGCGTAGCCGCGGCGGAGGTGCGTTGATTCAACGGATGAGTGGGTCGCCGGGGTCGACGTAGTGCTGCACGAGACGCGCTGTCATCGTGATCGCAAGGGCGATGGCGAGCGCGAGCGCCCACCTGCGCGGGAGCGAGACGACGCCCGCGCCGATGGCGAGCGCCAGGGCGGGCAGCCCGACCAGCACGTAACGCGCTTCGAACGCCGGCTGGGCGATCGATGCGAGCAGCGTCGCCGTGAGCGGTGCGACGAGCCAGACGGCGACGAGCGCAGTCTTCCAGCGCGCCGCGAGGGGTACCGCCTCCCGGAAGAGCTGCACGACGCCGATCGCGCCCGCGAGCACCGCGATGGGATTCCGGCTGGCCCAGTCCCACATCCCGACGGCGACGTGGCGCGGCGTCGGCGTCGGGATCCAGTCCAGCTGGCCGTTGTCTCCGGACACGACGAGCACGAGCTGCGGGAGGAACGCTGCGAGGGCGGCGCACGCTGCGAGCACCGGCACCCGGAGCTCGGGCCGCGGACGGAAGAGCACGAACGCGGCGAGGTGCGCGGCGGCCACCGAGAACGCGAAGACGCTGACCCAGCCTGCGGCCGCCAGCGAGGCAGCCCAGATCGCCCACCACGCCGTCGAACGCTCCTCGCAGGCGCGCACGAACGCGTAGGTCGCAACCACCGCCAGCAGTACCGCGAGCGTGTAGCCACGCGCGGCCTGTGACCAGGAGACGAAGTACGAGCTCGCAGCCAGGGCCAGGCCGGCGACGAGGCCCGCGAGCTCGCCGAACAGCCGTCGGCCGAGCAGCGCAGTCGCGCCGGCGGCGAGCGCGCCGAAGAGCACGGAGGGCAGCCTCAGCGCCCAGTCCGACGTGCCGAAGGCCGCGAGCCAGGGCTTCAGCAGCGAGTAGTAGACGAGATGTGGGGCCTCGGTGTCGCGTGCCGCCTCCCAGATCCCCGACCAGGAAAGCGTCGCGGTGTCGCGCGTGAACAGCTCGTCGAACGAGAGCGGCTGTGCGCCGAGCCTGATCAGCCCGAGCGCGAGTGCGACGAGGAATACGCCGACCGGCATCCAGGCGCGGTACCGCGTCATCTCTCCGACGTCCGCCGCGCCCAGAGCGTCGCGTTGAGGACCGCGGCGGCCACGACGAGCCTGGCGGCGATGAAGAGGACGAGGAGCAGCGCGGCCGCAAGTCCCAACGCCCCGTACGTGCTCTCGCGCTGGGACGCGTAGGTCCCGAGCAGGTTGTAGGTGAGCGAGCCGATGAGGACCGCGCCGACGCCGAAGAGCACCGCGCCGGGAGCGAGCGCCCCGCCATCGCGCGTCCCGGCGCGGGAGGCGGCGGATGACGGCCAGCCACAGCAGCGCGTACGAGGCTTGCGTCGATGACGGGCACGACGATCGCGTCGCCCGGGAACGGCCAGAGCTTGTCGGTCACAGGCACGACGACGAAGAGCGCCACGAGGACGACGAGGAGCTGCAGCGTGGCGGTCCACGTCGGCCTCGGGACGCGCTCGCGCTGCTCGGTCCAGACGAGACGGTGCACCGACGATCAGCGCGCGCGAGCAGGCTGCGCGTCAGGTAGCACGAGAACGGGGAGGCCGATCGCCAGCGCGTACCAGTGGCCGGAGCCCGAGGCAGCCGTCGCGACCGAATTCGTCACCAGGCCGGCGAGGCCAGTCCCGGTAACGGCTTCTCGCGGCACCTCGCCTGTCACGTCCGAGACAACTCCCAACACGCCCACCAGCACGAGTGCGAACGGCAGCATCCAGATGAACAGGCGGTACGCGAGCGCGCCGGCCATGATGCCGCCGCCGACGTCCGAGTCGCGATCGATCCCGGTCAGCGTGACGTCGACCGAGCTGTGGAGCTCGCGCTCCGCTCGTATCCGTGCCTCGAGTCGCCGCCGGTGCTCGGCGATCCTCTCCTGCCAGGTCCGCCTCGTGGAGGGCACAGGGGTCTTCGGCTGCTCGGCCTCCACGAAGGGGCAGTATGCCCCTTAGACTCGGGCCACCACCGGATGGCCGCCGTCGATCTCAGGAGCGTCGTCGCTGGGCTGATGCCGCAGCTCAAAGACGACCTGGCGCGGCTCGTCGCGATTCCCTCCGTCTCGGCGCCGGGCTATGCGGAAGAGTCCAGGCCGGCGTTGCTCGCCGCGTACGAGGAAGTGGTTGCGCTGCTTCGCGACGCGGGTGTGGGGAAGCTGGGCTCGCTCGAGCTGCCGGACACCGCGCCTGTCATCACGGGCGAGATCCCGGCGCCGGACGGCGCGCCGACCGTGCTGCTCTACAGCCACTACGACGTGGTGCCGGTCGGCGACGAGTCGAAGTGGGAGTCGCCGCCGTTCGAGGCGACCGAGCGCGACGGCGCGATCTACGGCCGCGGCACCGCCGACACGAAGTCGAACATCCTCATGCACGTCGGCGCGCTGCGCGCCTGGGAGGGCAGGCCGCCGGTGGGGATCAAGGTCGTGATCGAGGGCAAGGAAGAGGTCGGCAGCGTGTTCACCACCTTTCCGCCCTCACGGCCGGATCTCTTCGCCGCCGACGCGATGGTGATCGGCGACATGGGCAGCGTTCGGCCGGGCGTCCCGACGCTCACCGTCGCTTTGCGGGGCATGGCGACGGTGACGATCGAGGTGCGCACGCTGGGCGGGCCGAAGCACAGCGGTCAGTTCGGAGGCGCGGCCCCGGATGCGCTGATCGCGCTCGCTGCACGCGCTCGCCTCGCTCCATGACGCGAACGGCGACGTCGCCGTCGAAGGGCTTCGCCGCGAGGAGTGGACGGGCGCTTCGTACACCGACGACGAGTTTCGCGAGCTGGCGGAGGTCGCGCCCGGGGTGCCATTCTTCGGCACCGGCGGGCTGGGCGAGCGGATCTGGTCGGGGCCTGCGATCACGGTGACGGGCATCGACGTGCTGCCCGTGGACAAGGCGGTCAACGCGGTGGTGCCGTACGCTCGCGCGAAGCTGAGCCTGCGCGTCCATCCGGAGCAGGATCCCGGCGAGGCGCAGGCGGCGCTGGTGCGTCACCTCGAGGAGCTGCGCCCGTTCGGGATCGAGCTGACGGTGCACGTCGCGGAGACGGGCAGGGGCTTTGCTGCGGAGACGTCAGGTCCGGCCTACAGCGCTGCGCGGGCGGCCCTGGCCAGCGCCTGGGGCAGCGAGCCCGTCGTGATCGCGACCGGCGGCTCGATCCCGCTCGTCAGCGCCCTGCAGGTGGCGGTGCCCGACGCCGAGATGCTGCTCCTCGGGACCACCGACGGCTTCGCGAACATCCACGCCCCGAACGAGCGCGTGCTGGTCGACGAGTTCGAGAAGGCGGTGCTGGCGGAGGCCGAGTTCTTCGAGCGCTACGCGGAGGCGAAATGACCGACCCGGGCGGCACGACGAAGAAGACCTTCATGGAACGCGTGCTCGACGCGATCGAGCGCGGCGGAAACAAGATGCCGCACCCGGCGATCCTCTTCCTCGTGCTCTGCGGGGCGGTGATCGTCCTCTCGCAGATCCTCTACTGGGTGGACGTCAAGGCGACGTACGAGGTCGTGAAGCCGCCGCCCGTCCCGACGGAGGAGACGTACTACGGCGGCTCGATAGAGCCGACCGACGTCGGGCCGACGCAGCCCGTGCCGCCGGAGGCGTACGAGCTCACCACCGAGACGACCCGAGGTGGAGGGCCTGCTGACCGGCCGACGGCGTCCGCTACCTCTTCACGTCGTTCGTCTCGAACTTCCGGAACTTCTCGGCGATGACGATCATGCTCGTCGTGATGATCGGCGTCGGCCTCGCCGAGGCCGCCGGGCTCATCTCCTCGCTCATACGCAAGCTCGTCGGCGTTTCGTCGAGAGGGACGCTCACGTTCATCATCGTGCTGCTCGGGATCATCTCGAGCATCGCCTCCGACGCGGGCTACCTCGTGCTCATACCCGTTAGGTGCGGCGGCCTTCAAGAGCGTCGGCAGAAACCCGCTGGCCGGCATCGCCGCGGCCTTCGCCGGCGTCGCCGCGGGCTTCGGCGTGAACTTCCTCATCACGCCGCTCGACGGCGTGCTGACGGAGATCACGAACGACGTCAGCTCGCGCGGGCTCGAGCATCGACCTCGCGGCGAACCTCTACTTCGGCATCGGCTCGACGATCTTCGTCGCGATCGTGCTCACGTTGATCAGTGCGCGAATCGTCGAGCCGAGGCTCGGCGAATGGGATCCGGCCGACCAGGGAGACGGCTGGGCGATGGACGAAGAGGAAGAGATCTCGCCCGAGGCCGACAAGCGCGGGCTGCGCTGGGCGATGTGGGGCGCGCTGGCCGTGCTCGTGGGCATCACGCTGCTGACGGCGATCCCCGGCGCGCCGCTCCGCGATCCCGATCACGGACAAGGTGATCGGCGACTCGCCGTTCATGGACAGCCTGATCGTGATCATCACGCTGTTCTTCTTCGTCTCGGGGTATCTCTACGGCCGCGGCGCGGGGACGATCAAGGGCATGAGCGACGTGATCGCGTCGATCGAGAAGTCCTGGGCGGGGCTGGCGAGCCTGCTCTTCCTGTTCCTGCTGATCGCGCAGTTCATCGCCTACTTCAACTTCTCGCAGATCCCGAACGTCGCCGCCGTCAAGCTCGGCGACGTGCTCGAGAGAATGGACATCGGCGCCGTCTGGCTGCTGCTCGGATTCGATCCTCGTCACGTTGATCGTCGACCTGATCATCCCGCAGGCGATCGCGAAGTGGGCGCTGCTCGCGCCGATCTTCATCCCGCTCTTCGAGCGGCTCGACGTCGCTCCGCAGACCGTGCTCGCCGCCTACCGCGTCGGCGACTCGCCGATGAACGTCGTCACACCGCTGATGGCGTACTTCCCGCTGATCGTCATCTTCACGCAGCGCTATCGGAAGGACGCGGGCATCGGCACGGTCGTCTCCCTGATGCTCCCGTACGTGTTCATCCTCGCGGTCCTCTGGACGCTGTTCTTCGTCGCCTGGTACCTGTTCGGGATCCCGCTCGGTCCGGGGGCTCCGGTCAAGCTCGACCGAGCCGATCGAGCGGTTCGCCGCAGCCTGGGATTGGACGTGTTCGCGTCGAAGGTAGAGCGGTGAGCACAAGGGTCTTCCTCGCAGCTGCCGCGGCTGCATTGTTGCTTGCCCCGACAGCGTTCGCCGACCTCGCCGACGAGACGGCGCTGGCCGAGCGCTACGCGCCGGTCGTACGGCTCGTCGCTCAGGCCCAGGAGTGCGGCTACGGGGAGTCGTACACGCCGATCGACCTGGACGCGCTCTTCGACGAGCCGACGGTCGCGCTGCGCGGCCCGTGGGGCCCGGATCTCGTGAAGATCGGTCCGGCGGCCGCGGACCTCTCGGCCGAGCGCTTCGAGTATCACCTCGACTTCCCGGGGAATGCACTCGACCCGGGCTGTGGCTACGAGCGCTGGGCGCAGCGACTAACGAAGGGGACGGCGCCGACCGTCTACGCGCACGTGGCGACCGAGCCGGGCCGGCCGGGGAAGCTCTCGCTCCAGTACTGGTTCTACTACGTCTTCAACGACTGGAACAACACGCACGAGGGCGACTGGGAGATGATCCAGCTCGTCTTCGACGCGGCCGACGCCAAGGAGGCGCTCGGCCGACGGCCGGCGATCGTCGGCTACAGCCAGCACGAGGGCGCCGAGCAGGCGGACTGGGGAGACGACAAGCTCGAGCTCGTCGGCGGGACGCATCCGGTGGTGTATCCGGCGGCCGGCTCGCACGCGAACTTCTACGAGGACGCGCTGTTCCTCGGCAGCTCGGCCTCCGAGGGCGTGGGCTGTGACGACACGACCGGGCCGACGTCGTCAGCTCCGCCCGGCCGTGCGAACGATTCCGAGCGATCGCCGCGGCTGCGCAGGAGCGCTTCCCATGGATCGCGTTTCAGGGCCGCTGGGGCGAGCTCCAGCGGTCGCATCTTCAACGGGCCGACCGGCCCCAACCTCAAGTCCCAGTGGACGAGACCCATCGAGTGGTCCGAAGGCTGGCGCGAGCGCAGCATCGCCGTGCCCGGCGCGCGGTGCTCTCGGCACCGGCGCGACCGACTTCTTCTGCGGTGCGATCGCGCGCGGGCTCGAACGCCTTGCGCCGGGCGATCGAAGAGCCGCAGACGTTGCTGCTCGTCCTGATCGCGCTCGCCTTGCTGATCGGCTTTCTGCTCACACGTACCTCGTGGACGCCCGCCGCTCCGCTGCGGCTCGCCCGTCGACGGGCTTGGGGTCAGGTGCTCGCGTCCACCGCGCGCATGTACTTCGGGCGGATTGCCGCTCTTCCTCGGCATCGGCGTCCTTGCCGTCCCCATCGCCGTCGCGCGTGACCCTCCTCCAGGCGCTGGTGTTTCGCGCCTCGGACGTGATCGGTCTCGAGGTCGGAGGCGAGAGCGGCGGTCTCCTCGTGGCCTTCGTGGTCGCGCTCGGCACCGCGCTGACGCTCCTGGGCCTCGGGCATCGTGCAGGCGGTCACGGCGAAGGCGCTCGTCGAGATCGACGAGGGTCGCCGCGATCTCCGTGGCATGCGTTCCGGCTGGCCCTCGTCTCGGTGAGGCCGCTGCTGGGCGCGCTGCTGATCGCGTCCGTCCTGTCTGGCGGCTGCTCTTCTCGACGGTCTTCTTGCTGCCGGTGGGGATCCTGCTCGCCGTGCGCTGGGCGCTGATCGCTCCGGTGGTGGCGCTCGAGGACGCGTCCGCGACGAGCTCGCTCAGAAGCAGCGGACGCCTCGTGCGTCACGAGTGGTTCAAGGTGGGATCGCTGGTGGTGCTCGGCGCGGCGCTGGCGCTGATCGCCGGCCCGCTCGTCGGGGCGCGTGCTGATTCTCGTGACCGAGATCCCGCTCGGCTGGCTGAACCTCATCGCGGGTGTCGTCTACGCGATCGCGCTGCCCTTCGTCGCGATCACGACGACGTATCTCTACTTCGACGTGCGCGTGCGCGACGAGCTCGCCGAGGAGGCCTCGGCCGACACGCTGCCTGCCGAGATCGTGGTTTCGAGCTGATCGTTACGGCATAGACTCGACCTCGAAAGCACCAATCTCACCCCGGAAGGAGACAGTCATGTCCGTTGCCAAGGTCGTCGAGCTGACCGCGAGCTCCCCCACGAGCTTCGAGGACGCCGTGAAGAACGGCATCGACAAAGCCGCCGAGACGCTCCGCAACATCCAGGGCGCGTGGGTGTCCGAGGAGAAGGTGGACGTCGAGGACGGCAAGATCTCCGCGTTCCGCGTGACGCTGCGCATCACATTCCTCGTCGAGTAGCCCCGTGGACACTGAGCAGGCTGCACGCCGCTGGGCGGAGACGTGGGCGGCCGCGTGGCCGCGGCAGGACGTCGACGCCGATCGCCGCGCTGTACGCCGACGACGCGGCGTATCGAGCTCTTGCGTTCCGCGTGCCCGACACTCCCTCGGGCTACCTGCAGAGGGTGTTCGCCGAGGAGAGCGACATCACGTGCCGCTTCGGCGAGCCCGTGGTCTCCGGCGACCGCGCAGCCGTCGAGTGGTGGGCGAGCTGGATCGAGGAGGGGGAGACGATCACGCTGGCGGGCGTGACCATGCTGCGCTTCGACGACGACGGCAAGGTCGTCGACCAGCGCGACTACTGGAACCAGGCTGAAGGCCGGATCGAGCCGTATCCCGGCTGGTGAGCGCTAGTTCGGCTTGCCGGCCATCGCCCACACGGCGACGAGGCCGGCGGCGATGATGACGATGGAGAGCGCAAGCGTCGCCTTCAGCAGCCCGGCGCCTTTGCCGTCGCGCATCCGGTAGACGCCGATGCCGCCGACGATGAGCGAGGCGAGCAGGAGCAGCGCGCCGAGGTCGGCGACGATGTAGCCGATGGTGAGCCAGGTCGGGTCGTCAACGCCTTCGGGAGGTCGTCCTAGCCTTCCTCGAGAAGAGCCACTCGCCGCCGATGCGCAACAAGATGTACCCGGGCAGCGCGACCGCGAGGAGCGTCCAGTATCCGAGCCGCAGTAGCCGCGCGTCGCCCCTCGCGAAGCCGATCAGGGATGGCGGCGCGTGACGACGCCTCCCACGAAGACCACCACGCCGACGATGTGGACGAGTAGCGGGAAGTTCCAGCTGTCGGGACGCGTGAGCGCGAGCACGGTCATGCGCCCGGTTTCCAGATCATGTCGAGGACGATCAGCAAGAAGACGAGCGAGACCAGCGCGTGCAGCAAGACGCCCGTCTGCGTGCGGTTGATGGCGAGCAGCTCGGCATTCGAGCCGCGGTCTGGCCGGCCGCCTGGAGCTCCTGCGCCTTCGTCATGCCGCGCATGTACTCCTTGCCCGTACGTTGCCCGAGGATCGCGGCGATGACCCACAAGAACGAGCGCCGCGATGATCCAGCCGTCCCAGAGGTCGTAATTGCGCACCGAGAGCGCGAGCCAGACTGCCGAAGATGATCGTCCCGCCGGCGCCGATGCCGATCGCGATGTTCCCGATCATGACGGTGGGCACTCAGGCGGAGCGTGCCCTCGGCCGTGTCGGTCGTGCGAACTGCCACGACGAGCACCCAGAAGAGGATGATGCCCGCGCCGTACGCGACCGCAGACAGGACGTGGAGCGCGAGGATCCAGTCGTCGAAGGTCACGAGCGCGATCCTACGACAGTCCGACCCGTTTGCAAACCGTAAGGACTTGATCACGATCCGCTCGGAGCGGGTAAGCCGGGGGCTACTCGACAGGAGGTAAAGAGATGCTCTGGTTACTCGTGATCATCCTCGCCGTGCTCGCCATCGGTGGCGGCGTGGCGCTCTCGAAGTTCCTCTTCCTGCTGCTGATCGCCGCGCTCGTGCTCGCGATCGTCGGCGCTTTCGGCGGCAGAACGGCTTGACGCATCCTCTGCGCGGCTCGCCCCGCCCTCGGCGGCGGCGAGCCGCCGCCACTCGGCGTCGACCTCAGCGCCGAAGAGCAACGCGGCGCCGGTCAGCCAGAGCCAGAGAAGCGTGACGACGACGGCCGAGAGCGTGCCCCAGGTCTTCTCGTACGAGCCGAAGTGCGCGCTGTAGAAGGCAAGGCCGCCCGACGCAATCAGCCAGATGACGAGCGCCGTGACGGCGCCCGGGGTGATCATCTTCCAGCCCCGCTCATCGACGTCAGGGCCGAGATAGAGCACGACACTGAATGCGATGAGCAGTCCGCCGATGAGGATCGGCCACTGAAGGCCCCACCACAGCCAGGCCGTGAGCGTGGGCAGGCCTGCCGCGTCTCCGATCCAGCGTTCGAGGTGCGGGCCGAGTACGAGCAGCCCGACCACGAGGGCCGCGCCGACGACGAGCGCGATCACGATGGCCAGTGCGACGAGCCGCTTGCGGACGAAGTTCCGGCCGTCCTTGCGGTCGTAGGTGACGGTGATGCCTTTCATCAGCGTGCTCGCCGCCGAGGTTGTCGTCCACAACGCCAGGGCGAGACCGATGACGGTCAGCGCTATCCCGCTGCCGGTCGACTCCGACGTCCGGCGAAGGCTGTCCCGCAGGAGGTCTGCTGCCTGGTCCGGCATCACCGCCCGCGCCCGGTCGATCAGCGACTCGATCGTGCTCGCGTCCGCGACGAGCGAGAAGACGCCGAGCACGACGAGCAGGGTTGCCGGTATGGCGAGGAACAGCGCGTACGCGAGCGCCTGCGCCATCATCGGCACGTTGTCGTCCAGCGAGTCCTTCGCCGCGCGTCGAAGCACCATCCACGTCACGCGCATGCGACCATTGCTACCCGGGAAAGGAGAGTGCAATGCCAATGTTCCTCGTGACGAGGCTGCGCTCGGGGCCTCAATGGGACACGTCTCTGCCGCTAGAGGAACAATCCGGCTGGCCGGCTCATGCGTCCTTCGTGGACGAGCTCGTGAACCGGGGCTTCGTCGTCCTCGGGCGGACGCGCGCCGATGAGCACCGAGTCGTGCTCGCCGATCGAGGCGGAGTCGGCAGGGCCGATGCTCCACGCGCACGCTCGGCGCCGACCCTGGACCGATACGCCGGCCTCCGGACGGCGTCGACGTCGAGCCCTGGACGATCCGGCTCGACGACCGCCGCGCGTCGCCGAGGGCGCAGAGAATCAGCACGAAGTGCCGGCCCGCCTGGTCGGGGCTACGACGCAGTGCCAGGAGCCGCTCGAGTTCCCTGGCCAGCTGTCGTCGCCAGACGCGGCGCTCGCGGCTGCCGCGTGCCTCGAGCACGAGGCGGTGCGCCTCGGCCTCGCCCTCGCGTTGTAGTCGGTGCTCGCTCGTCACCTCTGGGATTGCGTCGTGGTCAAGCATGGTTCCTCTCCTCTCACGTGACGGTCAGTACGACGTTTCCGGTCTTCTGCTGCGTCTCGACGTACTTCGTCGCCTCGACGACCTGCTCCAGGGGGTAGCGCCGGTCGATGACCGCGCGGTACTTGCCGTCCTCGATCAGCTCCTTCACGAAGAGGACGTTCGTCCTTCGTGTACTTGCGAATGGGGAGCGTCACCCGCTTGTCACCGATCCAGCGCGTCGCCAGCGCCAGCGGCGGGACGTGCCACATGAACCCGAGGTCGGTCTCGATGAAGATCCCGCCCGGCTTCAGCGACCGCCGGCACCGCCTGAACGAGTGCTTGCCGACCGCGTCGAAGACGACGTCGTACGTCTCCCCGTTCTTCGTGAAGTCTTCCTGCGTGTAGTCGATGACCTCGTCGGCGCCGAGCGATCTCACGAGCTCGAGGTTCTTCGTGTTGCAGACAGCGGTGACGTCGGCGCCGAAGTGCTTGGCCAGCTGCACGGCAGCGGTGCCGATGGCGCCGGACGCGCCGTAGACGACGATGCTTCGCCCTTCCAGCGGATCTGCCTTCCTCAGGCAGGCAAGTGCGATGATCGCTCCATCGAGAGGCCGCAGCTGCGTCATCGAAGCTCAGGCCGGCCGGCTTGTGCGCGAGGGCGCCGGTCTCACGGACGCAGACGTACTCCGCGTTGGCGCCGCCTCTCATGCCGAAGACCTCGTCGCCGACCTTGAACTCGGTGACGGCGGCACCGACCGCTTCGACCTCTCCGGCGAGCTCGAGCCCGGGGATCCGCCGCTTCGGCCGCAGCGATCCGGTGAAGAAGCGCGAGAAGAACGGCTCGCGGCCGGAAGCCGCAGTCGGTGCGCGTTGACCGACGTGGCGTGGACCTTGACGAGTACCTCGTCCTCCTTGGGTACCGGACGCGGGACGTCTTCGAGCCGCAGGACCTCTGGAGGCCCGTATCTGTCGTGGACGACCGCCCTCATGCGTTCACGCCCTCTCCTCCGTCCAGCGTCAGAACGACGTTGCCGGTCTTCTGCCAGGTGTCCACGTACCGGTGCGCCTCGGCCACGTCCTCGAGCGGGTAGGTGCGGTCGATCACGGCGCGGTACTCGCCGGTCTCGAGCAGCCGCTTGAGGAAGAGGAGATCCTCCTTCTCGTACCGCGGCCACGCCGCGACGATCCTCCGGTTGCTCCAGCGGGTCAGGAGGACGCTCAGCACGTTCCAGAGCCCGTCGGTGAGCACGAACATCCCGCCGGGGACGAGCGAGCCGCGGTACCGCAACCCAACGATCTTCCCGACCGCGTCGACGATCACGTCGTACTTCTCGCCGCGCTTCCTGAAGTCCTCGCGCTGGTAGTCGACGACGACGTCGGCGCCGAGCGAGCGCACGAGCTCGACGTTCTTCGTGCCGCACACCGCCGTGACGTGCGCACCGAGATGGCGCCCGAGCTGCACGCACGCCGTTCCGCACGAGCCCGACGCGCCGTACACGAGCAAGCGCGTGCCCTTACCGACGCGCCCCCGCCGCAGGGCGAACAGCCCCTGATATGCGCCGTCGATCACGGCCGCTCCCTCCTCGAAGCTCAGCGCGTCCGGCAGGTGTGCGACCAGACGGCTCTCGCGGACGGTCACCAGCTCTGCGTTCGCACCGTGGTTCTTCATCCCGAACACGCGGTCACCGACGCCGAACTCGGCCACCGCCGACCCGACCGCCTCGACCTCGCCGGCGAACTCCATCCCGAGCGTCGTCCACTTCGGGCGGAAGACGCCGATCCTGAAACGCCAGAGGATCGGCTCGGCGCGGCGCACGTGGCAGTCGGTCTGGTTGACCGTCGTCGCGCGCACGCGCACGAGCAGCTCGTCGTCAGCGGGCACCGGCGCCGGGACGTCCTCGATGCGCAGGACCTCCGGCGGGCCGAACCGGTCGTGCACGACAGCTCTCATCACTACTTCCTCTCTTCGGCTCGGAGATGGATCGGCCCGCCGTGCTTCCAGGCCCGTCCCGCTCGGTAGAGCTCCGCGGGCCTGCCGCCGGCCGAGCCGGGCTGCGCACGGCGTCCGGTCGGGATCACCCAGCCGTCCTCGGCGACGATGCTGCGCCGGAAGTTGGCGGCGTCGAGCTGGACGCCCCAGATCGCCTCGTAGACCGCTCGCAGCTCGGCCATCGTGAACGTCGGCCCCACGAAAGCAGTCGCGATGCCCGAGACCTCGAGCTCGACGCGCACGCGCTCGATCGCATCTCGCACGATGCGCAGGTGGTCGAACGCCAGCTCGAGCTGCTCGTTGAGGACGTCCGAGGCAGGTACGAGCGCAGCTTCGGCTGCATCGGTCCCGGCGACGAGCGCGCCCACGTCGCGGATCACCGCGAGGTACGCGACGGTGACGACGTTCATGCGGGGATCGCGTCCGGGATCGCCGTAGGCGCCGAACTGCTTCAACAGGCTTGCCGCGTCGACGCCGGTCTCCTCTCGCAGCTCTCGGAGCGCTGCTCCGTCGAGTGTCTCGGTGGGCCGCTTGAACCCGCCGGGAACCGCCCACATGCCCTCGAACGGCGCCTCGCCGCGGCGTACGAGGAGGACGTTCAGCGTGCCCTCGGACATGGTCAGGATCACGACGTCCACCGTTACCGCGAAGGGCGGGAACTGCGACGGGTCGTAGCCGGGAGGGGCTTCTGAGCTCTTGGTTTTGGTCATCACGACTCTTACCGTAGCAGCGGGTTAGAGTCTTGTCAACCAAAACCCTCTTGCGTCCGATACGCGGTGCCGCGGAATCCATCCTCCCGTTCCGCGCGTATGTCCGGGCGTACTGCGTCCCCGAACAGGGAGGAAGCTCATGAAGCTGCACAAGCGGCATGCGATCCCGCTGGTCGTGATGCTCGCGGCGCTTGCAGCCGGGTCATACGCGATCGCCGGCGGTAGCTCGACGACGTTCGGCGAGGGCCTGATCGGCTACCAGGAGGTTCCGGCGGTCTCAACCGTCGGGAACGGCACGTTCACAGCTCAGATCTTGAACGAAGGGGTCGCGAACGACGCCGGAGCGATCAGCTACCGGCTGTCGTACTCAGGTCTCGAAGGCAGCGTGACCCAGGCGCATATCCACTTCGGGCAGTTTTCTGTCAACGGAGGCATCTCCGTCTTCCTGTGCAGCAACCTGGGCAACGGGCCGGCGGGCACCCAGCCCTGCCCTGCGCCGCCGGCCACGATTACCGGGACGATCAGCGCGGCCGATGTCGGCGCGGGAGCGAATGCGCAGGGGATTGCCCCCGGGCAGTTCGCCGAGCTCGTCCGGGCGATGAAGGCAGGCGTCACCTACGCAAACGTCCACTCGACCATTTGGCCGGGCGGTGAGATCCGAGCCCAGCTGGACAACAGCGGCTAGACGACGACAACTAGCTGACGCGGGACGAGCCCGGCGCGTTCGTCGCCGGGCTCGTCCCTGGCTGTGGCGGTGAGCCGCCAAGCGCGTAGCATCGACTTCGTGCCCGGCCGCTTCCTCCTCAACGCGTGAGCGCCCTCGTCTACCGTGAGCGCCCGGCGGCGGGCGAACCGGAAGGCCTGCTCGTCCTCCACCACGGACGGGGCGCCGACGAGCACGACCTGCTCGGCCTCGCAGACGCGCTCGACCCGCAGCGTCGCCTGCACGTCGTCACCCCACGCGCGCCGCTCACGCTCCCCGGCTTGCCGGGCTACCACTGGTACATCGTTCCCCGCGTCGGCTACCCGGATCGCGACACGTTCCAGGCCGCATTCGCCAAGCTCGCCGAGTTCCACGACGAGCTGTGGCAACGCACCGGCATCGGCCCGGAGCGCACGGTCCTCGGCGGCTTTTCGATGGGCTCGGTCATGAGCTACAGCCTGGGGCTGGCGGGCGAACGACCGGCGCCGGCGGGCATCGTCGCGTTCTCGGGCTTCGTTCCGACCGTGGAGGGGTGGCAGCCGCACCTGGCCGACCGCACGGGGCTTCGTGCATTCATCGCCCACGGCCGCCGGGATCCGATCATGGACGTCGGCTTCGCCCGGAAAGCCCGCGAGCTGCTGGAGGCGGGCGGCCTGACGGTCGACTACCACGAGTCCGACGCCGCCCATCACATCGACCCCGAGCACGTCTCATTGGCGGAGCGGTGGCTCTCGGAGGTCTCTTCTGTCGCGGCCCATGAGTGAAATGATGCTGCGTCGTCCTAACGGATGACGGAATCACCGCGGCTCGGGATACACCACGTCGACATCGTCGTGTCCTCGCTGGACCGCAGCCCGCCCTTCTATCGGGAGCTGTTGGAGCCGTTCTTTCTGCTGCCGTATCGAGGTGGCGGGCGTTATCCCCGTCCGGGTCGTTCCCCAGAGCTCGATTGGCCGTGTGTCGGCGTGGCGCGCGACGATGTCTCGGTTCCGATCAGGGCCGCGTCAGAAAGAGGCGCTTGTCGCCACCGAGGTGCGGCGTCCAATCGAGGCGGTTAGCGCCCGCGAAGGTGAGATAGGCGCGGAGTGCCGACCGCATCGCGTCGACGAAGCCCTCGGCACGCCGCGGCGTGAAGCCGTCCTCCCACCAGAGCCCGAGCACGGGCACACGGCCCTCGGCGCGGTCGATCCGCAGCTCGATCCGGCCCACGAAGCGATCGCGGAAGACGATCGGCAGCACGTAGTAGCCGAAGCGGCGTTTGGCGGGCGGATGGAAGAGGTCCCAGACGTAGTCGAAGCCGAACAGGCTCCCGAGCAGCTTGCGATCCCACACGAGCGCGTCAAAGGGGGAGAGGAACGCGACGGACGGCGGCGGCTCCGGAGGGCCCTCGAGGAGCGCGACCTCGTCGCGGGCGACGAGGCGCTTGCCGCTCAGGCCCTCGACCGCCACCGGGACGAGCTCCCCAGCTCGACGAGCTCCTCGCGCAACTCGGTGCGGCCGGGGTAGTCCGGGTACCGGGGGTCGGGCTTCGCGGGGCCGAGGCCGCTGAAGACGTCTCCGCCGCCGCTGGCGCCGAGCAGCCCGTGTGCCCGGTACCGCGACAGCATCTTGTGCCGGAGCCGGTCGCGGAACGGGATCTCCCGTGCGAGCACTTTCTTGGGCACGAGTCGCTCGACGAGGTCGTAGTAGCGGCGATTGCCCTCGCGCCGCGCAAGCCCGAGCACTCCGGTGACGGAGTACGCCTCGAGCACGGCGCGGACAGTGTTCGTCGGCATGCCGAACCAGTCCGTCGTCGGCCCGCTCTCCGGCCGGAAGTCGAGGGACGAGAGCGGCCCTTCCGTTCGGATCCGCTCGAGCACTCGTCCCGCGGCCTCGGCGTTCTCGTCGATGACCGACTGCACTCGGGCCCTTTGGCCGACACGGAACCACGGCAGGTCGTCCATCGGCACGAACGAGAGGCCCTTGTTGTACGCCTCGAAGATCTCGCGGCGCTCGTAGAGCAGGTCGCACCAGGCGGGCTCGTAGCCGGCGACGCGCGCGTGCAGCACGAGGTCGTGACTCCGACCGGCGACCGGGATCGGGTCGAACTGGATCGAGCCGAGCCGGCGGAAGACCTCGAGCACTCCGTCGGGCCCGCCCTGCATCGAACGGGCAGGCGCAAGCAGCTGGCGTGTGACGAGGAAGCGCCGCGCGGCGTCCGCCGAGACTTCCATGCGGCGAACGCTACCGGGCAAGACGCGGCAGTTCGGTGACAATCACAGGTCATGACCGCGATCCCCGACATTCGGTATGCGCGCAGCGCCGACGTGGCGATTGCCTACCAGGTTGTCGGCGAAGGACCTGTCGACCTCGTGTTCGTGCCGTTCTTCGGCAATATCCGCTGGTCGTGGGAGCTGCCGCTCTTCGTCCGCTTCGCCGAGGCGCTCTCGGCGTTCTCGCGCCTGATCCTCTTCGACAAGCGGGGCACGGGCCTCTCGGACCGCCCGCGAACCTTGACGCTCGAAACGCAGATGGACGACATCCGCGCCGTGCTCGACGCGGTCGGGTCGGAGCGCGCGGCGCTGCTCGGAGCCATCCAGGGCAGCCAGCTGTGCGCGCTCTTTGCCGCGACGTATCCCGATCGCACGCGGGCGCTCGCCCTCTACCACCCGCACGCTGCTCCAGACGACCTGCCGCCGGCGGCAGTGCGACAGGGCGAGGACATACGCGAGCGCTGGGGGACCCGTGAGCACGCCGAGGAGATCGCACGCGCGATCTTGCCGTCGTTCGCCGACGACGAAGCGGTGCGGAGCTGGTTCGCCGACTCCCAACGCTTCGCGGCGAGCCCGGGTTCCGCGGCGGAGTTCTTCCGTATGCTGGGTGACACGGACATCTCCGACGTCCTGCCGACGATTCGGGTGCCGACGCTCGTGCTCTTCCGCGCAGGGCGGCGCGAGGCAGCGATGCGCGTAGCGGCGCTGGTCCCGGGCGCGAGGACCGTCGAGCTAGCCGGCAGGGACAGTCCCGCGTGGGCCGATGGTGAGGTAGCGGCCGCGGTCGCGCGCTTCCTGAGCGGGCGGGAGGAGTTGCCCGTTCCGGACAGCGTCCTCACGACGGTCCTCTTCACCGACATCGTCGGGTCGACCGAGCGCGCGGCCGAGCTCGGCGACCGGGCATGGCGTGATCTCCTCGAGCGCCACCACGCTTCGTGCGGCGCGAGCTCGCCCGCTTCCGCGGCCGGGAGCTCGACACCGCGGGCGACGGATTCTTCGCGACCTTCGACGGGCCGGCGCGGGCGATTCGCTGCGCACAGGCAATCGTCGCTCACGTCGGTGAGCTCGGCCTCGATCTTCGTGCCGGCCTTCACACCGGCGAGTGCGAGCTCCACGACGGCAAGCTTGCCGGGATCGCGGTCAGCGTCGGCTCGCGTGTGGCCGGCGCGGCCGGACCTGGGCAGGTCGTCGTCTCCCGCACCGTGAGGGATCTCGTCGCGGGCTCGGGGATCGAGTTCGAGGACGTCGGCGCACGGGCGCTCAAGGGCGTCCCGGGCGAGTGGCGGCTCTACGCGGTCCGCGCCTAGGTTTCGAAGCGGCGACCCCGCCACCAATCGCGGCGTCGCACCGACTCAGTAGTTCGTGTTGTTGCCGCGCGAGTCACCGCGGCCGAGCTTCCGCAGCGACGTGTCTCCCTTGGAGATGTACGGCCACATGACCACCGTGTTGTCCCCGTTCGTGACATGGTCGAACTGGCGAACGTGTCCGAACTCGTGGGCCGCGAGCGACTGGATGTCGAAGCCGCCGTCGTCCGCGCCGAGCGTCCACTGCTCCGAGTTGCTGAAGCGGACGTCCGACTCCGCCGGATTGCCGTCTTCGTAGTACCACGTGGCCGTGCAGGCGAGCGCCTGGTTGCAGTTCTGGACGTCTTCCAGGCTGCCCCAGTCGACGACACTCGTTCCGTCGTGCTTGGCCTTGAGCTCCGTTCTGCCCTGGTAGTCAGACTGCGCTTTCGCGTTGTCGGCGAGATCGCACCAGTTGATGTTGTTCGTCCACTCGGAGTAGGCCGAGCGGAGCGCCTGGACGACCTTGTCGGCGGGGAGGCCGCTGGGCGTCTTGCCGACCCACCACTTGTGCGGCTGCTGCCACTCGTGCGGACCGATGGTGTTGAACGAGTCGTTGTTGCAACCGACGTCGGCTCCCTCGGCTGTCGTCTTCGCGGGGAACTGCGCGTCTGCGGCGAACAGGAGCGTGCCGGTACGACGGAAGAAACGGATCTCGAGCACCCGGCGCAGCTGGTCGATCTCCGCTTGCGCGAATCTCGAGCCGTCGGCGCGGAGCAATCTGCAGAGACGGAAGCCGCCGGCGAGCGCGCGGAGAGTTGCCCTGCCGCCCCGCGGGACGGCGAAGCGCGGGGATCCCTCGGTCCGCGACGGAAGCCGGAGGTCGCAGGCCGGGATGACGGCCGAGGTCGAGCCGACAGCGCGTTGCGCGGCCTCCCCGGTGGATACCGGGCCCGTGGTGATCGCGATGGCCACGACGATCGCGGCTACGAACGTGGATACATGCCGGTATTGCAGGGTTGCGGCCCCCTAGGGAGTTTCGGCGCACCGCATGGTACAGACGCGGCGTCTGGAAGCCTGGACGACCGTTCAGCTCACGAGCAGGCGCTGGCCGCCGTCTCCGCGCTGTCTGCGGCCGCCTCGTAGCCTTCGGCCGGGTCGTCGCTCTCCGCCAGCGCCTGTGTCGCTGCGAGCGAGGCGTCCGCGCACAACTGGGCTTGCTCGGCTTCCGCTTGCGCTTGCTCCGCCTCGGCCTGGGCCAGGTCCCGCTCGGCGCGCGCCTGCTCGGCGTCGCTTTGCGCCTCGGCCACGGCCGCCTGAGCGTCTGCCACGCTCTGCTCGGCTTCGGCGACGGCCTCCTCCGCCTCGGCCACGTCCTCATCGCTGACGACCACGACGCCCGCGACGTCCGAGAGCGCCGCCTCGATTCGCGCACGAGCATCGGCAATACGACGCTCGGCCTCGGCCGAAGCCCTTTCGGCCGCCACGGCCTGGTCTTCGAGTTGCTGCTCGGTGTCGTTCAGGTCGTCGTTGAGCATGAGCGCCCAGACTCCGAGCCCGATCGCGGCGGCGGCGGCTACGCCGGCGATGATCATCCAGACCACCGGGCGCTTGCGCTTTGTGGAATCGGGTGCCGGCGGTGCAGAGTCGGTCGTCATGCCAGTGAGGAGGATAGAGATGCGAGATGATGCTCCATGAGCGTCGGGATGGATAAATGACGAGTACGGAGGCTGCCCGCACCGCGACCGTGTGGCACGGCGTGACGGCGGAGGAAGCGTGCGCGCAACTCGGCGTCGACGCGGCGCGCGGGCTCGAGGCTGCCGAGGTCGATCGGCGTCGTGAGCAGGTCGGCCCGAACAAGCTCGCGGAGGCGAAGAAGGAGCCAGGCTGGCAGGCGTTTCTGCGCCAGTACCGCGACCTGATGCAGCTCGTCCTCGTCGGCGCCGCCGTCGTCAGCATCGATCGCGCTGCAGGAGTTCTCCACGGGGCTCGTCATCATCGGCCTGACCGTCCTCAACGCGATACTGGGCCTGAACCAGGAGGGCAAGGCGGCCGAGAGCGTCGCCGCGCTCCAGAAGATGCTCGTGATCAGGGCTCATGTCCGGCGCGACGGGCAGCTTGGCGACGTCCCCGCAGAGGGGCTTGTGCCGGGCGACGTCGTCGTTTTCGAGGCCGGCGACAAGGTCCCCGCCGACGGTCGCCTGCTCGTGGCCGCGACGCTCGAGATCGAGGAGTCTGCGCTGACGGGCGAGAGCACGCCGGTCTTGAAGGCAGTCGAGCCGGTGTCCGGTGGCGAGGTGCCGCTCGGCGACCGTCTCGACATGGCCTACATGAACTCGACCGTGACGCGCGGCCGGGGCGAGATGGTGGTCACGACGACGGGGATGGCGACCGAGGTCGGCCGGATCTCGGGAATGCTGAGCGACGTCCAGCAGGAGAAGACGCCGCTCACGCGCCAGCTCGACCAGCTGACCGTCTTGCTCACGATCATGGCGGGCGCCGCGCTGGCACTCGTCGTCGTCCTCGGGCTGCATTCACGGCGACGACTTCGACGAGCTCTTCGTCATCGGGATCAGCCTCGCAGTGGCCGCGATCCCGACCGGTCTCCCCGCGGTCGTCACGACCGTGCTCTCGCTGGGAACGCAGGCGCTCGCGGCCAAGGGCGCGATCGTGAAACGGCTGCGCTCGGTGGAGACGCTCGGCTCGACGTCGGCGATCTGCTCGGACAAGACCGGCACGCTGACGCTCAACCAGATGACTGCACGGCAGCTCGTGGTCGCCGGCCGACGCTACTCGGTCGAGGGCGAGGGCTACTCGACCGACGGCAAGATCCTTCACGTCGGCGGGCGAGGCGGACACCTCGCTCGAGCCGTTCCTGTTGCCGATGGCGCTTGCGAACGACGCTGCCGTTCGCGACGGCGAGATCGTCGGCGATCCGACCGAGGCGGCGCTCGTCGTGCTGGCTGCGAAGGGCGGGATCGACGTCGACGAGACGCGCCGGCTCTACCCGCGCGTGGGCGAGGTGCCGTTCGACTCCGACTACAAGCTCATGGCGACGTTCCACGAGATGGAGGACGACGGCAGGAAGGTCGTCCGCTGCTTCGTCAAGGGCGCGCCCGACGTCTCTGCTCGCGCGCTCGTCGCAGATCCGCGACGCCGACGGCTCGACCGTTCCCGCGGACAGTCCGGCCGCGATCGCGTCCTCGCCGAGAACGACCGCCTCGCCGGCGAAGGGCTGCGCGTGCTCGCCGTGGCCTCGCGCGACATCGACCCGGCGCATTCGACGCCAGCGCGGCCGCTGCTCGACGAGGTCGAGGGTCTGACGCTGCTGGCGCTCGTCGCGATCGTCGATCCTCCGCGCAAGGAAGCGAAGGACGCGATCGCCCGCTGCAAGGAGGCGGGGATCCGCGCCCGCATGATCACCGGCGACCACGCCACGACCGCCGCCGCCATCGCGGCCCAGCTTGGGATCGAAGGTCGCGCACTGACCGGCACCGAGTTCGCAGCGCTGTCCGACGCCGAGCTCGACGAGCAGGTCGACAGCATCGGGGTGGTCGCACGCGTCGCGCCGGAGGACAAGGTGCGCCTCGTCGACGTGCTCAAGCGCAAGGGCAACGTTGTCTCGATGACCGGCGACGGCGTCAACGACGCCCCGGCGCTCAAGCGCTCGGACATCGGCGTCGCGATGGGGATCACCGGCACCGAGGTGACGAAGGAAGCCGCCGACATGATCCTCACCGACGACAACTTCACCACGATCGTCGCAGCGGTCGAGGGCGGCCGCGGCATCTACGACAACCTGATGAAGTACGTGCGCGTCCAGCTCGTGATGCTCGGCGGATTCATCCTCACCTTCGTCGGCGCCGGCATCTTCGACATCGCCGACGGCGCACCGCTCACCGCGCTGCAGATCCTCTGGATCAACTTCGCCGTTGACGTGCTGCTGGCGATCGGGCTCGGCTTCGATGCGGCCGTCCCGGGGCTGATGCGGCGCGCGCCTCGAGACGCGAGCGCGCCGATCGTCGACCGCGCCGCTCGGGGTGCGACTCGCCATAGCGGGCCTGATCATGGCCGGGCTTGCGCTCGCGCGTTGTCGCCTGGGGCGAGGAGCGCTACGACCTCGTCGTTGCCACGACGATGGGGCTGACGACGCTCTCGCTGATGCACATCGTGGCAGCGCTCGAGGCTCGCGAGCCGACGGGAACGATCTTCGGTCGCTACACGCTCGCGAACCGCCGGTTCGTGCAGCTCATCGGCCTGGCGCTCGCACTCACGTTCCTCGTCACCGAGCTCCAACCCCTGCAGCGGATCTTCGACACGGTCGCGCTGACGAGCTCGCAGTGGGGGATCTGCCTGCTCGGCCCCATCGTCTTCCTCGCCGCTGCGGAGCTCGGCAAGCTCGCCGACCGGCGCACCGGGCAGCCTGCGCCAGCGCCCGCCGAGACTTAAGCGCCCCTCTGACGGTTCGAACCGTCGACTCGAGGTTGACCCAGTTGGGTCCTAGCCGGCGAGGTGAGGGGAAGACATGCTTCCAGGGATGAAGAACGCCCGAGGCACTGAGCCTCGGTCGGAACCTTCAACTCAAATTCAAACAGGGGGAATGATGAGCAGGATCTCGACCCGTAGGACGCGCCTCACGATCATCGGCGCATGCGTCGCGGTAACTGCCGGCCTCATGGCGAGCATGGCCGGAGCCGCAGCCTCTCCGACGTGCACACAGACCGGCTTCTACCGTGACAACATCAACCTGACGGCCGCAAAGATCGGCGGCAACGTGACCGGCAACGTCGACGCGACCGGCTGCGACATCGGCGTCTACTACGGCCACGGAGCTACCGGAACCGTGACCGGGGCGAAGATCGCGAACGCCAAGTACTTCGGCGTCGTCAACGACGGCGGGAACGTCAACGTCATGCACAGCACCATCTCGAAGATCGGAAACACTCCCTTCGACGGTACCCAGCACGGCGTCGGAATCTTCTACACGACCGAGCACCAGGTCGGAGTGTCCAGCGGCACCGCCCGCGGCGCGATCACCGGCAACACTCTCTCCTCGTATCAGAAGGGCGGAATCACCGTACGCGGCACCGGCGCGTCAGCGATGATCCAGAGCAACAAGGTGACCGGCTCCGGGAAGGTCGACTACATCGCCCAGAACGGGATTCAGGTCTCGTTCGGCGGCAGCGCGATCGTCAGGAGCAACATCGTCTCCGGCAACTGGTACACGCCGGCGGGCACCGAGGCCTGCGGCCTGCTCCTCTACCAGGCGGCCTCCGGGGTTGCGCAGCAGCTACAGCAGCAGGTGAACCTCCTGTTCGGGAACGAGACGAATCTCTGCATCGTCCCCTGACCAGTCCGGCACGACAACGATGTACACGAGGCCCGCTCCGGCGGGCCTCTTTGCGTGACGGAGCTCAGCGACGGCGCCCGGGCGCCGGACCAGCCTCTAGTCGTCCTTGCGGGAGAACGCCGGCTACTGGCAGACGCAGTACCGGCCGCGGCCGACGGCGTTCACCGAGAAGAAGCGGATGTGCTTCCTGCAGATCGCCGGCTTCATGAGCTCGGTCTTCCACGACGTCACCGATGCATCGACGGTCGCGAAGGCATTCGACGTCCTCTTCGTCGGCGGCAACAACGGGAGCGCCACGCAGCAGCTCGATCGTCAGCTGCTTACCTCGTGGCTGAACTTCGCCAACGGAGCGCTGGATCTCGGCACCCTGGTCGACACCAACAAGGACAAGGTCGCGGACACCGCCTTCTCCACCGTGATCTCGAACGCCGAGACGGTGCGGCTCAGCCCGTCGGCGACGGCGAATCAGCTGCGGGCACAGAGGGACCTGCTCCAAGCGATCAACGGCTAGGCGATACCGGATCGGGGGCGTGGCTGAGGCTGCGCCCCCTCCGGTGGTTGCAAATGGCCATTGTGTACTGCTGGTACAGGCAACAGAACCAGCGATTTGCAGGTATTTCCTTGAGCCGCGGGCCTTCGGCGAGTCCAGCCGCATGCCGAGGAATTGACCCAGTTGAGTCCTAGCCGGCGAGGCGAGGGAAATACATGCTGTCTGGGATCGGGTGATCACCGTGATCGCCCGCAAAACAAGAGGAGCAATAAGTGAAGAAGTTCATCCTCGCGGTCGCCGTCGCTGCGGTCGCAACCATGGCAATCGTCTCGTCCGCCTCGGCTGGCGTGGAGCGCTACCAGATGCAGACCATGACGATCACCGCCGTGCAGCCCGAAGGCGCGGTCAACCAGTTCGGCAACGTCTGGACGCACACCTACAACGTCACGCTGAACCCGTGCGACGGCTCGTTCGAGGGCGTCGGTTCGCTCAAGGGCACCGTTAACGGCCCCTACGACGGCAGCGAGACGATCACGGGCCACCTCGTCGGGGACATGGTCAGCTTCACGGCGACGCGCTCCCCCGACGGCGTCGTGTACTCGCTGGACAACGCGCCGCTCGACAACTCGACGGTGACGATGGCGACCTCGATTCCGACGGTCTCGTGGCCGCTCGAGTTCAAGGTCGGCGCGACGACGACGTGCGACGTCGAACTACAAGAACCACGGCGAGTACGTCAAGCAGGCGGGCGACAAGGCCGACGCAGCCCATTCGTGCATCGGAATGCCCATCAACTAGAGGCCTTCGGCCATCTAGCTTGTTTCTACGGGGGCGGCCTGAGTGCCGCCCCCGTCGTTTGTGCGTGAGCTCAACGACGACGCCGGGCGCGCGGATCGGTGCACGAGAACCCAGCGATTTACAGGTATTTCCTTGAACCGCGGGCCGTCGGGCTGAGTCCAGCCAAATGCCTGCAGGTGGCGAACCAGCTCTGCGCCGAGCGCGTCACCGGCTGCCACGAGCGTGCTGACCAATTGACCCAGTTGGGTCCTAGCGGGCTAGGTGAGGCGAGGGCACGCTGCCAGGGATACGGCGATCACATGGATTGCCTGCAAACGAAGGAGTAAGGGCCGGGAGCGGTGCTGCCCCGGCCGGTCAACGCGCGCCAGCTGTAAACCCCCGGGGTGCACGGGGCCGGTCGGGACAGGACCGCGTACGGGATGCATCGAGAGGCCCGCTCCGGCGGGCCTCTCGCTGTGCAAGAGCTCAACGCTGACGCCCGGCGACCGGATCAGTAACACTTCCGTCATGGCCACTGGCCTGGCAGTCGGCGGCGACGTCGAGCAGGCTCTGGGCAACGTCCGTGTCCCGAGCTACGTCCTCGACACAACGGGAATCGTCCGCTGGCTCAATCCGGCGGCCGAGCGGCTTCTCGGCGACGTTCGCGGCCGCCACTTCACCTCCGTCGTCGCGCCCGAGGACAGCCGGCGCGCCACCGAGCAGTTCTCCCGGAAAGTGCTGGGCACCTCCCCGGCCACGGATGCGCCCGCCGTCTTCGTTTCGACCGCCGGCACGCGTGTGGCCGTGGAGATCAGCTCGGTGCCGCTCAAGAGCGGCGAACGGGTGGTCGGCGTCTTCGGGCTGTTCGAGGGAAGCCCCGAGGACGCGCCCAAAGCGCCGCCTCCGCATCTCACGCCGCGTCAGGTCGAGGTGCTTCGTCTTCTGGAGCAGGGCCGGTCGACGAAGCAGATCGCCGCAGAGCTGCACGTGAGCACCGAGACGGTCAGAAACCACATCCGCCGTCTCTTTCGTGCGCTCGGCGTCCATTCCCGGCTCGAAGCCGTCGCCGCCGCCCGGGCTGCATCACCGTCCTGAGCGCCCTTTCGCGAGCCGGCGGCCCGAACAGGCACCAGCGGCTAACCGGCGATTCCGCCGATGCGAGTCGATGGTCACCGCTCGTACAGTGATCGTCATGACCAGTAGGCCTGAAAGGAGCTGACGATAGAAACGCTTGTCATGCACACCGAGACCGACGATCCGGTCGTCGGCGAGCGGGCGCACGGCAACGTGTGGGCCAGCATCGCCACCGAGCGTGTGCTGGCGACGGGCGCGCTGGCTGTCATCGCGCTGCACGTCGTCGACGACAGCTTCCTGCAGCCGCAACCGGGGACGTCGGCGGGCGACCACCTCGTGAGTGGCCTGATACCGCTCGCCGTCCTTGCGCTGGCCGCCTGGGCGTACTCGCGTCTGCGAGCAGGCTTTCGCGCCGCGATCGCGCTGACATTTGGCATCTTCGGGATCGTTGCCGGCGTCGAGGCCGTCTACTACACGACGAAGGGCGGCCCGTCCGGCGACGACTTCACCGGCTTCGCGGCGATTGCGGCTGGCGTCCTGCTCATCGCCGTCGGAGCCGTGACCCTGTGGCGGACCAGGAGCCGCGGCGACCGTCTTCACCGCCGGTATTTACGCCGGTTCCTGCTCCTCGTCGGCGCGCTCGCCGCCGCCTACTTCGTTCTGTTCCCCCTGTCCATCTCTTACGTCTTGACGCATGTGGCGCGCGGGTTCGTCCCAGCGGCCAACCTCGGAGCCGCCTACGAGGAAGTCGTGTTCACGACGAGCGACGGGCTGCAGCTCAAGGGTTGGTACATCCCTTCGAAGAACCGTGCAGCCGTGATCGCTTTCCCGGGTCGAAAGGGGCCGCAGCGCCAGGCGCGCCTGCTTGCGCGTCACGGCTACGGCGTGCTCCTGTTCGACCGCCGCGGCGAGGGCGAGAGCGACGGAGATCCGAACGCGTTGGGCTGGAAAGGGGAGCGCGACGTGCATGCCGCCGTCGAGTTCCTCCAGCGCCGCCCCGACGTCGATCCTCACCGGATCGGAGGCATTGGCCTCTCGGTCGGAGGCGAGATGATGATCGAGGCCGCAGCAGAGTCGGACGGCCTCGGGGCGATCGTCTCCGAGGGGGCTGGCACTCGCTCGATCCGTGAGGCTCTCGCGATCCCAGGGACGAGGAAGCGAATCGAAGCGTTGCTAGAGCATGCGGTGGTGACACCGGGTGTCGCGCTCTTCTCTAACGACCTGCCACCCGCGAGCCTCGAGGATCTCGTCGGCCGGATCGCGCCTCGGCCTGTCTTTCTGATCTACGCGGTACCGGGTCAGGGTGGCGAGGCGGAGCTCACCCAGACCTTCTACGAGGCCGCCCGCGAGCCCAAGGCGATCTGGAGGGTGCCGGGCTCCGGCCACACCGGCGGCATCGAGGCGCGACCGCAGGAGTACGAGCGCCGCGTGGTCGGGTTCTTCGACGATGCGCTGTTGGACAACGAATGAATTCTCGAAAGCGGGGTAAGAAGCTCGACGATGCTGGCCGAGACGGCGCGGGTGCAGCGAGACGGCGCTTTCCGGCAATCCGATCCAACGTGGCCGATGCCCGTTGCGCTCCGCCGTGTGCTCTTGCTCGTCCCACCACTGCTGCTCGCGGGTCTCGAGGTCCTGCACCCGCAGCCGGACGAAACCCCGCAGGCCCTGATGGATGTGTCGACGTGGTTCGCCGGCTTCCACGTCATCCAGCTCGCGCTTACCGGGTTGGTCGGGTTGTCGGTCCTGTTGCTCGCAGACAGTTTCGGACGCGCGAACGCATGGGTGACACGTCTCGGTGTCGGAGTCTTCCTTGTCTTCTTCAGCGCCTACGACGCGGTCGCCGGGATCGGCACGGGGCTCGCGATGCGAAGAGCACGAGATCTATCGACCGCGCAGCAAGAGGGTGTTTTCGAAGTCGTCAAGAGCTGGCCGGCTTTCGGACCGCCGTTCGGACTCAGCATCATTGGAACGCTCGGGTGGGTTGCCGCGGTCGGCGCCCTCGCTCTTGCAGCTCGCCGTCAAGGCGCGCCGCGCCTCCAATGGATCCTCATCGCGCTGGCGGCCGTGTTCCTGCTGGGCGGGCACCCATTTCCGCTGGGGACGCTCGCGTTCGGCAGCTTCTTCATCGCCGCGCTCCTACATGAACTTCGGGAATCGCACTGGCGGATCAGCTCGACTTGACGTGGCCGGCAGACAACCTCGCGTTGCCTTCGGTTCGACGCTCTGAGTCGTCTCTACAACCGGTACCCGGGGCGGGTGAAGGAAAACGAGTCCGCGCCGTATGCCACGCGGGCCTTCGGCGCGGGCCTTCACCGGCAGCGGTCATTCGCCCGGTAGTAGCGAGAAGAGCGTCTTGTCGACCCGCCGGTCGCCGGGTACCGGCATTGAGCGGACGATGCCCTCGCGCGTGAAGCCGGCACGTTCCGCCACGCGCTCGGAGGCAACATTGCCGACGTTCACGTAGGCGGCAACTCGGTGGATGCCAAGCGAAAAGGCGTGCTCGGCCAGCATCCGGGCGATTGTTGTCGCGACTCCGCGGCGTCTCGCGTGCGGCAGCACGAAATAGCCGATCTCGACGATGCTGCGCTCCGCGTCGAGGTGGTGGAGTGTCCCGCCACCGATGACCTCGCCGGTCACCGCATCGACCGCGGCCAGGGCGAGGAGTCGCCCCATCGCCGCGAGCGACGGGAGTTCTTCGATCGAGGCGACGAGCCCGTCGCGATCGAACGTAGGCAGGTTTCCGGCCTCGCGAAGCTCCGCGTCCGTAAAGGCAGGGAGGATCCCGTCGACGTCGTCGAGCGAGGGAAAGCGGAGGATGACGCCATGCCCCCGGATTCCTTCGGCCGGTACCGAGAGCCGCAACGTCGGCTCGCGCGCGTCTAGCGGAGTGCTCGTAGTGCCCTGAACCTACACCGGGCTCGCCTTGACGAGCGGAGCGCCACTGAGCCCGCAACCCGTTCCGACGCCCGCCTCGTCGCCGCCGTCCTGACTGTTGCATTGCCCTCATCGGGGAGGATGGAGAGGCAGGCCATCAGAAGGAGGAGAGATGAGAGCACGACTGTCCATCGTCACGGTGATCGTCGGGGCCGCTGCGCTTGCGGTAGGCATCACCATCGCCGGGGCCGACGGAACGCCGCTCAAGCCGAACTTCGTGTCCGCCGTCCCGCATCACTTCACGGTGCAGAACTCGCAGCAGCACGAGTTCCTGCGCTTCTCGAACGGGATCGCGAACGTCGGAGACGGCCCGTTCCAGATCCGACCGGAGGTCCAGAGCGACGGGAAGACGCACGGGATCCAGCAGCTGCTCGACGCCACCGGCGCCGTGGTGCACGAAGAGGACGTCAGCGAGTTCGTCTTCCACCCGGCGCACAACCACTGGCACATCGACGCGGTCGCCCTGTACGAGTTCCGAATTGCCAACGACGACGGCATTCATGGCCAATGGGGCGCGGTCTTCGGCGACCAGTCGCTGAAGACGACGTTCTGCCTGATCGACTGGATCAAGCTCGAGGGGAACTCGAAGAACACCGCCCGCACGTACGCGGACTGCAAGCCGGACGCGCCACAAGGCTTGTCGCCTGGCTGGATCGACCAGTACCACCACGCCCTCGAAGGCCAGGAGCTCGACATCTCGGGCGCGCCGCCGGGCATCTACTACCTCGTCACGACGGCGAACCCCAACCAGAAGTTCATAGAGACCGACACCACCGACAACACGGCCTGGACGAGCGTCGAGCTCACTCGTAAGGGCACCGGGAACGCGAAGCTCACGGAGATCTCGCACAGCCCATGCGCCGGTGCGCTCTGCGGAGAGAATCTCCCCAACCGCTGACCTGGATCCGGGGCGGGCCGAACGGCCTTGCGTCATTCGGCCCGCCCGCGTTCGGGGATTTAGTGAGAAACGCGTTTGGGCAGCGCCGCGTCCGGCAACCATAAGCCCGGGCGATCGAAATGCCCACCCACCTGGGAGGAGTCATGTCGAACCTCTTGCGCGTTCTCGCGGCGCTGTTCATCTCTGTCGCCGTCGCGGCATCTGTCGCGGCATCTGCAAAAGACACCGCATCCGGTCAATTCGAAATCCTGACCCTTTCGAACCGAGCGGATTTCATCAGCGGCGGCGACGCGCTGGTCGAGGTGCGCGTACCGATGACCGTACCGCTTCACCAGGTAACGCTGTGGCTCAACGGCCTCGACGTCACGGAAACCTTCAGCACCGATACGGCGGCACGCACCATGCGCGGGGTGCTGACCGGGCTGGAGGACGGGCAGAACGAATTTCTCGCGGACTCGAATGGCCGTGGCCGCGGCCGGCCGCGCGCTTCGCTCACCATCACCAATCATCCGATCGGCGGACCGGTGCTGCTGGGCTCGCAGACGACGCCCTGGATCTGCGCGACGCCCACGCCTACGCCGGCATCGGGCAGCACGCCGGCGACGAACGCGAGCGGACTGTCGACCCTCGCGATCGACGGGCAATGCAATATCGCGACCGAGTACAAGCTCTTCTACCGGACGACCACAGCAGGCTGCTCGAGCGCGCTGCCGGATCCGAGCCCGCCGGCTTCGCCGCCGACCAACAACTGCTTCAAGCCGTACACCCCGGGCAGCGCGCCGGGCGATCTTGCCACGACCACTACGACGGCCGGATTGACGGTGCCGTACATCGTGCGCGTTGAGCGCGGAACGACGAATCGCGGCATCTACGACATTGCGGTTCTGTTCGACGCTAGCAAGCCGTGGTCGGCGCTCTCGCCGCAGGCGCAGTGGAACGGCAAGGTCGTCTACACCTTCGGCGCGTCGACGGGGCAGCCGCGGCTGCAATTCCGCTCGGAGCAGAACTGGGCCGACAACGCGGCGCTGTCGCGCGGCTTCATGGTCGTCGACAACAGCCTCACCGATTCGCTCTACAACTCGAACCGCGTCCTGAACGCCGAGACGCTGATGATGATGAAGGAGCACATCGCCGACACCTACGGCGAGATCACGTACACGCTCGGCAACGGCTGCTCGGGCGGCTCGATCCAGCAGAACACCGCCGCGTCGATCTATCCCGGACTGCTCGACGGCATCCAGCCGAGTTGCGACTACCCCGACTCGATCACCACCGGCCTCGAGGTGGGGGATTGCGTCTTGCTGGTCAATTTCTACGCGAGCCCGGAATGGACGGCGTTGATGTCCGGCCTCACGCAGGCGGAGATCAATGCCAAGAAGACCGCCATCAACGGCCATCTCGACCATCTCGGCTGCCAGTCGTGGAACAACGCGTTCGGCCACAACAACAAACCGGGAAATTACGTGCCGGTCCTGGTCACCAACCAGGCGACCGGCGCGCTGGCGCCGGTCGGCGCGCCGCGCAACAACTGCCTGCTTCCGGCCGCGCTGGTCTACGACCCGGCGGCCAACCCGAACGGCACGCGCTGCGGCGATGCCGACCTCGCCACCGCCGTCTGGGGCACGACGAACGGCATCGCTCCCGGCAGCCTGCGCGCACGGCAAACCGGCGACAACGTCGGCATTCAGTACGGCCTGAACGCAATGCTGGCGGGTGCGATCACGCCCGAGGAGTTCGTCACGTTGAACGAGAAGATCGGCGGCTTCGATGCCGATTCGAACCGCACGGCTGCCCGCAGCGTCGCTGACAGCGCGGCGCTGAGCACGGCCTACCGCGCCGGGATCGTCGCCAGCGGCACGAACCTCGGCAAGCTGCCGATCATCGACTCGCGCGGCTTCGACGAGCAGGGCATCCACTACATCTGGCGCAGCTTCGCGGAGCGTGCCCGCATCGACGCGGCCAACGGCGGCCACGGTAATCAGGTGATGTGGCGCTATGGGACCGCCCTGTTGCCCTTGACGCCAGCGCAGGTCGCGGCGGTGACGGTGAACTCGCTGCTGGTCATGGACACCTGGCTGTCGAACCTGACGGTCAGCGCGCCGAAGGAGACGATCAACTCCGCGCGCACTCAGGCGGCGGTCATCCAGGCGAAACCGGCCGCGGCGTTCGATCTGTGCTACCTCACCGGCGACGTGACCTTCTCCACGCCGGTCACTGACATGGCGGTTTGCGATGCCGACCCCAGGCTCGCGCGGCACTCCTCGCCTCGCCAAGTCGCCGGCGGGCCGCTCGCGGAGAACATTCTGAAGTGCCAGCTGAAGCCGCTCAACCCGGCGGACTACGCGCCGGTCTTCTTCTCGTTGACGCAGTTGGCGCGGCTGCAAGCCACTTTCCCGGATGGCGTGTGCGACTGGAGCCTGCCCGGCGTTGGCCAGCAGGAGGCGGTTTCGCCGCTCACCTTCGTCGACGGGCCGAGCGGCGCACCGCTGCCACCCGCGCCGGTCTCGGAGGCGAGCCCGGAGCACTGAGCCGCGACCCGTCTCTAGCGGTGGCTGATGTCTCTGAGCGGCTCTGCTGCTGCGCTCCCACTATGGGCGTATGACGCCTCCACTATGCGAGAAGTCAGGCTGGATCTGGCCGGACCGATGAGTTCTCGGTGGTTTGTCGGTCTCCATTGCGCGTGTGTCCGTAGCAGGGTGAGATGCGGCCGGAGCAGGCCGCCGACAAAGGAGTCGTGAGATGACGCGGTATCTGATCTCGTTCGATGACGGCGCAATGACGTTTCCCGAGGAGGATCTCCCCGACGTGGCCGAGGCAGCGCACGCGGTGGTGCAAGAGGCAAAGGACGCCGGCGTTTGGGTGTTCGGCGGCGGGCTGCATTCCCACGAAGAGGTGAGCGTGGTGGCCACCGACGGGACGGTCACCGACGGCCCATACCCTGAGAGCAAGGCCTACATCGGCGGATTCTCGGTTGTCGACGTTCCCTCTCGCGAGGAGGCGCTGGCGTGGGCTGGCAGGGTCGCCGTCGCCTGCCGCTGTGCGCAGGAGGTTCGCGAGTTCGTGCCCGGCTCTACGCTCTGATCAAGGCCATCCGCGAGAGGCGGCGGAAGGCGTTTCGCGTTTCGCCGTTCGCCTACGATCGCCTGCGCGAGCGTCCTGTCGCCTGAGCCGGCTTGCGGCACGAGCGATTCGACCCCTCTCTACATGGAACGTGGTCACACGGGCCCGCGCCGCGCCCACCGTACCCCGTCCGACCTCGTTGCCGCGCTCGCGGCACTGGGGGCGGGCGCAGGTGCCTGAACGACCGCAGCTGGTCAGGTGACTTCCCGCACGCTGGCGCAGGTGGCGATTGGCTTGCCCGGCGCCATTGAGCCAAGGTTCTACGATCGGTCGCGTGGAGGAGTTCGTCCCGCGCGATTTCGACGTCCCTCGGCGGCTCGAGACGCCGCAGTTCGTGCTCGAGCCGCTCGACCCCGAGCACAACGACCAGGACTACGACGCGTGGACCTCGTCGCGGGAGCACATCCACGCGACGCCCGGATGGGAGGACAGCAGCTGGCCGCGGGAGATGACGCCGGAGGAGAACCGCGCAGACCTGCAGCGCCATGCCGACGACTTCCGCCACCGGACGGGGTTCACGTACACGGTGCTCGAACCGGCGAGCCGCGACGTGATCGGGTGCGTCTACATCTACCCGCTGCCCGACAGCGACTACGACGCCCGTGCGCTCTCCTGGGTACGGGCGAGCCACGCGCAGTTAGACACGCCGCTCTGGCGCGTCGTGAGTGAGTGGCTCTCGTCCGACTGGCCGTTCGGCAGCGTCGAGTACGCGCCGCGCACCTAGGTGCCCCAAGCAGCCGTCCAGCTCGATTCGGGTCGGGGGACATTTCTGAGCGCTGGCGCAGCCAGAGGTACGGACGTCTGACCCACCACGTACCTGCGGGCACGGCCGATCTTTGCGATCCGCGATAATGGCGCGTGACGCTTCAACGGATGGACAACGTCGGCATCGTGGTGGAGTCGCTTGATGCCGCTATCTCTTTTTTCGCCGAGCTCGGCCTCGAACTCGAGGGGCGAGCGATGATCGAAGGAGACTGGTCAGGGCGCGTCACCGGACTGCGCGACCAGCGCGTCGAGATCGCCATGATGCGTATGCCGGACGGCCACGGCGGGATCGAACTCTCGCGCTTTCTCGCGCCGCCTCCGGTCGCCGATCACCGGAACGCGCCGGTAAACGCCCTCGGCTACCTACGCGTCATGTTCGCGGTGGACGACCTCGACGATACGCTGACCCGGCTCCGCGAGCACGGCGCACAGCTCGTCGACGAAGTGGTCGACTACAAAGACGTGTATCGGCTCTGCTACGTCCGAGGCCCCGAGGGCATTCTCATCGGGCTGGCTGAGCAAATCGGCTGACGTCCCAAACGCGCTCGGGCATCACGGGTCGGGCATGAACTCCCGGACCTCTTGAGCACAGCGGCAGGCGACGGCGGTCTCGGCAGCCCACTCCAGCGCCTCCTCGCGTGAGGGTACGTCGAGCTGTTCCGACCGAAGGCGGGTTCAGCTGTCCGTCCTTTGGGTCGGGGCGACTGAGCAGAACGGTGGTGAGCGTGTCCTCGTTGGGAATCACCGGTTTGCGTGATCTGCTGTCCCCGAAACGGCGCCCGATCCGCACTCAACGCAGCAGTAGCGTGCGTCTGCAAGCGCACGCGGAGCGGCAGATCCGGTTGTTCGGTGCGCCAGCGCTGCGAGCTGAATCAGGGATAGGGTCCCCGTCTATGGACATGCTGAAGGGCGAACAGATCGCCGAGGCCAACCTGACCGACTGGCGCAAGCTTGCCCAGGGACTGCATGCCCGCTACCTGGTCGACGACTTCGGCGCCGGCGCACGGTTCGTCGCCGCGGTGGGCGAGGCGGGTGACACGCTCGGGCACCACCCGCGCGTGTCGATCGGCAATGGATACGTCGACCTCAAACTGGTCAGTGACGACGCCATCTACCGCGACAACGAGGGCACCGAACACGTCGTCGAATGGGTGACCCAGCAGGACGTCGACCTCGCGCGACGGATCACCGAGATTGCCGCCGCCCACAAGGTCGACGCCGACCCGGCCTCGGTCAGCGACATCGAGCTCGGCCTCGACACGGCGCGCTCCGCGACCATCGCCCCAGTGTGGGCCGCACTGCTGACCGGGAGCGCCGAGGCCCAGGGCCGCGGGACCCCCAGCGACGAAATCCGGGACGCCACGGGACGGGTACCGAACCTGTGGTTCGGCGACGCCAACGAACACGAGGCCCCACGTCAGCGGTTCCACATCGAGGTCTATGTGGCGCCCGAAGTGGCCGAGCAACGGATCGCCGCCGCCCTCGCCGCGGGCGGGACCGTCGTCGATGACAGCAACGCGCCCTCGCTCACCGTGATCGCCGACCAGGACGGCAACAAGGGAATCGTATGCGTCGACGTGTCCGCTGCGAAGAAGGAATGAAACGCCAGCTCGGTTGACCCGCGGCGCGCCGCCGCGGGTCACGTCGCCCGCGGAATCGAATACCGTGAACGGCTCTCCGGGGCGGGCCAGCTGTCGAGATAGAGCGAAGATTGCACGTGATCGTGCTCTTGTGCCGTCACCATTCGTGCGGTGCGACCGAGCGCTGGACGCCAGCTGACCAGCCTTGGCTGTCCCAGACGAAAAACCCCTGCAAATGAAGCCCTCTGACGGACTCGAACCGTCGACCCCCTCCTTACCATGGAGGGTCGAACGCCTCGAGCAGCCAAGTTGGTCAGGTCGGAACCGTGGCCTGATCTCAAAAAACGAACCATGAGGACTCGTGAGGGTTCCTCTGCTTCGGATCACGAGATGTACCCCTCCTGTACCCCGCCCGCAGCTAAGTGCTCGAGCGCAAGCACGCTCGCCCATGCCACGGCGCGAACGCCGAGACGAGCTGGGCGGGCCTCCAACGTGGCTCACGCACGCGAAAAGTGGGCCGAAAGTTCCCCGCCCGAACTACGACGACGCGAGCCGGAGCGCGGTCCTCGCGACCACCTTCCTTGCGGCGGACGCGCGGGACTCGCGATAGCAGCGTGCGCACCCGGCGCTTCGCTCGATCGTGCGGTGGCCTTCGTAACGCTGGGGCAAGCGGCGCCTAAGCAGCGGACACTCCACAAGAGCCAAGTGTCTGGCACCGACGTGACATCCGCAACGTCGCTCTGGATACTTCGTCGCGTGGACGAGCCGGCACGCGAAGACGAGCCTCCGCCCGGTCACCGTTCTGTTCGCCGACATCGTCGGCTCGACGGGGCTCGGCGAGAAGCTGGCGCCGGACGAGGTGAAAGCGCTCGTCGGCGAGTGCGTGACGATGATGAGCCGCGCCGTCGAGGAGTACGACGGCATGGTGCAGGCCTACGAAGGCGACGGGATCTGCGCCTACTTCGGCGTCCCGGCCGCGCATGAAGACGATCCGGAGCGCGCGGCGCGCGCCGGGCTGCGGATCCTCGAGGTCGTCGCCGAATATGCCCGGGACGTCGAGGCGGCGTGGGGCCTGGCCGACCTCTCGGTCCGCGTCGGCATCAACACCGGTCAGGCTGCCGTCGGCCAGGTAGGCGCCAACTCGCCGGGGACGGTGGCGCTGGGGGACGCCACCAACGCAGCCGCGCGGCTCCAGGGGCTCGCGGAGCCCGGGACGATCCTCGCAGGAGAGGCGACTGCACATCGCCTCGAGCACCGCTTCGTCTTCGAGCCACTCGGCGACTTCGAGGTGAAGGGCCGCTCGGCTCCTGTCTCGGTCTCGCGGCTCGTCGGCCCCAAGGCTCGAGAGCCGGTCGCCGGCGCGACGCCCATCGTCGGGCGCGACGCGGAGATGGCGCAGCTCACGGGCGCGCTTCACGACCTCGTCGCCGGCCGGGGACGGGTCGTGCTGTTGACGGGAGCACCGGGAATGGGAAAGACGCGCCTTCTCGCCGAGCTCCGCGTCCTCGCGGAGGATCGGGTCGCGTGGCTCCAGGGCCACTGCCTCTCGTACGGCGGCCTCCGTGCGTGGCCGTTCGTCGAAGCCTTGCTCGGCTGGCTCGGAGCGGACGTCGGCGACGCGGAGATCGCGGTGCGGACGAAGGCGCGGGCGAAGCTCGGGGCGCTCCTCGGCCCTGACGTGGACGCGGTGCTTCCGAGTCTCGGTCGGCTGCTGCGCCTGCGCGTCGACGGCCCTCTGGACTCGGGTGACGCGGAGCGGATCCGGGAGGCGTACGTTCGTTGGCTGGAGGAGCAGGCGCGCCGACAACCGGTCGTCGTGGCAGTCGAGGACGCGCACTGGTCCGACGCCGAGACACAGGAGCTCGCCGCGGCGGTCCTCGAGCTCGCCGAGCGCGCGCCGATCGGGTTGATCCTCACCGAGGAGGTCGGCCCGAGCTCGCAGGGAGCGGCACTTCGCCTCCGCGCACTCGGCGAGCACGGCCACCGCACGACCCAGCTCGCGCTCGACCCCCTGCCGGACGATGCGGCGAACGCGATGTTGACCGGCATTCTCGGCGCGGAGGTGGACGCCGCAACGCGCAGCATGCTCGTCCACGAGGCCGAGGGAAATCCGCTCTATCTCGAAGAGCTCTCGCGGGCGCTGCTCGAAGGCGGCCTCTCGCCGCGGGGGAGGACGTGGACGATCACGGTCCGGGCCGATCTCCTCCCGCCCGCGCTGGAGAACCTTCTGCTCGCCCGGATCGACCGTCTACCGCAAGCGGCGCGAGAGCTCGCATCCGTCGCCGCGGCGATCGGCCGCACCTTCCCGGTGGCGGCGGCAGAGCAGGTGGTCGGAAGTGAAGTCGGCGACAGCCTGACCGCACTCCTCCGCGCCGAGATCGTCCGCGAGACTCGGCGGTACCCGGTCTTCGAGTGCTCGTTCACGCACGGCCTCCTCCACAACGCCGCGCTGTCGACGGTCACGCCGACACGAAAGCGCGACCTGTACGCGCGCGTCGCCTCCGTGTTCGAGTCGCTATACGCCGACTCGCTGGACGAGCACCTCGAGCGGCTCGCGCACTATCACGCACAGGCGGGAAACCTCCCGAAGGCCCTCGAGTACGCCGAGCGCGCTCGCGGGAGCTCTGTCTAACGACCTCGCTTCCGACCGCCGCGTCGGTGCCCTGCCCCATGCTCATTCGCCCGGCGCCTGCACGGTGACCCAGACGGCACCTTCCCCGGCGGCGATCCGGCGCGGCTCGTTTCCGATGTCGATCGTCGCGACCACGTCGCCGCTCTCCGGATCGATGCGAGAGACGGTACGGTCGAGGCTGTTCGCGACCCAGACCCCGGTCTCGTCGGCCGCGAGGTCGACCGGCCCGTCCCCGACAGGAAAGGTCTCCACGGTCCTCGGTTGGTTGACCCCGGGCTCCGGGAGTTCGATCCGCGACACCGTGTCGTCGCCGAAGTTCGCGACCCAGAGAGTCCGCCCCCACACCGCGATCGCGATCGGAGCCCCGCCGACCGTGACCTGACTCACGACCCTGTCCCTCCTCGGGTCGAACTCGCTGACCGAGTTTCCCGCCTTGTTCGTGAGCCAGAGCGAGCCGAAGCCGAAGGCAACGTCGGTCAGCTGCGCCTCGCGACCGTCCTGGAACACGAGCAGGAACTCCTCGGCGCCGATCTGCTTCGCCTCGCCCGTCCGGGGGTCGAAGCGAGCGATCCTCGAGAGACCGGACAGGTGCCAGACCGATCCCGCGCCGAGGGCGATACGCGTGTTCGACCGGAGGACGCTTCCCAACACCTCGTGATTCACAATCGGCCGCTCGGCCTCGCCCAGCTCCGGGTCGATGCGGCGCAGGTGGGTGTCCCCTGCCAACGCCACCCAGACCGACCCGTTCCCGGCAGCGATGTCGCTCGGGTAGTCCCCGACGGAGATCGTGCCGATGCGAGTGCGTGAGGCCGGATCGAGGCGGGAGACCGACTCGTCTCTCGTGTTCGCGACCCAGACGCCGCCTTCGCCGGCGGCGATCGCCTCCGGCGCGAATCCGACCGACACGTCCGCGACGAGCTGCGTTGGTCTTCGGGTCGATGACGCCGACCGCGTCCGGGGAGACGGCAGAGAGGCCGCCGCCCGAGTCGCGGGTGAGCAGGAAGCCGAGCAGCGCGGCGACGGCGAGGACGGCAACGCCGGCGGCGGCGAGCGCGAGCCGGCGCCGGGCGGGGCGCGCAGGCGCGGCCTCGACCAAGCCGAGTGCGGAGCGGGCGGCGGACACGAGCTCGTCCGCGCTCGAGTAGCGGCGCGCGGGGTCCTTGGCGAGCGCGCGGGCGAGGACGCCGTCGATCGCCGGCCGGAGCTCGGGGCGGAGGCTCCTCGGGGGCGGCGCGTCCTCGTGGACATGCGCCCAGAGGAGGGCGACGTCGGTCGCGCGGGGGAAAGGGGATTGCGCGGTCAAGCACTCGTAGAGGACGCAACCGAGGGAGTAGAGGTCGGCCGGAGGACCGACTTCGTCGCCCGTGATCTGCTCGGGGGCGACGTACTCGATGGTGCCGACGACTTCGCCGGCGACGGAGAGGCCGGAGAGGGAGCCCGTGCGCTTGGTCAGCCCGAAGTCGGCGAGGTAGGCGTGCTCCTTGCCGGCGGCGCGGGAGACGAGCACGTTCGAGGGCTTCACGTCGCGGTGCACGAGCCCCTTTTCGTGGGCGGCGTCGAGGCCTTCCGCGACCTGCTCGAGGAGGGCGATCGCGCGCGCGGGAGCGAGCGCGTCGCCCTCCGCCAGGAGCTTCCCCAGGTCGGTGCCCTCCACGTAGCGCATGGCGAGGAAGAGCGCACCGTCTTCCTCTCCCGCCTTGATGATGGGGACGATGTGCGGGTGGTCGAGGGAGGCGGCCATCCGCGACTCCCTGAGGAAGCGCTCGCGGAAGCGGGAGTCCTGCGCGAGCTCGGGCGCGATCATCTTGAGCGCGACCTTGCGCCCGAGGGTGAGTTCCTCCGCGCGGTAGACCGCGCCCATGCCGCCGCGCCCGATGAGCGCCTCGACGTGGTAGCCCGCGAGCTCGCTCCCGACCACCGAGTCGGTGCTCCGCCCTCCAGTCACCCGTCAAGTGTGTGTCACGAGCGTGAAATTCGCAACGTCGTGTGCGCGAACGACTCCCGGCACACTCTGGGTACAAGGGCCGGCGACAGCGGAAGTCGCGAACGCCCGCATGCGAGGCCCAGAATCAAGCCCTCTGACGGACTCGAACCGTCGACCCCCTCCTTACCATGGAGGTGCTCTACCAACTGAGCTAAGAGGGCGCTTTCGGTTCCAGTCTAGCCCGCTCCGAGACAGCGCTCGTCGCCGCGCCCGACATGTGCGGGCGCGGCTCGTCAGCCGTGGACAACGAGCGGCGAAGAAGGGGGTCACACGGGGGAAACATGGTTTCCCCCGTCCATGACGCCCTCCTTACCATGGAGGTGCTCTACCAACTGAGCTAAGAGGGCGCTCGGTTCCAGTCTAGCCCGCTCCGAGACCGTGCTCGCCGCCGCGCCCGACATGCGCGGGCGCGGCTCGTACTGATCGACAACGAGTGCGAAGAAGAGGTTCACGGGGGAAACATGGTTTCCCCCGGTCCTGGTGAGTACTGTCTGCAGCGTGACTCGCCGGGGACGGTTGGCGTTGCGCGCGGGTGCGCTCACGGTGCTTGCTCTTGCCGTTGCCGCGGCCGTGGTGGCGGTCTGGCAACCGGGAGGGGAAGAGCTCCCGGCCGGCTTGACCGAGGAGGTCGTCGCTACCGGTCTCATGGCACCGACCGCGGCCCGGTTCGCCCACGGACGGTCGTATCTTCGTCGCCGAAAAGAGCGGCCGAGTCATGGTGCTCGACCGGCTCGGCTCCACGCCCAGAGTCTTCGCGGACCTCTCGACGCAGGTCTACGACACGTGGGATCACGGGCTGCTCGGTCTGGCACTGCACCCCGACTTTCCCGACAAGCCCTACGTGTACGTCTCCTACACGCACAACGCTCCGATCGGCGGTAAGGCGCCGCGCTGGCCCTCCCGCGACGGAGTGGACGTCTGCCCTGACCCGCCGGGGATCCAGGAGGACGGGTGCATCTCGAGCGGCCGCCTCTCCGTCCTGACTGCCCAGGGCGATCATGCAGTCGGCCCCGAGCGCGTGCTGATCGAGGACTGGTGCGCGCAGTCAAATACGCACTCCGTGGGCGATATCCAGTTCGGGATGGACGGAGCGCTCTACATGAGCGCCGGCGACGGAGCCTTCTCCGCGTTCGCGGACTACGGCCAGCGAGGCGACCCGCCCAACCCCTGCGGTGATCCTCCGGGCGGCGTCGGGGACACGCTCGAGCCTCCGACGGCCGAGGGTGGCGCTCTCCGCGCCCAGGATCTCGTCACGCCCGGAGACCCGGTGACGCTCGACGGGACGCTGATCCGCGTCGATCCCGAGACGGGGCGCGGCCTTCCCGACAACCCGCTCGCCGGCAGCGCCGACGCCAACGCACGGCGGATCATCGCGTTCGGCCTCAAGAATCCGTTCCGCTTCACGTTCCGGCCCAGGGACGAACGAGGTCTGGCTCGGTGACGTCGGGGACGAGCAGTGGGAGGAGATCGATCGCATCGCTTCCAAGGATCTGCCGCTCGAGGACTTCGGCTGGCCCTGCTACGAGGGAGACGAGGTCCAGGACGGGTACGACGCCGACCTCCAGATCGCCACCTTCGACCAGTGCAAGCGGCTCTATGCCAAGGGGCCCGATGCAGTGACGCGGCCCGTCTTCGCGTACGCCCACGGTCGCCCGACCGTCCCGCACGATCGCTGCGCTATCGCCGGCGCAGCCATCACCGGCGTCGCGTTCCTCCACGACGGGCCCTACCCGGGGGAGCTCGCAAACTCCCTCTACTTCTCGGACTCCTCTCGCGGCTGTATCTGGGCGTTCCCCTTGCTGGCGAACGGCCTCCCCGACACGACCCGGCCACGGACGGTCGTGCGCCGCGCCGGGGTGCCTGTCGACCTTCAGGTCGGCCCCGACAACCACCTCTACTGGGTCGACATCGCCGCGGGCCGCATAGTGCGGTTGGCCGTCGCGAACGGCTGAGCAGTCGCGGCTAGACTGGGCGTCCCGGGGGTGTGCCCGAGCGGCCAAAGGGAGCGGTCTGTAAAACCGCCGGCTCAGCCTACGGAGGTTCGAATCCTCCCGCCCCCACCTCACCTGCACGACCGGTAAGCCCTCACCCCCGCCGTCTTGTGACCGTCAGCCGCGTGGTTGTCGTAGCCGACGGGCGCGTACGATGCGGAAGCTGTGGAGCGCTTCGACGTCATCGTGGTCGGTGCCGGGCCGGCGGGCTCGGTAACGGCGATCGCGCCTCGCGCGCGGTGGTGCCCGGGTACTGCTCGTCGACAAGGCCCGCTTCCCGCGGGACAAGCCGTGCGGCGGCGGGCTGACGATGCGCGCCGTGAACGAGCTCCCCGTGTCCGTGGAGCCGGTGGTCGAGCATGTCGTCGATCGCATCGGCCTTCGTCTCGACTACGGCGCACGTGTGGAGCGGCGCGGGAGTGCACCGCTCGTGCTCATGACGCAGCGCATACGGCTCGACGAGCATCTCGCCCACCAAGCCGCTGCAGCCGGGGCGGACTTCCGGGACGGCGTGAAGGTGACGGACATCGTCGCCGACGATGCAGGCGCTTCCGCTCGTGTCGACGGCCGGCAGGTGGAGGCAGACGCGCTCGTCGGAGCTGACGGCGTCAACGGCCCGGTGCGCAAGTCGCTCGGCCTCGGCGGGGAGTACGTGCTCGGCGTGGCGCTGGAGGCCAACGTGGCGAACGAGGTCGTCGGCGAGCGCTACAGGGGGATCGCCGAGCTCGAGCTGGGCGTCATTCCCGGCGGCTACGCCTGGGTCTTCCCGAAGGGCGATCACGTGAACGTCGGTGTCGGTGGCTGGGAGAGCGAGGGCCCCACTCTCCGCGGCCAGCTGGCAGAGCTCTGTAGGCAACACGGCATCGCGTCCGAGGCCGTGGAGTCGATCCGAGGCCATCGGCTGCCGCTCCGCAAGCCGGGCTCGATCGCCGCGCGCGGTCGTGCGCTGCTCGTCGGGGACGCCGCCGGTCTCGTCGACCCGCTGTCGGGAGACGGGATGTACGAGGCGTTCGTGAGCGCGCGCCTCGCCTCCGAGGCCGTGCTCGAGCTCCTCGAGGGACGGTCGGCTGCCCTGGACTCGTACTCGACGGCGCTGGCGGCGTCGCTCGGGTCGCTCGTGTCTGCCTCGTGGGGCGCCAAGGTCGCGCTCGACCGCTATCCACGCGCGACGTTCGCGCTCGGCCGCTCGGCGCTTGCGTGGAGCGTGATGGAGCGCATGCTGCGAGGGGAGATCCTGGCGCCGTCGCAGGCGCGAGGGCTGACGAGAGTGCCCCTGAAGGCGATCGAGGCACTCGCGCGGCGCGCCGGTGACCCTGGGCGGTCGTACCGCCTCGAAGCAACGCCGGCCTAAACGTCAGCGGCGTTCCTGCCGAGAACGGAAGCGATGGCCGTGCTCAGCTCTGTCGTCGGCTACGCCCTGCCGTCCATCAGGGACGAGCCTCGCCGCCTGTCGCCGATGGGCTACCAGCTACTCACGCTCGCCGGCGCGGGCCTCGTGGTTGCCTGCTTTGCGGCTGGCGGCCCGACGCTGGAAGCCGTGGCGGCGGCCGTCTTCTGTCTCGCCCTCGCCATCGTGACCGCTGCCGATCTCGACTACCGGCTGATCCCGAACCGCGTGGTGCTACCCGCGTCCGTGGTCGTGCTCGCGCTCATGACGACTGCCGATCCAAGCCCGGAATGGGCGCTCTGCGCCCTCGCTGCCGGCGGCGGCCTCTTCATCGTCGCGTTCATCTACCCCGCGGGCATGGGCATGGGCGACGTGAAGCTGGCCTTTCTCATGGGAGCCGCGCTCGGCCGCAGCGTCCTGCCTGCGCTGATGCTGGCGATGCTGCTCGCGGTGATCCCCGCGATCGCCTTGCTCATCCGGCACGGCCGCGCAGGGAGGACGATGGGCATTCCCTTCGGCCCCTTCCTCGCGCTCGGCTCGATCGTCCTGCTGTTCGCAGGTTCGTAGGCGTCTCACCCGATCGAGTGACGCTCTCGGCCATGCGGCGGCCGATCCCGGTTTCGTGGCCTTCGACCGAGGCGAGCGAGGCATGATCACGACCGTCGAGGCGTTCGTCCTCGCGGTGATGACGGTGATCGTCGTCGCCATTGCCATTCCTTCGTACGTGACGATCAGGGATCGCGACAGCGACTCCGCGGCCCGCTCGCAACTGCGCGAAGCAGGCGAGGCGGCCGAGACGTATCGCGCCGACACCGGCTCCTACCTCGGCATGTCACCCGCGGCTCTGGCCCGCGTCGACGCCGAGCTCGAGACGACGGGCTACCGCGTGAAGTCGGTGCGTGACAAGGGCTATTGCCTCGAGACGACGGTCCGCGGCCGCACGTGGCATTTCGTTGCGCCGGCGGGAGATCTCCGCCGGGGCGGCTGCCCTTAAGAGGGGTCGCCAGACCCTCTTAACGCGTGAACAGGGGCTGCTACACTCCGCCGAGCGGGGCGGCGTAGCTCAGTTGGTTAGAGCAGCGGAATCATAATCCGCGTGTCGCAGGTTCGAGTCCTGCCGCCGCTATCGTCCTGCGTGTAGCTACTGGAGAGACATGGCAACCGGAGTCAGAGTCGCAATCACGCTCGCGTGCACGGAGTGCAAGCGGCGTAACTATCAGACACAGAAGTCCAAGCGGAACTCGCCGGATCGCGTCGAGTTCTCCAAGTACTGCCGCTGGTGCGGCAAGCACACACCGCATCGCGAGACGAGGTAGCGAGTCATGGCCAAGATGACGAGATCGCAGCGACGTGCGCGCCGGCAGGCCCAGGCGGCCTCCGCGCAGCAGTCAGGGTGCCACGGCACGCGCAGCGCAGGTACGGCCGCAGCCAGCCTCCACGAAGACGCAGACCGGCGCGCGCAAGAAGGACGAAGCGGGCTCGAAGCGCTTCATCTTCGAGTCGTGGGGTGAGCTGAAGAAGGTCGAGTGGCCGACCCAGTCGCACGTCATCCAGGGCACGCTCGTCGTGCTGATCGCGTGCGTGATCGTCGGCACCTACATCTGGATCGCCGACCTCGTCTTCAGAAACCTCGTCCAGGACGTCTTCCTCCGCTAGCGCGAGAGGCTCTTTCCCATGTTCCGCTGGTACGTCATCAACACCTACTCCGGGCACGAGAAGAAGGTGAAGGCCAACCTCGAGCACCGCATCGACTCGATGGGGCAGCGCACGCGGTTCCGCCGCGTCGTCGTTCCGACCGAGCAGGTGATCGAGACGAAGGAAGGCCAGAAGGTCCAGATCGAGAAGCGGATCCTGCCCGGCTACGTGCTCGTGAACATGAACCTCGACGACGACAGCTGGACCGTGGTCAAGAACACGCCTGGCGTGACGGGCTTCGCCGGCCCGGCCGGCAAGCCGGTGCCGCTCGCGCAGGGGGACGTCGACCGCCTCCTGCACACGGGCACGGCCACGGCAGAGCGGCCGCGCTCGCAGGTCGAGTTCTCCCTCGGCGAGTCGGTCAAGGTAACCTCCGGGCCGCTCTCGGACTTCGACGGCGAGATCGTCGAGGTCAACCCGGAGCAGCAGAAGCTCAAGGTGCTCGTAGACATCTTCGAGCGCCAGGTGCCGGTCGAGCTCGGCTTCGACCAGGTAAAGAAGATCGACTGACGCGTATGGCCAAGAAAGATCCTGACACTCATCAAGCTGCAGATCCCCGGCGGGCAGGCGAACCCGGCGCCGCCGGTCGGTCCTGCGCTCGGCCAGCACGGCGTCAACATCATGGAGTTCTGCAAGGCGTTCAACGCGCAGACGCAGCACGAGAACGGCCGCATCATCCCCGCGGAGATCACCGTCTACGAGGACCGCTCCTTCACGTTCATCACGAAGACGCCGCCCGCGGCTGTCCTGATCAAGGAGGCGCTGGGGCTCGACAAGGGCTCGGGCGAGCCGAACCGCGAGAAGGTCGGCCGGCTGAGCCAGGCGCAGGTGCGCCAGATCGCCGAGGCGAAGCTCGTGGATCTCAACGCCCGCGATGTCGACCAGGCGATGAAGGTCATCGCCGGCACGGCGCGCTCGATGGGCGTCGACGTGGAAGGGATGCCGTACTGATGGGCCACGGGAAGAAGTACCTCTCCGCGCGAGACCAGGTCGACCGCGAGCGCACGTACTCGCCGGTCGAGGCGCTGGGGATGATCAAGGGCTTCGAAGATGCGAAGTTCGACGAGACCGTCGAGGCGCACTTCCGCCTGGGGCTGAACGTGCGCCACGCCGAGCAACAGCTGCGCGGCACGCTGATGCTGCCGCACGGCACGGGCAAGGACATGCGCGTTGCCGTCTTCGCCGAGGGTGAGAAGGCGAAGGAGGCGGAGACCGCCGGGGCCGACTTCGTCGGCGCCGCCGATCTCGCGACGAAGGTCGAGGAAGGCTTCGACGACTTCGATGTCGCCATCGCGACGCCCGACATGATGGGCGTGGTCGGAAAGCTCGGCCGCATCCTCGGCCCACGCGGGAAGATGCCGAACCCGAAGACGGGTACGGTGACCTTCGACATCGCGAAGGCCGTCGGCGACGCCAAGGGCGGCAAGCTCGAATACCGCACGGATCGCGGCGCGAACGTCCACCTCTCCATTGGCAAGAAGAGCTTCGAGCTGCGGCGGCTCGTCGAGAACTACGCCGCCGTCATGGACGAGATCGTCAGGGCCAAGCCCGCCGCTGCGAAGGGCCGGTACATCGAGACGATCACCGTCACGACGACGATGGGCCCCGGCATCCACGTCGACCCGTCGAAGACGCGTGACATCGTCGAAGAGCTGGAGGACGCTACAGTTAGCGCCTGACACAGACCTGACCCGCCGAAGACCGCTGGCAGCGCTCGTTACCTGAAGAGGCAATGCGCGCAGAAGCCCAGCCGAGGTGAGTCGAAGGGGGCGCTTCAGCGCTCGCTCCGGCCCGCCTCAGCGCGGGTCGAGTCGTTTCTTGGAGGAACGAGATGCTGAGGAGTGACAAGGAAAGGATCGTCGGAGAGCTCACGGAGCGCCTACAGGCGACCGAGACGCTCATCGTCGCCGACTACCGCGGCCTGACGATGAAGGAAGTGGACGCTCTGCGGGGCGAGCTGCTTCAGCACGGCGCGAAGTTCACGATCGTCAAGAACTCGCTCACCCGGCGTGCCGCCGAGGCCGCCGGTGCGGACACGGTGCTGGCACTGCTCGACGGCCCGACTGCGATCGCGTTCCTCGAGACGGACGGCGACCCGGTCGCGGTCGCGAAGGCTCTCGCCGACGCCGCCCGCACCACGAAGGTGCTCGCCGTGCGCGGGGGCGTCTTCGAAGGTCGAGTGATGACCGCCGACGAGGTGGGCGAGCTCGCGAAGCTGCCGCCGCTCGACGTGCTGCGCGGCCAGGTGCTCGGGGCCGTCGCCGCGCCGCTGTATGCGATCGTCGGGCTGTTCACCGCGCCGTTGCAGGATCTCCACGGGTTACTGCAGGCGCGGATCGACCAGCTTGGTGGCGAAGAGGCCGAGGCAGTCGAGGAAGACGCGCCAGGCGAAGAGGAAGAGACTGAAGCGCCCGCCGCCGAGGCGAGCGCCGAGGAAGAGACAGATGACGAGACGACCGAGGCGGCCGAGGAGCCTGCCGAGTCAGAAAGCGAGGAGTAGATGGCCGCTGCCACAGGAGTAGACAAGGTGTTCACGGAGCTCGGCAAGATGTCCGTGCTCGAGCTCGTCGAGCTCAAGAACAAGATCGAGGAGGAGTGGGGCATCACCGCCGCCGCTCCCGTTGCGGTCGCCGCTCCGGGTGCTGCCGCCCCGGGCGCCGGCGCCGAGGCCGCCGAGGAACAGACCGCGTTCGACGTCATGCTGACGGGCGCCGGCGACAAGAAGATCCAGGTGATCAAGGTCGTCCGCGCCGTCACCGGCCTTGGCCTCAAGGAGGCGAAGGACCTCGTCGACGGTGCCCCGGCCGCCGTCAAAGAGGGTGTGACGCAGGAAGAAGCCGACTCGGTCAAAGCCCAGCTCGAGGAGGCTGGCGCTTCCGTCGAGCTGAAGTAGCGCTCAGCGTCAGGAGACCAACGAGAGAGGGCCCCTTCTCGGGGCCCTCTCCGTCGAGACTGGACGTGTGTCGGCGTCGCTACGGCATGTTGACCACGTTTGGCCCGTCGAGGTCGAGCGAGCTGTCTACGTCGCTGTCGACGGCGTTCATGACACCCCCGACGATCGTGTGAATGCCCGGACTCACGTCGTACGTCCAGAACACCCCGCCTGTGCTGCCCGTGGTGCAGCTCGAGGCCTGGAACACGGGGTTGCCATCGATCTCAACGAACGCACTGTCGTCGAACGTGCAGCTCCCGCCCTCGGCATCGTTGAAGCGGGCGTAGCCCAGAATGCGCGTGAAGGCGAGGGCGTTGAACGTCTGCTCGACGGTGGTCGGAACGCCCGCGTCTTCCGCTACGAGTCGGGCGAACTTAAAGCCGCCGCCGTGCTGAACTTGCCCCGACAGGATCGTGGCCGTGCCGCCACTCGTCGTCGTGTCGACCGTCCAGAAGTCGAAGTCCCGCTCAAAGCTCTGATTCTTGATCGGGTTCGGCATCGTCGGCGGCGGGGGGACTGCTCCCGCTGGCAGTACGAGGACCAGCGCAACTGCCACTGCGGCGAGCGCCCCGGCAACGGGGTGTCTCATGGCGTTTCCTCTCTGTTGTGCAGTTTGTAACGTCCTATTGAACAATCTCTCTCGGATGCCGTCAAGCGCGCCCTTGCGCAGCCTTGACCCTTTCCGCTACTCTTTCCGGTTCCGCCGACGTCCGGCAGTTCTGCCTGCGATCACGACCATCTCGAACGGGAGGCGCCCAAGTTGAGCAGCACCCTAGCTGCGCCAAGCGCGCGCAAATCTTTTTCGCGCCTGAAGCACGTACTCGATCTACCCAACCTCATCGACATCCAGAAGGCCTCCTTCCAGTGGTTCATGGAGGAGGGTCTCCGCGAGACGATCGCGGACATCTCGCCGATCGAGGATTACACCGGCACGCTCGCCGTCGAATTCGGCGAATACGAGTTCGGCGAGCCGCCGTTCTCGATCAGGGAGTGCCGTGAGAAGGACCTGACCTACCAGGTGCCGCTGTCGATCATCGTCCGCTTCGTCAACACGGAAACGGGCGAGATCCGCGAGCAGCGGGTCTTCATGGGCGACTTCCCCATGATGACCGACCAGGGCACGTTCATCATCAACGGCACCGAGCGCGTGATCGTCACGCAGCTCGTCCGCAGCCCCGGCGCGTACCTCATGGAGCCGAAGGATGCGACGAAGCAGGTCTTCACGGCCAATCTCATGCCGGCCCGTGGCTCGTGGCTCGAGCTGGAGATCGACAAGAAGGGCATCGTCTACGCTCGCATCGACCGCAAGCGAAAGCTGCCGGTGACGACGCTGCTGCGCGCCCTGCCGGCCGAGGACCCCTCCACGGGTTTCGCGCTCGACACGTCGACGAACGAGAAGATCCTCGAGCTCTTCGACAACTCGCTCTTTATCGCGAACACGCTCGAGAAGGACCCTTCGACGCGCGAAGAAGAAGCGCTGATCGAGGTCTTCAAGAAGCAGCGCCCCGGCGAGCCGCCGACGCTCGACAACGCACGGAACCTCCTGAAGTCGCTGTTCTTCGATCCCAAGCGCTACGACCTGACGAAGGTCGGCCGTTACAAGCTGAACCAGCGGCTCGAGGTCGACGTGCCCGACGGCACCCGCGTGCTCACGACGCAGGACATCGTCGCGCTCGTCAAGAGGCTCGTCGACCTGCCGAAGACGCTGGGCGTGGAGGAGGACACGAAGGACTACGCGGCCGAGGCCGCAGGCATGTCGCGAGACCCGATCCGCAGCGAGCTGGACGAGTACGAGGACTTCGGCAACCGCCGCCTCCGCACCGTCGGCGAGCTGATCCAGGAGGCGTTCCGCGTCGGCCTGTACCGAATGGAACGCGTCGTCCGCGAGCGGATGACGACCGAGGACGTCGACGCCATCACGCCGCAGACGATCATCAACATCCGCCCGGTCGTAGCTGCACTCAAGGAGTTCTTCGGCTCCTCCCAGCTCTCGCAGTTCATGGACCAGACGAACTCGTTGGCCGGGCTCACGCACCGGCGCCGGCTGTCGGCGCTGGGCGCCGGCGGTCTGACGCGCGAGCGCGCGCCGATCGAGGTGCGCGACGTCCACCCGACGCACTACGGGCGCATGTGCCCGATCGAGACGCCGGAAGGGCCGAACATCGGCCTTATCGGCTCGCTGGCCTCGTACGCGACCGTCTCGGAGTTCGGTTTCGTGCAGACGCCCTACCGCAAGGTTCAGGGCGGCAAGGTCACCGAAGAGATCGTCTACCTCGACGCGGCCGAGGAAGGGCAGTACACGATCGCCCAGGCCTCGGAGCAGTTCGACACGAGGACCGGGAAGTACGAGCACGCACAGGTGCTCTGCCGCTCCCGCGAGGGCGAGGCGGTCATGTCCGACCCGAAGGCCGTCGACTACATGGACGTCGACCCTGCGCAGATCGTCTCGGTGGCAACCGCGCTGATCCCGTTCCTCGAGCACAACGACGCGAACCGCGCGCTGATGGGCTCGAACATGCAGCGTCAGGCCGTGCCGCTGCTGATCACGGAGCCGCCGCTGATCGGCACCGGCCTCGAGTACCGCGCCGCCATCGACACGGGCGACGTCGTGCTCAGCGACCGGGCCGGCACGGTCTCTGACGTCGACGCCGAGCGCATCGTCGTCTCCTCGCGAGAAGGTGATCGCGACTCCTACGACCTGGTGAAGTTCATGCGGTCCAACCAGGGCACGCTCATCCACCAGCGCCCGATCGTGAAGCTCGGCGACAAGGTGAAGGCCGGCGACGTGCTCGCGGACGGCTCGTCCACGCGCGAGGGCGAGCTCGCCCTCGGCAAGAACCTGATGGTCGCCTTCATGCCGTGGGAGGGCTACAACTTCGAGGACGCCATCGTCATCGCGGAGCGGCTCGTGAAGGAGGACATGCTGTCCTCGATCCACATCCACGAGTACGAGATCGACGCGCGAGCGACGAAGCTCGGCGACGAGGAGATCACGCGCGACATCCCGAACCGCTCCGAGGAGTCGCTCAAGGACCTCGACGAGCGCGGCATCGTCCGCGTCGGCGCCGAGGTGACGGGAAGCGACCTGCTCGTGGGCAAGGTCACGCCCAAGGGCGAGACCGAGCTCACCGCGGAGGAGAAGCTCATCCGCGCGATCTTCAAGGAGAAGGCCAAGGAGGTCCGCGACACGTCGCTCAAGGTCCCGCACGGCGAGGGCGGCAAGGTGATCGACGTGAAGACGTTCTCGCGCGCGGCCGGCGACGACCTGTCGCCGGGCGTGAACGAGCTCGTCCGCGTGTACGTCGCCAAGAAGCGGAAGATCGCAGAGGGCGACAAGCTCGCAGGCCGCCACGGCAACAAGGGCGTGATCGCGAAGATCGTGTCCGACGAGGACATGCCGTTCCTCGAGGACGGTACGCCCGTGGACGTCGTGCTCAACCCGCTCGGCGTTCCCAGCCGTATGAACATCGGCCAGATCCTCGAGACGCACCTGGGCTGGGCTGCCGCGTACGGCGTGTTCGGCGAGAACGGGAAGTCCGACGGCCCCACGCCGGTCGCCTCTCCCGTCTTCGACGGCGCGACACCCGAGGACGTCGACGACGCGCTCCTCGCATGGGTAGAGCAGAACCCCGACTCGCCGATCAAGATGAAGGTCGACCTCAAGCGGCCCGCGGGACGGCGCACCTCGGGGAAGGTTCGGCTGTACGACGGTCGCACCGGCGAGCCCTTCGAGCAGAAGGTCACCGTCGGCTTCATGTACATCCTCAAGCTGCTGCACCTCGTCGACGACAAGATCCACGCGCGCTCGACGGGCCCGTACTCCCTCGTCACCCAGCAGCCGCTGGGCGGCAAGGCGCAGTTCGGCGGTCAGCGCTTCGGGGAGATGGAGGTCTGGGCGCTCGAGGCCTACGGCGCCGCGTACACGCTCCAGGAGATGCTCACGATCAAGTCCGACGACACCGTCGGCCGAGTGAAGGCGTACGAGGCGATCGTCAAGGGCGAGAACATCGCCGAGCCGTCGATCCCCGAGTCCTTCAAGGTGCTGCTCAAGGAGATGCAGTCGCTCTCCCTGGACGTCCACGTGCTCTCCGAGGAGGGCGCGGAGGTGGACGTCCGCGAGGAGGAGGACGAGCTGCTGCGCGCAGCCGAGGAGCTCGGCATCGACCTCTCGCCGGGCTCGCTACGGGTCGCCGCCCGCGAGCCGACCGCCGAGGAGGTCGAGGAAGGCGCCGAGCGCGTGGACGAGGACGGCGAGCTGTCCGTCCCCACGGACGAGCTCGTTCCCGACCTGCCGGCGCGCCTCGGACGGTGAGCCCATCGAAGCGGACCTCGCCGACGTAGAGGCGGCAGACGAATGACCGGTCACACGACTAACACTGAAAGAAGGCGCGAACTCACGTGACGCAGATCGACATCAACGAATTCGACGCGATCCGCATCGGGCTGGCCTCGGCCAAGCAGATCCGTGACTGGTCCCAGGGCGAGGTCACGAAGCCCGAGACGATCAACTACCGCACGCTCAAGCCCGAGCGCGACGGCCTGTTCTGCGAGCGCATCTTCGGTCCCACGAAGGACTGGGAGTGCTACTGCGGCAAGTACAAGCGCGTCCGCTACAAGGGCATCATCTGCGAGCGCTGCGGCGTCGAGGTGACCCGGCAGAAGGTGCGCCGCGAGCGCATGGGCCACATCGACCTGGCCGCGCCCGTTTCCCACATCTGGTTCTTCAAGGGCGTGCCGTCGCGCATCGGCTACCTGCTCGACATCGCGCCGCGCGAGCTGGAGAAGGTGCTCTACTTCGCCGCCTCGATCGTCACCGACGTCGACAAGGACGAGAGGCAGAAGGACCTCGCCGACCTCGAGGACAAGGTGCGCGCCGAGTACGACGCGGCCGACGTCGACCGCGAGGAGCAGCTCGCCGCTCTCGAGCAGCGCCTCTCGCGACGGCGGAACTACCTGACCAAGGGAACCGACCGCAGCTTCGACGAGGACGACGAGTTCTGGGTCCGTGGCCTCGGCAACTGGGCGGAGGAGCAGACGCTGCCGACGCTCGAGGACGTGCGCGGGCTCGTGGGCGGCCTCTTCAAGGAGATCGCACCCAAGGTCACGACCGAGGACGCGAAGAAGATCCGCGAGCTCGTGCGGACGACCGTCATCCGCGACGACCGGCGCCTGCAGCCGCGGGAGCTCGAGAACGTCGCGCAGACGGCGACCGAGATCCTGGCCGCGCTCGCGCCGCTGCACAAGGAGCTGAAGAAGGCGACCGGGTCGAAGAAGGGTGCCGTCACGAAGCACATCAACCGCGTGCTCGACGGCCTGCTCGACGGCGGCGACCTCAACGAGGACGACGCCGCGCTCGTGGCGCTCCGTAGACCAGAAGAAGCTCGAGTCCGGTCGCAAGCTCGGCAAGGGCCTGCTGCGCGAAGTGGTGACGCAGGCCGAGCCCGGCTCGACCGACGAGGAGATCCGCGAGCTCACGAACGACCTCTGCCTACGCACCGACGGCAAGCTGGCGAAGGAGGATCTCGACGCCGTCGTCGCCTGGCTGATGAAGGTGCGCGAGATGTACCTCGACATCGACCAGCGGCGCGCCGACGCGCGCGAGGCGACCGAAGAGGCACGTACGCGGCTCGAGCAGACCTGGGAGCTCTTCAAGGAGCTCGACACGAAGATGGTCGTCAACGACGAGCAGATCTTCCGCGAGATGAAGGACCGCTTCGGCTCGCCGTACGGGTTCGGCGTCTACTTCCGCGGCGGCATGGGGGCGGAGGCGATCCGCGACCTCCTGCGCGACCTGGATCTCGACGCAGAGGCGGCATCGCTCCGCGACACGATCGCGACGTCGAAGGGACAGAAGCAGCAGCGCGCCATCAAGCGGCTGAAGGTCGTGAACGCGTTCATCCGCTCGGAGAACAAGCCCGAGTGGATGGTGCTCGAGGCCGTACCGGTGATCCCGCCCGAGCTGCGGCCGATGGTCCAGCTCGACGGTGGCCGCTTCGCCACGAGCGACCTCAACGACCTCTACCGCCGCGTCATCAACCGGAACAACCGGCTGAAGCGGCTGCTCGACCTCGGCGCGCCCGAGATCATCGTCAACAACGAGAAGCGCATGCTCCAGGAGGCCGTCGACGCGCTGTTCGACAACGGCCGGCGTGGCCGCGCGGTCACCGGGCCGGGCAACCGTGCCCTGAAGTCGCTCTCGGACATGCTCAAGGGCAAGCAGGGACGCTTCCGGCAGAACCTGCTCGGCAAGCGCGTCGACTACTCGGGCCGCTCGGTGATCGTGGCCGGGCCGAACCTCAAGCTCTACCAGTGCGGCCTGCCCAAGCTCATGGCGCTCGAGCTGTTCAAGCCGTTCATCATGAGCCGGCTCGTCGAGCGCAAGATCGTCCAGAACATCAAGGCGGCGAAGAAGTACGTCGACTCGATGGAGCCCGAGGTCTGGGACATCCTCGAGGAGGTCATCGCCGAGCACCCGGTGCTCCTGAACCGCGCACCGACGCTCCACCGCCTCGGAATCCAGGCGTTCGAGCCCGTGCTCGTCGAGGGCAAGGCGATCCAGGTGCACCCGCTCGTCTGCCACGCCTTCAACGCCGACTTCGACGGCGACCAGATGGCCGTGCACGTGCCGCTTTCGGCGGAGGCGCAGGCCGAGGCTCGCACGCTGATGCTGTCCTCGAACAACATCCTCTCGCCGGCGCACGGTCGTCCGCTGACGACGCCCGCCAAGGACATGGTCCTGGGCCTGTACTTCCTCACCTACTCGCCGGTGCAGGACCTGTCATCCGTCGATGTGACGAAGCTCGACCCGCGGCCGAAGCGGTTCGCCTTCGAAGAGGAGGTCGAGCAGTCGCTTCAGTCGGGCCAGGTCAAGCTCCAGGACACGATCGAGTACCGCCGCCAGGGTGAGCTGATCCTCACCACGCCCGGCAGGGTGATCTTCAACGAGGAGATCGTCCGCTCGATCGCCGACGTCCTCGCGGACCCGAAGGCGGCTGCAACGCAGCCGTACATGAACCGCACGATGGCGAAGAAGGAGCTCGACGACTTCATCGCCGATCTCGTCGAGCGGTTTGGCTCCGCCGTGCTCGCGGCGGTGCTCGACACGATCAAGACGCTCGGCTTCCACAACGCCACGCTGGCCGGCATCACGATCTCGAAGAACGACATCGTGATCCCTCCCGAGAAGGAGGAGATCCTGGCCGGCTACGAGGAGCGGGTGGCCGGCGTCATCGACCACTTCGAGCGCGGGCTGATCACCGAGGGCGAGCGGCACGAGCAGGTGACCGAGATCTGGACGGAGGCCACCGACACCGTCGCCGCCGCCATGGAGAAGACGCTCTACGAGCTCAACCCCATCTACATGATGGCCAACTCCGGCGCCCGCGGTTCCTTCAAGCAGATCCGCCAGCTGGCGGGCATGCGCGGCCTCATGGCCAACCCGAAGGGCGAGATCATCGAGCGGCCGATCAAGGCGAACTTCATGGAAGGCCTCTCGGTGCTCGAGTACTTCATCTCGACCCACGGCGCCCGTAAGGGGCTCGCCGACACCGCCCTGCGCACCGCCGACTCCGGCTACCTCACGCGGCGGCTCGTCGACGTCGCTCAGGACGTGATCATCCGCGAGGAGGACTGCAAGACGAAGGAGTTCGTCACCGTGCCGCTGTTCCTCCCCGAAGGCCTCAACCGCTCGGCGGCCGGCCGCGTGCTGGCAACCGACGTGTACAAGCCGCTCAAGGACGGCAAGCCCGGCAAGACGAAGCTCGCCTCCAAGGGCGAGGAGCTCACACCTGCACGCGTGCGCGTGCTCGTGGAGGAGCTCGGTGAGTTCGCCAACGAGATGACGTTGCCGGTGCGCTCAGTGCTCAAGTGCAAGAGCGATTTCGGCGTCTGCCGCACGTGTTACGGCACGTTCCTCGGCACCGGTGAGCCCGCCGAGATCGGCGACGCGGTCGGGATCATTGCCGCCCAGTCGATCGGCGAGCCCGGCACGCAGCTGACGATGCGGACCTTCCACACGGGCGGAGTGGCCGGGGCCGACATCACGCACGGTCTTCCCCGTGTGACCGAGATCTTCGAGGCGCGCAACCCCCGCGGTGCGGCTCGTCTCGCCGAGGAGGCGGGCACGGTCGACATCGACCAGACCGACCGCGGGACCGAAGATCATCATGCTGCCCGACTCAGACGGCAAGGCGTCCGAGCCGCCGGAGCCGGTCGAGTACCTGCTCCCGCGGCGCACGCGGCTGCTGGTCGAGAAGGGACAGCACGTCGAGCCGGGCGATCCTCTCAACGAGGGCTCGCTCGCTCCCGTGGAGCTGCTCGAGCTCCATGCATCGTTCCGGCAAGGGAGCCACGCCGACCGAGCTCTACCTCGTCGGCGAGGTGCAGAAGGTCTACAAGTCGCAGGGCGTGGACATCCACGACAAGCACATCGAGCTGATCGTCCGGCAGATGCTGAAGAAGGTCCGGATCGTCACCTCGGGTGACGCCGACTTCCTCCCCGGACAGATGGTCGACCGGGTCGCGCTCGAGCGTGAGAACGCACGGGTCAAGAAGGAGAAGGGCGCCCAGGCGACGTACGAGCCCATCATCCTCGGCATCACGAAGGCCTCGCTCGCCACCGAGTCGTTCCTCTCGGCGGCCTCGTTCCAGGAGACGACCAAGGTGCTCACGGACGCGGCCATCGAGGGCAAGATCGACAGGCTGCTCGGCCTCAAGGAGAACGTCATCATCGGCAAGCTGATCCCGGCCGCCACCGGTCTCAAGCGGTACCGCACGATCGGCATCGGGCCGTCGGCGAAGGTGCCGAAGGAGATGTACGAGCGCGAGGCCGTCCTGGCGGCGCTCGAGGAGATCGAGTCCGACGGCGGGACGGGCATCGACCTCGCCTCGCTCGGCATCGACCTCGATCTCGAGGCTGCCGGCGACGGCGACGGCAAGCCCGAGCCAGAGGACGAGAAGTAACGAAGGCGGTGCAGCGGGAGGCCTATGGCCTCCCGCTGGACACCTAGCTACCCTTTCGCGCCGTGAGGAACGTCGCCGCACTCCTCATTGCGCTCGCCGTGGGCGTCGGCCTCGGCGGCCAGGCGTCGCGTGCGACGAATGGCCAGGCCGGCATCGGCGGCGTCTGCGGCCTCCCGGACCAACGACCCCTCTGGCTGGACTACGCCGAGGGCTCGGTGTCGTTCCGAAACGACGTCTTCGGCCGGCCGGGCGTGATCGCGGCGACTTCTGGCACCGTCAACTCGAGCGAGTTGCGGGCGCGCGGGGCGCAGACGGTGTACTGGTGGATGAAGCTCAACCGAGTCGCGGGGACGCCGTCGACGCCCACCGATGCGGGGACGATGGCAGCCGGCATCACGGAGATCGTGGACAAGGCGGTCGCGGCCACGGAGTGCTCGACGCCCGTCATCGTGCTCAACGAGCTGAACAGCGCGGCCTCCACGACGCCGTGGACGCCCACGAACGACCGCTACCGCGCGAACGTGCTCGAGGTCCTGCAGGGCATCGCCGCGCGCGGAGCGCACCCGCTGCTGCTCCTGTCCGCCCGGCCGTACACCGGCGGGGACGCTCTCGCCTGGTGGCAGCAGGTCGGGCAGGTGGCGCACATCGTGCGGGAGGTCTACTTCCCGGCCCCGCCGCTCATGCGGACGGGCGCCGTCCTGGCCAGCCGGACGATGCGGCAGAAGTTCCGTCAGGGCCTGGCTCCGCTACTCAGCGCCGGCATCCCGCCGGATCGCCTCGGGCCTCGTGATCGGCTTCCAGTCGGGGCCGGGCAAGGGCGGTCGCGAAGGGCTGCAGCCGACCACGACGTGGCTACGGTTCGCAAAGCTCCAGACGCTCGCCGCCAAGCAGGTCGCGTCGGAGCTGAAGATCGGCAGCGTCGTCAGCTGGGGCTGGGGGACCTTCGACCAGGCCGGCGCCGACGCCGACAAGCCGAAGGCGGCGTGCGTGTACCTGTGGGCGCGCGACCCGAAGCTGTGCGACGGGCCGCTGGCGGCGGGTGCCGGCTTCAACGACTCGCTCGAGGAAGGACAGATCGCGTTGCCGCCGGCCACCCGTTGCAAGCTCGACGGCCGGACGATCTCGAAGCTGGAGGTGAAGGTGCTGTCCGCGCTCACCGCCGACACGCAGGTCGCGCTGAGTGCGCTCTTCGCGCGGCTCGTCGAGTCGCCGGGACATCCCGTCGCGACGACGCGTGTGCTGGCGCTCGAGCGGACGATCATCGCCGTCCGGTTCGGTGGTTCGCGTTCTCGATATCTGTCAGCTGCTACGCGCCCGCGGGGCGTCGCTTGCCGTCGCACGCGCGATCATCGCCGACCAGTTGCGTAGGCAGGACATCGCGAAGCGGCGCGACGTGCAGCTGCCCTCCTCGGCGGAGATCTCGCTCTACCACAGCCTCTACGGTGCGCTGCCGGTCAGGCAGGTGCGAGCCGACAGCAGCCGCGTCGTGGCTCGGCGGCAGGCGGCGCGGGTTCGCGCTCGTCCCGCCGGGACCGCTTCAGCTGCTGACGCTCCCGACCGCGCTCGTCGGCGGCGCTCGTGACCACGAACGGTCCAGTCGAGGTGACCGCACTCGACGAGGTCTTGCCGCTGGGCGCCGTGCCGCTCTCGCTGGCGCGGCCCGCCGTGCGCGCCGCGCTCACGGCTCAGGGCCGGCTGCAGGCGGTCGAGACCTGGTCGGTCGGCGCGCAGTCGAGGGCGTTGAGCCGGATCCTCTGCGTCGGCGACGTGCTGCCGGCCTCCGCGACGGTCGATCTCGCGTCATTCCTCCCGTTCCTCGCCCTCGACGCGTAGATCCGACCGAGGAGGCAGTTGACGAGAGGCGTGGAATCACTCGACTGGGGGACTCGACATCCGTCCCCACGGACAACAATTAGTCTGCTCAACAGACTTCGACAAGATCGGGGAGAGAGAGTGCGGCGAAGTGCGGCTGGGCGGCCCGGAAACGGGCTGGCGAACGATGCATGGAAAGCAGGTGCGAGCCGATGACGATCGCGCTCGTCGTCGCGCTGTCCGTGACCGTGGCCCTGGCCGTGCTCACGCTCGTGTACGCCTACCGGGGGCGAGGGACGAAGCAGGCCGGTGACGGACCGCCGGGGCACGCGGGAGGACCGGGGAGTCGAGGAGGAGCTCAGGCGCACGCGCGACGAGCTGCGGCGTGCACGTCAGCTCGTCAACCTCGCGGAGACGCTCGATCTCGACGAGGTGTTGACGCGGGTGCTGCAAAGCGCTGCGGTCCTGGCCGACGCTGACGCGGCGGCCGTCGTGTTGTTCGACGAAGGCGATCGCCCCGTGATCAAGGCGATGAATCTCTCCGCCGAGGAGGCGATGCCGCTACTGGGCAGCTGGCGGCAGGACGACCGCCCCCATGCCATGACGGTTCGCTACCGCTTCCCCGGCGAGTCGGTTGCGACGACCAGCTCGATCCAGGTCGGGGTGCTGCTGCCGCTGACGGCTCAGAAGGACGTGACGCTCGGCACGCTCGGCGTCTTCTGGCGCCGCTCGGTCGACGAGCCGAACGAAGAGCAACTGGCGATGATCGAGGAGTTGGCGGCGATGGCCGGCCGCGCACTCCAGAACGCGCGCCGCTTCCACGAGGTGTTCGAGCTGTCCGTGCGCGACCCGTTGACCGGGCTGCACAACCGTCACTACTTCCACGAGACGCTCGCGCACGAAGTGCAACGCGCCCACCGCTACGACCGGCGCCTGGCGCTCATCTTCTTCGACATCGACGACTTCAAGGCGATCAACGAGGAGCTCGGCCACCTCGGCGGGGATGCCGTGCTGGAAGAGGCATCGCAGCGACTGCGGTCCGTCGTCCGCGGCGCCGACATCCCGTGTCGTGTCGGCGGCGACGAGTTTGCAGTCATCCTCCCCGAGTCGTCGATCGAGGAAGCCGAGCGATTGTTCCAGCGGCTCCAGCTGGCGCTGCAGGGCCAGCCGATCGGCCGTATTCCGGCGGTTCGCCTGTCTGCGGGCATCGCCGAGCTCGCCCGTGACGACGATGCCACGTCCTTCTTCTGGCGGGTCGACCAGGCGCTCTACCGGGCCAAGCGCTCCGGCAAGGGAACGGTAGTCGCTGCTGAGGATTCCGCCGCGTAGGTCAGCTCGTGTCTGACGGCGCGGGCTGTCGCTACTTCCCCTTGCCCTTCTTTTTCTTCTTCTTGTCCTTGTTGTCGCCTCCGCCACCGTTGCTGTCACCACTGCCGCTGTCTCGCCGTCGTCTCCGATTGCGTCACCTTCCATCCCGGAACCTTCGTTCATGGTTTCCGGGGCCGGTGGCGCAGGCGTGTTGGTGTCAGCATCGCCCTCGGGGGCAGCCGGAGGCTCTGCGGGAGGCGCCGCTGCGCCGGGTGGCGGCGCAGCCAGGGAGCGACTGACCAGGCACCGAAGCGACACCGGCTGGGTCGTCCTTCGGGCCCGGCTTCTTGTTCTTTTTCTTCTTCGCGCTTGGCCCCCGGCGGCGGAGGCTGCGGAGGAGAAGGCGGCCTGTGGTGCGTTGCGGGCAGGCCGGCCTTCAGCGGGGGGGACGGATCGTCTTTCGGCGGAGGCGGCGGCGGCGGCGGAGGCGAGTTCTGACGATCGGGCGCCTGGCCGCCCGACGGCGACGCGGGCGTCGGAGGCTGCGGCTGGGCCGGCGGCTGCGGGTTGGGCGGCTGCGGCTGGGCGGTCGGCGGCTGCGGGTTGGGCGGCTGCGGCTGGGCGGCTGCGGCGACTCGGCGGCTGGCGGCTCGGCTCGGCTCCCTTGGGCTCCCCCGGCCGTACCGGGCGTGCCGAGCCGGGTGGTGAGGGCGCCACCTTGGTCGGCGAGGACGCAGGCGAGGTGTGCGCAGAAGCTCCGGCGGATGCCTGGGACGGTGATGCCCCTTCGGCTCCACCGCCGTCGGTCGCCGACGCGGCCTCCCCAGGAGAGGTGACCGCGGGACCACCATCGCTACCGGTTTCTCCGAAGGAGGGCAACAACGAGCTGACTGCCGGGGCCGCCGTCCGCAGAGCGCGGACGCCGTTCGGCAAACCCGACCAGAGAAGGAGAGACGAGGCCGTGCCGACGGCGACCAGGCTGAGGCCTGCGGCGACCAGAGCCGGTGTCGCCACCCGAGCTCCCGGACCGGGTTTCGCAATCGCCTTCGCGACCGCCGCTTGGCTCCCGTGATTCGTGAGCACGTCGATCGTGGGCAGTACCAGCGCAGCCGCAGCGGCCGCCTCAGCCTCGCCCGAGCTCGAACCGGCCGCGGCCGCCCGCCGGGCGCACTCGATCGTGTCGAAGCCCTGGGTGAGAGGCGGCAGGAAAACGACGGGCCCGTCGAACGAGCGACGGCAGACTGGGCACTCTGGCACGCGCCTGTGTATACAGACCGAGGCGGACGAACAGCAGGCCCCGTCGGCACGGAAAGTTCCGTCGTTGCGCGGTTTTTCTCGCTGCCGCACCCGCCGGAAGTTCGCTACCATAGGCGGCGTGGTTGGCGGGGTTCCGCCCCTGCCAGCCTTGTTCTGTGTGAAAACACCCTCGACTGGGAAGAGTGCTGACGTAAGCCATGCCGACTGCGAACCAACTCGTGAGGAAGGGCCGTGTCACCAAGAAGGCACGGACCAAGACGCCTGCCCTTCGCGGAGCGCCGCAGAAGCGGGGCGTCTGCACGCGGGTCTACACGACCACGCCCAAGAAGCCGAACTCGGCTCTGCGCAAGGTCGCCCGCGTCCGGCTCACGAACGGCATGGAGGTCACGAGCTACATCCCGGGCGAGGGGCACAACCTCCAGGAGCACTCGGTCGTCCTCATCCGCGGTGGTCGTGTCAGGGACCTGCCGGGTATCCGCTACAAGGTGATCCGCGCTGCCCTCGACGCCGCCGGCGTCTCCGACCGCCGACAGGGCCGGTCGAAGTACGGCGCCAAGAAGGCCTGACCCACCCGCCATGCCCAGACGAGCAGACATCCAGCCCCGCACGCTCGACGCTGACCCCGTCTACGGGTCGCAGCTCGTCACGCAGATCGTGAACTGCGTGATGCTCGACGGTAAGAAGTCGACCGCCGAGCGTGTCGTCTACAAGGCGCTCGAGCGCGTCGGCGAGCGCACCGGCCGGCCTCCGGTGGAAGTGCTGGAGCAGGCCGTGAAGACCGTGACGCCCGTGCTCGAGGTGCGGTCGCGCCGCGTCGGCGGCTCGAACTACCAGGTGCCCGTCGAGGTGCCTCAGCGCCGCGCGCGCACGCTCGCCGTGCGCTGGCTCGTCACGTTCGCGCGCGAGCGGCGCGAGAAGCACATGGAAGAGAAGCTCGCTGCGGAGATCCTCGAGGCGCTCGAGCAGCAGGGCGGCGCCTACAAGAAGAAGGACGACCTCTACCGGATGGCGCAGGCCAACAAGGCCTTCGCGCACTACAGGTGGTAGCGGTGAGTGCGATGGAGATAACGAAGGGAGCCATCGCGCTCGACCACGTGCGCAACATCGGGATCATGGCCCACATCGACGCGGGCAAGACCACGACGACGGAGCGGATCCTCTACTACACGGGCCGCACGTACAAGATGGGCGAGGTCCACGAGGGCGCCGCGGTCATGGACTGGATGGTCCAGGAGCAGGAGCGCGGGATCACCATCACGTCGGCTGCGACGACGGCGTTCTGGCGCGACTTCCGGGTGAACATTATCGATACGCCCGGGCACGTGGACTTTACGGTCGAGGTGGAGCGCTCGCTGCGCGTGCTCGACGGCGCCGTGGCCGTCTTCGACGCCGTGGCCGGCGTCGAGCCGCAGTCGGAGACCGTCTGGCGCCAGGCCGACCGCTACGGCGTGCCGCGCATCGCCTTCATGAACAAGATGGACCGCGTCGGCGCCGACTTCTTCGCATCGGTCCAGTCGATGGTCGACCGGCTCGGTGCCCGGCCCGTCCCGGTGCAGCTGCCGATCGGCCAGGAGGAGCACTTCCGTGGCGTCGTCGACCTGATCGAGATGACCGCGCTCGTGTGGACGGACTCGCTCGGCACCGAGACCGAGCAGGGCGAGATCCCGGCCGAGCTCGCCGAGCAGGCTGCCGAGTACCACCATCAGCTGATCGATGCCGTGGCCGACCACGACGACGAGCTGATGGAGACATACCTCGAGGACGAGGAGCGCCGTGACGCCGGAGATGCTGCGCCGTGCCCTGCGCGCCGCGACGCTCGACCTGACGGTCGTTCCCGTCCTCTGCGGCTCGGCTTTCAAGAACAAGGGCATCCAGCCCCTGCTCGACGGGGTCGTCGACTACCTCCCGAGCCCGCTCGACGTCCCGCCCATCCACGGCGTCGACCCGCGCACGGAGCACGACCTCTCACGCCGCCCGGCCGTCGACGAGCCGTTCGCGGCACTCGCTTTCAAGGTCATGACCGACCCCTACGTCGGCAAGCTCACGTACGTCCGCGTCTACTCGGGCCGCATCGGTCAGGGCGACAAGGTGCTGAACACGACCACCGGCAAGACGGAGCGCGTCGGCCGCATCCTCCAGATGCACGCGAACCACCGCGAGGAGCGGGACGAGATCGGCGCCGGCGAGATCGCCGCGCTGGTGGGCCTGAAGCAGACGACGACGGGCGAGACGCTCGCCGTCGACACGGCGCCCATCCTCCTCGAGTCGATGAACTTCCCGGACCCGGTCATCTCGGTGGCCATCGAGCCCAAGACGAAGGCCGACCAGGACAAGCTTGCGACGGCGCTCCAGCGGCTGGCCGAGGAGGATCCGACCTTCCGCGTACGCAGCGACGAGGAGACGGGGCAGACGCTCATCGCGGGGATGGGCGAGCTGCACCTGGAGATCATCGTCGACCGGCTGCTGCGCGAGTTCTCGGTCGACGCGAACGTCGGCCGCCCGCAGGTCGCCTACCGCGAGACGGCAGGCAGGCCCGCGGAGAAGATCGAGGGCCGCTTCGTCCGCCAGACCGGCGGCCGCGGCCAGTACGGCCACGTCGTCATCGACCTCGAGCCCGCAGAGCCGGGGGACGGCTACGAGTTCATCGACAAGATCGTCGGCGGCAAGATCCCGCGCGAGTACATTCCGGCGGTCGACCTCGGCATCCAGGAGGCGATGGAGTCGGGCATCCTCGCCGGCTACCCCGTCGTCGACATCCGCATCGTCCTCAAGGACGGGTCGTACCACGACGTCGACTCGAGCGAGATGGCGTTCAAGATCGCGGGCTCCATGGCCTTCAAGGCGGCCATGCAGCGCGCGAAGCCGAAGCTACTCGAGCCGGTGATGGCCGTCGAGGTCGTCACGCCGGAGGAGTACCTCGGCGACGTGATGGGGGACCTCAACTCTCGCCGGGGCCACGTCGAAGGCCTCGAGCCACGCGGCAACGCCCAGGTGATCACCGCCAGGGTGCCGCTGGCCACGATGTTCGGCTACGCCACGGACCTGCGCTCGACGACGCAGGGCCGAGCCACGTTCACCATGCAATTCGATCGCTACGAGGAAGTCCCTCAGTCGATCGCGGGCGAGATCGTCGACGCCCTGAGCTAGTCGAGAAGAAACCGGAGGAAGGGAATGTCCAAGCAGAAGTTCGAGCGCACGAAGCCGCACGTCAATGTCGGCACCATCGGTCACATCGACCACGGCAAGACCACGCTCACGGCGGCGATCACGAAGGTGCTCGCCGACAAGGGCCAGAACACCGAGTACCGCGACTTCGACTCCATCGACAAGGCGCCGGAAGAGCGCCAGCGCGGCATCACGATCAACACGTCGCACGTCGAGTACGAGACGGAGAACCGGCACTACGCCCACGTCGACTGCCCGGGGCACGCCGACTACATCAAGAACATGATCACGGGCGCCGCCCAGATGGACGGCGCGATCCTCGTCGTCTCGGCGGCCGACGGGCCGATGCCGCAGACCCGCGAGCACGTGCTGCTCGCGCGCCAGGTCAACGTCCCCTACATCGTCGTCGCCCTGAACAAGGCCGACATGGTGGACGACCCGGAGCTGCTCGAGCTCGTCGAGATGGAAGTCCGCGAGCTGCTCTCGAAGTACGAGTTCCCCGGCGACGACATTCCCGTCGTCCAGGTCTCGGCGCTGAAGGCGCTCGAGGGCGACGAGGAGTGGGTCGGGAAGATCCTCGAGCTCACCTCCGCGCTCGACGAGTACATCCCCGAGCCGCAGCGTGACACGGAGAAGCCGTTCCTCATGCCGATCGAGGACGTCTTCACGATCACGGGCCGCGGCACCGTCGTGACCGGCCGCATCGAGCAGGGCCAGTGCAACTCGGGTGACGAGGTCGAGATGGTCGGCATCCACCCCGAGATCGACGAAGACCGTCGTCACCGGCCTCGAGATGTTCAACAAGACGCTCGACTTCGCGCAGGCAGGCGACAACGCCGGCGTGCTGCTCCGCGGCACGAAGCGCGAGGAGGTGGAGCGCGGACAGGTGCTCGCGAAGCCCGGTTCGATCACGCCCCACACGCACTTCAAGGCAGAGGTCTACGTCCTCTCGAAGGACGAAGGTGGCCGCCACACGCCGTTCTTCGACGGCTACCGGCCGCAGTTCTACTTCCGCACGACGGACGTCACCGGCTCCATCAAGCTGCCCGAGGGCCAGGAGATGGTGATGCCGGGCGACAACACGAACATGGAGGTCGAGCTGATCCAGCCGATCGCCATGGACCAGGGGCTCCGCTTCGCCGTCCGCGAGGGCGGACGCACGGTCGGAGCCGGCGTCGTCACCGAGATCATCAACTAGGAACGCGCGAGGAAGGGCAGGGACAGGACCGCCAATGGCACAGCAGAAGATCCGCATCAGGCTGCGCGGCTACGACCACAACCAGGTCGACCGCGCCGCGCGCGACATCGTCGACAACGCGGAGCGCACCGGTGCCACGATCACCGGCCCTGTTCCCCTGCCCACCGAGCGCAACGTCTACACCGTGATCCGCAGTCCCTTCAAGGACAAGGACTCGCGGGAGCAGTTCGAGGTGCGCACGCACAAGCGCCTCATCGACATCCACAGCCCCACGCCGAAGACGGTCGACTCGCTGATGCGGCTCGACCTGCCGGCCGGCGTCGACATCGAGATCAAGCTCTAGCGATATGAAAGGCATCGTCGGCAGGAAGCTCGGAATGACCCAGGTCTTCGACACGGAGACCGGCGTGATGACGTCCGTCACCGTGATCCAGGCCGGTCCGTGCCCCGTCGTGCAGGTGAAGACGACGGAGACGGACGGCTACGACGCCGTGCAGATCGCCTTCGACGAGGTCGTCGAGCGCAAGATCTCGAAGGGCGAGCTCGGACACCTGCAGAAGGCGGGCGTCGGTGCACACCGGCGGCTCGTGGAGTTCCGCGGGCAGTCGGAGCTGACGGTCGGCGAGACGGTCACCGTCGATACCTTCGAGCCGGGAGAAGCGGTGAAGGTGTCCGGCATCTCCATCGGCAAGGGCTTCGCCGGGACGATCAAGCGCCACAACTTCAGCCGCGGCCCCAAGACGCACGGCTCGCACAACATTCGCAAGCGAGGCTCGGTCGGCGCATCGGCCACGCCCTCGCGCGTGTTCAAGGGCATGCGCATGGCGGGCCAGATGGGTGCCAAGCGGCGTACGCAGATCGGCCTCGTCATCCACGACGTGGATCCGGAGCAGAACCTCCTGCTGGTCAAGGGAGCGGTTCCCGGGCCGAGGAACGGCATCGTCGAGATCAGGGAGGAGAAGGCTCATACCCGCCACCACCGCCACCAGTAAGGCCTCGAAGGGCCTGACGGCGCCGCTGCTCGACGCTGCCGGCAAGGCGGCGAAGCAGGTATCGCTCGACGCCGCGATCTTCGGCGCGGAGGCGCGTCCTCACCTCGTGCACGAGGCCGTGCGCGCCGAGATGGCCGCCGCACGCGCCGGCACGCGCGGCGCGAAGAGCCGAGGGCTCGTCGCCGGCGGGCGCGCGAAGCCGTGGCGCCAGAAAGGCACCGGGCGCGCGCGCCAGGGCACGACCCGCGCCCCGCAGTGGGTGGGCGGCGGCGTCGCCTTCCCGCCGATGATGCGCGACTTCTCGTTCAAGGTGAACCGCAAGGAGCGTCGCGCGGCGATGCGCACCGCGCTGTCCGCGCACGTCAGCGAGGGGACGCTCGCGGTATTCGACGGTGAGGCGTTCGACGCCCCGTCCACGAAGGCAGGCGCAAGCTTCCTGGAGACCTTCGGCAAGGAGCTGCCGGTCGTGATCGTGGCCACCGACGAGGAGGAGGCGGCGATCAAGTCGTTCCGGAACCTCGCCCGCGTCGCCATCAGCGCCCCCGAGGACCTCGAGGTCTCCGCGATCGTCTGGGCGCGCGCGCTGATCGTCTCGGAGAAGGCGCTGCCGGTGGTCGAGGCCCGCGCCGGGAAGGCGGCGACGTGAGCCTCCATCCCAACGAAGTCCTGCTCGCTCCCATCGTGTCGGAGAAGAGCTACAGCCTGATCGGCGACCGCAAGTACACGTTCCGCGTGCACGGCGACGCGCACAAGACGCAGATTCGCCAGGCCGTCGAGCAGCTCTTCGAGGTCCACGTCGAGGCCGTCAACATCATCAAGGTCCAGCCCAAGCCGAAGCGGCGCAACTACTCGCGTGGTACCCGGCCCGGCTGGAAGAAGGCCATCGTGCAGGTGCGCGAGGGCGAGTCGATCCCGATCTTCGAAGGCGCACAGGTCTAGCCATGCCCGTCCGCAAGTTCAAGCCGACGAGCCCGGGCCGCCGCTGGATGACCGTCTCGACGTTCGAGGAGGTCACGAAGTCGGAGCCCGAGAAGAGCCTCACCGAGCCGGTCACGAAGAAGGGCGGGCGCAACGTCCATGGCCGCATCACGACGCGTCACCGCGGCGGTGGCCACAAGCGCCGCTTCCGCGTCATCGACTTCAAGCGGGTCAAGGACGGCGTTCCGGCCAAGGTGGCCGCGATCGAGTACGACCCGAATCGCTCGGCGCGGATCGCGCTGCTCCACTACGCCGACGGCGCGAAGGCGTACATCCTCGCGCCCGCGGGCCTGCGCGTAGGCTCGACCGTCGAGTCCGGTCCGGACGCCGACATCAAGCCCGGCAATGCGTTGCCGCTGCAGCGCATCCCGACCGGCACGCTCATCCACAACGTCGAGCTCAAGCCCGGGCGTGGCGGTCAGATGGCACGCAGCGCGGGCTCGTCCGTCCAGCTCGTCGCGAAGGACGAGCCGTACGCGGTGCTGCGCCTTCCCTCCGGGGAGCTCAGGCGCGTGCTGCTAACGTGCCGAGCGACGGTCGGGCAGGTCGGGAACCTCGACCACTCGAACGTCACGGGCGGCAAGGCGGGACGCGCACGGTGGCGTGGCCGCCGGCCGACGGTGCGCGGCTCGGCGATGAACCCGGTCGACCACCCGCACGGCGGTGGCGAGGGCAAGTCGAAGGGCGGGCGGCACCCGGTCACGCCCTGGGGCGTGCCGACGCTCGGCAAGCGCACGCGCCAGAAGCACAAGGAGTCCGACAAGCTCATCGTCCGCGGCCGGCGCCGCGGCAAGGACAAGAGGTAAGGCATGGGTCGATCTACCAAGAAGGGGCCGTTCGTGGAAGAGCGGCTGATGACGAGGATCGAGGCGATGAACACGTCCGGGTCGAAGCAGATGATCCGCACCTGGTCGCGCTCGTCGACGGTCTTCCCCGAGATGGTCGGGCACACGATCGCGGTCCACGACGGCCGCAAGCACGTGCCGGTCTTCATCTCGGAGCAGATGGTCGGGCACAAGCTCGGCGAGTTCGCGCCGACGCGGACGTTCCGCGGCCACGCCGGTGACCGCCAGGCAAGGGTGACGAAGCGAGCGTGATGGCTGAGACGCAGACCGAAGGAAGTCCGCGCCCAGGCGAAGTGGGTGCGCACGTCGCCCCGCAAGGCGCGCCTCGTCGTGGAGCACATCCGCGGCCGCAGCGTGCCCGAGGCGCGCACCGTGCTCGCGTTCACCACGAGGGCTGCCGCGCGCGACGTGGAGAAGGTGCTGCGCTCGGCGATCGCCAACGCGGAGGCCAACCACGGCCTCGTCGGCGACGACCTCTACGTGAGCGCGGCGTACGTCGACGAGGGCCCGACCCTCAAGCGCTGGCGCGCACGCGCACGCGGTCGCGCGGCGCGAATCCGCAAGCACACCTGCCACATCACCGTGAAGCTCGCGCCGCTCGCCGTCGACGCGAAGCCGGCACGGCCGCAGGCCGAGCCGGCCGCAGCCGAGACGCAGGCAGAGAAGCCGGCACGCAAGCCGCGGGCGACGACGCCAGGCTGAAAGACGCGGCTGCGAAGCCGACCACCGCGACGCAAGAAGACAGAGCAGACCGAGAAGACCGAGGAGGCCGACAGCTAATGGGCCAGAAAGTCCACCCCGGCGGCCTCAGGGTCGGCATCATCCACGACTGGAAGTCGAACTGGTACACGTCGAACAAGGAGTTCGCCGGCGCGCTGCTCGAGGACGTGAAGATCCGCGAGCACATCTACGGAAAGCTCGCCCACGCGGGCCTGTCCGACATCCTGATCCGTAAGGACAAGCAGCGCGTGATCATCGACGTCTACACCGCGCGGCCGGGCATCGTCATCGGCAAGTCCGGCGTCGAGGTGGACGCGCTCAGTCGCGAGATCCACGGCATGACGCAGAAGAACGTCCAGATCAACATCAACGAGATCAAGCGACCCGAGCTCGACGCCAAGCTCGTCGCTCAGTCGATCGCCGAGCAGCTCGAGAACCGCGTCAGCTTCCGGCGCGCGATGAAGCGTTCCCTGGCCTCGGCCATGCGCTCTGGCGCCCACGGCGTCAAGGTGCAGTGCGGTGGCAGGCTCGGTGGCACCGAGATGTCCCGCTCGGAGAAGTACTCGGAAGGGCGCGTGCCCCTGCACACGCTGCGCGCCGACATCGACTACGGGTTCGCCGAGGCGAAGACGACCTTCGGCCGCATCGGCGTGAAGGTCTGGATCAACAAGGGCGAGATCATGCCCGAGGGCTACGAGGGTGCCACCGGCGACCGCGAGGTACGGCTCTCCGAGCAGGATCAGGCTCGCCGCCGCGGGACGCCCCCAGCGGGTCTAGGGCAGCGCGAAGGCCGTCGTGGCCCGGACCGCGAAGGTCTCGGCCCGGTGCGCAGGCGCCGTCCCGAGCGTGGTCGCGGACGCAAGCGCCGTGAGGAGCCGGAGGCCACGACGGAGGCGGTCGACGAGATCACCGAGCCGACGGCGGAGGCCGAGCCGGTCGTCGAGGCAGGCGTCAGGCCGAGACGTCCGAGAGCATCCGGAGGCACCCGCCGAGCGACGACTGAGGCACCAGACCGAGGAGGCTCCGAGTCCTGATGCTGATGCCGCGCAAGACGAAGTTCCGCAAGCAGCATCGCGGACGCCGGCGGGGCACCTCCAAGGGTCAGCTCACCGTCCAGTACGGCGACTACGGCCTCAAGTCGCTCGATGCCGGCTGGGTGACGAACCGCGAGATCGAAGCCGCTCGAATCGCCATGACGCGAAAGATCAAGCGTGGCGGCAAGGTGTGGATCAACGTCTTCCCGGACAAGCCGTTCACGAAGAAGCCGGCCGAGACCCGCATGGGCTCGGGCAAGGGCTCCCCGGAGGGCTGGGTGGCAGTCGTCAAGCCGGGTCGCGTGATGTTCGAGCTCGCCGGCGTGCCCGAGGACCTCGGCCGCGAGGCGCTGCGCCTCGCCGGGAACAAGCTGTCCGTCCGAACGAAGATCGTCAAGCGGGAAGGTGACCTCTTTGAGTAAGGAGAACGATGAGATGAGGGCCAGGAACCTTCGAGACCTGACCGACGACGACCTGCAGCAGAAGCTCGCGGACACGCGGCAGGAGCTGTTCAACCTCCGCTTCCAGGCGGCGACCGGCGCGCTCGACAACAGCGCCCGGCTGCGGCTGGCGAAGCGGGAGATCGCGCGGATCCTCACGGTCCAGCGCGAGCGAGAGACCCAGTTGGAGCGAACGTAGACATGGCTGACGAAGAGAAGAACGAAACAACCGAAGACGCCGTCGAAGTGACGGCCGACGAGCCGTGGCCGAGGGGGACGCCGAGGAGCCGGGAGGTGGCCCCGAGGACCCAGAGGCGGCCGTCGACGGAGACGCCCGAGGAGCCCGTGGCCGAGGCGGAGACGCCCGAGGAGCCCTGGCCGAGGAGCCGGCAGCCGAGGAAGAGGCGCCCGCCGAGGAGCCCGTCGCAACCGAAGCCGAGGCAGAGGAGCCCGCAGCCGCCGAGGCTGAGGCTGAGGCTGAAGAGCCGACTGCCGAGGCCGAGGAGCCGGCTGCCGAGGCAGAGGAGCCGCTGCCGAAGCTGCAGTCGAGGAAGCCCCGTGCCGAGGTCGAGGAGGCCCCTGCGCCGCCGGTCAAGAAGAAGCGGAAGCTCCGTCCGCGCTCCGAGCGCCGCCAGCGCCCGAAGCCCGTGCGGGCCAGCGAAGGCCGCAAGTCCCTCTCCCGCCAGCCCAAGCCGGAGCACGAGCGCGGCCAGCGGCAGGAGCGCCGCGGGCGTTGTCGTCTCGAGCGCGATGGACAAGACCATCGTCGTCCGCGTGGAGACGCTGAAGGCGCATCGCCGCTACAAGAAGATCATCCGCCGCTCGACGAAGTTCCACGCGCACGACGAGCAGAACGAGGCCAACGTCGGCGACGTCGTGCGCATCGTGGAGACGCGCCCGCTCTCGAAGACGAAGCGCTGGCGCCTGGCAGAAGTGGTGGAAGCGGCGAAATGATCCAGCAGGAATCACGAGTCAGAGTGGCCGACAACACGGGTGCGCGCGAGCTCCTGTGCATCCGCGTGCTCGGCGGCTCGCACCGTCGCTACGCGCGGGTCGGCGACATCATCGTCGGCACCGTGAAGACCGCCACGCCTCAGGGCCAGGTGAAGAAGGGCGAGGTCGTGCGCGCGGTCGTCGTCCGCACGCGCAAGCCACAGGGCCGAGACGACGGCACGACGATCTCGTTCGACGAGAACGCCGTCGTCATCATCGACACCGCCCAGAACCCTCGTGGCACGCGCATCTTCGGGCCGGTGGCGCGCGAGCTGCGGGAACGGAACTTCATGAAGATCGTCTCTCTCGCACCGGAGGTGCTCTAGCCATGGCCACGACCATGCGAGTCAAGAAGGGCGACACCGTGCACGTGATCGCCGGCAAGGACCGCGGCAAGCAAGGGCGCGTGCTCGAGGCTCGCCCCTCCGAGGGCCGGGTGATCGTCGAGAACCTCAACATCGTCAAGCGACACACGAAGCCGCGGCCGATCAAGGACGCCAACCGCATGGGCGGCACGACGATCCAGCCGGGCGGCGTGATCGAGAAGCCGGCGCCGATTCCCGCGTCGAACGTCATGGTCGTCTGCCCGGTCTGCAACCGGCCTACGCGCGTGGGAATGACGTTCAAGGAGATCAAGGGCAAGCACGTGAAGCTGCGCGTCTGCCGCCGGGTCGACTGCGGCCAGGAGATCGACGAAGGCGAGCACAAGTGACCGAGAAGAACGGCTACGCACCGCGCCTCAAGGTGCTCTACGAGCAGGAGCTTCGCGGACAGCTCAAGGACGAGCTGGGCGTCCGCACGGTCATGCAGGTACCGCGCGTGGAGAAGATCACGCTCAACATGGGCGTCGGCGAGGCGAAGACCGAGGCCAAGCTGCTCGACGCGGCGATGGACGAGCTGACGCAGATCGCGGGACAGCGTGCGCAGCTGCGGCGAGCCCGCACGTCGATCGCCGGCTTCAAGATCCGCACGGGCATGCCCGTCGGGACGAAGGTGACGCTCCGCGGCGCGCGCATGTACGAGTTCCTCGACCGGCTGGTCTCGATCGCGCTACCGCGCATCCGCGACTTCCGCGGGCTCAACCCGCGCTCGTTCGACGGCCGTGGGAACTACTCCATCGGCCTGCGAGAGCAGATCATCTTTCCCGAGATCGACTACGACGACGTCGCGCAGATCCGCGGTCTCGACGTGACGATCACGACCACCGCGAAGTCCGACGACGAGGCGCGCGCGCTCCTCGCCGGCCTCGGCCTTCCGTTCGCACGAGAAGGAGAAGAGTCCTAGTGGCCAAGAAGTCGATGATTGCGAAGGCGTCGCGTACGCCCAAGCACCCAACGCAGGTGCACCGCCGTTGCAACCGCTGCGGTCGCCCGCGCGCGGTGTACCGGAAGTTCGGACTCTGCCGGATCTGCCTGCGCGAGCTCGCGCATCAGGGCGTGATTCCCGGCATGACGAAAGCTTCCTGGTAGGAGAGACACATGCTCACTGACCCCATCGCCGACATGCTGGCCAGGATCCGGAACGCGAACAAGGCGCTCCACGACACCGTGGAGATGCCGACCTCGCGCGCCAAGGTCGAGATCGCCCGCCTGCTGAAGGAGGAGGGCTATGTCCGCGACTACCGGATCGAGGACGGCGAGAGCTTCAACAAGCTCGTCATCGAGCTGAAGTACGGGCGTAACCGCGAGCGCATCATCACGGACCTCAAGCGGATCTCGAAGCCGGGTCGCCGTGTCTACGCGCGCAAGGACCGGCTGCCGCGCGTGCTCGGCGGCATGGGCACCGCCATCCTGTCCACCTCCAACGGCGTCATGACGAGCCGCACGGCCGAGCAGAAGGGCATCGGCGGCGAGGTCATCTGCTTCGTCTGGTGACGAGGACTGACGATGAGCCGAATCGGACGACAACCAATCGAGCTGCCCGCCGGCGTCAACGTCGCCGTCTCGCCCGGGCGCATCCAGGTCAACGGGCCGCTGGGCGAGCTGGACCAGCAGCTGCCGGTGCGCATCACCGTGACGAAGGAGGACGAGAGCCTCGTCGTCACGCGACCCACCGACCGTGGGGAGGACCGCGCGCTGCATGGGCTGACGCGCACGCTCGTCGCCAACATGGTCGAGGGCGTGACGAAGGGCTTCCAGAAGAAGCTGGAGATCCAGGGCGTCGGCTACCGAGCCGGGCTCCGCGGCACGGACCTCGAGCTGAGCGTCGGCTTCTCGCATCCCGTCATCGTCTCGCCGCGACCCGGCATCTCCTTCGAGGTGCCGCAGCCGACCGAGGTGATCGTGTCCGGCATCGACAAGCAGCTCGTCGGCCAGACGGCAGCCGAGGTACGCAAAGTGCGCCCGCCGGAGCCCTACAAGGGCAAGGGCATCCGCTACGAGGGCGAGTACGTGCGCCGCAAAGTAGGGAAGCGCGCATGACGCGGCTCACGACAAGAGACTGCCAGAGCGCGCCGCCGCCGCCGCGTGCGCGGCAAGGTGTCGGGGACGGCCGAGCGGCCGCGCCTCGCCGTCTTCCGCTCGAACGTCGGCATCTACGCGCAGCTCGTCGACGATCTCGACGGGCAAGACGCTTGCCTCTGCGTCATCGAAGGGCCTGCCCAAGAGCTTCAAGGGCACGAAGACCGCACAGGCGAACGAGGTCGGCAAGCAGCTGGCCACGGCCGCGAAGCAGGCGGGCATCGAGGCGTGCGTGTTCGACCGTGCCGGCTACCTGTACCACGGACGCGTGAAGGCGCTCGCCGAGGGCGCACGCGAAGGAGGCCTCGACGTTTTGAGCGTTGGACAGTTCCAGGAGAAAGCGCGAGCTCAAGGAGCGCGTCGTCGAGATCAACCGTGTGGCGAAGGTCGTCAAGGGCGGCCGGCGCTTCTCCTTCACGGCCCTCGTCGTCATCGGCGACGAGGTGGACAAGGTCGGCCTGGGCTACGGCAAGGCGCGGGAGGTCCCGCTCGCCATCTCCAAGGCCGTCGAGGACGCGAAGAAGAACATGTTCGTCGTGCCGCGGAAGGGGACGACGATCACGCACGAGATCATCGGCGAGTTCGGCGCTGCGCGCGTCATGCTCCGTCCCGCCAGCGAAGGTACGGGCGTGATCGCCGGCGGCGGCGTTCGCGCGGTGCTCGAGTTGGGCGGCGTGCGGGACATCCTCGCGAAGAGCCTCGGCACGACGAACCCGATCAACATGCTGAAGGCGACCGTCGACGGCCTCAAGCGTCTGCGCACGCCGGCCGACGTTGCCGCCGCGCGCGGCTTGACCATTGCGCAAGTGCTGCCGGTGCCGAAGGCGAAGCCGGCGACGGAGCCGCCTGTCCGCGACAGCGGACGGGGGATGCCCAGTCGCCGAGCCTGCCGCTGACGACGAGGTGCCGGCGGTGACGACGCTGAAGATCACGCAGGTCCGCAGCCAGATCGGCCAGATCGGCCAAGCACCGCGGCACGCTGCGCGCGCTCGGCCTGGGCAAGATCGGCCGCACGGTTGAGCGTCCGGAGAGCCCTGAGCTCGCCGGTATGCTGAGGAAGGTCCGACACCTCGTCCGGGTGGAGGAGTCCTGACCGTGCCTTCCGAGCTCAATCTCTCCAGCCTCAAGCCGGCCCAGAAGCGCGTCGCGCGCAAGCGCGTCGGTCGCGGCACGGGCTCGGCAAGGGGCGCTACTCGGGCCGGGGCATCAAGGGCCAGAAGTCGCGCTCGGGCTCCCACAAGATGCGGGCCGGGTTCGAAGGCGGGCAGATGCCGCTCTACATGCGACTCGGCAAGCAAGCGGGGCTCGACGTCGAAGGACGCGATGCCGGTCGGGCCGTTCCGGACCCACTCCCAGGGCGTCAACGTCCGCGACCTCGAGCGAGTATTCGACGCTGGAGCCGAAGTCACGCCCGAGGTGCTGAAGGCCAAGCGCCTGATCCGCACGACGCGGATCGACGTGAAGATCCTCGGCCAGGGCGAGCTGACGAAGAAGCTCACCGTGTCCGCCCACGGCGTCTCCCAGTCGGCGCGCGAGAAGATCGAAGGAGCCGGCGGCAGCGTCGTGCTCCTGCGCGAGCCGAAGGAGCGCAAGCGCAAGCGGCACAAGAAGGCGTCCACGCCCGTCGAGGCCGAGGCCGAGACGCAGGCCGTCGAGGAATCGGACGAAGCCGCCGAAGAGGCGGAGCCCGAAGCCGAAGCCGAGCCCGGCGCCGACGAGGAATAGCCGGCCGTGCTGTCCTGGTTGACGAACGCATGGCGCGTCCCAGAGCTGCGCCGGCGCCTGCTGTTCACGGCGATGATCATCGCGCTGCTACCGGCTCGGCTCGTGGGTGCCGGCGCCGGGCGTCGACTCCGACCAGATCAAGAACTACTTCTCGACGCAGGGCGGCACCGTGCTCGGCCTGCTCAATCTCTTCTCGGGCGGCGCGCTCTCGCAGTTCTCGCTCTTCGCGCTGGGGATCATGCCGTACGTCACGGCGTCGATCATCCTCCAGCTGCTGACCGTCGTCGTGCCCTCGCTCGAGCGGCTCCAGAAAGAGGGCGAGGCGGGCTACGCGAAGATCAACCAGTACACGCGCTACCTCACGATCGTGCTGGCGGCGTTCCAGTCGCTCGGCTATTCGTATCTCTTCAAGCGCCAGAACGCTCTGGAGGCGAACTCCGGCCGCGTCGTGATCATCGTCATCACGCTAACCGCCGGCACCGCGCTGCTCATGTGGATGGGCGAGCTGATCACGAAGCGAGGAGTCGGCAACGGCATCTCGATCATCATCTTCTGCTCGATCATCGCTGACGCTCCGACGACCGTCCGCGCGTGGGTCGACGGCGGCCCGACGACGAAGCTCTTCTTCCCGATCATGTTCCTCGCGGTGACCATGGCGGTCGTCTTCATCCAGGAGGGCCAGCGGAAGATTCCGGTTCAGTACGCGAGGCGCGTCGTCGGGCGGCGCATCACGTCGGGTGGCTCGACGTACATGCCGCTGCGCGTGAACATGGCCGGCGTCATCCCGATCATCTTCGCGGCGGCGGTGCTGGCCTTCCCACCGACGATCGCGCAGTTCTTCCCTCAGACCCAGGGCTTCATCAACGACTGGTTCAGTCCCACCGACGTCGGCTTCCTGATGTTCGAGGCCTTCCTGATCATCATCTTCACGTACTTCTACACGGCGGTCCAGTTCAACCCGATCGACCAGGCCGACAACCTGCGCAAGCACGGTGGGTACATCCCGGGCATCCGTCCCGGCCCGCCCACGGCGCAGTACCTCGACCGCGTGCTCACGCGGCTCACGCTGCCCGGCGCCATCTACCTCGCGCTCGTGGCCGTCGTGCCGACGTTCCTCATCCAGTTCTTCGACTTCTCGGCGTCCTCCAGGAACTTCCTCGGCGGCACGTCGCTGCTGATCATGGTGGGTGTCGCGCTGGACACGATGCGCCAGATGGAGTCGCAGATGATGATGCGCAGCTACGAAGGCTTCCTGAAGTAGCGCGTTGTCGCTGAACGTCCTCATCCTGGGGCCCCAGGGATCCGGCAAGGGCACGCAGGCGGCGCGAATCGCCTCCGAGTACGGGATTCCGCACATCGCCACGGGCGACATGTTTCGCTCGGCGATCGCGGCGGGAACGCCCCTCGGCAAGGAGGTCGAGCCCATCCTCGCCTCCGGCGCGCTCGTCCCGGACGAGCTCACGATCCGGCTGATCCGCGATCGGCTCTCTGAAGAGGACGCGCAGGACGGGTTCGTGCTCGACGGCTTTCCGCGCAACACGACTCAGGCCGAGGCGCTCGGCGAGCTGCTGGAGGAGCTCGGCCGGCCACTCGACCTCGTGCTCGACCTCCAAATACCCGACGACGTGTGCATGCGAGCGGCTCGTCGCGGCGAGCCGAGGAAGAAGGGCGGACGGACGACAGCCCCGAAGTGATCGCCAAGCGGCTCGAGATCTTCCATCGCGAGACGGCGCCGTTAATCGGCTACTACCTGCCGCGCGGCATCGTCGTCGGCGTCCACGGCGACCGCTCGCGCGACGAGGTGTGGTCCGAGATCGTCGAAGCCCTCGAGCGCGTGGCATCGCGTGCGGGAGAGCCGGCGTGATCATCCGCAAGTCCCAGGCCGAGGTCGAGGTCATGGCCGCAGCAGGCGAGGTCGTCGCGGCCACGCTCGCGCTGCTGGGCGAAAACATCCGCGCCGGAGTCACCACTGCCGAGCTCGACGCCCTCGCGGAGGAGTTCATCCTCTCCCAGGGCGGCGAGCCGACGTTCAAGGGCTACCGCGGCTACCCGGCCGCCACGTGCCTCTCGCCGAACGACATGATCGTCCACGGCATCCCGGGCGAGTACACGCTCGAGGAAGGCGACATCCTCTCCGCCGACGTCGGCGTCACGCTCCAGGGATTCGTGGCCGACTCGGCTTTCACGTTTCCCGTGGGCGAGGTCCCGGAAGAGACCGAGCGGCTGCTCGAGGCATGCAAGGCGGCGCTCGATGCTGCAATCGAGCAGTGCCAGGAGGGCAATCGCCTCTCGGACGTGTCGCACGCCGTGCAGCAGGTGGCCGAAGGAGCCGGGTTTTCGGTCGTGCGCGAGCTCTCCGGGCACGGCATCGGCCGCTCGATGCACGAAGATCCGCAGATCCTCAACTTCGGCGAGCCGGGGCGCGGGCCGCTGCTCGCCGAGGGCATGACCCTCGCCATCGAGCCGATGATCACGGTCGGCGGCCCGGACATCCGCGTCCACGACGACCGGTGGTCGATTTCGACCCGCGACGGGTCGCTCGCCGCGCACTTCGAGCACACGGTCGCGATCACGGTCGAAGGCCCGAAAGTGCTGACGGCTACACGGGTTTTGCTACGATAGGGCCTACCTGCGGCGCAGCCGTGCTGCGCCGTGTCTTTGTCTGTCACTGGGGTGAGATGAAAGTTCGACCGTCCGTAAAGCCGATGTGCGAGCGCTGCCGCGTGATCAAGCGGCACGGCCGCGTGCTTGTCATCTGCACGAACCCTCGTCACAAGCAGCGGCAGGGTTAGGAGAACCATCATGGCTCGTATCGCCGGAGTCAACCTCCCGAATCAGAAGCGCCTCGAAGTGGGGCTGACGTACATCTACGGCATCGGCCCGGCGACGGCACGCAAGGTCTGCGAAGACCTCGGCCTGTCGTCCGAGACGAAGGTCAAGGACCTCACGGACGAGGAGACGACGAAGCTCCAGCGGCACATCGACGCGAGCCTCCAGGTGGAGGGAGACCTGCGGCGTGAACGGTCGCAGTCGGTGAAGCGCCTCCAGGAGATCGGCGCCTACCGCGGCATCCGCCACCGGCGCGGGCTCCCAGTCAACGGGCAGCGCACGAAGACGAACGCACGCACGCGGAAGGGCCCGGCCAAGACGCGTCGGGCGCAAGAAGAAGGCGACGTAGTGGCACCCCCACGCAAGGCAGCGAAGGGGCGCGGCCGCCGGCGCGTCAAGAAGAACATCGCCATCGGCCAGGCGCACATCAAGTCGTCGTTCAACAACACGATCGTCGCGCTCACCGACAAGGAGGGCAACGTCATCGTGTGGGAGTCCGCCGGCTCGGCCGGCTTCAAGGGCTCGCGCAAGTCGACGCCGTTCGCCGCACAGGTGACGGCCGACGCCGCGGCCCGCAAGGGCATGGAGCACGGCCTGCAGAAGGTCGAGGTCTTCGTCAACGGCCCCGGCTCGGGTCGCGAGACGGCGATCCGCTCGTTGCAGGCGGCGGGTCTCGAGATCCTCGGCGTCCGCGACGTGACGCCGCAGGCCCACAACGGCGTTCGCCCCAAGAAGCGCAAGAGGAACTAGTGGCGAGATACACCGGACCGAGCTGCAAGCTGTGCCGCCGCGAGGGCATGAAGCTCTTCCTGAAGGGGGAGCGCTGCCTGACGGAGAAGTGCGCGATCGAGCGCCGCTCGTACCCGCCGGGCGAGCACGGCCGCGGACGGATCAAGCAGTCGCAGTACCTGCTCCAGCTACGCGAGAAGCAGAAGGCTCGCCGGTACTACGGCCTGCTCGAGAAGCAGTTCCGCAACTACTACGAGAAGGCCGCCCGCGGCTCGGGCGTCAGCGGCGAGAACCTCCTGCGCCTGCTCGAGACGCGACTGGACAACGTCATCTACCGCCTCGGCTTCGCGGCCTCTCGCGCCCAGGCACGGCAGCTCGTGCGCCACGGCCACTTCCAGGTCAACGGCCGGCGCGTCAACATCCCGAGCTTCCAGGTCAAGCCCAACGATGTCATCAACCTCAAAAACGGCAGCCCGGCCGAGCAGGTCGTTCGCGATGCGACCGACCTGACCGCGTCCGTGGCGCCATGGCTCCAGGCCGATCACGACGGCCTCACCGGCAAGATCCTCAAGCTGCCCGACCGGGCCGACATCGACACGCCGGTGCAGGAGTCGCTGATCGTCGAGCTCTACTCGAAGTAGCGCCCAGCGCGCGCTAGGAAGGAAGGAGAAACGTGGCCACCCGCAGCAGCCTCATGGAGTTCCAGGTCCCGCGCATCGTCCACGAGGAGGTGGACGAGAAGCGAGGTATCTTCGCGATCGAGCCGCTCGACCGTGGCTTCGGCTACACGTTCGGCAACTCGCTGCGGCGTGTGCTGCTCTCGTCGCTGGAGGGCGCGGCCGTCACGTCCGTGAAGCTCGAGGGCGTTGCCCACGAGTTCACGACGCTGCCGGGCGTGCGCGAGGACGTGACGGACATCCTCCTCAACCTCAAGAACCTCATCTGCCGTCTCCACGGAGAGTCGCCGGAGATCGAGGTGCGCCTCCAGAAGAAGGGCCCGGGCCCCGTAACGGCGGCCGATATCCAGATGCCCGCCGACCTCGAGATCCTCAACCCCGAGCTGGAGATCGCCCACCTCGCCGACAAGGGCAAGCTCGAGTTGACGATGACGAGTCGGCCGAGGGCGCGGCTACGTCCCGGCCGAGATGAACCGCGGCTCGGAGCACACGATCGGCGTCATCCCCATCGACTCGATCTTCTCGCCCGTACGGCGCGTCGCCTACGACGTCGAGGCCGCACGTGTCGGTCAGCGCACCGACTACGACAAGCTCATCCTCGACGTGACGACGGACGGGTCCATCGATCCGCGCGAGGCGATCGGCCAGGGTGCCGAGATTCTCATCCGGCAGCTGGCGATCTTCACGGACATCGACAGCATCGAGGGCTTCGGAGAGGTTCCTGCCGAGGCAGCCGCGGAGCCGTCGCTGGCCCACGGGATGGAGAACTTCCCGATCGAGGAGCTCGAGCTCGGCGTCCGCTCGTACAACTGCCTGAAGCGCGTCGGCATCGAGACGATCGGCGACCTGGTCACGAAGACCGAGGTCGAGCTGGCGGCGATCCCGAACTTCGGCCGCAAGTCGATCGAAGAGGTCAAGGAGACGCTCGCCGGTCACGGTCTGACGCTGCGGGGCGAGGAGCCGCTCTCGTAATGAGGCACCAGCGAGCCGGGAAGAAGCTGGGCCGCGACGCGGCCCACCGCAAGGCGCTCTACGCGAACCTCACCGGCTCGCTGATCGTCCACGGCCGCGTGAAGACGACGGTCGCCAAGGCGAAGGGCGTGCGTCCGTTCGCCGAGAAGATGGTCACGCTTGGCCGGCGCGGCGACATCCACGCCCGCCGCCAGGCGCTCGCCTTCCTGCGCTCGCAAGAAGTGGTGCACCAGCTCTTCTCCGAGGTGTCGCCGCGCTTCGCTGATCGTCCGGGCGGTTACACGCGCATCGTCAAGATCGGCCCGCGCCCGGGCGACTCCGCACCGATGGCCTACCTCGAGTTCGTCGACCACGTGCCGCGTGCGCCAGTCCTGCGTGCGCCGGTGGCCCGCGAAGAAGAGCCGGTCGAAGCGACCGCCGCGACCTAGCACTTCGGACAGACTCCCCGCGTGAGGCTGAAGCTCACGCTCGAATACGACGGTACGGACTTTCACGGCTGGGCGGCGCAGCCCGAGCTGCGCACGGTCGAGGGTGTCGTCGTGGAGGCGCTGCGCTCGCTTTTCTCCGTTGCAGAGAACACCGCAGTCGCCGGGCGGACCGACACGGGCGTGCACGCGCTGGGGAACGTCGTCAGCGCTGATCTCGGCGGCGGCCCGCCCGTCGAGCGAGCCGCCGAGGCGCTGAACACGCTGCTACCCGATGACGTGGCAGTGGTGGCGGCCGAGGAGGTGCCGGCAGACTTCCACGCCCGTCACTCGGCCCGCTCCCGCAGCTATCGCTACCGCATCTACCGTCGGCGCGAGCGATCGCCGCTCGAGGTTCGCAGGAGTTGGTGGTATACCCGCCGGGTCGACCTCGACGCGCTCGCCGCTTCCGCCGACCTGCTGGTCGGCGAGCACGACTTCCGCGCCTTCACGCCCACCGAGACCCAGCACGACGTCTTCGTGCGGCGCGTTCTCGACGCCTCCTGGCACGAGCGGGGCGAACATCTCGACTTCGAGATCACCGCCGACTCGTTCCTGCGGCACATGGTGCGCACGCTCGTCGGCACGATGCTCGACCGGCGGCCCGAGGAGATCGCTCGCTTGCTCGACGGTGGGTCGCGGCCGGACGCCGGCGCCACGGCGCCACCCTGGGGCCTCTACCTCGTCGCCGTGGGCTATTGACCGCTGAATACGATCAGGCGCGTGCGCTTTCCCGTCTGCCTGTTCGACCTCGATGGCACGCTGATCGACTCGGGGCCGATGATCGTGGCCTCCATGAAGCATGCCGCCAAGACCGTGCTCGAGCGCGACATCCCGGAAGCCGTCCTGACGGCAGCCGTCGGCGGGCCAGGCCTGACGGCGCAGATGCGGGCGCTCGACCCGGAACGCGTCGACGAGCTCGTGGCGGCGTATCGCGAGCACAACGAGCCGCTGCACGACGAGCTGGAAGCGTTCTGGGAGGTGGTGGAGGTACTGCCGCGCCTGCGCGCCGAGGGCCGCCGGCTGGGGATCGTCACGGCGAAGCGGCGCGCCACGGTCCAGCTGGCCTTCGACCAGCTCCCCGGTCTGGAAGCGAACTTCGAGGTCGTCATCGGCGCCGAGGACACGGAGCGCCACAAGCCGGATCCGGACCCGATCCTCGAGGCGCTTGCGCGCATGGACGCCTCACCCGAAGACGCTGCGTACGTCGGCGACTCCCCGTTCGACGTGCGCGCGGCGAAGGCTGCCGGCGTATACGCGGTCGCGGTCGCCTGGGGAGGCATCCACGGCGCGGATGCTCTCGCGCGCGAGGAGCCCGATGTCCTGATTCGCCACGCGGAGGAGCTACTTGCCGTCCTCTAAGGCGAACGCGAGCGGCCGAGCTGCGCGCCGAGCTCAACCGGGCGTCGATCGCGTACCACCTCGAGGACGACGCAGTGATGACCGACGCGGAGTACGACCGGCTGTACGACGAGCTCGTGGAGCTCGAGGCGGCGCATCCGGAGCTGCTCACGACGACTCTCCGACCCACCGCGTTGGTGCGCCAGCCCGTCCGACCGCTTCCAGAAGGTGCGACACCTCGAGCAGATGGGCTCGCTCGACAAGATCACGACCGACGAATGGCTCTACAAGTGGACCGACGACGTCCGCAAGCGGCTCGCCACGGACGAGCCCGTCGCGTACGTCATCGAGCCGAAGATCGACGGTCTGGCCGTCAACGCTCACTACGAGGACGGCGTACTCGTGCGCGGCGCGACCCGCGGGGACGGCGTCCGCGGCGAGGACATCACGCCGAACCTCCGCACGATCCGCGCGATCCCGCTGGCCCGCATGCGAGGACACACGAAGCCGCCCGCCGTCGCTCGAGGTGCGAGGCGAGGTGTATCTGCCGCTCTCCGGCTTCCGAGCGTTCAACGAGCGGCAGATCGAGGAAGGGAAGAAGCCCGCACCGAATCCCCGCAACGCCGCGGCCGGCTCGGTTCGCCAGCTGACCCGAAGATCTCGGCGACTCGTCCGCTGGCGGTCTGGTTCTACGGCGTGGGCAGCGTCGAAGGTGTCGTCGCTTCGCCGACGCAGTGCGAGATGCTCGAGTGGCTGCGGGCACACGGCTTCCCGACGAATCCCCACGCGGAGCGACGTGGAGAGCGCCGAGGAGGTAGCAGGCGCTGCCGCCGCTGGGAGGGCCGCCGTGCCGAGCTCGACTACGAGATCGACGGCATCGTGATCAAGGTCGACTCGCTCGACCAGCAGCGTCGGCTCGGCGCTCTCCACGGCCGGCCGCGCTGGTCACGGGCTTACAAGTGGGCGCCGATGAGCGCCCAGACGAAGCTGCTCCGCGTCCACATCCGCGTCGGTCGCACCGGGGCGCTGAACCCGTGGGCGGAGCTGGAGCCGGTGGCGGTCGGCGGCGTGACGGTCTCCGCGGCGACGCTCCACAACGAAGACGACATCACGCGCAAGGACCTGCGCGAAGGCGACATCGTCGTCGTCCAGCGAGCGGGTGACGTGATCCCGCAGGTCGTCGCGCCCGTGCTGCCGCATCCGCGTGGTTCGAAGCCGTTCCGGATGCCCGAGCGCTGCCCGCTCTGCGAGCGCGAAGATCGTCAAGCCCGAGGGCGAGGTCATGCACCGCTGCCCCAACCGCGCCTGCCCCTCGCGCGGCCTGGAGACGCTCATCCACTGGGTGCAGGCGGCGATGGACATCGAGGGCGTCGGGGAGCAGATTCGTCCGCCGGCTCTGGGACGAGGGGCTCCTGCGGTCGATGCCGGACCTCTACCGACTGACGCCGGAGCAGCTGCGCGGAGCTCGACGGCTACGCGGAGATCTCGGCCGGCAACGCCGTCGCGGCGATCCAGGCATCGAAGGCGCAGCCGTTCTACCGCGTGCTGCTCGGCCTCAACATCCCGAAGATCGGCTGGGTGCTCGCGCGCAACCTCGCCACCACTTCGGCAATGTCGGACCGGCTCGCAGGCGGCGATCGCAGGAGGAGCTGGAGCAGGTCGAGGGGATCGGCTCCGACCGGGCCGAGCTCGTCGCCGAATGGTTTGCAGAGGACGAGAACCTGCGGCTGGTCGAGGAGCTCCGCGGATCTCGGGCTTGCGATTCGAGACGGGCGACGAGGACGAAGCCAGTCGAAGGGCGCGCTCTCGGGCCAGACCTATGTCATCACGGGCACGCTCGAGGCGTACTCGCGCGACCAGGCGAAGGCGGCGCTCGAGGAGCTCGGCGCGAAGGTCACCGACTCGGTGTCGACGAAGACGACCGGTCTCGTCGTGGGCGAGGAGCCCGGCGGCTCGAAGCTCACGAAGGCTCAGCGCTCGGGCGTGGCACTGCTCACAGAAGACGATCTCGAGGCGCTGCTCAGTGGAGCGTGATCGTCACGGGCTGCCACTGCCACTGCGCCGCCTCGGCCGCCGTCGCCACCCAGACGTCGATCCGTAGGCCCTTGATCGCGCTGCCCGTGTCGGCGGCGACAGCCTCGCCGTAGCCGGGAATCGTCATGCGCGTGCCGAGCGGGATCACCGTCGGGTCGACGGCCACGATGCCCGGCCCGGTGGGAATGCCTGTCGCCGTCGTGCCGCGGCTGCTGTAGGCGGTGGCCACCACGGTGAGCGTCTTGCCCGTCTGAGCCGGCGGCGCCTGCGGCGAGGGCTGCGGCTGGGGCTGTGGCTCGGGCGTGGGCGGCGGTTCCGTGATGACCGCCTGCGCGCCGATCGAGCTGATGCTGGGCGCCGTCTCGGCGACGGCCGTCTCCACGGTCGCAGCTGCCTGCGCCGCTTCGGCCGCCGCTACGGCTTCCGCGATCTGCTGCTGGTTGAGCACCTGCTCGGCCTGAAGCTGAGAGATGTAGCTCAGCCGGTCGGCCCTGGCGCCTGCGAGCTCAGCCGTGCGGGAGGCTGCTGCGGCGCCCAGTTGCCGCAGCTCCGTGCGCCTCGATGTCTGCCTCCGTAGGAGCGCGGCCACCCGGACTCGGGCGGCCTGAGCCTCGTCGAGCACGCCGCTCGTGGCGTCGGCGGCTCGGTGGAGGCTGTCGACTCCGTCGATTGCGTCCTCGAGCGTCGCGGCGCCGAGAAAGACGGCCAGCACATCGGGTCGTTCCGACACATAGAGCGTGCGCACCAGGTCGGCGAGCCGCTGCTCGGCCTCCGCCAGCGTGCGCCGGGCCGCGGCCAGCTGTCTCCGCGACGACGTGCGCTGCCGCTCCAGGGCGGTGAGCCGTGACTGGATGCCGGCCAGTGCCGCTTCCGCGCGGCCGAGCCTGGACTCGAGGGCGAAGAGCTCGAGTCGAGCCTGCTGCTCCGCGGCGCCGAGCTCGGCACCGCGGGCGCGAAGCGTGTCGGGGGACTGGGCGAGCCCGCCTGCGGGCAGCCCGAGTAACGCGCCGACGACGAGCAGCATCACAAGTCGCGCGGCTGGGAGTTTCCGCTGCACCGCGGGGTGACCGTATCAGAGGACTCGAGGCCACGTAGACGAACGGAAAGCCTGTTTTGCAGCCATTTTCTTGCGGACAGGGGCGCAGTTGACGGTTGCACGCGTCCGGGGAGCCTGGTAGGGTCCCGCGCCAGTGACGTACCGGCCCCTCCCGGTGCGCCCTCGGTTGCGCGCAACGCGAGCCCGCTCGACGGGTCGTCGTGTGACCCTCGCAGGGCTCCTCTTCGTCGCCATTGGCGTCGCGCTGATCGGTGCTGGTCCGGCGCTTGCAGACCGCATCGAGGATAAGCAGGCCGAAGCCCAGGGAGTGCTGGCCGACATCGAGGCGCTCGACGCGGAGCTCGGGCAGTCGATCGAGGCGTACAACGCCGCCACGATCCAGCTCGACGCGATCAAGGCCGACCTGCGGTCGAACCACCGCCAGATCGGCGTCGCGCGTGGGAACCTCAAGATCGCCCAGAGCCGCCTGGCCAGCCGGCTGCGCGACCTCTACGTCGGCGGTGACTCGACGTCGACGCTGGAGGTCTTCCTGGGCAGTACGAGCTTCGAGGATCTCATCAACCGGCTGGACACCATCGACCGCGTGTCACAGGAAGACACCCAGGTGCTGGGGGAGGTCAAGCGGTTCCGCACCGAGGTCGTTGCTCGCGGCGAGCAGTTGAAGCGCGCTCGCGCGAGCCAGGAGCAGGTCGTCGCCGCGCGGGCCGCGGCCAAGCGCGAGATCGAGGCCGGCCTCGCGGAGCGGCAGCAGCTCCTCTCTTCGATCCGCAGCGAGATCGAGCAGATCAAGCGAGAGGAGGCGCGCCAGCAGGAGATCCTGCGCCAACAGGCTGCAGCGCGGCTGGCCAGCCAGGAGGCTGTGATTCAGCAGGGCATCGACACGGCCGTGATCGGCGCTGCCGTGGAGACGCCCGACGCGGCCATCGCGCCGCCGTCGCGCTACGGCGGCGTCGTCGGCATCGCCATGCAGTACCTGGGCATCCCGTACGTCTGGGGCGGCTCCTCGCCCTCGGGCTTCGACTGCTCCGGCCTCATCATGTACGTGTACGCGCAGGTGGGTGTGTCGCTACCTCACCATGCTGCGTCGCAGTACAACTACGGCGTACCCGTCTCGTACGATCAGCTCGCCCCCGGCGACCTCGTCTTCTTCAACGGGCTCGGCCACGCTGGGATCTACATCGGCGGTGGCCAGTTCATCCACGCGCCGCACACGGGCGACGTCGTGAAGATCTCCAGCCTGTCCGACAGCTGGTACGCCGCGACGTACGTCGGCGCCCGAAGAATCCTCTAGCCAGCTCGAGTCGTAGAGGCCGCGACCTCCGCGGCGAAGTGCTCCTGGCAGATCTTTCGCCGCAGCTTCAGCGTCGGCGTCACCTCGCCCTCCTCGATCGAGAAGTCCCGCGACAGGACGGTGAAGCGCTTGATCTGCTCGAAGCGGGAGTGGGGAGCGTTCACGTCGTCGACGATGCCCTGCACGAGCTCGCGGACGTCGGGATGCCTGGACAGCGTGACGAGGTCGCCGTCGAGTCCGTGCTTCTGGGCCCATCCTGCGATCTCGACCGGATCGAGCGTGATCAGCGCGGCGACGTACGGCCGCCGGTCGCCGACGACGAGCGCCTGCGAGACGTACCGTGACGTCTTCAGCTCGTTCTCGAGGTTTTGCGGCGCGACGTTCTTGCCGCCCGCGGTGACGAGGATGTCCTTCTTGCGGTCGGTGATCGTGACGAAGCCCTCTTCGTCGATCGTGGCGATGTCGCCGGTCGCGAGCCAGCCGTCCGCGCCGAGGATCGCCGCCGTCGCCTCATCGTCCTTGTAGTAGCCGGCGAAGACGGTCGGGCTGCGGATGAAGAGCTCGCCGTCGTCCGCGAGCTTCAGCTCCCAGCCCGGCAGCGCCTTGCCGACGGTGCCGAACTTGAAGCTGTCCTCGCGGTTCGACGTCGCCCCGGTGGTGCATTCCGTCAGGCCGTACGCCTCGAGGATGAGGATGTCGAGCGCGTGGAAGAACTCGAGGATCTCGACGGCGAGTGGCGCACCGCCCGAGACGGCGCGGCGCAGTCGCCCTCCCAGGCGCTCCTTCACCTTCGAGTACACGAGCCGGTCGGCGAGGCGATGCTGGATGGCGAGCCCCCGCGGGATGGGCCGGCCCTGCTGGCGCAGCACGCTCACGCGTCGCCCCACGTCGAGCGCCCAGTCGATGAGCTTTCGGCGAGCACCGGTGGCCTCGTCGAACCTGGCGACGACGGCCGTGTGCACCTTCTCGTAGAGGCGCGGCACGCTCGGGAAGACCGTGGGCCTGACCTTGGGCAGCGCATCGGCGACGGCATACGGATCGGCGCAGAAGGCGATCGTGTAGCCGGCCATCGGCGCCAGGAGGTGCGTCAGGCGGCCGAAGTTGTGTGCGAGCGGCAGATAGAGCAGCAGCAGGTCGTCCTTCTGGAAGACGTCGGCCATCTCGTGGATGACCTTCGCCATCTCGTAGTAATTGCGGTGGAGGATCTTGCAGCCCTTCGGCGGCCCGGTCGTGCCCGACGTGTAGATGAACGTGAAGAGGTCGTCCTCGCCGACCTCGGCCTCGGCCTGCGCGAGAGCGTCGGGGTGCTCGCTCGCGTGCTCCCGGCCCCGGGTGGCCAGCTCCTCGAGGTCGGCGAACGTCAGGACGTGGCGCAGGCCCGGCAGCTCGCCGCGCACCGACTCGACTTTCTGCAGCTGCTCGTCGTCCTCGACGAGCACACCGACGGCGTCGGAGTGGCTCAGCACATAGCGGCAGTCCTCGGGCGACGAGTTGGCGTAGATCGGGGCGGTGACGCCGCCCACGAGCGCGAGCGCGAAGTCGAAGAGGCACCACTCGACACGCGTCCCGCCGAGAATGCCGAACCCGTTGCCCTTGCGGATACCGAGCGCCAGCAGGCCGTTGGCGAGCTCGTCCACCCGCCTGGCTGCTTCTGCGAGGGGCACGGGCGTCCACTCGCCGTCACCCTCGGCGAGGTAGAGCGGATCGGGGCGTCCGGAGGCGACGGCGTCGCGCCAGAGCCTGACGATCGTCCGCTGCTGCGCATTCATGACGGAAATGTTGCAGGGATCGAGGAGTGGGGAAAGAAGAACGGACATCCCCGACTAGACTTTTCTCCATGCGAACGACTTGGAACGGTGCGATCAGCTTCGGGCTGGTCACGATCCCCGTGGGACTTGCCCCCGCGACGAAACCGGCTGCGCGCCAGTCCGACGTGTCCTTCCGGCTCCTGCACCGCGAGTGCAAGACGCCGATCAAGCAGAAGCGCTGGTGCCCCACGCACGACCGGGAGGTCGGCCCGGACGAGATCGTGCGTGGCTGGGAGGTCTCGAAGGGCGAGTTCGTGATCGTCGAGGACGGGGATCTCGAGGCGATCGACCGCGACACGACGTCTCGCGCGATCGACATCAGGAGCTTCGTGCCGGCGGGCGACGTCGACCCGATCTACTACGACCGCACGTACTTTCTCGTTCCCGCCAGCGCCGGCGCGCAGCGACGCCCGTACGTGCTGCTCCTCGAGGCCATGCGTGAGACGAAGACGGCGGCGCTCGGGAGCTTCGTCCTTGCCGGTAAGGAGAAGCTGGCGCTCATTCGCGTGCAGGACAACGCGCTCGTCCTCGAGACGCTGTTCGTCGGCGAGGACGTCTACTCGGATGCGGAGATCGTCGAAGCGGTCAGTGACGTGAAGACGAAGAAGCAGGAAGTCGCCCTCGCGCTACAGGTGATCGACAGCCTCGCGGGCGAGTTCGACCCGAACGAGCTCGTCAGCGAGTACCGGCGCGACCTGGAGAAGCTGCTCGAGGAGAAGCTCAAGGGCGCCCCGCCCGCCAAGCCCGAGGCCGAAGAGGAAGTCGAGGCTCCGGTCATCGACCTCATGGAGGCATTGCGGAAGAGCGTGGCGGACGCGAAGAAGCGCAAGGCGCCTGCGGAGAAGCCTGCGGCCAAGCGGGCACCCGCCCGCAAGAAGGTCGCCGCGAAGAAGCGCTAGCCGGCTTTCGCCGCCGTTGCCTCGAGCTGCGCCTGGAAGAGTGTCTTGTCGATCTTGCCCTGGTAGATCGGCACGCCCTCTTCCACGCAGAAGCGGATGACGTCCTCCCGCTCCATGCCGACCTCCTTGGACAGCTCTTCCGGCGTCAGATGATTGGGCATCGTTCCTCCTTCAGGTGATCGCAGCATGAAAAAAGCCCGGCGGCCGTCGAGGCTCGCGCGGGCTCACGCCGATGCACGTGGGTTCGTGTCGCGGGACTCACCGGGCCCGCGCCGCAGAGACAGTCATCGCTCTGAGCATACTCCGGGACCTGCCCGCAGCGCAACGGCGCGAGACGTCTCAAACGGGATTCGTCAGCTCGATGAAATGCCAGTCGAGAGAGAACTGCTCGGCAAGCCGGCGCGAGAGTGCCTGGACCCCCAGCCGCTCGGTCGCATAGTGCCCGCCGGCGATGAAATGAATGCCGAGCTCTCGTGCCGCCATCATCGACGGCTCGGCCGGCTCGCCGGTGAGGAAGGCGTCATAGCCGGCTGCCGCGGCGGCAGCGAGTAGCCCAGCAGCGCCGCCGGACACGATCGCCACGCGCCGAATCTCGTCCGGCCCGTACTGGAAGGCCAGCGGTTCACGTCCGCCCAGTACGTCCCGTACCCGCGCGGTGAAGGCGTCCGGACTCAGAGGCTCGGCTGAGCGAGCCACCGTGCCCGACGTCGAACACCGAGTCCGAGCTCGACTCCCAGCTCGCGGGCGAGCAGGGCGTTGTTGCCCAGCTCCGGGTGCGCATCGAGTGCGAGATGGTACGCGGCAAGCGTGATGTCGGCGTCGATGAGCGCCTTCAGCCGGCCTTTCATCCTCGCGTCGACCACGCGGGGATCCCGGTCCCAGAAGAGACCGTGGTGAACGATCGCCATCTGGGCTCCGAGCGCGGCCGTGTGCTCGAACAGCGCTCGCGACGAAGACACGCCGCAGGCGATCGTGGTCACCTCGTCGGCACCGACCACCTGCAGGCCGATCGGCCCGAAGTCCGGATACGAGGCCACGTCGAGCAGCTCGTCTGCGAAGGCGAGGATCTCGTCCCGGTGCGCCACGCGGGCCAGTGTATGCCTCGGAGGTCTAGGCAGCCGCCGCTGCAAAGGGGATGTCAGCGTCCGTTGCCGCACCTCCTTCCGGTGGCGAGAGGAACTCGACACGGCCGGCGACGACCTCGAGCGCGCTGCGCCGGCTTCCGTCTTCGGCGTCCCAGGAGCGGCTGCGGAGACGACCCTCGATCCCGACCCGCTTGCCCTTGCCGAGATACTCGGTGCAGAGCTCGGCCTGGCGGTCCCAGACGCTGACGTGGACGAAGTCCGCGCCGGCGTCCTTGGAGGGCCTGTTGATCGCGAGCAGGAAGCCGGCCACCTGCTTTCCATCGCCGACAGCCTTCAGCTCGACGTCCGTGGCGAGGTTGCCGATGAGGCTGACGACGTTCATGTCTCGACGGTAGCCGGGGACTCGGTACGTGTCTGTTCCAATCGAGCGCCGAAAGTGTTGCCGCTAACCTGTGAGCGCTCGGGGTGTGGCGCAGCCTGTATTTCGCTCGGAAGCTGGCGACTTCCGAGCGGAACGAGTTTGGCCGGGCGATAAGCTGTATTCATCGGGGTGTGGCGCAGCCTGGTAGCGCGCTCCGTTCGGGTCGGAGAGGTCCCCAGTTCAAATCTGGGCACCCCGATTGCCTCTGTTGAGGAGGGGGCTCGCGGGGGAACCATGGGTTCCCCCGCGCGAAGGCGGGTAGCGCGCTCCGTTCGGGTCGGAGAGGTCCCCAGTTCAAATCTGGGCACCCCGATTTACCGAGCAGTCACGCAGCCTTGCGCACACTGCGCACGAGCAGCGGGACGGCCCAGAGGAAGCCGGCGAGCGCGAAGCCGACGGTGAGGATCGTCGCCGCATCGACAGTCTGCGAGACGAGAGCCGTGAGCGCATACCCGACCGGCAGGAGGCCGATGGCGCCGAAGAAGTCGAGGCTCGTCACACGGGCTAGCTTGCCCTCCGGGACCCACTCCATCATCAGCGTCGCCCAGACGCCGATCGCGTAGCCGATGAGCACCCCGCGGGCGACCATGAGCGCCGCGGCCACCTCGTACGACTCCTGCAGTGTCATGGCCACGGCGAACACGTCGTTCAGAGCGAGGAAGCCGAAGATCTGCCAGATCCGATGCGTCTGCGGGGTTGATCTGGCCGAACGCGATCATGCCGATCGTCATCCCCGCCGCCTCGAAGGCGAAGAGGAGACCGTAGGCGCCGACGCCCTTGCCGAACTGCTCGGAGACGAAGGTCGGCGCGAGCGCCTGGAACGGCGCCATCGCCACCATCAGCACGACGGACGTGACGACGATCCCTACCCACAGCCACGGCACGCCCGCGACGTAGCGCATGCCTTCGACGATCGACTTCCACGTGCCCTCGCTCGGCTCGCGCTCGAACGAGCGCGGTCGTGCCGGCACGAGTAGTGCCGCCGAGACGAGGAACGTGATCGAGTTGAGGCCGAAGACCGCCGCCGAGCCCGCGACGCCGTAGATCGAGCCGGCGAGCGCAGGGCCGATCACGAACGACGCCTGGCGGGAGATGCCGATCAGCGTGTTGGCCGACGCGAGCTCGTGCGACTCCACGACGAGCGGCACGATCCCGCCTGCGGCGGGGTAGAAGAAGCCGTCCGCGAGCCCGAAGCCCGACCGCGAGTGCGAGCAGCAAGCCGAAGGACAGGTGGCCTGAGGCGTCGAGCAAGGCCAGTGCACCCATGATCAGGACGCGCGCGAGATCCGAGCAGATCATCAGCATCCGCCGCGAGTAGCGATCGGCGAGCGCGCCGCCGATCAGCACGGTCGTCAGCAGGGCGGCGCTGTGCGCCATCAGCACGATCGCGAGCGACGTCGCCGAGCCCGTGAGCGTCGTCGTCCGCCAGCCGAGCGCGATGAGGAACGCGCCGTCGCCGACCAGGGACACCGTCCGCGCCGACCAGAGCAGCCGGAAGTCGCGGCTACGGAAGGCGTGCAGCGCGCGGGCGCCACGCAGTCGACCGGACTCTGCCTCCACGTGCCGAGGCTATCCTCGGCGGCGCGTGGCCCGTCCGCTGGCAGTTCTCCTCGACGTCGACTTCACGCTCGTCCGGCCCGGGCCAGAGCTCGGTCCGGACGCCTACCGGGCGCTAGGCGAGGCGCACGGCCTGCGGCTCGACATCGACCGGTACGCGGATGCGCGGGCCACCGCCGTCGACGATCTCGAGCGGCACCCCGAGCTCGACCACGACGAGGAGGTCTGGATCCGCTTTACGGAGGACATCGTCCGCGGCATGGGCGGCGAGGGACTCGAGGTCGGGATCGTCGCCAGGCGAGATCGTGAGCCGCTGGGAGCATGCGAGGCACTTCGAGCTCTACGACGACGTCGTGCCCGTGCTCGCCGAGCTGAAGAAGCAGGGCCTGAAGGTCGGCCTCGTCTCGAACACGAGCCGCGACCTCGACGCGTTCGTCCGTCACTTCGGGATCGAGGTCGACGCGTGGATCTCGTCCGGGAGCCACGGGAAGGTGAAGCCCAGCCCGCTGATCTTCGCGGCCGCGCTCGAGCTGCTCGAGGTCGAGGCCGCTGACGCCGTCATGGTCGGCGACTCGCTCGAGGACGACGTGGAAGGCGCGCGGGCGTGCGGGATGCGGGCGATCCTCATCGATCGCGCCGGTCGCTTTCCGGAGCAGGCGGGCCGGATCGAGTCGCTGCGCGAGCTGCCTGCTGCGCTCGCCGTCTAGCTCAACAGCGCGAGCACCTCGCCGTCCTCGGGGAAGCGGCCCAGCTCCTGCTTCGAGAACACGGGCTTGACCGTCCGCGATGACGTCGTACTGGCCCCTGCCGCCTGGAATCGCCTCGGCGTCGTAGCCCTCGGCGATGAGCTCGGCCACGAGACTCGCGGCCCGTTCGTCGTAGCCCGATCAGGTAGGGCAGTAGTGGATCTCGACGCGCACCGCTCAGAGCCTACTCTTCGCCTCGGTGCAGACATCGCCCGCGATCGAGCACGCCGCGAGCCCTGACGACGTCGGAGGCCGTCCGCCGGCTGTTCGTCGAGTACCAGGAGTCGCTCGGCGTCGATCTCTGCTTCCAGGGATTCGACCGCGAGCTGGCAGAGCTTCCCGGTGACTACGTGCCGCCCGACGGCTGCCTGCTGGTTGCGCGAGCCGAGGACGGCATCGTCGCCTGCGTGGCTCTCCGCAGGCTCGATCTCGAGACGTGTGAGATGAAGCGGCTCTACGTCCGGCCCACGCAGCGCGGTCTCGGGCTCGGCCGCGCGCTGGCCGAGGCCGTCATCGCCGAGGCGCGGGAGATCGGGTACCGGCGGATGCGGCTCGACACGCTGCCCTCCATGAACGAAGCCCAAGCGCTCTACGAGCGGCTGGGCTTCCGAGAGATCGAGCCGTACACCGAGAACCCGGTGCCCGGTGCGCGCTTCCTTCAGCTGGAGCTCTGAGCGTCCGCTGCGGCCTTCGCCGCGGCTGATGTCCCCGCCGAGCGCCTTCACGACCTCGGGTCGTTCCATCACGCGGGCGATCTCCGCCGGGCTGCAGCGGTTGACCACGTACGGGTCGTCGAGGATGTCCTCGAGCGTTCGACCGCGGTCGTGCTCGCGGACGATGTAGGCGGCGATGCGCTCGTTCGAGCTCTTCGTCGTGGCGAAGAGATTGCGAATGAAATCGCCGAGCCGACGCCACGGGGCGATTGTATCCTTGCCCCATGCGCGGGGCCTCGCCGTCCAGGCGCTTTGCCGAGCGTGTTGTAGCGGGCCTTGACGACGGCGGCGTGCCGGAGCCGGTCGTCCTGTGGATCGAGTGGCTGGAGGACGGTTCCTGGGCAGTGGGGCGCGCGATCGACCCGGAGCACCGGCCGACGGACGAGCCGAAGGCCGACGACGTCATCTTCGCGGGCTACGAGCTGGACGATGCTCTCGAACACGCGAACGAGGCGCTCGAGGACGAGGTGCGGGTGCTGGAGGAGGAGGGCATCGACGTCAAGGTGACGCCGTTCACGCGCCAGGAGATCCTCCCCAAGCTCGAGCGCCGCTTCCTGCACGAGATGTAGACCCTCCTTGGTGCACCCGGCTTGCGTGGGGGCTGCTAGGGTCGAGCGCCCATGCAGATCCGCCTTGGCCATAGCCCGGACGCCGACGACGCCTTCATGTTCTGGGCGCTCGCCTCGGGCCGCGTCGATCGGCGCGGCTTCGAGTTCGAGCACGTCCTGCGCGACATCCAGACGCTGAACGAGTGGGCCCTCGAGGGGCGGCTGGAGACGACCGCCATCTCGCTCCACGCGTACCCGTTCGTCCAGGACCGCTACGTCCTGCTGCCGCACGGCGCGAGCATGGGCGCCGGCTACGGCCCGATCGTCGTGTCGCGGGAGCCGCTCGCGCTGGAAGACCTCGCGGACCTCGAGATCGCCGTGCCTGGCCGTATGACCACGGCATTCCTCGTCCTGCGCATGGCGATCGGCGACTTCCGCTACCGCGAGGTGCCGTTCGACCAGATCCTCGACGAGGTGAAGGCGGGCGATGCGGACGTGGGGCTCATCATCCACGAGGGTCAGCTGACCTACGCGGACGAGGGCCTCGAGAAGGTGCTCGACCTCGGCGAGTGGTGGCTGCTGGAGACCGGACTGCCGCTGCCGCTCGGCGCCAACGTCGCCCGGCGCGATCTCGGTGACGAGCGTGCTCGCGGAGCTGTCGACGGTGCTCCAGGATTCGATCCGCACCGGCCTCGACAATCGAAACGAGGCGATGGCCTACGCGATGGAGTTCAGCCGCGGTCTCGAGCCGCACCTCGCAGACCGCTTCGTCGGCATGTACGTCAACGACCTGACGTGCGACTACGGCGAAGAGGGTCGGGCGGCGGTCGAGGAGCTGTTGCGGCGCGCCGAGGCTCTCGGTGCGTACGAACGCCCCGTCCGCGTCGAGTTCGTCTCCTAGCCGTTAGACGGCTCAGCTGAAGATTCGGCCGCTCGCGGCCGATAACAACGGGGTGAACCCGCTGTCCCCGTCATCGCCGCGGCTCACGTGGCTGGCAGGCGCGTTCGTCGTCTCGTTCTGTGCCCTCGTGGCGTCGATCGGCGCCGACGCGCACTGGCTGGCTGCTCTCGGCCGCGAGATCGCCGAGCTCGGCCGCATTCCTGCGGGTGTTCCCTACGCGGCTGCGCCGTCGGTCGGCTGGGAGAACGCACCGGTGCTCGGGGAGCTCGCCTTCCACGGGCTCGAGGTGGCTCTCGGCGACCGCGGGTCTCGTGCTCGCGCTTGTCGGCGCTGTCGCGCTGGCGATCGCGACGCTGGCGCTGGACATGCGTCGGGCGGACGCGGCCGATGCTCCCTCCGCGCTCGTGCTGCTGCTCGTGGGAGTGGCCGCGGCGCAGTCGCTCCTGATCGTCCGCGGCCAGCTCTTCTCGCTGGCGCTCTTCCCCGTCCTGGTGCTGATTCTCCGCAACCAGGCGCGACTGCCGTCGGAGGCCGTCTGGCTTCTGCCTCCGCTCTTTGCTCTCTGGTCGAACCTCCACGGGGGCGTGCTCGTGGGCGTCGCCGTCGCCGGCTCGTACCTGCTCCTGCACAGGGTACGCCGGACGCCGGTGACGGCCATCGCCGTGCTCGTCGCATCGCTCGGAGCGGTATTGCTCACGCCGTCGCTGCTCGACACGCGTCGCTACTACCACGGCGTGATCGGCAGCGAGGCGGCCGTCGGGCACGAAGGGCTCTGGGCGCCGCTGTCGCTCGACATGCCGCTCGACCTCGCGTTCCTCGTCGCCGGCATCCCGCTCGTGATCGCGGCGCTTGCCTCCAGGCCCAGGTTCTGGGAGCTCGTGGCGCTCACCGGTCTCGCGGCGATGACCATCCAGGCCGGACGGAACGCCGTGTGGCTCGTGCTGTTCGCAGCCACCCCGGCCGCCGCCTGGCTCACGGGCTCGCGCGAGTGGCGCTTCCATCCGCCGCGCTTCGTGACGGCTGTGCTCGCCGCGTGCCTCGCGGGGGTGCTGGCCATCGGCCTCGGCCGTGCACCGGTTCCGCCCGGTGCGGGAGAGAAGCTGCGCGCACGCGCAGCCCTCGAGTCGGGCAGCGCGCCGATTCTCGCGGACGACATCAACGCCGAGGCACTCGCACTCGACGGGCGGATCGTGTGGATCGCCAACCCGCTCGACGCCTTCGATCTCGGCGACCAGCGCCTCTATCTCGACTGGATCGCGGGACGCACGTCGGGAGACGCACTCCCGAAGGCCTTCCCGGCTGCCCTGGTCACGGTCGACAGCCCGCCGGCAGTTCGCCTGGCCCGTGACGACGGTTGGCGCGTGGCCGCGAAGAGACGAGCGCGCGGTGCTGTTCGTGCGCGCCCGGCGCTAAGTTCGCCGGGTATCGTTCGCCGTCGTGGCGGTTGCTGCGACCACGGGTGCTCGGTCGTCCTCAAGCCCGACGCGAAAACCCCGCTGAGCGCGCTGCGCCTCGCCGAGCTGGCTGCGGAGGTGGGCTTCCCGGCGGGCGTGATCAACATCGTCCCCGGCGACGGCCCGGGCACGGGCAGCTACCTCGTCGGCCATCCCGGTGTGGACAAGGTCGCGTTCACCGGCTCGACGGCAACGGGAAGCGAGATCATGCGGCTCGCCGCGCCGACGCTGAAGCGGATCACGCTGGAGCTGGGCGGCAAGAGCCCGAACATCGTCTTTGCGGATGCGGACCTCGCGGACGCCGTTCCCAGCTCGGTGTGGGCGATCTACTACGCGGCGGGGCAGAGCTGCGAGGCGCGGTCGCGCGTGCTCGTCGAGAAGCCGATCTACGACTCGGTGGTGGCGGCGTTCGCGGAGAAGGCCGCGGCGGTGAAGGTCGGCGACCCACTGGACGAGGAGACCCAGATGGGCTCCCTGATCTCGCCCGAGCACCGCGATCGCGTGCACGGTTTCGTGGAGCAGGGGCGTGAGCAGGGGGCGGAGGTCGTGCTCGGGGGCTCGCCCGTCGACGGCGCGGGTGCCTTCTACCCGCCGACCGTGTTGTCCGCGTGCGACAGCTCGATGTCGGTCGCCCAGGAGGAGATCTTCGGCCCGGTGGTGACGGTGATCCCGTTCGAGGACGAAGCGGACGCCGTGCGCATCGCCAACGACGTCCGGTACGGCCTGATGGCGACGGTCTGGACGGGCGATCCGGCACGTGGCCACAGGCTCGCGCGGCAGATCAAATCGGGCACGGTGGGGATCAACATGCCCTACACGGCATTCCCCGGCATCCCGTTCGGCGGCTACAAGCAGTCCGGCTTCGGCCGCGAGCTCGGGCTCGAGGCGCTCGACCTCTACCTGGAGACGAAGAGCGTCGTCGTCGGGACCGGCGCCAGGCCGGCCAATCCGTTCGGGCTCTAGGTGAGCGCGCGCCTCGAGCGCGTATTCGAGCGCCTGGAGGAGCTGTACGCGATCGGCGGCGGGCCGGGCGCGAACCGGCCGCATCCGAGCGCGGAAGAAGACGCTGCGCACGAGCTGACGGCGGGCTGGCTGCGCGACGCCGGGCTGGCGGTCGAGACCGACGCACACGGCAATCTGCTGGGTCGCTCCGGAAGCCGCGACGACGTCTGGGTCGGCTCCCATCTCGATTCCGTGCCGCAGGGAGGGATGTTCGACGGTGCGCTCGGCGTCGTCGCCGCGATCGAGGCCGTCGAGCTGGCGGGCTGCGGCTCGGTCGTTGCATTCCGCGGCGAGGAGGTTGGCTGCATCGGCAGCCGCGCGCTCTGCCGCTACGAGGAGGTGCCGACGGCGTTCCTCGAGCTCCACATCGAGCAGGGCCCGACGCTCGAGCGAGGCGGGCGTACCGCTCGGCGTCGTCACGAGCATCGTCGGCTACGCGCGCGGCGAGCTGTGGTTCGAAGGCCGCGCGGGCCATGCCGGAACGACGCCGATGCACGGATCGCGAGGACGCACTCGTCGAGGCCGCGGCGGCGATCCTCGCGCATCCGCGACGCCGCCTCGCAGGTCGAGGGCGCGGTGGCGACGGTCGGGCGAGCTCGATGTCGAGCCCGGCGCGGGAAACGTGATCCCGGGACGTGTCCGGCTCTCGGTCGACGTCCGCGCGCCGGACCGCGAACGACTGGACGAGGTTCTCGCCCGAGTCGGCCTCGAGCCCGGACACCCGGCCGAGCCGGTGGCGATGAGCGACGCTGCCGCGCTGCACTCCGCGACGAGATCGCCGCGCGCGGCCTGCAGGTCGTCGAGCTTCCGTCGGGCGCCGGCCACGACGCGGGCATCCTCGCCGCGGCCGGCGTCGATGCCGGGATGCTGTTCGTCCGGAGCCTCAACGGCGGCGTGAGCCATTCGCCCGACGAGCTCTCGTCCGAGAGGACGTCGGCCTCGCGATCGACGTCCTCGCCGGTGCGCTGCGGCGGCTTGGCGGCCTAGGAGGCTCGCCGTCGTCGTAGTCGAGGTCCTCGAGGCGTGCGATCAGGCCGAGGCCGCGAAAGTAGATCTTGTTCGAGCGCGGGTAGTAGCAGATGTCGCCCGGCTTGCGCGTGCCGTAGGCGAGGAAGGTCATGCCGTCGTCGTCCGCGCGGATACCCGTGGGCGATACCGCGTTCCGCGGCGGGCGCGAGATGACATGGCCCGCGCGGATCGGGATCTCTTCCTCGGCCGTTCCGCAGGCGCAGCATCTGCGGCGTCGGGACGAGGACGAGCACGCCCGAGCCCTCGAGCACGACGTAGATCTCCTCGTCCTCCGAGTGGCAGTGGGCGAGGCCCCTCGCCGTCGTGCAGCGACCAGCCCCAGTTCAGACCAGTCCGTTCCGAGCCTGCGGCTGCTGCCGAGCCGCTTCCACCCGTCTCGCCCTCGACGTCGGCGACGTTGACGATGTTCGAGGGACGAGGGCTCGGGTCGGGCAGCTCGAGCTCTCCCGCATCGGCCTCGAGGTCCCACGGGTGACGATCCTCCGCGACCTTCACCGTCGCGTCCATGCGGAGGACGCCCGCGCGCGTGAGGTAGTGACGCGGTGGCGTTCGTCCGCTCGCCGAAGGCAAGCACGTCGAGTCCGTCAGGCCCCGCGATCAGCGTGTGGTCCTCCTCGGCGACGCGGTGGACGATCGTGTCGCCGGCGCGTACCTCGTACGTCTTCCCGCTCTGCCACGAGAGGCCGGTGCCGGCGAGGACGTAGAAGATCTCCTCCTCGTCGAGCTCGACGTGGACGGGCGAAGAGCGGCCGCCCGGGTCGAGCTTCAGACGCGCGACGCCGACCTCCTTGATCCCGGCCGCGTGGCCGAGGTCGACGCGGTCGAGCTGCATCGGGCCGCGGCGAAGGTCGCGCGGTTCGACGTCGTCCCAGTGCGCGATGCCCATCAGGCCTCCTCGAAGTGGATGTCCTGTGCCCCTTCCCAGAGCACGAGCCGGCCGATCTCCTCGAGGTGCTCTCGCCCGTCGACGACGGTGGCGAAGTGGTTCCCCGCCAGCTGGCCGGCCTTGCTCGCGAAGCACGTCTGGCCGTATGGGAAGAGGATCTCCGTCTCGCTCACGCCGCCGGGATAGATCAGCAGCTCGCCGGCCCCGGGATAGCTCGTCGGATCCTCGAAGCCGATGCCGAGGTCGAGCTCGCCGAACGGAATCCAGGCTGCCTGGCCCGACCAGCGGGCCTGGATCAGCTGCGAGTCGAGTGGGAGCAGGCGGCGGAAGGCGGCGACGGTGTTCGGAGCACGCTCGTCCTCCAGCCGCGCCGTGAGCTCGAAGGAACCGACGGTGATCTTCAGCACGGCCGGAGCCTACTCCGTCTCCGCGCCCTGTCGGATCCAGCGGCCGAGCAGCTCGCGCTCGGCGTCGGTCATCCCCGTTGCGTTGCCGAGCGGCATTACCTTCGTCAGGACGGCGACGCGTTCGATGGCAGCCGCCTGGGCCGCGATCTGCTCCGGAGTCTCGAGTCGGATGCCTTTGGGTGCGGCCGCTCCCGAGTGACAGGAGGCGCAGCGCTGCTCGACGATCGGCGCGACTTCGGCGAAGGAGACGGGAGGCCCACTCGTCGAGCTGTCGGCGTCCGGCGGCCTGATCCAGACGGCGATCGCGGCCACCGCCGCCGCTGCCGTGACCGGTATCCACCACACGGTGCGGCCGGCATGGCGGAGGTTGAAGAAGTGGCGGATCCAGGCGCCGACGAGCATCAGGCACACGAGCACGAGCCAGCCGTCGGCGTGCCCGTACGCGAAGGCGAAGTGGTCGCCGAGCATGGCCACGAGCACGGGGAGCGTGAGGTAGTTGTTGTGCACCGACCGCTGCTTCGCGCGGATCCCCGGCGCCGGGTCCGGCTCCCGTCCCGCCTGCTTTGCTCGGACCAGATCCCAGTGGGCCGGGATGATGACGAAGAAGACGTTCGCCACCATGATCGTTCCCAGCATCGCCCCCAGCTGGAGCCACACCGCGCGGTCCGTGTAGAGGAGGCTCAGGCCGTAGGCGCTGGCCGCGACGAGCGCGACGAGCACCGCCGCCAGTACGAGCTCGTTGCGGATCGCGCGGCAGAGGACGTCGTACACGACCCAGGCCGCAGCGAGCAACGCCAGCGAGCTGACGATCGCGGCCCACTCGGACATGTCCGCGCCAACGAGGTTGAGGTCGGCGTCGACGTAGTAGAGAACGCAGAAGAGGGCGAAGCCCGACAGCCAGGTCGTGTACGCCTCCCACTTGAACCAGTGCAGTGGCTCGGGCAGCGTGCGGGGAGCGACGCGGAACTTCTGGACGAGATAGAAGCCGCCGCCGTGGACCTCCCACGACTCGCCGGCGACGCCTTCGTCTGCGTCCTCCTTCCGCTCGGGCGGCGCCAGGTGGTTGTCGAGAGCGACGAAGTAGAAGGACGTGCCGATCCAGACGACGCCGGCGATGACGTGCAGCCAGCGGAGGACGAGGTCGAGCCAGTCGATCAGGTACGGGTCGACGGCTACGGTCATGCGCGCTGCCAGCGGTCGCGGGCGATGGCCACGAGCTCGGACAGCGCGGTGTCCAGCTCCTCGTCGCGGGTCCTCTCCAGCCGCTCACGGAGGACCGGGACGATCTCGGCCTTCGGGCGGCGGTTGACGAAGACGACGAAGCGAAAGCCGAAGCGCTCTTCGTAGCGGCGGTTGAGCTCTGCGAGCTCGGCCAGCACGTTCGGATCGTCGTCGGAGCCCTGCTCGACCGCGGATTGCGCCGACAGTCCCTCGCGCTGCCCGATCGCCGGATGCGCGGCGAGTGCCTCGAGCTTCTCGTCTTCCGTCAGCGTGCGGAGAACATCGTCCGCATTGCCGAGCGGATCCTCGGTCTCGGCCAGCCGCTCGACGAGGGCGGTCCGCCCTTCGAAGAGGCCGGCGAGCTCGTCGGCGGTCAGCTGCCGCGGTAGCTCGCGCACGCGTAGGGCGAGACGAGCAGCGGCACGTGATAGTGGCGCTGCGGATCCTCGATGGCGATCTCCAGCTCGACGCGCCGGAAGAACGCCGACGGAGGGTGGAAGACGATTCGGTACGTCCCGGTCTCCAGCGAGTTCGGTGACAGCTCGGCGATGCGCCCGTCGACGTCGGTCTGCGCCGCTGCGAGCAGCGACTCGCCGCGGTAGAGCTCGACGATCACGCCTTCCGCGGGCTCGCCGCGCTCGGTATCGAGCACGTGCGTGGAGATCACGAGGCGCAGGATCTCACGTCAGCCCCAGCGGCGGAAGCCGCCCTCGGAGTCGATGACCTGCCCGGTGACCCACTCGCCCTCGTCGGAGCAGAGCCAGGCGATCAGTCGCGCGGCATCGTCGGGTTGGCCCCAGCGGCCCAGGGGATTTCTCGCTCGCGGATCCCAGTCCTCGGGGATCCAGCCGGTGTCCGTTGCACCGGGACAGATCGTGTTCACCGTGATTCCGCGCTCGATCAGCTCGTCCGACAGCGTCAACGTCACCTGGTGGAGGGCGCCCTTGGCGGCTGCGTACGCCACCTCCGATCTCATCGGCGCTCGGTGCTGGCCAGACGTGAACAGCACGACGCGGCCTCCGGTCCGGCCGTCGTGCTGGCCGGCGAACTCCTTCACGAGCAGCAGCGGCGCCCGGACGTTGACCTGGAAGCTGGGCGTCGAGGTCGTCAGCCGTCAGCTCTGCCAGGGTGCCCCTTCTCTCGAGCGAGTGGTTGACGACGAGGATGTCGACGTGACCGAGCGCGTCTTGCGCTGCACGGATGACGCCTGCAGGAGCGGCGGGATCCGTGAAGTCGGCTTCGACGTGCGCCAACGGGCCGCCTGCCTGCTCCAGCTCGGCGAGAACCGCCGGCAGCCCGCCCGGGTCAGGGTTCTCGTCACCGGCCGCCCACGAGTGGACGAGGACGCCATGGCCGGCTTCGAGCAGCCGCCGAGCGACCGCGAAGCCGATCCCGTTCCTCCGGCTGACGCCGGTCACCACGGCTGCGCGAGCCATGGCTCGAATCTACTCGCCCTGTGGATGAATTGTCACTGCATTGGCACAACTCAGTGCCAGGCACTGGGCCATGTCCCTAAGGGGCAAAACGGCTTGCCTGCGCGCGGTGCTCGCGGGCGATGTCGTCCTCTTCGGCCCTGACGAGCCGGCCGTCGCGGACGACGTCCTCGCCGCCGACGAGCAACCGGTCGACGCGATGCGGCGCCGACAGCACGAGTCCCGCCACCCGATCCTCGGCGCCGCCCAGCTCGAGACCGTCGGTGCGCCAGACCGCCAGATCCGCGCACTTCCCGCGCCTCGATCGAGCCGATGTCGTCCCGCGCGAGCACCGCCGCTCCCCCGCGCGTCGCAAGCCGCAGCGCCTCCCGGCACGTCATCGCTGCCGGCCCGCCGCGGCCGCGTGCGACGAGCAGCGCCTGCTTGACGTCGAAGAACAGATCCGAGCGCTCGTTCGACGCCGAGCCGTCGACGCCCAGCCCCACCCGTACGCCTGCGTCGACCAGCTCCCGGACGGGCGCGACGCCCGCTCCCAGCCGCAGGTTGGACGTGGGGCAGTGCGCGACACCGACCCCTGCATCCGCAAAGGTCTTGACGTCAGCCGGCGAGAGATGGACGCAGTGCGCGCACCAGACGTCTCCTGCCGTCCACCCGAGATCGGCGAGGTACTCGACCGGCGTGCAGCCGTACAGCTCCCGGCAGTACGCGTCCTCCTCAACCGTCTCGGCGAGATGCGTGTGGAGCTGTAAGCCGAGTCGCCGCGCCAGCGCCGCCGAGTCGGCCATCAGCTGCCTGCGTGACGGAAAACGGCGAACATGGCGCCACCGCGATCTGCACCATCGCGCCTGCGCCAGGCTCGTGCAGACGGCCGGCCAGCTCCTCCGTTGCCGCCAGCACCGCATCTGCCTCCTCCACCACCGAATCCGGCGGCAGCCCGCCATCCGACTCGCCGAGATCCATCGACCCGCGGGAGGCGACGATGCGTACGCCGAGCTCGCGGGCGGCCTGCACTTCGGCCTCGACGAGCCCGCTCGTCCCACGCGGAAAGAGGTAGTGGTGATCGAAGACGGTCGTGCACCCGGACAACGCAAGCTCCGCCAGCCCCGTCCGCGCGGCCGCGTACTCCGCCTCGTCGTCGAGCCGCGCCCACACGGGATAGAGCTCGCGCAGCCACGTGAAGAGGTCGGCCTCCTGGGCTCGCGCCCGCGTGAGCGTCTGGAAGAGATGGTGATGAGTGTTGACGAGCCCCGGCGTGACCACTGCGCCGCCGAGATCGACCGCCTCGTCTGCCTCAGGCAGTGCCCCTCCGCCAACGGCAGAAACGACGTCCCCGTCGACCAGTACCCATCCCGACTCGTGCTCCGTGCCGGCGTCGTCCATGGTCACGATCCACCCGTTCTGGAGCAGCCGGCGCATGTCGCGCGGACCCTACTAACGGCGTATAGTCGAGCCTCGGTTTCGGTGGACAACGGGAGGGTGAGAATGCAGAGGAAGCGCATGGCGGTCTGGACGCTTGTGGTCGGCGTAGCGGCCATGGCGATGCTCTTCGTCTCGGCTGCGGGGTCGAGCACGAGGGCCGAGCCGTACAAGGTCGCGTGGATCTACCCAGGCCCGCACAACGACCACGGCTGGGCGCAGGCACACGACGCGGGTCGGCTCTACGTCGAGAAGAAGCTGGGCTCGAGAGTCGAGACGACATATAAGGAAGAGATCTTCTCCAACGCCGCAGATCCCGCAGGTCGTCGCGGGCCTCGTTCGCGACGGCTACAAGATGATCTTCGGCTGCTCGTTCGGGAACTTCTCGAACGGCGTCAACGGGCAGCTGTACAAGAAGTATCCCGATGTCCTATTTGAGAGGCGACCGGCACACAGATCAAGAAGAACCAGTCCCAGTACTTCGGGGCAGGCGAGGACACGATCTACCTGTCCGGAATGGCGGCCGGTGCAGCGAGCAAGAAGGGGCTGATCGGCTACACCGCTCCGTTCGGAACCCCCGAGGTCGTGCGCCACACAACGCGTTCACGCTCGGTGCCCAGGTGACGCACCCCGGCGCAAGGGTAAAGCTCGATCTGGACGAACGCGTGGTACTCGCCGCCGAAGGAGACACAGGCAGCCGAGAACCTCGTCAAGTCGGGCGTCCGACGTGCTCGGGCAGAACGTGGACAGCACGTCCACCGGCGTCTACGCAGAGAAGCACGGCATCCCGTGGGTGGGCTACGACTCGACGCGAGACGTCGGCACCGAAGCAGTGGCTGACGGCGGCGGTCTACAACTGGGGCCCGTACTACCTGCGGCGGGTCAAGGCGGCGATGAACGGCACCTGGAAGACGGGCTTCTACTACGGAACGATGAACGACGGCTTCACGAGCATCGCGCCGTTCGGGTCGAAGCTCGTATCCGCGAAGACGAAGGCGGCGATCGGCCGCGAAGCGGCTCACAGGCGATCATGTCCGGCAAGTTGAGCGTCTTCCAGCGGGCCGCTCTACGACCAGTCGGGAAGCTGACGGTGCGGAAGGGCAAGACGCCTGACGGTGATGTCCACCTCTACCAGATGGACTGGCTCGTCAAGGGCGTGATCGGTAAAGTCTCCTGGTCAAGCCTCCTAGTTGAGCCCGGGCGGGCGGGATCTCCCCCGCTCGGTGACGTGCGAGATGGAGGCGCCGGAACGTCCGGCGCCTCTCCGTCCCCGGCCGTCCGCATGCGTCGGAATCCGCAAGCGGTTCCCTGGCGTCGTCGCGAACGACGATGTCACGGATTTCGAGGCCGCGCGTCGGCGAGGTGCACGCGTTGCTCGGAGAGAACGGCGCCGGCAAGACGACCCTGTCGAACATCCTCACGGGCCTCTACCGCCCCGACGAGGGGGAGATCGAGCTGTACGGCGAGCTGGTGCATTTCCACGCACCACGCGACGCGATCGACGCGGGCATCTGCATGGTGCACCAGCACTTCCGGCTCGTCAGCCGTTCTCCGTCGCGGAGAACATCGTCCTTGGTGACCACCGGGTAGGGCGGTCGACGCTCGTCCCGTCACGGAAGATCGAGAGCGCCGTCGCCGGGTCTCGGCGGCCGCTACGGGCTCGGCGTCGATCCGAGCGCGCGGATCTGGCAGCTCTCCGTCGGCGAGCAGCAGCGGGTCGAGATTCTCAAGGCGCTGTACCGCGAGGCCCGAATTCTGATCATGGACGAGCCGACTGCGGTGCTCACGCCGCAGGAGGCGGAGGAGCTCTTCAAGACACTGCGCGCGATGGCGGCCGACGGCAAGCACCGTGATCTTCATCTCGCACAAGCTCCACGAGGTGATGGCGGTTGCAGATCGCGTGACCGTGCTTCGTGGAGGCAAGACGGTGACGACGATCGACCGGTCGGACGTGACGCCACGATCGCTGACTGCGCTGATGGTCGGCCGCGAGGTCGAGACTGCCACGCGGGTGGAGCGCGAGACGCCACATCGCGACGAGGTGGCTCTCTCCGTCGAGGGCCTGTCTGCGCACGGCGATCGCGGTGGCGAGGCGCTCGGCCATGTCTCGCTCCGCGTCCGTGCGGGCGAGATCGTGGCGATCGTCGGCGTAGCGGGGAACGGCCAGCGCGAGCTCGCGGAGACGATCTCAGGCATCCGGGCGTCGTCGTCCGGCACGGTCCGGGTCGACGGCCGCGCGCTGCGATCGGGTGACCCGCGCCAGGCGATCGCCGCCGGCGTCGCACACGTCCCCGAGGACCGACTCGGCACCGGGCTCGCGCCCTCATCAGCATCTCGAGGAACACCGTCCTCAAGACGTATCGCTCCCCGCCCGCTGCGCGCGGCCCGTTCTCTCGCGCTCCGACGCATCGCCGAACTCGCCGTGTCGCTCATGGAGCGGTACGACGTCAAAGCGCCCGGGGCCAGACACGCCGGCGCGGAACCTCTCGGGCGGCAACCTCCAGAAGCTTGTCCTCGGCCGAGAGTTCGAGAGCCACCCGAAGGTACTGATTGCTGCGCAGCCGACGCGAGGGCTCGACGTCGGCGCGATCGAGACTGTGCATGCCTATCTGCGGCAGGCAGCAGCCGGCGGACTGGCGGTGCTGCTCGTCAGCGAAGACCTCGACGAGGCGCTTGCCCTGGCCGACCGGCTCGTCGTCATGTACGAGGGGCGGATCGTCGGTGAGGCAGACGCGCACAAGGCCACTGCGGAAGAGATCGGCTACCTCATGGCGGGTGGGCGGGTAGACGCGTGAGGCTCGAGCGCAGGCTCGAGCAGCCGTGGTGGCTGTCCGTCGCGGTTCCGCTGGGATCGCTCGCCGTCGCGTTCGGGATCATGGCGGTCGTCCTCGCGGCGACGGGCCACGATCCAGGGTCGACGTTCCACGACATCGTCGACGCCGGCTTCACGGGGAACGGCGCGCTGACATACACGCTCGTCTCGGCGACACCGATTCTGTTCACCGGCCTCGCGGCTGCCGCGGCGTTCCGCATGCAGCTTTTCAACATCGGCGCCGAGGGCCAGCTCTACCTCGGGGCGATCGGCGCAGCGTGGATCGCTTTGAAGCTCGGCGATCACGGCGTCGTCTCGACGCCGCTCTACGTCGTCCTGATGTGTGCCGCGGCCGGGCTGCTCGGGAGCCTCTGGGCGTTGATTCCCGGCGTGCTGCGGGCGTTCGCGAACACGAACGAGATCATCACCTCGCTCATGCTCAACTACGTCGCCGGCTATCTCCTCACGTACCTCATCTTCGATAGCTCGTCGTATTGGCGCGACACGTCCTCCCTCCAGGCGCGGTCCTTTCCACAAGGGAAGCCGATGCCCGACGCATCGAACTGGTACGCGTTCGGCTCGTCGGTCGTCGTGCCTCTTGGATTCCTGATCGGGCTCGCCACCGCGACGGTGATCTGGATTCTCTACTCGCGAACGCGTTTTGGCTTCGAAGTCAGCGTGATCGCCGACTCACCTAGAGCCGCCCGCTATGCGGGGATGCGGACCCGACGAAAGATCCTTGCGGTGATGGCGCTGTCGGGTGCCGTCGCTGGTCTTGGCGGAGCGAGCCAGATAGGGGAGTTCGCGCACACACTCGACGGCAGCCCGAGCGGGCTCCAGGCTGCAGCATTCGGCTACACGGGGATCGTCGTTGCCGCTCTCGCCCGCTACAACCCCTTCGCCGTGTGCATCGTTGCCGTGCTGATCGGCGGGCTGCTGAATGCAGGCTCGTTTCTTCAGGGGCCCGACTTCCCGTCCGGGCTCGTTGGAGTCATGCAGGGGATCATCCTCTTCTGCGCGCTCGGCGGAGAGCTGTTTATCCGCTACCGACTGCGTCTCACGCGCCGTGTTCGAGGCGAAGCTGCCACGCCGGAGCCCGCAGGATGAGCGTGAACAACGCCTTGCTCGTCGTGGTGCTGGCGCAGGCCGTGCAGTACGGCACGCCGCTGCTGTACGCCGCGCTCGGAGAACTGCTCGCCGAGCGCTCCGGGGTGCTCAACCTCGGCGTCCAGGGGATGATGCTGTTCGGGGCGGCCACCGGGTACTGGGCCACCCAGCGCGTGCACGGCCCGGACGCGGCCGTGCTCCTGTTCGCAGTCCTTGCCGCCGGTGTGGGTGGCGCTGCGATGGCCGCCATCCATGCGTTTCTCACGATCACTATGCGAGCGAGCCAGATCGTCTCGGGACTCGCGCTGACGATCTTCGCCGGCGGCCTCGGCCTGGCCGCGTACTTCGGGAACGAGCTCCACCTCGCAGACTCTCCCCCGGCGCATCAGTTCGGCGCCATCGACGTCTTCGGGCTGAAGGATTTCTGGGTGTTCGGGCCGATCCTGTTTAACCAGTCGGCGCTGGTCTACGCGTCATGGGCGCTGACGGCGGGGATCGCCTTCTATCTGGCGCGTACGCGTTGGGGGCTGAACGTGCGCGCCGTCGGCGAAGCGCCCGCCTCGGCGGACGCGATGGGCATCAACGTCAGCCTCTACCGCTATGTCCATGTCCTCGCCGGGGGCGCTCTCGCAGGCGTCGCCGGAGCCTGCTTCAGCCTCTCGATCACCCCCGGCTGGACGGCGGGCGACACGCTCGTCGGAGGCGCCGGATGGATCGCGATCGCACTCGTCATCTTCGCCTTCTGGCGGGCCGAGCTCTGCCTCGTCGGCGCGTACTTGTTCGGTGGGCTCGCTGCGCTGCCGTTTGCGCTCCAGGCTCATGAGGTGCACGTGACGCCGGAATTTCTCAATGCGCTTCCGTACGTGATGACGGTCGTCGTCCTCGTGATCGTCTCGACGAGCTTCGGCAAACGGCGACTAGGAGCGCCGGCAGCTCTCGGCGTGCCGTACGTGCGCGAGGAGCGCTAGAACTTCGGGATGGAGGTGCTGAGGCCGCGCACGCTGGCAGAGGCGCTCGTGCTGCGCGCCGAGCATCCGGGCGCGCTCGCCATCCGCGGCGGCACCGACGTCATGGTCGAGCTCAACTTCGACCGCGCGAGGCCCGATGTGATCCTCGACCTCGGCGAGGTGGCCGAGCTCGGCGGCTGGTCACGCGAGGACGGAGCCCTGCGGCTCGGCGCGGGCCTGACGTACGCCGAGATCGAGCACGGCGAGCTGGCAGCCGAGCTGCCTGCGCTCGCGGAGGCGTCGCGAACGGTCGGCTCACCCCAGATCCGCAACCGCGGCACCCTCGGCGGCAACTTGGGTACTGCCTCTCCTGCCGGCGATGCGCTGCCACCGCTGCTCGTGGACGAGGCTCGAGGTCGAGCTGGCCAGCACGGCGCGGGGGCCACGGCAGATGTCCGTTCGCGAGTTCCTCGTTGGCCCGAAGCGGAACGCGCTCGAGGACGACGAGCTGATCGCGGCGGTCGTCGTGCGAGCGTCGGGCACCTCGCAGACATTCATGAAGGTCGGCCCGCGGAACGCGATGGTGATCGCCGTCTGCTCGCTCGCGGTCGCGGCCGATCGGGAGCGTGGCGAGATTCGGGCGTCGTTCGGGTCGGCCGGTCCCGTGCCCGGCTTCGTGCGCGTGCCGCTGGACGAGGCGCGCACCCTGCCCGAGGCTGTGGCAGCTGCCTGCGCGCCGATCGACGACGTGCGCGGAACGGCGGCGTATCGTCGTCACGCTCTCCGGGTGCTCGCGGGACGCGCGGTCGAGAGGTGCCTGGCGGCATGAGGATCGAAGTAGTCGTCAACGGCGGGCGGTTGGAGGCCGACGTCTGGCCGGGCGAGAGCCTGCTCTTCACGCTCCGCGAGCACATGGGGCTGCCCGGCTCGAAGAACGCGTGCGAGCAAGGTGAGTGCGGATCGTGCTCGGTGCTGTTCGACGGGAAGCTCGTGTGCTCGTGTCTCGTGCTGGCTGCGCAGGCCGACGGGCACGAGGTCGTCACGGTGGAGGGGCTCGGGGAGGTCGACGGGCTGCACCCCGTGCAGGCCGCGTTCGTCGAGGTGGGGGCCGTGCAGTGCGGGTTCTGCACGCCGGGGCTCGTGGTGGCAGCCGCCGACCTCATTGCCCGCACGCCTGCCCCGTCGGAGGACGACATCCGCGAGGCCCTCTCCGGCAACATCTGCCGCTGCACCGGCTATCAGAAGATCGTGGACGCGGTGAAGCTGGCCGCGGAGCGCACATGAGCCACGATCGTCGAGCTCCCGGGGGCCACCCCGCGCCTCCACCCGGTTTCAGCGTACTGGGGAAATCTGCGCGTGTGGGTGACGAAAGTGCACCAACATTGGAACAAGCCGTTGCCGCCCCCAGAAGGCTCGAGCACGGTCGCGTCGGCGAGAGCACCGTCCGCTCCGACGCCGTGCCCAAGACCAAGGGTGAGTTCGCCTTCTCGAGCGATCTCCAGGCGCCGGGCATGCTCTGGGGCCACACCGTCCGCAGCCCGCACGCCCACGCCCGCATTCTCGGGATCGATACCGCCGCAGCCCTCGCTCTCCCCGGCGTCCACGCCGTGCTGACGCACGCCGACGTGCCGGGCGCCAAGACGTACGGCCTCGAGATTCCCGATCAGCCGGTGTTCGCGATCGACCGCGTTCGCTATCACGGAGAGCCCGTGGCGGTAGTCGCCGCCGACACCCCCGAGCAGGCACGCCGCGCCGCCGCCTCGATCGAGGTCGCGTACGAGGAGTTGCCACCGGTTTCCGATCCCGAGCGAGCGACGGAGCAGGAGCCGCTGCATCCCGATCGGCCGACCGCCGACCACGGCTTCCGCGACGACCCGCGCCCGAACGTCGTCCGCTCGATGGTCATCAGGCACGGCGACCCGAGACGTCGAGGGCGACGTCATGGTCAGCGGCGTCTACGAGGTCGGCACCCAGGACCAGGCATTCCTTGGCCCCGAGTCCGGCCTAGCCGTCCCGGACGGAGAGGGAGGCGTCGACATCTACGTCGCCACCCAGTGGATCCACGTCGACCGCGACCAGATAGCGCCCTGCCTCGCGCTCGCTCCCGAGCAGGTGCGCGTCCACCTCGCCGGCGTCGGCGGCGCCTTCGGCGGCCGCGAGGACCTCTCGATCCAGATCCACGCCGCGCTGCTCGCCCTCCGCACGGGGCGGCCGGTGAAGATGGTCTACAACCGTGAGGAGTCCTTCACGGGCCACGTCCATCGCCATCCGGCGAAGATCTGGGCGGAGCACCGCGCGACGCGCGACGGACGGCTCGTCGCCGTCCACGCGCGCATCCTCCTCGACGGCGGCGCGTACGCGTCGAGCTCGACGGCGGTGCTCGCGAACGCCTGCTGCTTCGCCGCCGGCCCGTACAACGTCGAGAACGTTCTGGTCGAAGGCACATGCGTCTACACGAACAACCCGCCGTGCGGAGCCATGCGCGGCTTCGGCGCCGTTCAGGGCTGCTTCGCGCACGAGGCGCAGATGGACAAGCTCGCGGCCGCGCTCGACATCGATCCCGTCGAGCTGCGGCTGCTCAACGCCCTCAAGCCCGGCGACACGCTGCCCACGGGCCAGCTGATCACCGGCTCGCTGCCCGTCGCCGAGGTCATCCGCCGCTGCGCCGACCTCGCGCCTCCCGAGCCCGAGGAGCTGCCGCGCGAGCCGGTCCGCCTGCCGGGCGGCACGGGCAACACGACCCGCGGCGAAGGCGTACGCCGCGGCACCGGCTTCGCCGTCGGCCTCAAGAACATCTGCTTCTCGGAGGGATTCGACGACTACGCAGCCGCGCGCGTGCGGCTCTTCACGAACGCCGGCGGCACGCTCTCGGCCGAAGTGCAATGCGCGGCCGCCGAGGTCGGCCAGGGCGTGACCGACGTGATCGCACAGGTCGCCGGCCAGGAGCTCGCGATCGACGATGTCACCGTCACCACGCCGTCGACCAAGGGAGTCGGTTCGGCGGGCTCGTCGTCCGCTTCGCGGATGACGTGGATGGCGGCAGGCGCCGTACGGCTCGCGTGCCAGGAGGCGCTCGTCGAGCGCGAGCGGACAGGGGGCGACGTCGACGTGGAGCGCGTCTACCGTCACCTGCCGACGTACCCGCTCGACCCCGAGACCGGCCAGGTGCTCGGCGAGCGAGCGCACGTCGCCTTCGCCTGCGCGGCCATGAAGGTCGTGGCGGAAGTGGACGTCGACCTGGGGCTGACTCGCATCGTCTGGATCGGGACGGCGCAGGACGTGGGCAAGGCGCTCAATCCGCTCGCGGTGCACGGTCAGATCGAAGGCGGCACCGCCCAGGGCATCGGCCTCGCACTGATGGAGGAGATTCAGACGACCAATGGACTGATCACGAATGCGAGCTTCACCGACTACCTGATCCCGACCGCCCTCGACGTGCCGCCGATCGAGGCGGTGCTCGTCGAAGATCCCGAGCCGGACGGTCCCTACGGGCTGAAGGGCGTAGGGGAGCCGCCGACGGTCGTCTCCACCGCAGCAGTCGTCTCGGCCCTGCGCGACGCGACAGGACGCGAGCTGGCGCGGGTGCCCGTGCGGCCCGACGACATCGCGCGAAATAGCGCTCCGCGTTCTCGACCGAGTCGACGATCGCCGTTCCGGGAGTTTCGGGCGGGGTGGATGCGATGTTGCCGAATTCCCTTTGCACCTCTTCGATCGCCGCATCCAGCTTGTTCTCGTGCTTGAGCGGATTCGTATTGAAGTTCTTGCCCGGAAGCTCGGCCTCTCGGATGTTCGACTCGGTAAGGGAGTTCGCGGATATCCGGTCGACGCCCATCCACATGCGCTTGCCGGTGAGCGCGCCGCCCTCGCGGAATGCCGAGAGCACGGTTTCGAGCGCCTCGTCGTATCGGGCCCGCGCTTCCTTTGACTGGACGCTTTGCGACGTGTCGACGAGCGTGAGCACCGCCCCTTCGGCCTTGTCCGATCCGCCCAGGAGGCCGCATCCACTGGCCAGGACGGCGAGGATCGAACACGCGACCGCGGTAGCGACGGCAGCCGCGCGGCGCGGATCTCGACTCACGCGGTGATGCGCTTCTTGAGCTCTTCTTCGACAGAGCCGTCGCCTGGGCCGATATCGCCTTCCACCCGGGCGCTCGCGAGATCGCTTTCCGTCTTCAACTCTTCGGGGATCTGTACTGCCACGGGGATCAGCTCGAACGGAACGCGCGCCTGCGGCTCGGGCCCGGCGACATCGTCGCCGTGTTGCCTCCGCCGGCGATCCCAGTTGGAGCGCCCCTTTTGCGCCCGGCGCTCGCCGACAGTGCGGTTCGCCGACCAGTACGCGTGGATGAGCGCCTCGTAGGTGTCCTTGTGCCGGTATGCCTCGAACCTCGCTTCGGCCAACGACCCTTCTCTTGCCGCTTCCCACCGCAGCTTGAGGTTGTCGAAGTGCTCGGCAAGCCAGTCGGCACGATCAACCGAGCGCTGTACACGCTTCTTGCGTCTTTCGGCACGCCGAACGTCCTTTGCCACTCGGTCGACGCCGTGGGTCTCGGGGTCGTGATGAAGGTATGAGATCGTGAATACCGCGACGTAGATCAACGCGTTCATCACCACGAAGACGGCGAGCCCGCCGATGAAGCCGAGCTTGGCCGCGGTCTCGTCGCCCAATTCCGTGACGTATACCTGGCGGACAAGGCCGATCCCGAGGATGACGAGGAACGGGAAGACGAGGAGCGCCTTGGCAATCAGCTCATCGCGCGGCGTCGGGCGCTGCTTGCGCCAGAGGACACCGAGCGCATGAGCGCACAGGATCAGCGACGCGGCAAGGGCGGTCGTCATCACCCAGGTGAACACCCTGTCTTCACCGAACAGGTTGAAAGCGACCGCGTTGAGGGGGAACTCCCCGATAAAGATGAGGATCAGAGCGCCGACGTAGACCGGTGTCGAGATACGCCAGCGATCGTCGGCATGGCGGAGCTCGTCGTCTCGCACCTTCCGGTCCAGCTCCTGCCTCCGCTCGCGATAACGCTTGTCTTCCTCGCGGAGATCCGCTTCCAGCGCCTGTTGCTTGCGCGCGTACTTCCGTCGCTCCACCTCGTGGCTCTGCGTCTCACCTTTGAGGCGAAGGTCGTATGCCACCCATTTGGCGCCGATGCGCCGTCCCACGCCGTCCCCCTGCCGCTTGAGCTTCCACACCTCGGGCGGCGCTTCCGTCTCGTCGGCCGTTGGTATTCCCAGCCGTCCGTCGCGCCAGCCCCGGTACCGTGCCTCGATCCCGAGCAGCCACCGGTGGACGATGAACATCCGGCGAATCCGCAGGAAACGGGGGCGGTCGAGTGCGATGATGCCGAGCGTGATGACGCGGAGCGCCACGATGAGATACACGACGAACTTGGCGAAGAACAAACTCATGCGATCCGCTCCTGCGGCTTGAGTGAGGGCTTCCGATTGACCCGGAGCTCATCGGGACTAGGCCGAACATGGTCGCACTTTGCGGGAATCTGTCAACTGTGTAACGACCCTGCGATGCGCTCATGACTGATCTCGCCCGCCGCATCGCGGTCGCCCGCGGGGACGAGCCAGCCGACCTCGTCGTCAAGGGCGGCCGCGTGCTCTCGGTCTTCACCCGCGAGTGGCTCGAGACCGACGTCGCCGTCTGCGACGGCTACGTGGCCGGCCTGGGTGACTACGAAGGGGCGGAGACGCTCGACGTCGGCGGCGCCTACGTCGTCCCCGGCTTCATCGACTCGCACATGCACCTCGAGTCGACGAAGCTGCTCGTGGACGAGTTCGCGCGGCTCGTGCTGCCGATGGGGACGACCGCCGTCGTCGCCGATCCGCACGAGATCGCGAACGTCCTCGGCAGCGACGGCATCCACTGGCTGCTCGACGTCTGCTCCGGCCTGCCGCTGGACGTCTACTTCACCGCCTCGTCCTGCGTGCCCGCGTCCGTCTTCGAATCGCCGCGCCGCCCCCTGACGGCCGGGGATCTCCAGGGCCTCCTGCGTCGCCGCCGCGTGATCGGCCTCGCGGAGATGATGAACTTCCCCGGCGTCATCGCCGGCGATCCGGCCGAGCTGGAGAAGCTCGCGCTGGAAGGCGCGGGCCACGCTGACGGACATGCCCCGGGCGTCCTCGGCAAGGCGCTGAACGCCTATGCGGCCTCCGGCATCCGCTCCGACCACGAGGCGCTCACCGTCGAAGAGGGCCGGCAGCGCCTCCGCGCCGGCATGTGGCTGCTGATCCGCGAGGCGTCGATGGCGCGGAACCTCGAAGACCTGCTGCCGCTGGTGCAGGAGCTCGGCCCGTCGCGGATGGCGTTTTGCACGGACGACCGCGACCCGGAGGACATCGCCGACTCCGGGCACCTCAACCAGATGGTGCGCAAGGCCGTGGCGGCGGGTGTCGCGCCCGAGGACGCGCTCGTGCTCGCCTCGCTGAACCCCGCTCTCTGGCACGGCCTCGACCACCTCGGCGCGATCGCGCCCGGCTACCAGGCCGATCTCGTCGTGCTCGACGACCTCGAGTCGTTCGAGCCGAGGATCGTGCTCAAGGCGGGCCGCGAGGTGGCGGAGATCCCGGAGGCGCACGTGCCCGAGTGGGTCAAGCACACCGTTCGAGTGCAACCGATCTCGGCCGGCGACTTCAGCATTCCGTGGACCGGAGGCCGCGCACGGGTGATCGGTCTCGTCCCGGACCAGGTGGTCACGCGAGGAGCTCATCGAGGAGCCGACGGTCGCCGACGGACCATGCGGTATCGGATCCCAGTCGCGACCTCTGCGAAGATCGCCGTCATCGAGCGCCACCACGGCACGGGCCGCATCGGGCTCGGCTTCGTGCGCGGCTTCGGCCTGCGGTCCGGGCGCTCGGCCTCGACCGTCGCCCACGACGCCCACAACATCGTCGTGGTCGGCGTCGACGACAACGACATGGCCAGAGCCGTGCAGCGGCTCGTCGAGCTGGGCGGCGGCATCGTCGCCGTCGAGTCGCGCGGCGTGCGGGCCGAGCTGCCGCTACCCGTGGCCGGCCTGCTCTCGGATGCGCCGCTGGCAGAGGTCGTCGCTCAGAGCCGCGCGTGCAACGACGCGGCGGCTGCTCTCGGCTCTCAGGTGGCCACGCCGTTCCTGACCCTCTCCTTCCTCGCGCTGTCCGTGATCCCGAAGCTCAAGATCACCGACCACGGTCTCGTCGACGTCGACCGCTTCGAGATCGTCCCGCTCCGGCCGAGTGACGAAGCTCCTGCCGCAGGCGCCGATCGGGCCGACGGTCAGGCCCCGGCCGCTCGCACGGTGCCTAAATGCGGCACGGCGATCGAGCTGACTCGGTTCCCGCGCGTCACCGCGTGCGAGCGCCAGCACCGTTCCTTCGCGTCCGCGCGCGACGACAACACGAGCCTGGTGGTAAGTCGCGGCGATGACGTTGCCGTTGTCGAGCGGAGTCACGAGCCCGGTAGGCGCGCTCTCACCTGGAGCCCAGGAGAAGGCCCGTGCCTTCGACGAGTGTGAGCGCGTGGCGCCAGACATGACGAGACGGCAGGTCTCCGCGCAGACGAGGTCGACGATGTGCGCGAAGCGCAAGGACGGGGCCGTCTGCGGCTTTCCGCGCGGCAGGAGGGTCTTGGAGTCGAGCCCGACGGCCCACGACGTGTCCCGCAGCTTGCCCGAAAGGTACGTCCAGGCCAGCCAGAGTCGCCCATGCCGGTCGAGACCGAGGTACGTATCCGTGACCACGACCGGCCGGATGAGCGACGACTGGTCGACGACCTTCCCGTCCACGTCGCAGCACACGACCGGGCTCGATCAACTCTGATTGGGGCTTGGGGTCGGCAAACTGGAGCACCCGGTCGCGGAGGCGGACGACCTTCGAGCCGTTCGAGGAGGCGGCTGGTGCGGCGGTGCCCACCTCTGCCGGCCTGCCGAGCCTGCCGCTCGGCAGGAGCCTGATCGCCCGCAACTCGGCAATCCTGAGCGTCGGATCGATTCCGATGGAGAAGACCATGTCGTCGCCGAGCGTGGCGACGTAGCTCCACTGGCTCGCGGCCCCGAACGGGACTGCGGTCCACGACGTCAGCCCGCCGCTCGTGACGCGCGCGCTGCGGACGACCACCTTGCCGCCGCCCGGCGGACCGTCGACGAGCCAGACGCGGCCTGCGGCCACACCGAACGCCCGGTGGTCGATCGCGCCGTTGGGGACCTGCTCCCACTTCGGGGTTGCCTCCGCTGCGGCGCCGACGCTAACGGCCAAGGCCGCGACGAAGGATGCGGCGAGCAGGATACGGATGGGAACCCTGGCGGCGACGACCGCGGCACGTACTCTTGGCCAGCCTCATGTGGATGTCGCACAGATTGTCCGCGCTCCTCCTCGTGGCCTCGTGCTCGTCGCCGGTGCGACAGCCGCGACGAAGCCCAAGCCGAAGCCGAACGACGGCCTGCCGACGAAGTGGTACGGCTCCACGGACTCGATGCTCCGCGACACGCAGCCGGGTGCCGACACGTGGACTCGTACGACACGCGACCTCCGCCGAAGTCACGCTCACGCTCACGAAGAAGAGGCGTACCGCGAGGCACTGTTCACGAGTCGCCGTCTCATCGGGGACGTTCTATCATCAGTACCGTCCCGAAGCGGGCCGATCGAGTGTGGGGCGCACTGCAACGGTCCAGTGACACGACGCTCGCCGCCGACGACGGCGTACTGCTGAATGTCACGGTGCCGAAGGGCAAGCCGGCCCGAGCCGGCTACTACGGTGCCGACACCTTCCGTCTTCGCGCGAACCGCTTCCCGGGACCGTGCCCTGACGGAACGTCACCGCAGCCTAGCGGGGCTGCGACCTGGGGATTCCGGACGTACGAGTCGAAGCCCATGCCGGCGCCGCGAAGGCTGAGCACATCGGCGACACGGAGATCCGGAGGCACGTACGTCGAGAGCCCGTCCGGTCTCGCCAACACGTACGAAGTGGTGCTTCACGAGGCTCAAGAACACGCGCCTGTCTCGACCTCCGCCGCCTGGCTCCTGAAGCGCTGAGCGATTAGGGTCCGGCGCGTGACGGAGCCTTCGTCGCCCGAAGCCGCAGGCGCCGGACGAGCTCGGTTTCGAGCGGGTCGTCTACGAGAAGGCGCCACCGCGCGCGACGATCACCCTCAACCGGCCGGAACGGCTCAACGCTTTCGACTTCCGCATGCTGCGCGAGCTCGCGCGCGCCTGCGAGGACGCGTCCTGGGACGACGAGATCCGCGTCGTCGTGCTCACCGGTGCGGGGCGCGCCTTCTGCGTCGGCGCCGACCTCAAGGAGTGGTCGGCGGAGTACCTCGGCAACCCGCAGGGCTACTGGAAGTGGTTCGGCGCCTTCCAGGACGCTCACGACCGGCTGCGCGGGATCGGCAAGCCGACGCTCGCGCGCATCAACGGCGTCTGCGTCGGCGGCGGCAACGAGTTCCAGATGGCCTGCGACCTCGCGGTGATGGTCGACGACGCCTACATCCGCCACGTCGGCCTCGAGCACGGCTCGGTGCCCGCGGGCGGTGCCACGCAATGGCTGCCGGTGATGGTGGGGGAGCGGCGGGCCCGCGAGATCGTCCTGCTCTGCGAGGAGATCAGCGCGCAGCAGGCGCACGAATGGGGTCTCGTCAACCGCGTCGTTCCGGCGGCCGAGCTCGACGCGACCGTGGACGAGCTCGTCGAGAAGCTGGCGGCCAAGCTCCCGCAGACGACGCGCTACGCGAAGCACCAGCTGAACTTCTGGCGCGACCTCTCGTGGAACCAGACCGTCGGTCACGCGCGCGACTGGCTGGCGCTCAGCATGCTGGGAGAGGAGGCGCAGGGCGCCGTCAAGCGGTTCGTGGAGAAGGACAGTGGCTGAGTTCACGCGCGTCGAGCGCGAGCCGCCGATCGCGGCCGTCTTCCTCGACCGGCCGAAGCAGCTGAACGCGCTCTCCTCCGAGCTGATGGCCGAGGTCGTCGCCGCTCTGCAGGAGCTCGATGCCGACCCGGAGATCCGCTGCATCGTCGTCGGCGGCTCCGAGCGGGTGTTCGCCGCCGGCGCCGACATCGGCGAGATGGCCACGGCCACTGCGGTCGAGATGTACGTCAACCGACGAGTCGACGCGTGGGACGCGATCCGCGCTCTGCGGACGCCGCTCGTCGCCGCCGTCTCCGGCTTCTGCCTCGGCGGAGGCTGCGAGCTGGCGATGGCGTGCGACGTCGTCGTGGCGTCGGAGACCGCGGTCTTCGGCCAGCCGGAGACCGGACTCGGCCTCATCCCCGGCGCCGGCGGCACGCAGCGCCTCACGCGCGCCGTCGGCAAGGCGCTGGCGATGGACGTGATCCTCTCCGGCCGCCGTCTCTCCGCCCGCGAGGCGCTCGACACCGGCCTCGTGGCGCGCGTCGTCGCCCGCGAGGCCTGGCTGGACGAGGCGAAGCGCGTCGCCCGCGACATCGCGGCCAAGGGCCCCGTCGCCAGCCAGCTGGCGAAGGAAGCGGTCGTGCGGGCGGACGAGGGCCCGCTGTCGCTCGGCATCGACTACGAGCGGCGGTTGCTCTACCTCGCCTTCTCGTCCGAGGACGCGCGGGAGGGCATGACGGCGTTCGTGGAGAAGCGGCCGCCGCAGTTCGAAGGCCGGTAACCTGCGCCCCCCATGAGCCTCCGTCGCATCCTCGTCGCGACCGACCGTTCGGAGACGGCCGAGCACGCCGTCCGCTTCGCCGCGGACATGGCCGTGCGCTTCGAGGCCGAGCTCCTGCTCTGCCAGGTCGTCATCCCACCGGCCGAGACGCCGCCGCACGCTCGAGGAGGACCTGACGGAGTACGGCCGCCGCTTCGCGGGCGAGCTCGCGCGTGGGGTGATCTCGACGGGCGAGGATCCCGCGCAGGCGATCGTCGATTGCGCGGTGGCGGAAGACGTCGACGTGGTCGTCGTGGGGAACGTCGGGATGAGCGGTCGCAAGGAGTTCCTGCTCGGCAACGTCCCGAACCGCGTCTCGCACAACTCCGACCGCACCGTCATCATCGTCAACACGCGCCAGCGCTCCGAGCAGGCGCAGAAGAAGAAGCGAGGGCTCTTCCGCAGATGAGCGGCACGCAAGAAGCCGATCTCAGCCTGCTCGGGCGGGCGACGCAGATCGGGAAGGTGATGGCGCGCTACGGCCTCGGCGAGCGCGGCGCTGCCGACGTGCCGCTCGAGGAGCGCGCGAAGAGCCTGCGCGGCGGCGCTCGAGGAGCTCGGGCCGACGTTCGCGAAGCTCGGCCAGATCCTCTCGACGCGGCCCGACCTGCTGCCGCCCGAGTTCATCGCCGAGCTCTCGAAGCTCCAGGACGACGTGCCGCCGATGACCGAGGAAGAGGTCGTCGCCGTCATGGAGGAGGAGCTCCGCGTGCCCTGGGAGGACGTGTTCGCGAGCATCGACCCCGAGCCGCTGGCCGCGGGGACGATCGGCCAGGTGCATGCCGCGACGCTCGAGAGCGGTGAGCGCGTCGTCGTCAAGGTGCAGCGCCACGGCGCAGAGACGAGATCATGCGCGACCTCGGCCTGCTCGAGCTGTTCGCCGAGAAGGCCGAGCACCGCGACGGCCTGCGACGGCTCGTCGACTTCCCGTCGGTGATCCGCCATCTGTCCGACTCGCTCAAGCGCGAGCTCGACTTCCGCATGGAGGCGGCGAACGTCGACCGGCTCGCCGAGGTGCTCGAGCGCTACTCGCGTCTCGCGGTGCCGTCGGTCTACCACGAGCTCTCGAGCAAGCGACTGCTCGTGCTGAGCTTCGTCGACGGCGTGCCCGTGCGCGACGCGCCCGACGTCCCCGAGCGCAAGGACGCCGCGCGCCAGCTGATCGAGTCGTACTACCGCCAGGTGCTCGATCGACGGCTTCTTCCACGCCGACCCGCACCCCGGCAACCTGCTCTGGGCGGACGGCACCGTCTACTTCCTCGACTGCGGCATGGTCGGCGAGGTCGACGCGCGCATGCGCGAGCTCGTGCTGCTGCTCGTGATGGCCTTCTGGCAGGAGGACGACGCGTTCCTCGCCGAGGTCGTGCTCCAGCTCGCCGATCAGGAGCTGCCGGACGACTTCGACCTCAACGCCTTCGAGTCGCGAGATCGGCGCGCTCGTCCAGAGCGTGCGCGGGCAGTCGCTGCAGGAGATCCAGCTCGGGCCCGATCCTCCAGGGGATCACGCAGATCGCGGCCCGCCGCGACGTCCGCCTGCCGGCCGAGATGGCGCTGACGGCCAAGGCGCTCGCGCAGATGCAGCTCGCGGCGGCCGAGCTCGATCCCGACCTCGACCCGCTTCTCCGTCGTCGGTCGCTTCCTCGCGCGCCGCCTCTTCGAGCGCGGGCGCGAGGCGATCGACCCGAAGCGGGCGTTCTACGAGGTGCAGAAGGTGAAGGTGCGCCTCTCGGGGCTCGTCGCGGCGGTCGAGCGGCTCGTGGGCGCACGGCCGGGCCAGCGCTTCCAGGTCGACATGAAGGGCATGGGCAGCCTCGAGAACACGATCCGGCGCGCCACGCGCCGCATCTCGCTCGCCATCACCGCCGCGGCCGCGATCATCTCCAGCGGCTTCACGCTCGGCCAGGAAACCGTCGACAACTGGGTGCCGGCCTTATTCGGCAGCATCGGCCTGGCGCTGCTCTTCCTGATGCTCGTCGACCTGTTCTGGAAGAGAGGCTCGAGGTCTTCTAGCTCTTCTTGAGCATCTTCGCGAGCCGCCGCTCGAGGAAAAACGCTATCGCCGTCATGGCGGCACCGAGCAGCAGCCGCTCTCCGCGGCGGACGATCCGGGGGGCCTTCATCCGTCCAGCTCTTCGGGGACGACGTCGACCTCGATCGGCGCGCCCTGGCGAACGACCGTCACCGTCAGCGTCTCGACCGATTCGCTCCTCCGTCATCAGGCGCTGCAGGTCGCCCGCGCTCGATACGGGCGTGCCGTCGAGCGCGACGATCAGATCCTCGGGCCTGAGCCCGGCCTTCGCCGCCGGGCTGCCGTCGACGACCTCCACCACTTCCACCGCGTTGCGCCGTCCCAGCTCGCCGGCGAGCCGGGGAGGCACGGGACGCGGACCGCCCGCGATGCCGAGGTAGGCACGGCGGAAGCGGCCCTCGCGCATCAGCGCGCCGACGATCCGCCGGGTCGTGTCGTTGATCGGCACGGCCAGGCCGAGCCCGACGCCGGCCACGGCGGTGTTGATGCCAACGACGCGCGCTGCCGCGTCGGCGAGCGCGCCGCCCGAGTTGCCGGGATTGAGCGCGGCGTCGGTCTGCACGACGTTCTCCACGATGCGACCGGCGGCGGTCGGCAGCGAACGGCCGAGAGCCGAGACGACCCCGGCCGTCACCGAGCCCGCGAAGCCGTGCGGGTTGCCGATGGCGACGACGAGCTGGCCGACCTGGAGGCGATCGGCGTCGCCGAGCGTCGCGGGCGTCAGGTCGTCGGCCGTGACCCGGAGCACGGCGAGGTCGGACAGGCGATCCGTGCCGACGACGTCGAAGTCGAGCTCGCGACCGTCGACGAACGCGGCCGTTCCGCCGTCCGCTCCGTCGACGACGTGCGCCGACGTGAGCACGTAGCCGTCGGGCGTCACCGCGACGCCGCTGCCGCCGCCGCTCACCCGGCGGCCGTTGAGCCGGCGCCTAACCTGGAGATTGGCGACGGACGGAGACAGCGTTCGCGCCACCTCGGTGACGACGCGCGAGTACGCGTCGAGCGGCTCCTCGACGTACTGGACGTCGCTGATCAGCTCTAGGCGCGCCATCCAGCCACGCTAGCAATCGCCAATCGGGTCGCCGAGTGGTGAACGCAGATTTGTAAGAGTGACTGTCGTGTTGGACCTGCTCGCGATCACCACCGTCGACCTGGCTCGACTCCAGTTCGCGACGACGTCGCTCTACCACTTCCTCTTCGTCCCCTTGACGCTCGGCCTGGCGCCGCTCGTCGCGATCATGCAGACGCTCTGGTATCGGGGCGGCGACGAAGCCTGGCTGCGCCTCGCCCGCTTCTTCGGGACGCTCATGCTGATCAACTTCGCGATCGGCGTCGCGACCGGGCTCGTCCAGGAGTTCCAGTTCGGGATGAACTGGTCGATCTACTCGGAGTTCGTGGGCGACGTCTTCGGCGCCCCGCTCGCGATCGAGGGGCTCGCGGCGTTCATGCTCGAGTCGACGTTCCTCGGCCTCTGGATCTTCGGCTGGGACCGGCTGTCGAAGCGCGTCCACCTGGCCACGATCTGGCTCTTCGCGCTGGGAAGCTGGGCGTCGGCGTTCTTCATCATCAGCGCCAACTCCTGGATGCAGCGACCTGTCGGCTCGACCGTCACCGACGGCCGTGCGGAGCTGACGGACGTGTGGGAGCTCTTCTCGAACCGCTTCGGGATCTGGGCGTACATCCACGTGCTGCTCGTCGGTCTCACCACGGCGGCCGTCGTCATCTTCGGCGTCGCCTGCTGGCACCTCGTCCGTGGGCGGAACCAGGAGCTCTTCCGGCATGCGGCGAAGCTCGCGCTGATCGTCGGCGTCCCGATCTCGGCGGTGAACCTCGGGGTCGGCAGCCAGCTCGGCGTGGTCGTGACCGACTACCAGCCGATGAAGATCGCAGCGACCGAGGCCCTGTGGGACACGTGCAGCCGTGCGGCGTTCTCGCTCTTCCAGATCGGCGGCTTCACCGAGGACGACCAGACGCCGTCCTTCTCGACTCGAGATCCCGCACCTGCTGTCGATCCTCGCGACCGGCTCCTGGGACGGCGAGGTCCAAGGGCATCAACCCGCTGCAGACGCAAGCCGAGCGGCAGTACGGCCGCGGGACGACTACATCGCCGCCGGTGCGCACGACCTACTGGAGCATGCGGATCATGGCCTACGTCGGCACGCTCGTCTTCCTCGTCTTCGCGCTGGGCGCCTTCCTCTACCGGCGCGGGAAGCTCGAGACGACGCGCTGGTTCCTGTGGGCGGGCGTCCTGACGATCCCGCTCCCGTACCTCGCAGCGCTCTCCGGCTGGGTGCTCTCGGAGGTCGGCCGCCAGCCGTGGATCGTGTGGGGCCTGCTGAAGACGGTCGATGCCAACTCGCCCAGCGTGTCGACGGCCACGATCGCCACGAGCCTCGGCACGTTCGTCGTCCTCTACATCGCGCTCCTGATCGTCGACTTCGTCCTCATGCGCCGCTACGCGCGTATCGACCCGCCCGAGGTCGGCGGTGAAGGCGACGAGTTCGCGCTGCCGACGGTGACCTACTGATGGATCTCGAGACCTTCTGGTTCTGCCTGATCGCGGTCGTCTGGGCCATGTACTTCCTGCTCGAGGGGTTCGACTTCGGGGTGGGAATGCTGCTCCCGTTCGTTCCACGAGACGACGAAGAGCGGGGCACGGCGCTGCGGACGATCGGGCCCGTCTGGGACGGGAACGAGGTCTGGCTCGTCGTCGCCGGAGCTGCCACGTTTCGCCGCGTTCCCGGCCTGGTACGCGACGATGTTCTCGGGGTTCTACCTCGCGCTCCTGCTCATCCTCTTCTTCCTGATCATCCGCGTCGTCTCCTTCGAGTGGCGCTCGAAGAGCGAGAGCCCGGGCTGGCGCTCGACGTGGACCTGGGCGAACACGATCGGCAGCTTCGGTGCGCCTCTGCTCTGGGGTATCGGACTGTCGTGCCTGGTGTACGGCGTCCCGATCGACTCGAACGGCGACTTCACCGGCAACCTCCTGGATCTCTTCAGCCCGTACAGCGTGTTCGCCGGAGTCGCGGTCGTGGCGCTCTTCGCGTTCCACGGCGCGACCTTCCTCACGCTCCGCACGGCGGGCGAGTTGCGCGACCGCGCCGAGGCGGCCGCCCGAAGGCTCGCGATCCCGGCCGCCGTGCTGGGCGCGGCGTACCTCGTGTGGACCGTCGCGGTCGCGATGGACCGCAACGACAAGGATCTCTTCCCGCCGGTGCTACCCGCAGCGCTCGGGATCGCGGCGCTCGCGCTTGCCGTCGCATTCCTGTTCGCGGGGCGGAGCGGCCGCGCGTTCGCGATGACGGCGCTGGCCACGATCGGCGTCGTCGCGACGCTGTTTACTAGCCTGTATCCGCGCGTGATGGTGTCGAGCACCGACTTCGCGAACAGCCTCACCGTCGACGGCGCGGCGTCGTCGCACTACGCGCTGCAGGTGATGAGCGTCGTCGCCCTGATCTTCGTGCCGATCATCCTCCTCTACCAGGGATGGACCTACTACGTCTTCCGCGCCCGTCTCGAAGGCCGGAAGGTCGGCTGTCTCGCAGAACGCGGCAACCCCCGAGGGCGGGAGCGTCCCCGCGCCTGAGCGACTCACGGCCCGACCACAGCGCCCGCGCGTCGTGATCCTCGGCGGCGGCTTCGCCGGCGTCGGCGCCGTGCACAAGCTGAAGGACGCCGACGCCGACGTCGTGCTCGTCGACAAGCACGACTACCACACGTTCCAGCCGCTCCTCTACCAGCTCGCGACCGGCCTCGTCGAGACCACGATCGTCGGGCACTCGCTGCGCGACCTCGTCCACGGGCAGGACAACGCGACCATCCACAAGGCACACGTCACGGGCATCGATCTCGCGGCGCGCACGGTCCAGTTCGATGAGCTGGAGCCTCTGACGTACGACTACCTCGTTCTGGCGCTGGGAGCGGAGGTCAACTTCTTCGGCACCGAGGGCGCTGCCGAGCATGCATTCCCGATGTACACGCTGACGGATGCACTGCGCCTCAAGAACCACCTGCTCGAGCGCTGGGAGGCGGCGGACAAGGACCCGAGCCTCGTGCAGGACGGCGCGCTGAACGTCGTCGTCGTGGGCGGCGGGCCGACCGGAGTCGAGACCGCGGGTGCGCTGGCGGAGCTCTACCGCGCTGACTTCGCCGAGGACTATCCCAACGTGTCGCCGGACGACGCGCGTATCGTCCTCGTCGAGGCCGGGCCGGAGCTCTTCTCGATGTTCAAGCCGAACCTCCGTGCGTACGCGACGGAAGCCCTCACGAAGCGCACCGTCGAGGTGATGACGGGCGAGAGAGTTGCGTCGGTATCACCGACTCGCGTCACGCTCCAGTCGGGGAAGGTGCTCGAGGCGCACACGCTCGTGTGGGGCGCCGGCCTGTCCGGCAATCAGCTCGTGCAGTCGCTCGGCCTCGAGCTGGAGCGGGGGAACCGCATCGGCGTCGGCCCGGAGCTCGACCTCCCGGATCATCCCGAGGTCTACGTCGTCGGGGACATCGCCGCGATCACCGACGCCAAGACGGAGCAGGTGCTCCCTCAGCTCGGGTCCGTTGCCCTGCAGTCGGGAGAGCACGTGGGCGAAGTGATCTCCCACCGCATCGCCGGCAAGAAGACCAAGCCGTTCAAGTACAAGGACAAGGGCACGATGGCCGCGATCGGGCGCGGCGCGGCGGTCGTCCAGATGCTCGGCGGCAAGACCATGAAGGGCAAGAGGGCGACGCTTGCGTGGCTGACCGTGCATTCCGCACTCCTGCCGACCAACGAGGACCGCGCGAAGGCGTTGGTCGACTGGGCCGGCTCCGGGCTCACGCACACTGCGTGCCGGCCGGTTCACAGTGGACCTCGACGAGGAATAGGGCAGGGGAGATGGCAGACGCAGTCGCAGTAGTCTTCGACGACCTGGCCGCACGCGGCCACGAGCCGCGGCTCGAGAGGCGACCGCCATGGTGCGCTTCGACGTGAAGGACGGGCAGACGGACTCAGCGCTGGCTCCTCACCGTGAAGAAGGGAGACATCTCGGTGTCTCTCGCAAGAATGCCGCGGCCGACCTCGTCATCCGCTGCGAGCGGGCGCTGGCCGAGCGGCTCTTCACGGGCAAGGCGAACGCGATGTCGGCCGTCCTGCGCGGCGAGCTGACCGTGGAAGGCAGCGCGGACCTGCTCGTCCTGATTCAACGGCTTCTGCCCAGACCGCGCGCTCGCCCGTCGGAAGGGTGTTGCCGCCGGCTACGCGAGGAGGCCGCGAATGAGCGAGGTCAAGATCCTCGACGGCAACACGTTCGTCGTCAGCGACGACCGCGGTGACATCGAGGCATCGCCGATCGATGCGACCGGTCTCTTCTCGTTCGACACCCGCTTCCTCTCGAAGTGGGTGCTGACGGTGAACGGCGAGCGGCTCAACGCGCTCTCGGTCGACGACCTCCAGTACTTCGAGACCCGCTTCTTCCTCGTGCCCGGTACGGGCACCGTGTACATCGACGCGAAGCTGTCGGTGATTCGCCGGCGCGCCGTCGGCGGCGGCTTCCACGAAGAGCTGACGATCCTCAACCACGACGACAAGCCGGTACGCCTCGACGGTTCGCATCGACGCGGGCTGCGACTTCGCGGACCTGTTCGAGGTCAAGGATGCGCTGAAGAAGAAAGGCAAGTACTACGCCCGGGTGACCGGCGGCCGCCTCGTGCTCGGCTACGAGCGGCAGACGTTCAGACGCGAGACGACCATCTCGGCCTCGACGCCTGCCAAGGTGGACAGGAACGGCTTGACGTTCACGGTCAGCTCGAAGCCTCACGGCTCGTGGAAGACCGAGCTGGACGTCGTCCCCGGGCTCGGCCCGTACGCGCGGCTGGGCGCGTTGACCGCCGCGAAGCGCCGTCGGAAGATGACTATGGAGCAGGATCTCGCGCCGGTGGGTCGCCGACGCGCCGCGGGTCGAGTGCGACTGGGAGCCGCTGAAGGCGACCTATCGGCGCAGCCTCGTCGACATGGCCGCGCTCCGCTTCTCGCCGCCCGTCGCGGGTGGCGGCAGCCTGCCTGCCGCCGGCCTGCCCTGGTTCATGACGATGTTCGGCCGGGACAGCATCTTCACGAGCCTGCAAGCGCTGCCGTTCGCCCCCGAGCTTGCTGCGACGACGCTGCGCGCGCTCGGGGCCTGGCAGGGCAGCGGGCTCGACGACTTCCGTGACGAGGATCCCGGCCGCATCCTGCACGAGATGCGCTACGGAGAGATGACGGCCTTCGAGGAGCGGCCGCACTCGCCGTACTACGGCTGTGCCGACGCGACCCCGCTCTACGTCGTGCTGCTCGACGAGTACGAGCGCTGGACGGGTGACCGCAAGCTCGTGCGGGATCTCGAGCACGAGGCGAGGGCGGCTCTCAACTGGATCGACGAGTACGCCGACCTGCTGGGCACGGGCTACGTCTGGTACCAGCGCCGCAACGAGAAGACCGGCCTCGAGAACCAGTGCTGGAAGGACTCCTGGGACTCGATCTCCTACCGCGACGGCAGGCTGCCCGGCTTTCCGCGGGCGACGTGCGAGCTGCAGGGCTACGCCTACGACGCGAAGGTGCGCGGCGCTCGCCTGGCGCGCCTCGTCTGGAAGGACGCGGACTTCGCGGACCGGCTGGAGAAGGAGGCCGCCGACCTCAAGCGGCGCTTCAACCGCGACTTCTGGGTCGAGGACGGCGAGTACTTCGCCCTGGCGCTCGACACGGAGGGGAAGCAGGTGGACGCCCTCGCCTCGAACAACGGTCACCTGCTCTGGAGCGGCATCGTGGACAAGTCCAAGTCGCAAGGCGGTCGCGCGACAACTGCTGGGCCCGAAGCTCTTCTGCGGCTGGGGCGTGCGCACGCTGGCCGAGGGCGAAGCGCGCTACAACCCGATCGGCTACCACGTCGGCACGGTCTGGCCGTTCGACAACTCGTTCATCGCCTGGGGCCTGCGCCGGTACGGCTTCAAGGAGGAGGCGGCCCGGATCGCCGCCGGCATCCTCGACGCGGCCGACTTCTTCGACGGGCGCCTGCCCGAGGCGTTCGGGGGCTACCCGCGCCGAGCTGACGAAGTACCCGGTGCAGTACCCGACGGCGTGCAGTCCGCAGGCCTGGTCGACCGGCACGCCGCATGCTCCTGCTGCGGACGATGCTGGGCCTCGAGCCCGAAGGCGAGCACCTCGTGATCGATCCGGCGCTGCCGAGCCATCATCGGCCACCTCGAGCTGCTCGACATCCCCGGCCGGTGGGGTCGGCTCGACGCCTTCGGACGCGGCCGAGATCCGAGGTCGGCACGAAGAAAGGGAGGAACGCGATGATGGCTCAGAGCGGAGCAGCCGCGCGAACCTGCGCCGATGTCCTCGTCATCTTCGGGATCACCGGTGACCTCGCGAAGGTAATGACGTTCCAGTCGCTCTACCGGCTCGAGCAGCGCGGGCTGCTCGACTGCCCGATCGTCGGCGTTGCCGTCGACGACTGGACGCTCGAGCAGCTCGTGGAGCGCGCACGCGACTCGATCGTCGGCAACGGGCGAGCAGCTCGACGAGGAGGTGTTCGACCGGTTCGCGAAGCGGCTCTCGTACTGCCACGGCGACTTCACGGACGACGCGACGTACGACCGGGTCGGCGGAGGCGATCGAGGGCGCGAAGACCCCGGTCTTCTACCTCGAGGTCCCGCCGTTCCTCTTCGGCACGGTCGTCGGGGCCTCGCGAAGGCCGGCCTGACGGCGAACGCGACGAGTCGTCGTCGAGAAGCCGTTCGGGCACGACCAGGCGTCGGCGCGCGCGCTCGCCGACGAGCTGCACCAGTACATCGACGAGTCGCAGCTGCTACCGCATCGACCACTACCTCGGGAAGATGGGCCTCGAGGAGATCCTCTACCTCCGGTTCGCGAACACGATGCTCGAGCCGGTCTGGAACCGGAACCACGTCGAGTCCGTCCAGATCACGATGGCGGAGGACTTCGGCGTCGAGGACCGTGGGCACTTCTACGACCCTGTCGGCGCGCTGCGCGACGTCGTGGTCAACCACCTGATGCAGGTCGTCGGCATGACCGCCATGGAGCCGCCCGCAGGCGGCGACTCCGAAGACGCTCCAGGACTCGAAGATCGCGCTCTTCCGCGCGATCAGGCCGGCCGACCCGGCGCACTACGTACGCGGCCAGTACGACGGCTACCTCGGCATCGACGGCGTCGCTCCGGACTCGACGACCGAGACGTACGCCGCGCTTGCGCCTGGAGATCGACAACTGGCGCTGGTCCGGAGTTCCCTTCTTCATCCGCGCCGGCAAGCGGCTGCCGGTCACCCAGACCGAGCTGCGGCTACGTGTTCAAGCACCCGCCGCGGCTCGGCTTCGCGCGCGCTCGACGCAGCGACCGGAGCCCAACCAGCTCGTGATCAAGCTCGATCCGTCGACCGGCGATCCGGATCGTGCTCGACGCGCATCGCGCCGACGTCGGGCGGGGCGGCGCCGATCGTGTTCGACGTGGAGTTCGCCGAGATGGGCGGTGAGGGAGCAACGCCGTACGAGGTGCTGCTCCACGCGGCGATGGTCGGCGACAGCACCCGCTTCACGAGGCAGGACGGCGTCGAGGAGACGTGGCGGATCATGCAGCCTCTGCTCGACGCCCCGCCGCCGGTGCACGTCTACGAGCCGGGCTCTTGGGGTCCCGAGGCTGCGAACGAGCTCGTGGCCGGACATGGCCGCTGGCACGACCCCTGGATCGAGTCGTGACGTCGGTCGAGGCCGGGGAGGAGCGGCACGTGCAGAGCGCGGCGGCGCCTTCGCCGTTCACGCCGATCGCGGACTACGGCTTCATCTCCAACTGCCACACGGGAGCGCTCGTGGCGCCGGACGGCGCGATCGACTGGCTCTGCGTGCCGCGCTTCGACTCGCCGAGCGTGTTCGGCAGCCTCCTCGACCGGGGAGCCGGCATGTTCAGCGTGGCCCCGTTCGGCATCAACCACCCGACCGCGCGCGTGTACGAGCCGGGGACGAACGTCCTCGCGACGACCTGGAAGACGCCGAACGGCTGGATTGTCGTGCGCACCGCGCTGACGATGGGGCCTTCAGATCACGAGGACGAGATCACACCGCACACGCGGCCGCCGGCCGACGACGACGCCGACCACATGCTCGTCCGGACCGTCGAGTGCCTCGAGGGTCAGCGTCGAGGTCGAGCTCATCTGCGAGCCCGTCTTCGGCTACGGCCGTGAGCCGGCAACGTGGACGCTTGGTCGACGACAGTCGCCATACCGCCGACGCGACGGGCGCGGGACAGACCATTCGCCTCCAGACCGACCTCGCGCTCGGCATCGAAGGCGGGCGAGTGAGGGCGCGTCACACGCTCGAGCCCGGCGAGCGAATCTACTGCGCTCTCTCGTGGGCCGAGCAGCTCGCGGTCCCCGCCGACGTCGACGAAGCCGACGAGCGGCTCGCGACGACGACGCGCTTCTGGCGTTCCTGGCTGAACAGAGCGCGCATCCCCGACCACCGCTGGCGCGACCCGATCCAGCGCTCGGCTCTGGCGGTCAAGGGGCTGACGTACATGCCGACCGGCGCGACGGTGGCGGCGCTCACCACGTCCCTCCCGGAGACGCCGGGCGGAGAGCGGAACTGGGACTACCGCTACACCTGGATCCGGGACTCGACGTTCACGCTGCAGGCGCTCCACTACCTGAACCTCGACTGGGAGGCCGACGAGTTCATGCAGTTCGTCGCCGACGTCGAGGCGAACGACGACGGCGGGCTGCAGATCATGTACGGGATCGACGGGCGGCGCGACCTGACGGAGTCGACGCTCGACCACCTCTCCGGATATGCAGGCGCCCGTCCGGTGCGCATCGGCAACGGCGCCTTCGACCAGCGGCAGAACGACGTCTTCGGGGCCGCGCTCGACTCGATTCTCCTGCACACGCGTCGGAGCAACCGTCTGCCCACTCGGCTCTGGCCGATCGTCCATGCGCAGGCCGAGTGCGCCGTCGGCGTGTGGCGGGAACCGGACCAGGGCATCTGGGAGGCGCGGGGCGCGCCGCAGCACTACGTGTCGTCGAAGCTCATGTGCTGGGTCGCGCTCGACCGCGCGGCGAAGCTCGCCGAGATCCGGGGCGACTCGGAGCTCCAGGAGACCTGGCAGGGAGTCGCCGAAGGAGATCCGCTCGGACATCCTCGAGCACGGTGTCAGCGAGCGAGGCGTCCTGCGCCAGCACTACGAGACCGACGCGCTCGATGCCTCGCTGCTGCTGGCGGCGCTGTTCGGGTTCCTGCCCGGCGACGACGATCGCCTGCGGAAGACCGTGCTGGCGATCGCGGACGAGCTGACGGACAACGGCTTCGCCCTCCGCTATCGAACCGAGGAGACCGACGACGGCCTCTCCGGCGAGGAGGGGACGTTTCTCATCTGCTCCTTCTGGCTCGTGTCCGCGCTCGCGATCGTCGGTGAGCAGCAGCGTGCGCACGACCTCATGGAGCGCCTGCTGCGAATCGCCTCGCCTCTCGGTCTCTACGCCGAGGAGTTCGACGTCGCGACCGGCCGCCACCTCGGCAACTTCCCGCAGGCGTTCTCCCATCTGGCGCTGATCGAGGCGGCCGGGCGGATCATCCTGGCCGAGCGAATCGAGGAGATCTCGTAAAGGAGGTCACATGGACAGCTACGACGTGATCATCATCGGCACCGGCGCGGGCGGCGGCACGCTCGCGCGGCACCTCGCCCCCTCGGGAAAGCGCATCCTCCTGCTCGAGCGCGGCGACTGGCTTCCGCGCGAGCCGCAGAACTGGTCGGACCAGGACGTGTTCGTGGACAACCGCTATGTCTCGCCCGACACCTGGTACGACGAGAAGGGCAAGCCGTTCCAGCCGGGGATCCACTACTGCGTCGGAGGATCGACGAAGCTCTACGGCGCTGCGCTCTACCGGCTCCGGAAGGAGGACTTCGGCGAGCTACAGCACCACGACGGACATCTCACCGGCCTGGCCGATCGCCTACGACGAGCTGGAGCCGTACTACACGCTCGCCGAGCAGCTGTACCAGGTGCACGGCGCCCGCGGCGAGGACCCGACCGAGCCGCCGGCGAGCGCGCCGTACCCGCACCCGGCCGTCTCCCACGAGCCGCGCATCCAGCAGCTCGCGGACGATCTCGCGGCGGCGGGTCACCACCCGTTCCACGCGCCGTGCGGGATCATGCTCGACGAGTCGAACCCGCCGTTCTCGACCTGCATCCGCTGTGCGACCTGCGACGGCTTCCCCTGCCTCGTCCACGCGAAGTCGGACGCCGAGGTGCTCGGCGTTCGCCCGGCTCTCGAGCATCCGAATGTCACGCTGTTGACGAACGCCAGGGTCACCAAGCTCGAGACGAACGACGGAGGCACGGCCGTCACCGGTGTCGTCGTCGATCGGGATGGGGCGGAGGAGCGGTTCTCCGCCGACGTCGTCGTCGTCGCCTGCGGTGCGGCCAATACGGCCAAGCTGCTCCTGGAGTCCGCGAACGACCGGCACCCGAACGGCCTCGCGAACGGCTCCGACCAGGTCGGTCGCCACTACATGTTCCACGACTCGACCGCCGTCCTCGCGCTCTCGCGTGAGGAGAACCACACCGCGTACCAGAAGACCCTCGGGCTCAACGACTTCTATTTCGGGAGCGACGACTTCGAGTACCCGCTGGGGAACGTCCAGATGGTCGGCAAGTCGACGGCGGCGATGTTCCGCGGCGAGCGTCCGCGGGACACGAAGCTCGCGCCCGAGTGGACGCTGGAGCGGATGGCGCGTCATGCCATCGACTTCTGGCTCTCGACCGAGGACTTGCCGCGCCCCGACAACCGGGTCACCGTCGACGGTGACGGCAAGCTCACGCTCACGTACAAGGAGACGAACGCCGAGGCCAAGAAGCACCTCTACGGGAAGGTCAAGTCGCTGCTCGGAGAGCTCGACATGAATCCCGGCCACCTCATCCACAGGTTCGCGTACATGAAGAACGACATCCCGATCGCCGGCTGCGCGCACCAGGCGGGCACGTGCCGCTTCGGGACGGATCCTTCGACGTCGGCGCTGAACGTGGACTGCCGGGCGCACGAGGTCGACAACCTGTACGTCGTCGACACGAGCGTCTTCCCGAGCATCGGCGCCGTGAACCCGGCGCTCACGGCGATGGCGAACTCGCTCCGCGTCGGTGACCACCTGCTCGAGCGGATGAAGTAGCTCCCGGAGCGCGAGGCGAGCTCGATGGCGACGCAGACGGAGAGGACGGTCGTCTACGCCGCGGGCGTCGTGCAGGGCATCGCGCTCGTCACCTTCCCGGCCGCGAGCACGATCCTCACCGATCCGGCCGAGTACGACCTCTCGAGCACGCAGTACGGCGCGCTCTTCCTGCCGCAGGTGATCACCGCGATCACCGCGGCGTTGCTCGGTGCCGGTCTCAGCGGTCGCTTCGGTACCAAGCGCGTCTACCTCGTGGGTCTCACCGCGAGCCTCGTCTCGATGGTGCTCCTCCTCGTGAGCTCGTTCCTGACGGACGACCAGTCGCTCGCGTACGGCTTGCTGCTCTTGGCCACCGCGAGCCTCGGAGCAGGGTTCGGCTTCACGGTGCCGGCCTTCAACACGTTCACCGCGGCGTTCAACCCGAATGCGGTCAGCCGCTCGATCCTCGTGCTCAACGCGCTGCTCGGGCTGGGAACCGTGCTGGCTCCGGTCTTCGTCGCGATCTTCGACGGCCTCGGCTTCTGGTGGGGGCTGCCGCTCCTGTCCGCGGTGCTGCTCGTCGTGCTCATCGTCGTCAGCCTGGGTCTTCCGCTGCAGGTCGCGGTCACCCGTGCCGCGACGGCGTCCGCGCGGCTCGAGATCCCGCGACGGTTCTGGGTGTACGCGGGCTTCGCGGTCCTCTACGGCATCTGCGAGACGGTCAACGGCAACTGGTCGCAGCTCGACATGACGAGCGAGCTCGGTGCGTCGACGACGCAGGCCGCTCTCGCGCTGACGGCGTTCTGGGGGATGGTGACCGTGGGGCGAGTCGTCTTCGCCGCCGTCCAGCGCGTCGTTCCCGCCAGGCTGACGTACCACGTGCTGCCGTTCGTGCTCGCGGGGGCGTTCGTGCTCATCTGGTTGCTTCCCGATGACGAGCCCGCTCTCGGCATTCTCGCGTTCGGCCTCGCGGGGCTCGGGTGCTCGGCGCTTCTGCCGCTCACGATCAGCTTCGGCCAGGAGGAGCTGACCGCCTTCACGGCCGCGGCGGCCGGCGGCGTGATCGCCTTCTACCAGCTCGGGTACGGGATCGCGGCCTTCGGCGTCGGCCCGCTCCTGGACAGCGGCGTCGAGCTTCCGACGGTCTACGCGTTCGCCGCAGCGATCGCCGTCGCGATGGGCGTGTGGTCCTTCGTCGTCGCCGGCCGAAGGCCGAGCCCGGCGTCCCTCCATCCACGACCGGGATGAGCGTGATCGCGCCTTCGGGCGAGCAGATAACGATCGAGCACGGGGATCAGGGGGCTGTGGTCACCGAGCGTCGGTGCGGGTCTGCGGGCGTACTCCGTCGGCAGGTCACGACGTGGTGAACGGCTACGGCGTCGACGAGATGGCGACCGCCGGTCGCGGGCAGGTGCTGATCCCCTGGCCGAACCGGCTGCAGGACGGACGGTACGAGTTCGAGGGACGCGAGCATCAGCTCCCGCTCACCGAGCCCGAGCACGCGAACGCGATTCACGGTCTCGTCCGCTGGTCGGCCTGGAGCGTGGCGGCACGTGAGGCCGACCGCGGTGGTGCTGGCGCACCGGCTCCATCCCCAGCCCGGCTACCCGTTCACCCTGGACCTGAGCATCGAGTACGCGCTCTCCGCCAACGGTCTCTCGGTGCAGACGACGGCGACGAATGTCGGGCACGATCGCTGTCCGTACGGTTGCGGAGCGCACCCGTACCTCAGCGTCGGCACCGAGACCGTCGATGCCACGGTCCTGCACGCGCCCGCGCGGAACGGTGCTCCAGGCGGACGGCCGGGGCATTCCGACGGGCGCGACGCCTGTCGCCGGCACCGACTACGACTTTCGCGAGCCTCGGGCCATCGGCGCCATGAAGCTCGACCACGGGTTCACCGATCTCGAGCGCGACGAGGACGGCCTCGCCAGGGTCGAGCTCACGAATCCCGAAAGCGGGGTCGCCCTCACGTTATGGGTCGACGAGAGCTACCCGTACCTGATGGTGTTCACGGGCGACCTGCCGGACGTGGAGCGTCGTGCCCTCGCCGTCGAGCCCATGACCTGTGCGCCGAACGCGTTCCGGAGCGGAGAAGGGCTCATCGTTCTCGAGCCCGGCGGTTCCGTCACGAGCACGTGGGGCATCAGCCCGACGATGCGCTAGCGCGTGCGCCCGCTGGATCCGCGCCTGCTCGGTCGCGCCCACGCGGCCCGCCGACTGCTCGGTGCCGACGTCGCGTTCGGCATCGCGACGGCGATCCTCGTGCTGTTCCAGGCGACCCTGCTCGCCAGAGTGATTGCCCGCTCGTTCGACGGCGCCTCGCTGGACGATGTCTCGACGGAGCTAGTGCTCCTGGCGCTCCTCTTCGCCGGGCGGGGAGTGCTTGCGTGGGCATTCGAGCTCGCCGGGCGGCGAGCTGCCACCGGTGTCCTGTCCCAGCTGCGCCTCGAGCTCGTCGAGAAGCGGCTCCGACACGAGCCCGTGGCTCTGGACGGTGTCGAGAGCGCCGAGATCGCAACTCTCGCCACTCACGGCATCGGCCCGCTGGAGGCGTACTTCGGACGGTTCCTGCCGCAGGTCGTCCTCGCACTCGTCGTGCCGGTTGCGGTCCTCGCCTGGGTGGTCGCCATCGACGTCACGTCGGCGCTCGTGATGCTCGTGACGCTGCCGCTCGTGCCGGTCTTCATGGTGGTGATCGGGCGCTACACGGAGCGGAAGGCGAGAGCGCGAGCTCAGGCGCTCGCGCTGCTCGCGACGAGGTTTCTCGACGTCGTGCGCGGCCTGCCGACGCTTCGCGCGTACAACCGCAGCCGCGCGCAGGCCGACTCGCTCGCCAGGGCCGGTGACGACTATCGGCGGACGACGATGCAGACGCTCAGGGTCGCGTTTGTCTCTGGTGCGGTCCTCGAGCTGGCCGCCACGCTCGGCATCGCACTCGTCGCCGTGACGATCGGCGTTCGGCTCGTCGATGGAGACATCGGGTTCGAGGCCGGCTTGACGGTCCTGCTGCTCGCTCCCGAGCTGTATCTCCCGCTGCGTGCGGTCGCCGCGCAGTACCACGCGAGCGCGGACGGCATCGCTGTCGGCGAGCGCCTGCTGGAGCTGACCGAGACCACGGAGGTTGCCCACGTGAGAAGACAGCGCGCCGGCGACGTCCCCGAACGGCTCCATCGTCCAGCTCCAGGGAGTCTCGTACGCCTATCCGGCACGGCCGGGGCGGGTGCTCGATGACATCGACCTCGAGCTTCTGCCGGGCGAGACGGTGGTGCTCGTGGGCTCGAGCGGCAGCGGCAAGAGCACGCTTGCGTCCATCGTTCTCGGCCTGCTCGAGCCGAGCGCGGGCCGCGTCCTCCGCGACGGAGTGGAGCAAGAAGCCGACGACGCTAACCGCCTGGCGTCAGCACGTCGCGTGGGTGCCACAGCGCGCCACGCTCTTCACGGGCACCGTCGCCGACAACATTCGGCTCGGCGATCCTGATGCCGACGACGAGCGCGTACGGGCGGCTGCCGGATTGGCCGGGGCGGCCGCCGTTTGTCGCCGACCTTCCGGACGGCTACGAGACCGTGGTCGGCGACGGCGGGAGACCCCTCTCCGCCGGAGAGGCCCAGCGCATTGCGCTGGCCCGGGCCTTCCTGCGCGATGCGCGGCTCGTCATCCTCGACGAGCCCACGGCCAACCTCGATGCCGTGAACGCGGAGGCGGTTACCGATGCCATGAGCCGCCTCTCGGAGGGAAGGACGCTGCTCGTGATCGCACACCGGCCGGAGCTCGCGCCGCACGCCGATCGCATCGTCCGGCTCGAGGCAGGGCGTCTCGTCGACGATCGAGGCGACGTGGCGCGTGATGGGGCGAACGCTGGCCGGAGTCGTAAGGCTTGCGCGTCCGCCCGCGGGTTGGCTCGCGTCCTCGGTCCTGCTCGGCGCACTCGCGGTGGCGTTCGGCATCGGCCTGATGACGTCGGCGGGGTATCTCATCGCGAGGGCAGCCGAGCGCCCGGCGATTCTCTCGCTGACGACCGTGATCGTCGTCGTGCGTTTCTTCGGTCTCGCCCGGCCGATTGCCCGCTACCTCGAACGGGTTGTCTCGCACGACCTTGCATTCCGCGTCCTGGCCCGCCTTCGCCTGCGCTTCTACGAGCGCATCGAGCCGCTGGCGCCGGCGGGGCTCGATGCGTACCGGCGCGGCGATCTCGTCAGCCGCATGGTCGGCGATGTCGACGCCCTGCAAACTCTGTACCTGAGAGGGCTGGGACCACCGCTCGTGGCCATCCTGGCCGGCGCGGCCGCGGTTGGGGTCGCCGCCGCGATCCTGCCTGTCGCGGCAGTCGTTCTCGCGGCGGGAATGCTGGTCGGCGGCTTCACCGTCGTGGTTGTCGCCGCCCTTCTCGGCCGGGCCTCCGGGACCAGGGCGATTGCGCAGGGGAGGTTGTCCGCTGAGCTCGTCGAGCTCCTTCGTGGTGCGCCCGAGCTCGTCGTGTACGGGCGTGAGGAGGAGACGCTGCGCCGCTTTCGCGAGGGAGACGGCGCTCTGGCCCGGCTTGCCCACCGCGACGCGCTCGCCGCCGGCACCGCGGACGCTCTCGCGATCATCGCCACCGGCCTGACAACCGTCGCGGTGCTCGCTGTCGCGGTCTCCGCCCATGCGTCCGGGGAGCTGGATCGCACGCTCGTGGCGGCTCTCGCGCTCCTGTCGCTCGCGTCGTTCGAGGCGGTCGCGTTGCTGCCGCCCGCGGCGCGTGAGCTCTCGGCGGTACTCGGATCCGGACGACGCGTTCTCGAGCTCACCGACCGCGAGCCGGCGGTGCAGGACCCGCGCGACCCACTCCCGACCCCACCGGGGACGCCGGCGATCGCCCTTGAAGGCGTGAGCGCCCGCTACTCGGACGTGGAGCCACCGGCGCTCGAGCACGTCGATCTCACCCTCGAGCCAGGGCGGAAGCTGGCTCTGGTCGGCCCGAGCGGGGTGGGGAAGACGACGATCGTGCGCCTGCTCCTGCGGTTTCTCGACCCGTACGCAGGTCGTGTGACGCTTGCCGGTCAGGACCTGCGGCAGTTCGACCAGGACGACGTGCGGAGCGCGATCGCAGTCGCGGGGCAGGACGCGTACCTCTTCTCGACGAGCATTCGTGAAAACGTCCGCCTCGGACGCCCGCAGGCGAGCGACGCCGAGGTGGACGCTGCGCTCCAAGCGGCGAAGGTGGGCGACTGGGTCTCGTCGCTTCCGGATGGCGCGGATACGCTCGTCGGCGAGGAGGGGACACAGCTCTCCGGCGGCCAGCGGCAACGCATCGCGCTCGCCCGAGCTCTCCTGTCCGAGGCCCCCGTGCTGGTGTTGGACGAGCCGACCGCGCATCTCGACCCCGAGACGGCCGAGGCACTCGTCCGCGACATGCTCGAGGCGGCCGAGGGGCGATCGGTCCTGCTCATCACGCACAGGCCAGAAGGTCTCGACCTCGTCGACGAGATCGTCGTGATGGGCTAGGCTCGGACGTCATGTCCGAGGTCGAGGTCACTCGCGACGGTGGTGTGCTCACGCTCACGCTCAACCGCCCGGACGTGCTCAACGCCTTCAACACCGCCATGCACAAGGCGTTTCAGGCGGCGCTGAAGGAGGCAGGCGACGCCTCGGTGCGCGCAGTCGTCATCACCGGCGAAGGACGCGGCTTCTGCGTCGGGCAGGACCTGACGGAGTTCCAGGAGGGCGCCGGCGACATCGGCGACCGGCTGCGCGCGGGCTACCACAAGAACGTCCTCGCCATCCGCGCCCTCGAGAAGCCCGTGATCGCCGCCGTCAACGGCCCTGCCGCGGGCGCCGGTCTGTCACTCGCCTGCGCCTGCGACATCCGTCTCGCCGGCCGAGTCGGCGAGCTTCGTGCCCGCGTTCATCGGCATCGGGCTCGTCCCCGACTCGGGCGGCTCGTACTTCATCGCGCGGCTGCTCGGCGCACCGCGCGCGTTCGAGTGGATGTCGCAGAACCGGAAGCTCTCGGCGGCCGACGCGCTGACATGGGGGCTCGTGACCGAGGTCGTCGCCGACGAGACGCTCCCGGCACGCGCGGCGGAGCTGGCCGGCCAGTACGCCCAGGCGCCGACGCGCGGCGTCGGCATGACGAAGCGGCTGTTCGACAACGCGCAGACGGCGACGCTCGACGAGCAGCTCGAGCTGGAGGCTCAGCTACAGGCGGCTGCCACGCAGACGGACGACTTCCGCGAGGGCGTGACCGCCTTCCTCGAGAAGCGCCCGCCGCAGTTCACCGGCTCGTAGTGCGCATCACGCACGGTCGACTACCACACGGCCGGCGAGCCGTTCCGCATCGTGACCGGCGGCGTCGACCCTCTGCCCGGCCGCACGATCCTCGACAAGCGGCGCCACGCCCTCGAGCACGTCGACGACGTTCGCCGCCTGCTCGTCAACGAGCCGCGCGGCCACGCCGACATGTACGGCTGCTTCGTGACCGAGCCCGAGGACGAAGGCGCCGACCTCGGCGTCGTCTTCTTCCACAACGCGGGCTACTCGACGGCGTGCGGGCACGGCACGATCGCGCTCGTCACGTGGGCGATCGAGAGCGGGTCGTCGACGCGGCGGAGCCGGAGACGCGCGTCGTCGTCGACTGCCCCTCCGGGCGGCTGGAGACGGTCGCGCGCGTCGAGGACGGCGACGTGAAGGCCGTGCGCTTCCGCAACGTGCCCGCCTACGTGCACGCCCGCGGCCTCGAGGCCGCCGGGCGCACCGTCGACGTCGCCTTCGGCGGTGCGTTCTATGCCTTCCTCGAGGAGCGCGTCGCGCCCGGCGAAGCTGCCCCGCCTGATCGAGCTCGGCCGGCAGATCAAGGCCGACCTCGAGCGAGACGCACGAGATCGTCCATCCGCTGGAGCCGGAGCTGCGCGACGTCTACGGCGTCGTCTTCTGGCAGCACGAGGACGACGGCCCGCCGCCCGTGCAGCGCAACGTCACGGTTTTCGCGGACGGCGAGGTCGACCGCTCGCCCTGCGGCAGCGCGACGTCGGCGCGGATGGCGCTGCTCGACGTGCCGGAGCTCCGTCACCTCAGCGTCATCGGCACGGAGTTCCGCGCGTGGATCGTCGACCGGACGGAGGTGGACGGACGCCCGGCGGTGATCACCGAGGTCGAGGGCTCGGCCCACCGCACGGGAACGCCACGAGTTCGTGCTCGAGCCGGGCGACGACCTCGGCACCGGCTTCCTGCTGCGCTAGGCAGACGCCGCGAGCAGGGCTTCCGCCTCGCGGATGTACCGCGTCGCCCCCACCGAGCGGAAGAAATCCAGCGCGCGCTCGACCTGCTGCGGCTCGCCCGACCGTAGGCGTGCATACGCCTCATCGGTTTGGTCACCGATCGCGTGGAGCTGGTCGGCCGCATCGACGTACCGCGCGTCCAGGATCGCCACCGCCATGGCGCGCCACGGCGTTGGCCCCATTTGCTCGACCACCGCGCGTAACGGCTCCACAAGTGGCTCTCGAGCGAAGAGCAGCGCGTCTGCGAGCACGTCGCTGAGCCCGGTCGGATAAATCGACATCTCGCGCGCAAGGTCAGCGGCCGCCGCGCTCGCCTCTGCCTCCAACCCGAGCTCCGTCGCGACGCGCAGCCAGCCGCCGAGGGAGGGTACGAGCAGCTGGGCGTCCCGTGCCCGTTTCGCAATCTCGACGCTGCGCTCCCCGTCCTCGCGGGCGCCCTCGTCGTCTCCGCGCGCGAGCTTCAGCAATGCTCGCGTGTATCGCACGTAGCTCTCCGTGTAGTCGGGAGCGTCCTCGCTCTCCGAAATGAGCTCGTCGCCGAGCGAGATCGCCTCGTCCCAGCGACCCACCCGGTACAGGTGCCAGGTGATCACGCCGCGCGAGTAGCGCCGGATCAGCGGGCTCCCGAGGCGCTCGGCGACGCGGATTGCTTCCTGTCTCGTGCGCAGGCCTTCCTGTTCATCGCCTGAGCGCGCGAGGTGCGCGCCTAGGTTGTTAAGGCCGCGGGCCGCGACGGGCGAGTTGATGGACAGCGCGATCTCGATCGCGCGCCTCGCAATGGCAATCGCCTCTACGAAGTTGCCCCGCTGAGCGTTGGCGAGAGAGATGTTGAGCAACGCGTCGGCGCGGAGCTCGTCCAGGCCGAGTTGATCGGCAATCGCGAGCGCCTCCTCAGCCGCCTCGATCGCCTGCTCGTAGTCGCCCGCGAGCGCGCGATAGCGAGCGACCTGACTCAACACTCTGGCTTTGGCCGAGCTCGGCACGCTGTCTCGCACAACGTCCTCCGCACGGGCGAGATGGTCGAAGCATCGATCCCGTTCCGCCACGTACCACCAGCCTTCAGCCAGGAGGGCATCCGCCTCGGCGGCGCGCTCACTTGCGCCTGCAGTTGCGAGCGCCTCGCGCGCTTCCTCGAGCGCACGCATCCCGTTCTCATTCCCGGAGCGAAAGAGCGCCTGCGCGTGGCGAAACTCGAGTTCGGGCTCTGTCATCGCCGCCGTCGCCAGCGCTTCGCCGTAGAAGCGGGCTGCCGCTTCAAAGGCGTACAGCGCGGAAGCGCGATCCCCCGCCTCTCGCAGCGCGCGGTGGGCGGGAACGGCCAGTGGCGTGAGGTCTAGACCCGCCGCCCGGCTGAGCTCCAGCGCGGCGAGGTAGTGGTACGCGAGCATCTCGGCGTGGTCCTCCGGCCGTCCCAGCGCCTCGATCCAGCCCGCCGCCAGCCGGTGCTTCTCGGCCCGCCCGGCACGCGGAATCTGGCCGTAGGCGACGTCACGGACGAGCTGGTGCCGGAACGCGTACTCGGTCTCTCCGGAGACCGTAGCGCGCCGCTCCCGTCTCACGAATTCTTTCCGCTCGAGACCGTGCAAGCGCTCCTCGAGCGTCCACGCCTCGCCGTTCGCGAGGTGGGCAACGGCCCCTAGCCAGAACACCTTCCCCAGAACGGACGCGTCCTGGAGCGCCTGCTTCTCCTCCTGCGCCAGTGCGTCGAGCCGCGCCGCCACGATCCCCTGCACCGTTTCGGGCAGCTCCTCCGGCTGCCTGCCCTCGGCGGCGAGGCGCGCGAACTCTTCGGCGTAGAGCGGGTTACCGTCGGCTCGCTGGAGCAACCGTTGTTGAAGATCCGCGGGCAAGACCGTCTGGTCGAGCAGAACGTGAACGATCTGCGCCGTCTCCGTGTCGGAGAGCGACGAAAGCGAGAGCGTGAGGGCGTTCGCTTTGCCGCCGCCCCAGCCCGGTCGCCGGGCGAGCAGCTCCGGCCGCGCCGTGCCGATGGCGAGCAGGGGCGCACCCGTCGCCCAGTCGACGAGGTAGTCGACGAAGTCGAGCAGGCCGTCGTCTGCGAAGTGGAGATCCTCGAAGACCAGCACCAGCGGCCGTGTCTCGGCCATCGCCTCGAAGAAGCGCCGCCACGCGGAGAACGCCTCGCCGCGGCGGTCGGCACCGAGCTCGGATTCCGCGCCCAGGCCCACCAGCGGGCGCACATTCCGCTCGACCCACTCCGCCTCCCGCTCCTCGGCGACCACGTCCCCGACCGCCTGGCCAAGCTTCGCTGAGGCCTCGTCTTCGTCGTCGGTGTCGAGGATGCCGGCTTGCGCCTTGACGATCTCGGCGAGCGCCCAGTAGGAGACGCCTTCGCCGTACGGGAGGGAGCGGCCCTGGCGCCAGGTCGTTAGCTCCTGCTCCGCATGCAGGCCGCGGAAGAGCTCGAAGACGAGGCGGCTCTTGCCGATCCCGGGGACGCCGACGATCGTGACGAGCTGCGGCTCGCGCTGTGTTCGGGCACGGGCGAGCGCCGCTGTCAGCGCTTCGAGCTCCCCCTGCCGGCCGACGAGCGGCGTGCGACCGATCTGCCTGACGTCGACGCCGTAGCGCGCCCTCGCCTGGAGCGCTTCGTACGCCGCTACGGGCGCCGCCTTGCCCTTGGCATCCACAGGTTCCGCGTCACGGAACTCGATCGATCTCTCGGTCGCCCGGAAGGTCGTCTCGTCGACGAGAATGCCGTCTGCGGGAGCCGCGGACTGCAGGCGGGCGGCGGTGTTGACGACGTCTCCGGCGGCCATCCCCTCGCCCTCCTCGGGACGGGCGTCGAGCCGCACGAGCGTCTCGCCGGTCGTGATGCCCACTCGGACGTGGAGCTCGCGCGAATCGTCGGCCTCGGACAGCTCCGAGATCGCGTCGCGGACGGCGAGGGCTGCACGGACGGCGCGCTCCGGGTCGTCCTCACGTGCGGTCGGCGCGCCGAAGATCGCCATCACGGCGTCCCCGATGAACTTCTCCACGGTGCCGCCGTAGCGCTCGAGCTCGAAGCGCACGCGTTCGTGGTAGCCGGAGAGGATCGTCCGAACGTCCTCCGGGTCGAGCTGTTCCGCCTGTGACGTGAAGCCGACGAGATCGGCGAAGAGCACGCTGACGACCTTCCGCTCCTCTCTCGGGCCTGGCCCCTCGACCGCAAGAGGCGACGCGCAGGCGTTGCAGAAGCGTGCGTCTTCGGGATTCTCCTTACCGCAATTCGGGCAGGCGATCACGCGTGGAAGCCTAGAAGAGGTCGCTACGCGCGGAACTCGGCCGCGGCCTCGTCGACCGTCCAGACGGGGCCGACACAGACGTCCTCGCCGTCGAAGAGCTCCAGCCACTCGGCGAGCGAGCGCGTGGCGATCACCGCCGCCAGGTCCTCGCCCGCTGCCGGCTCGTACTGGCGTGCGACCAGGTCGTCGCGCTCGAGGAGCTGGCACAAGCGCTGCCAGAACTTCGGCTCCAGCGCCGCCACGGTGAGGAAACGGTCGTCGGCCGTCGGGTAGATCGCGTAGCAGGGAGCGCCGCCCGTCAGCAGCCGGGGCACGACGATGTCGCCGCCGCGACGGTGCGCGACCAGCCGGTGCGCTCCGTGCGTCATCGAGATCGTGATGCGCCGCCCGCGACCGGTCCGGCTGCGCTCCAGCAGCGCCGCGAGGATGTCGACGATGGCGCCGAGCGCGCCGGCCGCGAGGTCGGCGGCCTGCACGGGCGGTATCCCGGGAGCGGTGTCGGCGAGCGCGCCCGCCCAGCCCATGTAGTTGAGGTCGTGGCCTGCGCGCCGGGCATGCCGGCCCTCGTTCGCCGAAACCGGTGATCGCGCAGACGACGGCCGTCTCGGGAACGCGGAGCCCCAGCCGCTCGAACACCCCGGGCCGGAAGCCGTCGAGGATCACGTCGGCGCTCGTCGCAGAGCTCCTGGGCGACCGGGGAGCTCGACGCCCGGTCCCACGTCACGATTTCCTTGCCCGCGTTGACCGCGTCGTACCACGCCGGCGCGCCGTGCTGCATCGGGTCGCCCTCCGGCGGCTCCACCTTGACGACGCGCGCGCCCAGCCGCATGAGCTCGCGGCTCGCGTACGGGCCCCGGCAGCTGGCGCGTGAAGTCGACGACGAGGTGGCCGGCGAGCGGTTGCATGCGCGGCGAACCTACCACTACGCTTCCCGCGTTGACTGACCGGTCAATCGCCTCGCAGGAGAAGCGGCGGCAGATACTCGACGCCGCCGTGCGGACGTTCGCCGAAAAGGGCTACCACGCCACCCGGGTCGGCGACATCGCCGAGGAGGCGAAGCGTCGCGTACGGGCTCGTCTACCACTACTTCCCCTCCAAGGAGGACATCCTGGAGACGATCTTCCGCGAGACGTGGACGGAGCTGCTGGCGGCGATCCGCGACGTCGAGGAGGCCGAGGTGCCGGCGGCGGAGCAGCTGCGGCAGGTGACGGCGATCCTCTTGCGCGCGTGGCGGCGCCAGCCCGACCTCGTCCGCGTGCTCGTGCGCGAGGTCGCGCGCAGCCCCGGGCGTGCAGCAGCGCGTGGACGAGATCGGCGAGGTCTTCGCCGCGCTCGAGCGCATCGTCGCTCGGGGCCAGGCGGCCGGCGAGTTTCGCTCGGACATCGAACCGCGGCTCGCGAGCTGGATCGTCTACGGCGCGATCGAGGAGATCCTCACCGGGTGGGTACTGGGGCAGCTTCCCGACAGCGACGACGAGGTTGCGCTCGCCGAGCGGACCGTGGTCTCGCTCGTCGTCTCCGGCCTGTCTCGCCGGCGGCGACGACGGCATGACCACCTCCACCCGCAGCTCTCTCATCTGGTTGCTCGGGCTCGGCGCGTTCGGGCTCGCATTCTCGATCACCACTACAGCCGCCTACCTGCCGCCGCTGCTCGCCGCATTCACGGACTCGCAGACGGTGATCGCGGCCGTGCTCGCCGCGGAAGGGTTGTTCGCGCTCACGGTGCCGCTCGTGATCGGCCCCTGGAGCGACACGTTCCTGACGCCGATGGGCCGCCGCCGCCCGTTCATGCTCGTCGCCATCATCCCGATGGGCTTCTGCCTCGCCCTCGTTGCGTTCATGCCCAACATCTGGACGACGGCCTTCGTCGTGATGGCGTTCTTCTTCGCGTACTACGTCTACGAGCCGCCGTACCGAGGCCTCTACCCCGACCTGCTGCACGAGAGCGTCTTCGCGCGTTCCCAGGGCGTCCAGCACATCCTGCGCGGAATCGCCCTCGGCATCGCACTCGTCGGCGGCGGCTTCCTGCTCAGCGTGTGGGATCCGGCGCCGTTCCTCCTCGCCGCCGTTGTCACGACGGTGGCCTGCGGCGCCGTCGTGCGCTGGGTGAGGGAGGACGGCGGCGAGAGCCGCGTCTACAAGGGCATCCGCGCGTACGTCGGCATGAGCCGCGACATCTTTCTGCACCTGCCCGACGTCCGGCTGTTCCTGTTCGCCATGGCGTGCTGGGAGGGGACGTTCGCCGCCATGCGGACCTTCGTCGTCCTCTACGTCGTCGAAGGCCTCGACCAGTCGCTGACGGTCTCCTCGACCATCCTTGCGACCGTCGCCGCCGGCTACACCTGCGCCGCGATTCTCGCCGGGCCCATCGGCGACCGCGTCGGCGCCGCCCGCGTCGTCTTCTGGTCCTCGGTCGTCTACGCCACCGGCCTGCTCATCGCCGGCTTCGCCCAGAGCTGGGAGAGCTGGTACTACGGGATCATCTTCCCCGTCGCCGTCGCCGGCGGCATGGTGATGACGCTGTCGTGGGCCATCCTCTTCCGCCTGATGCCGCCCGAGCAGCGGGGCGCGATCTCGGGCATCGCGACGACGACGAAGGGCTGGGCGCTCATCTTCGGGCCGCTGGTCGCAGGCTTGCTGATCGACCTCTTCGAGCCGTATCTCGACGCCACCGACGGCTACCAGATCCTGTGGCCGTTCTGCGCGCTGCTCGTGCTGGCGTCGATCCCGATCGTCGCGCGCGTCTGGAGACTGGTCGGAGGCGCCGGAACCGATCTAGCGGAACGCGTTGTGCCCGGTGAGGGCATTGCCGACCACGAGCGTGTGCACCTCGTGCGTGCCCTCGTACGTGAGCACGGACTCGAGGTTGTTCATGTGCCGGATCACCGGGTATTCGAGCGTGATGCCGTTGCCGCCGAGGATCGTCCGCGCGGAGCGGCAGACCTCGAGTGCGCCGCGCACGTTGCCCATCTTGCCCATGCTCACCTGCTCGGGCCGCAGCGTGCCCTCGTCCTTCATGCGTCCCAGGTGGTGGGCGACGAGCAGCCCGCGGTTGATCTCCAGCGCCATCTCCGCGAGCTTCTGCTGCGTCAGCTGGTACGCGGCGATCGGCTTGCCGAAGACGAGCCTGCCCCTCGGCGTAGTCGAGAGCGGCCTCGAAGCACGCCCGCGCCGAGCCGACGGCGCCCCAGACGATGCCGTGACGCGCCTCGTCGAGGCACGAGAGCGGCCCGCGGAGCGTCGTCGAGCCGGGGAGGAGATTCGCGTCGGGCACGCGGACGTCGTCGAGCACGAGCTCGGACGTCACCGACGCTCGCAGCGAGAGCTTGCGGTGGATCTCCGGCGCGCTGAAGCCCGGCATGCCCTTCTCGACGAGGAAGCCGCGGATCTCGCCGTCCTCGGTGCGCGCCCACACGACGGCGACGTCGGCGATCGAGCCGTTCGTGATCCACATCTTCGAGCCGGAGAGGATCCAGTCGGAGCCGTCACGGCGCGCGTGCGTGCGCATCGATCCCGGGTCGGAGCCGGCGTCCGACTCGGTGAGGCCGAAGCAGCCGATCGCTTCGCCGGCATGCATCGCGGGCAGCCAGCGCTCTTTCTGCTCCTCGGAGCCCCAGCGCCAGATGGCGAACATCGCGAGCGAGCCCTGGACTGAGCACGCGCTGCGCACGCCGGCGTCGCCCGCCTCGAGCTCGAGGCAGGTCAGGCCGTAGGCGACCGAGCTCGAGCCCGGCAGGCCGTAGCCGTGGAGGTGCATTCCGAAGAGGCCGAGCTTCGCCAGCTCCGAGTAGATCTCACGTGGGAGGACGCCCTGCTCGAACCACTCGCCGACGTCCGGACAGCACGCGTTCCCGGACGAACTGGCGCACGGTGTCGCGGATCGCGCGCTCCTCGTCGGAGAGCAGCGCGTCGATGGCGAGGAAGTCGCGCGGGTCGATCGCTCGGGGGCGCAGAGGTCTTCGTGGCCACGAATTGAGGTTAGTCGAGCAACGCGGACAGCGCTGCGTCCACGTCGTCGTCCGTGTTGTAGAGGTGGAACGAGGCCCGCAGCGAGCCGTCGCGCACGGCCGTGCGAATCCCGGCTTGCAGCAGCCGCTCCTCGGCGCCGGGGAGGTCGGCCGAGACGATGGCCGAATTGCCCTCCGCCAGGCCGAGGCCGGCGCGGAAGCGGTTGGCGAGCGCGAGGTCGTGGTCGTGGACGGCCTCGACGCCGACCTCGCGCAGCACGGCGAGCGCCGGCTCGGTGGCGACCCACGAGAACCAGGCGGGGGAGAGGTCGAGCCGGCTCGCGTCCTCCGCGAGGCGCAGCTCGGGGTCGTAGTAGTGCCCGAAGCGGTCGCTCGGCGGCAAACCAGTTGGCGGCGAGCGGCGGCGTCTGCTCGAGGGCGCGCTCGCTCACTGCGAGGAACGCGGTGCCGCGCAGCGACATCAGCCACTTGTACGCCGCGCAGGCGACCGCGTCGAAGCGCGACGCATCGAACGGCAGCCAGCCGACGGCGTGGGTCGCGTCGACCATCGAGAACGCGCCGTGGGCGGCCGGCGCGGCCGCCAGACCGTCGAGGTCGGCGACCGTGCCGTCGGACGACTGCACCGCGCTGAAGGCGACGACGTCGGTGTCGCCGTCGATCGCGCCGGCCAGCTGGTCGAGCGGCGCCGTCGTGATCTCGAAACGACCCTGCGCGAGGAACGGCCACGTGAGCGAGCTGAAGTCGACCTCCGGCACGAGCACGCGCGAGCCGTCCGGGATGCCCGACGCGACGAGAGCGACGAGGTACGAGACGCTCGCTCCCGTGGCCACGCGCTCTGCCGGCAGCCCGACGAGTGCGGCGAAGTGCTCGCGAGCGCGGTCGGTCGCGTCGCACCACTCCTCCCAGCTCGTGCGGCCGTGGCGCCAGTCGGCGAGGGCCTGCTCCAGGGCGTCCCAGGCCGGCGCCGGCGGCAGGCCGAACGACGCGGTGTTGAGATAAGGCCCGGCCGGCTGCCACAACGCGCGCGCTTCAGCGATCTCGAGCACGGAGCAATCATCCCACCCTTGACCCGGAGCGGCCTCCCGTCATATCATTGACTGACTAGTCAATCGATTCTTGAGGAGCCGACTTATGGCTGTAGTCGAGCACGCCGCCGCCACGGGCCCGTCGTTCGCGCTCTCGGACGAGCAGAAGGCGCTGCGAGAGCTCGCGCGCGAGTTCGCCGAGAACGAGATCCGGCCCAAGGCGGCGGAGTACGACGAGCACCAGACCCACGCGGCGGAAGTCGTCGCTAAGGCCCACGAGGTCGGGCTCATGAACGTCAACGTCCCGGCCGAGTACGGCGGGCCTGAGCTCTCGCTGTTCGAGGGCGCGCTCGTGAGCGAGGAGCTCTGCTGGGGCTGCGCCGGAATTGGCACGTCGATCATCTGCTCCGGCCTCGGCGCCGGCCCGGTCATCATCGCCGGCTCGGACGAGCAGAAGCGCACGTGGCTCTCCCCGCTCATCGACGAGCCGCTGCTCTGCTCGTTCGGCCTTACCGAGCCCGACGCCGGCTCGGACGTCGCCCGCATGAAGTCGACGGCCGTGCGGAAGGGCGACGAGTACGTCCTCAACGGCTCGAAGACGTTCATCACGAACGCCGGGCACGCGGCCTGGACCGTCGTCTTCGCGAAGACCGACCCAGACGCCGAACATCGCGGCATCTCGGCCTTCGTGGTGCCGATGGACACGCCGGGCGTCACGATCGAGAAGCACCTCGACAAGATGGGCCAGCGCGCGACGGACACGTCGGCGTTCTCCTTCACCGACGCCGTTGTCCCGGCAGCGAATCGCCTCGGCGAGGAGGGAGACGGCTTCAAGATCGCCATGCAGACGCTCGACACGACTCGTCCCGGCACGGCGATCGGCGCCGTCGGCGTCGCTCAGGCGGCGTACGAGTATGCGGCCGCGTACTCGAAGGAGCGCGTGACCTTCGGGCAGCCGATCGCGATGAACCAGGGCATCAACTTCCTGATCGCGGACATGGTCACGAACATCGAGGCGGCGCGGCTGCTCTGCTGGCAGGCGGCGTGGATGCTCGACGCCGGCTACGGCCGCAAGGCGACGCTCTACTCGTCGATGGCGAAGCGCTTCGCAGCCGACATGGCCATGGAGGTGACGACGGACGCGGTGCAGATCTTCGGCGGCTACGGGTACATCAAGGAGTACCCGGTCGAGAAGCTCATGCGCGACGCCAAGCTGTACCAGATCTACGAAGGCACCTCGCAGATCCAGCGGCTCGTCATCGCCCGCGACGTGCTCATGCCGGGCGACTAGTGGCCGCTCGAGATCGATCTCTCGGGGCGCGTCGCCCTCGTCACGGGCGGCTCGCGCGGGCTCGGGCGCCAGGACGCGCTCGTGCTCGCGCAGGCGGGCGCCGACGTGGTCATCGCCGACATCCAGATCGAGTCGGACGAGTCGGAGGACGCAGCCGAGTACGGAGCGCTCGCGCAGGTGGCGAAAGCGCAGGGTCTCGTCTACTCGGAGCAGACCGCGCAGGAGATCCAGGAGCTCGGCCGCCGCTCCGCCGCCATCAAGTGCGACGTGACGGACTACGGGCAGGTCGAGGCGACCGTGGCGCGAGTGGTCGAGGAGCTCGGCTCGGTCGACATCCTCGTCAACAACGCCGCCACGCTCGACCATGTGGGGCAGCTGGGGAACCAGGTGCCCGAGCTCTGGGAGCGCGACCTCCGCGTCAACCTCACCGGAGCCTTCAACTGCTCGCGCGCCGTCTGGCCGCACATGGTCGAGCGCGGTTGGGGGCGCATCGTGAACATGGCGTCGGTGGCGGGCACGCTCGGCGGCTTCGGCCAGGCCAGCTACTCGACGACGAAGGCCGGGCTGATCGGCCTCACGAAGACGCTCGCGCTCGAGGGCGCACGGCACGGCATCACGGCCAATGCCATCGTCCCCGGGATCATCGGCACGGAAGCATTCAGCTTCGGAAACGCGGAGATGAACGAGCGGATGGTCAAGCGCACAGCGTTACGACGGCCCGGCGAGCCAGCCGACGTCGCCCACGCCATCGCGTTCCTCTGCTCCGATCTCGCCTCGTACATCACCGGCGTGGAGCTGAACGTCTCCGGCGGCATCGAGCTCTTCACCTTCTAGCCGCGTGATCTCGTTCACGCTGACCGACGAGCAGCGCGACCTGCAGGCGCTCGCGCACGACTTCGCGGCGAACGAGCTGCGGCCGATCGCCGCCGAGTGCGACAGGTCGGACACATTTCCGCTCGAGCTGCTGGCGAAGGCCGCCGCGCTCGGCCTGACGTCGTACGCCATCCCGCAGGAGTTCGGCGGCGGCGGCGTCAGCGCCGTCACGGCGGCGCTCATCGCCGAAGAGCTCTCGTGGGGCTGCGCCGGCCTCGCGGCCACGATCAATGCCACGATGTTCCTGGTTCGCCCACTGCTCCGCTTCGGGACGGAGGAGCAGCAGCGCCGCTACCTGCCGCGGCTCGCATCGGCCGAAGGGTGTCTCGCCGCCATCGCCTTCACGGAGCCGCATGCCGGCTCGGACGTCCAGGGGATCAGCGCCACCGCCATCCGTGACGGTGACTCGTTCGTCCTCTCGGGCGAGAAGTGCTACATCACGAACGGCGGCATCGCCGAAGCGACGATCGTGTTCGCGAAGCTCGACGGCGCGATCACCGCGTTCCTCCTCGAGCGGGACGATCCTGGCGTCTCCGCCGGGCGCAAGGAAACGAAGCTCGGGCTGCGCGCCTCCTACACAGGCTCCGTCCTTCTCGACGAGGCCCGGATCTCCACTGACCGGCTGCTGGGCGAGGAGGGGCAGGGCTTCGCAATCGCGATGGACTTCTTCGAGGCGTCCCGCCCGCTGGTGGCCGCGTCCGCCGTCGGCGTCGCGCGGGCGGCGTTCGAGTACGCGGCCGACTATGCGCGCGAGCGCGAGGCGTTCGGGAAGCCACTCGTCTCGAAGCAGGGTGTTTCGTTCAAGCTCGCCGACATGGCGATGGAGATCGAGGCCGCGCGCCTGCTGGTCTGGCGAGCCTGCGCAGCGGTCGACGCGGGGGAGGACGCCGGCCTCCTGGGCTCCTACGCCAAGGCCTACGCAGGAGACGCCGCGATGCGCGCCACCACGGAGGCCGTGCAGGTCCTCGGCGGCGCCGGGATCATGGACGATCACCCCGTGGAGAAGTGGTTCCGCGACGCGAAAGTGATGCAGATCGTGGAAGGAACGTCGGAGATTCAACGGCTCGTGATTTCCCGTACCTCCGCTCGCTAACATCAGGGGTTCGTGCAGGCCGAGTCTCTGGACCTCCGACGCGCGTCAAGCGCAGCTCCGCGTGCGCCGAAAGCGGCAGGCGCGTAAGCGCCTGGTCCGCCGCGTCAGCCTGGCCGGCGTCGGCCTGCTGGGCGTCCTGCTCGTTGCTGTGGCCTTCGTGTACGCGGGCTCTCCGAACACGCTGCCGGCGGGCGTCGAGATCGCGGGTGTCGACGTCGCAGGGCTCTCGCCGGCTGCCGCCGTGCGGCGGCTGGACAGCCGTGAGGCGGCCATGCACCGCGTTCCGCTGGTCGTGAGCGTCGACGGCCGGAAGTTCCGCGTCCGTCCCTCCGACCTGGCCCTCAACGTCGACTGGCGCGGTGCCGTGGCCGAGGCGCAGGGCAAGACCGACGGCTTCCGGCCGATCCGCGGCTTCCGCCGCCTCGCTGTCTGGGCGTTCGGCGCCGACGTCACTCCCAACGCGAGCGTCGACCCCCGCGCGCTTGCGCAGGTGCTCCAGCCGATGACCCGCGGCGACGTCGCGCACCGCGACGCAGCGATCCGGCTGGCTGGGCTGCGCCCCGTGGTCGTGCCCGAGAAGGACGGCCTGGCGCTCGACCCGGAGGAGGCCGAGGCGGCCATCGTCGGCACGCTCGCCAGCCTCGACCGTACTCCCGTCACGCTCTCCGCGACCACCGAGGAGCCCAAGGTGACGGCGGACATGCTCGCGCCCGTCGTCGAGAAGGTGCGCATGGTCACGTCTGCGCCTGTGCGGCTCGTCTCGGGCAATGGCTTCACGCGAGTCTCCAAGCGGCAACTCGCGCGCCTCCTCGAGCTGCCCGCGGGCGGGACGAAGACCTTGCGGATCGCCGGCCCGCGTGCGGACGCATATTTCGCGACGCTCGCAAAGCGGATCAACACGAAGGCCCAGGACGCCGAGTTCATCGTTGCCACCACGAGCCGCGTGATCGTGAAGCCGTCGGTCAGCGCACGGGCCCTCGACGTGCCCCGTACCGCCGATCACCTGCTCGCGGCCGCGCTGAGGCCGACGCGCCGCTCGGCGCCCATGGTCGTCGCGACGGAGCAGCCAGAGCGCACAACCGCGGAAGCGCGGAAGATGGGCATCACCGGCCTCGTCTCCAGCTACACGACGATCTACACGGGAGACGCGAACCGCGTCCACAACGTGCGGCTCGTCGCCGAACTCATCGACAAGACGCTCATTGCTCCGGGAACGACGTTCTCGTTCAACGACACCACCGGCGAGCGCAACGCAGACAAGGGCTTCCTCGAGGCGCCGGTGATCATCAACGGCGAGCTGCAGACAGGGCTCGGCGGCGGCGTCTGCCAGGTCTCGACGACGGTGTTCAACGCCGCGTACGAGGCCGGCCTCGACATCACGGAGCGCACGAACCACGCGCTCTACATCAGTCACTACCCGCAGGGTCGCGACGCCACCGTCAACTACCCCGACACCGATCTGAAGTTCGTCAACGACACGAAGAAGTGGCTGCTGCTGCGGACGTTCGTCGGCTCATCGGCGCTGACGGTCAACCTCTACGGCGCGCCGCAGCATCGGCGCGTCGAGTCCGAGGTTGGAGAGTTGCGCGTGGTCGGCAAGCCTCCGACGACCTGGCGCAAGGACCCGACGATCACCAAGGGCCGCCGGGTGATCGCGGACGCCGGCTCGTCTCCGCTCGCGACCAGCGTCAACAGGAAGGTCTACGACGCGAAGGGCAGCCTCCTCTACGACGACACCTGGTACTCGTCGTACCGCGGCGAGAAGAAGATCGTCCTCGTGGGCACGAAGCCGAAGCCCGAGCCGGAGCCGAAGCCAAGCCCAAGGCCGAAGAGACGTGCCGCCCGCCGACGAGACCGTGCCGCCCACCGACGGCGCCGGCGTCTAGCCCTCTGCCGTAGCGACCGCCTCGGCCAGCCAGGCCGGAAAGCGTGCCGGCCGCAAGGTCTTCGCGTCGACGACCGCGTGGCGAGTCCACCCGTCGGCGACGAGCTCGTCGCCCCTCGTGATCGCGTACTCGTAGCGGAAGCGGGCGCCGCGGATGTCCCCGCAGCGGGCGTGGATCACAAGGCGGTCGTCGAAGCGAACCGGCTTGAGATAGCGGACGTGTGACTCGATGGTCAGCGCCTCGTAGCCCTGCTCCTGAATGTGCTTGTAGCCCTCGGCGTACCGGGCCAGGTAGTCGATCCGGGCCACTTCGAACCACACGAGATACGCGGCGTTGTGGGCGACCCCTTGCGCGTCGGTCTCGGCGAAGCGGACGGTCACCTCCGTGTGGAACTTGAAGCCTTCCATCGCCGCGTACTATCGCCGCCGTGAGCGTCGAGCGCCTGGCGGAGCTTGATTCGCGAGCGCCAGCCGTGCATCGTGCTGACCGGCGCCGGCGTGTCGACGGAGAGCGGCATCCCGGACTTCCGCTCTCCCACGGGCATCTGGGCGCGCTACGACCCGATGGAGTACGCGTCCATCGAGGCGTTCCAGCGTGATCCCGCCAAGGTCTGGGATTTCTACGCACGCCGCCTCGACATGCTGGTCACGGCGGAACCGAATGCGGCCCACCGTGCGCTGGTCGCGCTCGAGAGCCGCGGGTGGGTGAGCGCTGTCGTCACCCAGAACATCGATCTGCTCCACGAGCGGGCGGGCTCGCAGACCGTCGTCGAGGTGCACGGTTCGATTCGCACATCCAGTTGCCTTCAATGCCACACGCGGGTGCTGCTGGCGGACGTGATCCGCCTGCTCGAAGATGCCACGGCGCCCGCCTGTCCGACCTGCGGGAGCATCCTCAAGCCGGACGTCGTGATGTTCGGCGAGCTGCTGCCCAGGGCGCCGACGGAGCGGGCGAACGAGCTCGCGAGGAGCGCCGAGCTCATGCTCGTCGTGGGCTCGTCGCTCGAGGTCTGGCCCGTGGCGGGTTTGCCGCTCGAGGCCCGGGCATTTGCCGTCGTCAACCGGGGCCCGACGGCGCTCGACGGCGAGGCCGTTCTGACGATCGACGCAGGAGCCGGGGAGACGCTGTCGGCGCTTGCGGAGCTCCTCCGGTGAACTACCCTGAAACGTGATGCGAGTCGCGATCCTGACCTTCGTCCTCGCACTCGGAGCCGCCGGCTGCGGCTCGTCCGAGGCGGCCCAGCGGCAGGCGGCCGAAGCCCCTCCGGCACCGCCGGCCGCCGTCGTCGAACCGCCTTCCGATCAGCGACCCGGCCAAGCCGGTCGAGCCCGAGCCGCGAGGTTGCGCCGGCGACGTGCACGGGCTCGGTGGCGAGCGGATCGCCTACGCGACCGTCGTCGAGCGCGAGACGGTTGCCTACGAGGAGCCCGGAGGCAAGCCGATCGAGACCTTCGGCGTGCTCAACGAGAACGGCCACGTGATGGTCTTCGGCGTCCGACGTGTCGTGCTCAGCGAGGACTGCAGGATCCGATGGTACCGCGTGTCGGCTGCCGATGCGGCCCAACGGCAGTCGAAGGTTACGTCCACGCCGACGACGTTCGCCTCGTGCGCGTGTCCCACGCGGATTACCGTCGACCTGTCCGAGCGCAGCTCGTCCTCTACCGGACAGGTGAGCCGATTCTCGCCGCTCCCGTCGCCGATCGGCGCGCCCGAGCACGCCGACGCCGACGGGCCGTTACTACGTGAACCAGCGCCTCATCGCGTCCGATCCCACAGGGCCCTGGGGCCCCGGCGCAGTCGGCATCTCGGCGTTCTCCGACGTTCTGCAGGACTGGATTCAGGGCGGGCCGATCGCCATCCACGGCACTAACGACCCGTCGTCGATCGGTCATGCCGTGTCCCACGGCTGCATCCGGCTCGAGAACGCCGTGCTGCGCCGGGTGTTCAGAACGGCCGATGCGGGAACGCCTGTCATCATCCAGGCCTGAGACATCGAGAAGGAGCGACCATGACGGAAACGTCGAAGACGACGAAGGACGAGAAGGACTTCGCGTCGCGGCTGGCCGATGCCGGTGGCGATGCGATGCAGAAGCTGAGCGACCTGCCCATGGGCAAGGTGCTGGTCGACGGTGCGCAGCAGGTCCGTGAACGGCTCGACGAGCTCGCGACTCGCATCCGGGCGATCGACCCGCTCGAGAAGCGCGTGACGACGCTCGAAGAGCGTGTGGCTGCGCTGGAGAAGAAGTCGAAGCCTGCGGCGAGCCGGAAGCCGGCTGCCAAGAAGCCGGCCTCCGAGGAGACGCCGGAACAGTCCTAGGGGACGCGCAGGCGGAGCGCTCCCGGCAGGACGTCGAAGCGCACGGGCGTGGTCCCGGGTTGCTCGCCGTCCAGCTGGATGGGGAGGGGCACGTCGGCCTCCACGCTCACGGTCCCGCCGCGCAGCAGTTCTGCCTTCGGGTGAGGGAGGTGCGTCCCGCGGTAGATCTTCGGCAGCGTCAGCGCCAGGTCTGTCTTCGTGACGTCGCCGATCAGGAGCGTGTCTAGCAACCCGTCGTCCGGCTCGGCCTCGGGGCAGATCTTCATGCCCGCACCGAAGTAGCGGCAGTTGGCGACCACGACGTCGCGCATACGGCCGCTGCGGGTCTCGCCGTCGACTGCGACGCGTACCTCCGAGGTCTGCCAGCGCGCGAACACCGCGAACGTGGCGAGGAAGTACGACGCCTTGGCGTACCGGCTCTTCGACTCGTTCACGCGCTTGGCGATCGCACCGCTCATGCCCGCGCTCGCGACGTTCGCAAACAACGAGCTCTCGTCCTCGCCGCTCCACGAGCGGTACGTCGCACGGCCGAGGTCGATGGCACGCGACCGTCCCGTCAGCGCGACGCGCAGCGCGTCGTCGAGCTTCGTCGGGATGTCGAACGTGCGCACGAAGTCCACGCCCGTACCGCGCGGGATCACGGCCAGCTCGGCCGCGGTGGTCCCCGCGGCTGCGAGGCCGTTCACGACCTCGTTCACCGTGCCGTCTCCTCCGACTGCGACCAGCAACGCCGCCCCACCTGCGGCCGCCTGCCGGGAAAGCTCCCGGAGGTGCTCGGGCCGCTCGGAGAACAACGTGTCTCCGTCGAGGCCGAGCTCGGCCGCCCGCCGCACGATCTCGGGCCAATGCGTTCCGGTCGAGCCGCCGGCCGACGCCGGATTGACGAGGAAGGCGACCGAGGCGCTAATGGGACGCTGTGACCGTCGTCAGTGCCAGCTCGGTCATCTGGTCGACGGCGGCGCGCATCTCGTCATCGGAGATGCGGATGAACTCGCCCTCCACCACGACGTCGGAGACCGTGAGCAGGCAGCCCGCCTGTACGCCCTTCAGCGCACCGAGCGTGAAGAGCACGGCCGCTTCCATCTCCACCGCGAGGATGCCGCGCGCCGACCAGCGCGCGTACTGGCCGTCGTCGGGGTTGTAGAAGAGGTCGCTGGAGACGATCGGGCCGACGCGGACGGCCTTGCCGAGCTCCTTGGCCGCGTGGACGGCTCCGTGTACGAGCTCCCAGTCGGCCGTGGGCACGTGGGGCTCGGGCACGAGGTGCGTCGACGTCGAGTCGGCCGGGACGGCGCTGATGGCGACGATGAGGTCGCCGAGCTTCATGTCCGGCTGCAGCCCGCCGCACGTGCCGACGCGGACGATGCGCTTGACGCCGAGCATCGCCAGCTCCTCGATCACGATCGCCGCCGACGGGCAGCCCATGCCGCTCGCCTGCACGGACACCGGCTTGCCCTGGAACGTGCCGGTGAAGCCGAGCATGCCGCGCTCTTCGTTCACCTGCCGTCGGGTCGTCGAAGAACGTCTCGGCGATGTACTTCGCCCGCAGCGGGTCGCCCGGGAGCAGGCAGGCCTCGGCGTAGTCACCGGGCTCGGCACGGAGGTGGATCGGCACGCGCGCCATACTTTCATACCGATGCTGAAGAGGGCACGGGTGTTCGAGCCGCGCCTGGACGAGGTCCTCGACTTCTGCGCCGAGGATCCCGTGGAGCGCGTGTACCTGGAGGACGCGGCGCGACGCGGCCTGGGCCGGTTCGTGGCCACGGCGGATGACGCCGGTCTCACCGCGCTTTGCCACGTCGGAGCGAACGTCGTTCCCTCGGGCACCGGCTGTGCGGCGTTCGCGCGGACGCCCAAGTGGGGGCGGGCGCGGATGATCATCGGCGAAGAGTCCGCCGTGGGTGAGCTCTGGGAGCGTGCCGGGAAGGAGAGCGCCGGCGCCTCGGGTCGACCGGTCCGGTCAGCCGGTGTACGTGATCGACGAGCCTCCCGAGAGCGGAGGCACGGGGCTGCGCGAGGCCACGCCGGCCGATCTCGACCTGCTCGTCCCGGCGTGCGCCGCCGCGCACGAGGACGAGATCGGTGTCGATCCGCTGGTCTCGGATCCCGACGGCTTTCGCTGGCGGACGCGCTCCCAGATCGGCGAAGGCCGGTCGTGGCTCTGGACGGAGAACGGCACGATCCTCTTCAAGGCGGAGGCGTCCGCCTGGACGCCGCATGCTGTCCAGCTGCAGCAGGTCTGGGTCGACCCGGTGGCGCGCGGCAAAGGCTTCGCGCAACGCGGCATGCGCGACCTCTGCCGCCGGCTGCTCGCCCAGGTGCCGCGCGTGTGCCTCTTCGTGCGGGCAGAGAACGCGCCGGCGATCCGTGTCTACGAGGCGATCGGCATGCGCCGCACGATTTCCTACCGCAGCCTCATCTTCTGAGCACGACGCTCTCAAGACGAGTGGTGTGCTGGCCGATAGGGCCATTACGTTTCCTTGACACTCGCAGGAGTTCAGGCGAGACTGCCGTACCTGGACTGCAGCAAACCGTCAGGAGGTTCATACATGCGATTTACGCGTAAGCGGCTGGCCGTGCTCGGAGGAGCCGTCGTCCTTGCCGCAGCCATTGCCGTACCAGTAGCGCTCGGCGCGACGTTCAACGGGACGCTCAGCGCCACCGACACCGTGCAGGTGGATCGTCTCTTCCGGGACGGTATCCCGAGCAACTGCTGGACGGCCTCTCCCGAAGGCGAATCCAGGCCTGTTCGGGGACGCCGCCTTACCGTTTCTACGACACGCGCACGTTCTTCAACGCGACCCCGAAGCCGCAGTGCGTGCACGTCTTCCTGATGCACTCGTGCCTCGACGCGGTAGGCGGTATACCGATCAACGCCTTCTCGCAGGCGAACGACCGTTCGATCCTGCCGACCCGAGTCTGGGCTACCTCGGCGACGCGGGTCAGAGTGGTGGTGCGAACCTCGCTCCACTTCGGCATCACGCGTCAGCACTTCTCGTTCGTCGTCGGGCCGTTCTCAAGCCTACGACGTCACGGTCGCGCAGGTGGACTGGGCGATACCGCCCACGTGCTTCTACAACCTGCAGGTGAACGCAGGTGTCGCGGCGCTGCTGGGGCCCAGTGGTGCCGGTGTAACGGCTGCGAGGGCTGAACCCGGCCGCCGTCGACCACCGCTAGACACAAGATCAGCTAGCACCCGAAGGGCCCGGCTCGTCCGGGCCCTTCGTCTTGCTGCGACTATGGCCGCGGATGCGGTGACGCGATTCGCAACGGCACCGAGTAGTCGGCCGCGAACGACTCCGGCGCTCCAGCGATTGCGCTCGACGAGCGCTGCGTACTTCTCCACGTACTCGTCCACCTGGTCGGCCGGTGGATCGTCCGAGATGCCGGGCCTCGCCGAGGCAGACGACGACGTCGCCACCCTGGCCGTTGCCGTCCAGGTGGAGGCTGACCCGTGGGTTCGCGGCGATGTTGCGGAGCTTCGGCGTGTCCGGCCGGCTGTAGAGCAGGATGCTCGCGTCGCCGTCCCAGAGGAACCAGATGGGCACCGGCTGGGGCGTGCCACGCGGTGAGACGGTCGTCAGCCAGGCGAGCCGCTCTTCGTGCAGTCGTCGTGCCGCCCTGCGCCCGAACTCGCTGCTCGTGTCGAGCATGTGCCCAGCCTAGCCCAGTCCTGGAGTCAATCCGAATTTCCGCTAGGCGGGTACTGCCGCAACGGGATCGGGAGGGGCGCGGTTTCCAGAGACGATTGCCCTGCCGAACGGCTGGCTGCCGGAGGGGATCGCCATTACCGTTCGGCACAGCGTCGATGCCGTTGGAGTTGGCGGGCGGCAGTCGATCTCTACGTCGTCAAGAACTTCCAGAACCGGATCGCCGTCATCGAGCTTGGAAAGGGGCTGGAGTCCGGCATCGTGGTCCCGACATCACGAAGGATCCCGGATTCGACATCCCGACGACGATCGACGAGTTCGGCAAGTGGCTGTAGGCGATCAACGCGCGGTTTACGACGCCGCCGACGCCGGACACGACTTACGACATCGTGCAGGTACCGAAGGACTGAGACGAGCCGGAGCGCCGCTGTCACAATGGCCGTATGGACCTTCGCGCACGTGTAGAAGCGCACATCCGCCGGCATGAGCTGGTCCCGCCTGGAGGCGAGGTCACGTGCCTTGTCTCCGGCGGGCCCGACTCGACGTGCCTGTGGCACATCCTTCAGGAGCTGGGCCACGCCGTCATGGCGCTGCACGTGAACCATGGGCTGCGCGGCGAGGAGTCCGACGTCGATGCCCGCTTCTGCCGTGACGTGCTCGGGGCCGAGGTAGTCGATGCACCGGCGGCGCAGACGGAGGCCGAGTTGCGCGACATCCGTTACTCGTATGCAACCAACCGGCTTCGGGCCACCGGCCACACCGCTTCCGACAACGTCGAGACCGTCCTCTACCGCCTCGTCTCCAGCGGCCGGCCGAGCGGCATCAAGCCGAAGCGCAACGACGGCGTCGTCCGGCCGCTGCTCACGGTCTGGGGCGAGGAGACGGAGGCGTACTGCCGCGAGGTCGGCCTGCCCTACCGCACGGACTCGACGAATGTCGACACGAAGCGAGGCCTGATCCGCACTGACCTGCTGCCGCTGCTCGAGCGGCTCGACGAGCGTGCGCGCCCGAATCTGCTCGCGCTCGCAGAGGAACCGTCCAGGCCGCGTCTCCCCCGCACGCTCGAGCGAACGCTGCTCGATCTGCTCTCGTCCGCGGACGGCACGAAGGAGGCCGACCTCGGCCACGGTATCCACGCCGTACGCGAGTACGACCGGCTGACGCTCGAGCGGGGACCCGTTCGCTTCGGCCCGTGGACGATCGAATCGGCCACCCCCGGACTGGAGGTGCGCACGTGGCAGCCCGGCGATCGCCTCGCCGGCCGCAGCCGCAAGGTGCAGGACGTGTTCACGGACGCCAAGGTGCCTCGCCGCGAGCGCGCGACGTGGCCGCTCGTCGTTCGCGAGAACGAGGTTGTCTCGATCCCCGGGATCGTGGACAATCCCGAGGTGAACGTGAGGCGCTCATAGAGATCACGTCCGAGCTCGAGCGCGGCGTCGGTGACGTGCTCATCGACGCGGATGCGCTGCGCACGCGCGTCGGCGAGCTCGGCGAGGAGATCTCCGACTACTACAGCGGACGCGACCTGCTCCTCGTCGGCGTCCTCAAAGGAGCCGTGTTCTTCATGGCCGACCTCATGCGGCACCTCACCGTCCCGTGCGAGGTGGACTTCATGGCCATCACGAGCTACGGCGCCTCGACGGACTCCTCGGGCGTCGTCCGCATCCTCAAGGACCTCGACATCAACATCGAGGGCCGACACGTGCTGGTCGTGGAGGACATCGTCGACTCGGGCCTCACGCTCTCGTATCTGATGCGCAACCTCGAGTCGCGCGAGCCGGCGTCGCTGGAGGTGTGCGCGCTGATGACGAAGCCGTCGCGGCGCGAGATCGACGTGCCGGTGCGCTGGGTCGGCTTCGAGATCCCAAACAAGTTCGTCATCGGCTACGGGCTCGACTTCGCGGAGCGCTACAGGAACCTGCCGTACGTCGGCGTATTGAGCGAAGACCTCATCCCCGAAGGCGCCTAGCCCTCATCCATTCTTCCTGCGTGGCCGAACAAAGGGGTAGTGCTACCCTGATTCGTCCAGGAGATCTCCTATGACTCGCTTCTTCCGCAGCGCTCTCTTCCCACTTATCGTCATCGTCCTGCTCGTCTATCTGGCGAGCCAGACGCTCATTCCGCAGGAGAAGAGCGCGCGGAAGGTCACGTACTCGGAGCTCATCCAACAAGTGAAGGACGACCCGGAGTCGATCCGGCTCGTGGAGTTCAACCCGAAGAAGCAGCAGATCGTCGCGACGCCCGCGAACGAAAGCGACCCCAAGATCAAGGTCCACTACCCGACGCCGCAGTCGCAGATCGAGTTCCAGAACCTGCTGCAGCGTAAGGAGGTTACGTTCGACTCGAAGGGCGTCGGCTCGTCGGCCTGGTGGGGGATCCTCGGCGCGATCTTGCCCCTCGCGTTCCTGATCATCATCTGGCTCTTCATCATGAACCAGGTTCAGGGCGGCGGCTCGAAGGTGATGAGCTTCGGGAAGAGCCGCGCCAAGCGGATGTCGCCCGACTCGCCGAAGGTGACCTTCAAGGACGTCGCCGGCTGCGACGAGGCCGTGGAGGAGCTCCAGGAGATCAAGGAGTTCCTCGAGAACCCGAAGAAGTTCCAGGCGCTCGGCGCGCGCATTCCCAAGGGTGTGCTGCTCTACGGTCCTCCCGGTACCGGCAAGACGCTGCTCGCGCGTGCAGTCGCCGGTGAGGCGGGCGTGCCGTTCTTCTCCATCTCCGGCTCCGACTTCGTCGAGATGTTCGTCGGCGTCGGCGCCAGCCGCGTGCGCGACCTGTTCGAGCAGGCAAAGCAGGCGTCGCCGTGCATCGTCTTCATGGACGAGATCGACGCCGTCGGCCGCCACCGCGGCGCCGGCCTGGGCGGTGGCCACGACGAGCGCGAGCAGACGCTCAACCAGCTGCTCGTCGAGATGGACGGCTTCGAGCTGAAGGACAACATCATCCTCATCGCGGCCACCAACCGGCCGGACATCCTCGACCCGGCGCTGCTGCGCCCGGGCCGCTTCGACCGCCAGATCGTCGTCGACAGGCCCGACCGCGTCGGCCGCCGCAAGATCCTCGAGGTGCACACGAAGGGCAAGCCGCTGGCGAGCGACATCGAGCTAGACACGCTGGCCGCCGGCACGCCGGGCTTCACCGGCGCCGATCTCGCCAACCTCGTCAACGAGGCCGCATTGCTCGCCGCCCGCAAGGGCAAGAAGCTCGTCGAGCAGGAGGAGCTCGAGGAGGGGATCATGCGCGTGATCGCCGGCCCCGAGAAGAAGACGCGCCTGCTCTCGGAGAACGAGCGGAAGATCACGGCGTACCACGAGATGGGCCACGCGCTCGTCGGCTTCTACCTCGACGAGACGGACGAGGTGCACAAGATCTCGATCATCAGCCGCGGCCAGGCGCTCGGCTACACGATCTCCCTGCCGCGCGAGGATCGCTACCTGACGACGAAGGCGTCGCTCCTGTCGCAGATGGCGATGACGCTGGGCGGGCGCGCCGCCGAGGAGCTCGTCTTCAACGAGGTGACGACAGGCGCCGCCAACGACATCGAGAAGGTCACGTCGACTGCGAAGCAGATGATCATGCGCTTCGGCATGTCCGAGAAGCTCGGCCCGCGCGTGCTCGGCCGCAACCACGACATGCCGTTCCTCGGCCGCGAGATGTCGGCGGAGCCCGACTACTCGGAGGAGATGGCGCGCGAGATCGACGACGAGATCCGGCGCGTGATCGAGGAGTCGCACGAGACAGGCCCGCACCGTGCTGCGCGAGCACATCGCCGAGCTGCACAGGCTGTCCGCGATTCTCATCGAGCGGGAGACGATCGACAAGGATCAGTTCGAGCGCCTGCTGGCAGGCGAGGACGAGGCGGAGGTCTTCGTAGAGGAGACCAGTCCCCGAGCCCGAGCCGCCTGCGGAAGAGCCGAAGAAGCGGCCGGAGCCGAGGCCCAAGCCGTTCCCGATCCCCGGGGCGACGATGCAGCCTCCCCCGCCCGAGCCTTCTCAGCCGTAGCGCTTGACCCCCATCGAGGAGCGGTTCCCGCGGCCCTCGGTGATGGGCATCGTCAACGTCACCCCGGACTCGTTCTCGGACGGCGGCGTGAACCTCGATCCCGACACGGCCGCTGCCTCGGCCCGGCGGATGGTCGACGAGGGAGCTTCGATCGTGGACGTGGGTGGGGAGTCCACGCGCCCCGGGTCGCAGGGAGTATCTGTCGACGAGGAGCTCCGGCGTGTCGTGCCGGTGCTGGAGCGCCTGGGCGGCGACGTGCCGCTCTCGATCGACACGTCGAAGGCGGAGGTCGCCCGACGTGCTCTCGAGCTCGGCGCAGAGCTCGTCAACGACGTCACGGCGCTGCGCGGTGATCCCGCCATGGCCGAGGTCGTCGCCGCGTCGGATGCCTACGTCTGCCTCATGCACATGCTCGGCGAGCCGCGGACGATGCAGGACGACCCTCGCTACGACGACGTCGTGTCGGAGGTCAGGGCGTTTCTCGAGGAGCGGCTCTGCGTTCGCGGTAGCTCGCGGGGATCGCGGAGGAACGGATCTGCGTCGACCCGGGCATCGGCTTCGGCAAGACGGTCGAGGACAACGTCGAGCTGTTGCGCCGGCTCGACGAGCTCGTCGCGCTGGGGCGTCCGGTGCTCGTCGGCGCGTCGCGCAAGCGCTTCCTCGGCCGGCTGCTCGGCGACTCCGAGGCGACCGTGGGGCCACTGGGCGCGAGCGTCGCACGCCGCGAGCGCTCGCAGTCGCCGCAGGTGCGACGATTGTGCGCGTGCACGACGTTCGCGAGACCGTGGAAGCATTGCGATCGTGAAGATCGAGCTGCACGGCGTCGAGGTCTTCGGCTACCACGGCGCCACGGACGTCGAGGAGCGCGAGGGCCAGACGTTCCTGTTCGACGTCTCGCTCTGGCCGCGCCAGGAGCCGGACGCGGACGACGTCGAGCGCACGATCGATTACCGCGACGTCGCGACGTGCGTGCGCGAGGTCTCGGATCGCGAGCGGGTCCGCCTGCTGGAGACGCTCGCCGGGAGCCTGGCGGACGAGCTGATGAGTCGCTTTGCGGTCGAGCGCGTCCGCGTGCGCGTACGCAAGCCGCAGGTCCAGCTCGACCCGCCCGCCGAGTACTCGGCCGTCACCGTCGACCGGCCGTGACCAGGGCCTACGTCGGGCTCGGCTCGAACCTCGGCGACCGTGAGCAGACGATCAGGCAGGCGGCCGAGCGCATCGGCGCCGTCAGGCTCTCCGGGATCCGCGAGACGGAGCCGTGGGGCTACGAGGATCAGCCCGACTTCCTCAATGCCGTGGCGGAGGTCGAGACCGAGCTCGGCCCGCGCGAGCTGCTCGACTTCCTGCTCGAGGTCGAACGCGACCTCGGTCGCGAACGTGGGGCGGGGCCGCGCTACGGCCCGCGCACGATCGACCTCGACCTCTTGCTCTACGGCGAGGAGACCATCGACGAGCCGGGGCTCACGGTGCCGCATCCTCTGCTGCACGAGAGACGATTCGTCCTGGAGCCTCTCGCCGAGCTCGATCCGGCCTTGGTCGTCCCGGGCTGGGCGCGGTGGCCGAGCTGCTCGCAGCGCTACACTGACGGCTTCTCATGTCCCACCTCGACGAGCTCGACGACTACGAAGCCCAGCTCGAGCTCCGGCTCAAGAGGGAGTACACGGCGGTCTTCAGCCTCTTCCGCTACTGCGTGCTGACGCAGGACGCCACGTACCTCTGCAACACCCTCGACATCAACTACGCGCCGCAGCCGTCGTACCCGTTCTTCCACGTGAAGATGGAGGACGTGTGGGTGTGGGACAAGAACCGCCCCACGCGGATGATCCCGCGGGCGGAGGTCTACACCTCGACCGATCTCACGGTCGAGGAGCTCCGCCGCGAAGGCGAGGAGCCGACGCTCACGCCCGAGGCGCTGGCCGAGCGGATCGGCGAAGCGCTCTTCCTCGCGACGAAGACGCCTAGCCTGCCTCCACGTCCCTAGAATCGCGCCGTGCTGCTCGCGGTCGACGTCGGGAACACGCAGACGGTCTTCGGCCTGTTCGACGACGGCTCGCTGCTCGAGAACTGGCGTGTCGCCACCGAGTCGCAGCGGACGGGGGACGAGCTCGGCGCGCTCGTCGGCCGCTTCATCGACCTCGGCGGGATCGACGGCATCTGCCTCTCGTCGACGGTGCCCACGCTCATCCGCGAGTACGAGGTGTTCGCGGAGCGCTGGGCCAAGGCGCCGCTGCTGGTCATGGGACCAGGCGTGCGGACGGGCATTCCCATCCGCTACGACGACCCTCGCGAGGTGGGGCCGGACCGGATCGCGAACGCGGTCGCGGCAAAGGAGCGCTACGGAGCGCCGTGCATCGTCGTCGACTTCGGGACCTCGACGAACTTCGACGTCGTGTCGCCGGAGGGCGAGTACGTCGGCGGCGTGCTCGCGCCCGGGATCGAGATCTCGATGGAGGCGCTCTTCCAGCGCGCGGCGCGTCTCGTCAAAGTGGACTTCGTCGACCCGCCGTCGGCGATCGGGCGCACGACCGCAACGGCTCTCCAGTCGGGCGTCGTCTTCGGCTTCGCCGGTCAGGTGGACGGCATCGTGGCGGCGATCCGGGCAGAGCTCGGCGTCGACGCGCAGGTCGTGGCCACGGGTGGCCTGGCGGAGTTGATCGCGCCGCACTCGGCTGCGATCGAGAAGGTCGACCAGCTGCTCACGCTGGAGGGGCTTCGTCTGATCTGGGAGCTGAACCGGCCGGGCGAGGTCTAGCCGCCGCCGTACGCCGAGATCGGCAGGGGCACGACCGTGCCCTCGGAGTCGGGGAGCTCGGCCTCGAGGCGCGCAAGTGCGGCGGCCGCCTCCGGCTCGGCGATCAGTAGTCGTTCGACGACCTCCTCGGTCGACTCGAGTCGCACGAGCTCCTGCACGAAGGGGCGGGGAAAGCCACCGCGGCGCAGGTACCAGCCGTAGAACTTCTTGAGGAACCCGACCGCCCGCCGCTCGTCCAGCTCTCGCCCCGTCTCGCGGATGAACAGAATGAGCTCCGCCGCCACCTCGGCGCGTGACGGCGTCTCCGTGACGCCGTCGATGATCTCGCGCAATGTCCACGGGTTGCCCTGGGCCGCCCTGCCCACCATGACCGCCTCGGCGCCCGTGCCCTCGAGGATCTCCAGCGCCCGCTGGTGCGAGACGACGTCCCCGGACGCGACGACGGGAACGTCCACGAGCTCGACGAGCTCGGCCGTCAGCCGGTGGTCGGCCTCACCCGTGTACATCTGGCGGGCCGATCGCGGGTGGAGGGTCAGGCTGCGTGCGCCGGCCTCGACGAGCTGCGGGCCGAGCGACAGGCACGTCCGCGAGCCGTTCTCCAGCCCTCGTCGCATCTTCACCGTGACAGGGACTGACACGGCCTCCGCGACGGCTTCCACGATGCCGCACGCGCGGTCGGGCTGCTCGAGCAGCGTCGCGCCCGGCGCCCGTTTTCGTCACCTTGCGGACAGGGCAGCCGAAGTTGATGTCCACGAGGTCGGCGCCCGCCGCCTCCACCATCTGCGCGGCCTCCGCCATCAAAGCGGGCTCCGAGCCGAAGATCTGGACGGCCAGCGGCCGCTCGTCCTCCGCGATGCGCAGGTAGCCGAGCGTTCGCTCGTTGCGGTAGTGGATGCCTGCACAGCTCACCATCTCCGAGCAGACGAGGCCCGCGCCGTAGCGCCGGCCCTGGCGGCGGAATGCCTGAACGCTCACGCCTGCCATCGGCGCCAGCACCAGCCGCGAGGGCACCGACACCGGCCCGATCTGCCACGAATCCCGGAGATTTACCTGCACAGAGCGAGAATTCTATGCGTGATCGGGGATTGCGCGGGCCAGGCCCCAGCGGCTACAATGCGCCCTCGCGGCGCGCTGAGGCCGCGACTTTTTTCTCCCGGAGACGTCTTTCTACTTGGATGGTGATCGTGAACGAAGTCATTCTCACGAAAGAGGGCTACGCGAAGCTCAAGGACGAGATCGAGTACCTCTCGACCGAGAAGCGGCGCGAGGTGGCCGATCGAATCCGTCACGCGCGCGAGTTCGGCGACATCGCCGAGAACGCGGAGTACGACGACGCGAAGAACGAGCAGGCCATGCTCGAGCACCGTATCGCCACGCTCGAGGAGCGTCTCCGCGCTGCACGCGTGCTGGAGAAGAAGGACATCGCCAAGGGCATCGTGTCGGTCGGCTCAGTCGTCCGGCTCAAGGACGTCGCGGCGAACAAGACCTTCGAGTACACGATCGTCGGCTCGGCCGAGGCGAACCCGTCCGAGAACAAGCTCTCCAACGAGTCGCCGGTCGGCAAGGCGATCATGGGGCGCAAGAAGGGCGAGGTCGTCCAGGTGACGGCGCCGCGCGGCTCGCTCGAAGTACAAGATCGTCGCGATCGTCTAGCGCCGAAACGGCCCGGCCGGGCGGGCTGTTCGTCGAAGAGTGCCTCTAGACTCGCCGCCATGAGCGGCTTGCCGAAGAGCTTTCACGACCGGGACGACGTCGCCGTCCGTGCGCGCGGCCGCCGAGCCGCTCGAACCGGGCGAGAACGCCGACCAGACGTTGCGCATCGCCGGCCGCGTGATGGCCAGGCGCGACATGGGCAAGCTCGTCTTCCTCGACCTCGTCGACCGCTCGGGTCGGATCCAGCTGTTCTGTCCGGCTGAGCGCGCGGGCGAGGTCGACGTCGCTCTCGGCGACATCGTCGGCGCGTCGGGGCAGCCGATGAAGACGCGGCGCGGGGAGCCCTCGCTGGCCGTCGACGAGCTCGTGTTGCTCGCGAAGGTCCGCCGCTCCCTCCCCGACACGTTCCACGGTCTCAGAGACACGGAGCTCCGCTACCGGCAGCGCTATCTCGACCTGCTGATGAGCGACGAGACGAGGGAGGACTTCACCACGAGGTCGAAGATCGTCACGGCCATCAGGAAGTACCTCGACGACGCCGGGTTCATCGAGGTCGAGACGCCAGTCCTCCAGCCGCGCTACGGCGGCGCCTTCGCACACCCATTCGTCACGCACTCGAACGAGCTCGACGCCGATCTCTACCTGCGCATCGCGACCGAGCTCTATCTCAAGCGGCTCATCGTCGGCGGCCTGGAGCGCGTCTACGAGATCGGCAAGGACTTCCGCAACGAAGGCGTTTCCTACAAGAACCAGCCCGAGTTCACCATGCTCGAGTGGTACGAGGCCTATGCCGACTACGAGGACACGATGGCGAGGATCGAGGAGCTGGTCGAACGCGTCGCCGGCGAGGTGCTGGGAACGACGGTCGTGCAGTTCAAGGGGCACGAGGTCGATCTGAAAGCACCGTGGGCGAGGGTCCCCTTCGTCGAGTCGCTCGAGCGCCTCGAGCTGTGGACGCGAGACGCGGACGAGCTGCGGGCGTGGCTGGAGGAGCGAGGCGTCGACACGACGGCGGACAAGGATTGGGCCCAGCTCGTCGACCACGCCTTCAGCCACTTCGTCGAGCCCTCCCTCGTCGCGCCGACGATCGTCCACGGCTATCCCGTCGAGCTGTCGCCGTTCGCGCGCACGACCGACGACGACCCCACGCTCACGGAGCGCTTCGAGTACTTCGTCGCCGGCATGGAGCTGGGCAACGCCTACTCGGAGATCGCCGATCCGGACGAGCAGCAGCTGCGCTTCGATCAGCAGTCGGAGCACGTCGAGGGCGTCCGCGGCGACCCGGACTACGTGGAGGCGCTCTCGTACGGCATGCCGCCGACAGGTGGCCTCGGCCTCGGGATCGACAGGCTGACGATGCTCCTCACCGGGCGCGACACCATCCGCGACGTGATCCTCTTCCCGGCGCTCAGGTCGAGAGAGGACTAACGGCTCGAGTACGCTAATTCAGGGGGAGCGATGCTGTTTACGGAAACGACATTGCTCGGGGCCTTTGTCATCGACCTCGAGCGAATTGAGGACAACCGCGGCTACTTCGCGCGTGCGTTCTGCCAGCACGAGTTCGAGGCTCACGGCCTCAACCCCGTCATCGCGCAGGGCAACGTCGCCTTCAACGTCCGCCGGGCACCTTGCGCGGCATGCACTTCCAGTTTCCCCCGGCCGCCGAGTCGAAGCTCGTGCGCTGTACCCGTGGCGCGATCCTCGACGTCATCGTCGACCTACGACCCGAGAGCGATACGTACCTCGAGCACGTCGCCGTGGAGCTGAGCGCTGACAACGGGCGTGCACTCTACGTTCCAGAGCGCTTTGGCCATGGCTACCAGACACTCGAGGATGCGACCGAGACGAGCTACCTCGTGGGCGAGTTCTACTCGCCTGGGGATGAGGGCGGCCTCCGCTACGACGATCCCCGGCTCGACATCGAGTGGCCACTGCCGGTGGAGGAGCTGTCCGACAAGGACCGCTCGTGGGCCTTCTTGACGGAGGTCGAGGCCGAGCTGCGTGACCGCATGGCGGCCCCATGATCATCGTCGACAACGCGCTTCGGAAGCTGGAGGCAGAAGGGCGCCCGATCCGAGTGGCGCTCGTCGGCGCAGGCTTCATGGGGCAGGGCCTGGCCAACCAGCTCGTGCACAGCGTGCCGGGGATGCGTCTCGTGGCCGTGGCCAACCGGCGCGGCGAGCGAGCCACCGAGGCGCTTCGCTACGCGGGACTGCCTGCCGACGGGCTCGTCTCCGACCTCGGCGCCATGGAGGACGTCGTTCGAGCGGGCGGAGCGGTGGCGACCGAGGATCCAATGCTGCTCTGCGCCTCGGAGCACGTCGACGTGCTGGTCGACGTCACGGGGTCCGTCGAATACGGCGCACGTGTCGCTCTGGAGGCGTTTGCCAACGGCAAGCACGTCGTGCTCCTCAACGCGGAGCTCGACGCCACGATCGGACCGATTCTCCAGACGTATGCCGACCGGCAAGGAGTGATGCTGTCGGCTTGCGACGGCGACGAGCCGGGGCTGCAGCTGAACCTCTACCGCTGGGTCGTCGGTCTCGGGCTCACTCCGCGGCTCGTGTCGAACGTCAAGGGGCTCCAGGATCCCTATCGCAACCCCACCACGCAGCAGGGGTTCGCAGAGCAGTGGGGCCAGAACCCCGCGATGGTCACCTCCTTCGCCGACGGCTCGAAGATCAGCTTCGAGCAGGCGATCGTGGCGAATGCGACGGGCTTCAAGGTCTTGGAGCGAGGAATGTCCCGGGGACGAGCGTACGACGGCTCGATCATGGACATTCACGAGCTCTGGGACCTGGAGCGACTCCGAGAGCTCGGAGGCGTAGTCGACTACACCGTCGGTCCGCCCGGAGCGAAGATCATCGTCCTGGCCGAGCACGACGATCCGAAACAGCGCCACTACCTCGAGCTGTACAAGCTCGGGCCCGGCCCGCTCTACCCCTTCTGGATTCCGTATCACCTCGTGCACTTCGAAGTGCCGAGCGCCATCGCCAGGGTCGTCCTCTTCGGCGATAACGTTGCGCGTCCACTCGCCGGCCCGGTCGTCGAGGTCTGCGCGGTCGCGAAGAAGGATCTCTCGACGGGTGAGACTCTCGACGAGTACGGCATGTACGCGACGTACGGCGAGGCTGTGAATGCCGACGAGATGAGCGCTGGCCGCTATCTCCCGGAGGGTCTCGTGGACGGTTGCCGGATGCTCCGTCCGGTGGCGAGGGACTCCGTGCTCACATATGACGACGTCGAGCTCCCGGCCGGGCGCATCGCCGATGGCCTGCGGGCCGAGCAGTACCGGCACTTCCGCGGCGAGACATGGCTCGAGGAACGGATGGCCGCGCTCACCGAGTGAGGCTTCGGGTCTTCCCACGACCCTTGGCTCGCACTATTCTCCGACGAGGAGCGAGGCGCCGCATCCGAGAAACGGACCTGACATGAAAGTCGTCATCTTCTGTGGTGGCCTGGGCCTGCGCATGGGAGAAACGTCGGCGCGCGTCCCGAAGCCGATGATCCCGGTCGGCGACCGCCCCATGCTCTGGCACATCATGAAGTACTACTCGAGCTTCGGGCACTACGAGTTCGTGCTCTGCCTCGGACACAGGGGAGACGTGATCGAGAAGTACTTCGAGACGTACCAGCGCTCCGCCGAGAACGGCAGCGACTTGCCGCCCTGGTCGATCACCTTTGCCGACACGGGGCAGGACACGCTCATAGGCCAGCGACTAAAGGCCGTGGAGCCGCACATCGGCGGCGACGACGTCTTCCTTGCGACGTACGGCGACGGGCTGACCGACGCGCCGCTGCCTCGGCTGATCGACACGCTCCTGGAGAGCGACAAGATCGGCGTCTTCCTCGCGGCCCACCCGACGGCCGTCTTCCACATCGTGACCTTCGACGAAGAGAACGTCGTGCGCTCGCTCATCGACATCACGAAGGCGGGACTCTGGCAGAACGCCGGTTTCTTCGCGTTTCGCCGTGAGATCTTCGACTACATCGAGGAAGGCGAGGATCTCGTCGATCAGCCGCTGCACCGTCTGATGGCCGAGGAGAAGCTCATCGCGTACCCGTACGAAGGGTTCTGGGAGCCCATGGATACGTTGAAGGACAAGTATCGGCTCGACGCCCTCGCCGCGAGCGGCCGTCCGCCGTGGCAGGTCTGGGACCACGCCGACGAGCCGAGCGAGCCCTCGCCCAGCGCCGGCTGATGCTGACCTTCCGCCTCGACGAGGCGCTGGGTGATGCGCCCACCGTTCTCGCCCTCGGCGCTCACAGCGACGACATCGAGATCGGGTGCGCCGGGACGATTCTCAGGCTGGCCGAGCTCGCGCCGGCCGCGCGCGTCCACTGGGTCGTGCTCAGCGGCATCGGCGCGCGGGGAGAGGAGGCGAGAGCGAGCGCCGCAAACCTGTTGCCCGACTTCGCCTCCTCGACGGTAGTCGTCGAGGAGTTCCGCGACGGGTTCCTTCCGTATCACGGCGCGGCTGTCAAGGACCTGTTCGAGGCGCTGAAGAGCGACGTCTCGCCCGATCTCATCCTCACCCACCAGCGCGACGACCTCCACCAGGATCATCGGCTCGTCTGCGAGCTGACGTGGAACACCTTCCGCGACCATCTCATCCTCGAGTACGAGGTACCGAAGTACGACGGCGACTTCGGAAGTCCCAACGTCTTCGTGGAGATCTCGGACGAGCTGGCCGAGCGGAAACTCGGAGCACTTCGCGAGCACTTCTCGTCCCAGCACGGCAAGCGCTGGTTCACTGACGACGTGTTTCGCGCGGTGCTCAGGCTGAGGGGTATGGAGTCGGGCTCTCAGACGGGGCTCGCTGAAGGCTTCTACGGTCGAAAGATCCTGCTCTAGCCGCCCATGAGAGTGCTCGTAACGGGAAGCGACGGCTACATCGGCTCCGTGCTGTGCCCGTACCTCGTCGAACGAGGGTTCGACATCGTCGGGTTGGATACCGGCTTCTACAGAAACGGGATTGCTCTACGACCCTGGACAGTCCCCTGTGACGACGATCACGCGGGACATCCGCGAGCTGGAGCCGAGCGATCTCGAGGAGTTCGATGCGGTGGTCCACATGGCGGAGCTGTCGAACGATCCTGTTGGTCAGCTGGCGCCGACGATCACGTACGACATCAACCACGAGGGCTCCGTGCAACTCGCGACGGCTGCGAAGACCGCGGGCTTGAGCCGCTTCGTCTACACGTCGTCGTGCAGCGTCTACGGGCGCTCGGACGGGTTGGTGGACGAGGAGTCGCCGCTCGATCCGCAGACCGCGTATGCGGATTGCAAGCGCCTCGTCGAACGCGACGTCTCCGCACTGGCGTCTGACGGCTTTTCGCCGACGTTTCTTCGTAACGCGACCGCGTACGGGGCATCTCCGCGGCTGAGGTTCGACGTCGTCGTCAACAACCTCTGCGGGCTCGCGTGGACGACGCGGGAAATCAAGATGGAGAGCGACGGCACTCCGTGGCGGCCGCTCGTCCACGTCGAGGACATCTGTCAGGCGATCGCTCGAGTGCTCGCCGCACCGCGCGAGACAGTCCACGACGTGATCCTCAACGTCGGCGACCGCGACGCGAACTACCAGATTCGCGAGATTGCGGAGATCGTCGGCGGCGTCTTTCCCGGCTGCGAGGTGACCATCGGAGATCGCGGCGCAGACGAGCGGAGCTACAAGGTCTCGTTCGCTCGCATCCACGACGTGCTGCCCGACTTCAGCTGTGAGTGGACCGTCGAGCGAGGCGCGCGCAGCTTACGAGAGATCTTCGAGGCCGTCGGCCTCACTGCGGAGGAGTTCAAGTCGAGGAGCTTCACGAGGCTTCTCCAGATCGAGCACCTGCGTGCGACGGAGCAGATCGACGAGGGGTTCTTCTGGTCGCCAACCGCAAGTCGTTAGCCGAAGAGCTCGCGCACGAGCCGGCCGACGAGGTCGTAGATCTCATCGGCGATCTGGATGTGGACACGCCGAGGTGTCGCGACAGGATCGGCGATCTCGGGGCTGCCCGGAGCACGGCCTAGCGCGACGCGGCGGGCGCCGGCCTGCTCGATTGCCAGCCGGGCCGCGGCGGCCGGGTCGGCGCTCCGAAGAGGCAGCTCTTCGAACTCCAGTAGCTGGACGAGCTCGGGGAGCGTGAAGGCCCGCTCCGACGGGACGCCCGCGTCGACAACGGCATGCGCCACGTGTGAGCGCTCGAAGCCGATCACCACGTCGGCCGTGCTGAGATCGACCTCGCGGGCGTGCCGCGCACGATGGCTCGTGATGTCGAATCCGAGTCGCTCCGCCTGTTCGATCGTCTCCGGGAAGGCGGGACGGGAGCCTGAATCGATTGTGCCGACGGACTCGACGCTGACCGGCACGCCGTTCTTCAGCGCCGTCTCCGTGAAGATGGCGGCGGCCAAAGGGCTTCGAAACCGGTTCCCAGTGCACACGAAGACGACGCGGAGCTTCGTCGGATCGTGGTCGGCGTCCGCCGCCGCGACTCCACTCTCGGCCATACCCGGCAACAATACTCAGGCGCCGAGCCGGCCAGGCCGTGGTGGGCTATCAGTAGGGTGACGCCGTTGCTCGCGCGTGCTGTCATCCTCAACACCCTCGGCACGATCGCGACGGTCATTCTCGGCTTCGCCGCGGCCGTGCTCGTGGCCAGATGGCTCGGTCCCACCGATCGAGGCCTCTTCGCCGTGATGTGGCTCCTCGGCTCTCTCGGAGTCGCGATCTTCGGCTTGGGCATCCCTGTCTCGATCACGTATCACCTGAGCAGCGGCGCGTCGAACTGCAGCTGACGTGTTGGGCGCCGCACTCGCCTGGGCCGCCTTGCTCGCGGCGGTCTTCGTCCCGTTGTCCTGGCTCTTGCGAGACGAGCTTGCCGACATCGCAGCGCGAGGAGAAGGTGGTGACGCGTGGGTGCTCGTCGGGATCCTCGTGCCGGCGATCTTCCTCGGCTACGCGGCGCTGCAGTTTCTCGTCGGCATGCTGCGCTTCGGGTGGTCGAATGCGCTGCGCGCGTCCTCGAGGGCGGTGTTCGTGGGGGCCGTCGCCCTGCTGCTCGGAGCGCTCGGGTACGGCGTCTCCGGAGCGCTGGCTGCGCTCATCGTGAGCTGGGTGGCCGTCGTGCTCCTGGCAAGCTCCGGTGATCGTGGGGTACGCGCGCCCGCGCTTCTCCCAGTCGGCGTTGAGGTCGATTCTTCGCTACGGCCTGCTCGTGCAGGTGGGGACGGTGTCTGCCTTCGCGAGCCTCAGGCTGGACATCCTCGTCTTGCAGCACTTCCGGCCGCTCGACCAGGTCGGGATCTACGCGGTCGCCCAGTCGGTGGCGGAGACGGTCACGATCGTCGCGCTCGCCTTCGCGGGCAGCATGCTGCCGTTGGTGGCCAGGCTCGACGGCGTCGAGCGGCAGAACCTCACGGGGCAGGCGATTCGCAACTGCAGCCTGTTCGGTGCGGTCGCCGTCGCCGGGCTGGCGATCTTCGGTCCGCCGCTGGTTCCGGTCGTGTTCGGGCAGGACTTTGCCGACGCAGTCACGCCGCTGCTGATCCTCCTGCCCTCCATGTGGTTCCTCGGGATCGCCCTGGCCATAGGTTCGACGCTACGCGGATACAGCCGTCCCGGGTCTCGCGTCGCTGCTGGCCGGCTTCGCGCATGCTGGCGACGATCGGGCTCGACCTGATCCTCATCCCTCCTTACGGGGTCACCGGAGCGGCCGTGGCGTCGGCCGTTGCCTACGGGCTGTACGGCGCGAGCTCCGTGCTGGCTCTGGCGCGAATCTCGGACCTCTCGCTCCCGCGACTCCTCGTTCCCTCGCGCACGGACATGGCGCGCTACCCGCAGGCTGCCCGGCGAGCGTTCGGGCACGACACAGCGAGGAGCCGAGGCGTCGAATAGAGGAGTTCAGTCGGTCCCGAGGGAACCAGACAGGCTATAACACGGGTACGCGTCAAGGTCGAATCGAGCCCGGCCGATGAACGGCAGAGGCTCGGTCCGCGAACCGCCAACCACTGATGACTATCGCCGAGTACACGAGCATCCTTCGCCGCCGCAAGTGGCTGGTGTTGGCCGCGATCGTCCTAGGGCTGGGCCTCTTCCTCGGCTACGAGCTCATGAAACCCGATCGCTACCAAGCGTCCGCGGACGTGCTGCTCAACGATCAGACGGCCGCGAGCCTCGTCGGCCTGGCGCAGCCGATCTCCTCGGACGCGGCCGATCGCGTCGCCGAGACGCAGAAGGCGCTCGCACGTGTCCCGGAGCTCGCTCGGAGGACGCTGAGAGCTCTCGACATCACCGATCAGACGCCCAGCGAGTTCCTCAAGAACTCGAGCGTGCGGACGAAGCCAAACCAGGACATCCTCGAGTTCAGCGTCACGCGACGGGGATCGAGCGCTGGCCATCGCGCTCGCGACGGAGTACGCCCGGCGGTTCCCGATTTACCGCCGCGAGCTCGACACGGAGGCCATCAACAGGGCTCGGCGAGAAGTGCAAGCGCAACTGTTGACGGCGCGCCTGCGCGGAGGAACGAAATCCCCGCTCTACGCCAGCCTGTCGGAGCAGCTGAGGCAGTTGCGGACGCTCGGCGCACTACAGACGACCAGCGCGCAGCTCGTCCGCCCCGCCGAGACGGCCGACCAGGTACAGCCGCGCCCCGTGCGCGCAGCCGTGATCGGGCTCATGCTCGGCATCCTGGGCGGCATCGCCTTCGCGCTCATCCGGGACGCCACGGACACGAGACTGCGATCGCCGGTCGAGATCGCCGACGCGCTCCAATTGCCGTTGCTGGCGCGGATTCCAGCGCCGCCCAAGGGCATGACAGGCATCGTGTCTCTCGAGCAGCCGCGGAGCGTCGAGGCCGAGGCCTTCCGTATCTTGCGGACGAACCTCGAGCTGATCAACCTCGAGCGCGACGCGACCACGATCATGGTCGCGAGCGGGACCGAGGGCGAAGGCAAGACGACGACGGCCGCGAACCTCGCAGTGGCTCTTGCCAAGGCTGGAAAGAACGTCGTCGCCGTCGACCTCGACCTCAGGCGACCCGGGCTCGGCCGGCTGTTCTCGATCGCGAACGAGCCGGGCATCACCGATGTCGTGCTCAGCAGGACCGACCTGCGGGGTGCGATGCGGACCGTCATGAACGGAGTCGCTCCGGCGACGGGTGGCACACCGGGAAGCGATCCAGGACGCTCGCGTGCCGCAGGGCTCGCTCCATTACATCGGGACGGGGATCGTGCCGCCGAACCCCGGGGAGTTCATCGCCACTCACGCCGTCGCGGATCTCCTGAACAGCCTCAAGAAGAACGCCGACTTCGTGATCGTCGACTCGCCGCCGTTGCTGAGCGTCGGTGACGGCATCGCGCTGATGTCCCAGGTGGACGCGGTGTTGATCGTCTCTCGGCTGACGAAGAACCGTCGCCCGATCATCGGAGAGCTGAAGCGTGTGCTGGACAGCTCCCCGGGTGACGTGCTCGGCGTGGTGGTGACCGATGTTCCGGCCTCCGACGGCTACGGGCAGTACCCGTCCTACGGGGCTGAGCGCTCGCGTGAGCGGCCGGCGCCGCTGTCCGAGCCGGCCAGCCTGCAGAACGAATGACCACGTTGGCGGCGTCGGCTGCCGGCGACGCGACACGCTCGACGCAAGTTCGAGGCAGTGCTCCTCCACCCGGGCGTGCTGTTCGCGCTCGTATGGACCGCGGTGCTCGGGACCTGGGCGCTCACGGCGGAGGACACCTTCGTCCGCCTGACGGCTTCCGAGAAGTACGTCTCGTCGTCCGCGGTCGCGTTCTTCCTCGCAGCGGTGGGAGCGTTCGTGCTCGGCACGCTGCTCGGGCCCGCGATGTTCCGCTCGGAAGGGCCTGCCGGACTCTCGGTCTCGAACGTGTCACCTCACGCAGTGCGCATGCTCGCGCGCGGAACCGAGTGGATCTTCCTCTTCGGCGCCGCTGCCGCCCTTTACCTGATCACGGCAGGTGCTCAGAGAGCGGGAGGCTTCACGGCGCTCATCGACGCGATCGTGAACGGGGAGTCTTGGAGCAAGCTCGCCGAGGAGTACTTCGAGCCGGCGAGGATCGCGCTGATCACGGTCTGGGTGCACCTGATCGTCGCCGTGGGCCCGCTTGCCGCCGTGGCCGCCACCTTGACGACCGACCCGCGTGTGCGGCGCCGCCAGAGCTGGATCCTTGGCCTGGGCCTCGTGCTCGCGTTGCTGATCAGCCTCGTCTTCGCGGAGCGCCTCATTGCCTTCGCCTACGTCGTGGCCGCGGCCGTCGCGGGCACGGCCGCGAGCCGTGCCAGAGGGCCGCGAGGACGTCTCGGTCGTCGCGCAAAGATTCAGCTCGTCGCCGTCGCAGCGCTCATCGTTGGCTTCTGGATCGCGAGCGAGTTCAGTCGCACGTACCTGGCGACAAGAGAGAACACGACGCCGGTCGGCGTGACAGACGTCAGTGCCGGCACTCCGCTCGCGGCTCAACGCTTCCTCGCGTACGTCATCACGAGCACGAACAACGGCATGTACGCCGTCGATCACCTCGAGTCGCGCCAGTACGTCTTTAACAGCATGTCGGCCATCTTCACGGCCCTCGGCTGGGATGATGACGAGGCGCCGCTGGTCGGCCGGGGCAACGCCGAGCACACTGCCTTGCTCAACGAGCTCTATCCCGACAACAACCCGCTCACGACGTTCTCGCTTCCCGGTGCCGCCTATTCAGACCTCGGGTGGGTGGGCCTCGCACTCATGTTCTGGATCGGCGCAGGCATCGGGGCGGTCCATGCGCGCTTCCGTCGCGGAGAGCTCTGGGCGGTATTTGTCTACGCGCTCTGCGTGGTGGGGATTCTCGACTCCTACCGGATCATGTACTGGGGCAGGACCGAGATGGTGGTGCCGACGCTGGCCATCATCGTGCTGATGACGAAGGTGTACGCCGCGGCCAAGCAGGATCGCGAGCATCGGCCGCGTATCGCCCATCGTTGACACTGCAGTCCGTCCGCACTCGATGAAGGTCGTTCTCTTCTCGTACCACTACTACGCGTCGAAGCGCCGGGGCGGCTTCCACTTCCTCGCCGACGCATACGCTCATCTCGGCTGGGACGTTGTGTTCGTCACCGCGCCGATCAGCTGGCTCTCCAAGCTCGGCGACGACCCGCGCTTCCAGTACCCGGTACGACACGAGGCAGGGCGCTTGGTGCCCGTCGCGCCGTCGATCCGCTCGTACGTCCACTTCACGCCGTTTCATCCCGCGAACCTCAGGAACTCGGTCTTGAACGCGCTCTCCGGCCCCGTGTTCAGACATGTCTACCCACGCTTTCCTCTCGGGCCACTCGTGGACGAGCTTCGCGACGCGGATCTCGTCGTCCTCGAGAGCACGTCTGCGCTCTTGCTCGTCGATCGCCTACGGTCACTCGCGCCGCGAGCGCGGATCGTCTACCGCGTGTCGGACGACATGCAGGCATTGCGTCTTCACCCGCTCGTCCGCGGTCGTGAGCACGAGCTCGCCTCGCGGTGCGACCTCGTATCGACCACGAGCGCGGGCATCCAGGAGCGCTTTGCCGACCTGCCGCTCTCCCGCCTGCAGCGTCCGGGCGCTCGAAAAGGCCGTGTTCGACGCGCCGGTGGCAACTCCGTACAACAGCGGGCCGAATGCCGTCTTCGTAGGGTTCTGGACGATCGACCGCGAGTTCCTGCAGGCGGCAGCTCGGGCTCATCCGGACGTGACGTTCCATGTCATCGGCCAGGACGCCGGCGTCGTCGAGCCGAACGTCGTCTCATACCCGGAGATGCCCTTTCGCGACACCGTCCCGTTCGTCAAGCACGCGGACGTGGGCCTGCAAACCATCGCCTACCGTCCCGGCGTCGAGGTGCTCACTGACGGCCTCAAGGTCATCCAGTTCTCGTACCTCGGCGTGCCGGTCGTGATGCCGGCCTTCATCAAGAGCCCACGCCCGAACGTCGTCACGTATCAGCCGGGAGACGATCGCGATGCGGCTCGGGCGATCGAGACTGCCCTGGCGATGGACGTCGCGCGGCAAACAGACGTGCCGAGCTGGGAGGAGCTGGCAACGGAGATCGCCGCTGATTCAGGGGACGCCTAACGTCGTCAGGTGTGCCCGGAACCGGTCGAGAAATCGATCGCGCGAGAAGTCGCGAGCGCGCCTGGCCAGCGCCTCGCGATCCCAATGACGCCGAGCCATCGTCTCGACGGCCGCCCGTAGCGACGCGACGTCCGGAGTCTCCAGCAGGAGCCCGTCCACGTCAGGTCTGACGATGTCACGGGCGCCTCCCTGGTTGGCTGCGATCACCGGAGTACCTGCGGCAAGCGCCTCCACCATGCTGATGCCGAAGTCTTCCTCGCCGATGTGGATGAACCCCGCGGCCCGCTCGAAGAGGGGCACGAGCTCCGCGCGCGGTAGCCACGGAAGCAGCCGCACGTTCTCGGGCAACGCGGCCCGCAGTGAGGGCTCGAGCATCCCCGCACCGACCATCGTCAGCCGGTAAGGAAGGCCGCGAAACGCCTCCACCACGACCTCCGGCCGCTTGTGCGGCACCAGTCGCTGCACCCACAAGAACTCCGTTCGCTCGCCGGCCGTAGGCGTGAATTGGTCTACGTCGACCGGGGGGTAGATGACGACCGAGTCGCGGCCGTAGAAGCGCCGAATTCGCTCCTGCACGGCGGTCGAGTTGGCGACGAAGCTGTCCGGGTGCGCGGCCGCACGCAGGTCGATGCGCCTGAAGTGCGGCGAGAGCGCGCGCAGCCCGACCCCGGCGACACCCCGCTCGCGGTCCCCCTGCTCCGGAGGGCATCCACGCATAGCGAACCGGCGTGTGGCAGTAGCAGACGTGAAGCGCGCCGGCGGGCGCGCGGACATGCATCGCGAACGTGTGGGACGAGGAGAGCACGAGCTCGTACCCGTCGAGACGGAGGTTCTGGAAGTACCGTGGGATCAGCGGCAGCAGGTACTTCCAGCCTCCGGTGCTCCCCATCCCGGGGAGGCGGGTCAGGCGCGACTCCTGCCGTATCCTCGCCGCGAGCTCGGGCGGCAGGTGCTCCCTTGCGGCGTAGAACGTGAAGATGTCAGGCTGGTTGCCCTGGTCGAACAACCCCGCTCTGATCGCCTCTACGACCTGTTCGGCCCCGAAGTAGCCCTGGAAGCGGTCGTGAACGAGGGCGGTGCGGAGCCCTACGGGTCGGACGTCGCCCGTCATCCCGGACGGCTCTGCAGGAGCTCGAGGTAGAGGTTCGCGATCGCTGCGGTCGTCTGGCGGAGGTCGTAGCGCGCCTCGACGTGCGCTCGGCCCGCACGGCCCTCTGCCTCGGTTCTCGCGCGGTCGAGCAGCCGCTCCGTCAACGCGTTCGCCAGCGCACGAGCGTCCTCGGCCGGGCACGACGGCCCCGGCGTCGGAGCCGAGCGCATCCCGTACTCCGGACACGTTGCTCGCCACGACGCTGCGTGCGCAGGCCATGGCCTCGAGCATGGCCAACGACATTCCCTCCCACCGAGAAGGAAGGGCGACGACATCCGCGGCGGCGAGCCATTCATCGACGTCGGACCTGTTGCCGGCGAAGATCACGCTCGGCATGCCGCGCTGCACCAGAGCCTCGCGCACCGGGCCGTCCCCGACCAGTGCCAGCCGCGCGTCCGGGACGCGCCGCAGGATCTCTGGCCACGCGTCGAGCAGGATGTCCTGCCCCTTCTGCCTTGTCAGGCGGCCGACGCAGACCACGAGCGGTCCTTCCCCCAGCTCCAGTCGCTGCCGCGATCGCGCGCGATCGGCCTCGTCCGCCGGCTCGTGGACGTTCAGATCCACGCCGTTCGCGATCACGCGCCACCGCGCGTGTATGCCCTCGCCTTCGCCGCGCTCCCGCTCACCGTCGCTGACGCAGACGACCGCTGCAGCCCACCTGGCGCCGAACCGTTCCCAGGCGACGGCGGCGGCACGCTTCGGTCCCGTAACGGCCTCGAAGGACCAGCCGCGGGGCTGAAAGACCGTAGGCAGCTTGCCGCGTGCCGCCAGGCGCCCGCCCAGGCCGGCCTTCGACGAGTGCAGATGGAGCACGTCGGGTTGGACCGAGCGCAGGATCCCGGCCAGCCGACGTGTCTCCGAGACGACCGACGGCCCCGGCTCGCGTGTCGCCTCCCAGGCGACGTGCTGGGCCCCGGCCGCAGTCGCCGTCGGCACCGCCGCACTGGCTGCCGGACAGGCGACGATGACCCGGAAGCCGCGTTCGACCTGGTCGACGACAAGCCGCCCGACCGAGCGCGGAACGCCTTCGGCCAGTGGCTGGGCAACGTGCAGGACGAGGAGAGCCATCGTCACATCTTGACGAGCGCCCGTGACCGCAGAGCCCGCCAGGTGCTCGCTAGAAGAGGACGTTGCCGGTGACGACGATCTTCGGGTCCGTCGACTCGACGAGCTCGTCGTAGAAGCCGCCGGCGTGCGGCTTGTACTTGTTGCCCGAGATCTCCCCCGACGTCAGCGATGTGTTCGGCTCGACGTGGATGACATCGACGCTGCTCTCCTCCGACGCGTTGACCCACGTGATCGTGTTGGACTTGAACTCGAGCCTGCCGCCGACGGAGCTCCTCGCGTACAGCCCGTAAGTGCCGATCTGGGTGAGGGTGTTACCGATCACCGTCAGGTCGCGCGCGCCGCTTGCGTAGATGCCCTGCTCGCCGATCCTCTCGAGCGTGTTGTCCTTGACTGTCGTCCCCGTCGAGTTCGGGCCGATGTAGATGCCCCGGTACATCGTGTCCCTGACGACGTTGCCCTTGACGAGAGTGTTCTGGGCCAGGTTCCCGGGCTGGCCGAAGATCTGGATGCCGGCGTGGTGGATGTTGCCCAGGTCGGTCGTGTCGACGACGTTGTTGAGCACCTGAGTGCCGACCGGGCCGTAGGTCCCGTAGTCTCCGTCGGAGGCGACGAGAATCCCCGCGCCGTGGGTGTCCGAGATCGTGTTCCCCTGAATCGTCACGGACTCACCGCCGACGTTCGAGATGCCACGGCCGTTCGCCTGTCCCGAGACGTCGTTGCCCGCGATCGTGATGTTCCGGCACGGCTCGGGATCCTTGAGGTAGCTGACGACCGCGATCAGGTCGTCTCCAGCGTCGCGAACGGTGTTGTTCGTGACCACGATGTCCCGGGATGCGTCGGTGATGTGGATCGCGTCTGCGAGCGTCTGGGACACGTTGTTGTTCCTGATCGTCCCTCCGTTGGCCTGGTGGTGGACGATGATCCCGTTCTGCTCCGCCTCCACGATCGTCAGGCGCTCGACCACGAAGCTCGATGCGCCGTCGACCTGGACGTTGGCCCGGATGTACGCCTGCGACCTCGACACAGAGTTCGGTGACGTCACTTTGAGATCGCGAAGCGCGGGGCTCGCCCCGCGCAGGATCAGCGCCGAGCTCGCGGGGTTGGAAGCGCTGAGCACGGAGCTGGGCCCGTCGCCGTACGCCGTCAGGCCGTCGAGGACGAGCGCCGAGTCGTATGTGTACGTCGCTGCGGAGAAGTAGAGCGCCTTGCCCTGCGCCTTCGCGGCCGTGATCGCGGCGCGAACGGCGCTGTCCGAGGTTCCGTAGCTCGCCTTGACGTCGATCACGCCCGGGGCTGGAGGCGCGGCGAGACGACGACGGCCGAGTTCCACGTCCGCTTGACCTCGTTCCCGTACGCGTTCGTAGCCGTCACCCGCGCCTGGACGCGATTGCCAACGTCGGCGGAGACGAGGACGTAGGAGGTGCCGGTCGCCCCGCCGATCGAGGCGCAGTTGTTGCCGTCCACGTCGCAGCGCCGCCACTGGTACGCGTACGCGATCGGCGCCGTCCCGACCCATGTCCCGGACGTGGCCGTGAGCGTCTCGCCGACGCGGGCGATGCCCGAGAGGCCCGGCACGGCGGCGTTGATCGGTGGAGATACGACAACGGCGGAGTTCCACGAGCGTTGAGCGGCTGAGCCGTCGGCGTTCGTGGCCGTGACGCGAATGTGAATGCGGCCGCCGGTGTCGGCACTGCCCAGCGCGTACGTGAGCGACGTGGCACCGGAGATGTCGGCGCAGCTGTTCCCGTTGACGTCACACCGTCGCCACTGGTACGCGAACGTCATCGGCTGCGCGCCTGTCCACGCGCCCTGGGTGCCCGTCAGCGTCTGTCCGTAGCGTGCGTTGCCCGAGATCGCCGGCCGCTCGGTGTTGGCCGGCGGGTTCGCCGACGGCGAGCGCAGACGGCGTCCAGATCAGGATGCCCATCAGCGCTGCCACCGCGAGCAGCCGTCGTCGGCGCGCGCTTGCGGAATCTGTGCGGAAGGGGGTCGCCATCGTGGGGTCGCGATGCTGGCGGAACGAGGGAGTCTGCAAACCCCTTCGTGCCGTGGCGACGGGTAACCCCACCCCAATTCGAGCGATTGAGACTGGGGACGGCGCCGGAGCGCCGTCAGCGACTCAGGTGGCGGACGACGTCGGCGAGGATCTCGTCGAGGTCGAGCGTCGGCTGCCAGCCGATCGCGCCGCGGATCTTCTCCGTCGAGGGGATGCGGTGGAGCATGTCCTCGATCCCGTGACCGTAGGCGTCCTCGAACGGGACGAACGTCAGCGTCGATGCCGAGCCCGTCGCGTCGATGACCTTCTGCGCGAGGTCGACGATGGCGATTTGCTCGGTCGAGCCGACGTTGTAGATCTCCCCCGCCTGGTCGGAGGCCATGAGGCCGTGGAGTGCGCGAATCGTGTCGGACACGTGGCAGAAGCATCGCGTCTGCTTGCCGTCACCGAACACCTCGAGCGGCTCGCCGGCCAGCGCGCGCTCGACGAAGCGCGGCACGACCATCCCGTACTGGCCCGACTGGCGTGGGCCGACGGTGTTGAAGAGCCGCGCGATGATGCAGTCGAGATCTCCCTCCTGGTGGTGAGCCAGGGCGAGGAACTCGTCCATCGCCTTCGAATCGGCGTAGGCCCACCGGCGCTGAGTTGTCGGCCCGTACACCCTCCGGGCGGTTTCCTCGAGCGGCGTCTCGTCGCGGTGGTCGCCGTAGACCTCCGATGTGGACGCGATGAGAACCCGCTTGCCGAAGCGGTTGCAGTGCTCGAGCACGACCTCGGTGCCCTCGAGGTTCGTGACCAGTGTGTGCACGGGCTGCTCGACGATCAGTCGCACGCCTACGGCTGCCGCGAGGTGGTAGACGACGTCGCACTTGTGGACGAGCTCGTTGACGACGGCGCGGTTGAGCACCGAGTCGACAACGAGATGGAACGCCGGGTTCCCGCCGAGCTGCTCGACGTTGGCGAGCGAGCCCGTGGACAGGTCGTCGAGCGCCCAGACCTCCCAGCCGTCGGCGAGCAGCAGCTCGCAGAGGTGAGAGCCGATGAATCCGGCTCCCCCCGTCACGAGGGCCTTTCGGTCCGATGCGGGTGCAGCGCTCACGCCGACAAACCTACCGAGGCTCGTAGACCCAGTACCTATCGATGTGTGCGGCGAGGCGGTAGTTGCGGTCGATGCTGCGAACGACCCGCGGGCCGAAGTGATTGGTGCGCCACCAGTCGTCGGCGACGTCGAGCTTCCTGATGAGGACGACCTTTGTGAACGCCTTTCTGTCGAGCCGGCGAACCAGCCCCCCCGTGCGGTTCGGAAACTTCTGTTCCAGCCGTAGGAACATGAAGGCGTCGAGGACGACCGGCGTTCGGTCGAGAAGCACGGGAATCGTGGGATCCTCCGAGAGCACGGCGTCCCGGTTGGTGACGATGCCTGCGAGCGGGTACTTGACGATGGCTGGATCCGTGGCCGTCCCGGCGAGCGAGGGAAACGCGCCGCGGGTGTCCCCGGAGAGCGTGACCGCATAGCCCGTGATCAGACCCAGCACCACGAGCGCGCTGACGGCGGTGCGTATCACGGGTCCCCGGCTCATCGCTCCCGCAAGGACCCAGAACTCGCCGACGACCAGCACGGTCACGACCTCCAGGTCGAGCAGGTGGTTCCAGTCGGTGCCGTGGTCGGCGAGAATGACCACGAGCACGACGAAGCACGCGGCCAGCGACAACTGATACAGCGTCAGGCGACGCTTCGCGAGGCCGCTGCAGAACGCCACCAGCGCAACTCCACAGAGCACCCAGATAGCAGGTGCGTGGAGCATCACCAGCTTGCCGAACCGCAGGGGCGCGTGCAGAAACACTTCGCTCACGCCGGTGAAGCCCGAGGTCGAGAGCTCGAAGACGTTGTCGGACATCCGCCCGCTGCTGATCAATTCGAAGACGAGCACGCCGACGCTCGCGGCAACGACTGTCGTGGCAAAGAACGCGATCGCCGAGCGCCGCTCACGACTCAGCAGCAGCCAGATGAGAATCGCGGCCGCCGCCCAGATCGCGGACAGCTTGCTCAGGAAGGCGAGGGCGCACAGCGCGCCCGCGACGACAGCCCAGTTCGGAGTCGGACGTCGCAGGATCAGGACCAGAGCGGCCAGCTGCAAGACCACCGGCAGCGCGTCACCGTAGACCGCGGTCGCGGCCAGCAACCCCGGATCCGTTACGAGCGGAACAACGCCCAAGGCGAGGGCCAGAGGCAGCGGGCAGTCCAGCTGGCGTAGCGCGACGACGATGAGTGCAAAGAGAACGGCGGCGACGACGTACGCGAACACCTTTCCCGAAACGAGCTCCTCGCCGCTGAGCTTCGCGAGCCCGCCGTTGGCGACGATCTGCAGGGGCATCCAGCGGGTTCCGCCGTAGGAACCGTCCGCCACGAGGGGCGGGTAAAGGGTTCCGTGCGCCATGGATCGCGCGAGCGCCATCCACGTCCCGGACACGTGATTGATGTGGTAGCGGTCGTTCACGTGTGCGACCGCAACCAGGACCCAGGAGCACAGGACGAGGGCGCTCAGCGCGAGCAGCGCCTTCGCGAGGAGAGAGTCGAAAGTCTGGCGGGTCATCCGGGCGCGCGGAGTATTGCCCACACGCGACCGTGGGCATTGGTAAGCGTTCCTTGAAGAGGCGTTAAGCGACCGTTCGGCCGAGCAGGTGATCCGACCCCTGTGGGGTACGATGGGCTCAGAGTGTTCGAGCGATTCACAGAGCGTGCCCGGCAGGTCGTCGTCCTCGCGCAGGACGAAGCCCGTGCCCTGAAGCACAACTACATCGGCACCGAGCACATCCTGCTCGGCCTCCTCCGCGAAGAGGAAGGCCTGGCTGCGCGCGTCCTCGAGTCCCTCGACATCACCGTCGAGGAGGTGCGGGCCCAGGTGGCGCGCATCGTCGGCCAGGGCGACGAGGTGACGAGCGGCCAGATCCCCTTCACGCCGCGTGCGAAGAAGGTGCTCGAGCTCGCGCTCCGTGAGGCGCTCTCGCTCGGCCACAACTACATCGGCACCGAGCACATCCTGCTCGGCCTCGTGCGCGAGAACGAAGGCGTCGCAGCGCGCATCCTGCTCGACTTCGACGCCGACGCCGAGAAGATCCGCAACGAGATCATCCGCATGCTCTCCGGGCCCGGCCGCCGCCAGCAGGGGCAGGCGCCGAGCGAGAAGTCGAAGAGCTCGAAGCTGCTCGACCAGTTCGGCCGCAACTTCACCAAGCAGGCTGCCGAAGGCAAGCTGGACCCCGTCGTCGGCCGCCAGACCGAGATCGAGCGGATCATGCAGATCCTCTCGCGGCGCACGAAGAACAACCCCGTGCTCGTCGGCGAGCCCGGCGTCGGCAAGACCGCCGTCGTCGAGGGCCTCGCGCAGCGGATCGCCGCCGGCAACGTGCCCGAGCTGCTGAAGGGCAAGCAGATCTACAGTCTCGACCTGGCCGCCCTCGTCGCCGGCTCGAAGTATCGCGGCGAGTTCGAGGAGCGCCTGAAGAAGGTCATGAAGGAGATCACCCAGCGCGGCGACATCGTCCTGTTCATCGACGAGCTCCACAACCTCGTCGGCGCGGGCGCCGCGGAGGGTGCGATCGACGCCGCCTCGATCCTGAAGCCGGCACTGGCGCGCGGCGAGCTGCAGACCATCGGCGCGACGACGCTCGACGAGTACCGCAAGTACCTCGAGCGCGACGCCGCCCTCGAGCGCCGCTTCCAGCAGATTCGAGTCGAGGAGCCCTCGGTCGACGAGACCGTCCAGATCCTGCGCGGCCTCCGCGACCGCTACGAGGCTCACCACCGCTGCAAGATCACCGACGAGGCGCTCTTCGCCGCGGCCACGCTTGCCGAGCGCTACATCCAGGACCGCCACCTGCCCGACAAGGCGATCGACCTCATCGACGAGGCCGCGTCACGCATGCGCATCCGCACGATGACCGCGCCGCCGCGCTACCGCGAGCTCGAGGAGGAGATCGAGAAGGTGCGCAAGGAGAAGGAAGACGCGATCGAGGCCCAGGAGTTCGAGAAGGCGGCCAGCCTGCGCGACAAGGAGCGCAAGCTCTCACAGAAGAAGCGCGAGCTCGAGGAGCAGTGGCGCTCCGACGAGGGCGAGGAGCAGCCGGAGATCGGCGAGGAAGAGATCGCCGACGTCGTGTCCATGTGGACTGGCATCCCTGTCTTCAAGCTCACCGAGGCCGAGACCGAGCGGCTCGTGCACATGGAGGACGAGCTGCACAAGCGCGTCATCGGTCAGCACGAGGCGATCGTCTCCGTGTCGAAGGCGATCCGCCGCGCCCGCGCGGGCATCAAGGACCCGAAGCGGCCGACCGGCTCGTTCATCTTCCTCGGGCCTTCGGGCGTCGGCAAGACCGAGCTCGCGCGCACGCTCGCCGAGTTCCTGTTCGGCGACGAGGACGCGATGATCCAGGTCGACATGTCGGAGTACATGGAGAAGCACTCCGTGTCCCGGCTCGTCGGCTCCCCGCCCGGCTACGTCGGCTACGACGAAGGCGGCCAGCTGACCGAGGCCGTGCGCCGCAGGCCGTACTCCGTCCTGCTGCTGGACGAGATCGAGAAGGCGCACCCCGACGTCTTCAACATCCTCTTGCAGATCCTGGAAGACGGGCGGCTGACGGATGCGCAGGGCCGGAAGGTCGACTTCCGCAACACGATCGTGATCATGACCTCGAACATCGGCGCGGCCGCGATCTCGAAGAACCAGACACTTGGCTTCAGCGCGGGCGACGAGGCCGGCCTGTCCTACGAGGACATGAAAGACCGGGTCATGGGCGAGCTGAAGAAGATCTTCCGTCCCGAGCTGCTCAACCGCATCGACGAGGTCATCGTCTTCCACAAGCTGACCAAGGACGAGATCCTCGAGATCGTCGAGCTGATGATGCGCCGCGTCCGCGAGCAGATCTCGACGCACGAGGTGGCGATCGAGCTGTCCGACTCGGCGAAGGAGCTGCTCGTCGAGAAGGGCTACGACCCGGCCATGGGCGCCCGGCCGCTGCGCCGCGCGATCCAGCGCTACATCGAGGACCCGCTTGCCGACTTCGTGCTCGGCTCCGATCTCAAGCCGGGCGTGACGATCGTCGTCGACCGCAAGGCCGACGACGAGGAGGAGGTCTCGATCACGCTCTCCGGTGGTCGCAAGCGCGAGAAGGTCGCGGTGCCCGCGGCGTCGGACGACGACGCACCCGAAGACGAGCCTGCAGACGAACCTGCCGAGTAGTTCCGCGGCGTAGGGTGGCGGCGTGGATGTCGAGCGCGACATCACCGTCCTCGTCAAGACCTTCGAGCGGCCGGAGGCGCTGAAGCGGCTGATCGCGTCTGTGCGCGCGCTCTACGAGCGCGTGCCGATCGTCGTGGTCGACGACTCCGCCGAGCCGCTGCGGTCGGTTCCCACCGAGATCACGACGTACCTGCACGAGCCGTACAACTCACTCGGCGCAGCGGGCGGCCGCAATCTCGGCCTCCGGCACGTGGAGACGCCGTACGTGCTCGTCTGTGACGACGACATGGTCTTCGAGCGCCGCACGGATCTCGGCCGCATGCTGCACGCCCTCGAGTCGACGTCGTTCGACGTCGTCTCGTGCGTGTGGCTCGACTTCGATCCGTGGAAGGGGATCTGCCGCGGCCCGCGCCGCTTCGAGGGCACGCTCGACGTGGAGGACGGTGTGCTCGTCCACCGGCTCGGCGCCACCCGCGGCACCGCGGACGGCCTGCCGGTCTTCGACGTCGTCCACCAGTTCTTCGTCGCCGCGCTCGAGCGGCTGGGGCCGGACCCGTGGGATCCTGAGCTCAACCTCTCCGAGCACTACGAGCTCTTTCTGACGCTGAAGGAGCGTGGTCTCAGGAGCACGAGGCTGCCCGACGTCGTCGTCCAGCACCGGCAGGAGCTGCCCCCCGGCTATCAGGAGGTACGCGAGGACACGCGGCGCTACGTCGACGCCTGGCTGGCGAAGCGAGGATTGAAGGGACTGCGAGTCGAGGGCGAGCTGTTCCGGGCGAGCGATCGTCTCCGCTACGAGTTGCCGGGCACGGCCGCGTACACGGCTCGCCGCGCGGCTCGCGTGGGGCGCCGCGTGCTATCCGAGCGACGGCTGCGCGCGCCCTAGGAGGGTCTGACAAAACAGTGCCTGTGCCGCCGGAATCACGCTGGAGGCCGCGCTGCGGCGTCCTCGGTCGCCCACGTACTCACTAGTACGCGGGCTCCCTGCGTCCTTGCATCCCAACCTCCAGCGCGCCCCGGCGACGAGCACCGTTCCGCCAAACCCCCCTAGACTTCCGGCGTGCGGCTCGGGTTGTGCCTGCTCGTCGTTCTCCTCGCGCTGGCCGGGTGTGGTGGCAGCGGCAGCGACGACGGGGATGCTGGGATCTCCCTGTCCCCGACGTCGGGCTCGCCCGGGTCCGGTGTGACCGTCACTCCACCCTGCGCTGAGCCCCCGCTCGTCGCGGAGTGGGTGTCCCCGTCCGGGTTCTCGTCACTCATCGCCTCGACCGACTCGCAGTCGAAGCTCGGCCTGACCAGCGTGCCCGGCCAGGCCACGCCGGGGACGTACACGGTGATCGTCACCTGTGCCAACAGGCCCGAGCCGGTGGGCGAGGCGACCTTCGAGGTCTCCTGCTAGGGCGCACTCTCGGCACGAAGTCGGCACAGAGCGGCATCAGGTCCCGTTCCTAGACTCGACGGCAATGGCCAAGGCAGCCGTCCTCTACGCGTGCACCGAGTGCGGCTACTCCTCGCCGCGCTGGTTCGGCAAGTGCCCCGGCTGCGGCTCGTTCGGCACGCTGGCAGAAGAACGTCCGCCCGACGCGAAGGGCCAGGTAGCCAGCCGCCCGTTGCTGCGGCTCGTGGACGTCGAGGCATCGGATGCCGAGCGGCTCCCAACGGGCGTGGCCGAGCTCGACCGCGTGCTCGGCGGCGGCCTGGTGCCCGCGTCGCTGGTGCTGGTCGGCGGCGAGCCGGGCGTCGGCAAGTCGACCCTGCTGTTGAGTGCGCTACGGGCGATGAGCGCCGATCGTCGAGTCCTGCTCGTGACGGGTGAGGAGTCGCCGGCCCAGGTACGGCTCCGGGCCGAGCGCCTGGGCGGCGGCGGCAACGTGGAGATCGTGGCCGAGACGGAGCTCGACGCCGTCTGCTCGACGCTGGAGCACGAGCGGCCCGGAGGTCTGCGTGATCGACTCCGTGCAGACGCTCTACTCGGCGGACGTGAGCTCGGCGCCGGGCTCCGTCGCGCAGGTGCGTGAAGCGGCCGCTCGCCTCTTGCGGGTGGCAAAGGAGTCGGGTGTCGCGCTGTTCCTCGTCGGGCACGTGACGAAGGACGGCGTGGTGGCGGGTCCTCGCGTCCTCGAGCATCTCGTCGACTGCGTGCTCCAGTTCGAAGGCGACCGCTACCGAGAGCACCGCGTGCTGAGGGCGACGAAGAATCGCTTCGGCTCCACCAACGAGATCGGCATCTTCGAGATGACCGCTGCCGGCCTCGTCGGTGTGCCCGACCCCTCGGAGCTCTTCGGCCGTGCCGTAGCCGGTGAGATCGGAGTCTGCCGTCGCCTGCACGTTGGAGGGGACACGGCCCATCCTGCTGGAGATCCAGGCGCTGGTTTCGCCGACCGACCTTGCGATGCCCCGCCGGGTAGCCACCGGGATCGATCCGAGGCGGCTCGCGATGATCGTCGCCGTGCTGTCGCGCCATGCCGGGCTCGCGCTGGGACAGGCGGACGTGTTCGTGAACGTTGCCGGGGGCGTCCGCATCGAGGAGCCGGGAGCCGATCTCGCCGTTGCGCTCGCCGTCGCCTCGGCCGCGCGGGGCGCAGCGGTGCGCACGGGCCTGGCGGCGATCGGGGAAGTCGGCCTCACCGGCCGGCTAAGGCCTGTCACGCAGGTCGAGCGGAGGCTCGAGGAGTGCGCGAAGCTCGGCTCGTCGTCCGTGCTCGCCCCGGCGGGCACTTCGTCGGCCCGCAAGATCACAATCTTCGAGGCCGAGACGGTGCGCCAGGCGCTCGCGGCAGGGCTCGAAACGCCCGCTGCCATTTCGAAGTAGTCCCGCCTGAGCAGGGGTTTTCCGGTTTCAGGCCCCTGAAAACCCCTGGAAACATGGCGTTTTCCGACCGGATCGGCTATACTGACGTTCGTTCGCCGGCGGTTCTTCGATCGCCGGCGTCTTGGCGAGAACGTCTGTGTGGAAGGGGGAGCGGTTGTTGTACAAGCTGGGCGACAAGGTCGTGTACCCGCATCATGGAGCGGGCACCATCGTGAAGAAGGAAGTACGGGAGATCCTCGGCGAGAAGCGCGAATACCTCACAATCAAGATCCTGCACAACGACATGGTGGTCAACGTGCCGAGTGAGAACGCCGACCGGGTTGGGTTGCGGCAGGTGATCAACGAGAAGCAGGTCAACGAGGTCGTGAAGGCGCTTACCGGCTCGGGGACGCAGATGCCGAAGAACTGGAACCGTCGCTTCAAGCATAACCGCGACAAGATGAAGACAGGGGACGTGCTCGAGCTCGCGGAGGTCGTACGCAACCTCGCGCTTCGCGACCACGAGAAGGGGCTCTCGACGGGTGAGAAGCAGATGTTCGTGAAGGCGAAGAAGATCCTCGCCTCGGAGCTCATGTATGCGAAGCACATGGACGAGGAGCAGACGCATGTCTGGCTCGACGACGTTCTCTCCGGCAACGGCACGAACGGCAAGCGCCGCGTCAAGGCCAAGGTCGGAGCCAGCGCCTAGAACGTCCCAGGTACGGTGAGCACATGGGCGGTCATCGTCGCCGCAGGCAGCGGTGATCGCCTCGGAGTGGACAGGCCGAAGGCATTTGCCCGCCTTCGCGACCGGCCGCTCCTCGCGGAGAGCCTCGAGCGGCTCGACGCATCGGAGTGGGTGGACGAAATCGTGGTGGTCGTCCCGGAGGGCTGGGAGGAGCCGGCGATCCTGCTCGCCGAGGAGCTCAGCGCCGGCAAGGTCGCGCAGGCCGTCGCCGGGGGCGCGACCCGTGCCGAATCGGTGCGTCTCGGCCTCGCGGAGGTGCCCGGCGAGGCGGCAGCGGTGCTCGTCCACGACGCAGCCCGTCCGTTGCTGCCGCAGGAAGTGATCGAGCGCGTGCTGGAACCGCTCGGTGAGGGCTGGGAGGGGGTCGTGCCGACGCTCGCCGTGGCCGACACCATCAAGCGGGTGGAAGGCGATCAGGTCATGGAGACGCTCGTACGCGACGGGCTCGCCGCCGCGCAGACACCGCAGGCCTTTCCGGCGGACACGCTGCGGGCAGCGCTGGCGGGCGACATCGGCTCGGCGTCCGACTGTGCGTCGCTCGTCGAGGCGCGCGGGGGGCGCGTGAAGGCTGTCGAGGGAGATCCGCGGCTGCTGAAGGTGACGACCGCCCAGGATCTCCTCGCCGTCGAGTCCATGCTCGCGCTGGAGCAGCCCGCCTAGCCGTGATCGTCGATTACCACATGCATCTCCGTGACGAGGCGGGGAACATCACGTTCACGCCCGACGCCGTGCGGCCGTTCCTGGCCACGGCTCTGGCCCGCGGCGTGGCCGAGATCGGCTTTACCGAGCACGTCTACTACTTCCGCCAGACCGCCGAGCTCTGGGATGTCCCTTACCTTGCGGAGCGCTGCGTCTACGACCTGGACGACTACTGCGATGCGGTGCTGGAGGCCAAGCGGCAAGGGCTGCCCGTGAAGCTCGGCCTCGAGGTCGACTACGTCGGCGAGCAGCAGGCACGCTTGGCCGAGCTGCTCGAGCCGTATCCCTTCGACTACCTGCTCGGCTCGGTGCACTGGCTGGACGGGATGGCCGTCGACATGTCGCCGGGCGTGTGGGAGGTGATGACGGTCGACGAGGGCTGGCAGCGCTACATCGACGCGCTCTGCGAGCTAGCGGTCTCGGAGACCGTGCACGTACTCGCGCATCCCGATCTCGCGAAGATCTTCGGCAGGCGGCCCGACCCGGTCCTGCTGGCCGAGCTGCACGAGCGGGTAGCCCTGGCAGCTGCGGCCTCCGGGCTCGCAGCCGAGATCTCCACGGCCGGTCTCCGGAAGCCGGTCGGCGAGCTCTACCCCGACCTCGACCTGCTGCGGGCCTTCGTCCGCGCAGGCACCCCCGTAACGCTCGCGTCGGACGCACACGAGCCCGACCTGGTCGGGGAGAACTTCGAGCAGGCGCTCGCGCACGCGCAGGCCGCAGGTTGCCAGACCGTCGCCGTTTACGAGGCGGGCGAGCAGCGGCTGGAGCCGCTCGGATGAACGCGGGGGAAACCATGTTTCCCCCGCGCGCCCCCTTCTTTCACGTGTGTGCCACCGCACGGGTCTGTTGGGGCTGCGCTCGGGCAAAGCCCGGCTCCGCCCGCGGGTGCGCTACGCACCATGGAGGTGGGAGTGCCTGATTACCGCATCGGGATCGGAGTCGATGCACACGCCTTCGGGGAGGGAGTGCCGCTTGTGCTCGGCGGCGTCACCTTCGACCATCCGCGCGGGCTCGTCGGCCACTCCGACGGTGACGTGATCGCGCATGCGCTCACCGACGCCCTGCTGGGAGCCGCCGGGCTCGGGGACATCGGCTCGCTCTTCCCGTCCGACGACGACGCCTACCGTGGCGCCGACTCGCTCGGACTGCTGGCGGATGCCTACGCGCGAGTGCAGGCGGCCGGCCTCGAGCTCGTCAACGCGGACTGCGTGCTGATCGGCGAGGAACCGCGCATCGCCGCCCGGCGCGACGAGATGAGCGCGCGACTCGCGGGCGCGTTGGCCGTGGGCGCAGATCGCGTGACGGTTCGCGCGACGACGACCGACCGGCCTCGGCTTCACGGGTCGCGGCGAGGGCCTCGCCGCGCAGGCCGTCGCGCTGCTCTCCAGCCCGTAGAGCTACGCCGCGGGCAGCGTGAACGAGACGCGGGCGCCTCCGCCGGGCCGGTCCTCTGCCCAGATGCGGCCGCCCTGTGCCTCCACGAGCGCGCGAGCGATCGCCAGCCCCAGGCCTCCGCCGCGCACGGAGCGTGCGCGGTCGCCACGCCAGAAGCGCTCGAACATCCGCTCTCGCGCCTCCTCGCCCAGGCCCTCGCCGGTGTCCTCGACCGTCACCTGCACCTCCTCGTGGTTCGCGGACACGCGGACGGCGACGGAGCCGTCGGACGGTGTGTGGCGGAGGGCGTTCGTGAGCAGGTTCTGCAGGACGCGCTGCAGCTCGAACGGCGCAAAGCGCGCCCGTACCGAGTCGCTGACCTCGGAGTCGAGGCGGATGCCGCGCAGGCGGGCTTCGGCCTCGACGCCTCTCAGCGAGGCGCGCACGGGGCCGGCGATGGGAGCTTCCTCGAGCTCCAGGCCGAGCGCTCCGGCATCGATCTGCGCCAGCTCGAAGAGGTCGTCGACCATCGTCGACAGCGCCCGCGTCTGCTCCTCCAGCGCGGGCAGCGCCTCGTCCGGCTGCATGAGGCCGTCCTGCAGCGCTTCGAGCATCGCCTGGACGTTGGCGAGCGGCGTGCGCAGGTCGTGGCTCGCCCAGGCGACAAGCTCGCGGCGGGCGTCGAAAAGGCGTTCGAGGCTGACGGCCATCTCGTTGAACGACGCGGCGAGCTCGTCGATCTCCGTCGGCCCGGATTGAGGCGCGCGCACGCTCAGGTCGCCGCGGGCCAGGCGTCCCGACGCGTCGCGAACGGCGTCGATCGAGTTGACGATCGAGCGGCCCAGCCACAGGCCGGCCAGCACGGCGACGGCGGCCGAAGCCGCCGACACGGCGAGGATCTTCACGTCGTCGCCCATGTGGAACATCACCCAGCCGGACAGCAGCACGGCGGCCAGCGGTAGGCAGACGGCGAATGCCGCCAGCCCGGCGATCTGCAGGCGGACGGTGGGCAGCGCGCGGAGCCCCGACTGCCAGGACGAAGCCGACGCCGAGCGTCGCGGCGGCGATGACGGCCGCGGTCAGGATCATGGAACGAGCCTGTAGCCGACGCCCCAGACCGTCTGCAGATGCACCGGCCGGGACGGGTCGTCTTCGATCTTCTCCCGCAGCCGCCGGACGTGGACGGTGATCGTGCCCGTGTCCAGCGCCGCCTCGTAACCCCAGACGCGGCTCATCAGCTGGTCGCGGCCGAACACCCGCCGGGGGTGGGACGCGAGGAACCACAGCAGGTCGAACTCCTTCGCCGTTAGCCGCACCTCCGTCGCCGCGCTTGCGGACGTCGCGCGTGCCGGAGTCGAGCTCGACGTCGCCGAAGGACGAGCCGCTCGCCCGTGCGATCGGCCGGCGCGGTGCGGCGCAGCACCGTGCGCACGCGCGCCGCGAGCTCGCGGGGCGAGAACGGCTTCGTGATGTAGTCGTCCGCGCCGAGCTCGAGGCCGACGATGCGATCGGCCTCCTCGCCGCGCGCCGTGAGCATGATCACCGGCAGCTCGGAGCGCGCGCGGATCCAGCGGCAAAGCTCCAGCCCGTCGACGCCCGGCAGCATGACGTCGAGCACGACGAGGTCCGGCGGTTCCTGCTCGAGCAGTCATCTTGGCCGTCCGACCGTCTCCGGCCTCGCGCGTCGCGTAGCCGGCGCGTTCGAGGTAGCGCACGGCGATCTCGCGCACGATGGGCTCGTCGTCCACGACGAGGACGGTCGTCACGCCCACATTGTGAGTCCTCGACCTTGCGGGGGCGTTAATTCAGGGTTGCGCAAGGTCTGTTCAGCCGACCGTCATGTCCGACGAAAGGAACGGCGCGTACGTTCGTCGCGTCAGCTCTCGAAGGAGGCATCTCATGCGACGGATCGTGTTCCTGCTCTCCATCCTCGCCGTGGTTGCGGCGCGTGGCTCTCCCCGCGATCGCCGCCGACGACGGGAAGGTGCAGCGCTTCGCCCAGGACGAGACGCTTGGCTTCTATCGAGGCAGCCACGGTCGCCTACCTGGACTTCGGTCCCGTCAAGCTCGCCGCGGGCAACAAGGTCGCTCCCATCTGGGCCTTTACGAACGGCGGCACGGCGGGCAGCGCAACATCATCGACACCGTCCCGGGACGCACCGACTACACGCCGCTCTGGGGCGTACGGCTCGTCACCTGGAGCGAGCGGCCAGACGGCGCGCGTGCTGCGCTCTGCCGCCGCCGTCAGGCGCGCCGCAGCCGCCGGGCAGGTGTCGATCAAGGCCATGCCGATCGTCGTCAACTGCCCGGTGTTGTAGGCAGCCGCACCAGCTCCTCCTCCACCTCGACGAGGCCGTCGCCGGCGAGCGCCGCGACGGCCTCGTCGTCGAGCTCCGTCTCTGGCGCACGCTGTGACCGTCAACGAGCCGCAGCGTGCGCGCACGGCGCTGGCGGAAGGAGCCCTCGTATCGGCGACTGCCTGCGTGCGGGCTCGAACGTCTGTCCTCGCGACGGGCATGCGTGCGCCAGCGGGCACACGTCGCAGCGCGGGATACGAGCGATGCAGACCTGTGCGCCAAGGCTCATCAGCGCAGGCCCACACTCGTGGTCGAGCTCGAGACGGCTGCGCTCGAGAACCCGCCTGACGTTCACGTCCACGGGCAGCACCTTCGCTCCGAAGCAGCGGCTGGCCACGGCGTCGGCCGTGTAGCGACCGACTCCCGGAAGCTCCGTGAGGTCGTCCGGCCAGCCGTGCGTCGGCGATCGACTGAGCGGCTTTGTGGAGATTCACCGCGCGGCGGTTGTAGCCGAGCCCGTCCCAGGCGCGAATGACGTCCGCCCGTGCGGCCGCGGCAAGCGACTCGACCGTCGGCCAGCGGTCGAGCCAGGCCTGCCAGTGCGTGAGCACTCTGGCGTACTGGGTCTGCTGGAGCATGACCTCGCTGACCAGCACGGCGTACGGATCGCGAGTGTGATTCCACGGCAGGTCTCGCCCGTTCGCGGCGAACCACGCCAAGCAGTCGCCGCTTCGGCGAGTCGCTCAGCGCCGGCGCCGCTCGTCGACGTCGAAGATGCTGGTCAGCACCCAGTTGACCGCCGCGATGATAATCGTCGCCCAGACCCCTGACATGAACGAGTCGATCTCGAAGCCGGACACGATCCAGCTCGTGATGTAGAGCATGAGCAGGTTGATGAAGAACAGGATGAGCCCGAGCGTGATCACGATCAACGGCAGCGCCAGCAGCTTCGCGATCGGCTTGACGAGGAAGTTGACGACGCCGAAGACGAGGCCCGTGACGATGAGTACCCAGTAGTCCTCCGAGTAGTCGACGCCGTCGACGAAGATCGACGCCACCCAGATAGCTGCGACGTTGACGATCCACGAGTAGAGCAGGCGCCTGATCATCGACAGCCGATCCTATTCGACCCGTCTCGGCGCTCGACCTGGTCGCCGCGACCGATGAGCACCAGGGAGACGAGCGACGGTGCGAACAGCCCATGGGAGAGCACGCCCGGCTCCGCGTCGAGGCGTGCGGCGAGCTCGGCGGGATCGTCGACCTCGCCCCGTGAAGTCGGCGATGCGCCCACCGTCCAGGGTCGGTGCCGTGTCGCGCAGGGTGGCGCTGCCCAGGGCCCGGAGCGTTGCCCGAAGGCCGAAGGCGAAGAGCTCCAGCGGGACGGGCGGCGCGACGCGTTCGACGAGCTTGTCCGAAGAGACGATGACCACGAAGCGGTCGGCGGCCGTCGCGACGATCTTCTCGCGGGTCTGCGCTGCTCCACCGCCCTTCACGAGCCAGCCGTCCGGCGACACCTGGTCGGCGCCGTCGATCGCCAGGTCGAGCCGATCGAGCGACTCGAACGGCTCCACCGGCAGGCCGAGGTCGCGTGCCGCTTGCTCCGTCTCGAGCGAAGTGGCGACGCAGCGGATGTCGAGCCGCCGAGCCGCGAGCGCCGGCAGCAGCTGGGCCACGGTGGTGCCCGTGCCGAGGCCGACCGCCATCCCCGCCTCGACCAGCTCGGCCGCAGCCTCGGCCGCGAGGCGCTTTTCGTCGTCGTGGCCCACGGGAGTACTGTAAGCCCGTGACTTGGCGAGAGTGGGCACGTCCGGGCATCGTCGAGCCTTCGATCTACGCCGCGGACTTCGCCCGCCTCGGCGAGCAGCTCGAGCAGCCTGCTCGACGCCGGGGTAGGCGTCTTCCACTTCGACATCGGCGACGGCCACTTCATCGACGAGATCACGATCGGCCCCGTCGTGCTGCGCTCCATCTCCGGGCTCGTCCACGAGCGAGGGGGCGTGCTCGACTGCCACCTCATGGTCTCGCAGCCCGAGCGGCACTTCGAGAGCGTTCGGGCAGCCGGCGGCGACAGCGTGACGTTTCACGTCGAGGTGTCTGACGACCCTGAGCCGACGGCGACGCGGGCGCGCGACCTCGGGCTCGGCGTCGGCATCGCCTTCAATCCCGAGACGGAGGTCGAGCGCGCGGCCGAGGCGGTGGAGGCGGCCGGTGCGGACCTGGCTCTTTGCATGAGCATCCACCCCGGCCTTTCCGGACAGGCATTCATGCCCGACGCCCTTGGCCGCATCGAGAAGCTCCGCTCTCTGGTGTCAGACACCGTATTGACGCAAGTGGACGGGGGCGTCTCGGCCGAGAACACCACCGAGATCCGCGCCGCCGGCGCCGACCTGCTCGTGGCCGGCAGTGCCATCTTCTGGCAGCCCGATCCCGCCGCCGCGTATCTCGGCCTGACGGCGAAGGCCGCAGAGGCTGTCGTATGAGCCCGAGCCGACCGCGGCCCGAGAACCACGTGATCGTGCTCTTCGGTGCTACGGGCGACCTCGCCAAGCGCAAGCTGCTGCCGGGGCTCTTCAACCTCCACTGCGCGGGACTGATGCCCGAGGAGTACCGCGTGATCGGTGTCTCCCGGCGCGCGAGCGCGCTCTCCGACGAGGAGTTCCGCCAGCGTGCTCACGACGCCGTCGAGGCGCGCGGCATGCGCAAGGCCTCGGGGCCGGAGTGGGAAGAGTTCGTCAAGCGCCTCTCGTTCGCTGCGGCCGGCCAGGACGATCCTGCCGACCTCGTTCGCGCCGTCGAGGAGGCTGAACGGGAAATCGGCGGCGAGCCGCGGCGCCTCTACCACCTCGCGATCCCGTCCGCGGCCTTCCCGGGCATCGTGGCGATGCTCGGCGAGACGGGCCTCGCAGAGCGGGCTCGCGTCATCGTCGAGAAGCCGTTCGGCACCGATCTCGCTTCGGCTCAGGCGCTCAACGCCGCCGTGCATGCGGTGTTCGGCGAGTCAGACGTCTTCCGGATCGACCACTTCCTGGGCAAGGAGTCGATCGAGAACATCCTCGCCCTGCGTTTCGCGAACGGCCTCTACGAACCGATCTGGAACCGAGACCACGTCGACCACGTCCAGATCGACGTACCCGAGACCCTGACGGTCGCGGGCCGCTCCGGCTTCTACGAGCAGACCGGCGCCTTCCGCGACATGGTCGTCACGCACCTCTTCCAGGTGCTCGGCTTCATCGCCATGGAGCCGCCGACCTCCCTCTCGGAGAAGGCCGTGCGGAACGAGACGTCCAAGGTGTTCGATTCCATGAAGCCGCTCGACCCCGCCCGCGTGGTGAGAGGCCAGTACAAGGGGTACCGAGAGGAGGAGGGCGTCGACCCCAAGTCCGAGACGGAGACGTTCGTCGCGCTCGAGGTCGAGATCGACAACTGGCGCTGGGCCGGCGTGCCGTTCTTCCTGCGCACGGGGAAGGCGCTGGCCGAGAGCTGCCAGGTGATCACGCTCGCGTTCCACGAGCCGCCGCTCCGGATGTTCACGCTCGAGGGCGACGCGCCCGCGACCTCGCGTCCCAACGAGCTCGTGATCGACTTCCAGGACCCTGGCTCGATCTCCGCCTACTTCCTGGCCAAGAAGCCGGGGCCGGACATCGAGCTGCGCGAGGTGGCGATGACCTTCGACTACGAGAGCGCGTTCGAGAAGCGCGAGCTCGAGGGCTACGAGCGGCTCGTCCACGACGCGATGCTCGGCGACCAGACGCTGTTCACGCGCGGCGACGGCATCGAGCGGCTGTGGACCGTCTCCACGCCGCTGCTCGAGAATCCACCGAAGCTCGAGGTCTACGAGCCTGGGTCGTGGGGGCCGAAGTCGACGGATGAGCTGATCGCGCCACGGCGCTGGCATCTGTCCAGCGAGCGCAACGGCCGCTGATGTCGGACCGCGCGTGGCAGGTGCTGGTCACCGCCGTCGTCGGTCTCGCGCTGCTGCTCGTCCTCCGAGTCGTGCTCGGCTGGGCCTTCGACCGCTACGTGAAACGGGTTGCGGCGCGCAAGCCGCCCGACTACGTGGCGCGCCTGCGCACCCGGCTCGTGGTGCTGCGCCGCGTGATAGTCGCGTTCGTCTTCGTCGTCGTGCTCTGGAGCGTGCTCGAGATCTTCCCGACGACGGAGCAAATCGCGCGGACACTGCTCGCGTCGGGCGCCTTCATCGCGCTCGTGCTCGGCGTCGCCTTCAGCGTGCCGCTGGGGAACATCGGCGCCGGCATCCTCCTCAGCCTCAGCCAGCCCGTCCGCATCGGCGACCGGATCACCGTCGGCGACGTGACCGGCACGGCCGAGGAGATCACGCTCATCCACACGATCGTGCGCACGGATCAGGGCCTGACCGCGTTCGTGCCCAACTCGCAGATGATCACGTCGACGGTCGTCAACCGGACGCTCGACGATCCCCGCAGGCTCGTCACGGTGCGCCTGCCGGTCGCGATCACGCGCGCCGGTGGAGGACGCGCGGCGCGTCCTGCTGCGAACGATCGGGGAGCTCACGGAGCCGGAGCTGGAGGACGCGAGCGTGTCCGTGATCGACGTCGGCGAGAAGACGACCTGGCTCGCGGTCACCGGCTATGCGCCGCGCCGTGCAGCGGTCGATCGCGCGGCCGCCGAGCTCCGCGAAAGTGGGCTGCAGGCCCTCGCCGCGGAGGGCTTCCTGCCGCAGTAGGAATACTGGCGTCATGCGCCGAGTTCGCTTCGCGCCCAGCCCCACGGGCTCGCTCCACGTCGGCAATGCGTTGCGGAGGATCGATGCGGCTCTATGACTCCCTGACCAGGGGCAAGGTCGAGCTGCCGGAGCCTCCGGGGCCGATCCGCATGTACGTCTGCGGGTCGACGGTCTACCACCGCGTGCACGTCGGCAACGCAAGGCCGTTCGTCCTCGCCATGTGGCTTCGGAGCTGGCTCAAGCGATCCGGCTACGACGTGACGCTCGTCCACAACATCACCGACGTCGACGACAAGGTCTACGTCGAGGCCGCCGCCCGCGAGGTGGCCAGCCGCGACCTGGCGGAATGGGCCACCGGCTGGTTCGTGGAGGACACCGACGGGCTCGGGCTGGGCAGGCCGGACGTGGAGCCGCGTGCGTCCGAGACGATGCCCGAGATCACTGCGTTCATCGAGGAACTGCTCGCGGGCGATCTGGCGTACGTGGCCGAGGGCGACGTGTACTTCCGGGTAGCGCGCTTCGAGGACTACGGCAGGCTGTCCGGGCGCGAAGCTCGACGAGATGGTTGCCCAGGAGCCGAACGACGCTGAAGGAGGATCCACGCGACTTCGCGCTCTGGAAGGCGCAGAAGCCGAACGAGGACGCTGCCTGGGACTCGCCCTGGGGGCCCGGTCGGCCGGGCTGGCACATCGAGTGCTCGGCCATGGCCGAGAAGCACCTGGGCCCGGCGTTCGAGATCCACGGCGGCGGGCTCGACCTCCTCTTTCCTCATCACGAGAACGAGCGTGCCCAGTCCTGCAGCCTCGGCCATCCGCTATGCGCAGGTCTGGATGCACAACGGGATGCTCGAGCTCGACGCCGAGAAGATGTCGAAGTCGCTCGGCAACGTCGTCACATTGCAGAACGTGCTCGACACGTGGGGGCGGGAGACGCTGCTCGTCTACTTCCTGACCGCGCACTGGCGCAAGCCGGTCGACTTCACGGACGAGGTGCTCGCGCAGGCGGCGGCACAGGCAGAGGCCTTTCGCAACGTCTTCCGGTCTCGCGTCGGAGCCGGCGTCGAAGGCTCCTGGGAGCGTTTCGCGGCCGCGCTCGACGACGACTTCAACACTCCCGACGCGCTGGCCGTCATGCACGAATGGCGCGACCACGAGCTGCTCGAGCGGGCGCTCGACGTCTTCGGGCTCGCGTCGCTCGCGGAGCGGGCCGAGGCGCCCGCTGAGGCCGTTGCGCTTGCCGAGCAGCGCGAGCAGGCGCGCGCGCTGCGCGACTTCGAGGAAGCCGATCGGCTGCGCGGCGAGATTGCGGCGCTCGGCTGGGAGGTGCGTGACGTGGCCGACGGCTTTCAGCTCGTGCCGCTATGACCCGCGAGCTCGTCTACGGGCGCCGGCCGGTGTACGAGGCGCTACGCGGCCCGCGTAGCGTGCTCGAGCTGCATGCGAGCGAGCGGGCTCTGCGCGCGGAGGCCTGGCTCGGCGACGAGTGCGTGCCGCGCGTGCGGGTCGCCGCCGAGCGGGAGCTGGCAGAGCTCGCAGGAACACGCGATCACCAGGGTGTCGTCGCCTTCTGCGAGCCCTACGGCTACGCGGATGCCTACGAGCTCGCGGCGCGCCCGCAGCCGTTGCTTGTCTGCCTCGACGGCGTCACCGATCCGCACAACCTCGGCGCTGTCTGCCGCAGCGCGGAAGGTGCGGGAGCGACGGGCCTCGTGCTCCCGGCTCACCGCTCCGCCCGGGTCACGCCCGCCGTCTGCCGGGCCTCGGCGGGCGCCGTCGAGCATCTGCCGGTGGCGGTCGTCCCCAACCTCTCCCGCTTCATCGCCGACGTCAAGAGCCCCGGGCTCTGGGCTTACGCAGCCGTCGCCGACGCTCCGACGGCTCTGTGGGAGGCGGACTTCGAGGGCGGCGTCCTGCTCGTGCTCGGCGCCGAGGGCAAGGGCATCCGCCCGCTCGTCCGGCGCCAGTGCGACGTGGAGGTCGCGATCCCGCTCGGCGGCCGCGTCGAATCGCTGAACGTCAGCGTGGCGGCGGCGCTGCTCTTGTTCGAGGTCGCACGGCGAAGAGCGGTCGCGCATGCCTGAGCCGACGCTCTATCTCTTCGACGGCTACAACATCCTCCACGCCGGAGGATTTCGTGGGCCGTCGGATCTCGTCGACCGACTCGCCGACTTCGTGGCCATCAAGGGAGCACGTGGCGTGGTCGTCTTCGACGGCGGCGGCGAGGACCGCGTCGTGGGCCGGCTCGAGGTCAGATACGCGGATCACGCGGATGCAGCGCTGGAGCGGCTCGCGGCCGAGCACCGCCTGACGGAGCGCGTCTGCCTCGTTTCCTCCGACGCGACGCTGCGCGGCACGGCCGGCCACGAGGTCCAGCAGCGGTCCTCGGCCGGCTTTCTCGCCGATTTCGAGCGGCCCCAGCACGAGGAGCGGGCCTCTTCGCGCGTCGGCGATCGCGTGGACGAGGATACGAGGGCTGCCCTCGAGCGTCTCCGGCGCGGCGAGAAACCTTAGGTCCCTGCACATTTGCAAATGCCCTTGTAACTCCGGGCGGACCTTGCTATCTTTCCGCCTCAACTTGAGGGTGAGACTTCCGCCGACGCCGCAGGTCGACGGAGGAGCACCCGGCGACAGGGGGAGAGCGCATTGGCAGCCCGGATGCAGACCGCGGTTCGCACGGCGCAGAGACAGAAGCGCGAGCTCGAAGACCTCCAACTCGTCATGCGCGTGCGCAACGGCGACGACAGCGCGCGGGAGGTGCTCATCCGCCGCTACACGGGGTTCGTGCGGATGAAGGCCAGCTCGTATTTCCTCGCGGGCGGCGAGTCCGAGGATCTGATCCAGGAGGGCCTGATCGGCCTCTGCAAGGCGGTTCGGGACTTCAGGCCCGACAAGGAGACGTCGTTCCGGAGCTTCGCCGAGCTCTGCGTCACCCGGCAGATCATCACCGCCATCAAGACGGCGACGAGGATCAAGCACCGGGCCTTGAACAGCTACGTCTCGTTCAGCCACACGCCGGCGGGCCAGGATCCCGACTCCGACTGCACGCTCGGCGACGCGCTGCCCGGATCGCATGTGGACGAGCCGTCGGTGCAGGTGATCTCGAGCGAGGAGCTGCAGAGCCTCGTCTTCTCGCTCGGCAGCGGCCTGTCCACGCTCGAGGCGGACGCGCTGCGCCTCTACCTCGAGGGCAACTCGTACGAGCAAATGGCCGAGGAGCTCGACTGCGACACGAAGACGATCGACAACGCGCTCCAGCGCGTGAAGCGGAAGATCGTCATGCACAGACAGTCCCGCGCCGTCCTGTCCTAGCTCTGTAGCCTCTCCGTCGTGAAGCGGGGGCTCGCGGTACCAGCACTCGTGGCTGCCTGCCTGCTCGGCGTGGGCGCAGCTGCCGGTGGCCCCGACGGCAGGCCGGCGCCGAAGAAGAACCCGGCGCAACCTGCCGTCAAGCTGGCGACGAAGGATCCGAATGTCCTCGTGCTGACGGCGCCCGGCTACCGGCTGACGCTGAGCAAGCAGAACGGCGAGGTGCTGGAGCTTGTCGACCGGCGGACGGGCGAGCGCATGCTCCGCGGGCAGAACGGCTGCTGGTGGGCCGCCAAGCAGACGACCGGCGAGGCGGCGTCGGGCTGCGCGTTCGGGCGGACGGACGACAACCGCTTCACGTATCCGGTGGTCGCAGCTCACGTCCACGCTGACCATGAGCTACGACTCCGCCGCCGGCCGGCCCCGGCGTCGACGCCGTCGTCACCCTCGTCGCCCGCAGCGCCGCGTTCGACGTGCGCCTCGAGCTCGACTCGTCGGTCGAGTACCCACTCTCGACCGCGCTGTTCCCCGCCGACCTGCTCCTGCCCGCGGCCGACGTACGCGGGCGCGTACATGCCGACGTTCCTGCCCGGCATCCGCCTGCTCCCCAGCTTCTTCAACGGCCCCCACCGCAACGTCGAGACCTACCCGTCGCGCTGGGCGTTCGCGGACTATCTCTCGGCCGACATCGGCAAGGGGCACATCGCGATGTACTCGATCAACCCGGCGCCGCGGCCGATCGCGCCGGTCGACATCGGCTTCGTCCGTCACGGCGAGGGAGCGGCCTGCGGCGGCCCGTCCTTCTGCGCGACACACGTCTTCCAGACCTGGGTCGAGCGCGGCCAGAAGTGGACGAGCCCGCAGGTCAGGGTGCGCGTCGGCGGCACCGTGGAGCAGTCGCTGTCCGCCTATCGCGAGGACAACGGCATCGACAAGTACCCGTCGCTCGCGGAGAAGGTCGGCTCCAGGCTCGACAAGCTCGTGCGCTCGCCGCTGATCAAGGCCGACCTCTGGAAAGGACTGCCCGAGTTCAACCAGTGGGAGGCATCGCTGAAGCAACTGCCGTCGCCTGCGCTCATCCATCCGGTCGCGTTCCAGTCGGGCGGGTTCGACGAAGCGCATCCGGACTTCCTGCCGCCCGATCCGCGCTGGGGCTCGAGCGCCGACCTCAACGGCATGGCCGTCAGCGCGAGATCGCTTGGGCAACTCGTCATGCCGTACCTGAACGTCAGCTGGTGGGATACGACGTCGCCAAGCGTCCAGGCGCTTCCCTCACCGCTCGAGCCGAAGGACATCGCCGTCCAGAACCTCCGCGGCAGCCCGGTGACCGAGCAGTTCGGCCCGCACGACGGCTACATCGTCTCGCCCCACGCGGCGGCGGTGCGCAAGCGGATCGAGGGTGTGTTCGAGGAGTGGAACACCGACGTGTCCGCGGACTGCCTCTTCTTCGACCAGATCGGCGCGCGTCCGTGGCGGCGCGACTTCAACCCGGCCGCGCCGACGCCGCTCGCGTACTACGACGGCTGGCTCTCGCTGTTCGCGCCGTACGCCCAGCGGTGCGTGATGGCGGAGGACGGGTGGGACCGTCTGGCGGCTTCGTTCTCCGGCTTTCACGGCGGCGTGCTGCTGATGTCACGCCAGTTCGAATGGCCGAACTCCACACTGGGGCGAGGGCAACTGGGAGCCGTATCCCATCGCCGGCCGCCTCTTCGGCGACAAGGTGCTGATGTACCAGCACGACCTCTACGAGCCGACGATGACGATCGACCCCGAGACGCTGCTCTTCAACGTCGCGTTCGGCTTCGTCCTCTCCTACGCGTGGGACGGCGAGCGCGAGGAGGCTTCGCTCACGAACCCGTGGGCGACGCTGGTCGGCCAGGTGCAGCGAACGCTCGGGCCGCACTACGCCGGCAAGCGGCTCACGGGCTTCCGGAGCGTCGCGCCGAACGTGACGGAATCGGTGTTCGAGGGTGGCTTCAGCGTGCTGGCCAACTGGAGCTCGCGAAACGCAGTGGAGGTCGAGGGGCAGCGGCTGGCACCCAACGGCTTCCTCGCGCGGAAGGGCGGCGACGTGCTCGCGAGCGCTCTCGGGCTTCACCTGGAGCGGCGTTACGTTCCCCGGCGGCGCCCGCTAGCTGGTCGTCACCGGAACCCTGGCGATCTCGTAGTTCGCAGCCAGACGGATGAGCTTCTCCTGCCCGTTGCGCGCGGGGAGCACGCGGAGCCGTGCAGACGTGCGAGTCTGGACATGGGCGATCGGAACGAGATACACGCCCGCCGTCTCAGGGCAATACACGGCGAAGTAGTCGATCTGACCGTTGTAGGTACGCCGCGCCGTATCCGGATTCCGGTGGTGACCGTACGTGCTCGTCACGGCGAACACGACCGCGCCCTGCCGAAGCCGTCCTGTCTTGCACTGGACGCGAGCGAGAGCACGGCCATCATCGATGACGAGGTCGTAGCGTGTGTTCTCGCCGAAAGGGACAAGGAGCGCATAACCCGCTGCCTTCAGTCCGAGCATCGCCGCGAGCGTCGACCGGTCGCCGATCTCCTTTGGATGTTCCACACATCTAGTCTAGTTGTCATATCGGACAACAGACGTCTCATTCTAGTACGCTGAAGCAGCGCCGGAGTAGCTCAGCTGGTAGAGCAACGGTTTTGTAAACCGTGGGCCGTGGGTTCGAGTCCCTCCTCCGGCTCTAGCCGCGCTCGAGCGCTTGCTCGAGGTCGGCCCACAGCTCGTCGACGTCCTCCAGGCCGACGCTGAGGCGCAGCAGCCGCTCGGGAACGCGCTCGCCCTCCCAGCGGCGTCGTGACTCGATCGTGGAGCGCACGCCGCCGAGGCTCGTCGCGTTGGCGATCAGCGAGACCGACCTCTCCACTGCCTGCGCATCGCCACGAACGTCGAACGAGAGCAGCGCGCCGAAGCCACCGTCCATGTAGCGGGCGGCCAGCGGATCCGGCTCCAGGCCGGGGTAGCGCACGAGCTCGACAGCCGGATGCTCCGCCAGGCGGCGCGCGAGCTCGAGCGCCGTCGTCGACTGGCGCTCCACGCGGACGCGCAGCGTCTGGAGGCTGCGGAGGAGAAGCGCGGCGGCGTCCGGTGTCGCGATCGCGCCGGTGCGCGTGCGGAACTCCAGCAGCCGCTCGTGGTCTTCCTCGCGCCGGCAGACGAGGACTCCGAGCAGCAGGTCGTGGTGGCCGCCGAGGAACTTCGTCGCGCTGTGCAGCACGAAGTCCGCGCCGTGCTCGAGCGGCCGCATGTGGATCGGCGTGGCGGCGGTCGCGTCCACGAGCACGGGTGCCGGGCTCGCGGCGGCTGCAGCGAGGTCGGGGAAGGTCAGGAACGGGTTCGACGGCGCCTCGAGCCAGACCGAGATCTGCGCTCGGCCGGCGGCGCGGTCGCTCTGGTCGAACTCGGTGGACGCCAACCCCCAGCGCTCGAGATCGCTGATCAGCAGTCCGACGCCGTAGTACGCATCGGCGGCGATCGCGACGGTCTGTCCCTGACGCAGCAGGCCCAGCAGCGCGGCCGCTGCCGCGGCGAGCCCCGACGCGAAGAGCAGCGCGTGACCGCCGTCGAGCTCTCCCAGCGCGGCCTCGGCGGCCTCGCCCGTGGGATGCCCGTCGCGGATGTACGAGAACTCCCGCGGCCGACCGTCCTCGTACGGCCAGATCGTCGAGCGGTCGACAGCCGTCCAGGGATCCACGTCTGAGACTATAGGCCGGTGCCGGCAGGAGGAGACTCGACCGAAGCCAAGCTCGAGCGTCTCGGCGAGCTGCGCGAGACCGCGCTGCACCAGGGCTCCGAGAAAGCCGTCGAGCGCCAGCGGTCTCAGGGCAAGCTGCTCGCCCGCGAACGGCTGGAGAAGCTGCTCGACCCCGGCTCCTTCGTCGAGCTAGACCGCTACGTGCGCCATCGCGAGGTCGAGTTCGAGATGCGCGAGCGGCGGCCGTGGGGCGACGCGGTCGTCACCGGCTACGGGACGATCCTCGGGCGCAAGGTGTTCGTCTTCTCGCAGGACTTCACGATCTTCGGCGGCAGCCTGTCCGAGGTCTTCGCCGAGAAGGTCTGCAAGGTGATGGACCTCGCGGTGAAGTTCGGCTGCCCCGTGATCGGGATCAACGACTCCGGCGGCGCGCGCATCCAGGAGGGCGTCGTGTCGCTGGCCGGCTACGCCGAGATCTTCTGGCGCAACGTGCAGACCTCGGGCGTCGTTCCCGCAGATCAGCCTCGTCATGGGGCCGTGTGCCGGTGGCGCCGTGTACTCACCGGCGATCACCGACTTCGTGCTGATGGTGGAAGGCTCGTCGTACATGTTCATCACGGGGCCCGATGTGGTGAAGACCGTCACCGGCGAGGAGGTGACGTTCGAGGAACTGGGCGGCGCCGCCACCCACGCCGCGAAGTCCGGCGTCGCGCACTTCATCAGCCCCAGCGAGGAGGCCTGTCTCGAAGATGCCCGGTACCTGCTGTCGTTCCTACCTCAGAACAACCTCGAGCCGCCGCCGTTTGCCGAGCCGGCCGATCCTCGCGACCGAGAAGAGGCGGAGCTCGACACGCTCATTCCCGACGATCCCGGCCAAGCCGTACGACATCAAGCGCGCCATCGAGCTCGTCGTCGACGACGGCGACATGCTCGAGGTGCACGAGCGCTACGCCGAGAACATCGTCTGCTGCCTGGCCCGGCTCGGTGGCCACGTCGTCGGCGTCGTCGGCAACCAGCCGCGAACCCTTGCCGGCGTGCTCGACATCGACTCGTCGGTGAAGGCGGCCCGCTTCGTCCGCACGTGTGACGCGTTCAACATCCCGCTGGTGACGTTCGTGGACGTTCCCGGGCTTCTTGCCGGGCACCGAACAGGAGTGGCGCGGGATCATCCGGCACGGCGCGAAGCTCCTCTACGCGTACGCCGAAGCGACCGTGCCGAAGCTCGCCGTCATCACGCGCAAGGCCTACGGCGGCGCGTACGACGTCATGAGCTCGAAGCACATCCGCGGCGACTTCAACTTCGCCTGGCCGACGGCGGAAGTGGCGGTGATGGGCCCGGAGGGCGCGGTGAACATCGTGTTCCGCAACGAGCTGGCGGGCGAGAACGCCGACGCCAAGCGCCAGCGAGCTGATCGACGAGTACCGCGAGCGCTTCGCCAACCCGTACGTCGCCGCCGAGCGCGGCTACGTGGACGACGTGATCGAGCCGCGGCGGACGCGCAGCGTGCTCATCGACGCACTCGAGACGGCGTTGCCCAAGCGTGAGCCGAGGCCCAAGCGCAAGCACGGAAACATTCCGCTGTGACGGCGCCTCCCGAGATCGAGATCACTCCGGAGCCGTCGCCGGAAGAGCGCGCGGCGATCGAGGCAGCTGTCGCTTCGCTGCTCGGCAATCACTCCGCAGGCGTCTCCGTGGTGGCGAGCCGGTGTGCTCGAGTCCACCGAGGAGCCCGACGACTAGCTCGTCGCGGGGCCTCTGAGCAGCCGCGGTGCAGCTCGGGCGTACTCGAGGCCGGATAGGAGCGTGAACACGAGCGCGACGAGGAGCGCCCACCAGGCCACGTCGTCGCTCCACGCCCCGGCGGCGGCGAGGCCGCCGATGGTCGCCGCGACCGCCTGTGCCCAGGTCTTGAGCTTGCTGAGATCGCGCGCCGGGATGACCACGCCCCGCTCGATCGCCGCGAGGCGCAGGCCCGAGACGAGGAGCTCGCGCGCGACGATGAGCGCGACCATCCACGCCGGAAAGGCGCCGGCTCCGACGACCATGATCAGCATTGCGAGCACCAGCACCTTGTCTGCCACGGGATCGAGCATCGAACCCAGCGCCGACGTGTGCCCTTGCCGACGCGCCAGCCAGCCGTCGATCTGGTCGGTCGCCATCGCCGCCGCGAACACCGCGGTCGCCCAGTAGAGGTGGTTCTCGAAGTCCCACTGAAAGAGCGCGATGACGAGCACGACTGAGGCGGCGCGGGCGACGGTCAGCTGGTCCGCAAGCGGCATCTCTCGGAGAGAATAAGCGCGTGGCCCCGTTCTCTCGCGTGCTCGTGGCAAATCGGGGCGAGATCGCCGTGCGGATCTTCCGCACGCTCCGGGAGCTGGGCATCGGCACCGTCGCCGTGTACTCGGAGGCCGACCGCGACGCGCTCCACGTCCGCGTGGCCGACGAGGCGTACCTCATCGGGCCGCCACCCGCGGCAGAGAGCTACCTCGTCGTCGAGCGGCTTCTCGAGACTGCGAAACGCGCCGGCGCCGAGGCGATCCATCCCGGCTACGGCTTCCTCGCGGAGAACGCCGGCTTCGCGCGCGCCGTCGAGGAGGCAGGGCTCACGTGGATCGGTCCGCCCGCGGCTGCCATCGAGCTGATGGGGAACGAAGACAGCCGCCCGCGCCGCGATGCAGGCCGCGGGCGTTCCCATCGTGCCCGGGACGACCGATCCGGTCGAGACCGCCGAGGAGGCGATCGAGATCGGCAACGAGATCGGCTGGCCGATCGCGCTCAAGGCTGCCTCGGGTGGCGGCGGCAAGGGGCTCAAGCTCGTCGAGAGCTCCGAGGGCGTCGCGGCGGCGTTCGCGTCCGCCCAACGCGAGGGTGAGGCGTACTTCGCCGATCCGACCGTCTACGTCGAGCGCTACCTCGAGGATCCGCGTCACGTCGAGGTGCAGGTGCTCGCCGATGCGCACGGCAACGTCATCCACCTCGGCGAGCGCGAGTGCACGATCCAGCGCCGCCACCAGAAGCTCGTCGAGGAGACGCCGTCCCCCGCGGTCGACGACGAGCTCCGGGCCCGCATCGGTGCGATCGCCGTTGACGCCGCGAGGGCAGCGGCTTATCGCTCAGCCGGAACCATCGAGGGCTTGCTCACGAGGGATGGTGACTACTACTTCCTCGAGATGAACACCCGTATCCAGGTCGAGCACACGGTGACCGAGATGGTCACCGGGCTCGACCTCGTTCGCGAGCAGGTGCTGATCGCAGCCGGCGAGCCGCTGGCGCTGCGCCAGGAGGATGTTCACCTACGCGGCCACTCGATCGAATGCCGGATCAACGCCGAGGATCCCTCGGCAGGCTTTCTGCCGACGCCCGGGAGGGTCACGAGCTACCGCGAGCCTGCAGGCCCCGGGGTGCGCGTGGACTCGGGCATCGAGGCCGGCCTCGAGGTATCCGGCTTCTACGACCCGCTCGTGGCCAAGCTCGTCGTGCACGGGGTCGACCGCGAGCACGCGCGCCAGCGCATGCTCAGGGCGCTCGACGAGTACGAGATCGGCGGCGTCGAGACGTTGCTCGGCTTCCATCGGGCTCTGTTGCGGCAACCCTGCTTCGTCGAAGCGGGGACCTGTCACGGCGTCGTCGAGTCCGAGGAGCTGGCCGAGGAAGCGAAGCAGTTGTCTCATGAGACAACAACGGTAACACCGGTCTCGGACGGAAAGCTCCGTGCCCAGCGTGCTCCCGCTCGAGCTCGACGGGCGAAGATACGACGTGCGTGTGCTTCGCCCAGAGCCTGCGCACGCCGCGCTGGCACGAGCGCGCCGCGACCGCGGGTCGGGCCACGGGCTCGGTGGCGGTGCGCCCGACGCCGTGGTCAGTCCGATGCAGGGCACCGTGTTGCACGTCCGGGTCGCCGACGGCGACGAGGTCGTGGCCGGCGACGTGCTGTGCATCGTCGAGGCGATGAAGATGGAGAACGAGATCGCGGCCCATCGCCCAGGCGTCGTCACCAAGCTCTCAGTGGCCGCGGGCGAGTCGGTGGCGCTCGGCCAGGTCATCTGCGTCGTGGAGGGGGACGACGAGCCTGGCTCCGGATAGACCGGCAGGAAGGCAGTTCTGCTCTGACGTCTCGCAGGAGCACGGCGAGTCGTTGACGGCGACGGCGAGCCGCGTCGACCACTGGATCCTCATCGAGTATCACGGTGCCTGGGGCAAGGACGCAGTCGACTCGAGTGGCCTCTCGACCGACGTGAAGGCACATCGTCGCGCTGCGGGCGGAAGCTCTTCGCCCGGCGAAGGTGCTGTTCATCCGCCGCCGTGAGCGCCGCGCGTCGGAAGGCTTGCACGTCTACTGGGGAAGCTCGAAGGCGCGCGACTCGTGGTTGTCTTCCACGGTCGTCGAGTCCTACCCGGACCTGCTCGATCTCGACTTCGCCGACCCGGGCGAAGCCGTCGAGCATCCGCTGCTCCTCGTCTGCACGCATGGAAAGCACGACGCCTGCTGCGCCCGGCACGGCCTGCCGGTCTACGAGGCGATGCGAGAGCTCGTCGACGAAGGGTGGGCCTGGCAGTGCTCGCACGTCGGCGGTGACCGCTTTGCCGGGAACGTGGTCTGCCTGCCCGAAGGCATCTACTACGGACGTGTCGGCGCCGGCGATGCGTTGGCGCTGCTGGAGGAGCACCTCGCCGGCCGGGTCCAGCTCGACCTCTATCGCGGTCGGTCGTGCTACTCGTTCCGCGTGCAGGCGGCGGAGCGCGCCGTCCGGGCGGCGTCGGGCCTGCTCGGTCTCGGCGATCTCGAGCTGCGCTCGACGTCACCGATCGTCTTCCGGGCCGGCGGACGCGACTACGAGGTCGAAGTCGACGTGGAGCTCGGCGACCTGGCCCAGCTGACGTGCAGCGCGGCCGGGCTCAGCCGTCCACGGCGTTACGTCGCACGAATCCTTCGCGAATCAGCCGCCTGAGCAGGACGAGCCGGCTCTCGGCGTCGAGCTCGCCGGGCAGCTCACTCGGCTGTGAACGGGCGCTCCGCGTCGACGATCGCCTTCAGCTCCGCGAGTGCCCGCGGAGGCACGCGAATGCGCTTGCCCTCGAAGATCGAGGGTGCCGTCTTCGAGCTCCGACAGCACCGTCGGCCGCCGCTCCAGCAGCGTCTCCGCGGTCAGCGCATCCGAGGCCCGGAGCTCGGAGAGCGCGTCCTCGAGCACCGGCCGGCGCGTGCGCACGAGCTTCGAGCGCCGGCGCCGAACGACGTCGTCCGGCTGCAGCCTCTCATCCAGCGCCGCGAGGAGATCGGCGGTGGCCACGCCGTCGTCGGGAACCGAGCGCCTGAGCTCGAGCTCGTCCGCGCACGACTCGAGCGCGGCCCGCATCGCATCGAGCCATGTGTAGACGTTGACGCCGATGGTGAGATGGAGCGAGTCCTCGTCCGACGTCAGCGCCTGGTGCAACCACCCGCGGGGCATGTAGAGCATGTCGCCCGGCTTCAACACGAGGTCGAGCACCGGCTCCCCGGGCTCGCCCAGCTCCGGCCGATAGCGCTGGTTGCGAAGCGGCAGCTCGAGCGCCGGCTCGTAGACGAGCCAGCGCTTGCTGCCCGCGACCTGCAGGCAGAAGACGTCATGAGTGTCGTGGTGGACAGGCAGACCCTGCGACCCGCGCGGCGTGAAGTACGCGTTCGCCTGGGCCGGCTGCTCTAGCTCGGCTTCCAGCAAGCGGCAGAACGTCGCCAGCGGCGGATGGGTGTTGTGAAGCGCCTGCAGAACCACGGTCGCGCCGCTCGCAAACGCGGAGATCGCGCTCGGGACGTCGATCGTGCCGGTGAACGGCACGGGTCTCCAGGGGACGTCGGATCGCGTAGTCGCCGAGCTCCAACCGCTCACCGGCCTTGACGAGGCGGAACGCAGGGTGACGCAGCCCACCGGAGCACAGCATCCGCTCGACGTCGTCGAGCGAGAGCAGGTCGTCGTATCGCCCGGGCTCGGACCGGGACACGTACAACGGCTCTCGCTCGAAGACCCCGTCCAGGAACTCGCCGTCCCCGGTGGGCTCGATGCAGCGCGCGAGCGCGCCGGTGCTACGACGGGTCGTCGGTATCGGCGTCGGCGTCGGTCTCGTGCGCGTCGGTGTCGTCCGTGTCGACGTCCGTGTCGTCCGTGTCGGCGTCGCCGGTCTCGGCAGGCGAGCTGCTGCCCGGAGGGCGTCGTGACGATCTCGTCGTCGGTCAGGGGATTACGGGGCTCGTCCATTCGTGTCTCCTCCTCGTGGGGTGACCGAGTCTATTCGGAAGCCTGTATCCCCGTAGTGGGGCGGCTGCAAACGCGTAGACTCGCCCGCGCGATGGACCTCTACGAGCACCAGGGCAAGGAGCTCTTCAGCCGGTTCGGCATTCCGGTCTCCGAAGGGCGCGTGGCCACGACGCCGGCCGAGGCGAGGCAAGCGGCCGAGGAGCTCGGCGGTCAGGTCGTCATCAAGGCCCAGGTGTTGACGGGCGGCCGCGGCAAGGCCGGCGGCATCAAGCTCGCCGCCACTCCAGAAGAGGCCGAGGGCCACGCGCAGGCCATCCTCGGGATGGACATCGGCGGCCACGTCGTCCGCAGGCTCTGGATCGAGCAAGCCTCGGACATCGAGCGCGAGTACTACCTGTCGCTGACGTTCGACCGCGGCGTGAAGCAGCCGTTGTTCATGTTCACGACGGAGGGCGGTATCGACATCGAGGAGGTCGCCGCGACGCAGCCCGAGAAGCTAGTGCGGCTGCACGTCGATCCACTGGAGGGCTTCCAGCCGTGGCACGGCCGCCGGCTGCTGTTCGGTGCGAGCGTCGAGAGTCCCGACGAGCAGAAGCAGATCGTGGCCATCGCGCAGAAGCTCTACGAGTGCTTCGTCGGTTGCGACGCGATGCTCTGCGAGATCAACCCGCTCATCGTCAAGCCGGACGGCGTGGTGCATGCGCTCGACTCGAAGTTCACGGTCGACGACAACGCGCTCTTCCGCCATCCCGACATCGCCGAGATGCTCGACCTCGACGCCTATCCGCCCGAGGAACGCGCGGCGCGCGCGAAGGGCGTCACGTACGTGAAGCTCGACGGTGACGTCGGCATCCTCGGCAACGGCGCCGGCCTCGTCATGTCCACGCTCGACGTCGTAGGCCTGGCGGGCGGTCGTGCTGCCAACTTCTGCGATCTCGGCGGCGGCGGCGACGCCCAGGGCGTCGTGGACGCGCTGGAGGTGATCACCGCCGACCCGCAGGTGAAGGCGATCCTCTTCAACGTCTTCGGAGGCATCACGCGGTGCGACGAGGTGGCCAAGGGGATCCTGCAGGCGCTCTCGCAGATGGACATCGACCTGTCGATCGTCGTCCGGCTGGACGGCACGAACGCGGAGGAGGGGAGACGGCTGCTCGCGGAGGCCGCGCCGCCGAACCTCTACGTCGAGCCGACCATGCTCGACGCCGCGCGCAAGGCCGTGGAGCTGGCGAAGTGACCGATCGCTGGAGCACCCACGCACAGGCGTATCGCGAGAGCGACGCTCATCGTCAGGGGCCCGACCTCGACCTGCTCGTCGACGTGGGCCGAGGGCGAGACGGCGCTGGATGTCGCGTCCGGGGGAGGCCACCTCGCACGGCGATTGGGAGAGGCGGGCCTCAAGGTCGTGACGGTGGATCCGTCTCCCGGCATGCAGGCCGACGTGATCGCGCGCGCCGAGGATCTCCCCTTTGCCGACGAGAGCTTCGACACGGTCGCAACGCGCATCGCACCGCATCACTTCGAGGACGTCGGCGGGGCCATGCGCGAGCTGGCGCGCGTCGCGCGGCGACTCGTCCTCGTCGCGGACCTGCGCTACCGAGACGAGTCCGGCGAGCAGGCCGAGCGTCTTCGTGATCCGACGCACGTTCGCAGCTATTCGGAGGACGAGTGGCGCGGATTGCTCGAGCAGGCAGGGCTCGACGTCGAGGCGGTGGAGCTGTTCGACGTGGAGATCGAGCTCGAGTCATGGCTCGCTCGCGCGGGGTGCGAGGGCGACGAGGCAGCGCAGGTTCGCGAGTTGCTGGCGGATCGGATACGCGACGGTCGGCTCGAGGTGCCCCGCATTGCGCTGAAGGGGCGGAAGTAGTGGCGATCATCGTCGACAGCGACACGCGCCTCGTCGTCCAGGGCATCACCGGCCGCGAGGGGTCGTTCCACACGCTCCGCAACCGCGCGTACGGCACGCATGTCGTCGCGGGCGTCACGCCCGGCAAGGGCGGAGAGGACGTGGAGGGGATCCCGGTCTTCGACACCGTCGCGGAAGCGGTCGAGCAGGCCGGTGCCAACACGTCGCTCATCTTCGTCCCCGCCCGCTTTGCCGCCGACGCGATCTCCGAGGCTGCGGGTGCGGGCATCGCCACGATCGTGTGCATCACCGAGAGCATCCCGGCGCACGACATGCTCAGGGTCTACTGGACGGTGCGCTCGCGTGGCTTGACGATGGTGGGGCCGAACTGTCCCGGCGCGCTGTCGCCCGGCAAGGCGAACGCGGGGATCATTCCCGCCGAGATCTTCTCCGAGGGCGCCGTCGGCCTCGTCTCTCGGTCGGGCACGCTGACCTACCAGATCGGCCACGAGCTGACGCAGCTCGGGCTCGGCAACTCGACGATCGTCGGCATCGGCGGCGATCCCGTCGTCGGCTCGTCCTTCGTCGACATCCTCGAGAAGTTCGAGGCAGACGACGAGACCGAGATCGTGGTCATGGTCGGCGAGATCGGCGGTGACGAGGAGGAGAAGGCCGCCCGCTACATCGAGGCACACATGTCGAAGCCGGTCGTGTCCTACATCGCCGGCTTCACGGCGCCGCCCGGCAAGACCATGGGCCACGCCGGCGCGATCATCTCCGGCACCTCGGGCACGGCACAGGCCAAGAAGGAAGTGCTCGAGTCCTGCGGCATCCGCGTGGGGACGACCCCGACGGAAACAGCCCAGCTCGTCGCGGACATCGCCGGCTAGTCCACAGCTACGTCGTCTCCAACGGACATCGACGGCTCACGCAGGGATCGGCTTCCTTGCCAGTGCCTGGCACTGATGTGCGCCAATTGAGTGTCAGTCCATCCACAGGCCTAGACTGGCTCGTATGGGCGTGATCTCTTTCGCACGCGGAGTGCCGGCGCCCGAGTGCCTGCCGGTCCGCGAGCTCGCCGACTGTGCACGAACCGTGCTCGAGCGGGACGGCGAGACGGCGCTGAACTACGGGCCGCCTGGCGGCTACGGGCCGCTACGTGAGTGGCTCGCGGACCGGCACGGCGTGGCCACGGGCCAGATCCTGGTCACGAACGGCTCGCTGCAAGGCCTCGACCTGCTGATCGGGCGGTTCTACGGCCGAGCGGCGCCTGCTCGTGGAGGCTCCGACGTACGACCGCGCCCTGCACATCGCCTCGCGGCGGGGAATCGACGTCGTCGGCATCCCCCACGACGCGCGAAGGCATCGACCCGGAAGCGCTCGCGGACGAGCTCGGCCGTGATCCGCGGCCCGCACTCCTCTATCTCCTGCCGACGTTCCAGAACCCGACCGGCCGCACGATCTCCGTCGAGCGCCGCCGCAGGCTGCTCGAGCTGGCCGAGGCCCACGACCTGCTGATCGTCGAGGACGACCCCTACCGGCTCGTGCGCTTCGAAGGAGACGATGTTCCGTCGCTGCTCGAGCTCGGCGGCGGCGCCCGCGTCCTCTACTCGTCGTCGTTCTCGAAGATCGTCGCCCCCGGCCTACGCGTCGGCTACCTCGTCGTTCCCGCCGAACTGGCTGCCGAGCTGGAGGCCGTCGCCGCCGGCACATACCTCGCGCCGGCGTTCTCCACCCAGGCGATCGTCTTCGAGTTCCTGCACCGGGGCCTGCTGGAGTCGAACGTCGAGCGCGTGTGCGAGCTACTGCGGGCCCGGCGCGATGCGTTGCTGTCTGCGCTGGAGCGGGAGCTTCCCGACGCGTCGTGGAGCACGCCTGCCGGAGGGTATTTCCTCTGGCTCGACTTGCCGGGTGAGGCGGAAGCGCGCCAGATCCTCGCGGCTGGCGAGGAAGCGGGCGTGACCTTCGTAGCAGGCGGCGACTTCTTCGCTCGGCCGGAGGACGGCCTCGGCTCGGCGCGTCTGGCCTTCAGCTTCGCGTCGCCGGAGGAGATCGGCGAAGGCGTCGCGCGACTCGCGGGCGCGTGCGCTGCAACTGCTGCCGCCTAGGCGGCAGCGACCTTCAGCTCGGTGCGAACGGGCTCTCCGAGCGGCCGCGGCGCGAGGACGAAGGGGTAGCTGCTGTGCGAGCGCACCGCTTGCGTGCGGCCGGAACGTGGGGCATGCCTCGGTCTGCTGGAGCGCGCAGAGCTCCGCGTGACGGAAATAGCAGTCCTCACAACGTACTCTAGTAGAGTTGCTGTTCATCTCCCCTGCTCTACTGCCTCGGACGATCTGACAAGCCCGGATACTAGGGATCTGGGAGGCGGATACAAGAGGCGCGCGCGACGTTCTTCCCGCTATTTCCGGCGTATTCATTCCGGACGACAGCGAGCTGCTACGGAAGCTTGGCGAGCGCCTTCACGGCCTGCGAGACGGTGGTCACCGGGACGATGCGGAGACCGTCCGCGTACTTCCTCGCCTCGGCAGCGTTGTCGACCGGAACGAGGAACGCGTCGACGCCCGCGGCCCGCGCGCCGATCGTCTTCTGCTTGATGCCGCCGATCCGCGTAGCACGGAGCCGTCGAGTGCGAGCTCGCCGGTGGCGGCGATCTTGTTTCCGCGGTCGACGTCCTTCCCGAGCTTCTCCATCACGTCGAGCGCGAAGGCCAGGCCCGCCGACGGTCCTCCGATGTTGCCTGCGTCGATGGACACGTCGATCGGCAGCCGGATGTCCGCAGCGGGCTCGACCAGCACGCCGATCACCGACCGGCTGGGGTCTTCCGGGTTGGGCGCGGTCCTCAAACGCACCTTCCGCTGCCCCTTGGAATGACGCAACGTCAGCGTGAGCGGCGTCCCCGGCTTGTTCGCCGCGATCAGCTCTTGCAGGTCGAGGGTCGAGCGAACGGGACGGCCGTTGACGGCGACGATCACCTCGCCCGGGATGACCTTGCCGAACGCCGGGAGATCGCTGTACACGCTGGCGACGAAGGCGCCGTTCTCGCGTATCCGCACGTCGTAGCCCAGCTCGCGCAGCGCCACCGCCGCCGCGATCTCCTGCGAGCGCGCCATCTGACCAAGATCGGCCTGGCGCCGCACGGACTCGGCGATCCCCTGCGGATTCACGCGCGACTGGGGCACGAGGGTCGAGCCGTCTCGGACGCTGGGGAAGATGCTCTCCAGCAGCGATGCCCGCTTCTGGATGAGATCGACGAAGTAGACCCCGTCCTGGCCGCCGCCTCGCTTGGGCGTCTCGACGGTGACGAGCGGCGCCACGGGATGCGCTTCGTCCGGCAGCAGGAGGTAGTCGTCGGACGGCGCGAGCCAGAGGACGCCGAACGTGACGACGGCGAGGATGACACCGGCCAGGAGCAGCCGCCCGGGGCTGAAGAGCTTTCGCATCAGGCCCTAGAGCAGGGAGCGGAGCAGGCCGCCGTCGACGGGGATCGTCGCGCCGGAGACGTATGCGCCGCGGTCGGAGCAGAGGAACGCCACGAGGTCGCCGATCTCGCGCGGTCGTTCCCAGGCGGCCCAGCGGGATCGTCGCCAGGTCGGCCTCGGTAGGGCCCGTCCGGATAGACCTCCTTCAGCCGCTCGGTGTCGATCCGGCCCGGCGCGATGCAGTTGACGGTGACGCCCTTCGGGCCCAGCTCGCGCGCCAACGTCTTCGACCAGCCGACGACGCCGGGGCGGACGGTGTTCGACAGCGCGAGGTTGTCGACCGGCTCCTTCACGGTGCTCGACGTGATGTTCACGATGCGACCGTGTCCCGAGCTTTCGAGGTGGGGGAGACAGAGCGCCGTCAGGCGCACGGCGGAGATCAGCAGCAGCTGGACAGCGGCCTCGATCGACTCCTCGTCCATCTCGAGAGCGGTCGTCCGCGGTGGGCCGCCGGAGTTGTTGACGACGATGTCGACGCCGCCGAAGGCTTCGCAGCGTCCTCTCGACGAGCCGCTCCAGGTCGGCGGGGACGCTGACGTCGCCGCGCACGGCGAGGGCGCCTAGCCGGTCGGCCTCGCGCTCCAGGATGTCGCGCCGCCTCGCGAACATCGCGACGTTCGCGCCTTCCTCTGCGAGTGCCTCGGCGATGCCGAGGCCGATGCCCGCCGACGCGCCGCAGACGATCGCCGTCCGTCCTTTGAGCTCGAGGTCCACGGCTGCGGAGGGTAGCTGCCGCGCGTTGTGCGCCTGTTACTTGTGCGTTAGGACGGAAACGACGTCCCGGACGGCGGCTGCAGACGCCCGCAGCGCCTTCTTCTCCTCGGCGGAGAGGCGGAGCTTGACGATCTCCTCGATGCCGGCCGCGCCGAGCTTCACCGGGACGCCCATGTACAGGCCGTCGATGCCGTACTCGCCCTCGAGCAGCGCGGTGCAGGGCAGGATGCGCTTCTCGTCGAGCAGGATCGCGTCGACCATCTGCGCGGCTGCGGCGCCCGGGCGCGTACCAGGCGGATGTACCGAGCAGGTTCACGATCTCGCCGCCGCCGACGCGGGTGCGCTGCACGAGCTTCGCGATGCGCGCCTTCGACGCCAGCTCCGTCAACGGCACGCCCCCGACGGTCGTGGCCGACACGACCGGGACCATCTGGTCGCCGTGGCCGCCGAGCACCATCGTCTGCACGTCCTTGATCGACGCTCCCGTCTCCCAGGCGATGAACGCTCGGAAGCGGGCGGTGTCGAGGATGCCCGCCATGCCCACGACGCGCTCGCGCGGCAGGTTGGAGACGGCCTTGGCGACGTGGCACATCGCGTCCAGCGGGTTGGATACGACGACGACGATCGCCTTGGGCGAGCGCTTGACCGCATCCTTCGTCACCGCGGCGACGATGGCCTCGTTCGTCGTCACGAGGTCGTCCCGGCTCATGCCGGGGGCACGCGGCCTGCCGGCCGTGACGACGATCACGTCCGAGCGCGCAGTCTCCCGGTAGTCGTTCGCGCCGGTGATGTTCGGCTCGTACGAGAGCACGGCTGCCGCCTGGTTCATGTCGAGGGCCTTGCCCTGCGGGTAGTTCGGGATGATGTCGACGAGGACGACGTCTGCGTAGTCGCGGCGGGCGACCTCCTGCGCGCATGTGGCGCCGACGTTGCCGGCGCCGATGACCGTGACCTTTCGTCTCATGCGACGAGGGCGCCGAGCTTGTCGATGATCGCGTCGGCCACCTCGCTCGTCCCGACCGCGGATGGGTCGTCGCGCGTGGGCTTCATGTCGTACGTGAGGCTCTTCCCCTCGGCGATCACGGCGGCGACTGCGCTCTCCAGTCGCGCTGCCGCCCCGGGCTCGTCGAGATGATCGAGCATGAGCTTCCCCGAGAGGATCATGGCGATCGGGTTGACCTTGTTCTGGCCCCGGTACTTGGGTGCCGAGCCGTGCGTCGCCTCGAAGACCGCCGAGTCCGCGCCGATGTTCGCGCCGGGCGCCACGCCCAGGCCGCCGACGAGGCCGGCAGCGAGGTCGGAGACGATGTCGCCGTAGAGGTTGGGCAGCACGAGGACGTCGTACTCCTCGGGCCGCTGCACGAGCCCCATGCAGAGCGCATCGACGAGGTTCTCGCGCGGCTCGATGTCGGTGTACTCGGCGGCGACGTGCCGGAAGACCTCGAGGAAGAGCCCGTCCGTGTGCTTCATGATGTTCGCCTTCGTGATGCCGTGGACGGCGCGGCGACCCTGTGCGCGCGCGTAGTCGAACGCGAAGCGGATGATGCGCTCGGAAGCCTCGGGGCTCATGGGCTTGACCGAGATGCCGGACTTCGGGCTCACCTGCTTCGGCTGCAGCCGGCCGAGCGTCGCGATCAGCTCCTGCGCGGCCTCGCTCCCGGACTCGAACTCGATGCCCGCGTAGAGGTCTTCGGTGTTCTCGCGGACGATGACGACGTCGACCGCCTCGTAGCGCGTTCTCACGCCGGGGTAGGTCTTGCAGGGCCGCAGGCAGGCGTAGAGGTTCAGCTCGTGGCGGAGCGCGACATTCACCGAGCGGAAGCCGGTGCCGATCGGAGTCGTGATCGGCCCCTTGAGCGCTACGCCCGTGTCGCGGATCGAGGCCAGCGTCTCCTCCGGCAGCGGGTTGCCGTCGTGCGCTTCCATGACGTCCGCGCCGGCCTCCTGCACGTCCCAGTCGAACGCGACGCCCGTCGCCTCGAGCACGCGGCGCGTCGCCTCCGTCAGCTCGGGCCCGGTGCCGTCGCCGGGAATGAGGGTCACGCGGTGTGCCACAGGCTCGACTCTAGCCGCCGTTTACGATTGATCGCGTCCCGGCGGGACGATGGTCTGGGGTAGATTCCGGCTCGATGTCCGACTTCCAGCCTGGGCTCGAAGGCGTCGTCGCCGTCGAGACCGAGATCGCCGAGCCCGACCGCGAAGGCGGCGTGCTCCGCTACCGCGGCATCGACATCGAGGAGCTCGTCGGCCACTACCCGTACGAGAACGTGTGGGGCCTGCTCGTCGACGACGACCTCGACTCCGTCATGCCCGAGCCCGAGCCGTACGAGCCGGCTCGCCTGACGGGGAACGCGCCGGCCGATCTCCAGGCCGAGACGGCGCGGCTCGCGGGGGAGTGGAAGCTCGGCAAGCTGAACGAGATCTCCGACGAGCAGGCACGCGAAGACCTCGGGCGGCTCTCCTCGCAGATGATGGGGATCGTCGCGCGCTCGGCGCGGCTCGCAGACGGGAACACGGACCCCGTGTCGGACGACGTCGTCGCGCGGGGGCAGACAGCGGCCGAGAAGTTCCTGCTCCGCTGGCGTGGCGAGGCCGACCCGCGGCATGTGAAGGCGATCGACACGTACTGGATCTGCACCGCAGAGCACGGTCTCAACGCCTCCACCTTCGCGGCCCGTGTCGCGGCCTCGACCGGCGCGGACTGCGGTGCGTCGCTCTCCTCGGCCGTCGGCGCGCTGTCAGGCCCGCTGCACGGCGGCGCGCCGGCGTACGTCAAGCCGATGCTGGAGGAGGTCGCCGGCATGGGTGACCCGGAGAAGTGGGTGAGCGACACCCTCGACGCCGGCAAGCGGATCATGGGCTTCGGGCACCGGATCTATCGGGCGGAGGATCCGCGCTCGCGCATTCTCAAGCGGACGGCGCGGGAGCTCGGCTCACCTCAGATCGAGATCGCCGAGCAACTCGAGGAAGCAGCACTCGCCGAGCTCGAGCGGCGGCATCCCGAGCGCCCGCTGAAGACGAACGTCGAGTACTACTCCGCCCTCGTGCTCGACGTCGCAGAGATCCCGCCTCCGCTCGCGCCGGCGATGTTCGCGTGCTCGCGGGTGGCCGGCTGGTCGGCGCACATCCTCGAGCAGAAGCGCACGGGACGGCTCTTCCGTCCGTCGGCGCGCTACGTCGGGCCGGCGCCACGATCCCTGACGACGGCTTGACGCTCGCCGAGGCAGCGGCTCGCGCCGATGCGCTGGCCGCGGAAGGGAGCGAACAGGAGCTGGCCGACCTCCGGCGGGAGTGGGAGGACGAGATCGAGGCGGATGCGCGCAACTCCGACTACCGTCAACGAGCCGTGGCGTACCGGGCCGTCGGCCAGTTTCGCTACCGTCAGAAGATGGAGCTCCTGCGGCGCGGGCTCGAGGACGAGAGCCCCGCGTGCCGCGGCTCCGCGCTCATCTCGCTCGAGCTCCTGTCGCGGGACGCTCCCGGCGGCATCAACGCCGCCCGTCCACTGCTGCACCGGCTCGTGTCCGCCGACGACAACCAGGCTGTGCGGCGGCTCGCGGTGGTCTGCCTGCGCAACGGCTCCCCCAGTCGCGACACGCTGGTGCTGCTGAACGGGCTGGCCGACGACGACGAGGCCGACCGGGAGCTACGCGAGGTCTCACGCAAGGTCGCGGCCGCGCTGAAGAAGAAGTCCGATACCCGCTAGAACCGGCCGCCTCGGACACGTCCAGGCCAGACCCAGGGACAGTCACTGAGACTGTCCCCCGTCTCTCAGCGGCGCTTGGCGTGCGGGTGCGCGGCGAAGTACGTCTCGCGGCGGCGCTTGTCGGTGACGTGCGTGTAGAGCTCGGTGGTGGCGAGATCTGCGTGCCCGAGCATCTCCTGGACGCTGCGCAAGTCGGCGCCGCCCTCGAGCAGGTGCGTGGCGAACGAATGGCGGAGGAGATGCGGGTGCACGCGATCGGCCTCGAGCCCCGCCTTCTCGGCGAGCCGCCGCAGGATGAGAAAGACGCCCGCCCGCGTCAGCGGCCCGCCGCGCGCGTTCAGGAAGAGGGCCTGCGACCGGCGGCGGTCCAGATACGGCCGGCCGCGGGAGATGTAGCGGCGCAGCGCGTCCGTCGCCTGCCGGCCGATCGGCACGATGCGCTCTTTCGAGCCCTTGCCGATGCAGCGCACGAGCCGCTCGTCGAGATCGACGGATCCGCGCTCGAGCCCGACGGCCTCGCTGACCCGCAGCCCTGCGCCGTAGAGCAGCTCCACGATCGCCGCGTCCCGGAGCGCACGCGGCGTGGTGCCCGCGGCGGCCTCCATCAGCCGCTCCGCCTCCGCCGCAGACAGCGTCCTCGGCAGCCTGCGGATCCTTCGCGGCGCCGCGACCTCCGCGGCGGGGTTGTCGGGACGCTCGCCGACCAGCTGCTCGTGCCGGAAGAACGACCGCAGCGCCGCCAGGCGCCGGGCGATCGTCGAGCCGGCGCGCCCGGCTGCGCGCAGATCCGCGAGGTACTGCTCGATCTGCTCGCGGGAGGCGGATGCGGCATCCGCGCCCAGCCGCTGCTCGAAGTCCTCGAGGTCGCGCCGGTAGCTCTCCACCGTCCGCGGCGCCAGCCGCGCACGGGAAACGGCGAGGAAGCGGTCGACCGCCGTGCTCACGTGCTCTCCGCCCGCGCGCGCATTCGCGCCGGCTTACGCACGCCCGCCCGACGTGCCCAGAACCGTCGCGACGAGGAACACGATGGCCGCCTGGATCATGGCCACGATGCCGATCGCGACGGCGACGTCGAGCCAGAAACGGTCCGGGTAGAGCCGCGGAGCGTGTCCGTCTCCGCGAAGCGCCACGTCTCGCCCTCGAAGAAGAGCCAGTGGAACGCCGTCTCGAAGGTGTCGTAGCTCACGCAGCGCAGCAATCCCCGGCCCAACGGCGAGGACGACCGTGAGCACCGCGCCTCTGGCGAGGGCAACGGGTACGAGCGCGCGTCGTGCGGAGCACAGCAGCAGAGGACGGCGAGGATCGCGATCGCGACAGCGCGATGATCTGAAACCGATACGCACGCGAGACCGCCGTCCGCACGTCCTGCCATGTGCGACACCTCCCGCGCGTTGAAGGCCGGCTCACCATTCGGCAGCGCGCCTCTCGCAGGAGACCGACGCCCTCCTCCGTCGACGGCTCGATCGAGCGCAGGCCCAGCAGTGCCAGCCGCTCACGTTGTCTGCTCCGTGAGGCCGAACCGGTCGTCGGGCACCCAGCCGTAGTCGTAGACCGTGCGCACGAACGCTCGTTCGTTGCCATCCGGATGCAGTTGACTGACGAGGATGAAAGGGACGACGAGCGTCACGGCGACGCTCAGCGCAACGGTGACGATCCTGGCGCCATCACGACCTGGGGTGCGAGCGATCGTATACCCGGCGCAGGCGTCGCCCGTCCACGTGGCTGTAGACCTGCGTCGTCGAGAGCGAGCTATGGCCCAACAGCTCCTGAATGACGCGCAGGTCGGCTCCGCCCTCCAGGAGGTGCGTGGCGAAGGCGTGGCGGAGCCGGTGCGGGTGGGGGATGACGCGGCGCAGCGTGCTCGTGTCCAGGCGTCGCCCGCGCGCCGAGACGAAGAGCGCGTTCTCGGCTCCGCGCACGAGCTGCGGCCGGCCGTCGCGGAGGTAGCGCGCGAGCCAGTGCGCCGCCTCCTCGCCCAGCGGCACGACGCGCTCCTTGCCGCCCTTGCCCAGCACGCGGACGGCCTCCTGCTCGAAGTCCACGTCGGCGAGATCGAGCCCGACCGTCTCCTTGCTGCGCAGGCCGGCCGAGTAGACGAGCTCGCCAAGAGCGCGATTGCGTAGCGGGATCGGCCCTTCGCCTTCGAGCGAGCTGAGCTCGCGATCGATCTCGTCCGCCTTGCCGACGTGCGGCAGGCGACGCGGTCTCCGGGGCGAGAGCGAGATGTCCGGCACGCGACTGGGCCCGAGCGCTGACCGGAGCAGCGCGCGAACGGCGGCGAGCTTGCGGGCGATCGTCGCCGGAGCGAGCCGACGCGGCCGGCCTCGGCCGAGCTCCGCCGCGTAGTCGGTCAGGACACGGGCGTCGACGTCGTCGAGGCCCAGATCGTGCCGATCGAGCCAGGCTGCGAAGGCCCGGAGATCGGAGCGGTACGCCCGCCGGGTGGCGTCGGAGAGCGCAGGCCGACGCGAGGAACCGCTCGATCGCGGCTTCGGTGCTCACGAAGCCGTGTTCGCCGCCAGCCCGTCCTCTCCCGCCAGGCGCGAGTACATGACGAAGTCGACGCGCCGTCTTCTGGCGGCGGCTGTAGCGGACGGACCGCAGCACGCCTTCCCGCCGAAAGCCGGCGTTCTCCGCCACCTTCTGCGAAGCCTCGTTGTGCACATCCGCCCGGAGCTGCAGTCGCAGCACGTCTCCCTGGTCGAACGCCCACTCGGCCGCGAGTCGCACCGCGCGCGTCGCCACACCGCGGCCGCGAGCCTCGGCCCGAACCCAGTAGCCGATCTCGGCGACTCCGTGCGGATGGTCCTGCCAGCCGACGCCGCAGGAGCCGAGCACCGTCCCCGTCTGCGCATCGGTGACGGCGAACGCCCAGAGGCTGCCGTCCTTCCAGCCGCGGCGGCAGGCGGCGACGTAGGCCCGGGCGTCCGCGCGAGTGTACGGGGCGGGAATGTCGTCGATCCAACGGGCGATCTCGGGATCGCGGCACGACTCGGCGATCACCGACACGTCGCCGTCCGTCCACGGGCGCAGCAGGACGACGCCGTCGGCCAGGGGAGGGTCGGGAGGCCGCAGTTTCAAGAGATCGAGCGTAGCGCGGTACTCTCCCCAGGGAGCATGCAGCAGCGCGGGCGAGTTCTCGCTGTGACCGCAGCGGTAGCTGTCGCCGCCGCGGGAGTGGCGTGTGCGCTGCCCGGCGCGCAGACGGCCTGGAATGTCCCTGTCCAGCTCCAGCAGGCGAACGTTCGGGTCAGCGGCGCAGCCGAGGGGAAGGTGCAGGCGACGGTGGCCCTGGGCGCACTCGACGCCGACGGGAATAGGAGCCCCGCGACGGCGAAAGTAGTCGTCCGGCGCTAGAAGCAGCTCTCTGGCAATAGGATTCCCGCGATGGTGGCGACGGCGGGAGTCGAGGTGCGGAGCCCGATCGGGCTCGACGCGCACGGCCTGACGCCGTCCGGCCGCGTGTACTGGAACCCCACCACGTCGCTGCTGTACAGCCATGCGCTGCTGCGCGGCGAGGCGCAGCTCGCCGAGGGCGGCCCGCTCGTCGTAGACACCGGCGAGCACACCGGCCGCTCGCCGCTCGACAAGTTCCTCGTCCGCGAGCCGGGCTCGGAAGAACGCCTCTGGTGGGGGACGGTCAACCAGCCGATCGAGGAGGACCGCTTCGACGGGTTGCGCGCGAAGGTCGTCTCCTTCCTCGACGAGCAGGACGTCTATGTCGTCGATGCGTTTGCCGGCGCCGATCCCGCGCACCGCCTGGCACTCAGGGTCGTCACCTACAGCCCGTGGCACGCGCTGTTCGCGAAGACGCTCTTCATCGATCCGCCCGAGAAGGAGCTCCGCCGGCACGAGCCGGAAGCGCTCGTGCTGCACGCGCCCGCCGTCGAGGCCGATCCTGAGGTGGACAGCACGCGCTCCGGCACGTTCGTCGTCCTGCACCCGACCCGGTCAGAGGTGCTGATCGGGGGCACGTACTACGCGGGCGAGATCAAGAAGTCGATCTTCACGGTCATGAACGACCGGCTGCCCCTGCGCGACGTGATGCCGATGCACTGCTCCGCGAACGTGGGCCGCGACGGGCGCGTGGCGGTGTTCTTCGGGCTCTCGGGGACCGGCAAGACGACGCTCTCCGCCGACCCCGAGCGCCATCTGATCGGTGACGACGAGCACGGCTGGTCGGACGACGGCATCTTCAACATGGAAGGTGGCTGCTACGCGAAGGTGATCCGGCTCTCCGCGGAGGCCGAGCCGGAGATCTACCGCACGACGAAGGCGTTCGGGACAGTGCTCGAGAACATCGTCATGGACGAGCGTGGCGTGCTCGACCTCGACGACGACTCGAAGACCGAGAACACGCGCGCCGCCTACAAGCTCGAGCAGATCGCGAATCACCTACCGACGAAGCGCGCGGGGCACCCGGCCTCGGTGGTCATGCTCACTGCCGACGCCTTCGGGGTGCTGCCGCCGATCGCCCGGCTGACCCAGGAACAGGCGCTCTTCTACTTCCTCTCCGGCTACACGGCCAAGGTGGCGGGCACCGAGATCGGCGTCACGGAGCCGCAGGCGACGTTCTCGGCGTGCTTCGGCGCTCCCTTCCTCCCGCAGCATCCGTCGACGTACGCGGAGTTGCTCGGCAAGCGGCTCGAGAGCCACGGCTCGACGGTGTGGCTCGTCAACACGGGCTGGACGGGAGGCCCGTACGGCGAGGGCGAGCGGATGCCGATCGGCGCGACGCGGGCGATGTTGTCAGCGGCCCTCCTGGGAAAGCTCGACAATGTCGCGTATCGCACCGACGAGGTCTTCGGCTTCCACGTGCCGGAGAACGTGCCGGGCGTCGACAAGCGACTGCTCGACCCGCGCTCGACGTGGCGCGACCCGGAGGCGTACGACGCGCAGGCCGCGAAGCTCGCGCAGATGTTCGCCGACAACTTCGCAAAGTTCGGCGATGCGGTGGCGCCGGAGATCGCCGCCGCGGGTCCGCAGAGCCAGTAGGGTCTCGGCTTCCTGACGTAACGAAAGGAGGACGCTGATGCGGAGATTCAGGCTGCGCGGGGGCCGTTTGACGACCCCGACAGTTGTCGTCTCCATGCTCGCGGTCTTCGTCGCGCTCGCCGGCACGGGCTGGGCGCAGGAGGCCGTCCCGCTCGCCAAGCGGGCGCTCACGGCCGACAAGGCGAAGGTCGCGACGAATGCGCTGAAGCTGAACGGCAAGACGGCGACGCAGGTCGCGGCCACCCCCGGGCCGGGCACAGACGCTGCGACGTTGAACGGCCAGACGGCTGCGCAGATAGCCGCGGTAGCGGGCCCGACGGGCACGCTCGCGAGTGGCCTCTTCACGATCCGCTCGACCGGCTGGAGCATCGAGCTCGAGGACGAGACCCGTGATGCACGCGCGCTCTGTCTTCCAGGTGAACGCGCAGTCAACGGCGGTTGGGACCAGGCCGTGGGCGTCGCGGCGATCAAGGCCGACCGGCCGATCCCCGACGGCTCGGGCTGGTTCATCAAGATCTTCGGAGAGAGCGGCGACACCGTTCCCGCCAACGGCTCCGTTTGGGTCATCTGCGCGAAGGTGTCTTAGCGATGTCTACTTACAAACGAAAGGAGCACCAGGTGCGTACGTTCCGCGTCCGGGGGATCCGTGTGACTCCTCCGCTTGTCATCTCCATGATCGCGCTCTTCGTCGCGCTCGCCGGCACCGGTTGGGCGCAAAACGCCGTCCCGCTCGCCAAGCGGGCCCTCACGGCCAACAAGGCCAAGGTGGCTACGAACGCCCTGAAGCTGAATGGTCAGACGGCGACGCAGATCGCCGCCACGCCTGGCCCTGCCACGGACTCGGCGACGCTGAACGGCCAGACCGCGGCGCAGATCGCGGCCACTCCGGGCCCGACCGGCTCGCTGTCCGCCAGCCTCTTCAACTACCGCACGCAGTCCTTCAGCGTCGACGCCCAGGGCGCGACGGCGAGGGACACTGCGCTTTGCCTGTCCGGCGAGAAGGCGATCGGCGGCGGCTGGTCAATCGACTCGGGGCTCGCCACAGTCACGGTCGACAGGCCGATGCCGGACGGATCCGGCTGGCGCTTCGCCATCTTCGCCGAGAGCGGCAACGACGTCCCAGCGCAGGGCACGATCTACGCCGTCTGCGCCAAGGTCTCGTAACGCACGAAGCAAGCGGCGGGGGCTCCGGCTCCCGCCGCTTGCTCGTATCCTGCGACCCGATGAACCTCCCGCGCCTGGGTATACGGACACGGCTGCGCGGGACGGCGGAATCGCTCGCCGATGTCCGTCATCGTCTGGCGGTGCGGCGGCTGTCGAGGCATCGGTCGGCCGACTACCGCGAGTACCTCGACGTTCAGCTGCGCCGGACGCTCTCGAAACGGGCGAACGATCCGGGCGCTGGGGCCCGCGAGCTCGTGCACCGAGTGGTACAGCTCGGCGGCCTCTCTGCGTCTTCCTCCGTGCTTTGCATCGGGTGTCGTAGTCCGATCGAGCTCGATCTCTTCAAGACGTCAGGTGTGGGCGAGGTCGTCGGCATCGACCTCATCTCGCAACGGCCCGACATCTACGTGATGGACATGCACGAGATGACGTTTGACGAAGACCGATTCGACGCTCTGTACGCATCGCACTCGCTCGAGCACGCCTACGACGTTGCGGCTGTCGTGCGAGAGATCGCCCGCGTGGGTCGGCCCGGTGCTGTGGTGGGCGTCGAGGTCCCGCTGGGCGAAGGGTCGAGCACCGCCGATCGCGTGACGTTCCACGGCTTGCGAGACCTGCGTCGTGTCGTCGGCTCCGTGGTGGCCGAGGAGCTTTGGGTCGACGAGCAGGCTCCGCGCACCGCCACGAACTCGCAAGGGACGGCCGTCGCCCGAATGGTGTTCCGTCTGGCGTGATGGGGCCCTGAGCTCTCGCTGCGGCGTGCTTGCTGCGCGGATGCGCAGCGTGCGACAGCCCCAGCAGTAGCTCCCTAGATCTCTTTCCGCGACTCGCGTCGTTAGCGACGCGTGAGCGAGCCGTGAGGCCGCCGTTGGCGGCTCCTTCGACGGTGCCCGGCGCAAGCACACCCCCGGAAAGGAGGGAGACATGCGCCGGATCACCCACATCAGCCGCTCGCTCGTCGTGGCGGCAGTGTTCGTGTCCACGGCCGTGCTCGCGGCGGCGTTCCCGCTCGTCGCAATGGCCGGCGACGGTGGCGGCCCTACGGGCGGCTAGGTCGTCCAACACCGCGCCGGATGGAGAGCCCCGATTGGGGCTCTCCGTCTTTGGGTCTCTCGCTCCTATGCCGGAGCTGCCTCGTGGAGGTTCTTGCGTGCCTGTCTCACCGCAGCGACATTGCCCTTTTCCTCAAAGAGCTTGATGCCTCCTTCTGCGGCTTCGGCTGCTTCTCGGCTGTGACCTGCGAGCCCGAGCACCTCGGCGACATCAAGTCTCACCTTCGCGCGACGATTGAGGCACTCCGTTCGATCGACGAGCTCAATTGCCTCCTGGGCAAGCTCCTCCGCCTCGGCGAATGCTCCCTGCCGAGCAAGCAATTTCGCTCGCATAGACCTCCAGATCGGCTCGACCGTGAGGTCATCCTCTCCGGCGTGTGTCGCCGCGGCTTCAACCCACGTGCTCGCCGCCTCGTACCGCCCCTGGCGATGGAGCGCCTCGGCCAGTTCCGCGGCCCTTGTCGAGAACGTGCTCAGGTCGCCCGCTCGCTTCGACGCGTCGCATGCCCCGACAAGAGCTTGCTCTGCCGCGGCATTGTCACCGGCCAGCAGCGCGATATCGGCGCGTACGGGCGCATACCATGAGACGAGCGATGCTGCGTGGCCGAGGTCGGAGTAGATCTCCGCCGCGCGCTCTACGGTCCGGTGGCCGGCCTCGACGTCTCCCGCCATCGCCTGGAGTCCACCAAGAAAGACGCGAAGGTTCGCCTCGCCGATGCTGTTCGGCGCCTCGTCCACCAAAAGAGAGTCGCAACGACGGATTGCCTCAGGCGCAGGCGTTGGGCCGTAATAGCACGCCGCAGCAATCTGCTGGAGGCAGGTCGCAACAGGCCACTCCGCCCGGCGGTAGTGAACGAGCGCTTGCTCTGCCCCTTCCAGCCAGGCTGACTGGCGACCTCGGATGCCGCCTTGCACGAACCCTGCCAGTAACCAAGCCCTACCGAGCGCCCTGTCATCACCCATTGCCTGCAGTGCTGGGACGGCAGCTTCGGCGAGCTCCAGAAATTCGGCGGCTGTTTCTTTGGGCTCGTTGATGAGTCTAAGCCGCGCCAGTTCCATGCGCGCCCAGAGCTGCAGACCTCGTTGTTCAGCTCCTACAGCTGCACGCAAGGCTGCTTCGGCCTGTTCCGTCTCTCCGCCGGCGATGAGTGCGATGCCGAGCTCGCAGAGGAGCTCCGATCTGCGGCCGCCTTCCGGCAGCAGTTTCGTCGCACGATCGAGCAGATTCACCGTGGCAGGGATGTCGCTTCGCTTCCACGCGCGCATGCCGGCGGTGTCCGAGCCGCGCACCGGCGTCCGCCGCGAGCTGCCTCGCGCGACGGTTGGGCGGGCCGAGCTCCGCGCGGTAGCGGTACGCCTGCTCGAGGTGGTAGCCGACGATCTCGTCCGGCGCGTTCGGCTCGCCGTCCAGCAGATCGGCGTAGCGCTCGTGCAGGCGCGCGCGGTCGGCCTTGGGCAGGCCGTTGTAGGCGACGTCGCGGACGAGCACGTGGTGGAAGCGAAACGCCTCCTTCTCGGCCGCGCTCTGGGCGGACGAGTCCCTTGCGGACGAGCTCGAACAGGTGACGCCGAGAGCGTCGCGGCCACCTCGGCGGGCGACGAGCTCGGCGAGGGCGCGGTGCGTGAACTCGCGTCCCACGACGGCCGCGCGCTGGAGCAGCGCCCGCTCGTCCAGTTGCGAGCAGGTCGAGCCGGCTCTCGAGCAGTGCCTCCACCGAGGGCGGCACGTCGTCGAGCACGGCGGGGCCGCGCTCGGCCACGTACGCGAAGAGCTGCTCGGCGAAGAGCGGGTTGCCCGCCGCGATCTCGACGATGCGCTGCCGGGCATCCACCGTCAGCTCCTCGCCGCCCGGGAGCGAGGCGAGCAGCGCGACCGACTCGTCCTCTGCCAGTGGCTCGAGCGACGAGCGCGGCGTCGGCCCACGCGGGCCGCTCGTCGAGTAGCTCGGGCCGTGCGATGCAGACGGCGAGGATCGGCCCGCTGGCCCGCTCCGCGAGCTGCTCGATCAGGTCGAGCAGCGTCGGCTCAGCCCAGTGGACGTCCTCGAACACGAGCAGCAGCGGTCGCTCGCGGGCGAGCGCCTCGAAGAGGCGGCGGACGGCCCACGTGCCCTCGCCGGCAGGTGCCGTGCCTTCCGCGAGCCCGACCAGCTCGAGCACGCGCTGCGCCGACGAGCTCGGCGTCCTCGTCTTCCGCCAGGACGGCTCCTAGATCCAGGCTCTCGACCATCTCGCGGAGCGGCAGGTACGTCGCTCCCTCGCCGTAGGAGACGCAGCGGCCGGTCAGCACCGTCGCGTCCCGCTCGACGAGCGCGACCAGCTCGTTGGCGAGGCGCGTCTTGCCGATGCCTGGCTCGCCGACGACGGCGACGACCTGCGACGGCGGCTCACGCTTGGCCTCCTCGAAGACGGCGAGCAGCCGCCGAAGCTCGTCCTCGCGGCCGACGAGCTCCGCCTCCAGATAGCGGGCCACGGAAGGCGCTCCCGCGACGAGCTCGAGCAGCCGGAAGGCCGGCAGCGGCGTCTGCTTGCGCGGCTTGACGGCCTTCACGCGCACGGCGTCGCGGACGAGCTCGAGCGTCGCCGCGCCGAGCATGATCGACCCGGACGGCGCCGCTTGCTCGACTCGCTTGGCGACGTTGACCGCATTGCCCGTGACGAGGCCGCCGTGACCCGGGTCGCCGACGTACACGTCACCGGTGTTGATCCCGATACGCAGGTCGAGCCTGAGGCTGTGCTCGCGCTCGACGGCCTCGCTCAGGGCGGCCACGGCTGCGCGGGTGTCGGCGGCGGCACGGACGGCGCGCAGGGCATCGTCCTCGTGCGCCACCGGTACGCCGAAGACGGCCATGACTGCATCGCCGATGAACTTCTCGATCGTGCCGCCGTGGCCCTCGATGGCGCGGCGGGCGGCGGCGAAGTAGCCGTCGAGCACGCGCCGCAACGACTCCGGGTCGAGCGTCTCCGCGAGCTCGGTCGACTCGACGAGGTCGGCGAAGAGGATCGTGACCGTCTTCCGCCGTTCCTCGAGCACCACTGGAGCGGCGAGACGGCGCGTCGAGCGCAGTGTCCTGGCGCAGGATCGCCTGCTCGAGCTCGCGCAGCTGCGCTCCCGGTTCGAGCCCCAGCTCCTCGTCGAGCGTGCGGCGAGCCTGGTGATAAGCCTCTAGCGCGTCTGCCTGCCTTCGCGCGCGGTAGAGGGCAAGCATGAGCTGGGCGCGCGGGCGCTCGTCGAAGGGACGCTCGGCGATCGTCGTCTCCAGCTCGGCCACGAGCTCGGCGTGGCGTCCCAGCTCCAGCTCGGCGTCGACAAGATCCGCCTGGGCGGCGGCGCGCAGCTCCTCGAGCCGCGCCACCTCGAGCCCGGTGAAGGACTCGTAGGCGAGGTCGGCCAGCGGCGGTCCGCGCCACAGCCCGATCGCCTCGCGCAGCTTCTCCGCGCGAGCCTTCGCATCCTCTCCCCGCGCCTCGGCGACGAGCCGCTCGAAGCGGCCGAGGTCCGTCTGGTCGGCCGTCGCCTCGAGCAGGTAGCCGGGATCGCGCGTGACGATGACCTCCGGACCGAGCGCCTTGCGGAGCTGCGAGACGTAGTTCTGAAGCGCGTCCTTGGCCGTCGCCGGCGGCTTCCCGGCCCAGAGCTCCTCGATCAGCTCATCGGTGGAGACGACCTCGCCCGCCCGCAGCAGCAGCAGGGCGAGGAGCGCCCGCTGCTTCTTGCGCGGCAGCGACACCGGCTCGCCGTCGGCGAGCACCTCCAGCGGCCCGAGGATCCGGAACTCCAGCATGTGCGCGTTGTAACACCCTCGTCACCGGTTTCCAAGCCGCGTTAGCCGCGTGTTACCCGCCGCCCGCACCCTCCGACGCGACATGGCAATCAACGAAGGGGGAAGACAATGCGATGTTCCATCGACGCAAGGGCGAACTTTCGACCGACTCCCGTGAAGGCGGGAGACGACGGCCGGATGCCGCTTCCCGGCCACTACGCAGGACAGACATCACAGCACGGCACGATCAGCTTCGACGTTTCGCCGCGAGGCTGGCACGTATCGAATCTCATGCTCACCGTCACGGCCAGGCGGCCGCACGGGGGGAGAGCCGTGATCGACCTGCCGGTCGCGGTGGGCCGGGTCATTCCGGTGGGGCCGGGAGGCCGGTGGCGGGCGAGAGTCTCGGGCGAGGGTGTGACCGTCGCCATCGAGGCTTGCCTCAACGGGTCTGGGATCAAGGGCGACGTCTCCGTCGAGATCGACTCGGACGAAGGGGAGCTGTCGACCGGCTCCCTCACCTGGTACGCGCGGCAAGCCGTGTTACCGCCGCGTTAGCGGCCCAGGGCTTACTGCGAAACGGCGCGGCAGCGAGCCGCGACAGAACGAAGGAGGGAGCACATGCGTAGGACGATCACTGGAGCCGTGACTCTCGGGCTGGCCGGGATGCTCGCGGCGGTCGTTCTCGCCGGCACGGTGAACGGAACGGCGAAGAACGACACGCTCCGTGGGTCGGCCAAGGCCGACACGATCAACGGCAAGGCCGGTAACGACAAGCTGTTCGGCCTGGCCGGCAACGACAAGCTGATAGGCGGCGCCGGCAACGACGTGCTCGTCGGTGGAGCAGGCTCGGACAACCTCAACTGCGGAGCTGGGAACGACACGGCGACGCGCCGACAGGCTGGACAAGGTAAGCGGCACGTGTGAGCTGGTGAAGGGCTTGCCGCCCACGATCGCACCACCTCCGCCGCCACCCCCACCGCCTCCGCCGCCCCCACCGCCTCCGCCTCCGGCTGTCGCGGGCTTGTACGCGGGCACGACCTCCCAGAACGAGAAGGTGACGTTCGAGGTGCCGGCCGGCGGAACTTCGATCAAGGACTTCCGCCTCAGTGACCTCAACATGTCCTGTCAGCCGCCCAACCTCGTCTCGGTCAACGCGCCTGGGTTGACCCTTGCCGAGACGCCGGTTGCCGTCAACGCCGACTCGACCTTCTCCATCGGAGTGTCCGACTCCGGCGTCATCGAGGGCTACCCGTACACGGACAACATCAAGGTGACAGGGAAGTTCTCGGGCACGACGGCGTCCGGGACGTACGAGGAGAACTTCTCGATCGACCTCGGCTTCATCGTCATCGCGTGCACCGCGCCGGGCGTGACCTGGAACGCATCGCACACGTAGAACCGAGAGATCACGCAAGTCCTCCATCTGGGAGGCTCGGGGCCGGCGCAAGCCGGCCCCGAGCGTGTTACCGGCGTATTAGCGGCTCCCGGCTCAATGGGCTCACTGCACGGCATGAGGCCGCGCAGGACAGAGGAGGAGCGAATGTCTCGAAAGATTCGACTTCCAAGCCCGGCCATGGCCGTCGCTCTTGCTGCGCTGTTCGTGGCGCTGAGCGGGACGGCCGTTGCGGCGGGCGTACCGGGGCTCGCGAAGCGGGCACTCGTGGCCGACAACGCGAAGAAGCTCGGCGGCCAGAGTCCGGCGGCACTCTTGGCAACGGCGAAGCAGGCTGCAGACGCCTCGGCGTCGGCAGCGGCTCAGCAGCCGGGCCCGGCCAGCACGGCTGCCGGCCTGGTCGTGGTCAAGTCCGCAGGCTGGAGCCTCAGCCCCCGGTCGGGGAACAACTTCACCGTCATGTGTGACGCCGGCCAGAAGGTCATGAGCGGCGGTTGGTCCGACCCCGGCGACTGGTCGGCGAGCTTCCAGAGCATGCCGAACGGAGACGGGACTGGGTGGACGACGAACATCTACACCCCGTCGGTAGCACCCGGTACGCAGTCCGGGATCGTCTACGCGGTCTGCGTGAAGTAACGCGATGCGAGCGAGGAGACACATGAACGACGGAGCCCGCCAACCCTCCATCCTGGCGATTGCCGTCTCGGTCGTGCTCCTCGCTGCCCCTGGGGCGGGTCTCGGCCCGTCCCAGGGATCCGCGTTGCGGGCGGAGCACGCGAACCTCGCCTTCCGTGAGGGCTCGCTCTCCACGCCGGCTGCGCGCAAGGCATCGATTGAGTGGCAAGGCGGGCGGATGACGTCCGGCAGCGGCGAACAGCTCGAGCTGTTCGTCTCCGACGCCTACGGCGCGGACCAGCTGCAGCGGTGGGCCGGCTTCTTCTTCGCTATGCCTCATGGCACGGAGCTCGGGCTGCTCACCGTGTACGTCGCTCCCCTCGAGGAGGTCGGGTCGTTGTGCGGAGACGACGCCCTTGGCTGTTACTGGGGCAATCGGATCGTCACGATCGGCGATGCGGTGGACTCAGTCCCGGCCGAGGAGGTGGCCACGCACGAGTACGGCCATCACGTCGCCTTCAACCGCGACAACGCACCCTGGCTTGCGGTCGACTGGGGTACCAAGCGATGGGCGTCCTACGCCAACATCTGCTCCCGGGCAAGGGCCGGCTCTGTGCATCCCGGAGACGAGGACTCGTGGTATCGACTGAACCCCGGGGAGGCGTTCGCCGAGGCTTATCGCGCCATGGCGGAGACGAAGCGCGGCGCGTCGGCTTTCACCTGGTCGCTCGTCGACTCGAGCTTCATCCCCGACGCCGGCGCCCTGCGCGCGGTGGAGGACGACGTCGTGAAGCCCTGGTCGGCGCCGTCCACCACGGGAATGGTCGCCCGCTTCCGCTCCAAGGGCCCGAAGATCTGGACGCGGAAGGTCGCGACACCGCTCGACGGGGTCTTCAGCATGAAGTTGACGATGCCTCCCGGTGCCCTGTACGACGCAACGGTCCTGGCCGCGGACGGCAAGACGGTCGTGGCGCGCACACTCTGGTCCGGCAGCGGGGAGAAGTCGGCGACGGCTCAGCTGTGCGGGGAGCGGTCGCTGACCATCCGCGTCGTCCGCCGGGGGGTGCCGGGTCGCTTCTCGATCGCACTCACGCGCCCCTGACCCCTGTCAGCGCGGTGTTAGCGGCGCGTTAGCGCGTGCGAGCACGATCCGTCCATGGATACGGACCAGCTGATGAAAGAGATCGAGCGCTATCTCGCCGCCATCGCGCTCTTCCGGCAGCTCGGGCACGAGCCGGAGTGGGTGAGCGAGGGGACGAGCTCGACAGAGCGGGAGCGGCCACGAGTCCCGTCGGTCTCGCGCCTTTCGTAGCGAGCCGAGGGCCGACCCGTTCATGTAGCGTCCGAAGTCGTGGACGCGAAGCACGACGTGCTGGTCGTGGGCGGCGGCTTGGCCGGCATGCGCGCTGCCGTCGAGGCGTTCGACATGGGCGCCGACGTGGCCATCGTCTCCAAGATCCACCCCGTTCGCAGCCATTCGGGCGCTGCAGAAGGCGGGATCAACGCGGCCCTCGGCAACGCGTCCGACGACGACCCGGAGAAGCACGCGTTCGACACGGTCAAGGGCTCCGACTACCTCGGCGACCAGGACGCGATCCAGATCCTCTGCGACGAGGCGCCGGGCGACGTCTACCAGCTCGAGCACTGGGGTGCCGTGTTCTCGCGCACGCAGGACGGGAAGATCGCCCAGCGGCCCTTCGGCGCCGCCGGCGAGCCGCGAACGGCCTACGCGGCGGACATCACGGGCCACGTGCTGCTGCAGGTGCTCTACGAGCAGATCATGAAGCGCGACCTGCTCGTGTACGACGAGTGGTTCGCCTGGAAGCTCGTCGTCGACGACGGCCGCTGCCAGGGCGTCATCTGCTGGGACCTCGTGAACGGCGGCGTCGTGACGCTGAAGGCGAAGACCGTCATCCTCTGCACCGGTGGCGCGGGGCGGCTGTACGTGGGCACGACGAACGCGTACTCGTGCACCGGCGACGGCATGGCCCAGGCGCTGCGGGTGGGCGTGCCCTTGAAGGACATGGAGATGATGCAGTTCCATCCGACGACGCTCGCGCCCACGGGCGTGCTCATCACGGAGGGCTGCCGCGGCGAGGGCGCCTATCTCCTCAACTCCGAGAACGAGCGGTTCCTCAAGGACTACGCGCCCAACGCGATGGAGCTCGCCTCGCGTGACGTCATCTCGCGCGCCGAGCAGACCGAGATCGACGAAGGTCGCGGTATCGACGGCAACGTGCTGCTCGACCTTCGCCATATCGGCGCCGAGCGCATTCTCGAGGCGCTGCACGGAACGCGCGAGCTCTCCATGACGTTCCTCGGCGTCGATCCGATCTACGACCCGATCCCCGTCCGGCCCGGTGCTCACTATCACATGGGCGGCGTCGATACCGACGTGGACGGCGCCACCGAGCTGGAGGGCCTGTACGCGGCGGGCGAGTGCGCGTGCGTGTCCGTGCACGGCGCGAACCGGCTCGGCGGCAACGCGCTGATGGAGACGATCACGTTCGGCAAGCGGGCCGGGCGGCACGCGGCCGACTGGGCGCTGTCCAACACGACGGTGACCGTGCCGGAGTCGGCGGTCAGCGACGCCGATCGCGAGCTGAAGGAGCTGCTCTCACGCTCGGACGGCGAGCGGCCGTGGCGGATTCGCGACGAGCTCGCAACGACGATGCACGAGAACTTCGGCGTCTTCCGCGAGGAGGGCCAGATGCAGCGGCAGGCGGAGATCGTCGCCGGCCTGCGCGAGCGCTACGAGCGCGTCGTCGTCGACGACAAGGGAGACGTCTTCAACTCCGACCTGACGCAGGCGCTCGAGCTCGGCTTCCTGCTCGAGCTCGCCGACTGCATGGTCGTCGCCGGGATCGCGCGCAAGGAGAGCCGCGGCGCCCACGCGCGGCCGCACGACTTCCCCGACCGCGACGACGTGAACTACCTCAAGCACACGATCGTGAGCTGGGTTGACGGTCGCCCCGAGCTCGACTGGAAGCCGGTGACGATGACCAAGTGGCAGCCCGAGGAGAGCGACGTACTGATGGCGAGATGCGTAGCGCCGCGATCGCCGCGCTGACGCTGGTGCTCGGCCTCGCCGCATGTGGCGGAGGCCATTCGCCGGACTTGAGCGGGGTTGCCCAGGCCGCACAGAAGACCGAGGGTGCCGGTACTGCTCGGTTCGAGCTGACATTCGAGACGAGTGGCCTGTCACAGACCGGCGGCGAGGCGTCGTTCACGGCCGATGGTGCAGTCGACTACGACCGGCAGCTCACGCGCATGACAATGGACCTGAGTTCGTTCGGAGGGCTGCTCGGGGGTAGCGACGCCGGAGATCTCACGTTCGACGCCGTCCTCGATGGAACGGTGTTCTACATGCGTTTTCCGTTGCTCGCGGGCGTTGTGGGCGAGGGGAAGCCGTGGCTGAAGATGGATCTCGAGAAGGTCGCCAAGCTCTCTGGCAACGAGCTCGGTCTTGGTGTGCTCGGACAAAGCGACCCGGCACAAGCGCTCGCCTACCTGCGCGCCGCAGGAGACTTCGACGAGATCGGCAAGGAAGACGTCCGCGGCGTCGCCACCACCCACTACAAGGGGATCATCGATCCACGCGAGGCGCTCGACCAGCTCTCGGGTCCGCAGAAGGAGCAGTTGGAGAAGCAGCTCGACGAAAGCGATGTGGGCGAGATCCCGGCTGAGGCGTGGATCGATGGAGACGGCTACCTGCGGAGGCTCACGGTCAGCCTTGCGGTAGCGGGTCAGACGATCGCCTCTACCACGGAGTTCTTCGACTTCGGCGAAGACGTCGACATCCAGATCCCCGATGATGATGAGGTGACGGACTTCAGCGAGCTGACCGCAAAGGAGATACCCACCGGATGAAGATGGCGCTCAAGATCTGGCGCTTCGATCCTGCCACCGGGCCAGAAGGCGCTGCGCGACTACGAGGTCGACGCGCCCGACTGGGCGACGCTGCTCGACGTGCTCGACATCGTGAAGGACCAGATCGACGGCTCGCTCTCGTACCGCAAGAGCTGCCGGATGATGATCTGCGGCTCCTGCGGCATGCGCATGGACGGCGCCGCCGTGCTGGCGTGCAAGACGCGGATGTACGAGATCGCAGAGGCCGGCCACATCCCGGTCATCTCGGCGATGGGCAACCTGCCCGTCGTCAAAGACCTCGTCGTGGACATGGGCCCCTTCTGGGAGAAGATGCGCGCGATCCAGCCGTACCTCCAGCCCGGCTTCAAGGATCCCGGCGACGGGGAGTACGACGTCCCGCCCGCGCAGGTGGAGCCGATCCACAAGGAGATGCTGTGCATCAACTGCGGCTGTTGCGTATCCGAGTGCAACTCCATGGAGGCCGATCCTGAGTTCCTCGGCCCGGCCGCCCTCGCCAAGGGAATGCGCTTCGTGGGCGATTCACGCGACGGGCAGAAGATCGAGCGGCTCGAGTCGTACTCCGAGGAGCACGGCATCTGGGACTGCACGCGCTGCTACTTCTGCCAGGAGCGCTGTCCCAAGGGCGTCGACCCGCGCGACGCGATCGCGAAGCTCGGCGCGGAGGCCATGAAGGAGGGCATCGATCGCGACATGGGCGCGAAGCACGCGAAGTGGTTCGTGACGTCCGCCAAGACGACGGGCTGGCTGCGCGAGACGGAGCTGGTGCCCAAGACGCAGGGCGTTGCGCGCTCGATGAAGGAGATCAAGTTCGCGATGCGGCTCGCCAAGAAGGGCAAGGTGCCGCCGCCCGGGCCGGTGCACGTCGCGAAGGACGTCGACCAGGCGCGGGCGTTGTACGACCTCGTGAAGCAGCAGGGCCAGGACGGCGCAGCCGGCATCGTCCAGAGCGAGAAGGCGCTCGAGCGCATCGAGTTCGTCGAGGAGCAGGAGCGCCGCGAGAAGGAAGGCCAGTGAACCGGGTCGCGTACTACAAGGGTTGCCTCGCATCGCTGTCGGCGAAGGAGCTGGACATCTCGACGCAGGCGCTGGCGCCGAAGCTCGGCATCGAGCTGGTCGAGCTGGACGCCGTGACGTGCTGTGGCGCGGGTGACATCCACGAGGCCGAGCCCGACTTCTATCTCCACCTGAATGCGCGCATCCTCGGCAACGCGGAGGCGACCGGCACCGACACGCTGATGACGATCTGCAACGTCTGCACGCTCAACCTCCGCCAGGCGAACTGGGCACTGCGCAACGACGAGGGACTACGTGCGCGGGTGAACGAGAACCTGAAAGCTGTCGGTTCGCCGACCTACAGCGGCGGAGGTCGAGGTCAAGCACCTGCTGTGGATGATCGCCGAGGGCGAGGGGTTCGAGCTGCTGAAGGGAGTTGCCCACAAGGGCCTGAAGGGCATGAAGGTGGCGCCGTTCTACGGCTGCCAGATCCTGCGCCCGTCGAAGCTGCTCGGCTTCGAGGATCCCGACAAGCCATCGTCGCTCGAACGGATCATCGAGGCGTGCGGTGGCGAGCCGATCGACTACCCGGCGAAGATCAAGTGCTGCGGCTTCCCGATCATCCAGGCCCGCGAGGACGTCGCGCTCATGGAGCTGATCCAGCCGATCGAGCAGGCGATCGAGGCGGGCGCCGAAGCGATGGTCACGCCGTGCCCGCTCTGCCATCTTTCGCTCGACGCCTGGCAGGGGAAGCTCGAGGCGTCGACGGGGCGCGAGCTCGGCATGCCGATCCTTCACCTGTCGCAGCTGATCGGTGTCGCGGCCGGCTTCGAAGCGTCGGAGCTGAAGTTCAAGCGCCACGTCGTGCCCGTCACGCGCGCCATCGAGCAGCTCGAAGTCTGAGCCCGATCTGGATCGCGGTTGTCCTTGGGGCGATCGCCCTCGCAGGGCTCGCCTGGGGCTGGTACGAGGCCGGCTGGGTACGGCTGCGAACGCTCGAGGTCGACGTCGCCGGCCTGCCCGCCGAGCTCGACGGCATGCGGGTCATGCATCTCTCCGACTTTCACCTGGGGCTACCCTCGCGCGGGGCGCGGGCCGTGGAGCGAGCGGTCGCGTGGACGCGCGAGCGCGACCCCGACCTCGTATGCCTCACCGGGGACCTCGTGTCGAGACCGCGGGGCGAGGCGAAGCTGCGCGCGCTCGTGCGGGAGCTGCCGCGCTGCTATGCGATCCTCGGCAACCACGACCTCGCCATCAGCCGCGACCCCTTCTCGAAGGCGGTCGAGTTGCGCAGCCTCGAGCCCGCGACCTTGCTGGTCGACGAGGGTCGGACGGTCGACGTACGCGGGACGGGACGTGTGGATCGCAGGTCTCGACCCGCGTTCGCGTGGCCGCGAGCCTCAGTTGCATCGAGGACGCGGCGCTGACGATCCTGCTCTCGCACTTCCCATCCGTGCTCGACCGTTCGGCCGCCGAGGGCTTCGATCTCGTGCTCGCGGGCCACATGCACGACGGCCAGATTTGCCTGCCGTATCCCGGCGGCAAGCTGCGGCTCGCGCATCCGTCCGCGAGCTACACGCACGGCTTCTACGGTCGCGGCGGGACGGTGATGCACGTGTCGCCGGGCCTGGGGACGACGTTCGTGCCCTTTCGCTTCTTCGCGCGACCCGAGGCGACGGAGCTCGTCCTGCGGCCGTCCCCCATCCGGACGTGTCCAGGGCCAGACCAGTGCAGGCAGTGACTGTCCCTCGTAGAATCGAGGCGTGACGGCTCCGGCCCAGGTCTCGCGCGACGTGCTCGCCCGCTACGCGGCCGATGCGGCGCGCGAGGTGGAAGGCGTGCGCAGGCTCGTCCCGGACCGGCTGCGGCGACACGACGGCATCCGCGTCACCGGCGAGGACGACGTCGCCATCGAGGTCCACGTGGGCGTCGAGGCCGGCGTGTCCATCCCCGCGCTCGGGCGGGATCTCCAGCAGCGGATCGCCGAGTACCTCGAGCGGATGACGGGAACGTCGCCGGCCACCGTGGACGTGTTCGTCCACGAGATCGGGGGCTAGGTGCCCCTGCAGGTCGCGGGCCTGACGGGCGCGACGCTGCAGAAGGCGCCGTCGGTCTGCCACGAGTGCGTGTGGTGGCAGTCGCGGACGGGCTCGGACTGCGGATAAGGACCGCTGGCGCGAGCGGGCGGAGTCGGAGTGGGGAGCGTGGGGGACGCTGTACGTCGACGGCGACGGTCACCTGCTCGGGTCGATGCAGTACGGGCCCGCGTCGCTGTTTCCGCGCGCCGCCGAGCTGCCCGCCGGCCCGCCGTCGCGCGACGCCGTGCTCGTCACGTGCGCCTATCTCGCGGATTCCTCGACGCCCGTGGGTCATGCAGTCGTTGTTCCTCGCGGCCATCGGGGACGCGCGAGACCGCGGGGCCGCGGCGCTCGAGACCTTCTCGTACGCGTATCGCGAGGGGGAGACGATGTACGAGCGCTTTCTCGTCCATCGCACCGTCTTCCCGCGCGACTTCCTCGCAGACCTCGGCTTTCGCACGCTACGCAGCGCCGGCCGCGTGGAGCTCGTTCGGCTGGACTTCGGCGGGCTGCAGCCCGTGCTCGCCGGCAGTCGCGCGTCGGTGCTCGCGCCAGGCTGCGCGAGGTCTTCGCGCCCGCGAAGCCGGTGCCCGTGCCGCGGCCCTAGGCGGCGAGCCAGAGAAGCTTCGGCGAGCACGAGCTCGGCGATCTGGATCGCGTTGAGCGCCGCGCCCTTGCGCAGGTTGTCGCCGACGAGGAGCAGGCACAGGCCGTTCTCGGCGCCCGGGTCCGCGCCGGACGCGGCCGACGAGCACGTCGTCCTGCCCCGCCGCCTGCCCGGGCGTGGGGCGCGTCGACCAGGTGCATGCCCGGTGCAGCCGTCGAGCAGCTCACGTCGCCGCCGCCGAGAAAGGCTGCTGCGGTCTCGATCCACACCGCCTCGGCGTGGCCGACGACACCGGCACGCGCATGCAGCTCGCGCTGATCGGCAGCTCCGGGAGCTCCAGGATCTTCCGAGTCTCGTCGCGCAGCTTCGCCTCCTCGTCGAACTCGATCGCCGTCGAAGTCCCAGTCCATGCCGAGAGATCGTGCTCTGCGCCGGAGCCTCACGAGCACCTTCACTGCGCCGGCGCCCGCGCCCGACGCCGACTGGTACGTCGCCACGCGCACTCGTGCGAGCCCGGCTGCGTCGTGGAGCGGCTTGAGCGCCATCGTCAGCGGGATCGCGCAGCAGTTGGGGTTGGCGACGATGCCGTCGTGCTCGAGCGCCCGCGCGCCGTTCACCTCGGGCACGACGAGCGGCACGCCTGCTCCTGGAGCCGGAACGCGGCCGACTTGTCGACGCACACGCGCCTCCGCGCACAGCGTGCGGGACGAGCTCGCGGCTCGCGGCGGTGCCGACGGAGAAGAAGACAGACGTCGAGGTCGCCGCGCCGCCAGCGCGTCCGCGTCGCCTCCTCCACCTCGAGCTCGCCGGCGCCGAACGAGGCTCGCGAGCCCGCCGAGCGGGAGGAAGCGAAGAGCGCGCACGTTGCTCGTACCCGCGCTCGCCGAGCAGCGTCGAGCGTGACCGCCCCCACTGCGCCGGTGGCGCCGACGACCCCGATGCGCGCCCGGCTACCCGGCATGCGGACGCTCCGCTTCGGGCCGGTGCAGCTCGAACGCATGGTGCAGCGCCCGCACCGCGCGCTCGACGTCGTCGCGCGGCACGTGGCAGGCGACCTTGATCGGCGACGTGGTGACGATCTGCGGCTCGATGCTCTCGTCGTTCAGCACCGAGAACATCTTCGCCGCCACTCCCGGATGGCTTTTCATGCCGGCGCCGATGAGGCTGACCTTGCCCAGATCGTCGCGCGCGCGCCAGGTGAGGCCCAGCCCCTCGAGTGCCTCCTCGACCGCGCTCCCGTCGTCTGACGGCGCCGAGAAGACGATCTCGGCCTCACTCGTCTGCACGATCGTGTCGACGTTGACGCCGCTCTCGGCCAGCGCGGCGAACAGTCGCGCCGCGGTCACGCCCTCGACCCAGTACAGCGTCTCCTCGAGCGTGTGCGTGACGCCCGAGATCATCGCCTTCTCCAGCATGCGCTCGTCCTCCTCGATCACCCAGGTGCCGTCCGCCGGGCTGAAGCTCGATCGCACGTGCAGCACGACGCCGTGGTTGCGCGCGAACTCGACCGACCGCAGCTGCAGGACCTTAGCGCCTGACGCCGCCATCTCGAGCATCTCCTCGTAGCTGACGGCGTGCAGCTTGCGCGCCTCGGACACGATGCGCGGGTCGGCGGTGAACACGCCGTCGACGTCCGTGTAGATCTCGCAGACCTTGGCGCCGAGCGCGACCGCCAGCGCCACCGCCGTCGTGTCCGAGCCGCCGCGGCCCAGAGTCGTGATGTCGAGGTCGGTGGAGACGCCCTGGAAGCCGGCCACGAGCACGACGCGGCCGGCGTCGAGTGCCTCGTGGATCCGCTTCGCGCGGACGTCGACGATCTTCGCCTTGCCGTGCGTCGTGTCGGTGACGATGCCGGCCTGCGAGCCCGTCAGCGAGATCGCCTCGTGGCCCAGGTCGTGGATGGCCATCGCCGCCAGCGCGCAGGAGATGCGCTCGCCGACGGAGATCAGCATGTCCAGCTCGCGCGGCTTCGGCCGCGGGGACATCTCGTGGGCGAGCGCGACGAGGTCGTCGGTCGAGTCGCCCATCGCCGAGAGCACGGCGACGACGCGCTCGCCCTGCTCCCGCGCTGCGACGATCCGTCTGGCGACGGCCTTCAGCCGATCGGTGTCGGCGACCGACGTGCCGCCGAACTTCATGACGAGCGTGCTTTGCGATGTCTTCGCGTCCCCGGCGACCGCTGGGACGGCTTCGTAGTCCGTCGTGGCCACAACCCGAGTGTAGGAGGCGCTGTCGGCCGAGCTAGTCGTCTGCCCTTCCCGCTCCAACCTGGCGATACGGCGAGCGGCGTCACATGTTCGCCCGGAAAGCGTCTCCCGAGGGCGTGCGCGCACTCGTTCGCTGCCTCCTCGCGCGCCCACACGATGACGGTGGGTCCAGATCCCGACAGAGTGACGCCAAGAGCCTCGGCAGGGAGGTCTTCGCGGGCTGCCCGGAGGAGAGGTGCGTTGGGAGCCCGGTACGGCTCGTGAAGTCGATCCTGCAGCGCTTCGGAGAACAACTCGGGCGAGCCGCTCGACAGTGCAGCGCCGAGGAGCGTGGCACGAGCCGCCGTGAAGGCCGCGTCGCCGTGCGAGATCGTGGCGGGAAGGCCGGTGCGGGACAATGCAGTCGACACGGTCGCCTGTGGAACGAGCGCGATCGGCACTGCCGGAACGCTGTCTGCGATGCGTGCAATCCGTCCCTCCCACGTGACGCAGACGCCACCTGCGAGCGCGGCGGCCAGGTTGTCGGCGTGGCCCTCCAGCTCGACGCCCGCGGAGAGGAGCTCCTCGGGATCGGGCTTGCGGCCGAGGGAGAGGGCGGCGGCAACGAGTCCCAACGCGATCACGGACGCACTGGAGCCGAGGCCGCGTTCGTAGGGGATGCGGTCGATCCAGCGGAAGCGTTTGCCGGCAACGGGGGCCAGCTGCGCAAAGGCGCGAACGCCGATGTGGTCGAGATCGGGCTCGCCGTCTCCGTCCTGCACCTCGAGCTCGTTCCAGAGGTCGAGCGCGACGGCGACGCAGTCAAAGCCGGGACCGACATTTGCCGTGCTCGCCGGCGCGCGGACGCGGATCCTCATCGGCCGGCTGCAGCGATCGCGTCGGGGTCCGGCTCGACGACGATCGGCGACGGTGTCAGGCCGCTCGACGATCTCGGGGTCTTTCAGCCCGTGGCCCGTGATCACGCAAACGACGCGTGTGCCTGGCTCGAGCACGGATCTTGCGAGTCGCGGCGACGGAAGCCGCGGAGGCGGGCTCGCAAAAGACCCCCTCCTCGTGGGCCAGCTGTCGCCAGGCCTCGAGGATGGCATCATCAGAGACGGATACGACTCGGCCCGGCGTTCCCGCCAACGCCTTCGTGACCTGCTCCTCATGCACGGGCATCGCGATGCGGATCGCCGAAGCGACGGTGCGTGAGCGGTCGGACGACTGCACCGCCAGGATGCAAGGCGATCCGGCACCTGCCTCGACGAAGCCCTTCGCGTACGCGCACGTGTTGCCCCCGCCGCCGTAGGGAAGCGAGAGCACCTCGGGCGCGGTGCCGAGTTCGTCGACGATCTCGAAGGCCGCCGTCTTCTGGCCTTCGATCCGGTAAGGATTGAGGGAGTTGACGAGGGCGTGCGTGCCTCGGCCGGCCAGCGAGCGCGCAGCTGCGAGCGCGTCGTCGAAGGAGCCGCGCACCGCAAGCAGCGCGCAGCCCCGTGTGCCCGAGCCTGGGCGAGCTTGCCGAGCGCGACCGCTCCCTCCGGCTGTAGCACGAGCGCTGGAAGGCCGGCCCGGGCGGCGTAGGCGGCTGCGGAGGCTGCCGTGTTCCCGGTGGAGGCACAGATGACAGCCTGTGCGCCCTCCTCGACTGCTTTGGAGAGTGCAACGGCCATTCCCCGATCCTTGAACGAGCCCGTCGGGTTGGCGCCCTCCCACTTGAGCCAGATGTCGAGACCCAGGCGTTGCGAGATCCGCGGTGCGTGAAGAAGGGGCGTCCCGCCCTCGCCAAGCGTGACGATCGGCGTAGAGGACGACAGCGGAAGCCGTTCGCGGTAGCGCTCGACCAGGGCCGCCGCCATCACTGGCTCCTTGGCGATCACGGGCATGACGGCCGGTCGCCCGTGTACCTCGTCGAGTTCCGCGATCGCGGCGAGCGCCGCCTCCACGCTGGCGGTCCGTGCGTCGTGTGTGACGATGTCGAGCGATGCGGCGTCGCCGAGTTGGCGCTGTGTGAGGCGTGCGATCGACACTTGTTCCGCAGCCAACCGTTCGGCCACTGCGCGAGGACGCCAGGTCGATCGTCGACCTCCAGGTTCACGTAGAACGGCGACTGAGACTCACCCGGAGGCAGTCGGGGCAGCGTTCGCCAGCACGCGTCGTTCTGGAGGAAGCCGGTTCCGGCGGTGCCAATAACGCTGACCATGTCGGCGACAACCGCCGAGGCAGTTTCGAGGCCGCCTGCACCCGGTCCCTCCAGTGTGATCTCGCGGATCGCGTCGCCTCGGAGCATGACCGCGTTGAAGGCGCCCTGACCGCGGAGAGTGGGTGGTGGCGATCGACGAGCGACGGCTGGACGCGGACGTCGATCGCTCCGTCGACCAGGGCGGCAGAGCCGACCAAGCGCACCACCGAGTCGAAGTCAACGGGCCGCCTGCAGGTGTTCGGGCCGAATCGCCTCGATGCCTTCGAACACGACGTCGGAGAGGCTGACGCGTGAGCCGAAGGCGACGGTGGCCAGGATCGCCATTTTCGCGGCGGCGTCCGCGCCCGAAACGTCCTCGCTCGGATCGGCCTCTGCGTAGCCGAGGCTCTGCGCCTCGGCGACCGCGTCCGCATATCCCGTGCCGGCCTCCATCCGCGTGAGGACGAAATTCGTCGTGCCGTTCACGATGCCGAGCACGTGGTGGACGTTGTTCACCACGAGCGCCTCGCGTAGAACCTTGATCACGGGAATGGCGGCGCAGACGCTGGCTTCGAAGCGAAGCTGCACTCCCGCTTCCGATGCGGCGCGGAAGAGTTCCGCCCCTCGACGGGCGATCAGCTGCTTGTTGGCGGAGACAATCGGCTTGCCGGCCCGAAGGAGCTCCAAGACGTATCGTTCCGCAGGGTCGACGCCTCCCATCACCTCGGCGACGAGTGCGATCGCGGGATCGCGCACGATCTGCTCGAAGTCCGTCGTGAGCACGCCGCGGCCGGCGGGATACGGCCGTTCGAGGGACGTGTCGCGAACGAGAGCGCGCACGACCCGAAGCCGGTGTCCGTCGCGCGCTCGATATCGTCGCCGTTCTCCTCGAGCAATCGGGCGACAGCCGCGCCGACGGTGCCGTAGCCGAGCAGCGCCACCGGGACATCGACGGTAGCCACGCCGTGTCCGATGTCAGCCTGGCCTGAGGGACGAACCGATGCGCGACTCGTCGTTGTCCGTCGTTGCCATCACATCTCGCGGCGGCCGGCGAGTGCCCGGCCGAGCGTCACCTCGTCGGCGTACTCGAGATCGGAGCCGACGGGCAGGCCGCTCGCGAGCCGCGTGACGCGGACGCGTTCGCGGAGGCGGTCGGCGAGGTACGAGGCAGTGGCCTCTCCCGTCATCGTCGGGTTCGTCGCGAGCACGACCTCCTCTATGCCGTCGCGTCTCCACGCGCTGGATGAGCTCGTCGATGCGCAGCGAGCCGGGGTCGACGCCGTCGATCGGCGACAGCGCGCCGCCCAGCACGTGGTAGAGGCCGCGGTACTCGGCCGTACGCTCGATGGAGAGCAGATCGACGGGCTGCTCGACGACGCAGACGACGGTGCGATCGCGGCGCGCGTCGAGGCAGATCCCGCACACGTCCTCCTCCGTCAGATTGCCGCACTCGCGGCAGAAGCGCACCCTCTCCTTCACGTCCTCGATCGCCTGCGCGAGCGCCAGAGCTTCGTCTTTCTGCGCGCGGAGCAGGTGGAAGGCAAGGCGCTGAGCCGTGCGGGTGCCGACACCGGGAAGGCGGGTCAGCTGCGAGACGAGGTTGTCCACGGCCGGGCTGAACACGGCCCCATTGTGCAGGTACTACCGCACGTACTGCTGCCACTCGTCCGGAACCGGCGGGCTCCAGTCGGTCGGGCCCGGTGCTCGGACGGCAAGGTGGCAGACCGGCTCGGTCTCCATCGCGCCGTGCATGTGGAGGACGCCCGCGGGGATGACGACGACGCGCGTGCGTCTCGACAGGCTGCCGTTGCTCGCCTGCGATCCAGATGAAGCCGGGGCCGCGCACGAAGCAGAGAACCTGATCCGTTTCGTGCGTATGTGGCCGCGTGTGCGCCCCCGCGTCGAAGTAGACGGCGAGGTAATCGAGCTCTGAAGTGCCGCCGGCGGCGCCGAGATTCTGCATCCGCACTCGCCCGGTGAAGTCCTCCGGATTGGGCGGATCGGTTGCGAGCGTCTCGTCGAGCCGCAGGATCTTCCATCACATGCCGGGCAGGCCGAGGCCGCCGGTCATTGCGCCGAGCTTCGACTGCGCGAGCGACTGAGCGGAGCGCAGCGCCTCGTTGACGGCTGCGAGCACCATGTCCTCCAGCAGCTCCGGATCGTCCGGGTCGATCGCCTTCGGGTCGATCTTGATGGCGAGGATCTCGCCGTTGCCGCTGGCGCGCACCGTCACCAGGCCGCCGCCCGCCGAGGCCTCGACCGTCTCCGTGGCGAGCTGCTCCTGCGCCTCGGCCATCTGCTGCTGCATCTGCTGCGCCTGCTGCATGAGCTTGTTGATGTCGATGTTCTGCGCCACGGCTATTCGTCGACCTCCTTCGCGTCGAATGTCTCCTTGAAGAGTGCGACGAGCTTCTCCTCCGAGTGCTCCTCCTCGGGCGCGTCATCGGCTCCGCTGCGCTCGCCGAGCGTGAACTCGAATGTGAGCTTGCGGCCCGTCACGTCGTACAGGGCATCGCGGATGATCGCGCTGTTCTTCGGCTCTTCTGCCAGCTTGCGGTGGAACTCGGCCTCGCCGGCGAACTCCACGGTCAGGCGGTCGTCGTCCAACGCGACGGGATGGGCCTCGCGCAGCATCGACGCGACGGGGATCGAGCGCTGCTCGACGGCATCGAGCACGGCGCGCGACCAGGACTCCTGGAGCTGCTGAAGCTCGAGCGGCGGCGGCGCCGGATCGTCCTCATCGGCCGTGTCCGCTTCAGGCTCGGGGACACTCTCAGTGACTGTCCCTGGGTCTGTGGCTCTGACCGGTGGACACGTCCGGCAGGCCCGGCACGGCGCTCCAGGAGCTCGAGTCGGTAGGCGAGCGACTCCTGCGAGAGATCTGCGCCTGGGCGGGTCACCTTTACGAGTGCGAGCTCGAGCGGCAGGCGAGGGTCGCCGCCCTGCCGCATGTCCTCGACCGCCACGGCCAAGCAGGTCGCAAAGGCGCAGCACCGTAGCCTCGCCGATCTGGTTCGCCTGCGCGCGCAGCCGCTCGCGCGACTCGTCCGTAACCGGGACGTTGTCGGGCACCTCGCCGAGGTGCTGGACGAGCAGCAAGTGCCGCAGATGCTCGAGCAGCTCGACCACGAGCCGGCCGATGTCCTGGCCCTGCTCCGAAAGCTCCTCGACGTGCGTGAGCGCGCCGGCCGGGTCCCGGTCGATGACGAGGTCGCAGAGGCGGAACAGCGCCTCCTCGTCCACCGCGCCGAGCAACTGGAGCACGGACTGGACGGAGATCTCGCCGCCGGTCGCCGCCGCGAGCTGATCGAGCGTCGAGACCGCGTCCCGGAAGCTGCCCTTGGCGGCGCGCGCGACGAGCGCGAGCGCGGCGTCCGGCACGTCGAACCCCTCGCCGTCGGCCACGCGCCGCAGCAGCGCGACGAGCTCCGGCAGCCGCGGGCGCGCGAACAGGAACGTCTGGCAGCGCGAGCGAACCGTGGCGAGCACCTTGTCGAGGGACGTCGTGCAAAAGACGAAGACGAGATGCGGTGGCGGCTCCTCGACGATCTTCAGAAGCGCGTTCCAGGCCGCGTCCGTCAGCTGGTGCGCCTCGTCGAGGATGTAGACCTTGTAACGGCCCTCGACCGGTTGGAGCACCGCGTTGTCGCGGATCAGGCGGACATCGTCGATGCCCCGCTGCGACGCCGCGTCCATCTCGATCACGTCCATTGAGGTGCCGTTGGAGATCGCCGTGCACGCGTGACAGGTGCCGTCCGGCTTCGGCGTCGGTCCCTGCGCGCAGTTGAGCGCCTTGGCGAGGATGCGGGCGAGCGACGTCTTGCCCGTGCCGCGCGGTCCGGCGAAGAGATACGCCTGGCGCACCTTGTCCGCCTCGATCGCATTGCGCAGCGTCCGCACCACCGCCTCCTGGCCGACGACCTCGTCGAAGTCCTGCGGGCGGTACTTCGTGTAGAGCGCGGTCACCTCAGCGATTCAAGCAGAAGCGCCGCCGCCACCCGGCGTCCGCGCGTCAGGCGACGAGGCCGTGCTCGTACGCCCGTGCGACGGCCTGGGCGCGGCTGTGGACGTCGAGCTTGCGGAAGATGTTCTGGATGTGGCTCGAGACCGTCTTCGGGCTGATGCCCAGCTCGGCGGCGATCTCCGGTGCGCGCTTGCCGCTGCCGAGCAGCTGGAGCACTTCCAGCTCGCGGCGGGTGAGCCCGAAGCCGGGGGACGCAGCATTGCCCGGCTCGCGCGATCGCTCGATCAGCCGCCGTAGGCGCGCCAGCAGCTCGTCGAGATCCGGCGGCTTGACGATGTAGTCGTCGCCGCCGATGAGCAGCCCGGCTGCACGATCCATGCTCTCCGTCCGGTAGCCGGACAGGAAGACGATGGGAAGCCGCTCGCCGTACTCCGCACGCAGCTCGCGGCAGACCGTGTAGCCGCTCGTGTCCGAGAGGTTGACGTCGAGCAGCACCACGTCCGCGTGTTGCGCCTGCTCGAGCGCCTGCCGACCGTCTTCGGCCTCGATCGTCCTTAGGCCGGCGCTCTCGAGCTGCGCCGTCAGGAGCGCGCGAAACGACGCGTGGTCGTCGACAATCAGGACCGTCCCGTTATTGTGGGCGATGAGGCACCTCCCGGAGATTTTCGTGCGACTGGGTCCCATAAGGATAGGGCATTCGCCCTAGGTCAAAGATCGGGCGAATGCCCGGTTGTGCTTGAGGCGGCGTGACTCGTACCCTGGATGCAGATCCCGAGCAGTGCTTGGGATGGGGGCGATTAAAGCATCACCTCTGGGGAGATCGGAAGAGGGCCGGCCGAAAGGTCGGCCCTCTTCGTTTCGCGCACGTGGCCGAAACCGAGGTGCCCAGGGACCGCAAGTGCCCGGTCGCGCGGCCGCCGTCGATGCGAGTCACCCGGACGGCGCCTGCGCCGCTTGCTCGAGCCAGGCTGTTCCGCGGCACCTGGAAGACACTGCTTAGCGCTGCTTCCTTCCGGACCTGACGCGGTTCGCAGACTCCCAGTGCGCGGGACCTGGCTGTCAACGCTGCGCGCGCCGGCCCAGACCCCGGACGACTCCGCCCCTCAGGCGGTTCTCGGCCCCGCTATAGCGGATTGCGGGTTCAGGGAACCGCTAGCTCCCCGCCTAGCGCGACCGGGCAGGATGATGGTAGCCCACCGTCGTACACTGTCGTCGTCCCGGGCGCGTAGCTCAGCGGGAGAGCGCTCGCCTCACACGCGAGAGGTCGCTGGTTCGATCCCAGCCGCGCCCATTCGTCCCTCGCCCGCTTCGCTTTCCGCTCGGGGGTGCGGCCTTCGGCCGCGTGTCCAGGCGGGGCGTCTGTGAGCCGCGCCCGCCATGTCGGTCGCGGCGACGATTGGTCTCGATCGAGCGCCTAGCCAGACGAGCACGAGGCTGTCCCAGTGATCCTCGACGACTCGCACGTCGTGGAAATCGAGCGCCGTAGACTCGCCCGATGGGTTCCTGCTCTGTGTGTGGCGGGGAGGTGCTGACCGAGTTCCGGTTCTGCCCGTACTGCGGGAACGCGGTGACCGCCATCGTGGCCGTCCAGGAGCGGCGCGTGGTGTCCGTATTGTTCTGCGACGTCGTTGGCTACACGGCCGAGACAGAGCGACAGGATCCCGAGGACGTGCGCGCGCGCATGGAGGTCTACTTTCGGCGCGTCCGCCAGGTGATCGAGGCCTTCGGTGGATCGGTGGAGAAGTTCATCGGCGACGCGGTCATGGCCGTCTTCGGTGTGCCTGCTGCGCACGAGGACGACGCGGAGAGGGCCGTGCGCGCCGGGCTCGAGATCCTTGAGGCGCTCGCGGAGTTGAACGCCGCTGACTCGACGCTCCGTCTATCTGTGCGTGTCGGCGTCAACACAGGCGAGGTGCTGGCGAGTCTCGGCGCGCGAGCGTCCGGCGAGGGCGACGTGCTCGGCGACGTGGTGAACACGGCGGCGCGGATCCAGTCCGCAGCGCCGGTGGACGGCGTCCTCGTGGGCCTCTCGACGTTCCGTGCATCCGAGTCCGCGTTCGAGTGGGAGGCTCTCGAGCCGATCGCCGCCAAGGGGAAGAAAGAGCCGGTTGCAGTCTGGCGCGCGCTCGCTCCGCGGGCACGTCTCGGGAGCCGCACCGTCCGCCTGCTGGCGACGCCGCTCGTCGGCCGCGAACGAGAGCTGGCGATACTGCGGCAGGCGTTCGCACGGGTGCTTGCGGAGCGTTCTCCGCGACTCGTGACGTTCATGGGTGAGCCCGGCGTAGGGAAGTCACGGCTCGTAGCGGAGTTGCGCGCCTATGTCGGCGAGGTCGACCGGGCTGTGACGTGGCGGGAGGGGCGCTGCCTGCCGTACGGAGAAGGGATCGCGTTCTGGCCTCTTGCCGAGATCGTGAAGACGCATGCGGGCATCTACGACTCGGATCCCCCGGACGTGGCACGGTCGAAGCTCGAGGCTGTGCTACCCGCGGGCGCAGAGCGGCCCTGGCTCCGAGCGCGGCTCCTTCCGCTCCTCGGCCTCGACCCGGACGGGACCCCGGCCAGACAGGAAGAGCTCTTCACCGCGTGGCGCCGCTTCCTGGAATACATCGCCGAGCGAAGACCGCTGGTGATCGTCGTGGAGGACGTGCACTGGGCGGGCGAGCCGATGCTCGCGTTCCTCGCGCACCTCGCAGGAACGTCCAGCGATGTGCCGCTGATGGTCGTCTGCACGACCCGGCCGGAGCTCGCAGACACCCAGCCCTCGTGGGTAGCCGGCACGTCGAACGCGATCCCGCTTGCTCCGCTCGCCACAACGGACATGGCGCAACTCGTGTTCGGTCTGCTCGAGCACACGGCTCTGCCTGCAGCAACACGGGAGCTTCTATTGGAGAGGGCGGGCGGGAACCCGCTGTATGCCGAGGAGTTCGTGTCGATGCTCCGGGACCGCGAGCTGCTCGACGTCCGCGGCGCTCTGAAGTCGGACGCGGACGTGCCGTTCCCGGACTCGTTGCTGGCGCTGATCGCCGCGCGTCTGGACACGCTTTCGCGCGAGCAGAAAACACTCGTCCAGGACGCCGCTGTGGTCGGGAACGTGTTCTGGGACGGCTCGATTGCCTCGATGGGCGACGGAGACCGCGAACGCGTCCAGGCTCTGCTGCGCGAGCTGGCGGAGCGCGAATTCGTGCGACCGGCCGCGCAGTCGTCGATGGAGGGCGAGGAGGAGTATGCGTTCCGGCATATCCTCGTCCGCGACGTCGCCTACGCGCAGATCCCGCGCGCGCAGCGCGCTGCCAGGCACGTTGCCGCGGCCACGTGGCTCGAGGCAATGGCGAGCGATCGGCTCGAGGATCTCGCGGAGATCCTCGCCTATCACACAGGGGAAGCTCTGTCGCTCGCGGAAGCTGTGCGGAATGCCGACCTAGAGCAGGAGATACGTCCTCGCGCTGCTCGGTATGCGTTGCTCGCCGGCGAGGGGCTGTTTGGCCTCGACGTGGGGAAGGCACTTAGCCTCCTTGACCGCGCGCGAGCGCTCACGGACGCGGACGATGCGGCGTTTCCGCGCGTGCTCCTGCGCTGGGGTGACGCCGCCCTGCACACCGGAGAGCTGCAGGAGGCGGCCGAGGCTTTGGCCGAGGCGTCCGAGAAGCTGCGCGCGAGCGGCGACGTAGTTCTCGCCGCACAGGCGTTGACGCGGCTGTCCACGACCCGCTGGCGCCGTGCGGAGCAAGGCTGGCTAGAGCTTGCGGAGGAGGCCGTTGAATTGCTGGAGCCAGACCCGGGGCCCATGCTCGTCAGAGCCCTCGGGACGCTCTCGGGTGCCTACGTCTCGCGCTCGGAGCTCGAAAAAGCAATCGCAACGGCCGACCGGGCGATCGCCCTCGCAGCGCAGCTCGGTCTCCCCGAGCCGGCGACCGCGCTCGCATATCGGGGCGGCGCTCGGTTTGCCCGCGGTGACGTTGGTGGGGTGGCCGACCAGGAGCGGGCGATCGAGCTCGCGATCGGCGCCGGCTCGGCTCACACGGCGGCGGCGTTCCAGCACAATCTTGCGGCTCCGCGCTGGTTCGTCGATGGGCCGAAAGCGGGGATCGCGCAGTACGAGAGCGCCCATGACTACGCGATCGCGCACGGGCTCACGTCGCTCGCACGCGAGGCGCGAACGTTGAGTGTTCTCGCTCGTGTCGGAGCCGGTGAGCTGCAGAACGTGGTCATGGAGGGTGAGGAGCTACTCGAGTGGGCTCGCGCGGCGGGTGGCCAGCGCCATCGGATCCACTTGTTGCATTGCTACGCGACGGCGCTCACGAAGGAGGCGCAGACGCTCGGACGGCGGTGGACGAATTGCTCGAGATCGCGCGCGACGTGGGAGATGCTGAGCTGCTCATGCTGTCTTACTGGGCTGCCGCGCCGGCCCTCCTGGTCGCCGGGAACGTGGATGGTGCTACGGCCCTTATCGAGGAGTCCGCTGAGCTCGACGCCGACCAAGAGAATCCGGACTACACCATTTGCCTCACGCGGGCGGCGCATACCAGTCGGCGCCTCGGCGCGGGTGCGGCGCTCGCGCGTCTTACCGACGACGTGCCCCAGACCTTCCCGATCCAGCGGCACACGCTCACTACGGTGGCGGCGATCCAGGCCGAGCTGGCCGGAGACGTGCCCGGCGCCGCGAGCCTGTATGCCGAAGCAGCCTCCGGTTGGGAGGAATTCACTGCCGTGCTCGAGCAGGCGCACGCACTGATGGGCGAGGGCCGGTGCCTCGCGCTCGCCGGAGACGCTTCAGCAGACGATCAGCTTCGCCGCGCCCGCGCTCTCTTCGAGCAGATGGGTGCGCATCTCGGGGTGCGCGAATGCGACGAGCTGATCGCCGGCGCGAGCGTCTCTCGCGTGCCCCGTTAGCGGCCTACGACCAGGGCTTGGCGGTCATGTCGAAGACGATGAAGAGCAGGATCAGCACGTCGATCCGCGTCACGAGCAGGATGCGCTTGATGATCTCCTGCGTCTCGGGGTCTTCGGGCCCCTTCGCCCCGATCGTCTTCGCGAGCTTCGCGGCCGTGGGTCGGATCCAGAAGAAGCCGACGAGGAACGTCAGCGCCCAGCCGGCGAGCGCTATCTGCACCCAGAGCAGGTCCCAGTCCCACGGGCTCTGGTCGTTCGTCATCAAGCCGATCCCGAACAGGAGCACGAGCAGCGACGCCGGCGTGTACAGCAGCTCGCCGATCTTCCCGGCCTGGTGCGCGAACCGGGCCACCTGAAGGGGATCCTTCAGTCGCAACGTCATGATGGCCAAGAGCGCGAGCGTCGCGCCGCCGCCGACCCAGAGCACGGCGACCAGCACGTGCCCCGCCTTGAACCACTGGTACCACGTCATCGCGCGAGCATCGTGCGATCCTATTCGAGCACGGCGACGTACGAGGAGCCTTCGTCCTGGACGAGGTGGCGGATCTCCCAGCCGGTGCCGTCGACGATCTCCGCCATCTCGTCTGGCGAAACGATCAGATAGTCGAACCACGGATCCGCGAGAGCCCGATGGCGGATGCGGACGCGGAGCTGTCCCGACATCCGGCCGCGGGCGCGGTTCCGTTCCTGGTAGGCGAGATGGGCGGGATCCTTGGTCGCGTACGGATCGTTCGAGCACGCGACGATCCGCCCGGCGAGCGGGCGCAGCCGCCTGAGCAGCCTCCGCGCCTTCGCTCGCGAGCCGAAGAGGCCGAAGTTGTTGCCGTACATGACGACCGTGTCGAAATGTCCAAGCGACGCGTCGACGTCTTCGAATGCGAGCAGCCGCACGTCACGCACGCCGCGACTCCGCGCCACCTCTACCGCTCCGGGTGAGACGTCGATCGCGACCACGTCTCGCCCGCGCGCCTGAAGCTCGAGGGCCACCCGCCCGGCGCCGACGCCCACGTCGAGCACACGCCCGCGCACAAAGCGCAACGCCCGCCGCTCCACGGCGGCCCAGCGGCGGACCGGCGCGAAGTAGACCAGTGTCGAGCCCTGGATGAACCCGTCGTCACGCTCGACGATCTCCGCATCCGTTCCTGTGCGCAGCATCTCCCCGAACGCGTCATCCACGGCTGAAACGTACTGGGATTTACGATGCAGGCATGGAAGGGCTGCCAAGCGGGACCGTGACGTTCGTCTTCACGGACATCGAGGGCTCGACGGCGCTCCTCAAGCAGCTCGGCGACCGCTACGCGGAAGTTCTGGCCGAGCACCGGCGAATCGTGCGCGACACGTTCACGCACGCCGACGGCGTCGAGATCGACACGCAGGGCGATGCGTTCTTCTTCGCGTTCGCCCGAGCACGCGATGCCGTGGAGGCAGCAGTGGACGCGCAGCGCGCCCACGCCTCGGCGATCTGGCCTGAAGAGGCGACCGTTCGTGTGCGCATGGGGTTGCACACCGGCGAGCCGGCGCTAGGCAGCGAGGGCTACCTCGGTCTCGACGTCGTGCGCGCCGCACGCATCTGCACGGTGGCCAAGGGCGGCAACGTTCTCCTCTCGGAGACGACGCGGGCGCTTGTCGGCTCGTCGCTGCCCGAGGGGGTCTCCCTGGCTCCGCTCGGCGAGCGGCACCTGAAGGACCTCGACCAGCCCGAGCAGGTCTACGAGCTGGCGATCGATGGCGTCGAAGCGACGACGGCAGCGGTGGAGCCCAAGCCTCCTTCGGAGCCGTCGGCCGAGTTTCGCGACCGCCTAAGGGAGTCGATCAACGAGCGCGTCCAGCGCGAGCTGCTCGCCGCGTTCGGGGACGCAGAGCAGGCGGATGCGAGCGAATCGGACGATGCAGCCGTCGACGAGCTCGCCGATCGCACGGCGGATCTGGGCGAGAAGATCAGCGCCAGGGTCGAGGCGGCTCTCAGGGCCAGGGGGATCTCTCCGGGCTCCGACTGATATATTGACGAGCATCGATACGTTGCTCGGCGATGCGGAGAAGTCGGCGGCGCTCTTTGCCGCTCTTGCCGACCCGGCGCGCGTGAAGATCGTCTGTCAGATCGTGCGCTGCGGCGGCGCTTGCTGCGCGTGCGAGTTCGAGCCGGAAGTCGGCCTCTCGCAGCCGACAGTAAGCCATCACCTGAAGAAGCTCACCGACGCCGGCCTGCTCGACCGCGAGCAACGCGGCCGCTGGGCCTACTTCTCCCTGAACCGCGAAGCGGTCGACAGGCTCGCCGCAGTCGCCGACCTGAAGGGAGCGTGCTGCTGATGAACGAGGTACGTGAGGAGGTGCGGCGTCGCTACGCGGAGTCCGCGCTGGCAGTGATCTCGGGTGACGCCAGAAGCTGCTGCCCCGACAAGGACACCGGCGCCAGCTTCGGCAGCGGGCTGTACGAGGCAGAGCAGCGCGGTGAGCTGCCCGACGCGGCCGTCCTCGCCTCGCTGGGCTGTGGCAATCCGACCGCCGTCGCGGAGCTCCGAGAGGGCGAGACGGTGCTCGACCTCGGATCGGGAGGCGGCATCGACGTACTGCTTTCGGCGCGGCGCGTGGGCGACACCGGGCTGGCCTACGGCCTGGACATGACCGACGAGATGCTCGAGCTCGCGCAGCGCAACGCGCGGGAGGCGGGAGTGCGTAACGCGATCTTCCTCAAAGGACACATGGAGGAGATCCCGTTGCCGTCGGGCTCGGTCGACGTCGTCATCTCCAACTGCGTGATCAACCTCTCGGTGGACAAGCAGGCCGTGCTCTCGGAGGTCGCACGCGTCCTGAAGCCCGGCGGCCGCCTCGGCATCTCCGACATCGTGGCGGAGGACCAGCTCTCGCCCGGCGATCGCGCGGAGCGGGGCAGCTACTGCGGCTGCGTCGCCGGCGCGCTGTCCAAGGGCGAATACGAGGCGGGACTTGCGGCCGCAGGCCTCGAGCACGTAAGCGTCGAGTTCACGCACGGTGTCGCAGACGGCATGCACGCCGCCATCGTCAAGGCGACGAAGCCGTAACGCTGCTCAGATTCCGTCCGGGCGGCCGAATACCGTGTTTGTGACATGCCGCACTGGATCGCGCTGCTGACGATCGTCGTGGCCGCGTCGCTCGTCCTCAGCGTGGTCGGCGGATGGCTGATCGGGCGCGGTCTCGGCATCATCGAGCGGCACCACGAGGTCGACGAGACCTAACATCCGTCTATGGCCAGCGATCCCGTCGCGCAGCGCGAGATCGATCGCCTGAAAGCCGAGATCGACCGGCTGCGGGACGTAGAGCGGCATCTGCGGCGCGAACGCGATCGGGTTCGCTCGGAGGCGACGTCCGAGCTGGAGCGGCTGCAGTCCGCGCTTCGCGAGGCCGCCGCTCACGCCGGGGCGTTCGACGGAGAGCTCGCGCAGCGTGACGTCGATGCGACCGCGCGCGAGGAAGCTGTCTCGGCGCGCGAGGCCGAGGTCGAGGCCGCCGCCCAGCGCGTGCGTGACGCCGACGCGCGCCTCGAGGAGGAGCGCCGGCGCCTCGCGGAATGGCGGAAACGGCTGGAGAGTGAGTCGGAGCGGCTCGCGGAGTGGGAGCGCAGCGCGCGCCTCCACAACGTGCCCGCCGAGGCTCGCCAGGTCACGTTCGAGGAGGGCTTGCAGCGGCTCGCTGACCCGGAAGCGGCTCGCAGGTCCGCCTGGTAGCGTCCTCGACCGTGCTGCTAGCCCTCTCCTCGACCCAGAAGCTCGGGATCGGGCTCATGGCGGCAGCGTTCGTCGTGTTCGCACTGATCAGCGCGATGCTGATCCCGCGCTACCGCCCGGACTTTCCCGCCAGGCACATGGGGTGGTTCATCGCGGCCTGCCTCGTGTTCACGTTGGGCATGCTGGCGACGATCGCCTTCGTGGCCAAGGAGACCGAGCACGAGGCGTCAGCAGAGACGCACGTCACCGAGACCGAGCCCAGCGAGCCTCCGCCCGCGGAGCCGTCTCCTCCGACGGAGACGAGTGCCGCCGGCAGTGCTGCCGCAGGCAAGGTCGTCTTCGAGACGAACTGCGGGAGCTGTCACACGCTCTCCGACGCCGGGACGACGGGCACGATCGGCCCGAACCTCGATGATCTCAAGCCGCCCTACGACGTCATCGTCAAACAGGTGACGAACGGCGGCGGTGTAATGCCGCCCTTCGGCGGCACGCTTACGGAGCAGCAGATCGCCGACGTGGCGGCGTACGTCTCAGCGGTCGCCGGAACGTAGTTACCCTGAGTCAGCGCGCGGAGAGGTGTCCGAGTTGGCCGAAGGAGCGCGACTGGAAATCGCGTGCGTGCCCAAAAGGTGCGTCGAGGGTTCGAATCCCTCCCTCTCCGCCTAACCCGTAAAAAGAAGAGGCCTCGCCGACGGGGTGTCGACGAGGCCTCCGGAACAGGGCTCTGGGGAGAGCGGAACCCTGCCCCTTGAGGGCCGGGAGGCGGCCGGCCCGGGGCCATGGTACCGCGGAATGCCTTTCAGGCCGAAGGACTCGGGTTGTGACTCAGTGGAACCATCTGACGACGCTCAGGATGTTCGAGAACTCGTCGGTCCACACCGGCTGCCCGGGGCCCGTGGCGAGCGGCTTCCAGCGCGGGTCATTCGCGAGCTTCCCGAGCGCAGCCATGTCACGTGCGACGAGGACCCAGATCGAGCTTGCTGCTCCGTCACGGGCCGCCGCCCGCGTCACGACGTAGGACTGTGAAAGACCTGGGAGGCCGAGCGATCGTGCGTTTCCGGAAATCACCGGTCGGAGATCGAGGTAGCGGTTCGAGATGTGGAACGCCATCACGCCGTCAGGGCTGAGCTTGCGCAGGTACAGCTCGACCGCCTCACGCGTAAGCAGGTGCACCGGCACCGAGTCGGAGCTGAACGCATCGAGCACGAAGAGGTCGTATGAGCCGTCCGGTGCCTCGGCGAGCTTCAGACGCCCGTCGCCGATGACGACTCGGATGTCGGCCTTCGCGTCCCGCAGGTAGGTGAAGTAGCGAGGGTTTTCGGCGATGCGGGCGACCGCCTCGTCGATCTCGTAGAACGTCCAGTCGTCACCCGGGCGCCCGTAGACGGATGTGCCGCCGGCGCCGAGTCCGATGACTGCGACGCTCCGCGCGCGCCCGTCCAGCGCATCGAAGAGCTGACCCAGCGGGCCTTCTCGGACGTAGTAGCTGACGGGCTCGCTGCGTCGCCCAGGAGCAAAGTTCTGCGCGCCGTGCACGGTCGTCCCGCTTACGAGAACGTGCCGCTCGCCCTGCTCCTCCACCCGCAGGATGCCGAAGAACGTGCGTTCGGAATACAGCGAGGTTGGCGGCAAGGCGACGATCAGCAGAAGCGCTCCTACGCCCAGCGCGAAGCGAACCGGGCGCGACGAAAAGAGCGCCAGGGCCGCGACGCCGGAGAGAAGAAGCGCGGCAAGGAGCACGCGTCCGGCCCGTCCGTCTGTGGGTATCGCCTTCGCGGAGCCGAGGATGGCCGCGAGAAGGACGAACGGCAGCAGCAGGTCCGCGTTTCGGCGGAGGAATCCGGTCCCGGGGCGCGGGCGGAAGGAACCCGGTCGAAGCAGTAGCGCCAGCACGATCACGATCGGGTACTCGGCGATCGTCGAGAAGATCGCCGGGGCAACGAGGGCACTGAACACGCCACCGCACACGCCTCCCAGCGACAGGAGGAGGTAGAACTGAGTGAGGCGATCCGCAGGCGGTCGCTCGATGGCCAGGCGACGATGCACGAGCAGCGCCACGAAGAAGAGGTTCGCCCCGTGGATCCCCACGACGGCCCAGATCGGCAGCTGCACGATCGACAGCATCGAAGCGATCACGAGGAGAGAAGTGACGACGGTCGCCCAGCTGATCGCCGTGAGCGAGAGCGGTGAGCTCCTTGCGAAGGCGACGACGAAGCTCAGCAGGTAGAGCGCCAGGGGAATCACCCAGAGCAGCGGGACAGCCGCGATGTCGGTCGAGAGATAGCTCGTCGTCGCGACCATCAGGCCCGACGGCAGAGCGGCCATTCCGATCCAACGGAGGGACGTGCGGCGTCCCAGCGGCGGAGATGCCTCCTTGGTCTCTGCCGCCACAGACAGCGGCGCTGTCGGGGTGGCGAGAAGCCGGAGGGTGCAGAGGGCCGCCAGGGCGACGAAGACGGCGTAGCCGGTCGTCCACAGCCGTGCCTGCTCCGACAGCGTCAGCAGAGGCTCGACCACGATCGGATAGGCGAGCAGCCCGAGCAGGCTGCCCGCGTTCCCGGCTGCGTAGAGGAAGTACGGGTCCCGCGACTCTGTATCCCCACATGCCGAGAACCATCGCTGCAGGATCGGGCTTGCGGTCGTCACGACGAAGAACGGCAGGCCGGCGGCTGCGAGCAGCGCCCACAGCAGCCCGAGGTGCGGGTTCTCGCCCGGGCCTGCGTCCGCTGAAACGGCGATCGGCAGCGCCACGAGCGGCAGGAGCAGCAGGCCGAGCTGGAGGAATGACTGCCGGCGCACTCCCAACACCCTGAGCGAGAAGTGAGCGAACGCGTAGCCGCACAGAAGCGCGCACTGGAAGAAGACGAGCGACACGAGCCAGACTGCCGGCGTGCCGCCGAAGTGCGGCAGGAGCATCTTCGCGACCATGGGCTGGACGGCAAAGACGAGCGCGGCGGCGAGGAAGATCGCGGTGCCGTAGAGCACCAGCGTCCAGCTTCCCGACCGCGATGTGAGCGCCGGGGCCTGGGCAGCCGTGAGGTCTCGGGCGCCAGCTTCCACGCACGTCTCATCGACACGAAGTGCGCGTGCCTTGAGGCCTGGCAGACGGTCGCGGCGAGCTGTCCCGCCGAGCCGATTTCACTGAGAAGAACGCCGGGTGTGCGGCGCCCGGTCAACCGGACGCCGCCCCGACTGAGTCGCTTCTAGAGAATTCCGGTTACCTTGGTGATGGCGCCCGAAATACCGCCGGAAAGGGCGGTGAACACGGCCACGGTTGCCACCGTGATCACGGCCAGCACGACAGCGTACTCCGCCATCGTCTGACCCTCCTCGCGCGCAAAGCGCGCCCGAATCTTCGTCAGCACTATTTGTCACCCCCTTCCGGCTGAACTCGAATCAACTGCCCGGTACATCGCCAGCCGGATGGCCGCCTCGCATCCCCCGGTAGGGGGAGCGGTCGCGAAGTCACCCGTATGGTTCGCTGCGAAGCCGGCTCGTGCAACAAGCAAACGGCGCCCGGTGAGTCGGGCGCCGTCCGGAATGCAGGCTGCTACAGGATGCCGGTCACGTTGGTGATCGCGCCCGAAATACCGCCGGAAAGGGCGGTGAACACGGCCACCGTTGCCACCGTGATCACGGCCAGCACGACAGCGTACTCCGCCATCGTCTGACCCTCCTCGCGCGCAAAGCGCGCCCGAATCTTCGTCAGCACAATTCTCACCCCCTTCCGGCTGAACGGGATTACTGCCGGCTTGAATCGCCAACCAAGCGGTTGTCTTCCATCCCCCGAGCGGGTTCACATGCAGACGGTCGACCGCGTCGTGTACCGCGGCGCGCTCGACGAGAACGCCGCCTAGCGACTAGCGCCGCGGGCTCCAGGTGATCTGGCGCTTGGCGCAGGCGCCGCGTCCCTTGGCAGCGAGCTGCCCCATCGTGCGGTAGGCCTCGCGCTGCTGGCCGTCTACCGTCACCAGACCGCTCTGCCAGCCACCGCCGAGCAGCTTGCCCTTCGCGTCGCGGCCGTTGCGGTACGGCTCGTCTACGAGCAGGAAGAGCAGGACGTCGGTGACGGTCGGGTCGCACGCGAAGTACTCCTGCACCATCTCGGCGACGTGTGCTGCCTGCGTCGCCTCGTCGATCGTGGCCACGTTCTCGGAATTGACGTAGCCCGGCAGTCCTTTCGTGTCGACCTGCCAGCCGATCTCGTCGATGCGGAACGTCAGCCCTTCGAGCGTCGTGGGCTGGGCCGTGCCGTGGAACGCGTCCCACACCGCCTGCTTCACGCGTGAGAGGTTCGAGATGCCGTAGCGCTCCTGCGAGGGGTAGCCGACGCTCGGCGCGTCGGTGGGGCTGCTCGGGTTGGGGTACGGATGGACGGCGAGCTGGTCCATCAGCGGCCGCGTGCGTCCGCTGGCGCGGTACCACTTGCCGACGTCGCGCAGGAACGTGAGCGGCTCGGTCGACTTCGGCGTGGAGGCGCGTGGCGACAGGCCCATGCCGATCACCTTGGCGCCGGGGCTCGCCTCCTTGATCGTGTCGTAGCAGCGTGCGAGCAGCGCTCCGAAGGCGGGCGCGGCGACATCTTTGCCCGTCTGCGTCCTTCTGCGGCTGCCAGAACAGGCGCGTGTTGGGCTCGTTGCCGACGATGAACTCCGTGATGCCCCATTTCTTGACGGTGCGGGCGACCTTGGCGGCCCAGCCGCAGAAGTCCCCGGGATCGTGCTTCGACGCCACCTTCGAGTAGATCGCGAGCGTCACGCGCACGCCGGCGCGCTGCGCGAGCGGCGCGGCGCGCTCGAGGAAGGGCAGCTCCTCGATGGCGTTCGGCTTGGCCGGGTTCCAGGCGAGCGTCCAGCGGTTCTGGGTCAGCCCGGCGCCCGGCAGCGTCGCATAGAAGCGCGCGCCTCCGTCGTCCGCGTACTTCGACGCGTCGTCGGCGACGCCGTACGTGATGGGTGCGACGGCGCGCGGGCTGGCGCCGGCAGACGCCGACATCGTGATCGCCAGGAGCCCAAGGGTTGCGAACAGCCGCACCCATTACGGATCGGCCAGCCGAGGGCCGGTTGTCATCCCCCGTTCCGACCTAGGACAAAGACCCGACCGGCTGTCTATGTGCAGAAGCGGTTGGCGGGCGTCCGGCCGTTCCAGCGATAGCCGGGAGCCGTGGCGCTCGTCACCTTGGTGCTGAGGCAGCCCGTGGCGCGGGGGACGAGATAGGTCGTCTTGCCGGTCGCGTCGGTCCGCTTGCTCGCCGAGAAGTACGTGCGCCCGTTCCGGCGTACGACGACCGACGTGCGCACCGCGCGGGCGGCGCCTCCGCCCACCTCGGAGACGGTCGCCGTGACGCGAACGACCGTGCGCCGCGCCGAGTAGCGGATCGACGACACGCGTATCGGGCCCGGATTCACCTTCAGGCTCGCGCTCCCGGAGATCGCCCCTGCTTGCGCGACGACAAGGCCGTTGCCGCCTCGCCCTTCAGCCCTGACGGTCGTCGACGTGCCCGCCTTCGGCTGCACGACCGCGAGCCCGGTCGGCCTGACGCTCCAGGTCGCGCGAGCGGTGAGCGGGTTTCCGAAGGCATCTTCCGCCGTCACGCCGAACCGCCGCGACCCGCGCGGGCCGATGACCGCCGAGCCCGGATCGACGGCCAGCTTCGAGACGGGCCCGGGGCCGACGGTCTCGATCTGCGTGGCCGTGGTGACCCCGGTTCCCGTCGCGCGGATCTGCGGCCGCGCGGCGCGCGTGTCGAGGTAGTAGAAGGGCGGCGTGGCCGTGCCGCCTGTGGGAATCGTCGCGTTGATCGCGCTCGCCCACGGACCGCTCGGGCTGAGCGAGAATCGCCCCTGCGGCGAGCCCGAGGTCAGCAGAACGGCGATCGGCGTCGTCGTCGCCTGCGGAGCGCCCGAGCTCGTCAGCAGCCCGAGGGTGATCGGCGCCGACGGCTGGCCGGCGACGAGCGTCTGCGGCGGCGTCGAGAAGGCGAGAACGGACCCGAACCACGCGCGGAGCGCCTTCCATGACTCGTTGAACAGCGCTCCCGTGAAGTCGCCTACGCAGAAGACGTTCTGGCCCGGCGGTCCGCAGGCGCCGCTCCCGGGATCGTTCGGATCGACCTGGCCAGAGTCTCGAATCGCTGCGCCGAGCCGGTCGAGGATGCTGCTCGTCTGCGAGTTGAAGTCGCCCGTGGAAAGGCCGCTTCCGTTCCGCGGTTGCCACGCGAAGCCCCAGTGATCCTGCGCCAGGCCGAGCGCAACGCTGGCCGAGCGGAGTGCGTAGACCTGCGCCGACACGAACGCCTGCATCTGGTCGAACGGGACGAACGTCCAGCCGTAGCCGGACTCGTACTGCCACGCCGCGTTGGCGACCGGGCTGAACGCGGTCTGCAGGAAGCCGCGGGCGAGCTCGATCGTCGGCGGGCCGGCTCGGGCGAGGACGAGTGCGTGCTCGAGGTACTCGTTGAGGTAGTCGCGCCGGAGCGTGATCGGAGCACCCGGCACGGCGTACCGGCGGAAGTCGCCGTACACCTCCTGCGACCAGTCGCTGACGTAAGCGCTCATGTCGGTCCAGAAGGCGAGGTCGGCCAGCCAGTTCTGAAGGTTCGTCTGGTAGACGCTGACGTTCGTCGTGCCCTGGCCGAGGCCGGCGATGAAGACGGCGCCGCGGGTGGGACGCTGACCGGTGTCGCCCTCGTAGAGGCCGCGCACGAGCTCGCGCGCGTTCTCCCGAGCGGTGCCGGAGCCGCTGCGCACCGTCGACGGGAACTCGTTGACCGCCCAGGTGTCGCCGGCGGCGACGTCGAAGCCCGCCTGCGCCATTCGTTTCCGCATCTCGACCCCGGCGGCGTACCACGTCGTCGCGTTGTCGGTGACCCACCTGCTCCAGGTCGTCCAGTGGAACTCGGCGAGCGCGTGGAAGTTCGGGCCGAGCGCGCGGATGCGTGCGGCTTCGCCCGGGCGGAGGTTCGTCTTGTTACCGACGATCGGCGGGATGGAGACGTAGTACTCCGCGCACGGCGAGGCGGTGGCCGCGAGCTTCGTCGCGAGCCGGAGCCAGTCCGTCGCCGCGTAGAAGACGCCTCGCAGCGGCCGGCACTCTGCCTGGGCGCGCTGGTGGCGCGGCCGCCGCACGAGGCTCCGCCAGAGAGCTTCAGTCGCCTCCGGCTCGAGCGACGGGCACGACGGGAGTGGCGGCGGCGCGTTGCACGGCCGCGCCCGAGCTGACCGTCGCGGATCCCGCGAGCGCCAGGGCGACGACGGCACAGAAAGCCAGGGAGATTCTGATTCGACCCACCGGTCGTCCAGTTGTAGCTAACGGCCTGCAAAGGCCAGGTAAGGACTGCTACTCGGGCATGACGGGCGTAAGGGGAACCTGGCGACGGGACCGCCTGCGAATGACCCAGTTGTGTCATTGCTCGGCGCGAACGCGTGGTCAATGATCTCTCTGTGAAGCATCTCCTCGCCGCCGTCTCAGTTGCAGCGCATGACCGTGACCAAGGTCGGTACGTGTCGGCATGAGAACGAGCGAGGGCTTGACCACGGTTGCTGTCCCTCTCACGCTGATCGAGCGGAGCCTCATGCGCCAGATCATTCGTGGCTTCGTGATGAGCACTCCGCTCACGGATCAGGACCACAGCGTCTTGCTCGCGATCCACGAGAAGCTCTGGACTACTCCGACGGAGGCGAGGCTGGCGGCGCTGGACGAGGTAATGGCGGCGTGAGCTACTGCCCGACGTGTGGGATGCCCGTGCCCGAGATCGACCGCCTGCGTATCGCGCTTGCCAAGCTCAGCGACGCGCAGGAGGCGCTACGGGCACGCGAGGGACGCCTGTACGAGAGAGTCAAGGCGCTGGAGGCGGCGGGGGAGGGGCTTACGGAGTCGGACCCACTGTCGCCTGAGTGGTTCGCCGCTATCGCTGCATGGCGCAAGGCGACAGGCGGCGACGCCAGCCAAGTAGTGACCCGTACACGCTCGCGCCCGCGCCAGGCTCTGGACGGTCAAGCGGTTTGACGGTGCGCGCCAGCTGCGGGCCTCAGATCGCCGCCGCGGCCGACATGTGCGGCCGCGGCTGACAACGGCTCTCGGAGACCACAGTTCGCCGGGAACTCGTGAGATTTCCCGGCGCAAAGGCGGAGGGGGGGAGATTCGAACTCCCGCGGGGCTTGCACCCCGAACGGTTTTCGAGACCGCCGCATTCGACCGCTCTGCCACCCCTCCGCGGCTACCTAGGGTAGTCGGCAGGAACGGCGAATGGGCCAGAGGTAAGCTGGTAGATGCGTGGAGAAGTGGCCGAGTGGCTGAAGGCGGCGCCCTGCTAAGGCGTTACGTGGGTGAACTCCTGCGTCGAGGGTTCGAATCCCTCCTTCTCCGTTAGTGAAGGTCGCCTTCGCCGTCTCGTCGATCGTCCTCCTCGGACTAGCCGCCGGCTGCGGTGGTTACGGCGGTGGCGGGGACGCGTCCGACATCGAGGGCAAGCCCTGGCAGCTCACCTCTGCGACCGACCTGGCGATTCCGGACGGTGTCGTTCCCAGCGCCGCATTCTCGAACGGCAATGTCTTTGGAACGGCCGGTTGCAACACGTACCGTGCGTCGTACACGCTCGACGGCGACTCGTTGGAGATCGGCGAGCCTGCGGGAACGCTGATCGCGTGTCCGCCGCCGGTCGACGAGTTCGAACGCGCTTACCTCGATGCTCTCGGCCAGGTCGCGAGCTGGGAGCTCGACGGAGAGGAGCTCGTGCTCTCCGACGCAGACGGCAACGAGCTCTTGCGGTACGGCGTCGCCACGATCCTCGGTGAGTGGACGGTAACCGGGATCAACACCGGCGACGCCGTGTCCAGCCCCATCGTCGGCACGGAGTTGACGGCAGTGTTCGGTGACGACGGATCGCTGACGGGTTCTGCGGGTTGCAACAACTACACGACGTCGTACACCGCGGATGACGGAGACATCGAGATCGAGCCCGCGGCATCGACGAGGAAACTCTGCCCCGAGCCCGAGGGCGTGATGGAGCAGGAGGCCGCCTACCTGGCCGCACTCGGTGCGGCTGCGACCTATGGCTTCCAAGGGCCCACGATGGGCATGTCCGACAGCGAAGGGAAGCAGCTGATCACGTTCACTCGCGCGCAGCCCTAAGGGGACTCAGTCGTGCACGCGGGCGATCAAGTACTCACGCTTGATCACCTTCACCTCGATGCCGCCGAGGCGAACATCGAAGCCTTCCTCACGCGGGTAGAGCACCTTGTCGCCAGGCTCGATGCCGCCGGCATCGGAGCCCACCGCGGTAACGATCCCGCTGCGCACCGCCACCGCTGACGCTGCCGAGGCGGGGAGGATCAGGCCGGACCGAGTCTCCGTCTCGTCGTTCGACGGCTGGATGACCAGGTACTCGTCGAGCGGCTCGATCGAGACGTCGATGTGCTGGTGCTCTACGGCCATGCGCTAAGGGTACTCGCGCACGCGGGCGCTGCGAATGTAAAGGGTGCCAGGCACCAGTTACGTGTCTGTGCCAGCTCTGTGCCAGTTCTGCGCGGATCGGCGGCGGCTAGAGGCGCCCGGCGCGGATGATGCGGTCGAGGAACTGCCGCGTCCGCGGCTGTACCGGGGACGCGAAGATCTGCTCTGGCGGCCCCTGCTCGAGGATGACGCCCTCGTCGAGGAAGCAGACCTGTCCGGCGATCTCGCGCGCGAAGGCCATCTCGTGCGTCGCGATGACCATCGTCATGCTGCCGCCCTCGGCGAGCTCGCGGATGACGTCGAGCACCTCGCCGACGAGCTCCGGGTCGAGCGCGCTCGTCACCTCGTCGAGCAGCAGGAGCTGTGGCCTCATCGCGAGCGCTCGCACGATGGCCGCGCGCTGCTGCTGGCCGCCGGAGAGCCGGTCCGGGTACTCGGCTGCCTTGTCGGCGAGGCCGAAGCGCGCGAGCAGTTCGCGTCGCGCGCGCCTCCGCGTCGGCCTTCGGCTGGCCCAACGCCTTCCTCGGCCCGAGCGTCACGTTGTCGAGCACGCTCATGTGCGGGAAGAGGTTGAACGCCTGGAAGACGATGCCGATGCCGCGTCGAACGCGGTTGACGTCGACGCCGCGCGCCGAGATCTCGTTGCCGTCCACGAAGATGCGGCCGCTGTCGACCGGCTCGAGCAGATTGACGCAGCGCAACAGTGTCGACTTGCCCGAACCAGAGGCGCCGATCAGGCAGACGACGTCGTGCTCGGCGACGTCCAGGTCGATTCCGCGGAGCACCTCCACCTTGCCGAACGACTTGTGGACGTCCTCGAGGCGGAGCGCGCTCATATCGCGATCGCGCCCGTCTGGTGGCGCCGGCGGTCGCGCTCGATCAGGTAGTCGGTGAGCCGCGTCAGAGGGATCGTGATGAGCAGGAACATCAGCGCCGCGGCGAGGTACGGCGTGAAGTTGAACGTCGCTGCGGCATCGATCTGAGCCTGACGGAACGCCTCGACCACGCCGAGCAGTGCCACGAGCGCCGTGTCCTTCTGGAGGCCGATGAAATCGTTGAGCAGCGGCGGAATCACACGTGCGCACCGCCTGTGGCACGACGACGTAGCGCAGCGATTGCCCGTGCGAGAGGCCGAGCGAGCGTGCGGCCGCGTTCTGGCTCGGGTGCACGGACTCGATTCCGGCCCGGTACACCTCCGACACGTAGGCCGTGTAGACGAGGATCAGCGCGAACGTGCCCCAGACCATCTCGGCCGGCACGCCCCAGAGCAGCTCGGGCTCGGAAACGTATGCCAGTTCGAGTGCCGGGATGCCGAAGCCGAGCAGGTAGATGAGCAGGATCGTCGGGATGCCGCGGAAGACGTCCGAGTAGACGATCGCCAGCAGGCGCAGGGGGAAGAAGACGGGGCCGGGGAGGCTGCGGATGACGGCGAGCCCGAGCGCGGTGAACAGGATCACCACCTCGGCGACGAGGAAGATCTTCACGTTCGTGAGAAACGCGGACGCGATGCCCGGGAACGACTCCCGGAAGACCTCCCGGTTGAAGAACGCTCCTTGACATCGTCCCAGCCGGGAGACGTGACGACGGCGACCGCGATGAGGGTGAAGAAGACGAGCGTCGAGACGACCGCGATCGCGACCGCCTGGCCACCGGACTGGCCGCCCCGGAGGCTGCCGACGATCTTCGAGCCGCGGTCTTCGGTCAGAGCGCTACTTCAGGATCGGCGCCGTGCCGGCTAGCCACTTCGACTCGTATCGCTTCAGCGTCCCGTTGGTCCGCATCGCAGCCAGGGCCCTGTTGACGCACGCGTCGAGTGAGGCGCCCTTCTCGAAGATGAGCCCGAAGCGCTCTCTCGTGCCCTGCGTCGGCAGGCGCCCGACGACCGTCGAGGTTGGCAACTGGACGCCGGTGATGTAGCCGGTGCTCGGGAAGTCGACGACGAACCCGTCGATCTGCTTCGCCTTGAGCGCGGCGATCGTGTCGTTGACCGAGTCGTAGACCTTTGGCTTCGACGCCGGCTTGATGTATTTGACGATGTAGTTGTAGCTCGTGGTGGCGACGGGCGCGCCGAGGGTGAACGGCTTCAGACCCTTCATGGTCTTGACCCTCGTGATCGGCGTGCCCTTGAGCCCGACCACGGCCTGGTTCACGAAGTAGTACGAGTTCGAGAAGTCGAACACCTTGGCGCGAGCGGGGTTGTACGACACTTGCGAGATGTACGCGTCGTAGGCCTTCTTGCCCGGCGCGATCGCCTTGTTGAAGCCCACCGCCTTCCATGTCACCTCGCTCTTCGCGAAGCCGAGCCTGCGGGCGATCTCGTACGACACTGCGCCCTCGTATCCCTGGCCCGAATACGGGTCGGAGGGATCAAAGCCGTGTCCGCCCTTGCCGCCCCACCACGGCGGGAAGGAGAGGTTGTCGGTCGCGAGCGTCAGCTTGCCTGCGGAGTACGAGATCGAGATTCGCCTTCGCGCACTTACCGGTCAGGACGCGGCTGCGACGGCGCGCTCGTGCCGAGCCCGCGACGGCGAGGCCGAGGACGGCGACGGATCCGAGAACGGCCAGAGTGCGCATGCCAACGCTCCTTTCTCCGCAGGAATCGCGAGCGTACCACTCGCCGTGGTCCGGCCCTGCGAACTACGTCGCCGCCTACAGCACCCGGTTCGGCACGACGTGGGAAGCGAGGTCAGCCGCACGTGACGATCCCACTCCGGGTGAACAGCAGGACAAAGACGAGAGCGCGGCAAAGAAGACTTCCTGAAGATCACCGCCGCAGCCGCCCAGAGACGAGCGTTCGCGGATGAGATCGCCGGCGCGTATACCGGCGATCGACGCGTCGCTGCCGTGCTGCTTGGAGGCTCCTCGGCACGCGGCCACGCCGACCGCTACTCGGACATCGAGCTGTCCGTCGTCTGGACGGAGTCGCCCACCGAAGCCGATCGCGCCACGGCGATCGCTGCCGCGGGCGGCGACCTGGTGACGCTCTATCCGCGAGAGGGCGGCGTCTGGGCTGACGCGTGGAAGATCAGCCGCCGCGACGGTGTGCCCTTCACGGGCATCGAGGTCGACATGAGCCACTACCTGGTGGAGACGGTCGAACAGACGCTTCGCGAGGTGCTCGACGAGTGCGATCCCGAGCCCGAGAAGCAGCTCGCGGTCGGCGGGATCCTCCACGCCATTTCGTTACATGGGACCGCGCTCGTCGAGCGCTGGCAGGAGCGAGCGGCCCACTACCCCGACGGTCTGCGCTTGGCGGTCGTGCGAGCCCACGCCCAGATCGAGGGGCTGTGGCGGCTCGACGCCTACGCCGCTCGCGACAATCCGGTCGCCGGCTACCAGGTGCTCACGGCGGCCCACGAGGATCTGCTCCACGTCTGCTCGGGCTGAACCGGACGTATTACTCAGGGTTCAAGTCGCTGACTGCCGTGGTCAGCGATCTGCGGATTGCACCACCGGATCTTCTCGAGCGCATCCGGGCCTCCTATCCCCTCGAAGTCAATCGGAGCAAGGCGATGCTGACGGCGTTGGTCGAGGAGACGCACGATCTCGTCGAAGAGCAGCTCACCGAGATCGATGTCGGCCGACTGCGGGAGATCCTCCGTTACGACCGCCCGCTGTGGGAGTAGCTACTCTCTCCGGGATGACCCGCGCGACGGCAGTCTCCTTCCCGTTTTATCCGTACGTCGCGCGCGGCTACCTGCGCTAGTCGGCCTTCCCGCTCCGCCGTGGCCGGCTAGGCGCCATAGGCGGAGCGACCCGTCCCGTCCGTGTCATCGAGGAAGGAGAGCGGCATGACCGCAGATTCGGCCAGCGACCCCCGTCTGATCCAGCTCAGAAGAGAAATCTCGGACACCGATCGAGCCGTCGTGGAGCTCGTCAACAAGCGGCTCAAGTTGGTGGCCACGATCAAGGACTACAAGGCCCGCCGAGGGATGGACTTCGTCGATCCCGACCGGGAGCGTTGGATGCGGAAGTATCTCCACTGGGCTAACCGCGGCCCGCTCTCGGCTGAGGGCCTGGACGAGCTCTTCCAGGAGATCCTCGACCTGACCAAGCGGGAGGTCGCCAGGCTCGAGGCAGATGAACATCAGGCGTCCGGGGTGTGAGCGAGCGCGAGCGGCTTCGGCTCGCCGTCGTCGGCACCGGGCTGATTGGTGCGTCAGTCGGGCTCGCTGCCAAGCGCGCCGGTCACGTGGTAGTCGCGGGCCTCGACGCCGACGAGCGCTCGCTCGCGCAGGCGGTCGAGCGAGGGGCGATCGACGTGCCGTGCCGGTCGATGTCGGACGCCGTGGACGGCGCGGACATCGTGTGCGTGGCCGTGCCGGTGGCACAGGCTCCCGTCGTCGTCTCCTCCGTCCTCTCGGCTGCGAACGAGCGCTGCACGGTGACGGACGTCGGCTCGACGAAGGCGTCTGTGTGCGCCGCTGCGGCACGCTCGCCGCGGTTCGTCGGCGGCCATCCCGTCTGCGGGTCCGAGGCGAGCGGCGCCGCGCACGCGAGCGCGGAGCTCTTCGACGGAGCGACATGGTTCCTCACGCCGCTCGCGGAGACGGACCCGGCGAGCTACCGGCAAGTCCACGCGTTCGTGCTCGAGCTAGGCGCCACACCGGTGGCTATCGACTCGGGCGCGCATGACCGGCTGGTCGCGCTGACGAGCCATCTGCCTCACGCGCTGGCCAACCTCGTCGTGAACCAGGCGGGGGCCGCGAGCATCGAGGGGCATGATCCACTCGCGGCGGCGGGTGGGTCGCTGCGCGACGTGTCCCGCGTCGCCGGCGCCAATCCGCAGATCTGGGTCGACATCTTCCTCGACAACCGCGACGAGCTACTCACCGCGCTGGCCGACCACCGCCGGGCGGTCGAGCACGTGGAGGGAGCTCTCGAGGCTCGTGATGGGGAGCTGCTCGGGCGGTGGATCGACGAAGCTGCCGGCAACCGCCGTCGGGTGCTGCGGGCAGCGTACGCCGCCGACCCGGGCGACCTCTATCGCGTACGGGCCCACGTGCCGGACGCGCCGGGCGTTCTCGCCTCGGTCACGCAGGCGCTCGGTGCGGAGCGCATCAACATCGAGGACTTCGAGCTCCACCACCTCTCGCCGGAGCGCGGCGGCGTGCTCGGAATCCTCGTAGCCGGTAAGGCGCAGGCGGCTCGCGCAGGGGCATTGCTGGAAGGTCTGGGCTACGGCGTCATCGTCAGCCCGGCTGCCTCTGCCTCGGACGGCTAGGCTCGTCCGCCCTCGAGCGGCAGCCCGGCTTCCTTCCACTCGTTCTTGCCGCCCGGGTAATGACGCACGTTGCGGTAGCCGAGCTCGAGCAGCCGCTGCCCGACCTCGACTGACGCGTCGCACACCGGGCTCGTGCAGTAGACGACGATCTCGCTCGTCTGATCCGGGATGCGGCGAGGCGCGCGCTCGTCCACCGTGCCGGGCGGGATGTTGATCGCGCCGGGAGGTGGGACGCGGCGAACGAGATCGGGCGACAGCGCGTCGACGAGCACGAGCTCGTCGCCGCGCTCGATCGGCTCGCAGAGCTGGTCGCGGTCGACGGTCTCCATCAGATGTCGGACGCAATTCGTACGCTCGCTAGGGTCCAGCCGTGGCAGCGCCTGCCGTGGAGCTGGAGGTCGAGGGGCGCATGGTGCGCGTCTCCAACCCGGACAAGGTCTACTTCCGCAAGCGCAAGGAGACGAAGCTCGACCTCGTGCAGTACTACCTCTCGGTCGGCGACGGCATCGTCCGCGCGCTACGCGACCGGCCGACGTATCTCAAGCGGCACCCGGACGGGGCGGCCACCGACCCGATCTACCAGAAGCGCGTCCCCGAGAAGCGCCCCGAGTGGATCGAGACCGTGCGCGTGACCTTCCCCTCCGGGCGGCACGCCGATGCGCTCTGCGTGACGGAGGTGGCGCAGGTGATGTGGGCCGCGAACCTCGCGACGCTCGACTTCCATCCCTGGCCGGCGCGGCGCCCCGACGTCGATCACCCGGACGAGCTGCGTATCGACATCGACCCTCAGCCGGGCACGGGCTTCAAGAAGGCGAAGCAGGTGGCCGCGCTCGTGCACGAGGTGCTGTCGGAGATCGGCTACACCGGCTGGCCCAAGACGTCGGGCAACCGTGGCATCCACGTCGCGTGCCGGATCGAGCCGAACTGGGACTTCCCGGTCGTGCGCAGGGCGGCCCTCGCCTTCGCTCGTGAGGTCGAGCGGCGCGCGCCGAAGCTCGTGACGACGGCGTGGTGGAAGGAGGAGCGGGGGCGACGCGTCTTCATCGACTACAACCAGAACGCCCGCGACCGGACGATCGCGTCGGCGTACTCCGTGCGGGCGCGGCAGGACGCGACCATCTCGGCGCCGGTCACCTGGGACGAGCTGCCCGGCGCGGAGACCGAGGACTTCACGCTGGCGACGATGCCGAAGCGCTTCGCGAAGCTCGGCGACGTGCAGGCAGCGATCGACGACTCGCTTTGCGACCTGCGTGTGCTGCTGGAGTGGGTCGAGCGGGACGAGTCGGCGGGAGTCGGCGAGGCGCCGTATCCGCCGCATTTCCCGAAGATGCCGGGGGAACCGCGCCGCGTGCAGCCTTCGAAGAAGCGGGCGGACTAGAACGCGGCGATCCGGGGTATTCCCCGGGCATGTTCAAGAAGCGATATGCCGCGCTGGGCTGGCTCACCTGGGTCGTGGGCAAGCAGTACGCCAAGCGCAGAGTGCGCCGCCTGGCACCGTTTTGATGTAAAGCAGGCTTGACATGGACGTGGTGTCAAGCTAGCTTTACATCATGAAGAACGAGATCCGGACGCTTCGTGGGGAACGCGAGCTGTCGCAGGCTGAGCTCGCCGAGGCCATGGGCGTCTCTCGTCAGACGATCAACGCGATCGAGACCGAGCGCTACACGCCGTCGCTTCCGCTCGCGATGGCGCTTGCCCGGTTCTTCGACTGCAAAGTGGAGGAGGTGTTCGACAATGGGTCTGACTAGGACTCGCTGGTGGCTCCCGTTGTTCTCCGTGTTTCTGGGCGTGCTCTGTCTCGCCGCGTTCTGGATCGGGGACGACGTGGGCATGGGTCTCTTCGCCTTCGCCGTGATGGCGGGGGCCGGACTGCTGCTGCTCGTCGGCGGGCGCTTCGAGATGGTTCGTGGCCTGCGAGGGGACGGACGCGACGAGTACTGGGAGCGCATGGACGTGCACGCGAGCTACCTCGCCGGAATGGCCACCATCGGGCTGATCATCGGTATGTGCCTGTGGGAGTGGGCGCACGGACGCAGTGGAACGCCCTACGTTCAGCTAGGAGCGATCGCCGGCGTCGCGTACGTCGCTGCGCTCGGCGCGCTGCGGCTCAGGGGCTGAGCAGGGAGTCGACGGAGTCGGAGCGCCGGCGTGACGGGCGCAGCTCGCGCCAGGTGCACTGCTCCGGCTCCTTGTCCTCGCGGAAGCGGATGAGCTTTGTGCCGTGACGGAAACGGTTGGACTCCACCTTGTCGTACCGGACCTCGACCACGAGCTCGGGCCGCAGCGGCGACTCCTCGAGCTCGCCGCCGCCCCAGCGGTTCGGCTCCGAGAACCGGCGATCGGGAGCCTTCTTGAGTAGCGGTTGCACCAGCTCGAGCGATCTGGGCGTGCCTGCGCGGGCGCGACGGCGCACGAGCCGACGTACTGGAGCTCGTCCTTCGCGTACAGCCCGAGTAGGAGCGTCGCGAGCGCGTCGGCTTCTCCTTCCAGCGGACGCCGACGACGACGCAGTCCGCGGTCTTCTCCGGCTTGACCTTCACGACGCCGTCGCGCGAGCCGGGGAGATACGGCAGGTCGCGGCGTTTGGCGACGACTCCGTCGAGGCCGATCGCCTCGAACCGCTCGAGCCAATCGACCGCCTCGGCCTGATCGCGCGTGGCGGGAGAGAGCTCGAAGCGCCTTGCGACTCGCCCGAGCTTCGTCCGGCGCTTCGCGAGCGGCTCTTTCCAGACCTGCTCGCCCTTCCAGACGAGGACATCGAAGGCGATGAAGCGCGCCGGGATCTCCGCCGACAGCTTTCGCACGCGGCTCTCGGCCGGATGCAGCCGCATCTGCATGGCGTCGAAGTCGAGCACGCCCTTGCGCTCGATCACGATCTCGCCGTCGAGCGCGGACTTCGGCGGCAGGAGCTTCGCGAGCGACTCGAGCTCGGGGAAGTAGCGGAGCAGCGGCCGCGCGTTCCGCGACCAGAGCCGCAGGTCGCCGCTCGCGTTCTCGAGCAGGCCGCGGAAGCCGTCCCACTTCGGCTCGTACTGCCACTCCTTCCCCTCCGGGAGCTCGCGAACGAGCTCGCGCCTCCATCGGCGGGAAGGGGATCGCGCGATCGAGATCGGCCGGCCGCTCGACGGGCTCGCTGCTCGACCGGCGGCTGCGCGAACGGGCCATGGTCTGAACCTACATTGCCGCTCCGAGCCACTAGGCTGATAGGGCATGCGACGCGTCGTCGTCACGGGCCTGGGAGCGGTCACGCCGGTGGGCTCGACCGCGCGTGAGACGTGGGACGCTGCAGTCGCCGGTCGCAGCGGCATCGACTTCATCCGCTCGTTCGACGCGAGCGGTTATCCCGTGCGCATCGCCGCCGAGGTCAAGGACTTCGACCCGGCGTCCGTCGTCCCCGTGAAGGAGGCGAGGCGGCTGGACAGGTACGTGCTGCTCGGGCTCGCGGCGGCGCAGGAGGCTGTAGCGGACGCTTCGCTCGACGCGAGCTACGACCCGATGCGCGTGGGCATCCTCTTCGGCTCGGCGATCGGCGGCATCATCGGGATCATGGAGCAGGGCGACGTCCTGCGCGACCGCGGCGGCGACCGGGTGTCGCCGTACTTCATTCCCAGCGTGCTCCCCGACGCCGCCTCAGGTCAGATGGCCATCTCGCTCGGCTACCGCGGGCCGAACTACGCCCCCGTGTCGGCGTGCGCGACGGGCTCGACGGCGGTAGGGGAGGGGGCGGAGGTGATCCGTCGCGGCGACGCCGACGCCGTACTCGCGGGGGGCGCCGAGGCCGCTATGCACCCGGTGATCCTCGCCGGCTTCTGCGCGATGCGAGGTCTCGCAGCCGAGGAAGAGCACCCGCCGCGAGCCTCGCGTCCGTTCGACGCACTGCGCTCCGGCTTCGTCATGGGGGAGGGTGCGTGTGTCCTCGTGCTGGAGGAGTTGGAGGCGGCGCGGGAGCGCGGGGCGAAGGTGTACGCGGAAATCCTCGGCTACGGGGCGTCCAACGACGCGTACCACCTGGCGCAGCCCGAACCGGAGGCGACCGGTGTGGCGGAGATGATGCGCCAGGCGCTCGCGCGGGCAGGGGTGTCACCCGAGCGCGTCGGGTACATCAACGCGCACGGGACGTCGACGCCGCTCGGCGACGCCGCCGAGACGAAGGCGATCAAGGACGTCTTCGGCGAGCATGCGTACGAGCTGGCCGTGTCGTCCACGAAGTCCGTCATGGGCCACTGCTTCGGGGCGGCGGGCGCGATCGAGGCGATGATGTGCGTGCTCGCGATCCACGAGGGCGTGCTGCCGCCGACGATCAACTACGAGCACCCTGACCCCGCGTGCGACCTCGACTACGTGCCCAACGAGGCGCGCCGCGCGCACGTCGACGTGGCGCTGTCGAACGCGATGGGCCTCGGCGGCCACAACGCCTGCGTCCTCGTCGGCCGCGTCTAGCCCGGCCGGGTAGAGCCCCACCTTCCACAGCCCACGCGGCCCGAACGGACCGTCCAAGTGCCTGGCACTGGGGTGTGACGATTGTGTGCCAATTCATCCACAGGGCGAACGAGTCAGTCGGACGGCTCAGCCGACGAAGGCGGCGAGCTGCCACTCGCCGTCGAGACCCTTCAGCTCCACGAGTGCCGCGGTCCTCGAATTCGAGCTCGGTCGCACCCGCAAGTGCACGTGTGAGCTCGGAGACGATGATCTCGTCAGTGCGGGCCGCTGCCATGATGCGGGCGGCCTCGTGCATGGCGACGCCGCGCACGTCGTCGCCGACAAGCTCGACCTCGCCCACGTGCACTCCGGCTCGAATGTGAAGATCGGCCGCGTTGGCGCGTCTTCGGATCGCCGCTGCGCAGTGGAGCGCTCTGGCAGGGCCGTCGAATGTGGCGACGATGCCGTCGCGTCGACGAGGGTCGCCACGGCACCGGGGAACTCGATCGTCTCCTCGGGGCGGTCGAGGCTCTTCGAGACGGGGCCAGGCATCGCGGCAGCCGATCATGGCAGAACGGTGTTCACTGCCAGATCCGTGATCGACTGGAGGACGCCGTCCGCCGCGGTGAGCGCGTCCTCGTCCGGCGGGTAATGCGGATTGGGGATCGCGATCACGCGCATGCCGGCAGCCTTCGCCGAGCGGATGCCGGCGTGCGAGTCCTCGATCGCGGCGCAGGCTTCCGGCGCGAAGCCCAGCCGCTGCGCCGCCTCGACGTAGACATCGGGTGCCGGCTTGCCGCGCGGCACTTCCTCGGAGGACACCGTGGCGCGAAGGAATTCGCGAAGCTCGGCCAGCTCGAGCACCAGGTCGATCAGCGTGCGGTTGGACGAAGACGCCAGGCCACACGGGAAGCTGCAGGCCATGCGTTCCACGCCCTCCCGTGCGCCGGGAATCAGAGGCAGGTGCTCGCGGTAGAGAGCCGCCATCAACTCGACGACGTCGGCATTGATCTGCTCGGGAGGTTTGTCGACTCCGAGCCCGTCATGGATGTACCGCGACCACTCGGTCGAGCTCATGCCCATCATCGCCCGCTGCGCCTCGTCGTCGTAGCGACCTCCGTGCTCGCGGATGTACCGCTCGCGGACGTCGTCCCAGATCGGCTCGCTGTCGACGATGACGCCGTCGAGGTCGAAGACGACGGCTTCGACCGTCATGACAGTGCGCGATACTCCGAGCCGACGTGGACGAGCGGGGGCGCGTCCTCGCCGAGCTCGGCCGCCAGCACCTCGCCCACGAACAGCGTGTGGTCTCCCACCTCGCACTCCGACCGGAGCCGGCACTCGAGCCACCCGATCGCCCCGGCCAGGAGCGGCGCGCCCTCGGAGCCCTCGTGATGGGCGACGCCGTGCCACATCGCGATCGGCGGCACGCTGCGCGCGAAGTGCTGCGAGAGCCACTCCTGGCCGCCCGCGAGCAGGCTGACAGCGAAGCCGCCAGCCTCGCGCAGCAGCTCGTGGAGCTGTGCCTGCCGAGCGATGGAGATGCCGACGAGCGGTGGATCGAGGGACAGCGAGACGAGTGCGCTCACCGTCTGGCCGAGCAGCGTGCCGTCGACGTTGACCGTGACGACGGCAACACCGCTGGGAAAGCGGCGCATGACTTCGCGAAGATCGTCTCCGTCGGGCACGCGGCGATCAGAGGGCGGCTACCTGGGCTGGCAGAGAGGGTCATCCCCGAGCAGCGCACGCATATGAGCATCCGCACGGCGATCGAACTGACGGTCGTAGCGCTGAGGCGGCGTCCCTTCCCAGTACGCATCCGGTGTCACTCCGGGCCCGATGACCGTCGCGCGGTAGCGCTTGCCGCGGCCCTCCGGCCGATTGCCATGCCGATAGAAGCCGTAGCAGAAGCCCCCCGTAGGCTCGTGCGTGAGAAAGGAGTTCTCCCGGCGCCAACCCTTGCCGTAGGCGGAGTCGAGCGTGTCGACGTAGATGTTGCGCCCGTAGTCGTCGAGGGGCACGCCGGCCCGTGTCGAGCGGGAGCCGTAGACGGGCAGCCCGCGGTACGTCAGCGTTCCGTAGATCTGATGGAAGCGGCTGTACGCCCAGCCGAAGTGGATGTCGAGGCGCGGCAAAGGCCCCGACCAGTGCGAGAGCCGCAGCTCCCAGGTGCCTTGGCCCGGGGCGACGGAGGTGCCGTAATTCACGGCCGTCCGCGGCCAGCTCTGCACCGCCCAATACGAGCCGTCCGGCGCACGACACGCCGTTACGAGCCACTTGATCGGCGGGCGCGCAGGGACGCAGACGTTCGCACCAACCCCCGAGCCACCTGAATAGTCGACCCGGAACTCCACCTGGGAGCGGCCGGAGTCGGATGGAAGGGCGTTGATCGCCCCCCAAGCAAGCACATTGCGTGGTGCCCCACCTGCGCGATACGACAGGAGCGCCTTGCCGGTCCTGTCCACCTGGAGCCGCACGGCTGTCGCGTCGCGCGCGATGAGCTGTGAGCCCCAGGCCGGGCTCGCCAAGCATGCAGTAGCCACAGCTGCTCCAATCGCGAGTCTCATCGCACGCATTGCTTCTGTGTCCGGCACCAGAAGTCTGGCTCCAGTTCCCCCGTATCGACAGAGGCGAAGGTTACTGTGACTCGGCCATGTACCGGCGACGTAGACACGCCGTGAGACGGGGCGCGCTGATGGCGTTCGCATTGCTTGCAGCGCTGGCCGGACACGCCGTTGCTGCGCCCCCTGGCCCGCCTCCGAAGCCGGCCGGCGTCCCCGGCGCTCCACCTCCGGCGTGGATCGGCTCCGGCACGGCGGAGAAGTGGCTCGCGTACTCGACCTACTGCTGGAAGGTCGCGTGCGTGGACTACGTCTCACCCGAGATGCGCAAGGATCTCCCGGTACTGAGGATCAGGCGCGCCCAGTCCGTGACAGTGCATCTCGGGTTTGTGCCGTCCCAGCTGAGCGTGAGTCAGGGAGACCGGACGAGACGCCTCGTCCCGCGCAGGACGGCGACCTGGCGGCCGGTCGCCGGCGTCGCGTCGATCTTCGCCGTACGGAAGGCGGGCGGCGACGCGAGCTACGCCGTCCGGCTCAAAGTTCGCTAGCGGGTAGCCGCCACAGCCGCGAGTGAGTTGCTGCCGCGTGTAGTACGGTCGCTAGACCTGACCGCTACTTGCTGCACGAAGGAGTCTTGATGCCGAGAATCGTCGTCACCCACGCCGTCGAAGACATCGAGCGTTGGCTACAGGGCAAGGCGGAACGCGCTGCTGCTATCGAATCGGGTACCGGCAGCGACGTCACGGACTACGTTGCCCGTGATGGCACCAACAACATCGCCGTCACAGCCGACGTGTCCGATCTGGCGGCCATCCAAAGCATGTTGGCGTCGCCGTCCCCTGAGATCGCAGCCACGATGGCAGCGCACGGCGTCGTCCCACCGATCACTGTCTACGTCGAGGCGTAGTCACGACGGCTCAGACGCGCTGCCACTCAACCAGGGGCGCCGCGACCCACGTGGGGCGGGGAGCCTCGTACAGCTCTGCTGCATCGGTATAGGCCATGTCGACGATCTGGCCGGTGAGGTCGCCCCGGAGATAGCGGAAGACCTGTCCCGCGTCGCGGGCGTCGCTCTTCGCCTCGACGCAATGCGCGTCGTATCCCGCGTAGTCGCCCCGGGCGAGCAGCTCGATGCCCGCCTCGATTGTCTCCCGGGCGAGCTCGAGGCCACCGCCGTCGGGAGGCAACGACCGCTCGGGCGGATCGCCGTACCCGACGCCGTGGTGGAATGGGTCAGCGGTGGATACGACGACGGCGTCGCCCACCAGCTCGGCGAGCTCCTCGATTCCCGGAAGCCGGTCGGGATGCCCGCCGGCGAGGTAGGGATAGCGCTCGACTACCTCGGGGGCGATGATCCCGCGCCGCTTCGTCTCGGCCTCCCAGAAGTGCCGGAAGCTGATGAGCGAGTGGTCGTCGCGCCACTCGTCCCGCCCGTCGATACCCGGCCCCTGGATTCCCCAGAACGGCCAGGCTGACGGATCCTCACCGGCTGAGACACGCCTCCGGGCGTCTTCCATCTCGTCGGTAAAGGCATGGAGGACGCTGACTACGACTACGCGCTCGGCCCCGCTGTCGAGGCACCCGTGGACGACCGCGGCGACCTGGTGTCCGCAGTCGGAGACGCCTGCGTGCGGGAAGACGGCCACCCCACCGGCAGCCAGAGTCGGGGCGAGATTCCACTCCCGCCCGCGCTCGAGGCGCTCGAGCGTTCCCTGCTCGCCCATCGCCTCGTGCTCCGACCGGTAGAGCTCGTGGATCTGCTCCTTGAGTCGACGGCGATCGAGCGTCATCGGGATGAAGTCTCCCCGATCCCAGGGTCACACGGCTACGTGATCTGCGGCAGCGAGCATCTCACGGGCGATCGGCTGGAGTCCCACGCGCGTGCCGAGTAGGCCGGTTGAGACCCGCTCGACAGCACCCCATTCCCAGATCGCTTCCTCGTCGAGGCCAGTCCTGCCTGCGAGCCAGCGGGCTCGCTCGCGCAGGTCGCCGTCGAGCGGATCTTCGCGCATGATGATGCCGAGGTCGTATTCGGGTTGAGCGAGTAGACCGTCGGGATCAACCAGTTTGAATCCACGGCCGGCTTCGAGCGCATTCCACTGATGAACGTCACCGTGAACGAGCACGGCGGTCTCGTCGCGGTGTGCATCGCCGCGGCGCGTCGCGCACGCCAGCGCGTGCTCGACGGCGCGCTCGCTGCACGGGCGGTCGAGTTCCTCCCACATCGAGGCGATGAATTCCCCGAGCCACCGGGCCTTGCCGGCGCCGGTCGGCAGATCGCAGTCTGGAGCGGGACGCCAGATCCGCGTCGCAGCGGAGATCAGGATCTCGTGCCGTCGACGGACAGGCAATCGAAGCTCGTAGAGAGGGCGACCCAACCTTTCGAGCAGAAGCGCCCCCCGACTGGCGTCATCCCGGAGCAGCCGGGGACATCCTTCCCCGGCAGCGAGCCGCAGCACCGCTATCTCGTGCACCGCCGCGTTGCCGCCGCGCGGGACGATGAGCTTCAAGACAGCCGGAGTACCGTCCTCGCGGACGGCCTCGGCCACGAACGCCTCGGTCGAGTCGCGATACGCGCGGCCAACGGTGATCCCCCAGTCAGCTTCAACGCTGGCGACGAGTGACGGCAGGGCGTCGACCCAGGTCCCAGCCCCAACGGACATGGCCTTCTCACGAACAACGTCAGGAATCTCGACCATCGCCTCCAACGGACGCTACCGGCGGCTCTGGTCTACGACGTGTGCACGGGGTAGCGCAGATGCGTGACACCCACACCGGTGACGACTGTCGGATTCCCGAGGACGACCGGTGCGTTCGCGAGGTGGTCGAACAGCCGCACTCCTGCGCCTAGCAACACGGCAGCCAGATCGATGTGGATCTCGTCGAGCAGCCCGGCGTCCAGGCACTGCTGGATCGTTTGGGCGCCGTGCACTCCCACGGACTTCGTTCCGGCAGCCGATCTCGCTCGAGCAACGGCGCTTTCGATGCCGTCGGTGACGAACTGGACTGTCGAGCCGGGCCGCGGCCAGCCGTCGGGCACGTTGTGGGTGACGACGAAAGCGGGCACATCCCACGGGTGCTGGCCGCCCCAGCCGTCGGCGCGCTCGAACGTGCGCCGACCGGTGAGCATGGCGCCGACCTCAGCCTGCAAGCTCCTCAGGTGGTCGGCGCTCGGCGCCGAGACGCGGAACGTCATGCCCGATGTCGTGCTCGCTGTGGCGACCTCGACGTCGCCCGAGAAGTACCAGTCGAAAACTTCGGCGACCCCGTCGTTCGCGTCGGCGACGTACCCGTCGAGAGACATCGACATGAGTGCGACCACCTTGCTCATCATCTGGTGCTCCTTCGCTCGCGGGGCGGGAGTAGTGCTTTCCTCAGAGACTCAGCAGGGACGCATAAATCATCGGTCAACCCCTGGGAGCAGCGGGCCGGTGGCGCCTGCGTGTTTCCGGTGTCGGCAAGCCGCGGGGACTAACGCGGGACGAGCGTGGCACTCACGATAACGTCACGCGATGGCTCAACGTGTCCTCACTCTGCGCGAGCTGAATCGCGCGCTGCTCGCGCGGCAGTTGTTGTTGCAGAGATCGCGCCTGCCCGTGGCCCGTGCGATCGAGCGCCTCGGCGCCCTGCAGGCCCAGTGGTCGCCTGCGCCATACGTCGCCCTCTGGTCCCGACTGGAGGGCTTCCGGATCCCGCAGCTCGAGCGCGCTCTCGCTCAGAAGAGAGTCGTGAAGGCGACGCTCATGCGCTCGACGCTTCATCTTGCGTCGAGCGCCGACTACCCGATCTTCGCCGCGGCGATCGTCGATGCCCGGCCCGCAATGGTGGAGCGGTTGGGGCTTGTCCACTTGCCTCCGTCGGGGACGTACAGCTTCTACCGCGGCGCCGACTTCATCCCGTACGAGGAGTGGGTCGGTGCAGCTCCCGTCGTGCCGCCCGAGCCGATGAGGCATCTCGTCCGCCGCTACCTCGCTGCCTTCGGCCCCGCCACGATCGACGACATGGCGTCGTGGATCGGCGTGCCGACGCCGGCGATCCGCGCAGTCCTCGAGGAGGCGCCGCGAACGTTCCGCGACGAGGCCGGCCGGCTGCTGTACGACGTTGGACGCGCGCCACTCCCTGCTGAAGACACGCCGGCGCCCGTTCGGCTGCTGCCCAAGTGGGACTCCTCGCTGCTCGCCTACGCGCCGCCCGAGCGCGCGCGAATTCTCCCTGAGCGCTATCGCAGAAGAGTCATCGCCTCGAACGGCGATGTCGCACAGACCATCCTCGTGGACGGCTTCGTGGCGGGAACCTGGAAGGTCGAGAAGAAGCGCGTACGCACTGAGCCCTTCGAGCGGCTTCCGCGGCCGGTCCGCGACGAGCTCGAGGCCGAAGGCGAGCAGCTGCTCGCCTTCCTCCCGTGAGCGAGCGCGTGCTCACGCAGCGGGAGTTGAACCGCGACGCACTGCTCGCCCGGCAGCTGCTCCTCGAGCGGTCGACGCTGTCCATCCCCCTCGCGCTCGAGCGAATAGGAGGCATCCAGAATCAGTACGCGCCGACGCATGATTACAGGCGGCGGGGGTGGGATTCGAACCCACGAACGACTTGCGCCGTTAACGGTTTTCAAGACCGTCCCGTTCGACCGCTCCGGCACCCCGCCGGGATTGATTGTTACCGGATCCGGTCGGGTGCCCCGAAGGCCTGAAGCGCATCGGGCACGTCGCCCTGGAAGTTCTCGAGCAGGGCGAGCGCCATTCGATCGACGGCCGCGGTGCCGTTCAACGTGTGCACGGGCTCGGGGCCGCTCTCTGACCGATACCGAGCTTCCAGCCTGCGAGCCTGGAAATCCGTCGTGTTGGAGACCGAGGCGGTCTCGCGATATCGCCCCTGTGACGGGAACCAGATCTCGACGTCGTACGTCTTCGCCGACGCTTTGGACATGTCGCCGGTCGCCAGGACGACGACGCGATAGGGCAGACCGAGCGCACTGACGATCTCCTCGGTGTTGGCCAGCAGGTACTCGTGCTCGTCCCACGAGTCCTCGGGTCGGGTGAACACGAACTGCTCGACCTTGTTGAACTGGTGCACGCGGAACATGCCGCTCGTGTCCTTCCCGGCCGCGCCCGCCTCCGAACGGAAGCATGGCGAGAACCCCACGTACCGCAGGGGCAACGCGTCGCCTTCGAGGATCTCGTCGGCGTGCAGTCCGCTCAGCGGGATCTCGGCCGTGCCGGCGAGATAGAGATCCTCGCCGTCGAGCTTGTAGGAGTTGGGATCGGGGGAGGGCAGCCAACCGGTTCCGTAGAGCGCTCTTTCGCGAACGAGCACCGGCGGCAGGACGGGGACGAAGCCCTTGGCCGTGAGCTGGTCCAGCGCGAAGCGGTACAACGCCAGTGCGAGCAGCGCCGTGTCGCCGATCCAGTAGCCGAACCGGGAGCCGGAGACCTGCCCGGCGCGCTCCATGTCGAAGCGGCCGACGTTTGTGTGCTCCCGCGGGTCGTCCAGTGGCGGGGGCTCGCCTATGCGCCGCACCTCGGTGGCGTCGTCCTCTCCACCCTCGGGCACCGCCTCGTCGGGCAAGTTGGGGATGCGATCCCAGAGCTCTTGCCGCTCGCTCTCCGCCGCAGCCAGATCCGAGTCGAGTTGTTGGAGCTCGGACTTCAGCCGCCTTGCCTCGTCGATCTCCTCGGGCGACGAGGGCTTGCCCAGCCTCTTCTGCTCCGCGCGGACCTCGTCGCGGCGCGTGCTCGCCTCGCGCCAACGCGCGTCGGCTGCGAGCAGGGAGTCGAAGAGCTCCGCGGCGCCTCGGCGGGCGAGGGCGGCGCGAAACGCGTCGGGATCGGCGCGCGCTGCACGAAGGTCGATCATGAGGCTGAGTCTAGGCTCCTGCCCAGCGTCAGGCCCCTTCGAGACGCGCCCAAGTCAGACAGGTCCTGGTGCCTGGCACTGAGTTGTGCCAATTCTGTGCCAATCCATCCACAGGGCGCTCGTCAGCGCTTGGCGTGTCCGGACCCGGCACGTGCGAGCAAGGCCTCGATGACTTGCGCCACGCCCTCCTCGTCCACGGACGGACAGACGTAGTCCGCGACCGCCAGCGCGCGCTCGTGTGCGTTGGCGACAGCGACGCCGTAGCCGGCCCACTCGAGCAGCTCGACGTCGTTCTCTCCATCACCGAACGCAACGGTGGCCTCGCGGGCGAAGCCCAGCCGCTCGGCTACGAACGCGAGCCCCGCGCCCTTCGTCACCGAGGGGGCAGCAAACTCGAGGAAGTGGGGGAGAGACTTCGCGATGTAGAGCCGGTCGGCGAACCGCGCCTTCATCACGACCCCGAGCGCGTCCATATCCTCCGGCTCGCCGACGGTGACGAGCTTCGTCGGTGGCTGCTGCAGCCACTTCGCGAGGTCGCCGACGACGTGGACGGTGAGGTTCTGGAAGTTCGCGTAGGCGTCAGACGCCGGCGTCTCGCGGGCGACGTACAGCTCGTCGTCGACGTAGCAGAGCACCGTGTGCCCGAGGTCGGCCGTCGCCTCGATCACCTCCAGCGCCTCGGCCATCGGCAGAGGCACGTGGCGGAGGAATTCGCCGCCGACCGGGTCCGCGACGACCGCGCCCTGGTAGCAGACGACGGGCTCTGTGATGCCCGCGGCGACCGCGTACGGGCGAGCCGACCGGAACATGCGGCCCGTCGCGATGATCACCGGAACGCCGGCCTCACGGGAGGCGGCGATCGCAGCGCGCGTCCTCGGGCGGAGCTCCACGTCCTTCCCGATCAGCGTGCGGTCGAGATCGCACGCGAGCGCCTCGATGTCCGTCGGGAAATCGGCGGGCAGTGGAAGCGTCAGCTGCCCGCGGCGGTGGAGACGTACGCGGCGACGTCCGCGATCTGCTGCTCGCTCAGCGTGCCGGAGAACGGAGGCATCACGCCTTGCCCGTTCGTGACGCGGTCGACGACGAGCGCGGCGTCGGGCTGCGCGTCGTCGAGGTTCGGGCCGACCGTGCCGGACGTGCCTGCGTCGGAAAGCGTGTGACAGCCGCCGCAGTTCGTCGTGAAGACGACCTTGCCGGCGACCGGGTCACCCTCGAGAGTCGGCGTGGTCTCGGTCGTGGTCGTCTCCGTGCGTCTCGGTCTCCGTCGTCTCCGTCTCGGTCGTATCTGTCGTCTCCGTGGGCGTCGTCTCCGTCGGGACGCTGCCTTCCACGGTCTCCGGCGAGGCGGTCGTCTGCCCCTCGTACCCGCAGGCCGCGAGACCGGCCGCGAGCGCGATGACGGCGGCGATGACGGGAGCCCGGCGCATCGAAGGCGAGTCTAACCGCTCGAACGTCCACAGAACACCGTACGAGATCGCTCCGGCGGCGGCGACGTGCTGCGGCGTGTCGTTTACGAGCAGCGACACCGCGACGGCGACGAGCAACGCGTCGCCGGCGGCGAATCGGGGACGGCGAGTGGCGAGGACGACCAGGGCGACGATCGAGATGGCGAACACGAGCGCGGCGTGCCACGAGGACACGAGCCGTTCCACCGAGATGTGCAGTCGGTTGGCGAGCTCACGTAACAGCGCACCTGGTCCGTCGTCCACGCGGCGCGTCACATGACTCGATCCGCCGGTGGCAGCGTCGAGCCCCACGAGAGCCAGGCCCAGGCCGACGGCCGCCGCGGCCGCGAGCGCAACCGCTTTCGCCGTCAGCCGGCCGGTGGCAAGTCGCACTCCGAGCACGGCGCAGCCTGCCGCGACCACCACCAGGCCGCCGCCGTCGGCGCCGGCCTTGCTCCAGCCGACTGTGACGAGCGACAGCGCGGCCACCGGTACGAGACCCCGCAGGCCGAAAGCCGCCCCCGCAAACAACGTCACCGTGACGACGATCGACGTCGTGAGGTTGGTCGAGCCGTAGAAGCGGCCGCCCTCGCCGGGCGTCGGGCCGATCGCCGCAAGCGCGGGCCACGTCGGCTCGGCGACGAGCACGACGAAGTACGCGGCGACGAGCGCGGTAAAGAACACTGCCAACGCTCTCCTGCCCAGCAGCCCTCCGCCGACTGCGCTGAGCAGCACGACCAGCACGGCCAAGGTGGGGATCAGCACCGCGGGTCGTGTCACGTCCATCCGCCGACAGGCCGATCGCGATTGCGAGTGAGAGCGGCGCTGCCACGAGGCACGCGCCGGCGAGCGGCGGCGATCGAAGCCCGAGCGCCAGGAGCGCGAAGGCGAGCGCCGAGAGAGCGAGCACCGCGACGGCAGGATTGCGAACGCGCGACTGCCGGTCGAGCTTCAGGTCGAGCTCGCGAAGGTCGGCGGGAGTGCCGGCCGTCCAGCCGATGCGCGGATCCTCGTCCTCGGCGAGCGCCACCGCCGTCGGCGCGACGTCCGCGATCGAGACGAGGCCCGGAATGCGCGTGGACGGCGACTCGAGGATGCCGTGGTAGCCGCCGCCGACGATTGCCAGGGGGTAGCGCGTGTCGTTCGGGTGGGTGCCCGGCGGCGGCAGCGAGACGTAGATCGTGACCTCGGCCGGCCGTGTCGTCAGCTCGATGGTCGGCACGCCGCCGGGGACGCCCCCCAGCAGCGACTTCTTCGTTCGCCCACGGACGAGCGCCGCGAGCGCGCCCTCACCGCTGACCGTCGTTCCGTCTCCCGGAGGCATGAGGCCGACCGCCCCGCGTGCCGCGTACTTCTCCAACGGGAAGCGTGGCACGACGATCACGGCGACCGAAGCGGCGTGCGCGGCGCCGGCCAACGCCAGCGCGCCGGCTACGACGACGAGGATCCTGGTCAGAAGGGCGGGCACCGCAGGTAGTACCCGAGCCCGGCAGCGAGGAAGACGACTCCCGTCGTGGCTGCCCCTGCGAGCAAGGCGAGCCCCCAGCGACCCAGCCTGCCCAGGAAGCCTCGCCGGTGCGGCAGCGACTCGTGGACGAAGGCGAGCACGAGCACGCCCGAGCCGAGGATGAGCACGCCCCCGATCCACGTGCCGCGCTCGGTGTGGCACCAGACCGTCCAGGCGAGGACGGCGGCCACTCCGGACGCGAGCGGAAGAGTCCACACCCACAGGGGGAGGCGCCCGGCGGCCATGCCGCGGGAGTCTAGGCTCGTGCTGTGCTGGCAACTCTTCGCGCGTGGTGGCACGGCGAAGTGTCGGCGAGGCGCTTCCTGAGGCTCGCGTCGCTCTCGCTGGGGGCGATGTTCGTCGTCGTCACCTCCGGCGCGTTCGTGCGGCTGACCGGGTCGGGGCTGGGCTGCGAGAACTGGCCGCGCTGCGGCGACACGCCGTACCCGCAGCAGGGGTTCCACGCGTTCGTCGAGTTCGGGAACCGTGTCGTCGCGGCCGTGGGGATCCTGTTCGCGCTCGTCACGTGGCTCGCGGCGCGCAGGACGTCCGGGCTGCACCGGGTTCGCCGGCTCGCCGCGTTGGGTGCCTTCCTGGGCGGCCTTGCGCAGATCCCGCTCGGTGGAGTGACGGTGATCCTCGACCTCCATCCGCTGGCCGTGATGTCCCACTTCCTGCTCGCGCTCGTCGTCGTCGCGCTCGACCGTTGTGGTGGTAGTCGAGGCGTGGAGTCACGAGCGGGGACTGGGAGATCCCGTTCGACCGAACTGGATGCGTCGGGCGGTCGTGTGGGCAGGTCTGCCGTTGTGCGCCGCCCTCGTCGTCACAGGAGGGGTGGCGACAGCGTCAGGGCCGCATCCGGGCGCGGACTCGGACGTCGAGCGGCTCGGGCTCGCCATCACGGAGACCGTCTACTGGCACGTCCGCGTGGCGGCGGTGTTCGGGATCTGCGTGCTCGCGCTCGGCGCGTTGCTCATGCGCAGCCGCCGGGAGGCGCCCGGCGTCCTCTTCGTGTGGGGCGCGCTGCTCGCGGCGCTGGTGGCGCAGGCGATCGTCGGCGAGGTGCAGTACCGAAACGCGCTGCCCTGGGGCCTCGTGCTCGTGCACGTGCTGCTCGCCGCCACCATCTGGGTGCTGTTCGTCGCCCTTTCGCTCGTGCTCTCGCGACCGCCGGCTGTGCTTCTGGCTCGGGCGACCACACCGCGTGCGCAGGCGAGCCCGGCTTCAGGCTGATTCGAGAGCGGCCACGCCCAGCGCCACGGCCTGCTCGAGGTCGAGCGCCTCGCCCCGAGCGCGTGCCTCGTCGAGCTCTGTGGCGTCGAGATGCGCGGCGGCGCGGTCGCCAACGCGCTCACGGCGGGCGGCCTCGTCCTCCTGAGGAATGACCACAGCGCGCGCGAACGCGGCATCCGAGGCGCCGAGCAGCTCGGCCGCCTGACGCTCCTCGCCGGCTCGTTGCACGAGATCGGCGGCGAACAGGAGCCCGTAGGCCACGAACTCCTCCTTGCGCAAGCTGTCCGGCGACCCGTAACGCCTCGATCGTCCAGCGTGACGCCTCCTCGAGGTCGCCCTCGCGTTCCGCCACGTAGCCCAGCATCGCCATCGTGAACGCGCGGCCTTCCGGGTGATCCAGCCGGTCGAGCACGTCGAGGGACTCGGCGAGATAGCGCCGGGTCGTCTCGAGGTCACCGAGAGTCTCGTAGTTCTGAGCGAGGTTGGCGAGGATCTGCCCTTCCGCCCCGAGTGCCCCAGTCGCCCGAAAGCCCTCGAGCGCTCGCTCGGCGCGAGTGATCGACTGACGCGTGTCGCCCTGCTGGCTCAGCGCGGTCGCGGCGTTCGCATCGGCCAGCGCCGCGCCTCGCACATCCCCGGCCTCGAGGAACAGTGGCTGCGCCTCGTCGAAGCACGCCAACGCCGTCGTGGTGTCGCGGACGTGAATGGCATGGATGCCGGCGGACACGAGGATTCGCCCCTGCTGGCCGGGGGAGGCGCCGGCTCGGCGCTCGAGGGCGTGCGCCACCATGCGGCGTGCCTCCTCGCTCGTGCGAACGTTGTGGAAGAACCGGAGCGACGTGACGAGCCGCAGCTCGAGCTCGGGGTCCGGATCGGCCTCCGCCTCTGCGATTGCGGCGCGGAAGTTGTCGCGCTCGAGCTCGAGCTCGTCGAGCAGATCCGCGGTGACGCCGTCTCGGGAGCGAAGCTCGCTCTCCTCGGCGAGCGTGAGGAAGTGCTCGAGGTAACGGCGCCGTGCCGCGGCGGCTTCGCCATGGCGTCTCCAGCTCTTCGAGGGCAAACACGCGGATCGTCTCGAGCAGGCCGAAGCGTGGCTGTCCGTCGGGATCGCTGGTCGCAGTCGCCAGCGACGCGTCGAGCAACGTCTCGAGGCTCCGTGGGACGTCGACGCCGTCGTCCGCGACCGCCTCGACCGCTTCGAGCGTGGCGCCGCCTACGAAGACCGCGAGCACGCGGAAGACGTGGCGGGCGGGCTCGTCGAGCAGCTGGTAGCTCCAGTCGATGGTCGCGCGCAGCGACCGCCGGCGTTCGGGCAGGTCGGGGGCGGCTCGCGTCAGGAGCGCCAGGCGCTCACCGAGCCGCTTCGCGGTGCCGTCCGGGCCGAGCACGCGCACGCGCGCCGCCGCGAGCTCGATCGCGAGCGGTAGCCCGTCGAGCGCGCGGCAGATGCGGACGACGGCGCCGGCGTTCGCATCGGTCAGCGAGAAGTCGGGCAACTCGGCGCGCGCGCGCTCGACGTAGAGCCGCACGGCATCCGAGTCCGCTGCCCGGGCGGACTCGCTGCCGGCCTCCGGCAGTCCGAGCGGAGGAACCCGGAACTCCTGCTCGACCGAGATCCGAAGCGGCACGCGACTCGTGGCGAGGATCGTGAGAGCGGGAGCAGCGTCGAGGATGTCGGCGACGGTCCCGAATGCGCCGGCGAGGTGCTCGAGGTTGTCGAGCACGAGGAGCCGGGCATCCGCAGTCGCGTCGCGTATCGCCTCGAGCTCGTTGCCCGAGACGTCACCCAGCCCGAGCGTGGACGCGATGGTCGGCAGGACGAGCTCGGCGTCGGTGAGCGGCGAGAGGTCGACGAACGCGGCGCCCGGATGCTGCTCGGCAATGGCGACGGCGAGTCGCGTCTTGCCCGTTCCGCCGGGGCCGGTCAGCGTGACCAGGCGCACGTCGGGCCTGCCGAGCAACGCGCTCGATCGCCGCCAGCTCGAGATCACGCCCGATCAGCGCGGCCGACACAGGGCGAATCGGAGCGACAGGCCCCACCGGCGCCGCCGAGCTCGGGATCGTGCCGGAGGATCTGCTGCTCGAGTGTGCGCAGCTCGGGAGACGGCTCCAGCCCGAGGTCGTCCAGCGCCGTCCGGGCGTCGCGATACGCGGCAAGCGCATCTGCCTGACGGCCTGATCGGTAGAGCGCAAGCATGCGCTGGGCCTGAAAGCGCTCGCGGTGAGGGCTCGCCTTGACGAGCGTGTCGAGCTCGGGCACGACCTCGGTGTGGCGTCCCGCTGCGAGGTCCGCGGCGATCCGAGCCTCGAGTGCGGCCAGGCGCGCCTCCTCGAGACGTGCTGCGTCGGCGCGGGCGAACGGCGCGCCTGCGAACTCGCCCAGTGCAGGACCACGCCACAGCGCGAGCGCCGTCTCTAGATGACGCTCGCGTCCCCGTGGCGACGAGGCGCTCGAACCGCTCCACGTCGAGCTCCTCGGCGTCGACGCGCAAGGCGTAGCCCCGGCCGTGCGTGACGATGCGGTCGGCGCCGAGCGTCTTGCGGAGGGAATGGACGTGCACCTGCAAGGCGCTCTGGGCACTTGCCGGTGGGTCTTCCTCCCAGACGCCGTCGATCAGCCGATCGGCGAGCACGACCGCGTTCGGGTGCAGCAGAAGCAGCGCCAGCAGCGCGCGCGGCCGCTTGCCACCGAGTGGAATCGGCGCACCGTCGTCACCCAGCACCTCCAGCGGCCCCAAGAGCCGGAACTCCATACGTCCCCCTGAACCTCGTCCTTAAGCAGACCTTTGGCGGCTCGTAAGCCGCCCGCTCCATGGTGCCTGGCGTCAACCAACGACGCCGAAGGAGGCGACATGATCACCACCGGCCAGTCCATCACGAACCCCGTCACCGGCGAGACGCTGGTGTTCCGCAAGACGAGCGCAGACACGAACGGCGAGTCGGTCATCGTCGAGACGTACGTCGAGCCGAACGGCGCGGTCGCGGCCACGCACGTGCACCCGGCCCAGGAGGAGCGCTTCGAGGTGCTCTCGGGCGAGCTCGAGTTTCGCGTCGGCAAGAAGACGGTCGTCGCGCGGCCCGGAGACCGCGTGTGCTGTCCCCGCGGGCACGGCGCACCGCTTCAAGAACATCGGCGACGAGACGGCGCACTTCGTGTGCGAGGTGCGGCCCGCGCTCGGTTTCGAGCAGCTGATCGACACGATGTTCACGCTCGCCGGCGACGGCAAGGTGAACAAGCGGGGCCTGCCGAACCCACTGCGTCTGGCCGTCATCGCCAGGCACCACTTCGACGACGTGCGCCTGCCCTTCCCGCCGGCGTGGCTCCAGCGGCTCGGTCTCGCGTTCGCTGCGCCGCTCGGCCGGCTGCTCGGCTACCGCGCCACCTACGAGGCCGCCGAGCCCCAGTCCCCGACCGTCCTCGGCCTGTAGTTCGCGAACGGCCTCTACTACAAAAAGGAGAATCGCAAATGACCACTGCCACCATCGACGTGCCCGTCGCTCGCTCCGCGAGCTCGTGGGCACCTCTGCTCGCACCGCTCTCGGGCCTGGCGCTCGTCGGCGGCTTCCTCATGATGCTCTTCTCACCCGCCGGCGGCGACACCGGCGAGACGCCGGCCGAGGTGGTCGCATACGCCTCGTCCAACGAGGGCTGGTTGCTCGCGACCGGGCTCTTCGGTCTCGCCTCGGTCGCTCTCTGTGCCGGCTTCGTGAGCGGGCTTCACGCCCGCGTACGCAGGATCGCAACCGCCGGCGAGGCGACGCTGCTGCTGGTCGGCGGCGTCATCTTTACCGTCGGCCTCGCGCTCGCCCTCACGATCTGGAGTGCCCCGCTTCTCGACATGCCGGACGACTCGGCGCTGGCGCTGGGTCAGGCCGAGGCGTATCTCGCGATGGACGACATCGGCTGGTTCACATTCGCGATGGCGGGCATCGGCGCGGCGCTGATGGCGATCCCGGCATCCCTGGCCGTACGGAGGGCCGGCGCACCGGGCTGGCTCTGCTGGACCGGCGTCGTCCTCGGCGTCGCCTCGCTCGGAACGGTCGGCTTCTTCGGGCTCTTCGCGTGGTTGGCGTGGATCGCCGGCGCGGCGATCGTGATGATCGTCGCTTCCTCGCGCGGTTAGTCGACGACCGGTGCATGGGATGCGGCGGCTCCCGCCGTCGCATCCCCTCGCCTCTTGCTAGGTCACGGATGGGTGTAACGACCGATGCACGTGGGTACTTCGAGACTCGTGGCCGTGTCGCTGAAAGCAAGCGTTGCCACGGCGGCGGCAATCTTCGCTCTCGTCGCCGGCGCGGATATCGCGCAGGCCGGCCTGCTGCCGGCAGACGCTGACGAAGTCGCGGCAGCCTCCGGCGCGAACGGCGCCGACGGTCTCGTCGGCGACCTGCTCGGCGACGATAAGGGCGACGGCGACGGGGTAGTGGGCGATGTGCTGGACGACGCGACCGGCGCGGTCGACGACACGCTGGACGGTCGTCGGTGACGTCGTCGAGGAGGCGAAGCCCGACCTGGACGAGACGTTGTCAGGAGTCGGCGACACCCTCGACAAGACGGTTTCCGGTGCTGTCGGAGCCGTCGAGGACATCGTCGACGGCACGCCCGTCGGCGGCGTCGTGGACGACGTCAAGCGCAGTATCGATCCCGTCCTCGACCCCGTTGTGGACACCGTGGAGCAGGCTTCGGGGCTTGGCGGCGGCACTTCGCCGGCCGCGACGAGCAAGATCCCTGAAATCGATGCCGCGGGCCTGCTCGGTAGCTCTGCCCCGACGGCGGAGCGAACGAGCCCAAAAACGGCGTTCGTGCCCGCGAACGGCGCGCAGAATGCCGCGCCAACGCCGCTTTCACCTCTTTCCAGCGTGCTTCTCGAGCAGGCAGCAACGCCACTTGGAGCGCCGACGATGCAGCTCACCGCCAGCGCGGCAGCACGCATCGGCGGTGGTCCAGCTGCTTCGTCGCACGATCGCCTGCAGGCGAGCCCGTGGGGGCAGCCGCCGGCGGCTCCGATGAATGCCAGGGGCAACGAGGACTCCTCCTCCTCCCGGGCCCCGGCTCTCCCCTTCGGACCGCGTTTCCCGGTGGATCTGCCCGCCACGGCCGCCGCAGGTGCGGGTGCGGCCGGGTCGGCGCTCACCGTGGCGCTCCTTTGCGCGCTCATGCTCTTGGCCCCGAGGGCAGGCCGTTTGGCCCGGCCCGGACCGAATCTCGTGGGGCCAGAACCCTGCCTTTCTCTCTCAGAACGCCCCGGCTAACCCGGCCGCTGCCGTAGAAGCCGCGTCGCGGCGTGTCACCGCGGCGCTCACTGGCAGACGTTCTGAGACTGAGAAAGGAGTGAACCTCGATGAAACGCTCCATTGAGCGTGCGCACGGCGATGCAGGACGAGCTCGCCTGCTTGCGGGAGTGCGACGTCGTGCTCGAGTTCGAGCCGTGAGCCTCTACGCCCTGCTCGTCGTGGTGGGAGTTGCCGCCGCGCTCGTGGCTCTTGCCGCGCTGCTCACGTTTGCGAGCAGGGGCCACTGAGTAGGGAGGCGGCTGGGGACAGCATGGGCGGCGGCTTCGGCCGCCGCCCATGCTGTCGAGGGCGGCACGAGGCACCGGCGCGTGACCGGCTCGCTCCATGCGGTATATACATCGGTCATGTCGGCTACCGGCGACCTTGCGGCGGCCGCTGAACCTGTCGCCCGCCCAAGAGCTAGCGCTACCAGGGCGCGCACGACGCGCGCTGCGGAGCTCCTCATCCCGGTGCTGTCGATCCTCGTTGCCCTCGCCGTCTGGGAGCTGATCTCGCGCGGCGGCCTGATCGACGAGCGAGACCTCCCGTCCATGACAGCGAGCTTCGGCGAGCTCTGGACGATGGTGAAGACCTCCGACTTCTGGATCGCGTTCGGCCAGACGGTGCGCGGCTGGGCGATCGGCCTCGGGCTCGCGACGCTGCTCGCGGTGCCGCTGGGGATCGCCCTGGGCTCGAGCCAGTTCGCCGCGCGCGCGTTCCGCGTGCCGATCGAGTTCCTGCGGCCGATCCCGTCCGCCGCGCTCATCCCCCTGCTCTTCCTCACGCTGGGTACGACCCTGCAGAGCGAGATCTTCCTCGCCACGTTCGGCGCGTTCTGGCCGCTGCTCGTGCAGACGATGTACGGCGTCCACGACGTCGACCCGATCGCAGTGGACACCGCCCGCTCGTTCGGCATCCCGAGGCACGCCCGGCTGTACAAGATCACCCTGCCGAGCGCTGTCCCGTACATCATGACGGGGCTGCGGATCGCGTCGACCGTCGCGCTGATCCTCGCGTTCACGGCCGAGCTCTTCATGGGCACGCCGGGCCTCGGCGCGATGCTCAACTTCGCCGAGGCGTACGGCCTGACCAACCAGGTGTACGCGCTCGCGCTGGCCACGGGCTTCCTCGGCGTGGCCATCCACTACGCGATGGTCGGCGTCGAGCGCCGCGTGCTGCGGTGGCATCCCTCCCAGCGGGAGGACCGGTTCTGAGCCCGCGCACGTACCGGGTGCTCGTGATCGCGGCCGAGATCGCCGTGCCGATCGCGATTCTCGCCGCCTGGCAGCTGTGGACGGTGCAGCGCGGACGATCCGAAGTTCCCGCGCCTGTCGACGATCCTCGTCCAGTTCCAGGATCTGTGGCTCTTCTCCCAGTTCGAGACGCATGTCGTCCCCAGCGTGGAGCGCATCCTGCTCGGCTTCGGGATCGCGGTCGTCCTCGGCGTCGCTCTGGGGATCCCGATCGGCCTCGTCGCGCTGGGCGCGCGCTCTGGGCGATGCCCCACGTCGAGTACTGGCGGGCGATGCCGCCGCCGGCGCTGATCCCGATCTCGATCGTCCTGCTCCACTCGATCGGCAACACGCAGAAGGTGTCGTTCATCGCGTTCGTCTGCCTCTTCCCGATCCTGCTGAACACGATCGACGGCGTGCGTGGGATCGAGCCCACGCTCGTCGAGACGGCACGGTCGTACGGCATTCCCTGGCGTGAGGCCGTTCGCCGCATCATCATGCCGGCGGCGATGCCGCAGATCTTCGCGGGCATGCGCACGAGCCTCTCGCTGGCGGTGATCATCATGGTGCTGACCGAGTACTGGTCGAGCACGAACGGCGTCGGCTACGTGCTCCTGATCTCGAAGAACACCTTCCAGCTCGGACCGATGTGGGCGGCCATCCTGCTGATCGGCGTGCTCGGCTACGGCCTCAACCTGATCTTCAACCTCTTCGAGCGCCGCGCGCTGGCCTGGCACAGGGGCTGGCGCGCCGCCACTCCGAAGTAGCACACACCCGATGCTGGAGATCAAGGGACTCGGCAAGACGTATGGGATCGGCGAGAAGGCGACCGAGGCGATCGGGGACGTCTCCTTCACGGTCGCAGACGGCGAGTTCGTGTGCGTCGTCGGGCCGTCCGGCTGCGGCAAGACGACGTTGCTGAAGTGCATCGCGGGCCTGTTGCCGCCGAGCCACGGCGAGGTCATGCTCCGGGGCAAGCTCGTCACCTCTCCGCCGGAGGAGATGGCGCTCGTGTTCCAGGAGTACAGCCGGTCGCTGTTCCCGTGGATGTCGGTGCGCGAGAACGTCACGTTGCCTCTGCGACACAAGGCGGCGGTGAAGCGAGACGAGCGGGCACGCCTCGTCGAGGACGCGCTCGACGAGATGGGTCTGGCGAGGTTCATGGATCACTACCCATGGCAGCTCTCGGGTGGCATGCAGCAGCGCGTTGCGATAGCGCGGGCCCTCGCGTACCAGCCGTCGATACTGCTCATGGACGAGCCGTTCGCCTCCGTCGACGCTCAGACGCGTGACGATCTCGAGGATCTGGTCCTGAGCGTGCGCGAGCACCACGGCGTCACCATCCTGTTCGTGACCCACGACATCGACGAGTCCGTGTACCTCGCGGACCGCATCGTCGTGCTCACGCACGCGCCGACGCACGTCAAGGAGATCGTCGCGGTCGAGCTCGGGGACAAGCGTGACCAGATCGAGACCAAGGAGCTTCCGGAGTTCGCGCAACTGCGAACGCACGTGTACCGGCTGATCAAACGGGACCAGTCTGCGGCCGACGAGGCCGAGGCGGACCTGGCCGGCCAGGCCGCCGCTACCGACTGAAGTGGCAATTCCGGCCGCGCGCGCGGATAATCGTGGCGGCTAGGGGTGGGGATCGACAAAGGGAGGATCAGAAAATGTCCGGTGAAAAGACTCGTCGGCGAGGGCTCGCTCTCTCGGCCGCGATGCTGTGCAGCGTCCTCGGGGCGCTGGTTGTGTTCGTCGGAGCGTCGGCGGGAGCCTCGGATCGGGCGCTGGCGACCGTCACGGTCGACACGCTTCCGATCGCGAACGGCCTTCCGCTCGACCTCGGGATCAGCAAGGGCTTCTTCGAGAAGCGCGGCATCGAGATCAAGAAGACCGTGTTGCAGAGCGGTAACGACATCGTGCTCGCGCTCTCCAACAACAACGGCGACATCGGCTACATCGGCTGGACGCCCGCGTTCATCGCCAACACGTCGGGAATCGACATCGTGACGGCGGCGGCCAGCGAGGTCGAAGGCACGAACATCGCCGACAACTGGCAGAACCTCATGGTCAAGGGGTCGAGCTCGATCCGTACGCCGCAGGACCTTGCGGGCAAGACCATCGCTGTCAACGCGCTCAAGGGCGTCGGCGAGGTCGTGATCAGAGGCGCACTCAAGGCTGTGGGCGTCGATCAGAACTCGATCAAGCTGGTTGTGATCCCGTTCCCGGCGATGCGCACCGCGCTCGCGAACGGCCAGGTCGACGCGGCCCACATGCCGGAGCCGTTCATGTCGCAGTCCATGAACCAGGACGGCGCGCGCATCGTGATGGCGCCGGGTCCGGCGATCATGCCGTTCCTGCCCAACGGCGTCTACGTCGCCCGCACGGCGTGGTCGAAGGAGAACCCGGCGCTGTCGCGGCAGTTCCGGCTGGCGCTCAACGAGTCACTGATCTACGCACAGGGTCATCCGGACGAGATCCGCGCGCTGCTGCCGGCGGCGACGCGGGACATCCGGCTGCCCGTCTGGAGCCCGATTCTCGATCGCAAGAAGCTGCTCCAGCTCGCGCAGCTTGCGAAGGAATTCGGCGCAATCCAGAGGCTGCCCGACTTCACGAAGCTCGTGCCCGGCACCATCTCGAGCGGCGTGATCCTGAAGGGCAGACGTCGGCGCGACGACGATCTCCATGAAGCTCGACAAATCAGCGCGTCAAGACACTCGCGGCCGGTGCGGACACGGTCGCCGTCTCCGACCGGTCGTCCAAGCAGAGCTTCCACCTCAAGGGCCCGGGGGTGGACAAGAAGACCGGCTTGAAGAAGGCCGGGAAGATCACGTGGACGGTTGTCTTCAGGCCGGGCACGTACCGGTTCTTCTCCGACGCGAACCCGAAGCTGAAGGGATCCTTCAAGGTCGAGAACTGACCCGAGCATCGGAGTCGGAAAACGAACGGAGGGGCTGCGCTGCGCGGCCCCTCCGTTGCTTACTAGGCTACGGGCGTGCACGTCATCGGCGGTATGGATCCTCGCTGGCTCTCGAAGGCGTACCTCGCCTACGACGAGCCCGGCGGGACGGCGGTGTTCGTCGACTCGGGCGCGCCGCTCGAGCCGCTGCTCGCGGCCGTCGACGAGCACGGTCTCACCGTGACGCACATCCTCACCACGCACGGCCACGAGGATCACGTCGCCGGACACGACGAACTCGTCGAGCGCTTCTCGTGCCCGGTCGTCACCGGCGCGGTCGAGACGGGCGGCCTGCGCTTCGACGCGCTACCGACGCCCGGTCACTCGGACGACGGCGTGGCGTTCGTGGCCAACGGCGAAGTGGTCTTCACCGGTGACACGCTGTTCAAGAACTCGGTCGGCGGCGGCGACTTCGAGACCGTCAAGCGGTCGGTGATGGACGTGCTGATGACACTGCCTCGGGAGCTGCGCGTCTATCCGGGACACACGGACGAGACGACCATCGGCGACGAATGGGAGGCCAACCCCTTCGTGCGCGTCTGGTCGGGAGCCGAGCCCGAGGGTACGGAGCCCGTGACGGTGGGCGGCGAGGCGGCGACGCTCATCGTGTGGTCGCCCGACTACGACGGCAAGGGCAAGGCGTGGGTGCGCTTCGCCGACGGCCGCGACGCCATCGTCGGCGGCTCGCGCGTCGAGCGCGAATGAAGCTCGGAGTCGTCTTCCCGCAGACCGAGATCGGCGCCGACCCCGGCGGCGTGCGCGAATTCGCGCAGGCCGTGCAGGAGCTCGGCTTCGACCACCTGCTCGCCTACGACCACGTGCTGGGAGCGGACGATGCCCGCCATCCGGATCTCGTCGGCCCCTATCGCGCCGAGCACATGTTCCACGAGATCCTCGTGCTCTTCGGCTACCTGGCCGCCCTCGCGCCCGGCCTCGAGCTCGTCACCGGCGTCGTCATCACCGGGCAGCGGCAGACGGCGCTGCTCGCCAAGCAGGCGGCGGAGATCGACGTGCTCACGGGCGGACGCTTTCGCCTCGGGCTCGGCATCGGCTGGAACCCCGTCGAGTACGAGGCTTTGGGCATGAACTTCCACGATCGCGGGCGCCGCCTGGAGGAGCAGATCGACCTCATGCGGCGGCTGTGGACGGAGCCCGTCATCGACTACGACGGCCGCTGGCACAAGGTCACGGCCGCCGGCATCAACCCGCTGCCCGTGCAGCGGCCCATCCCCATCTGGATCGGCGGCTCCGCCGAGCGCGCCCTGCGCCGCACGGCGCTACTGGCCGACGGCTTCTTCCCGCAACGGCCGCTCGAGGGCGGCTGGCCGGCGACGATGCAGCAGATGCGGGAGTGGTTGGAGGAGGCCGGGCGCGACTGGGCCTCGTTCGGAGTCGAGCAGCGGATCAACGTCGCCGCGGGAACGTCTGACGAATGGCGGCAGACGGCGGACGAGTGGCGCTCGCTCGGGGCCACGCACTTTTCGCTCGCGACGATGGGCGGTGGTTTCGAGGGTGCGAGCGGCCACATCGACCGGCTGCGAGAAGCGAAGGAGGCGCTCTCGTGATCGTTCCCGAGTCGATCGAGCGCTACGCCGAGGAGCACACAACACCTCCCGACCCGCTCCTTGCCGAGCTCGCGGCGGAGACCAGGGCGACCCTGCCACTACCGGAGATGCTGGCGGGTCCCGTTCAGGGCCGGTTCCTAGAGCTGCTCGTGCACGCCGTCGGTGCGCAGCGAGTGCTCGAGATCGGGACGTACAGCGGCTACGCGGCGCTGTCGATGGCGGCCGGGCTCGCTCCCGACGGCCGCATCGACACGTGCGAGATCGACGAGCAGCGCGCGGAGGTGGCCCGCCGGTATGTCTCCCGCAGCCCGTATGCGGATCGCATCACCGTGCACCTGGGCCCGGCAATCGAGACGATCGCAAGCCTCGAGGGCGACTTCGATTTCGTCTTCATCGACGCGGACAAGACGGGCTACATCGTCTACTACGAGGCCGTATTGCCGAGACTCTCCACACGAGGTCTGATCGCCGCCGACAACACGCTGTCCGGCGGACGCGCGGTCGACGGCTCGCGGCCCGAGATCGTCGCGTTCAACGAGCACGTCAAGAACGATGACCGCGTGACGTCCGTCCTACTGACGGTGCGCGACGGCGTCACGCTCATCCGCCGTCGCCCATGAACGCGGCCAGACGCACGCCCTCCGCATGGAGCTCCCGCAGTACCGCCGGCGACAGCCGCTCGTAGGGCTCGAGCTCGATGCGCCCGTCGTCGTAGCGCCACGCCCCCGCCACGCGACCGTCGACGAGGAAGGTCGGAACGGAGGGCGGGTTCTTGTTGTCGAAGACGACGGGGCGGTACTCCTCCGGCAGGATGCCCGTGCGGCGCGCGTGGACGAGCATGACCGCGTCCCACCAGGGCAGGAAGCGAACCGGCGCCAGGCGTATCGGCCGGCGGCAGCGGAGCACGGGGGAGATCGAGCAGCTCGCGGCCGCGTTCGTCGCGGAAGCGGCGCAGCCGTAATCGCTCGACCGCGGGGGCGAGCAGGCGAACCGGGACCCCGGCCCAGGACGAGGCGTCCTCGAGCGCGGCCGGACCGAAACCGCGGAGGTACGACCGGATGAGATGGTCGTGGCCCTCCGCCTCCGAGACATCGCCCGGCCCGACCCACTGCTCGGCGAGCGCATAGTGATCCGCGCGGCGCCGCTCCCACGTCCCCGACGGGGGCGCGCGGACGACGTACTCCCAGAGCTGCGCACGTCCGTCGAGCTCTTTCGCCGGGACTGGGCCAGAGAGAAGCGCCGCCCTGAGCTTCGCCGCCCGCGCCCGCATCTCACGAGGGGTCGCCTTGTCGACCCGCAGCTGCCATTCGCGAACAGCTCGCTGCAGGCCTGCCGCGTACGGCCAGTATTCCCGCGCGGAGACGAGGTGGATGGTCGTCCGCATGAGCGTTCCCTGGACGACCGTTCGGCGCTCGAGCGCCCGTGTCAGCTGTTCGCGGCGGAAGTCCTCGAGGCACGCCCAGAGCCGGATGTACGCGTTCGGCGCGTACTGATTCTGGATGCCTCCCATGCGCTCGAGTGCCCGGGGAATGGACAGCGACGAGCGCTCGAGCAGCAGCTGGCGCGCGAGCAGCGCGCGATTCAGCTCCCGCTGAGTGAGCACGCGGCCGCTCACGGACCGTCACGGGAGGAACGCGAGCAGTCGCTCGCCTTCGGCCTCGAGTTCGTCGCGGACTGCCTTCGGAAGCCGCGTGAAGGGCTCGACCTGGAGGCGTTTCTTCTCGACCTTCCACGTGCCGGCGACGAAGCCGTCGACGAGAATCGTCTGCGCCACGTCGCCGTTCGGCGCGATCACGCGCTTGCGGTAGCGGTCGGGGAGGATTCGCGCGCGCTCAGGGGGCGCATAGGCGAGCAGGGAGGAGTCCCACTTGGGAAGCAGGCGCGCGGCGCCGGCGTGTCTGCGGATGGGAGTGGTGCGCGTGCGACGTCGTACAGCAGCCGGCCGGCCTCGTCGCGGAACGTTCGCGGCGCCTCGTCGAGGACTGCCCGGATCGCCGGCGTCGGCACGCCGATCCACGACGCCATGTCGTCGATCGTGGCCGGGCCGAAGGCAGCGAGGTAGCGGCGGACGAGATGCCTCATCGGCTCGGGCGGCACGACAGGAGCTGCGCCGACCCACTCCTCGTACGGGATGAAGTGGGCGCCGCGGTAAAAGCTGTACGTCCCCGACGGAGGCAAGTGGACGAGCCGCGCGTGCATGAATGCGACCGTCCACAGCGGCCAGATCTCCCCCTGCTTGATCGGGCGTCCCGCAAGGCTGATCATCAGCGTGCGCCAGCTGTCCCATGTCCGCGGCGGCTCTGTCGTAGCCTTGCGAAGGCGGTCGGCGATCACGTCGAGATCGACGGGGAACGAGCGCTCCACCTTCGTGCGCCGGGCGTCGACGATCGCTGCGGCGTAGACCGGATAGTCGGCGCTCGACACGAGATGGAGCGTCGACCGCATGAGGGTCGCCTTCACGACCCTCTTCTGAGCGAGAGCGCGCTCGAGCTGCGGGATCCGGAAGCCCTCCAGCCGCGTCCAGAGGGCTACGTAGGGCGCCGGCGACCACTGCGCCTGCAGGGCACCGACACGCTCGATCGCGCGCGCGACGGGCAGCCGCGCCCGCGTTAGCAGGTGCTGGCGTGCCAGCAGCGCGCGATTCAGCTCCCGCAGCGTGAGGACGCGTTCAGCTATCGGGGGAAGTTATCGTCCTCGCATGGCCGTCATCCTCCACCGCTGCTCGTTCGGCTGGCTCCAGTTCGACATCTGCTCGCGCGTACAGAACGCCCTCGACGACATGGGCATCGAATACGAGGTCGTCTCGCACCCGATCTCGCGGCGGAAGCGGCAGGGCATCATCGAGCTCTCGGGCCAGAAGTACTACCCCGTGATCGAGTTCGAGGACGGAAGCATCTACCGCGAGCAGTCGAAGGACATGGCGGCGACGATCCGCGCCGGCAAGCTCGACGAGAAGCGCACCCCGCGCGCGACGTGAGTCGAGCGCTGTCGCTGTGGCTCCGCCGCGTGTCGAGGTCGTGTCAGCGGAAACGACTGGGAGCCCAGATGTGCAGGAGCGCTGCCGGGGGCACTTCCTCCCGTACACCGAGCGCCGTCTCCAGGGCTAGACGTTCCACCCGCTCGATCGATCCAGTAGCTGCAGCAGCTCATGCGCGGCCAGTTCGACCTCCTTGTGCCGCCACTCCGCCGCGCGGTACACGCACGCGATCAGGCCTGTGCGGTGCAGTCGCCGTAAGTCGCCGTAGACGAAGGCGTAACGTGCTTTCGTCTCGTCCGACGCGCCCTCGGTCAAGCCGAGGTGCCACTCCGAGTACTCCGTCCACGAGTGCGACTCGAGGAATGCGTTCTCTGCCTCGGCGTCGGGCTGCGCTTCCCCCCAGTCGCTATCGAGCACATACTGCCGGGCACGAATCAGCTGTCGAGCTCGCTTGACGGCACGTTCGTTGACTTCGTAGGAGGCCATTGGCTGGATTGTGCCGCTTCGGCGGCGGCTAGAATGTCTCCTCGCGGGGCTATAGCTCAGCTGGGAGAGCGCCTGGATCGCACCCAGGAGGTCAGCGGTTCGAATCCGCTTAGCTCCATCCCCTCGATTTGCAGGGGTAACACGAACAACCAAAGTGTCACGTACGTACCCTGACCCCCTGTTTCCAGGGGGTTTCAGGTGGAACACGGGGAAACGCGAGCCGCACACCGTCCGTTTAGCGGCAAGTTTCCTGAGTCTCTCGATTCGAGGTCGCTCGAGTCCAGGCGAGCCCAGTTTCACCCCAGCAGCCATGCCGAAATGGCTTGAATCCATAAGTCAGACGACACCGCGTTGCTGGGCGCGACGATGCTGTCTTCGGGCCTTCTTGCTACGGGTCTAAGCCACCTCAAAGCGCGGATCTGAGCCGCCGCACCGCCCAGGAGCAAGACCATCCGAGTCGATATTACGTAACGGCTCTGTTACGTTATACGAGTGGCTAGGCCGCTCGACCCTGGCGTCAACGACGCAATCGAGGCGGCGACGCTCAGACTGTTGGGCGAGCGCGGCTTTGCGCGTATGAGCATGGAGGCGGTGGCAGGCGCCGCCGGTGTCGGCAAGCCCGCGATCTATCGGCGCTACTCGGACAAGCCGGCACTCGTGACGGCTGTCATAGGTCGTCAGCTACCCGAGCTCGATCCGCCCGACCTAGGGGATACGCGAGCCGAGCTGTCGCAAGCAGTGGAGCAGGGCTTCCCGCAAGATGGTGCCGCGTACGTGGGTTTGATCGGCGGCCTGATCGCTGAGCAGGAGCGCCACCCCGAGTTGATCGATGCGTTCCGGCGCAGCGTGCTCCATCCTCGCCGGGCCATTGTGAGAGCGCTGATCGAGCGCGGCCAAGAGCGTGGCGACCTGCGAGGCGACATCGAGCCCGAGGCCGCGCTCGACCTCTTCGCGGGACCGTTCCTTGCCCGGGTATTCGCAGGCTTGGACACGGGGCCGCGCTGGCGCAAGACCGCGTTTGCGACCTGGTGGGATCTCCTCAGAGAAAGGAAGCACTGATGATCCAGTTCACGATCGACACCGAGATCGAGCGGCCTGTCGCCGACGTCTTCGCCTACGTCACTGATCCTGACAAGCTCGCTACCTGGCAGACCAACACCGTGTCAGCGGTGCAGGAGGGAGACGGCCCGCTGGGGCTCGGCACTCGGCTGCGTGAGGTTCACCGCGCGGGCGGCAAGGAGCTCGAGTCCCTGGTTGAAGTGTCCGAGTACGAGCCCGACCGGGCATTCGCGCTGCACGTCATCGAAGGCGCCCTGCCCGTCGATGCCCGGATCAGCCTCGAGCCGACCGAAAGCGGCACCCTCATGCGCTTCGGCGCCCAGGGCCAGCCGACGGGCGCCCTGCGCCTCGCCGAGCCTCTCCTGCGGCGCACGCTGAAGCGCCAATTCGCGGGCCACTGCGCGAAGCTCAAGCAGGTATTGGAAGAAGGACGGTGAGTCAGACCGTGAATGTCGACGGAGGCGAAGTGGCACAGTGCCTCGTGCCACGTGCGACTGGGTGGCCTAGGGTGAGAGGTCGGCAGAACGACATCAGGTTGAGAGGGAGCCACCGTGATGCGCGCGAGCGAGAGTGAGCCGGACAGAGCTGCTGCGACCGACCCTGTCGAAGCGGGCGACGCTGTGGTGGGTCGAACAACGGGCCGCCTCCGTGCGCGGCGCCGAAGCATCGCCATCGCCATCGTGCTGGCCGCCTTCGTGCTTGGCGCCGCCTACTTCGTGAGCAAACCAGGCTCCGACACGCCTGCTGCCAACGGCCCAGACGCAGGCTCCAACTTCGCGGAGATCGAGACCTTCGTGCAGAAG